>JBEENR010000013.1:0-80535 GCA_041192045.1 Pseudomonadota bacterium | reverse complement strand
CACCAGCTTCACGACCACGGCAGGACAGGTGCGTTACAGCGGCGGTATCGTTTACCTGAACACCGATGCGGATGTGGATGCGGAGTTTGAGATTGCGCTCACTGGGGTAGTGCCTGCTTCGCTGGCGGCGACGGATTTTGTGCTTTGAGCATGCAGTCTGGAGGCAGCGCACAGCTGTCCAAGCCGCCGTGCGCTGTCTTGTAGATACCTGTCGTTTTTATCGTCCGACAGGAATGGGTTGTCTAAATCTACCGCTGGCATCTGCGTGTTCCAGTCCGATCTGAAGCCATATCGAACGCATTGCCACCCGGCCCCGGTTTGCCGCCACAACGTGGCGCGGCGTGACAAACGGGTGGGCTGCTGGAGTGCATAGGTCAGCAGAAAATGGTGCGCCTCCACTTGGCGCAGCGCAAAGTCAAACGTGTGCCATGCCTCGACCCGTGGGTTTTGGCGGCGCTCTTCCAGCGTCGATAAAACAAACGCCCGGCTATAGACGTGGTCAGCGCAAAAACAAGCTAGCCAACGCATCGGCTGGGCGCTGGCCCGTTAGCACATGGTGGGTCAGCGTCTGCACCAGTGGCCCTACCTTGAACCCGGCTCCCCGCATGGCCACTGGCACCACGCTGCTGCGCACGATGGAATGGATGTAGCCCTGCACAAACACCTGGGCCAGCACGTCCACCAGACCCAGCTCGTAAAACGCCGCCATGCCTCGGATGTAGCTGGCTTTGTCCATGTCGGCAAATGAAATGGGCGCATAGCCCTGCGACACCAGCAAGGCGTTGGCGGCCAGCCGGGATGTGCGCTTGTTGCCATTGGCAAAGGCCTGAAGGTAGGGCAGGCGCGACATCAGGTACACCGCCGCCTGCACCGGGTGCAGGGCGTTAGCCTGCTCCAAGATGCGCCGCAACGACTTGGCGATGTAGCCCGTGCCCGGCCTGAACGGGGGCAAATAGGCACTGCCCCCTAGGTTCACATCTTCGTACTCACGCGGTTTGCCGCGCTGGTGTTCAGGTAAAAAATGATCGGATTCAGCCACTTCTTGCAGCCCGTGATCGGAGGTCAGCAGGGCATGCCATTGGCACACGTTGTCCAGCGTCAGGGCCGGGTTGGCCCACAAAGCCTGCGCGGCTTGGCGGTGGTTGAGGGCCAGCACCGCGTCTTCCGTGGGTTTGTCGGGGTGGCGCTGGCCGTAGAGCAGCAGCGCTTCGGTGTCGAGCATGGAATAGGTGCTGCCCTCTAACACCGACGAGCCCCACGACAGATCGACCACAAAACTGGCAAAAAATTGGGCATCCAGCCGGGGCACCAGCGTCTGAATGGCGATGAGCCGCTGTGCCTGTTCCAGCGACAGCCCAGGCTCTGGCCCCAGCAAGGTTTCTTCAAACCGGGCCACCGGGCGGCTTTGCCAGTGCTGGCTGAAATACGCGTCCACCTGCGCACGGCTGAGCGGCGAAGCCGCCAGATAGCGCGTGCCCCGCCCCGCCCCCAGCACGCGCAAGCTGCCCTGCTGCACCAGCGCAGCCAAGCGGCGGTTGAGGGTGGAGCGGCTGGTGTCGGCCAACTGCGCCATCAAACCCTCAGCGGTCATGCCGGCTGCACCGGCGGCCTGCATCAGCGAAAGCACGCGCTCGGATAAGGAATCAACCTGCGATGGCGGCTGGGATTCGGGCAGCGTCTGGGGCAAAGCATCGGGCATTTGACAAGATGTTTTTTGAATAAGCCATTGATTATTCAGTAAAAAATAGAATCATGTCACGTTTTACATGCGTGCGATTTTGCCTCTCACGCTGGGGCGCTGACCCAGATTTTGGGTGGAAGCATGGGCGCTTGCTTCAGGTGAACCGCACCAATCGGGGCCAGATACCACCAACACATTTTCCGGCCCGGCTCACCCCCCCACCCCAGCACTTGGGCTACGCTTGCCACCTTGCCCTGACCGAACAACCTTGGAGGCGCTGAACATGGCAGTAACGCTGGATGGACAACTGGTGGTGGCGATTTCATCGCGGGCGCTGTTTGACTTTGAGGAAGAAAACCGCCTCTTTGAAACCGGTGACGACCGGGCCTACATGAAGCTGCAATTGGACCGCCTAGAACAGCCCGCGCAGCCGGGGGTGGCGTTTTCGCTGGCCAAGAAGCTGCTGGCTTTTAACGATGCCCAGACGCAGCGGGTGGATGTGGTCATCCTCTCGCGCAACGACCCGGTGTCGGGCATGCGGGTGTTCCGCTCAGCCCAGCACTACGGCCTGCCCATTCAGCGCGGCACCTTCACACGCGGGCAGCCGCCGTGGCGCTACCTGCGCCCCTTGCGCGCCAACCTGTTTTTAAGCACCCACTTGGCCGATGTGCGCGCCGCGCTAGAAACCGGCGTGCCCGCCGCGCAGGTGTACCCGCAGTCGGTGCGCGCCAGCGATGCCCACCCGAACGAGGTGCGCATTGCCTTTGACGGCGACGCGGTGCTGTTCTCGGACGAGGCCGAACGGGTGTACCAAGCCCAGGGCTTGTCGGCCTTTCAGGCGCACGAAGCCAGCCACGCCGCGCAACCGCTGGCCGGTGGCCCGTTCAAGCCGCTGCTAGAGGCCCTGCACCGCCTGCAAACCGAGGGCACGCGCAGCATGCGGGTACGCACCGCGCTGGTCACGGCCCGCAGCGCCCCGGCGCACGAACGCGCCATCCGCACGCTGATGGACTGGGGCATTGAAGTGGACGAAGCCATGTTTCTGGGCGGCCTGCCCAAGGGGCCGTTTTTGCGCGAATTTGAGCCGGACTTTTTCTTCGACGACCAAACCGGCCACATCGAATCCGCCGCGCTGCACGTGCCTTCGGGGCATGTGGTGGCGGGGGTTGCGAATGGGTGAACAGCTGACATGACCAAACTCCCCATCAACCTCACCGACTTGCTGCGCCAGCGCACGGTGGAAGGCGAGCGCATTGAGTACAAAACCGGCTGGAATCCGGACGCGATCATCCGCACCGTCTGCGCGTTTGCCAACGACTTTGAAAACCTGGGCGGCGGTTATGTGGTCATTGGGCA
The DNA here is from genome assembly GCA_041192045.1 of Pseudomonadota bacterium. Lineage (GTDB taxonomy): Bacteria > Pseudomonadota > Gammaproteobacteria > Burkholderiales > Burkholderiaceae_C > Hydrogenophaga. The sequence goes on along the minus strand of JBEENR010000013.1, from coordinate 77,498 downwards.
GGACTGCGATACCCACGGCCAACCGGTGTTTCCGCCCGTGGGGCTGGCCGAGCATCAGCTGGACAAAATTCAGCAGGAGTTGCTGGCCGCTTGCCAGTTGATTCAGCCGCCGTATTTCCCGATGCTGAGCCTTGAAGAGGTGGAGGGCCAAAAGCTGATGGTGTTGTGGGCACCGGGCGGGCAGAACCGGCCTTACAAAGCGCCCGAAGCCGTGACCGCTAACAAGAAAACTTGGCGGCATTACATCCGGCGCTACAGCAGCACCGTCGAGGCCAAGGGCGAGGCGGAACAGGAGCTGCTGAGTCTGGCGGCCAAGGTGCCGTTTGACGACCGCTACCAGCAGGCGGCCCGCATTGAGGATCTGTCCAAACCGCTGATGCAGGCTTTTTTGCAAGAAGTGGGCAGTGCGCTGGCGGCGGATGCGCCGGGTCTGTCGCTGGAGGCGCTGGCGCGGCAGATGCATGTGGCGGGTGGCCCCACCGAATCGCCGTGGCCGAAAAACGTGGGCCTGCTGTTTTTCCATGACGCGCCGGAGCGGTTTTTCCCTGGCGTGCAGATTGACGTGGTGTGGTTTCCCGAAGGGGCGGGGGGCAGTCGTTTTGAAGAAAAGATTTTCAAAGGCCCGCTGGCGCGCATGACGCGGGAGGCCTTGGGCTACATCCAGCGCAATTTTTTGCGCGAAACGGTCATCAAACACCCGGACAGGGCCGAGGCCACGCGGGTCTGGAACTATCCCTATGCCGCCATTGAGGAAGCGCTGGTGAATGCGGTGTACCACCGGTCTTACGAGGAGCGCGAACCGATTGAGGTGCGCATCAGCCATGAAGAGCTGGTCATCGTCAGCTACCCTGGCCCAGACCGTTCCATCCGGCTGGCCGATCTTCAGGCTGGGCGTGCCGTCAGCCGCCGCTACCGCAACCGGCGGATTGGCGAGTTCTTGAAAGAGCTGGACATGACCGAAGGGCGCTCGACCGGCATCCCAAAAATCCTGAAGGAAATGGCCGCTAACGGCTCGCCCGCGCCACTGTTTGAAACGGACGACGACCGCCTCGCGTTCGTGATTCGCCTGCCCCGGCATGCGCTGGCACTGGTGCCGTCATCGGAGCCCCCGCAAGTCACAGGCGAAGATACCCCGCAAGTCACCCCGCAAGTCACCCCGCAAGTCGCGGCGCTGCTGTCGTACCTGATCGGTGACATGGATCGGCAGACCTTGCAGGACGCGCTGACGTTGACAGATCGGGAACATTTCCGCAAGGCCTACCTCAAGCCCGCACTACAAGCCGGTTTGGTTGAGATGACGCTGCCCGACAAACCCAACAGCCGCCTCCAGCGCTACCGCCTGACCCCGCTGGGGCAGCAGTGTTTGCAGACCTTGCCCCCGCTGAGAAAACTTCCATGACCCCAACCCTGTCCAAATTCCAAAGCTTTCGCCTGTTCGCGGGCAAGGTGGCCGCACTCACTGCGCCTTATTTCAACGGCGAAGAAAAGTGGCGCGCACGCGGCCTGCTGGCGGCCATCGTGGTGCTGAACTTGGCGGCGGTGTACATGCTGGTGCTGCTCAACGACTGGAACCGGGTGTTTTACGACGCGCTGCAAAACAAGGACGCGCCGGTGTTCTGGCGCGAGTTGGGGCGTTTCACCTATTTGGCGTTTGGCTTCATCGTCATTGCGGTGTACCGGTTTTATTTGACGCAGTTGCTGGAAATGCGCTGGCGGGCTTGGATGACGGCGCATTACGTGAACCGCTGGCTGGCCAACCAAGCCTTCTACCACCTGGAGCTGTCGCGCTTTACCGGCAACGCCGACAAAACGCCGGACAACCCAGACCAGCGCATCGCCGAAGACATGAACCTGTTCACCAGCTATTCGGTCAGCTTGTCCATGGGGCTGCTCAATGCGCTGGTGACCTTGGTGAGCTTTGTCGGCATTTTGTGGGCGCTCTCGGGCAGTTTTGCTTTCAGCTTTCGGGGTGAAGAATGGGTCATTCCCGGCTTCATGGTTTGGATGGCGGTGGTGTATTGCGTGCTGGGCAGCGTCATCACCCACTATATTGGCCGACCGCTGATTGGGCTGAACTTCCGGCAGCAGCGGGCCGAGGCCGATTACCGGCACCACTTGGTGCGGGTGCGCGAGTACAGCGAATCCATTGCCCTAGACCGGGGCGAGGCGGTGGAGCGCGGCCAACTGGGCAGCCGGTTTGCGGCGGTGCTGACGAACTATTTGCAACTCATCACGGCGCAAAAGCGGCTGACGTGGTTCACCGTGGGCTTTGGGCAGGCGGCGGTGGTGTTTCCGTTCATTGTGGCCGCGCCGCGCTTTTTCAGTGGGGCCATTCAATTGGGCGAGTTGATGCAAATTGCCTCGGCCTTTGGCCGGGTGCAAGACGCGCTGTCGTGGTTTGTGGACAACTACGACCGGCTGGCCAGCTGGCGCGCCACCACGGACCGTATCACCAGTTTTGAGGCCAGTTTTCAGGCGCTGCAACACAACCCGCGCCCAGCCGGTGCCCCCAACACAGCCCCCGCGACCCACACGCCACCCAGCGACGCGCTGTGGCTGGACGATGTGCAACTGAGCCTGCCCGATGGCAGCGCCTTGCTGGCAGCGGGCGGTTTGCGGCTGGCACCGGGCGACACGGTGCTGCTGACTGGGCCGTCGGGCAGTGGCAAATCCACGCTGTTTCGGGCGGTGGCGGGCATTTGGCCGTGGGCCAGCAGCCAGCTGCGCCTGCCGCCGGACTTTGCACAGCGCGTCATGTTTCTGCCGCAGCGGCCGTATTTCCCCAACGGTGCGCTGCGTTGCGCCCTGGCCTACCCGGCCACGCCCGCGCAGTACAGCGATGCCGACTTGCAGCAAGCCCTGCACGATGCCCTGTTGCCGCACCTGGCCAGCCAGCTCGACACCGAAGACAGCTGGGGCCAAAAGCTCTCGGGCGGCGAACAGCAGCGCCTAGCCCTGGCCCGCGCTTTCTTGAAAAAACCGCGCTGGCTGTTTGTGGACGAAGCCACCAGCGCACTCGACGCGTCCGCCGAGGCCACGCTGTACGAACGCCTGAAAACCGTGGTACTGCGCGAAAACGGGGCCTTGGTGTCGATTGCGCACCGGCCCACGGTGGCCGCGTTTCACCAACAGTGCTGGCGTGTGGTGGCAGGCTCTGGGACAGGCAGCCGCTACCAAGTGCAAGGTGCCCCAACCCCAGACCAGCGCGCCGCCGGGTGAGTCGGCGGCGGGATGTGTGCCAGTTTTGTATGCAAATACGTCATCAGTGCATGACATTTGTCAGTCTGCACCGCTAACATGCGGCCTGTTGTTGCAAACCTGCTGCAATCACACCCCCTGATCGTTTGACTGACCGAGGTAACTCCACCATGACCACCCGCCGCACTTTCACCGCCGCTGGCCTTCTGGCTGGCCTGATGCTGTCTGCCCCCGTGCTCGCCCTAGACCCCCCCGCCGGGCGGCCTATTCTGACCATATCGGGCAAGATCGCCACCAAAAACGCGGGCGATGTCGCACGCTTCGACATGAAAATGATTGAAGCCCTGCCGCAGCACAGCTTCACCACCAGCACGCCGTGGTACGACAAGCCGGTCAAGTTCACTGGCCCGCTGCTGGCCGATGTGCTGGCCGCTGTCAAAGCCAGTGGTAAAGACATCAGCGCCGTGGCCATCAACGATTACAAGATCACCATCCCGATGAGCGACGTGCAGAAATACCCCGTGATCGTGGCCCGCTTGCTCGACGACAAACCCATGTCGGTGCGCGACAAAGGCCCGCTGTTTGTGGTGTTCCCGTTTGACAGCGCCGCCGAGTTGCGCAGCTCGACGTATTACGAACGTTCCATCTGGCAGCTCAAAGCCCTGGACGTGCAGTGATGTGGGACCTGCCAGACCTGGCCCATTGGCAGCGTGGGCGGTGGATCAAGGTCATTGCCGGGGTACTGGCGGTGATGCTCACGCCACTGGGCTGGATTCAATGGCAGCAGTTCCAGCTGCTGCGTGATGTGGCCACCAACCAAGTGGACTCCATCATGTGGCAGGCCTACCAGCTAGAGCGCGAGCTCAGCCGCCTGGATGCACAACTGCACCAGGCGGTCAACAAACCGGCGCAGGTTGACCCCTACGAACTGGCCGAGCGCTACGAGGTGTTCCTGAGCCGCATCACCTTGTTGACCGAAATGCCCCGGCGCGACCTGATTGACGGCACGCCCGCTTTCCAGCACGCCATGACGGCGATAGATGCCTTTGTCGCGCTGGCGGACCCGCTGTTTGTTGAACCCGATGCGTTGATGAACAACAGCACCCAACTGGCCGTGCTGGAGTCCACCGTCACAACCCTGCTGCCCCCAGTGGCCGACCTGACCCGCGAGGCCAACCGCGCCGTGGCCCGGTTTGTGGATGAGCGCAACCAGCAATTGCAGCAGCAAAGCTCACTCATCATCAGCTTGGTGAGTGTGCAGATTGCGGTGATGCTGACCTTTGTGCTGCTGCTGGTGCACCAGATCCGCCGCCAGCAACAGCAGTACGCCCGGCTGCAAAAACTCAGCCAAGAACTGGCCTTTGCCCGCGACCAAGCCAACGCCGCCAACCACGGCAAAAGTGTGTTTCTGGCCAACATGAGCCATGAAATCCGCACCCCGTTCCAGGGCCTGCTGGGCATGCTCACCCTGATGGAGCAGCCCAACCTGACCACGCAGCAGCGCGACTACCTGCACACCGCACGCGATTCGGCACAACACCTGCTGGGCCTGCTCAACGACATCCTGGACGTGTCCACCATCGAATCTGGCACGCTCAAACTGGCCGAAACAGCCGTCAACGTGCGCCAACTGGTGCAAGACGTGCAAAACCTCATGCAGGTATCGGCAGGCAACAAGGGCCTGTCGCTGGACATGACGGTAGATGAAGCCGTGCCCGAGTGGCTGCTGGCCGATGCCACACGGGTGCGACAGATTTTGTACAACCTCATCAACAACGCCATCAAATTCACCCAGCACGGCGGGGTGCAAGCCCGTGTGTCCGCCGCACCCGCCGATCAAGTGGGTGTGGTGCTGACGGTACAAGACAGCGGCATCGGCATGGACAGCGAAACGCTGGAGCAGCTCTTTACCCGCTTCTTTCAGGCCGACAACTCGCTGCGCCGACGCATTGGGGGCACCGGTCTGGGGCTGGAGATTTCGCGCAAACTCGCCCGCATGATGGGTGGCGATATTGAAGTCAGCAGCACCTTGGGCGTGGGTTCGGTCTTCACCGTGACGCTGCACCTGCCCGAAGCCGCCCCCGGTGAAGCCGACACCCAGCCCGCGACCGCACCCACCGGGCCAACGCGGCGGCTGAAAATGCTGGTGGCCGAAGACCACCCGACCAACCTGAAGTTCATGGCCATCTTGCTCGACAAAATGGGCCACGATGCCGTGTTCTGCGAAAACGGCGCTGAAGCCCTGGACTGGCTGGGGCGGCAGCGGTTTGATGTGGTGCTGCTCGACTACCACATGCCCGTGCTCGACGGTATGGCCACCACCGAAGCCATCCGGCAAATGTCGCCCCCGCTGGGCGACATCAAAGTGGTGCTGGTCACTGCCGACGTGGTGAACGACACCCGGCAACGGGCCAAACGCATCGGCGTGAACGAATTCGTCAGCAAACCCCTACAAGCCAGCGACCTGCAACGGGCCCTGCAACGCTGCGGCCTGCTAGAAGCCCCAACCGCACCCCCAACCCCAACAACCCCCAGCCCCCAGCCCGATCACGCACCCGAGACCCCCACCACAGTGCAGCCCACCCCCGACAACCCACCCGCTGCACCAGTCGTTGCACCAGTCACTGCACCGGTCGCTACACCCGCTGTCGTCAGCCACGAGACCGCCAGCGACGCAGCCCCCGCGCCGGTGCTGGCCGACGATGCCCTGAGCGATGCGCAACTGGCCGAGGTGCTCAACACCGCCGCCTACGACGAGATTGCGGGCATGCTGCCGCCAGAAGATGTGCAAGAAATGGTGGACAGCCTGCTGGCCCCACCGCAGGGCACGCTGCATGTGCTGGTAGCGGCCCTGCAAGCGGGCGATGTAGAAAACACCGTGTTTGCCGCCCACAGCCTCAAGGGCACGGCCCTGCTGATGGGCTTCAAACGCATTGCCGAGACAGCCGCGCACATTGAACAGCTGGGGCGCAGAACCCCACAAGACCTGTCCCCCGACCTGATCACACCCTTGCAAGAACAGCTGACCGTGACCCAGCAAGCGCTGCGCCAGTACCGCACGGGTGGCGGTACGGCGGGCTGAGCACCGACGCGCCGCGTGGCGGCTTGAAAGCCTGAGCCCAGGCACCGCCCTCAAAACGCCACATACCGCCCCGGCTTGTGGTTCACTGCCAGTGCGAAGTTCATCGCCAGCGCGGCCAAGATGGACAGGGCCAGGCGCGGTGCATCGAGCCAGGGCCAGGAGGCCAGCAAGATGCTGCTGTCGATCAGCATTTGCACCACGCCAGCGCGCCAGCCAAAACGCTCTTGGCACCACATCACCAGCACGTTCAGCCCGCCCAGGCTGGCCTTGTGGCGGAACAGGATGATGAACCCGGCCCCGACCAGCAGGCCCCCGGCCACAGCGGCGAAGAGGGGGTTAACGGCTTGCAGCGTCAGCCACTGGGGCAGCAGCTCGGTCAGCAGCGTCAGCAGGCTGACGGCGGCCAGGGTTTTGAGGGTGAAGCGTGGCCCCATGCGCCGCCACGCCAGCCAGTAGAACGGCAGGTTGATCGCGAAGAACAGCAGCCCGAAGGCCCAGCCGCTAGCGTAGTGCGCCAAAAAAGCCAGCCCGACGGTACCGCCGGTCATGAGACCGACGTGTTTGAACAGGGCCAGTCCCAGGCTGACGAACAGCACGCCGGTGACCAGGGCTTGCAGATCATCGAAGAGGGTGTGTGGGGAGGCGCTCATGCCCCGACATCAGGTGTGCGCAAGGCTTTGTCATGCATCCAAGCGGCGTGCTTCGGGGCGCGGCGGGTGGCGCTCCATTCGCGCAGCATGTCCCACTTGACGGCATCGAGGCGGGCCAGCATGTCCGGGGTGCCGGTGTTGGCGGCCAGTTCTAGGCGGTGGCCGTTGGGGTCGAAGAAATAAATGCTCTTGAACAGTGTGTGGTCGGTGATGCCCACCACCGCAATGCCCGCAGCCTCTAGGCGGGCTTTGGTGGCTTCTAGGTCGGCCACGCTGTCCACTTGCAGGGCAATGTGTTGCACCCAGTCGGGCGTGTTCGGGTCGCGGCCCATGGCGGGGGCGTTGGGCAGCTCAAAAAACGCCAAGATGTTGCCGCCACCCGCATCCAGAAAAATGTGCATGTAGGGGTCGGGTGCGCGGGTGGAGGGCACTTGGTCTTCGGCAATGGCCAGCACGAAGTTCATGCCCAGGTGCTGCTGGTACCAGCGAACGGTTTCTTCCGCATCTTTGCAGCGGTAGGCAACATGGTGAATTTGGCGGATGTTCATGGGGCGGACTCGGGTTGAAGGTCTTGGCGGGCGTGTTGCAGGGCTTGCCGGATGACGGACAGGTCGCCAATGTGGTTGGCCAACAGCAGCACCAGCCGGGCATTGAGCTGCGCGCTTTGGGCATCGCTGAGGTCGCGGTGGCTGTCGATCAGGGTTTCGTAAAAATCGTCGCCGGGCGTGAAGTCGCGGAAATAGCGCTGGCCGGGCTCGTGGAAGTTCGGCTCCAGCCGCAGGGGCTGCGCGGGCGGGGATGCGGACGCGGCGGTGGCTGCGGCGGTGTGGGCGAGGGTGTGGCTGGCGGTGTTCCCGGTAGCGCGTTGCAAGGCGGCTTGCACCGCATCCAGCTGCCACTGCCGCCAGCGGGCGGCGACATGCTGGTCGGGGCGCACCAAGTAGGCGCTGCCGGGGCGGGCATCTAGGCGCTGGGTCAGCAAGCCGTCGTGGTCGTGCAGGTGGGGGGTTTGCGCAGCGACGGCGGTGTCTGGCGGCAACACCCACAGGGTTTGCACCGGCCAAATGCCCTGGGCCAGTGCGCTGGCCTGGGCTTGCTGGGCAGCGCTGGGGCCGTTTGCGCCGGTAAAGGCCAGCAGCACGAAGCGGCCACCGAGCTGATGCAGCAGCCAACAGGCTTGGCCGTGTTGGCGCAGTGGCGCATCCAGCAGCGCTGCGCCGGGCACCATGTCGCCCGCAAACGCTTCCGTATCGGGCGTGTTCAGGGCCGACTGCACCAGCACCGCAGGCACGCTCAGGCGGCCCGAGTTGACCAGTTTGCGGGCAAAGGGGTGGTGGCGGGCCAAGTCCAGGGTGGCGTTGCGAAACACCCGGCTGATGGCGCTTTTGGGGGTGATGAAGTCGGTGGAGCGGGTGGAGTTGCGGATGTTTTCGTCAGCCGCATAGACGCGGTCGGCATCAAAGCTGTCTAACAGCGATTCCGGGGCGCACCCCTGCATCACGCCCGCGAGTTTCCAGATCAGGTCGTCCACATCTTGTAAGCCCGAATTGGCCCCGCGGGCACCAAAGGGCGACACTTGGTGTGCCGCGTCACCGGCAAACAGCAGCCGCCCGTGGCGGAAGCGGGTCATGCGGCGGCACTGGAAGGTGTAGATGCTGGCCCATTCCAGCGTGCATTCGCGGGCATCGCCCAGCATGGCCCGCACCCGGCGCATGACGTGCTCGGGCTGTTTTTCCACTTCCGGGTCGGCATCCCAGCCGAGCTGGAAGTCGATGCGCCACACGTTGTCGCTTTGTTTGTGCAGCAGCACGCTTTGCTGGGGGTGGAAGGGCGGGTCAAACCAGAACCAGCGTTCGGCGGGAAAGTCGGCCTTCATGACCATATCGGCAATCAAAAAGCGGTCTTTGAACACCTGACCGGCCATGTCCAGCCCCAGCTGCTGGCGGATGCGCGAGCGTGCGCCGTCGGCCACGATCAGCCAGTCGGCCTCTAGGTCGAACGCGCCGTCGGGCGTGTCCAGCGTCAGGCGTGCGCCATCGGCCAGCGGCAGCACCTGGCTGACCCGGTGTTTCCAGCGCAAGTCGGCCCCCAGTTCGGTGGCCCGCCGTACCAAGGCTTCTTCTAGGTGGTATTGCTGCAAATTGATCATGCCGGGGCGTTGGTGCCCGGCGCTGGGCACCAGGTTGAACTGGTACACCTCGTCTTCGCGCAGAAAGGTGCGGCCCACATTCCAGCTCACGCCCTTGTTCACCAGCGCTTCGCCCACACCCAGGCGGTCCAGAATTTCCAGCGTGCGCTTGGCATAACACACTGCCCGCGAGCCAAACGACACGCTGTCGTCTTCGTCCAGCAGCAGCACCGGCAGGCCGTGCAGCCGCGCATCAATGGCCGCGGCCAGCCCCACCGGCCCACCGCCCACAATGACCAAGGGTTTGCGTTGCGGCGCACCCGCCATCAGGTCGTGCGGGCTGCGGTAGGGGAACTGGGGGTATTGGTAAGTGGCCATGCCGCACTATAGCCAATCATTCACCATAGGTAAATAGGTTTCTCTAAACGTAATTTAGAGGTTTCACGAATGGGCGATCAAAGCTAAATGAGATACACTCGCATTTGGCGCACTGCCATGCGCTGCCCCACCCTCAATCGACTCAACCGGCTCACTCCCATGCTGCTCAATGACCTGCCCTCGGGCGCTGCTGCCACCGTGGACCTGCTGGTCGCGGCCACCCCCGACATGCATGCCGGTGTGCTGCGCCGCTTGGCCGAGCTGGGTTTTTTGCCGGGCGAGCCGGTGAGCGTGGTGCAGCGTGGCCCCGGAGGGCGCGAACCGCTGGCGGTGCAAGTCGGTGACACCTTGTTTGCCCTGCGCTTGTTGGAAGCGCGTTGCGTGCAAGTCACCCCGGTTTGAAGGCCCCGCGTCATGACGGCCTCTGACCCCGCTGCCCTGCCCGTCCACCCCTTGAGCGTAGCCCTGGTGGGCAACCCCAACTGCGGCAAAACCGCGCTGTTCAACCTGCTGACCGGCGCACGCCAAAAAGTGGCCAACTACGCGGGCGTGACGGTGGAGCGCAAAGTGGGTTTCACCCGCCTGGGCGATGGTCGTCAGGTGGCCCTGATTGACCTGCCCGGCACCTACAGCCTGAACCCCGCCACCGCCGATGAAGAAGTCACGCTGGAAGTGCTGGAAGGCCGTCGCGCTGGCGAAGACGTGCCCGATGTGCTGGTGGCGGTGGTGGATGCCACCAACTTGCGCATGAACCTGCGCTTGGTTCTAGAGTTAAAACGCTTAGGCCGCCCCATGCTGGTGGCGCTCAACATGGCTGACGTGGCGCGCAGCCGGGGCTTGGCCATTGATGTGGCCGCACTCGCTGCCGAGCTGGGCTGCCCGGTGGTGGAAACCGTGGCGGTGCAATCGGGTGGGGCCGATGGCCTGCGCGCCGCCCTGACGCAAGCGCTGACCAGCCTGCATGAACAGCCCTGCACCCTGGCGTTACCCGCGCACGGCGTGGCGCTGCTGGGTGATGCGTCCGATGTGCAAGCGCTGCAACACGAGGTGCGGCGCATCATGGCCCTGGCCGTGCCCACCGCCATGCGCCAGCCGCGTTTTGACCGCCGCTTGGATGCCTGGGTCATGCACCCGTTGGCGGGGCCACTCATTTTGGCGGGGCTGCTGTTTGTGGTGTTTCAGGCCGTGTTTTCTTGGGCAAATCTGCCCATGGATGCCATCAAAGCCAGCATGGAATGGGCGGGCGACTGGCTCACGGGTCACATGGACGACGGCCCCTTGCGCAGCTTGTTGATTGACGGCGTGGTGGCTGGCGTGGGCGGCGTGCTGGTGTTTTTGCCGCAAATTTTGATTTTGTTTTTCTTCATCTTGGTGCTGGAAGACTCGGGCTACCTGCCGCGTGCGGCCTTTTTGCTCGATACCTTGATGGGCAAGGTGGGCCTGTCGGGGCGGGCCTTCATTCCGCTGCTCTCCAGCTTTGCCTGTGCGGTGCCCGGCATCATGGCCACGCGCAGCATCGCCAACTGGCGCGACCGGCTGGCCACCATCATGATTGCGCCGCTCATGACCTGCTCGGCCCGCCTGCCGGTGTATGCCCTGCTGATTGCCGCCTTTGTGCCCGACCGCACGGTGGGCCCCTTCAACCTGCGCGGCCTCACGCTGTTTGGGCTGTATGTGGCCGGTGTGCTCTCGGCGTGCTTGGTGGCGTGGAGCTTCAAGCGCATTTGGATGAAAAGCCGCTACCAGCCCCTGATGCTGGAGCTGCCGCCCTACCGCTGGCCCAGCCTGCGCAACCTCGGTCTGGGGCTGTGGGAGCGGGCACGCATCTTCATGGTGCGGGTGGGCACCATCATTTTTGCGCTCACGGTGGTGCTGTGGTTTTTGGCCAGCTACCCAGAAGCGGCGGCGGATGCCACTGGCCCCGCCATCTTGCACAGCTTTGCTGGGCGCATGGGCCAAGCGATGGAGGTGTTGTTTGCCCCCATTGGCTTCAACTGGCAAATCTGCATTGCCCTGGTGCCAGGCATGGCCGCGCGTGAGGTGGTGGTGGGCGCGCTGGGTACGGTGTATGCCCTCTCGGCCACGGGCGATGCCGTGGCTGACAGCCTCGCCCCCATGCTCACGGCGCAGTGGCACACCGCCACCGCTTACGCCCTGCTGGCCTGGTTTGTGTTTGCGCCACAGTGCCTGTCCACCCTGGCCACGGTCAAGCGAGAAACCAACTCCTGGCGCTACCCGCTGCTCATGACGGCGTATTTGTTCGCCTTGGCCTATGGCGCGGCGTGGATCACCTTCCGGGTAGCAACTTGGCTGGGGGCGTAAACATGCAAACCGTGGCTGTGGCGTGCATCGTCAGCGTGGCACTGCTGTATGTGCTGTGGAGCCTCATGCCCGCCCGCTGGCGGCGCGCACTGGCCGCTGGGCTGCTGGCTTCGGGTTGGCCGCTGGGCGCACACCTGCGCCGCTGGCTCAGCCGCCAAAACCAGTCCAGTGCGGGCTGTGGCTGCTCGGGTTGTGACAGGGCACCGGGACAAAAGGCCCGCGCCAGCCAGCCGCAAGTGGTGCAGATCGTCAGGCCGCACAAGCCCCGCTAGGTTTCGGGGGCGCAGGGCCTTGTGGCGGCTCAGCGGTCCGTGGCGGCATCGCCATCGGCATCCGCCGCTAAGTCCTCCTCCGCCTCGGTGGCCCGCACCACCGTCACCGGCACGGGGGCGTGTTGCAGCAGTTCGTGCGACACCGAGCCCAGCAGCGCCGCGCGCAAACTGCCCATGCCGCGTGCGCTGAGGATGATGGCATCGCAGCGGTAGCGCTCGGCCACCTCGATCAGCATTTGCGCAGCATCGTCGCCCGTCACCACTTCGGCCTCCACGCTGTGGCCTGCGGCTTCCAGCAGGTCTTGCGCTGGGCGCATCAGGTCTAGGCCCGCTTGCTCGCTCACGCTGTGCAGCACATCGGGGTCGTGGGCCACCACCATTTCGTACAGGGTGGCGCTTTCTTGCACATTGACCAGCACAAAACGGGCTTGCAAGCCGTGTTCAACCAGCCGCAGGGCATGGTGCACGGCCAGCAGGGCGGCTTCGGAGCCGTCGGTAGGAATCAGGATGTTCAGCATGCTCAGTCTCCGGGGTGGATGTGCCGCCGGTGCCAGCCACCGGCGCGCAAGGGGCATCGTAGCCACTATCCCCCAGGATTCCTCACCCATCGGTCAAAGATTCGGCCCCAGCCAGCGGCGCAATTCGCCCACGGCCACGCCACTGCGTTGCGCCAGGTCTTGCACCTGGTCTTCGCCGATCTTGCCGACGTTGAAATACGCGCTCTCGGGGTGGGCCATATAGAAGCCGCTGACGCTGGCCGCTGGGGTCATGGCCAGGCTGTCGGTCAGGCCCATGCCGATGTCTTCGCAGTGCAGCAGGGCAAACAGGCCGCGTTTCACCGAATGGTCGGGGCAGGCTGGGTAGCCCGGCGCGGGGCGGATGCCTTGGTAGCGCTCAGCAATCAGGTCGGCGCTGCTCAGCGCTTCCTGCGCGGCATAGCCCCAGAGGTCGGTGCGTACCCGCTGGTGCAGGTATTCGGCAAAGGCTTCGGCCAAGCGGTCGGCCAGGGCTTTGAACAGGATGGCGTTGTAGTCGTCGTGCGCGGCCAAGAATTGCTGTTCTTTCTTCTCAGCCCCCAAGCCCGCGGTGACGGCGAACACGCCCACATAGTCCGGGGCCACGCCGTGCGGGGCCACAAAGTCGGCCAGGCAGCGGCTGGGGCGCAGCTGGCCGTCAATTTCTTGCTTTTCCGTTTGCTGGCGCAGGCCGTGCCAGGTCAGGGCCACTTGGGTGCGGGTGTCGTCGGTGTAGAGGGCGATGTCGTCGTCGTTCACCTGGTTGGCCGGGTACAGGCCCACCACGCCGTTGGCCGTGAGCCAGCGGCCTTCGATGATTTTTTTCAGCATGGCCTGCGCATCGGCCAGCACCTTGCGCGCTTGCTCGCCCACCACCGCGTCTTGCAAGATGGCGGGGTAAGCGCCGGACAAGTCCCAGGTCTGGAAGAACGGCCCCCAGTCGATGTAGTGGGCCAGTTCGGCGAGGTCAAAATTTTTGAACACGCGTCGCCCAATGAACTTGGGCTGGGGCGGCTGGTAACTGGCCCAGTCGGGCTGCCATTTGTTGGCCCGCGCACGCGCCAGCGGCCACAGGGGCACCTGTTTTTTGTGGGCATGCTGCTGGCGCACGCGGTCGTAGTCGGTGCGCAAATCGGCCAGAAACGCGCTGCGGCCCTCGCCAATCAGGCCCTGGGCCACGCTCACGCTGCGCGAGGCATCGGGCACGTATACCACCGGGCCGCTGTAGTGCGGCGCAATTTTCACCGCCGTGTGCACCCGGCTGCATGTGGCCCCGCCAATCAGCAGCGGGGTGCCGCGTTCGCGGAAATAGGGGTCTTTTTCCATCTCGGCGGCCACGTACTGCATTTCTTCCAGGCTGGGCGTGATCAGGCCCGAGAGGCCCACCACGTCGGCCCGCTCGGCCTTGGCGCGGGCCAGAATGTCGTGGCAGGGCACCATCACGCCCATGTTCACCACGTCAAAGTTGTTGCACTGCAAGACCACGGTGACGATGTTCTTGCCAATGTCGTGCACGTCGCCCTTCACGGTGGCAATCACGATCTTGCCTTTGGACTGCACATCGCCCCCGCTGGCTTGTAGGGCTTGTTTTTCGGCTTCGATGTAGGGCAGCAGGTGGGCCACGGCCTGTTTCATGACCCGCGCACTTTTCACCACCTGCGGCAAAAACATCTTGCCCGCGCCGAACAGGTCGCCCACCACGTTCATGCCGTCCATCAACGGGCCTTCAATCACGTTCAGCGGACGGCCACCTTCGGCTTCTATCTCGCGCCACATGGCCTCGGTGTCTTCGGCAATGAAGGCATTCATGCCGCGCACCAGCGCGTGGCTCAGGCGCTGGCGCACCGGCAGGCTGCGCCATTCGTTTTGCTTGCTGTCATCGCGGGCCGCGCCTTTGGCAGACTCCGCAATCTCGACCAGCCGCTCGCCCGCGTCAGGCCGGCGGTTGAGCACCACGTCTTCCACCCGCTCGCGCAGCTCGGGCTCCAGCTCGTCGTACACGCCCACCATGCCCGCGTTGACGATGCCCATGTCCATGCCCGCTGCAATGGCGTGGTACAGAAACACGGTGTGAATGGCTTCGCGCACCGGGTCGTTGCCCCGGAAGCTGAAGGACACGTTGCTGACACCGCCGCTGACCTTGGCACCGGGCAGGTGGGCCTTGATCCAGCGGGTGGCCTCAATGAAGTCCACCGCGTAGTTGTCGTGCTCGGGAATGCCGGTGGCAATGGCAAAAATGTTGGGGTCAAAAATGATGTCTTCCGGCGGAAAGTCCACCTCGTCCACCAGCACCCGGTAGGCGCGTTCGCAAATTTCAATCTTGCGGGCATAGGTGTCGGCCTGGCCTTGCTCGTCAAAGGCCATGACCACAGCGGCAGCGCCGTAGCGCTTGACCAGCCGGGCTTGGCGTTTGAACTCGTCCAGCCCCTCTTTCATGCTGATGGAGTTCACCACCGATTTGCCCTGCACGCAGCGCAGCCCGGCTTCAATCACGCTCCATTTGCTGCTGTCAATCATCACCGGCACCCGCGCAATGTCGGGCTCGGTAGCCATCAGGTTCAGGAAGCGCACCATGGCCGCTTCGCTGTCCAGCATGGCCTCGTCCATGTTCACATCGACAATCTGCGCCCCGTTTTCAACCTGCTGGCGTGCCACGGCCAGGGCCTGTTCGTACTGACCGTTCAGGATCATGCGGGCAAAGGCTTTGGAGCCGGTGACGTTGGTGCGCTCGCCCACGTTCACAAAGGTAGCGACAGCGCCACGGGTGTCGTCGGTGGCCACGGCACCCACGCGCAGCGGCTCTAGGCCCGAGAGCAGCATGGGCGGCGGCAGGGGGACGGCTGTGAGGGGCGTGGGGGAAGCGGAAGAAACAGCGGGCATGAGACTCACCAGGTTGTGCCAACAAAAACTGGTGAGCGCCGTTGCCAGGGTTGGCGGGGCAGCCAAGGCCCCGGATGCAAACGTCTCAAGCCTGACACCCACCAGACGGGGCGCTGCAGCGCTCCTTGAGAGGCCGCGATTTTAACCACCGCCTCAGCTGCCTCAGCCCAGCCGCCCTTCTTGCACCGCATGGCAGGCCACCCAGCCACTGCCGTGGTTTTGCAGCTGGGGGCGTTCGTGGCGGCAGCGGTCGTTGGCCAGGGGGCAGCGCGGGTTGAAGGCGCAGCCGCTGGGTGGGTTCAGGGGGTTGGGCACTTCGCCTTGCACGGGGGTGCGGGCGCGCCCGGTGTCGTGCATGTTGGGAATCGCGTCGAGCAGCATGCGGGTATAGGGGTGGCGCGGCTGGTCGAACAGGCGGTGTTTGGGGGCCAGCTCCACCAAGCGGCCCAGGTACATCACGCCCACTTGGTCGCTCACATGGCGCACCACCGCCAGGTTGTGGCTGATGAACAGGTAGGTCAGGCCGCGCTGGCGTTGCAGGTCTTTCATGAGGTTGAGCACCTGCGCCTGCACGCTCACGTCCAGCGCGCTGGTGGGCTCGTCGCAGACCAGAAATTCGGGCTGGGTGGCCAGGGCGCGGGCAATGGAAATGCGCTGGCGTTGCCCGCCCGAGAACTGGTGCGGGTACTTCACCCGGTCGGCGGGCGACAGGCCCACCGATTGCAGCAGCGCATCCACCCGGTCGGCCAGTGCTGCGGGCGCGGTTTCTATGCCGTGTTCGCGCAGCGGCTCGCCCACAATGTCTTGCACCTTCCAGCGCGGGTTCAGGCTGGCGTAGGGGTCTTGAAAAATCATCTGGATGCGACGGCGCAATGCCCGGCCCTGCGGGGTCTTGAAGGCGGCATGGGCATCTTGCCCGTCAAATGCAAAGCCCCCGCGTGTCGGTTCGTACAGCCCCACCAGCAGCCGCGCCACGGTGCTTTTGCCGCAGCCCGATTCGCCCACCAAGGCCAGCGTCTGCCCACGGGCAATGTCAAACGACACGCCGTCCACCGCGTGCAGCAGCTGGCGCGGCTGGCGCTCCAGCACCCGGTTGAGCCAAGGAGCGGACACGTCAAAGGTTTTCGCCAAGTCGGTGGCGCGCACCAAGGGCGGGGTGTCTGCGGTCATGCCGGGGCTCCTGCGGTGTGGGCGGCATCGTGCAGCCAGCAGGCGGCGCGGGTGGCTCCGGCGGGCAGCAGCTCGGGGCGGGCTTGGGTGCAGCGCGGCTGTACCTGCGGGCAGCGCGGGTGGTAGGCGCAGCCGCTGGGAATGGCATTCAGGCGCGGCATGGCCCCGTCAATTTGGTGCAGACGCTCGCGGTCTTGGCTCATGTCGGGAATGCAGGCCATCAGGCCGCTGGTGTAGGGGTGGGCGGGCTGGTTGATGACGGCATGCACCGGCCCTATTTCGGCCACCCGCCCGGCGTACATCACGGCCACGCGGTCGCAGGTTTCGGCAATCACGCCCATGTCGTGGGTGATGAGCATGACGGCAGCGCCGCGCTGTTTGCAAATGGTTTTCAGCAGGCTGATGATTTGCGCCTGAATCGACACGTCCAGCGCGGTGGTGGGCTCGTCGGCCACGATGAGCTGCGGCTCGGCAGCCAAGGCCAGGGCAATGACGACCCGCTGCCGCATACCGCCCGAGAACTGGTGCGGGAAATGATCTAGCCGCTGCTCTGCTGCCGGAATGCCGGTGTCTTGCAGCAGCCGAATGGCACGCTGGCGGGCCTCGGCCCGGCTGACGGGCAGGTGGGTGGTGATGGTCTCTATCAGCTGCCGCCCCACCGAGTACAGCGGGTTGAGCGAGGTGAGCGGGTCCTGAAAAATGGCCCCAATCTGCCGGCCCCGCACTTGGCGCATTTGATCGGGCGGTAACTGGTCAATGCGCCGCCCGTTCAGCCAGACCTCGCCCCCGGCCATGCGCCCCGGTGGCTCCAGCAGGCCAATGATGGCCGCGCCGGTGAGCGATTTGCCCGCGCCGGACTCGCCCACCACGCCCAAAATTTCGCCAGGGGCAATGTCAAACGACACGCCATCGAGCGCACGCAGCGTGCCCCGGCGGCTGGGGAATTCCACCACCAGCTGGTTCACTTGAAGCAGACTCATAGGGATTGAGGGCTCATCTCAGCTTGGGGTTCAGGGCATCGCGCAGCCAGTCGCCCAGCAGGTTGACCGACAGCGCAATCAGCACCAGCATCACGCCGGGGAAGATGGTGATCCACCACTCGCCGGAGAACAAATAGTCGTTGCCAATGCGGATGAGCGTGCCCAGCGAGGGCGAGGTGGGCGGCGCGCCCACACCCAAAAACGACAGCGTGGCCTCGGTGATGATGGCGGTCGCCACCTGAATGGTGGCCAGCACCAGCACCGGCCCCAGCACATTGGGCAGCACATGGCGGCGCATGATGCGCAGCGGGGCCACCCCCGTGACGCGGGCGGCCTGCACATATTCTTTGTTGCGCTCCACCAGTGTGGAGCCGCGCACCGTGCGGGCGTACTGCACCCAGCCGGTGAGGGTGATGGACAGGATCAGCACGCCAAAGGCCAGCGTTTCGTGCGCCTGCGGGAACAGCGCCCGGCCCACGCCTGCAATCAGCAGGGCCACCAGAATGGCGGGGAAGGACAGCATCACATCGCACAGGCGCATGAGCAGGCTGTCCACCCAGCCACCCAAAAAACCGGCCAGCAGGCCCAGCGTCACCCCGATCAGCACCGACAACACCACCGAGGCCAGCCCCACCACCAGCGAGATGCGGGCACCAAACATGATGGCCGACAAGATGTCGCGCCCCTGGTCGTCGGTGCCCAGCAGGAAGCGGGTCGATCCGCCCTCGCTCCAGGCCGGGGGCAGGCGGGCGTTGCTCAATTCCAGGGTGGTTAAGTCAAACGGGTTGTGCGGGGCCACCCAGGGCGCAAACAGCGCACCGAATGCGCACAGCAGCGCCACCACCGCAGCCACCCAGGCGGTGGGCGAGTGCAGGAAGCTGTGGGCCATGTCGCTGTCCAGCCAGCGGCGCAGGGTGCTCATCACGGGGGCATCTCTCCGGTTGAAGGGGGTATGGCGGCGGTCAGTGGCCGCCGGGTTTTTCTAGGCGCAGGCGCGGATCGACGGCGACATAGAGCAAGTCCACCAGCAGGTTGATGAGCACAAAGATCAGCGCAATCAGGCACAGGTAGGCGGCCATGACCGGAATGTCGGCAAACGTGACGGCCTGAATGAACAGCAGGCCCATACCGGGCCACTGGAACACGGTCTCGGTGATGATGGCAAAGGCAATCAGGCCACCGAGTTGCAGCCCGGTGATGGTCATGACCGGCACCAGCGTGTTTTTCAGGGCATGGCCAAAATGCACCGCCCGGTTGCTCAGGCCCCTGGCGCGGGCGAACTTGATGTAGTCGGTGCGCAGCACCTCCAGCATCTCGGCCCGCACCAACCGCATGATCAGGGTGAGCTGAAAAATCGCCAGCGTCACGGCGGGCAGGGTGATGTGGTGCCAGCCCTTGGCCGTCAGCAGCCCGGTGGTCCAGCCGCCCAGTTGCGTGACTTCGCCCCGGCCAAAGCTGGGGAACCAGCCCAGGTTCACCGCAAACACCAGGATCAGCAGAATGCCAATGAGGAACGTGGGCAGCGACACCCCCAGCAGCGACACCGTCATGAACACTTGACTGAGGAAGCTGCCGCGCCTAAGCGCCGCATACACGCCCATGGGAATGCCCACCAGCAGGGCCAGCAGCGCCGCCACCAGCGCCAGCTCCAGGGTGGCCGGGAAGCGCTCGGCAATGAGCTGCGACACCGGCGTGCCTTGGCGCAGGCTGATGCCAAATTCACCCTGCACCGCGTTGCCCAAAAAGTGCGCAAACTGCACCACAAACGAGCGATCCAGCCCCAAGTCGGCACGCAGTGCCGCAACCTGTTCAGCCGTGGCATCTTGCCCCAGCAGAAAGACCACCGGGTCGCCCACATACTGAAACAGCATGAAGGCGATCAGGGCCACACTGACCATGACCACCACCGCCTGCAACAGCCGCCGCAGAATGAATGCCAACATGGGCTGCGGTCAGTTGACCTTGATCAGCCGCCAGTCCAGCCGGTTGTCGGCGCGGTGCACCACGTCGATGTTTTTCTTCATGGCCCACGGAATGATCTGGTTGTGCAGCGGAATGTGGGCCACGTCGTCGTTTTGCAGTTGCAATGCCTTGGTCAGCAGCTCGGTGCGCAGCTTCAGGTCGGTTTCCTTCTTGGTGCGCTCCACCAGGGCATCCATTTGCGGGTTGCTGTAGCGGCCCACGTTGTAGTTGCCGTCGCCGCCGGCCCCCACCGAGCGGGTGAGCGATTGCAGGCTGTAGAGCGCATCAAACGTGGGCACGCCCCAGCCCAGCATGTAAATGCTGGCTTCATAGCGCTGGATCATGGGGAAGTAAGTCACCAGCGGCAGGGTGCGCAACTTGGCCTTCACGCCCACCTTGGCCCACATGGCGGTGACGGCTTGGCAGATCTGCTCGTCGTTGATGTAGCGGTTGTTTGGGCAGGCAAAGTCCACCTCAAAGCCGTCTTTGTAGCCCGCATCGGCCAGCAGCTTTTGGGCGGCGGCCACATCAAACGGGTAACGCTTGTGCACGCCTTGCGTCCAGCCGTTCACCTGCGGGGCCACCAGGGCACCGGTGGGCTGGCCCAGGCCGCGCAGCGTCACGCGGGCAATGGTGTCCATGTCAATCGCTTGGTACAGCGCTTTGCGCACGCGCTGGTCTTTCAGCGGGTTTTTGCCTTTGATGTTGCTGCCGGGCAGTTCGTCGCGGAACTGGTCCATGCCCAAGAAGATGGTGCGGTTTTCAATGCCGTCAATCACTTTCAGGTTGCTGTCGGCCCGCACGCGGGGCAGGTCTTGCGGGCTGGGGTCTAGCACCAAATCCACCTCGCCCGAGAGCAGCGCGGCCATGCGCGTGGCCACCGCCTTGACCGGCGTGTACACCACCTCGGTCACATTGCCCTCGGTCTTGCCCCACCAGCCGTTGTGGCGGGTCAGCACCAGTTTCTGGTCGGGCTGCCATTCTTTGAGCATGAAGGGGCCGGTGCCGTTGGCATTGCGGTGCGCAAAGTTCTCTTCTTTGGTACGAATGTCTTTCGGAGCCACCGAGTTGTTCTTCTCGGCCCAGGCCTTGTTCATCATCCGCAGCTCGGTCAGTTGGTTCAGCAGCACCGGGTTGGGGCCTTGGGTGAAGATGTCGATGGTGTTTGCGTCCACCTTCACCACCCGGTCAATGCCCTGGGTGTAAACCGCAAAGTTGGATGTCTTGCTCATGGCCCGCTCCAGCGAGAACACGGCATCGTCAGCGGTGAAGGGGGCACCATCATGAAACTTCACGCCTTGGCGCAAGCTCATGCGCAACTGGGTGGGCGAGACCTGCTTCCAGCTGGTCGCCAGCACCGGCTCCAGCTTGTAGGTGCGGCTGTTGTAGTAGACCAATGACTCATAGACCGAGGCATGCACGCCGTTGGCCAAGGCATTGTTTTGTGAATGGATGTCCCAGGTCGGAATGTCGCTGGCGCTGGTCCATTTGAAGGTTTTGGCTTGCAGCGTGCCTGCGCTGAGGGCCAGCGCAGCACAAAGAACAGTCAATCGATACGGCATGGGTTAAAACACCTGAACAAGTGGATGGAGTTGGCACTATGCAACATCCGTTCCCAATGCTGCACGGGGCTAACCCGCATGGGCAGGCGCTTGGGCCAAACGGCTGTCTCGTGGGCAACACAGTGCCGACTTAGCGGCTTGCACGGGCCTGCAAAACCAATCCGCCATACCAGGCCTGCAAGCGGCTTTGGGTGTTGTCGGTGTCGGTCATCAAAGCCACCGCCAGCAAGGGGCCAGGCGCTTCACCAAAGGCCCGCACAAAGTCGGCCTGCACATCGCGCTGGTGGTCGTGCCACTGCCCCAGTGTCTCGGTGCCAGAAGCCACCACCAGCTTGCGGATGCGGTCGGTGCGCGGATTCAGGATCACGGTGCCCACGGGTTCGGTATTGCTCCAGACATAGGCCAGCGTGGCATAAGGCAGCGGCTCGCCCGTGAGCAAGCGGGTCAGTTCAGACAGGGCATGCGTGCGGGCCGAGAGGCGGCTGCGGTCGCCATCAAACGCCAGCACCACCCGCACCGGCGAGTCTTCTAAGCTGGCATCGCTCAGGTCGGCATCGGTGGCCAGCGCGTCCACTTTCCAAGCAAAGTTCAACTGCCCAGCCTGCACCGGCACACTGTCGGTACGCTGGCGCAAAATGCTCACCGATTGATTGGCCGACACCCGCAGCGCCTGCCGCCCCAGCACTTGGGTGGCTTCAAAAGGCGCAAAGTCTTTGCCCGGCAGCGGAAACGGCTCCCAAGCATGCACCGTCTCTGGTGTTTGCAGCAGGGCTTGCGCGGCCCGCCGTGCGGTGGGGCTCAGGGCTTGTGCCGGGGCGGTGCCGGGGGCTTCGTCATCGGGCACAGTGGCCGGTGTGGTGCAGGCCGCCAGTGCCGCCACACAGCAGACCACAGCCCCCAACCGATACGCCATCAACCCCCGCTGGCGGGCTTGGGTTGGTGGCATGTTCACCTGAACAGGGGATGGGTCAAGCCCGCGCACGGGCCTACATTCACCCCCGGTTGCCCGCTGCCCGCGGCAACTCCAGCTGTCACCCCAGTTCATTGTCAAAAGGAGTCTCATCATGTTCAAAAAAGCCCTTGTCACGCTGCTCGCCTGCTTGGCGGCCAGTGCTTTCGCAGCGGTCGATGTCAACGATGCCAGTCTGGCCGATCTGGACAGCATCAAAGGCATCGGCCCCAGTACCTCGGCCAAGATTGTGGAGCAGCGCAAGGCGGGTAAATTCAAAGACTGGAACGATTTCATGCAGCGGGTCTCAGGCATTGGCGACAAACGCGCTGCCCAGCTCTCGGCCGATGGCCTGACGGTGGGTGGCACCGCCTACAAGGCCAGCGCGGCGGCCAAACCTGCTGCCAAGCCCGCAGCACCTGTGGCCGCTACCGCCAAACAGTGAACGAACACGCAGCGCCCCCGCACTGCCCCACAAACAAAACAGCCGCTGGTTTGCACCAGCGGCTGTTTTTTTATTCATCCGAAACCAGCAGTCTCACGACTGCGGTTCATCAGAAGGTGTGCTTCACGCCGAAGCCAACGCGGCTTTCGATCGAAGCAGGAGCGGTACCGTTGTCGCCGTAGTAACCGCCGTAAACGGTGGTGCGCTTGGACAACAGGTAAGCAGCGCCCACGCTGTAACCGGTCAGGCGCTTGGCACCGTCGGTTTTGCTGGAAGCCACACCGGCGGAGACCACCAGGTTAGCGGCCAGGGGAACGTCAGCACCCACGGTGTACTGAGCGGTGTCCACGCCTTTGGAGTCCACCATGCCGTAACCAGCCAGCACTTTGAACGAACCGAAGTCGTAAGAAGCATTCAGACGGGTCTGGGTTTCGTCAGCGGTATCGCCTTCGTCTTGGAACACAGCGCCCAGGGTCAGAGGACCGGTGGCGTAGTTGGCAGCCAGCGACAGCACGCTTTGCGAACCAGCGACTTGCTCCAGGTTGTAGCTGACAGCAGCGTTGAAGCCACCGAAAGTGGGGGTGGAGTAGTAAATGCCTTGGTTCACGCGGTCGGTGATGTAGCCTTTGAAGACGTTGGTGGGCGACAGCACCGAGTCAAACACGGGATTGGTAGCACCAGCGTTTTCGTCAAAAGCGGTGGACATACGGCCCACGCGAACTTCACCAAAGCCACCGGACAGACCAACGCTGGTCTCACGGTTGAAACCAGCGGCAGTACCGGTGGTCAGGCTAACACCTTGTTCCAGTTTGAAGCTGGCTTTCAGGCCGCCGCCGAGGTCTTCAGTGCCTTTGAAACCAATACGGCTACCGCTCACGCCACCGCTGGTCATGGTGGTGGATTTGTCTGCATCTTTGTGAATCACGGCATCGGCAACACCGTACAGCGTCACGCTGGACTGAGCAAACGTGGCACCAGAAGCGGCCAGAACGGCCAGGGCAATCAGAGACTTTTTCATGAGGATTTCCTTGTTGAAATTTCCAGCCTCGAACATCGAAACCGGGTGTGATTGAGTCACGGGCTGGATGCTACCCCCGTAAAAACCCGGATCAAAAGGGTTAACCCTAAAACCCGGTTAGATCAGTCAAGGTTGTCGCATTTTCACAACAAACAATGCGTTCAGCACTGCCCCCGCCTGCTGCCTGGGTTTTGCGCTTCAGCAGCCAACAAAAAAACCCACTGTGTTGCCACAGTGGGTTTGCTTTTCAGGTCACTAACTGTCTTGCGACAGCTGGCAATCAGAAGGTGTGACGCACGCGCAGGGCGTAACCGCTGCCAGAGCCAGCACCTTGCTCAGCCTTGAACAGGTCTGCACCCAGGGTGGTGCGCTTGCTCAGGGCGTAGTTCACGCCAACGGCGAGTTTGGTGTCAGCATTGGCAGCAGCTTTGCTGTTTTTGTTGTAACCAGCCAAGACCGTGTAAGCACCCATGGGAACCGTCAGACCAAACGAATTGATCGATGCGGTTTTGGTGCCTGTTGCGTTCTCGGTACCCACGTTCACAAAGCTCAGCGTACCGAAGTCCAGCTTGTAGCTGGCACCGATAGAGGTGCTGTTGCCTTTGACATCGGTAACGGTACCGCCGTTGGCAACGGTGTTGGCGCTGGAGTCGGTTCTGACGAAACCCAGAGCCAGGGGGCCGTTGGCGTAGTTCACGTTGAGCACCGTGCGCTCGTTGTCGCGGGTGGTCATGGTGGTTTGGAAACCAGCGGTCAGACCCGAGAAGTTGGGGGTCGCGTAGCTCAGCGAACTGGCTTGCGTACCGGCACCCACCAAGGCGGAGATACCCGTACCAGCGGACAGTGCAGCACCGCCCGTGCAAGCCCAAGGATCAAAACCGCAGTTGCCAGCTTCAGCGATCTTGCCGATACGGAAGGTACCAAAGCTGCCGCCCACAAAGGCGTTAGCAGCATGGAACAGGGCATCGGTACCAGTACCAGATGAGTTGATGTTGCCGGTCGCAGCGTTCAGACGGATCTGGCCGGTGAAACCACCGTTCAACCCACCACCCAGGTCTTCAGTGGCTTGGAAGTTGATAGCGTTAGCACCGCCACCCAGGGAGGTCACGGCTGCCTTGGCACCAGCAGCACCGGTGTCCACAATACCCACGTTCAAGGAACCCGACAGGGTCACGGACGATTGTGCGAAAGCTGCACCGGTCACGGCCAGAGCGGCCAGGGCAATCAGAGTCTTTTTCATTGAGAGTTTCTCCAGGGTTGTGAAAAGAAAGGCCACGGGTCTGTTGCCCTTGAACCAACTTCCATCGTGGAAGCAGCGCCATTGCACCAGATCAAGGCATTCGCCGCGATGAAAGCCCGTGTCACGTACACAAAAATCAGGGTTAACCCTTTACACATTGTTGCGCCACTGCCACACACGCCAGACTTGGTCATCGGTTGACGGGTTTTGTGATGGCCTATGCCCAAAAACGGGGCGCACCGACGAGGCACTGCGCTGCCACAAGGCGGTTTCCTCGTGGCAAGATGCACGGACTAGAGACTCTTGAAGCCATACCGTCTGGACTGCCCATGCCTATCGATGCTTTTTTGACTGCGGCAGATGCCGCCCTGAGAACCTTGTTTGTGCCCGCCCGCGCCTCGCGCGATTGCCCAACGGTGCCCGAGCGGCCCGATGCGTCACTGACCGAGGATGAACGGGCTTTGTCGGGCGCGCTGATGCGGGTGAACCATGTGGGCGAGGTGTGCGCGCAGGCGCTGTACACCGCGCAGGCGCTGGCCGCACGCAGCCCAGGGCCGGGTAAAGCCCCCAACCTAGCGCTGGCTACGCAACTCGAAGCCGCAGGCCGCGAAGAAACCGATCATTTGGCCTGGACCAAAGCCCGGCTGGACGAGCTGGGCGCACGCCCGTCGGTTCTGAATCCGCTGTGGTACGCCGGGGCGTTTGGGCTGGGCCTGCTGGCCGGACGCATGGGGCCGGGCGTGAGCTTGGGCTTTGTGGTGGAAACCGAACGTCAGGTCGAAGCGCACCTGGCCAGCCACATGGATCGCCTGCCCGCAGGCGACATGGCCTCGCGCGCCATCGTGGCGCAAATGAAGGACGACGAAGCCCGCCATGCCCGAGAGGCGCAGCATGCCGGTGCGGTAGAACTGCCCCTGCCGGTGCGCGGCTTGATGCGCGCTGCCGCCAAAGTGATGACGACGGTCGCGCACCGGATTTAAGACCTCAGCCCGCCACCTCCACCAAATCAAACCCGGTGGTGATCTCGGCGGTTTTGCCCAGCATGATGCTGGCTGAGCAGTATTTGTCGTGGCTCATGGCAATGGCGCGTTCTACCGCAGCAGGCGGAATGCCTTTGCCGGTGACGGTGAACTGCATGTGAATTTTGGTGAACACCTTGGGGTCGGTGTCGGCGCGTTCGCTGGTGAGCTTGACGCTGCAACCGCGCACATCGTGCCTGCCGCGCTTCAAAATCAGCACCACGTCATAAGCGGTACAGCCCCCGGTGCCTGCCAGCACGGTTTCCATGGGGCGCGGGGCCAGGTTGGCACCGCCGTTTTCGGGTTTGGCGGCATCGGGCGCGCCGTCCATCGTTAAAACATGGCCGCTGCCGGTTTCGGCCACAAAGCCCATGTGAGAGCGGGTACCGGCAGCGCCAGTCCAGGTGACAGTGCATTCCATATTCAAGCGTTCCCAAGTAACAAATTCAACAAAAATTCAGCCCAACAACAGCCTGCATGCTACCCGCCCCAGCAGCTTGCAAATTTTTGCAGTGCAGCATTTCCTACAGCATCCGGTCAATACTTCAAAAAAGATAGCAAAAATGACCCTAAAACCCCGCGTGCTATGTTGCATTGCAGCATGAAGCCGATATACTTCAGCCATCGCATTCTGGTTGTCTCCTCTGCCCTCTACGGGTGGATTCAAACCCGGTCAGGCTCCTTCTGACCGGGTTTTTTTTGTCTCCATGCGCCCCCGGCGGCTGGCTATGATCCACGGCCTGAGGAAACACCATGCCCGCCCGATTGCCCAAAGCCCCCACCCCTAGCGAATCTGTAGCGCCTGCCGCGCCCCTGTCTCCCGTCACGACACTGAGCCCGGCGGACTATTTGAAGAAAATTCTGACCGCCCGCGTGTATGACGTGGCCCAAGAAACCCCGCTGGAACACGCCCGCAACCTGAGCCGCCGCCTGAACAACACGGTGTTGCTCAAGCGCGAAGACCAGCAGCCCGTGTTCAGCTTCAAACTGCGCGGGGCTTACAACAAAATGGCGCATCTGTCGCCAGAACAGCTGCAAAAGGGCGTGATTTGCGCCTCGGCAGGCAACCATGCCCAAGGTGTGGCCCTGGGGGCGCGCAAGCTGGGCACCCGTGCCGTCATCGTCATGCCCACCACCACGCCCCAAGTCAAGGTGGACGCGGTGCGCGCCCTGGGTGGCGAGGTGGTGTTGCACGGTGACAGCTATTCCGATGCCTACGGCCATGCCCTGGCCCTGCAAAAACAGCAGGGACTGACCTTTGTTCACCCGTTTGACGACCCCGACGTGATTGCGGGCCAAGGCACCATTGCCATGGAAATCTTGCGCCAGTTGCAGCGGCTCAACCTGCACCAGCTCGATGCGGTGTTCGTGGCCATTGGCGGCGGTGGCCTGATTTCGGGCGTGGCCAACTACATCAAGGCAGTACGGCCCGAAATTCAGGTCATTGGCGTGCAAACCACCGACTCGGATGCGATGCTGCAATCGGTGCAGGCGCACGAGCGGGTGACGCTGCCCGATGTGGGCCTGTTTGCCGACGGCACCGCCGTGAAGCTGGTGGGCGAAGAAACCTTCCGCATTGCCAGCGGTTTGGTGGACGACTATGTGGTGGTGGACACCGACGCGGTGTGCGCGGCCATTAAAGACATTTTTGTCGATACCCGCAGCATCGTAGAGCCCTCTGGCGCGCTGGCCGTGGCCGCCCTGAAGCAGTATGTGGACAAACACCAGACCAGCGGCAAAACCTATGCCGCCATTCTGTGCGGGGCCAACATGAACTTTGACCGCCTGC
Organism: Pseudomonadota bacterium; assembly: GCA_041192045.1. Taxonomy (GTDB): domain Bacteria; phylum Pseudomonadota; class Gammaproteobacteria; order Burkholderiales; family Burkholderiaceae_C; genus Hydrogenophaga. The sequence goes on along the minus strand of JBEENR010000013.1, from coordinate 49,939 downwards.
GCTTCGTGGCCGAACGTGCCGAAGTGGGCGAAGAGCGCGAAGCCCTGCTGGCGGTGACGATTCCTGAAGAACGCGGCAGTTTTCGGCGCTTTTGCGAGCTGATCGACTCTTTACCCGGCAAACCGCGCAACGTCACCGAATTCAACTACCGCATCCACGACACCGAAAAAGCCCATGTGTTTGTGGGCCTGACCACGCAAGGCAAAGGCGAATCGGCAAACATTGCCCGCCACCTGAGCCAGCACGGCTTTGAAGCGCTGGACTTGACGCACGACGACTTGGCCCAAGAGCACATCCGGCACATGGTGGGTGGCCATTCGCCGCTGGCGCATGACGAGCGCCTGCTGCGCTTCATCTTCCCCGAGCGGCCCGGTGCCTTGTTGAAGTTTTTGAGCCTGATGCGCCCCGGCTGGAACATCAGCCTGTTCCATTACCGCAACCAAGGGGCTGACTACGGGCGCATCTTGGTCGGGGTGCAAGTGCCGCCCAAAGACGACAAAGCCTTCACCCAATTCCTGGGCACCCTGGGCTATCCGTATGTGGAAGAAACCCAGAACCCGGTGTACCGCTTGTTTTTAAAAAGCTGAGGCCGATGCGGGTGCCATGAGGCCGAACACCCGTTCGTCGCAGGCTTTCAGCAGGCTTTCCCGCTCGGCACTGGGCAAAAACGCATGCACAAAAGCCTGCCGCACCAAGGCCAGCACCTCCCACAGGCTCAGGCCGCCCTCCGTCATGCGGGCTGCTACCAAAAACTCGGCGGGCAAGTTGGTGCGGCTGATGCCGGGGTTGTCGGTACACAGCACCACATGCAGGCCACTCTGCATGAACTGCCGCAGCGGATAAGCTGCCAGCCCCTGGCTGGCGGGGTGTTCTGGGTCGGCAAAGCCCACCACTTCGCGGTTAGAACTGGGGCACAGCTCCAGGGCAATGCCCCGGTCGCGGAAACGGCTGGCCAGCTCCGGGTGCTGGCTCAGGCTCAGGCCGTGTCCAATGCGGTCGGCGTGCAAGTGGTAAGCCGCCTGCCAAATGTGGTGCGCAGCCTCCCCTTCGCCCGCGTGGATGGTGATGGGCAAGCAAGCCTCGAAAGCGGGCAGAAAACCCGGTGCCAGTTGGGCCGGGTTGTGCGTGCCCTCGTCGCCCGCCATGTCCAGCCCCAGCAAAAACCCGCGCAAGCCTTGCTGTGCTGCCACCGCTTGCTGCACCACGCCGGGCAGCTGTTCGCGCTGGCGGCGGTCCAGTATCCAAATAAAACCCAGGCGCACGGCTCGGCCTGCGGGGCCTAAACGGGCAGACCCGGCACCCGTTTGCGCACCCGCGGCTTCTAGGGCGGCCCGAAACTCGGCCAGCCAAGCGGCAGGGTTGTCGGGGCGGTATTTGTGCGGGCTGCCGCGCAGTTCTAAATAGCTCAAACCTTCGTCTTGGGCCTGCTGCACCACCGCCTGCGCATAAGGCAACAGGGCCGCCGGGTGGCTCAGCAAGGCCGACCCGCTCAGCTCGCCGGGGCGCTCGTAAGCCGCAAAACCGTGGGTGCTGTGTTTCAGCGCCAGCCGTGGCTCGGTCACGCCGTACAGGTTGCGCTGCAACTGCGCGGCGCTGGCGTGCAGCAGCAGGGCAGCGGCACGTTCGGCCCGTGCCTGCGGCAGCGTGTCATGCGGCTGGCTGAGTGTTTGCGGCCAGTCCCAGGGCCAATCTGACAGGGCCTCGTCGGCAATACGGTTCACTGGCAACAAAGCTTGCAGGTCTTGCAGCCGGGCCTGTTGCTGTGCGGGCGGCAGCTGTTGCCAAATGCATTGGGCCACGCTGCGCTGCTGCGCCAGGCTCAGGCAGCCGCCCAAGTGACGGTGCAGGTCGGCTTTGGGCAGTGCCGTCAGCCAAGCCAGGTGTTCGGGGCCTAGCGGGGTTTGGCGCAGGCGGTCAATGGTGGCCGGGGGCAAGCGGTACAGGCTGCGCCAGTTTTCATGCCGTTCCGATTGCGCCAGTTGTGCCAAAAAATTGCCCAGCAACTGGCTGCTGGCCTGCTGGCGGCGGCTGATCTCCTGGTGCAAGCTGTCGCTGTGCGCCGGGGCAGGCCAAGCGCAGGTGCCATGGGGCGCAGGCAGCGGCACCGGAAAACGGGTGCTGTTCACCGTCTGGCCGTCCAAGGCCATGTCCAGCAATTCATTGCGCTGGCCGGTGCTGGCCACCAGCGGCATGATGGCCGTTGCCAAATGCGCGGGCAGGGGCTGCGCCAGCAAGAGCGGCAACCGGGCCTTGTCGCTGGGCGTGCGGCCCAGCAGCTCGGCAGGCAGCGGGTCTGGCCCCACCACATGCAGGCAAGCCGCTGCACCAAACAGCCCCGCAGCGGTTTGCAGGTCGGCACTCATGGTTTTGCGCCCACCCGCCAAGGACAGCACCAACTGCCCGCCACCCGCGCAGCGCTCGGCCGCCAGCAGCGCCACCCGCAGCGTCAGCTCGCGGATGTGGGCGCATTCCGCCTGCGTGGCCAGTTGGTCGGTGCCCTGCGCGGCCCAAATGCGCAGCGGCATGGGCAGGCGCAGCAAAAACCACCACTGGTGCAACTGTTGCAGGCTGTCCTGCGTCTGGTGGCCTTGGGTGGTGCAAACCCACAGCTCGGTGGGGCGCTGCAACTGGTGTTGGGCGCGCAAGGCATCCAGCGCCGCCCGCTGCGGGTGGTGGGCGTACAAATCCACCACATCCGGGGCCAGCCAGCCCAGCACTTCAGGAATCACCGCCCAACTGGCCCCCAGCGTACACAGCAAGATGTTGGGCGCGGCAGCAGCGGTGGGCGGTGTGGTTGGTGGGTTCGTCATGGGGTCAGGCAGGTCAATCAGGCAGGGCAATCAGGCGGGTAGATCAGGCGGGTAGATCGGGGTGCAAAGCGGCCAGCAGGTGCGCGGCCACCAAGCGGCTCCACAGCTCAAAGCGCTCGTCGGCTACCACATGGGCCAGCGGCATAAAGCCCATGCTGCGCAAGGTTTCACCGGCACGGGGCTGGGGCGGCGCGGCAGACACCCAGCGGGCGCTGAACACCACGCCCAAATGCACCCGCCCAATGGCCGATTGCCCCTCGTAAACCAGCCCATGCAGGCGCATGTCGCTTAAGTGCAGCGCATCGGCTTGCAGTTCTTCGGCCAGTTCGCGCAGCCAAGCGCGGCGCAGGGTGGCTTCTGGGTCAAAAAGGCCCCACGCCGGGCCGCCGTCTTGCGCATCCACATGCCCGCCCACGCCACAGCTCAGGCGGCCATCCACCCGCGTATCGCCCCCGGCCCGTTGGTAGCACCACACATGGCCCGCGTCGTTGAACAGCACGCCATAGGCCACAGGTTGCAGCAGGCTGTCGTCAGCCTCCACCAGCGCCCGCTCGCGCCACTGGGGCGGGTCCATGAAACCCAGGTGGCTTACAGGCCAGCAAGCCGCTTCGGGCAAGGCGGGGGCTTGGGGGCGGGGGATGGTGAGGATGTGGGGAGAGACTGGCGCATCGCTGGGCAGGTTGTTCCACACCTCGTCGTCTGGGTTGTCCCACACGTCTTGCATGGAAAGCATTTGCGCGTTTTGCAAGTCTTGCCACTCGGCATCTTCTTGTTGCGCATCAGCCGCTGGCGCGGGCGTTGACTCATTCATGTGGATGCCAGCCCTTTGAGTACCCAGCCATTGCCCAATGGCGCTACCCGTACAGCCACGTCTTTGAGCGTGTGCTTTTTCTTCAATTTGCTGGCTTGGTCTTCTGGCAAAGCGGCTCGCAAGCGGTCAGCCTCACTTTTCATGCCCTTGGCGACCTTGCCTTCAAAGCTGGCCTGCATTTCGCCCGTGCCGGGGTTCAGGGTCAGCGTGGCACTGGCCCACACCTGTTGCCCTGCTGCCTCGGGCTGCTGGGCGGCAGTGGCTGGGCTGGCGGTGGCTTGCGGCTGTGGTGCGGCTACCGCCACGGGTTGTGCTGTTGGCGCTTTCATGGCCCCATAGCCCACCGAGGTTTTAGCCCCAAAGCCCACCCATTCAAAGGCATGCGCAAAGGCTTGATCCAGCAAGCTGCGCCACTGTTTTTGCAGCGACTCGGGCAGTCGGCCCGGTTGGCACACCACATGAAAGTCAAAAGCAGAACCGGCGGGCACCGCCAAAAAGCTCACCGGTACGGGCTGACCGGAGTCGTGCGGTACTTCGCTGCCTTGGTAGTACTTGCCAAAGTGCGGTGTCATGATTTCAACCACCAACTTGTCGCCTGCGGGGCTGGGGAACACGTCCCAAAAGTCCAGGGCACCGCGCCGTGCGTCTTCGGGCTTGTTGACGGTTTCGGGACCCAACAAGGCGGTGATGGCTTCTTCAGAAAAGCCCTCTTTGCCCTCTGCGCCAAGCTCTTGCATGGCGCGGCGCAAGATACCTTTCACACCGCTGCCTGCCAGATAAGGCAAACCGTAGGGCGTGAGGAAGGCAAAGCCGTTCTCGATGGGGTGCTCGTTGCCCAGGCCGGTGGCAAACGGCGCACTGCTGGTGGTGCTGATGCGGTAGCCGTTGGCTCCGTGGTGGGCGTGCAGGGCTTGCTGGCGCTCGCGCAGGGCCTGGATTTGGGCTTTGCTGGCATTGGGCAACGGGCACGTATCACCTACAGCGCGGTTTTTGCGCTTTTCAAACTCCTTGCGAATAGCGTCCTTTTCGTGCTTATCAAGGTGCTTGATGTCGGGCAACCGCGCATCTTTGTAGGCAGTGAATTTCCCTGCTTCCCAGTGATTGAAATAAATCTGGAACCGGTGCCCAGGTGCGGCTTCCGCAAACGATTGCCCCAGATAGCGGGGAACAGCGGCCACGAGTTCAGGAATCATGCTCAAGCTCCCTTGGTGTCTAGCGCATCCACAAACTGCCGAATCCACTTCAGCAACTCCAGCGCCTCGTCGGTGTAGCGCAGGTAGTCGCGGGATTCGCTTTTTTGGAGCATTTCCATGAACGAGCTGAAGTCACGCGGCGCGGGTTGCAGCTTCAGGCGTTGAACCATGCCCAACATCAAATCGTTCATCAGTTGCTGCGCAGCCAAGTCTTTCTTTTTACCGTTGTAAAACGCCAGCGTGGGCATCAACCCACTGTTCATGATGAGTGCTGGGGCACCTTTGGCAAGGTTTTTGTACGCTTTGCCATGTTCCTTGCCATGCTGGGTCATGCCGTCTTTGGCATAACCCCAAGCCAGGGCGGCGCGTTGTTGGTCTAGGGTTTGTGTCATGGGTTGCTCCCAAAGGTGATGACTTGCAGGCGGTTTTGCGCAGCAGCGGCCAAGCGCTGGTCGTGGGTCCAAAACTCATCGCATTCCGCGTAAATGGCGGCAGCCAGATGCAGGGCATCAGGTGTTTTCAGGCGGTACCGGGCACGCAATTGCGTGGCTAAGTCAAACACTGGCCCTGTCATGGGCAAAGGCGGCGTGTGCAGTGCCTGAAAAAACTGGTCGTAACGTGCGAGCAGTGCGTGGTCGCCCAATCTGACAGGCAGCAACCGGGTTTCCATGCGCACCAAATCGCTGAACGCCACCTTGATCTGTTTCGCAGGATCGAGCAAAAGTACCTTGAGCTGGGGAAAGAACAAGGGATGTTGCTCAACGTAGTAGATGACCACATTGGCATCCAAGTAGACCTTCGTCATCTCAATCGTCCCAGCTGTCACGCTCTTCGCGGACATATTGATCAATCTCTTCCTTGGTTCGCCCGGTCGGTGGCTGTGTTTCCAACCACGCGGTGTACTCGGCCAAGTTATCAAACGGGGGGTACAGGGTTTGGGCTGTTTCGCCCGCATCGGGAAACAGGACGATGATTTTTGCGTTCCCTGCCACATCGGATGGGAGTGGCAAAACGACGGCGTGCGTTGCGGGTATGTGTTGCTCGAACTGATAGGCGCGCATGAAAAGCTCCTGGATGAATATCAAGACTCGCGGCCAGCCACTGCCTGCACCAGCACCAGCCCCCGGCCTGTGGTGGCATCGCCGCCAATTTGCAGCAGCTTGCCGCTGATGCCGGGCAGTTGCCCGCCCTGTCCTTTCAGCACCTGGGCCAGCACTTGCGGGGCGCTGAGCAGCTCGGGGGTTTCGCTGCGGCGGCTGTCTCTTTTGAAGCGTTCGACGCTGGCCTGCGCCAAGCCCACCATCAGGGTTTCGGGTGGCAGGTTTTCCACATAGAACAAGCCACCATCGTCTGCGGTGCCCGATTCGTCGTTGATGCGCACATGCGGCTCCACCACCATGGCGTGGCGGGCAAAGTGGGCAAAGTCGGTGTCGTGCAGCAGCACCAAGTCGGTTTTGAGCTTGTCGGCAAAAAACGGGTTGCCCGCACCGGGCAGTGCGTGGGCGGCCAGCCATTGGGCAATGTCTTGCAGTGGTTGGCTGGCTTGCGCGGTGAATTCAAAGGCTTCCAGCACCAGTTGGTTGGCCACGGCGGTGGCTTGCGCACCGGGCCGCTGGCTCAGTAAGGCCGTGCTGGCTACCAACGCCTGGTTTTCGGCCACGGCGGGTACAGCCCAATCTGCCGCCAAACCGGCTTGCACCGCCAGCCGCTGCAAGCGGGCCAGCGCCAGCGGGCTGCTGACATAGGCAAAGCCACCTTTGAGCGAGCGCACCGGCAGGGCTACCAGTTGCGCGTCTGACAGCGACAGGGCACCGGCAAAGTCAGACGCGCCGGTATCGGGGCCAAAAATGCGGCTGATGAGGCTGTGCGGCTTGCCGCTGCCGTCGCCCTCACGCGGCCAGGCGCGGCTGAAGTGGTGGCGCAGTGCGCCCTTCAAACCGCTACCGGCAAACATGGGGTGCTGGGTGTGGACTTCGCGCTGAATGGGGCTGTCAATGGCCCCAATGGCGCTGCCTGCGCCCATGTGAACGGGGCTGACGGCGTAATAAAACACGAGTTGGGAGGCTTCAAACATGGCAGGCTCTTTTCTCTAAAAGGGGTATGACAGGAATGCGTTTCAAGACCAGGCGGCCAGCAGGGCGCAGTTGTAGCCCTCGGCGCGGCGAATGTGCTGCCGGGGTTGGCGGGCTTGTGCGGAATCATGCGGGCACAGGCCGTTTTCCACCCAGTTGGCAAGCTTGCCGGGGTTGCCCTCAAACTGGTCAAACCAGTACACACTGCCCGCCGGCACCGCCGCTTGGGCGGGCTTGGGTGCCCACTGGTGCAAGTCCCAGCCGCTCACCACGTCGCGCCGCCCCAGTGCCGCGCAGGCCAGCCGGGCGCTGAAGCCCGGCGCTTGCAGGCGGTGGCTGCCGTCGGCATGGCGGGTCACGCCGTCGGGCAACCAGCCTTGGGCAAACAAGGCCGGGGTTTGCAACATCAGGCGGAAGCGGCCCTGTTGGCCTGGAATGTCTGCCACCACGGGCGGCTTGAACGCCACCCGGCGGTAATGGGCGCTGCGGCCATCTCCCCCCAAACGCAACACACCTTGCTCGGGCAGCAGCGCCTGCACACCGTGCAGCCCCACCAAAAAACCCGTGCTTTCAAACGGTGCGGGGGCTGTAGGCGCTGGCTGGCCCTGCGGGCTGAAGGCAAAACCCTCGGTGGTGTAGATCAAGCCCTCTTCGGCGGTGCGGCTCTGGTTGTTCAGCCCAATGCCCAGGCGCGGGTCGCGCTGGTACAGGTGCTTGCCCTCCAGCTGTGCCGTGTCGGCAGGCAACTGGCCGGCCAAATGCTGGGCCAAACCCACTTGGCGCAGCCACACACCGCCCTTGGGTTTTTCTTGTTTGGCCGACACCAGCGTGGGGCGCAGCGGCAAATCACCCGCCGACTGCACACCGTGGGGCACAGCGCGGGGGGCCAAGGTGGCAAACGCACTGCCCAACACCAGCAAGTCGGCAGGCAATGGCGAAATCGCCTCGGGTGTTGCGCCTGCCTGTGCCCCAGCGGGCTGCCCGGCCAGCGACAACCAAGTCAAACGAAAGTCGCCCGGCACCTGCGGCGTGCCCAGGCACTGGGCCAGCGCTGGGTGGCTGCACTGGCCGTGCTGCACAAAGGCGGCCAGTTGCGCGGCATCGTTGCCCAGCAGGGCCGAACGAAAAGCCCCGGCAAACAGCGAAGGCGGCGGCGGCATGAGCGACGCGCCATGTTCGCCACTGTCGCCAAAGGCCAAGTTGCCGCGCACAAACAGGCTGTCGGTGGGGCGCACATACACCCAGGTTGTGGCGGCTGCGGATAGGGTGGCTGGGTTCATGCGCCAACTCCGTGGGTTTGAGGCGTGGTCAATGAAGCGGCCCGCTCTTGGAAGACGCGGGATTCGCGGGCAAAAAACTCGCTGGTCACCAAAAAGTGGTCAATCGCGGTTCTGGGGTGGGCGGGTTTCATCACGTCACACACAAAGTCCACCACCCGACGGGCCACCGCCTTGTCGCCCTTTTGGCGGCTGAACTGGTAGGCCAGCGAAGTGGCCATTTGCTCGCGCCAGCGCTCGTCTTGCGCATCGGCTGGGTTGTCGGTCAGCCCCTCAAACCACAGCTGCGCCCGGTAAATGGCCCCGCGAGAAAACTCGGTCAGTGCCAGTTGCTCGGCCAGTTGCTTCATGAGTGCCAGGGCGCTTTGGGCCGTGTCGGGCTGCTGGCTTTGCGTGTCCACCGGCCACCAGGGGCTGGTGATGCTCACCTCGCCACCGCCGCGCTTGAGCACGCGCAGGCAAAACGCATCGCGGTTCGTGTCTTTGCCACGGGCATCTTTGCCCCGCACCGTGTTTTTGGCGCGGCTCTCCGCCGACCGCAGTTCACGCAGCACCGCCCCCAGTGGCGCGGTGTGGTGTGCCACCACCGCGCCCATGGAGGCAGTGGCTTTGTGGCCCATCAGCGTCATCAGGCGGCCATGCAGCAAACCAAAGCCGTCTTTCAACAACAGCTGGCGCTGTTGCCTTGATCCCCCAGCGGCCAGCGTGCCCACGCTTCCACCCAACCCCATGTCATCGCTGGGGGCTATGCCGCTGTAGGCCAGCCGCAGCAGTTGCATGCAGTCAAACAAATCGTCCACCGCCACCAAAGCCAGCACATCGTCGCCACCGGCATACAGCAGCTTGCCCTTGCAACACTCTTCCACCACATGACGCGCCAGCCGGGTAGAAAAGTCGTTCAGCGCCTGCGAAATGGCCCCATGCCTGCCGGGCGATACCGGGCGTTTGGCATCGAGGTAGTTTTTCAGGCGGGCATCGCGCCGCTCGTGCTTGGTCATTTCGGCCAGCACCTTGCTGTGCCAAGTTTGGCGGTAGGCCAGCTTGTAGTCGTCTTCATTGCCCGCCAGCCAGCCGCCCATGCGGTCGCCGTCCATCAAGATCAGGGCGTAATAGGTTTCTGGCCGCGCACCGCCCAGCAATTGCTGAATAGCCCTGTCGGGGCGCATGCCGCCATCCATCAGGTCTTGCTTGTCCTCCAGCAGCGCGGGCAAGCAGCGCAGCGTGTTGCGCTGGGTTTCCGTCAGGCCCTCCTTTCGGCGCAGCTTGCGCATCAAGGCTTTGGGCAGCGTCACGGGGTCCAGCTTGTCGGCATCGGCAGCCAGCCCATCCAGCGCGGCCAGCTTGGCGGCATCCAAATCATCCGATGAGAGCAGCTTGTCCAGCGTGGTGGACAGCGCCAGCGCATGCGTGCTGACCACAAAGCGCCGCACATTGCCACCCGTCAGGCGGCTCACGCGCTCGGCAAACAGCACCGGCCACAGGCGCTTCAAGGTGGCAATGGCCCCCAGGTGTTCGCCGGGTTTCACCCACGACTTTTTGGCCTTGGCCAGCTGGCCCCACACGCTGCGGGCTTCGCGCTCGCGCCGGTTTAGGCCCAGCAAACTGCGGTCGTGCGTCAGCCATTCGGCCTCACCCGTCAGGGTGCAGCGGTGGCCCTCTTCCAGCATGGCCGCAAAAGGCCGGGTGGCCTTGGCTGCGGCCAGCGAACGCTCGGCCAGCTCGTACACAGCGGGGTACAGAATGCCCGTGTTGGGTTGCCAAAAGTTCAGTCCTTCCAGCTTCAGTTCTTGGGTCAACACCTTCCAAGTGCGGTCTTGAAACACGCCCTGCTTTTTCAATTCGGGGTGGATGCTGTCCAACGCGGTATGCAGGCGCTGGCTGGCGGCACCCACGTCTTTGCAGCCCTCGCCGTCTGTGGGCCAAGTGGCCGCAGCCCAATACGCCTCGGGGAAGCCTGCCAACTGTTGTTGGATTTGGGCGCGGGTGTCGTCCGTCATGGGCACACCGGCAGCGCCAAACACCTTCTCGGCGGCATCCAGCGCCCAGGTTTTGGCGGCATGCCGAATGGCGGCCATGGCCCGTTCAGCCAGTGCCTGCACTTGGCGCGACGGCACGATGGCCATGAACTTGTTGGGCAAACTGGCCGCAAACAGCGGGTTGGTGTCGGTGGTGTCGTCCAGCAACTCGGCACCCATCTCCCTGAACAGCGCCTGAAACGGCTTGCCCCCCACCTCGGGCGACATCAGCCACGCATCCACCACCGGCACACCGCGCAGCGCGGGGAACACCATCACATCAGGCCCCAGGTGGCTCACGATGGGCTTCATGGCCTCCCACACCAAGCTAGAGAGCAGGTGCGAACCCGCCCAAAGGTCAGACGTAGAACGCGCCTGCCCAATGAAGCCCTGCACCGGGCCAAAGCTCATCACCAGCAGCGCGGGCTGGTCTGGCCCGTTTTCATCGCCCACCAGCGCGGTGTGAATGGCCGATACCGTGTCCACATGCGCCCAAATGCTGTGGTCGGGCGTGCGCGAATCGGCGGGCAGCATGTTCCACAGCGCCCCCAGCTCGGTGGCGTGCTGCCCCGCCTCGGGGCCAAAGCGCCAAAAAGCCAGAAAGGTTTTGCGCAAGTCCGGGTCATCGTTTTGAATCAGGCTCTCAAAATGGTCTTGGCTCACAGCCTTGATGCTGTCCACGCCAATATCCAGCCCCAGCCCAGCCAGCTTCAGGCATTTGCCCGACAGCGGGTGAATCAGCTCCGCCTCTTGGCTGAACTTCACCGCCTCAAAAGCCGGGTAGCGCCGGGCATCGTCACCACGCGGCCAGTTGGGCCGGTCGGCAGCGGCAGCCAGATAGTCAGCGCGTTTGTCAAAGGCTTTGGCAGGAATGGCCAGCGCCTCACGCAAGCGGCGCGATGTGCCGCCCTCGTGCCCTTCGCGGTCACGCATCAGCACCAGTTGCTTTTCTGCCGGGTCGTGCAGCCAAGCAGCGAGTTTTTTGGGGTAGTTGGTCATGGGTGCTCAGCCTTTGCGAATGCGTGTGATCAAGCTGTTGGGTTGTGCATTCAGAAACGCATGCACCTGTTGCCAGACTTCAATTTGTTGGCTGAGGTCTGGCGGGCGAATGCCGCTGTCACCAAAGAAAGCCGTCGGCATGGTGCAGGGCAAGTGGGTGATGAGGCCAAAGCATTCACCTGCTTTGTTCTGCACCACCTTGAACCGCATTTGACTGGCCAAACGGGCGCTGTTCGGTTTGGAACGATCTCTGGTCAGCGCAAGATCGTGATTGGTTACCGGGTACGCCAGCACATGCCGGTCTTCAACACGCAGGTGGGGCTTGCCGCTGTTGAATTTGAACTGAGTGCGAAAACCAATCTTCAGCGCTGCCAAACGCTCCATGGCGGTTTTCCAATCAGCAAACCCAATGTATTTGCCCTGATCGGTATCACGTCTGGCAAACACACGCCACACCGCAGGCCGGTTGTCGTCGCACAAACCCACGCTGTGCGGCCATTGGGCTGCCAGCCGGTCACCCAAGGCGGCGGTCAAGGTGCGCAGCGGCGCTTGTTCGGCCAGTTTGCTGTCGCACAGGCCATCCAAGGCGGTCAAGCCCTCGCCCTCTAGGTGCAAAGAACCCCAGCCATTGCGCGAACGTGAGCCCAAGGTGCCAAACCATGCCGCCAATTGCATGGCTTTGCGAATATCGGGCGCATCCGCCTCGGGGCAGCGCAGTTTCAGTTCTAGGGGATCTGTGTTGGGGGCAATGGCTTTGCGCATGCCGTGCAAAGTCACGGGGCCAAAACCCAGGTAAACAGCCGTGTCCACTGCAACGGGTTTGCCCTCGCGTGTCTTCACTTCGGGGTGGGTGTGCGTTGCCATGGCAGGCAATTGCGTCAAAACACCCAAACCCCAGCCCGACAACCGAAGCTGAATGCGGGAGCGGTGCGACTTGGCCTCGCCGTCGTCAAACGCTGCGCCGAACAGCGCGTTTTCCAGCGCCAGCAGCTTTTTGTGGTCGTAGCCCACTTGCGGCGCTTTCACCACCCGCCACCACTGGCGAATGAGTGCCTTGAACGGCGGCGTGCGCCATTGGGCCTGTTGCTCGGCGTTGCCAAGAAAGGCCGGGGTGTTGAAGCTGACTTGGTAAGTCAGTGTCTGCATGGTCATCAAAAAACCTCCTTGAATGCCACATCTCGGGCACAGCTTAGCGCATGGGAGCCTAGGGTTAACCCTGTAAAACCTTGGTTTTCAGCCCATGCACAGCGGGTGCAGCCAGCGGGCAGGGTGGCCTGCTGGGGTATGGGCCATGAGGGGTGGGGGGTGTGCATGGGCTGCATCATGGCCCGAAAAACGGGCTTTGCCGCATTTGGCAAGCTTGCCAAAACAGGCCAGTGGCCTGCTGGCCCACACAATCACTTCACCGCAACAACCTCTGCCACACCATGAGCAACAGCCCAAGCATCGACCTGCCGCTGAACACCGCCATCGTCGTTCTGGCCGTAGTCGCCATCGTCGCCCTGGCATGGCCCGCAGGCGTTTTACTCAAATCGCGCTTTGGCGACCTTCTTGACTCGCGCCAGCCCAACGGCAGCAAGGACACGCCATGACCATCATCATCAGCACCAAAACCGCCAAAGACCTGCTGCGCACGGTCGGCATCTTGTCTGCTTTGGGCATTGGCTTGGTTGTGCTGCTCAAGGCCAACGCCAAAGGCTGAGCGCTGCTTACCTACCCTGCCTGGCCACTGTGCCCAGGCAGGGTATTTTTTTGGCCTGTCTGAATTCTCGAATCCCGTTTTAATCCCCTAAAAATCGGGGCTAGCCTTTCGGCATGTTCCACGGCCTTAGCGCATTCAATAGGTCTTAATCCCCTAAAAATCGGGGCTAGCCTTTCGGCAATTGCCCTCGCCCTACCAAGGCACATGAGTGCGTCTTAATCCCCTAAAAATCGGGGCTAGCCTTTCGGCCCAATCCCGCAAGACACCAAGAAGCTGGCTCGTCTTAATCCCCTAAAAATCGGGGCTAGCCTTTCGGCGACAGCAAGCCAACAACAACAAGCACGCAGCCGTCTTAATCCCCTAAAAATCGGGGCTAGCCTTTCGGCGATGACTATGCCGACGATCCGAAGCCATACGCGGGTCTTAATCCCCTAAAAATCGGGGCTAGCCTTTCGGCGCAAAAATCATCGACGCAGAACAGACCCACAGTCTTAATCCCCTAAAAATCGGGGCTAGCCTTTCGGCGGGTTTTGGAGCATTCTGTGTCGACTGCATCTGTCTTAATCCCCTAAAAATCGGGGCTAGCCTTTCGGCTGAATGATTTTGAACAACGGCAATCCGTTTTCAGTCTTAATCCCCTAAAAATCGGGGCTAGCCTTTCGGCCAGTGCTGCGGTATGGTCACCATGTTCCACGGGTCTTAATCCCCTAAAAATCGGGGCTAGCCTTTCGGCCCAAGTGGGAAAACGGTACCGGTTACTTTGACCAGTCTTAATCCCCTAAAAATCGGGGCTAGCCTTTCGGCTGGTCAGCTGTATCGAGCGCTAAGCGACAAGTCTTAATCCCCTAAAAATCGGGGCTAGCCTTTCGGCTCGTGGCTCCTGACACGGGGGCAACGGCTGAGGTCTTAATCCCCTAAAAATCGGGGCTAGCCTTTCGGCTGGAAGTCTTGGCCGTGCGGACGGCTAGCGTCTTAATCCCCTAAAAATCGGGGCTAGCCTTTCGGCCTACACCCGCTACATTGCCCGCAACGCCGGGTCTTAATCCCCTAAAAATCGGGGCTAGCCTTTCGGCACCCTGCCCCGGCAGCACCGGGAACCACTAAGGGTCTTAATCCCCTAAAAATCGGGGCTAGCCTTTCGGCCCGTGAAATTTGAAGATGGCTCCAGCATGGAGGGTCTTAATCCCCTAAAAATCGGGGCTAGCCTTTCGGCCAAGCAGCAAGGGGCTGCAAACCACTGACCCGGTCTTAATCCCCTAAAAATCGGGGCTAGCCTTTCGGCCCGTCGTCAACGACTCGAAGGCCGTAAGGCCTGGTCTTAATCCCCTAAAAATCGGGGCTAGCCTTTCGGCGGTACGAATACGAAGGCGGCCACCTGTATGTGTCTTAATCCCCTAAAAATCGGGGCTAGCCTTTCGGCAGAATCGCTGAGCGCCTCGACTACCGCCTGCCGTCTTAATCCCCTAAAAATCGGGGCTAGCCTTTCGGCGATACGGTAGGACTTACCCTAGTCGCTACCAAGGGTGTCTTAATCCCCTAAAAATCGGGGCTAGCCTTTCGGCGGGTAGTCGTGACGTGGTGGCCCGTACCCGAGTCTTAATCCCCTAAAAATCGGGGCTAGCCTTTCGGCTTGCAGGCTCATCGAGACGACTTGCACCAAGGTCTTAATCCCCTAAAAATCGGGGCTAGCCTTTCGGCCTAAACAATTTATTGTTGAGAACGAAGGTTGTGGGGTCTTAATCCCCTAAAAATCGGGGCTAGCCTTTCGGCGAAATCGCCCGTGCAAGGGCCTCTGCGGCAGAGTCTTAATCCCCTAAAAATCGGGGCTAGCCTTTCGGCTCTAATGCTATCCGCAATGTCCCTATCACGGAAGTCTTAATCCCCTAAAAATCGGGGCTAGCCTTTCGGCGCGCGTCTAGGGGTTTCGAGCACTCCCATTGGTCTTAATCCCCTAAAAATCGGGGCTAGCCTTTCGGCTGCAGCGTGTCAGAACTGGATGCGTTTAAAAAGGTCTTAATCCCCTAAAAATCGGGGCTAGCCTTTCGGCGTCGACACTCTAGCATATGGCCAGAAAACCCGGTCTTAATCCCCTAAAAATCGGGGCTAGCCTTTCGGCGCTGCAAATTTTAGGCATGCGTTAACCGCAGGGTGTCTTAATCCCCTAAAAATCGGGGCTAGCCTTTCGGCCCGTCGGGACGTGAGAATGGCCCGCCGCCACGGGTCTTAATCCCCTAAAAATCGGGGCTAGCCTTTCGGCTTATACGGGGAAGTCCTGCGGCAGATTCATCGTCTTAATCCCCTAAAAATCGGGGCTAGCCTTTCGGCGCTATCCTTGACAGCATCAACTCTCTTGATACGTCTTAATCCCCTAAAAATCGGGGCTAGCCTTTCGGCGGTATGGACTAATAAGGCGGGCAAAACTGTTGTGTCTTAATCCCCTAAAAATCGGGGCTAGCCTTTCGGCGCTACAGCCAAAAACACCGCACCTATCCAGGGTCTTAATCCCCTAAAAATCGGGGCTAGCCTTTCGGCCCCTGTTCGCGCTTCGCTGGCCAGTGCTCTCGGTCTTAATCCCCTAAAAATCGGGGCTAGCCTTTCGGCGTCGAAGTCCCCCACCAACGATCACCCAAGTGCTGTCTTAATCCCCTAAAAATCGGGGCTAGCCTTTCGGCCCTGGCCGCAGACTGGACAGGCCCAACCAGCGTCTTAATCCCCTAAAAATCGGGGCTAGCCTTTCGGCATAATCAAAATCCTTGAAAGTTAAATAAAACGTCTTAATCCCCTAAAAATCGGGGCTAGCCTTTCGGCCTCGTGGTAAGGGCCAAGCGGCGAAGCTAGCCGTCTTAATCCCCTAAAAATCGGGGCTAGCCTTTCGGCGAATCCTTGCAAGCCATTGACAAAATCCACGAGTCTTAATCCCCTAAAAATCGGGGCTAGCCTTTCGGCGATAAAACCCGCGCTGCGCGGGTAAAGACGTCTTAATCCCCTAAAAATCGGGGCTAGCCTTTCGGCTTTTGGCGGCAGCCGAGAAGCACGGGGTAAGTCTTAATCCCCTAAAAATCGGGGCTAGCCTTTCGGCGAGGTGGACGTTTTTTTGCGCCCACAGACACGGTCTTAATCCCCTAAAAATCGGGGCTAGCCTTTCGGCTCAGATTGGGAGTGGCTTGGATTGTCGCCTGGTCTTAATCCCCTAAAAATCGGGGCTAGCCTTTCGGCTGACCAAGTATTTAATTGGCGCGTGCATGAAAAGTCTTAATCCCCTAAAAATCGGGGCTAGCCTTTCGGCGCGTGCTTGCAACCGTCGAGCATACCGATGGAGTCTTAATCCCCTAAAAATCGGGGCTAGCCTTTCGGCATTCAGTGTTTGCGGTGTCGCCTCTATAGAGGGTCTTAATCCCCTAAAAATCGGGGCTAGCCTTTCGGCGGCATGGCGGTTGTCGTTCGACCATGCCCGATGTCTTAATCCCCTAAAAATCGGGGCTAGCCTTTCGGCCCGAAAAAACTGGTTGGAGTGCTGGCAACCGTCGTCTTAATCCCCTAAAAATCGGGGCTAGCCTTTCGGCTACTGGGAAATCTATTAAATCTTTAATTGGGTCTTAATCCCCTAAAAATCGGGGCTAGCCTTTCGGCCCGACAGTCTGCCCGAAGTGGCCGACTGCCTCGTCTTAATCCCCTAAAAATCGGGGCTAGCCTTTCGGCGGTTCTCATGAAAGAAGGAGAATTCAGTGTTGTCTTAATCCCCTAAAAATCGGGGCTAGCCTTTCGGCGCCTGCAAGCAATTGCAGGCATCAAAGACCGTCTTAATCCCCTAAAAATCGGGGCTAGCCTTTCGGCCTGAAATTCGCGAAATGGAGCCAATATGACAGTCTTAATCCCCTAAAAATCGGGGCTAGCCTTTCGGCCGAAAAGGCCGTGCGCGAGTACGAAGAAGAGTCTTAATCCCCTAAAAATCGGGGCTAGCCTTTCGGCTTGGCATGGTGGACAACTACGTCGAGCCCTTCGCTGTCTTAATCCCCTAAAAATCGGGGCTAGCCTTTCGGCCTGCGAGGCCAGATCAGCTACGCCAAAGAAGGATTGTCTTAATCCCCTAAAAATCGGGGCTAGCCTTTCGGCGGCCCCTTGGTGCATTTCCAGCGCCTTGTAGGTCTTAATCCCCTAAAAATCGGGGCTAGCCTTTCGGCCCGCCGACTTGGCGGCAGGCGAAGCCTACGCAAGTCTTAATCCCCTAAAAATCGGGGCTAGCCTTTCGGCTCAATCGGGTGGGACGAATGGGACATTTTCCTTGTCTTAATCCCCTAAAAATCGGGGCTAGCCTTTCGGCTTGTGTCTGGCATGGTGCTGGATGCGCTCAACGGTCTTAATCCCCTAAAAATCGGGGCTAGCCTTTCGGCGCGGCACGCAAAGCCGCCCAGCAGCAGGCCCTGGTCTTAATCCCCTAAAAATCGGGGCTAGCCTTTCGGCATGAGCATGCCGAGCGCATGCACCGCATCAATGTCTTAATCCCCTAAAAATCGGGGCTAGCCTTTCGGCGCAGTAGTCTTTTTCTGGGTCATTGACCAGATGTCTTAATCCCCTAAAAATCGGGGCTAGCCTTTCGGCAAGACAGCGGGCACCGTGACCCGCTGGTGGGTCTTAATCCCCTAAAAATCGGGGCTAGCCTTTCGGCAATTCTTTTCGCTGGCCATGACCAAAATTCTTTGTGTCTTAATCCCCTAAAAATCGGGGCTAGCCTTTCGGCCCAAATTGAGGCAGACTCAGCAGCAGGGTACGGTCTTAATCCCCTAAAAATCGGGGCTAGCCTTTCGGCACGATTTTTAGCCACTTGACCTACATAAACGGTCTTAATCCCCTAAAAATCGGGGCTAGCCTTTCGGCGATTTCAAAAAATGGCCCAGTCTTATTGGCACGTCTTAATCCCCTAAAAATCGGGGCTAGCCTTTCGGCGATCAAAGCAGCGCAGGCAGACATTGACCGGCCGTCTTAATCCCCTAAAAATCGGGGCTAGCCTTTCGGCTGAAAGATTTTCTGACTTGGCTCAACACCAAGTCTTAATCCCCTAAAAATCGGGGCTAGCCTTTCGGCCCCTCGCCCCAAAAAATCCTTGTCTGACAAGGACTTGCAAGGGGGGTTGCCAAGGTTTTTGCATCTTCAAAAGCTGAGCCCCCTGCGCGGTGCGGTCTCGGCGGGTTCGCCAGTCTCGTCGGGCAGGGGCTGGATGATTTTATCCAGATAAACATCGCTCAGGGTGTTGCCGTCGTCAGGAAATTGTTGGCCCATGCCCCAGATGCGCGTGTTTTCCGTTAACGGGTAAATGCGCACATCGTCGGCTTTTTCGTCAATCAGTTGCCGCAGTTCTTCCATGACGTGTTCAATGTGCTGCCGGTTGCCTTTCAGGATGTACACCGAGAACTGCAAGCGCAGGCCCTCGCGCTGGATGTAGCGGCCCACGCGCTGCAAGCGTTTGGGGTTGCGGATGTCGTAGGCCAGCAGCCAGCGCTGGGCGTGGCTGTGGGGTATGGCGGGTTGGGGGGTGGGCTTGGGGGTTTTCATGGGGGTTACAGCCAGTGGTTGCGCAAAAATTGTTCAAAGTCGTGCAGCAGGTGGGCAATGCGCTGCTGCCAGTGGGCGCTGTGCCGTTCGTGGTGGCGAATGGCCCAGGCGCTGATGTCGTCGGCATGGGCGGGCAGTTCTAGGGTGTGGTGCAGGTCGGTGTGGGCATAGAGGCCCAGCAGTTGCCCCAGGTCGTGCAGCAGGTTCAGGCCGGGGCGGTGCCAGGCCAGCAGTTGGGGGTCGCTGGTTTCGCGGCTCAGGTGGCTGGTCAGTTCGTGCTGGGCCAGCAGGGTCAGGGCGTTGATGTGTTGGCCGCAGGCTTGTTGGTGCTTTAAGAAGTGGGCGTTGCACAGGGCGGTGCGCGGGTTTTGCCGGGCGGCGGCGCTGGCGGGCACGCCACACAGCAGCAGGCTGTGCGCGGCGATGGCGTTGTGTTGGTTTTGCTGCCAGTGGCTGTAATAGACCGGCCAAGCGGGGTCGTCTAGGGCGTGGCCCAGCAGTTGGCGCAGGGTGGTTTCTTTGCGCCGGTTGCCCAGGCACCAGCCCAGGGGGCTGCCGTCGGGGTTGATGATGCACAGCGGGATGCCGTGTTGCAGGCAGGCCATGAGGACGTCGCTGCCAATGTCGAGGTTGCTGCTGCACACGATGCGTGAGATGTGGTGCAGCGGGATGCGTTTTTCGCTTTGGTTTTTGCGTTGGATGCACAGGCGGCGGGCACCGTCGAGGGCTAAGCGTTGGGCGCTGCCGTGTTGCAGGTACAGGGGGCGGGCGTTGGCCAGGGGGGTGTTCATGGCGGGGGGCTCCGGTTAGGCGGTGGCTGGGGCTTGGCCGTTGTCGTCTAGGTGGCCCCAGGGGTTGGCGGGGCCTTGTTGCACCAGGTAGCGGGCCAGGCTGCTGGCGTAGCGTTGCAGGCTGCGCTGGGTGTGGTGGGCCTGTTGTTCCCAGGCGGCGTAGAAGATGCCGCGCCCGGCTTTGCCCAGCAGGCAGGCACCGCTGCCGTCGTGACCAAAGTGTTCGGCCCGCAGCTCGTCGGCGCGCAGGCGTTGCCACACCCACAGGTCAATGGCGGGGCGGTAGGGTTCCATCAGGTCGCAGGCCAGGGCGGCGCGGCCATGGCTCAGGGTGTGCAGCGCGCCCAGGGCGGGGTCTAGCCCCGCTGCCCAGCAGGCGGCGCTGGCTTGGGCATAAAGCAGGGTGTAGCTGAGCGAGAGCAGGGCGTTCACCGGGTCACGCGGGGGGCGGCGGTTGCGGTGGGTGGCTTGCAGGCTGGGGGCAAAGGCGCTGAAGTAGGCGGCAAAGTAGTGGGCGGCGGCGGCACCTTCTAGGCCGCGCAGGGCATCGAGCGGCGGGGTGCTGGTTTGCAGGGTGTGCAGCACACGGCTTAGGCGCTGCTGGCCGTCGTGCAGGGGTTTGCGCAGGTCGGGCCGGGCGCTGGCCATGTGGGCCAGGGTGGCGCACTGGCGTTTCACCTTGCTTTGCACAATGGCATGGGCCAGTTGGGCGCAGGTGTGGGGCTGGCTCAGGGCCAGCACTTGCTGCCAGCGGCGGCGGGCATCGTTGTGGCCGCTGCCACTGATTTGGGCCACCTGCTGGCCGCCACGCCCGCCCAGAGCAATCAGGGGTATGCCGTGTTCGGCCAGGGTGCAGAGCACTTTGCTGCTGAGCTGGGTGTCGGTGCGCAGCACGACGCGGCGCAGGTATTTCAGCGGCAGGCGGCGGTCGGCGCTGCCGTCGGGGGTGCTGATGTGCAGCACGCCGTTTTGGGTGCTGATATGGCTGCCTTGGCGGTCAACATACAGGGTGCTCATGGGGGTGGCTTTCAGGTGATGTGGAAATAGTCGGCACTGGCAATGGGTTCGGCTTGGCCCAGTTGCAGGCTGGGGCTGCGGGCATCGAGGCGGATGAAGACGATGCGGTCCATGTCCACATCGATGCGACTGCGCAACTGCGCCAGCAGGGCTTGCAGCTCGCCGACGCTGAGCCAGCATTCGTAAAACGACTTTTGCCCGCCTAGGGCGTGGTGCTGCACATCACGCAGCGCGCGGCGGCGGCGCGGGTTGTCTGCAATGTCGTAGCCAATCAGGAACAGGTGCCGTGTGTTCATGCCCGCCAGTGTGGGGCGCTTGGGCGCGGACAAGCGTTTTGGCAAGCTTGCGGCGGTGGTGGTGTCTGGCTCCCTCTCCCGCCTGCGGGAGAGGGCTGGGGTGAGGGTGCCTTACCCCTTCCCCCACTGGGGGAAGGTTGGGATGGGGGCAGGTGCGCCAAGTGGGCGTTGATCAGCGAATCTGCACGCCTGCCCCTCACCCCAGCCCTCTCCCCAGAGGGGCGAGGGAGTGAAGGCACGGCGTTGAAGGGGTGGATGTGTTCGCTTGCCCCCACCCCAGCCCTCCCCCAGTGGGGGAGGGGGTGAATCCCAGCCTTCTCGCCATGGAAGTGTCTTGCCCCCTCTCCCGCCTGCGGGAGAGGGCTGGGGTGAGGGTGCCTTACCCCTTCCCCCGCTGGGGGAAGGCTGGGATGGGGGCAGGCACACCAAGCTGGCGTTGACCAGCGAATCTGCACACCTGCCCCTCACCCCAACCCTCTCCCCAGAGGGGCGAGGGGGTGAAGGCACGGCGTTTTTAGCCTTGCAGCTGGTAGCGCCCCAGGCCCATGACGGTTTCTTTGCCGATGTGCAGCTGTTCACCCAGTTGCAGCAGCGGCCAGAGGGTTTGCAAGGCGGGGCGGGGGCCGTGCAGTTGGGCGCTGCCGATCAGGCCGCCTAGGGGTTGTTTTTGCTGCTGGGTGCTGGACCGGCGTTCCATGTCGTGCCAGTGCAGTTGGCGGGTGTCTAGCTGGCACTGGGCGGCGGCTTGCAGGGCGGTGTTCAGGTCTGGGCCGGTGGCGGGCTGGTTGCACAGCTGTTGCCATTGCAGGTAGCGCCGGTGCAGGCTGTGTGCCAGGGCGGTGGCATCGAGCTGCTGGGGTCTGAACAGGGTTTTGCCCTGGTGTTGCAGGCGCACGGGGCTGAGCCAGCGCAGGCTGATGGGGCCTTGGCCGTGGTAGGGGCTGTGGTGCTGGGGGTCGGTGGGGTGGCTGTGGGTGTGCCGCAGCTTGAACAGGCCGGGCTGCATGAGCTGCTGTTCCACGGTGGTGCGCAGCACATGGGGTATGAGGCTGTGGTGGTGCTCGGTGCCGGGCAGCAGCAGCAGGCTGAACTGTTGCGGCTGGCCGGGGCTGAGCTGGCGGGCACCCAGGGGCGGGGCTTGCACCAAATAGCGCGGCTGGCCGTCGCGAAACGAGGGGTGAATGGGCTGGGCGGGTGGTGCGGGGTCAAACACTTCGCCGTAGGCGCAGGTTGGGCGCAGGGGGCAGGGGTCGCAGCGGCGCAGGCCGGTCATGCAGGCGGTTTGGCGCAGCGCACGACCAAAGGCACCGCGCAGGGCGCTGCCCGCAAAGTGCGGCCAGGCGACGGGCTGGGTGGCTTCTAGGTAGATGTCGATGCGGGTCAGGGTGGCGGGGGTGGGCATGGTGGGGCTGTATTACGATGTCGCACATTCATGCAGGATGTGTTGAAAGGATGAACATGGGAACCTTGACTGTGCGTTTGACCGAGCGCGAAGATCAGGACTTGCAGCGGGTATGTGAGCAAACGGGCAAGAGCCGCAGCGAAGTGGTGCGTGAGTTGTTGGCTGACTCTTTGCGGGCTTACCGGTTGCGCCAAGCTTTGCAAGCGGCGCATGCCGAGCTGGGCGGCGCAGCACGCCAAGCTGGGTGGCTGACGGAGGACGACATTTTGGAAGACGTGTCGTGAGGGTGTTTCTAGACACCAATGTGTGGCTGTCTGCCACGGTCTTTGCAGGTTTGTGCGAAGCGATATTGACTGAATCTGCGCAGCACCATGCTTTGTTGACAACCCCGTTGATCCGTACAGAGGCGCATGAGGTACTGGTGCGCAAATTTGCGCATCTGCCACGGGCGCAGGCGTTGTTTGATGCGGTTTGGGCTGAAGCCGACTGTGTGGCTGATGTGGATGAACCCGCTGATGACAACGATGTGCGGCTGGTGCGTGCTGCACAGCAGGCAGGTGCAGCCGTGTTTGTGACGGGTGACCGGCGTGTGCTGAGCTGGGGCCAGCAGGGGGACATGCTGATTCTGAATCCGCGCGATGCGTGGATGCGTTTTTTCACGCAGGATGCCCAGGCTTGAAATGCGGTGTCGCCCATCACGGGTTCGCGCTCTCGCATCCCCGTGCAGGCACGCTGGCCGCTGAACGGGTTTTGACGATACGCACTTGCTGCGGCTTCAGTTGCAGGCGGTAGCCTTTTTGGCGGCTTTTGCTGATGGTGGTGCGCTCAATCAGGCCGACCAGGGGCAGGGCACCGCTGTTGCGCAGGGTTTTTTCCAGCTTCGAGAGCTGTTCATTGAAGCTGTTGCCAAAGGGGCGGTTGTCTTCAAGCCGGTTGTACAGGTTCAACGGAATGTTCATCTCGCCAATGGCTTGGCGCAGCAGCCTGAGTGCATCGGTTTTCCACTTGGGGTCGTTTTCCTTTTTCGGCGGGGCTTGCAGGGGTGGCAGTTGCCGCTGGCAGCGCCAGGCCAGCAGGCACAGCAGGCCCCATTGCATGGGCGGCAGGTCAATGCGCTGCTGGTTGATGCGCACACAGCCTTCGGCCAAGTCCAGTTCCAGGTCGATATGGTCTAGCGCTTGGTTGGCGGCTGACACGGCTTGGGCAAAGCCGGTGTTTTGGTTTTTCAGGCTGGGTGGCAGCAGGTTGCGCAGCCGCACAAAGGGGATGTGGCCCAGCCAGACTTGGGCGGTGCTGGCATCGAGCGGGTCTTGCCCAGGGGCGCGGGCGGGTATGACGTGGGGCCGGGGGGTGGGGTAGAAAAACTCGGGGCGCGATTCGAAGGGCGCAGAAATCAGCACATGCGAGAGCCGGTCTTGTGGCCGCCCCCACAGGCTCATGGCGTAGCCCATGAAGAAGCCCATGGTTTTGCGGCCACCGGCCATCGAGGCATGAATTTCGGTCTGCTCGTCCTCGGTCAGGCGGCGCACCAGCTCGGCAATGCCGTCGGCGGCGCATTGGTTGTCTGCGTCGTTCCGAATGTCGTCCAGTGCCTGCCCCTGCGGGTCTTTCAGGATGCTGATGTGTGACACATCAAAGGCAATGGGCGGCAGTTGCCAGTCTTTCAGCAGTTGGTGAAACCAGCCGGGGCTGTCGGAAAGCAGCATCAGCCGGGCATTTTCGGCACCGCGCTGGGTGGTGATGAGCCGAATCTCGTGCGGTATCCAGGGCGTGGGCGTGTTCACGGCCAGGGCAAACAGGGTTTCGGTGACGATCTGCGGCGACAGGCCGGTGGCGCAGACCAAGATGCGGCGCGGCGTGGGGCTGGCGGTGGGCTCGGAGGGGTGGCGCATGGGCGGGCTGGGTGCTCAAGTGGTGGCCGCAGTATGCCCATGCAGCGCGGCAGCGGGCGGTTTGGCAAGCTTGCCAAGGCCCTCGCAGCGACCAACCCTTGCTTGCCCCTTCCCCCGCTGGGGGAAGGCTGGGATGGGGGCCGGTGCGCCGCTGCCTCAAAAACCCATCAAACCGCTTGCCCCATGGCCTCGCCCATGCGCACGGCTTGGCCTGCGGCCCATTGGGGGTTGAGTTGAATCGTGTCTTTGGGCCACAGCAGCACCACGGTAGAGCCCAGCAAGAAGGTGCCCATCTGTTCACCGCGTTGCAGCTGGATCACCGGGTCGTCATACGTCCACTGGCGGATGTGGCCGGGGCGGGGTGGGTTGACCACGCCGTGCCAGGGGGTGGCCATGCTGCCCACGATGGTGGCCCCCACCAGCACCTGCACAAAGGGGCGCAGCTCGCCGTGGGGGCCGCAGGGCATGTCAAACACGCAGACCACGCGCTCGTTGCGGGCAAACAAACCGGGCACCCCGCGTGCGGTGGCGGGGTTGACCGAGAACAGGTCGCCGGGCACATGGATCATGCGGCGCAGTCGGGCAGCGGCGGGCATGTGGATGCGGTGGTAGTCCTTGGGGCTGAGGTAGATGGTGGCAAAAGCACCGTCGTCAAACTGCGCGGCCAGGGCGGCATCGCCACCCACCAGGGCGCGGGTGCTGTAGTGGTGGCCTTTGGCCTGAAAAATCTGGTCTTTTTCAATGGCCCCCAGCTGGCTGATGGCCCCGTCCACCGGGCACACAAAATCGGCCTGCGCCAGTGGGCGCGCACCGGGTTTCAGGGCGCGGGTGAAGAAGGCGTTGAAGCTGGGGTAGCTGCGCGGGTCGGGGTTGGCGGCTTCCATCATGTTCACGCCATAGCGCTGAATGAACCACGGAATGACGTTGTGAACCCACCAAGTGGCTTGTGAATGAGCACACCAGCCCGCGAACTCGGTCAGGGCGCGTTGGGGCAGCAGGTATTGGAGCAAGACGGCAAGGGACATGGCGCAGGCGGGTGGCAGCAGGGTTGTGGCTCCTTCCCCCGCTGGGGGAAGGCTGGGATGGGGGCGCTGGGCGCGGTGGCGGCATTATCCCTATCCGCTGGGGCTGGCCATAATGCGCGTTCCCCGCATGTTTGACCAAGGCCTACCCGTGACCGAAGCGCTCTTTTCCTGCCAAAACCTCATCAAACGCTACGGCAGCAGCACGGTGGTGGATGACCTGAGTTTTGAAATTGGGCCGGGCGAATGCCTGGGCGTGATTGGCCCCAACGGCGCGGGCAAGACGACGACGATTCGCATGTGCTTAGGTCTGACCACGCCAGATGCGGGGCAGATCAGCGCGTTTGGGCTGCCCATGCCGCGTGAGGCGCGGGCCATCAAAGCGCAGCTGGGTGTGGTGAGCCAGATGGACACGCTGGACCCCGATTTTTCGTGTGCCGAAAACCTGCTGGTCTATGGCCGTTACTTTGGCCTGAAGGCTGCCGACATTCGGGCGCGCATTCCGCAGCTGCTGGACTTTGCCGCGCTCTCGCACAAGGCCGATGCCAAGCCCGGCGAACTCTCGGGCGGCATGAAGCGGCGCTTGAGTCTGGCGCGGGCACTGGTGAACGACCCCCGCCTGCTGCTGCTGGACGAGCCCACCACCGGCCTAGACCCGCAGGCTAGGCATCTGATGTGGGAGCGCTTGCAGCAGCTGCTGCAACAGGGCAAAAGCATTTTGCTGACCACGCACTTCATGGACGAGGCCGAGCGCCTGTGTTCGCGCCTGCTGGTGCTGGACCATGGCCGAAAAATTGCCGAAGGTCGCCCGCGTGAGCTGATTGCGCAGCACCTAGAGCCCGACGTGGTGGAGGTGTACGGCCAAGGCGCACTGGCCCTGGCGCAAGACCCCGCCCATGCCAGCCTGCGGGCCTTGGCGGCACGCCTGGAGGTGAGTGGCGAGACGGTGTTTTTCTACACCGCGCAGGCCCTGCCGCTGCTGGCCGCCCTGAGCGCGCACCCGCAGTTGCGCACCCTGCACCGGCCCGCCAACCTTGAAGACCTGTTCTTGAAGCTGACCGGGCGGCAAATTCGGGAAGACGGCTGAGATGCAAGCGGACACGAACGAGCACACCATGACACCCCCAACCACCCCCTCCCCCTGGGCTTTGCCCGCTTTGTCTGGCCGCTGGTGGCCGGTGTTTTTGCGCAACCTGCTGGTGTGGCGCAAACTGGCCGTGCCCAGTTTGGTGGGCAACATTGCCGAGCCGCTGATGTGGCTGGTGGCCTTTGGCTACGGCATGGGCACGCTGGTGGGGCAAATCACGCTAAGCACCGCGCAAGGCCCAGTGGTGGTGCCTTACATCTTGTTTTTGGCCAGCGGCAGCATTTGCATGAGCGCCATGAACGCGGCCAGCTTTGAGGCGCTGTATTCCGCGTTTTCGCGCATGCATGTGCAAAAAACCTGGGACGGCATCCTGAACGCGCCGGTGGGCCTAGACGATGTGGTGCTGGCCGAAATGCTGTGGGCAGCCTTCAAGTCGCTGTTCACCGTGACGGCCATTTTGGGCGTGATGCTGGCCCTGGGCATCAGCCACAGCCCCAAACTGCTGCTGGCCTGGCCGGTGCTGCTGGGCGTGGGCATCACG
The DNA here is from genome assembly GCA_041192045.1 of Pseudomonadota bacterium. Taxonomy (GTDB): domain Bacteria; phylum Pseudomonadota; class Gammaproteobacteria; order Burkholderiales; family Burkholderiaceae_C; genus Hydrogenophaga. The sequence continues at coordinate 23,462 of JBEENR010000013.1, read as the reverse complement.
TTCTCGTGCATTGCGCTGGTCTTCAACGCACTGGCCAAGGGCTACGACTTTTTTACCTACTACTTCACGCTGTTCCTCACGCCCATGATGTTCCTCTCGGGCGTGTTCTTCCCACGTGAACAACTGCCGGGCGTGGTGCAAAGCATTTCAGACTGGCTGCCGCTGACCAACGCGGTCGAACTGGTGCGCCCGCTGTTCATGGACCAATGGCCAGAAAGCGCTTGGCTGCATGCCGGGGTATTGCTGGTGTACGCAATGGCCGCGTTTTGGCTGGCGCTGGGGCTCACGCGCAAGCGGTTTGCGCGCTGAGGGGCTGGCACCGCGCCCCAAGACATCTGAGGATGTGACCTCTGGGTGCTTCACAATCCAAAACGGCCTTCATCAAGGGGCATTCATTTCATGGCGATCAAAAAATCTGAGCTTTATTCTTCACTCTGGGCATCGTGTGACGAGCTGCGCGGCGGCATGGATGCCAGCCAGTACAAAGACTACGTGCTCGTGCTGCTGTTCCTTAAATACGTCAGCGACAAATACGCTGGCCAGCCCTACGCCCCCATCACCATTCCCCCCGGAGCCAGCTTTACCGACATGGTGGCGCTCAAAGGTACGCCCGACATCGGTGATCAGATCAACAAAAAGATTGTTGGCCCGCTGGCTGCTGCCAACAAGCTGGCTGACATGCCAGACTTCAACGATGCCACCAAGCTCGGCACCGGCAAAGAGATGGTGGAACGGCTCTCCAATCTCATTGCGACGTTTCAGAACCCCGCGCTCGACTTCTCCAAAAACCGCGCTGATGGCGATGACATTCTGGGGGATGCGTATGAGTATTTGATGCGCCACTTCGCCACGGAAAGCGGCAAAAGCAAAGGCCAGTTTTACACGCCCGCCGAAGTCAGCCGCATCATGGCCAAGATCATCGGCATTGGCAGCGCACAAACCACCAACGACACCACGGTGTACGACCCCACCTGTGGTTCCGGTTCCCTGCTGCTGAAAGTGGGTGACGAAGCAACGGCCAACGTCACGCTGTACGGGCAAGAAAAAGACTCGGCCACCAGCGGTTTAGCGCGGATGAACATGATCCTGCACGACAACCCCACGGCTGAAATTCGCCAGGGCAACACCCTGTCAGACCCCAAATTCAAAGCCGATTTGAACGGCCAAGACGTGCTCAAAACCTTTGACTACGTGGTGGCCAATCCGCCGTTTTCAGACAAGCGTTGGAGCACCGGCATTGACCCGCTCAACGATCCCTATGGCCGCTTTGAGACCTTTGGCGTACCACCTGCCAAACAGGGTGACTTTGCCTACCTGCTGCACATCGTGCGCTCGCTCAAAAGCACCGGAAAAGCCGCGTGCATCTTGCCCCACGGCGTGCTGTTCCGTGGCAATGCAGAAGCTGAAATACGCAAGGCGCTGATTCGCCACGGCTACATCCTGGGCATCATCGGTCTGCCTGCCAACTTGTTTTATGGCACCGGCATACCGGCCTGCATCATCGTGATTGACAAGGAAGAGGCGCAGGCCCGCAAGGGCATCTTCATGGTGGATGCCAGTCAAGGCTTCATCAAAGACGGCCCCAAGAACCGACTGCGTGAGCAAGACATTCACAAAATTGTGGACACCTTCACCCGCCAGGACAGTCGCAACCCGCGCTATGCCCGCATGGTGGGTTTGGACGAAATTGAGAAAAACGACTTCAACCTCAACCTGCCACGCTACATCGACAGCACGCAAACCGAAGACCAGCAAGACATTGAGGCGCACCTGAAAGGCGGCATCCCTGAAGGGGATGTGGACGCATTGGCCGCTTACTGGGCTGTCTGCCCCACGCTCAAAACCGCGCTGTTCAAACCCAACCGCCCCGGCTATGTGGATTTGGCGGTGGACAAGACAGCCATCAAAACCACCATTTACCAGCACCCCGAATTTGCCGCTTTCATGGCGGGCATGGCCGGGCATTTTCAGCAATGGCGTGACCCAGCCGCCAGTCGGCTCAAAGCCTTGAAGCCGGGTTTTCATCCCAAACAGTTGATTGTGGAATTGGCGGAAAGCCTGCTGCAACACTACCAAGACAAGCCCCTGCTGGATGCCTACGATGTGTACCAACACCTCATGGACTACTGGGCTGTTACCCTGCAAGATGATGCCTACCTGGTGGCCGCCGATGGCTGGAGGGCCGACACCTACCGCATCATTGAACGCGACAAAAAGGGCAAAGAAAAGGACAAGGGCTGGGCCTGCGACCTGTTACCCAAGCCCTTGATCGTGGCCCGGTACTTGGCCAAAGAACAAGCCGTGGCTGACCAACTGGCTGCCCATGCAGAAAGCCTGGCCGCACAGATCACCGAACTGGAAGAGGAACACGGTGGTGACGGTGGGGTGTTTGATGGCTTTGACAAAGTGAACGCGGCCACCGTCAAAGACCGCCTGAAAGAGCTGGGGAAGGAGCTGGGCAAAGACTCCGATGTGGCCGACGAAATCAAGGTGTTGAAGCAGTGGCAAACGCTGGCCACTGAAGAAACGGAGGCCAAAAAGAAGTGGAAGCAGTTGGAGGCATTGATAGATACCCAAGCCTACACGCAGTATCCCAAGCTGACGGTAGCCGACATTCAGGCGCTGGTGGTGGATGACAAGTGGATGGCCGCATTGGCGGCGGCTGTGCAAGGTGAGGTGGATCGCATCAGCCAGACCCTGACGCGGCGGGTGGGTGAGCTGGCAGATCGATATTCAGCGCCATTGCCCGCATTGGCTGGCAATGTAGAGGCACTGCAAGCCTTGGTGAACCGGCACCTGGAAAAGATGGGGTTCGTATGGCACTGAAGGCTGGTTACAAGCAGACTGAGGTGGGGGTGATACCGGAGGAGTGGGTAGTGAAATCGCTTGGTAAGTTGGCATCCATCGAGCGCGGCAAGTTCAGTGCAAGACCGCGCAATGATCCCAAGTTCTACGGTGGCAACTTTCCATTTATTCAAACCGGAGATGTAACGCGCGCAAATGGATGGATCACAAAATTTACGCAGACACTAAACAGTGATGGCCTTCGCGTGAGTAGGCTATTCCCAAAAGGAACTCTTTTTTTCACTATTGCCGCAAATATAGGAGATGTAGGGATTACACGATTCGAAGCTGCATGCCCGGATAGCTTGGTTGCAATTTCAGCCAATTCACCGAATGAAAAGGGTTGGCTCTTATTCGAGTTGTCACGTCGCAAAGCCGACTTTGAGAACTTGGCATCACCTGGTGCCCAGTTAAACATCAATCTTGCAAAGTTGCGCCCATACCTTCTGCCTGTTCCTACACCACCCGAACAACGTGCCATCGCCACGGCCTTGTCGGATGTAAATGCCCTGATTGAATCTCTGGAGCAATTGATCGCCAAAAAGCGTCTGATCAAGCAAGGCACCATGCAGGAACTGCTGACTGGTAAGCGGCGGTTGCCGGGGTTTAGTGGGGAGTGGGAGGTGACGCGGTTGGGTGATTTTGGTTCGACATTTGGGGGGTTAACAGGTAAGACAAAATCTGATTTTGGCGAAGGTACTTCACGCTATATCACCTTCATGAATATCATGAAAAATGTTGTGATTGATTGCGATATTTTCGAGTTAGTGAATATATCCTCAGTGGAATCACAAAATAGAGTAAACAAAGGAGACCTATTTTTTAATGGCTCATCGGAGACACCCGAAGAGGTGGGTATGTGCTCCGTGCTCGCTGAGTCAGTAAAAGATGTTTACTTAAATAGCTTCTGTTTTGGATTTAGATTTAGGGAGAGTGCTAAGGCTGATGGTCTTTACTTCGCCTATTACTTTCGTAGCCTGGAAGGTCGTGATCTTCTTAAGTCTTTGGCACAAGGTGCCACACGCTACAACCTTTCCAAAACCGCGCTACTGAAAGTCACGTTTCCAGTGCCATTAATTGAAGAGCAAACCGCCATCGCCACCGTCCTCTCCGACATGGACACCGAACTCACCGCCCTCGAATCCCAGCTCGAAAAAACCCGTTCCATCAAGCAAGGCATGATGCAGTCACTGCTGACCGGGCGGATACGGTTGACGGCATGATCCTGACACGCGGGTCACTTTTTTGAAAATGTCCATGCCATGCTGAAGCACCTCACGCTGCACAACTTCCGCCGGTACGAGTCGGCACAGTTTCAGTTCCATCCCCAGTTCACCGTGCTGATTGGCAACAACGGCGCGGGCAAAACCACCGTACTGGATGCGCTGGCGTTGATGCTCAACACCTACTTTCAAGGGGCCAAACTGGCCACGGGTGGCGGCACGCTACGCCCCGACGATGCCCGTTTCATCCTCACCTACAAAGAGGGGCAGGTATTCCGCGAGCACAAAGATGAGGTGTACCTGGAGGCGGCGGCCCAATTGCACGGCGTGGATGTGGCATGGCGGCGCGACATTGGCGACCGTGGCGGCAAGGCCAAAGAACTGGTGCGCCTGGGGGCCGAGGGCCGAAGCGAAGTCAAGAGTGGGGCCAGTCCCGATTTGCCCTTGCTGCTGTACTACGGCGCAGGCCGCTTATGGAACATTCACGACGATGTGGAGACCGAAAAGCCGTCTTCGCAACTCGATGCCTACCGCTACTGCCTAGACCCCAAATCCGACCACAAGGCATTTGAAAAGTGGTTCAAAAAGCTGGCTTATTCCGAGCTGCAAAAGCGCACGACCATCCCTGCTGTGGCGGCGGTCAAAAACGCTGTGCTGGCCTGCATTCCGGGGGCGCTGGATTTTTTTCATGACACCGACCAAGACCAGCTCACCATACGGCTGGAGAAAGAGGGGCTGGTGCCCTTCAACAGCCTGAGCGATGGCTACCGCAACATGGTCGGCATGGTGGCCGACATTGCACACCGGGCTTCGCGGCTTAACCCACACCACGGCACCGCTGCGGCTTTGCAAACGCAGGGCGTGGTGCTGGTGGATGAAATTGACCTGCACCTGCACCCCAAGTGGCAGCGGCGGGTGGTACACGACCTGAAGCGGGCTTTTCCCAAGCTGCAATTCGTGGGCACCACACATTCCCCCTTCATCTTGCAGTCGCTGGAGCCGGGGGAGGTGATTGACCTCGATCAGCCCATGCAAAGCCCTGTCGTGGATGGCTTACCCGGTGACATGGCCGCACCAGGGCCGGGCCAAGTGTTCAGCAATCGGTCGATTGAAGACATTGTGGAGCGTGTGATGGGTGTACCCGTCCCTCAGCGCAGTGAGCGTTACCAGCACATGCACGAGGCAGCCAAAGCCTATTACGCCGTGCTGGAGCAGGCCAAGCAAGCGGATGACGGCACACGGCAAAGGCTGAAAGCGCAGTTGGATGCGTTATCTGCCCCGTTCAGTGACAACGTGGCCTACCACGCTTTTCTGGAAATGGAGCGTTTGGCCGCTGGATTGGGAACATCAACCCCTGTGCCCAAGGAGTCGTGATGCGTCCGGTGCTGCGTGGGCCATGCCCCCAAGACGCGCATGGAAACGATGTGGTTTTCAGCGAGTACGCACAAGCCCGCCGCACCTTGATTGCGCGGCTGGGTGAATGCTGTTCGTACTGCGAAATGCAGTTGGATGCTTCGCTGGCGGTGGAGCATGTTCAGCCCAAGCAACCGCCGGGCTCACCCACGGTGTTGGCTGAGCGTGCGCTGGCTTGGGACAATTTCTTGCTGGCTTGCACCAACTGCAATTCCACCAAGGGAGACACCGATGTGGTGCTGGACGATTACTTGTGGCCTGACCGCGACGACACATTCCACAGCCTGTTGTACAAAGAAGGCGGGCGGGTTCAAAGCGCCACCGGCCCACATCAGGCCCAAGCGGAAAACCTGATCTGCCTGGTTGGGCTGCATAAAACGCCAGACACAGCCCAAGCATCAGACCGGCGCTGGCTCAATCGGCGCGAGGCTTGGGACATTGCCGTGCGGGCCAAAGAACGGCTGGCCCGCTGCCCGCTGCCATACATCAACGACATGAAAGACCAGATCATCGACACCGTGAAGGCCAAAGGTTTCTGGAGTGTGTGGATGACGGTTTTCAGCGACGATGCCGACATGCTGGATCGGTTGATGGTGATTTTTCCCGGAACGAGGGCGGTATGACCGACATTGGAAAACCCGAACGTGCCACGCAAAACCGTGTGGTCAAACTGTTTTGCGACGAACTGGGCTACCGCTACCTGGGCGACTGGTCAGACCGCACAGACAACAGCAACCTGGAAGAGGGCTTGCTGAACCAGTACCTGAGCAGCGCCGGTTACACCCCGCAGCAAATCAGCACCGCCATGTACAAACTGCGCACAGAGGCCAACCACCCCGACCGCAGCCTGTATGGCAACAACCAGGCGGTGTACCAGTTGCTGCGCTACGGCGTGCCCGTGAAGACCGATGCGGGCAAGGTCACGGAGACTGTGCATTTGGTCAACTGGAAAGAGCCAGCCAGCAACCACTTCGCCATTGCCGAAGAGGTCACGCTCAAGGGTAAGGCAGAGCGGCGGCCAGACATCGTTCTGTATGTCAACGGCATCGCCATCGGTGTGCTGGAACTCAAAAACAGCCGTGTCAGCATCGGTGACGGCATCCGCCAAAACCTGTCTAACCAGAAACCTGAATTCAATGCGTGGTTCTTCAGCACCATGCAGTTGGTCATGGCGGGCAATGATTCCGAAGGCTTGCAATACGGCACCACCGGCACCCCAGAGAAGTTTTTCCTGACCTGGAAGGAAGACGAGGCCGACAACAGCCGCTTCAAGCTGGACAAGTACCTGCTGAAAATCTGCAACAAGGCCCGCCTGATCGAGTTGATGCACGACTTTGTGCTGTTTGACGGGGGCATCAAAAAGCTGCCCCGTGTGCATCAGTATTTCGGCCTGAAGGCGGCGCAAGCGCATGTGCAGCAGCACAAGGGCGGCATCATCTGGCACACCCAAGGAGCGGGGAAAAGCATCTTGATGGTGTTGTTGGCCAAGTGGATTTTGGAGAACAACCCCCACGCACGGGTGGTCGTCATCACCGACCGGGATGAGCTGGACAAGCAGATTGAACGGGTGTTCACCGACGCAGGTGAAGCCATTTGCCGCACCAGCAGCGGGCGGGATTTGATGGGCCAATTGGGTCAAGCCACCCCCCGGTTGCTGTGTTCCCTGGTACACAAGTTTGGTGTGACGGCCAAGCAGGCGGATGCCGATTTTGATGCCTTCATCCAAGACTTGCAGGCGCAACCCAGTGCCACCGTGGGCGAGGTGTTTGTGTTTGTGGACGAATGCCACCGCACCCAAGGCGGCAAGCTCAACCGGGTGATGAAGGCGCTGATGCCCCATGCCGTGTTCATCGGCTTTACCGGCACACCCCTGCTGAAAAAAGACAAAGCCACCAGCCTGGAGGTGTTTGGCGGCTACATCCACACCTACAAATTCAGCGAGGCGGTGCAAGACGGTGTGGTGCTGGACTTGATGTACGAGGCCCGCGACATTGATCAGAAACTGGGCTCACAGACCAAGATCGACCAGTGGTTTGACACCAAAACCAAGGCGCTGAACGACTGGCAGAAGGAAGAGCTGAAAAAGCAATGGGGCACGATGCAAAACGTGCTCAGTTCCAAATCCCGCATGGACAGGGTGGTGGCCGACATCATTTTTGATTTCAGCACCAAGCCCAGACTGTCGAGCCAGCGGGGCAATGCCATGTTGGTGGCTTCCAGCATTTACGAGGCTTGCAAATACTTCACGCTGTTTCAGAGCACGCTGTTCAAAGGCCGGTGCGCGGTCATCACGTCATACAACCCGCAAGCCAAAGACGTGACACTGGAAGAAACCGGGGCCAACACCGAAACCGACAAGCAATTCATCTACAACACCTACACCGAGCTGCTGGCGGGTGTCACCCCCAAGCCGGGCAAGTCCAAAACCGAAACCTATGAAGATCGGGCCAAAACCCTGTTCATCAAAGAACCCGCCAGCATGCGTTTGCTGGTGGTGGTGGACAAGCTGCTGACTGGCTTTGATGCGCCGCCATGCAGCTATTTGTACATCGACAAATCCATGCAGGATCACGGCTTGTTTCAGGCCATTTGCCGCACCAACCGGCTGGATGGTGAGGACAAGGACTTTGGCTACATCGTCGATTACAAGGACTTGTTCAAGAAGGTGGAAAACGCCATTGCGGTGTACACCTCCGAGATCGACCACAGCGCAGGGGGGGCCGACCCCGACGTGATGCTGAAAGACCGGCTGACGCTGGGCCGTGAGCGGCTGGACAATGCGCTGGAAAACCTGTTTTTGCTGTGCGAGCCGGTGCAGCCACCCAAGGGTGAGCTGGAGCACATTCACTACTTTTGCGGCAACACAGAAATCAAAGACGACCTCAAAACCCGCGAACCGCAGCGTGTGGCCTATTACAAGGGCGTGGTGGCTCTGCTGCGTGCCTATGCCAATTTGGCCGATGACATGGCCGCTGCGGGCTACAGCGAAGCGGATACCCAAGCCATCAAAGCCAAGATGGATCAATACCTGGCCATCCGCGAAATCATCCGCAAAGCGAGTGGCGAAACGCTGGACTTGAAGCCGTTTGAGGCCGACATGCGGCACCTGATCGACACCTACATCGAAGCCAGCGAGCCGCGCAAAATCTCGCCGTTTGACGGGGTGGGCTTGCTGGATTTGATCGTCAAGTCGGGCATTGCCGATGCTGTCGCCAACAAGCTGGCTGACATGAAGGGCAACAAGCAGGCCATTGCTGAAACGATTGAAAACAACGTCCGCAGCAAGATCATCAAAGAGAGCCTGACCGACCCGGCTTATTTTGAAAAGATGTCTGCCCTGTTGGATGAAATCATCAAACTGCGAAAAGAGAAAGCCATCGAGTATGAGGAGTACCTGCAACGCATTGCCGACATTGCAGCCAAGGTGCAAGCGGGCAAAGCGCAAGACACACCGGCCAAGTTGGATACACCGGGCAAGCGGGCTGTTTACAACAATGTGAAAAATGCGTCCGTGTTGCATACGTTGGGCGCGACAGAACCAGAGGCTCCGTACAGCAACGACGGGGAAGCAGAAGACCCCGTTTTGGTGCTGGCACTGAAGATTGACCGTGCGATCAAGTTGGTTCGACCCGATGGATGGCGCGGTGTGCAAGCCAGGGAATTGGTCATTAAACGGGCCATGTATGACGTGCTCAAAAACGTGGATGACGTGGAGCGGCTGTTTTTGATCATTTACGCCCAGCCGGAATACTGATGACCGTGACGATTGATTTGGGTGGCGTGTCTGCCGATGTGGTTAGAAAGCGCATCAAGCATGTTCACTTGAGCGTGTACCCGCCAGCAGGCCGGGTGAGGATTTCTGCGCCGGAACACATGGCGCTGGACACCATTCGGGTGTTTGCCATTTCCAAGTTGTCCTGGATCAAGGGTCAGCAGCGCAAAGTGCAGGCGCAGGCGCGCGAACTGCCCCGCGATTACATCGACCGCGAAAGCCACTACCTGTGGGGTAAGCGGTATTTGTTGACCGTGGTGGAGCAAAACGCAGCCCCCAGCATTGACCAGCAGCACAACCGCATCGTGCTGTCCGTGCGTCCCGGCACCACCACCGAGCGCCGAGAAGAACTGTTGGATGCGTGGTACAGGGAGCAAGTCAAGGCGGCAGTGCCTCCATTGTTGGCCAAGTGGGAGGCTTTGATGGGCGTGAAGTCATCCAAGGTGTTCATTCAGCGCATGAAAACCCAATGGGGCAGTTGCAACCCCAGCAGCCACGCCATTCGGCTGAACACCGACTTGGCCAAGAAACCCCCCGAGTGCCTGGAATACATCGTGGTGCATGAGTTGGCGCACCTGATAGAGCCCAGTCATGGCCCTCGGTTTGTGTCGGCAATGGATTTATTCATGCCCCAGTGGCGGCAGTACCGAGATGAGTTGAACACACTGCCCGTGCGGCATGAAGATTGGGTGTATTGAAGTGAATCCTTCAGGGGCGACTGATTACAGTTTTTTTAGTCTTTGGCATGATGCCCAGAATGTCCGTCGCAGTATTCGCAGTCTGTGACATCGGTGTCCCAAACCGCTCCCGCAATTCCGGCAAATTGAATTCATCCAGCACTTGCAGCAGGCGCTGGCGGGCTTGGGTGGCTTGGTGGGTGTTGGGGGTTTTGCGGGCCAGAATCAATTCGTTTTTCATGGAATGTTCCCAGCCCACCAGCTCGGTCACGGTGACGCTGTAGCCGTTCGCCTCCAATTGCAGGCAGCGCAGCACGTTGGTGATTTGGCTGCCGAATTCGCGGGTGTGCAGTGGGTGCCGCCAGAGTTCGGCCAGGGGTGTGCGTGACAGGCTCAGCGCTTTGTGGCGGCGCAGGGCGGCGGCCACTTCGGCTTGGCAGCAGGGCACCAGCACCATGTACTGCGCTTGGCGGGCCAGCCCAAAGGCAATGGCATCGTCGGTGGCGGTGTCGCAGGCGTGCAGCGCGGTCACCACGTCGATACGCTTGGGCAGTTCGGGGTGGCTGAGGGCCTGTTGCACGGTGCAGGCCAGAAAACGCATGCGGTCAAAACCCAAATCGGCGGCCAGGGCTTGGGATTTTTCGACCAGTTCCGGGCGCGATTCCACGCCGTACACCTGACCCACGGCCTTGCCCTTAAAAAACAGGTCGTACAGGATGAAGCCCAGGTACGACTTGCCCGCGCCGTGGTCGGCCAGCGTCACGTCGCCACGGGTTTGCAGCACCTCGGCCAGCAGCGGCTCAATGAACTGCACCAGGTGGTACACCTGCTTGAGCTTGCGCCGGGTGTCTTGGTTGAGCTTGCCCTCGCGGGTGAGGATGTGCAGCGCCTTGAGCAGCTCTATCGACTGGCCGGGGCGCAGTTCGGGCAGTTGGCTTTGCAGGCTGGGGGACGGGCGTTTCTCGGGGGCGGGGCGGGTGGTTTTGGGCATGGTGAAGGATGATAGGACAGCCCAGCGGCACAGCGACAATGCCACCATGAACCCCCAGCACCCTGCCCTTTCTGCCGCCGATGAGGCCGCCCACCCTTTGCCCGTTGCGTCGGCGCACCCGTTCAGCATGCTCACGCCCGATGTGGTGCAAGACGCGCTGGCCAGCCTGGGCTTGTGGGGCGATGGGCGGCTGAGCGCGCTGAACAGTTTTGAGAACCGGGTCTACCAAGTCCATCTAGAAGCGCCTTGGGTCGCTTGCGATGCGGTGGTGGTGAAGTTTTACCGGCCAGGGCGTTGGAGCGAGGCGCAAATAGCCGAAGAGCATGCGCTGGCTGCCGAGCTGATGGATGCCGAGGTGCCGGTGGTGGCCCCGTTGGTCATCCACGGGGCCACGCTGCACCACTTTGGCGGTTTTGCCTTTGCCGTGAGCCCGCGCCGGGGTGGCCGCCGCCCCGAGCTAGACGACTGGGCTGTGCTGGAATGGGTGGGCCGCTTGCTGGCGCGCCTGCACAACGTGGGCGCGGCACGGCCTTTTGTGGCCCGCCCGGCGCTGGATGTGGCCACGTTTGCCCACGAGCCCCGCGACTGGCTGCTGCAACACCGCATGGTGGCCCCCGAGGTGCAAACCGCCTGGGCCGCTGCGCTGGCCGAGGCGCTGGCGCTGATTCAGGCCCACCCGGTGCTGCAAGCCGGTGCCGCCAGCCATGCAGGCGACCATGACGGCGGTGTGCAGCGCCTGCGCCTGCATGGCGACTGCCACCCCGGCAATATTTTGTGGACACCCGAGGGCCAGCCCGGTGCGGGGCCGCATTTTGTGGATTTGGACGATGCCCGCAGCGGCCCTGCGGTGCAAGACTTGTGGATGCTGCTCAGCGGCGACCGCGCCCAGCAGACGCAGCAGCTCAGCGCCCTGCTAGACGGCTACGAGCAGTGCCGCCCTTTTGACCGGCGCGAACTGGCGCTGATTGAGCCGCTGCGCACGCTGCGCTTGGTTCATTACAGCGCTTGGCTGGCCCGGCGCTGGGACGACCCGGCGTTCCCCATCAACTTCCCGTGGTTTGGCAGCCGCGACTACTGGCAGGGCCAGGTGGACATGCTGCACGAACAGATTGATGCCATGCAGACCGCGCAGCCGCTGTGGGTGTAGTGGTGGCTTTTGCTGGCTAGGCGTGGTGGCCCAGCCGCTGCACCAAGCCTGCTAGCGCATGGTGCAGCGCGGCTTGGCGCACCTGGGCGCGGTCGCCCTGGAAGTGGCAGCGCTCCGTGGACACCGCGCCGGGCGTGGCCCAGCCAAAGCAGACGGTGCCCACCGGCTTGTCGGCACTGCCGCCGCTGGGGCCTGCAATGCCGGTAATGGACAGCGCCCACTGCGCCCGCGCATGGGCCAGCGCGCCTTGGGCCATGGCCTGCGCCACGGGTTCGCTCACCGCGCCGTGGGCGGCAATGAGTTCGGCGGGCACGCCCAGCAGCTCGGTTTTGGCGGCGTTGGAATAGGTGACAAAGCCGCGCTCAAACCAGTCGCTCGATCCGCTGAGGGCGGTGCAGGCAGCGGCCACCAGGCCGCCGGTGCAGCTTTCTGCCGTGGCAAGGCACTGGCCCCTGGCACGCAAGGCATGGGCAATTTGTTGCACAAGGGTGGCGACATGGGCATCGGCATCGCTGGTGGCGCAGTGGACGTGGGGTATCAGGTCAGGCATGGGCATGGGCGTGGGTTGAGTGGGATCCGTGCAAAGTCAACCCAAAGTGTTACATCTTGGCGCAGACTGAGGTCGAGTGTCTCAGTTTGTGGCAACACACGGGTGGAACGATTTTTGCTTTGTTCTGCTGTGTTTGCGTTCGCCCTAACCTAACGAGACCGAGGAGACATGACAGATGAACAGCATCGACAAAGCACTGCTGCGGCAGTTGCTCGGGATTGAGCGCCCCTGGGAAGTGCGCGAGTACCGTCTGGATGTGCGCAAGCGCCGCTGCGATGTCTGGATCGGTCCCGAGGTGGAGCGGGGCTGGTTTGGGCGACCCAAATCGGTGGTCAGCGGTGAAAACGTGATCTGGCAGCACCTAGCGCTGGGCACGGTGCGGTTTCACCTGCATGTGACACTGCCCACCGGTCAAGACACGCAGGGTCTGGGCTGGATGGGCGAAGTGGGCCAGCCTTTCACGCGGGCGCTGGCCGCGCAGGTGTTTGCCTTGTTTAACGAGGGTGTGTCGCTGCAATCGGTCTGCACCCTGCTGGACTTGAGCCTGCAAGATGTCTGGAGCTACCGCCATGCGCTAGACACCGGGCGCACTGGCAGCGGCACCGCTGCCGCCACCGTCCGCCCTGCCGCAGCCAAGGTGCCCGTGCCGACAACCACACCAGGCGTGGCACTCACCGCCGCCAGCACAGCGGCCACACCAGCACCCGTTGCGCCAGTGCCCACCGCCGTCAGCGTCAACAGCCAGGTGCCCGATGTGAACGATCCGGTCTGGCTGCGCCTGCTCAATGGCGAGCAACACCTCGACATCAAGGTGCTGAGCCTGAAGCTGATGCTCTCCAAACTGCGCTCGCAGCTGGATCTGATCCAGGACGACAATGTGCGTACGCTCAAGCTGAAGGAACTGCACCGCTATTTCGTGAAGAATGAACGGGTGCTCACCCACGAACTGAACCAGCTGCGGCTGGGTTAAACCCCATGAACGCCTCTCACACGCCTATTTCTGGCCCCCTCAGCGGCACGCTGATGGGGCTGTCCGAGGTACAGGCCCTGATCCGTCAGGGGGCTGTGCTGTCCATTGCGGCTGACGAATCGCTGCTGCGCCGCCTGCCGCAGGGCAACTGGCTGGCGGGCAGCATTCCGTATTTCATGGGGTCCGACGGCGGTAAGACCTCGCGCGAACAGCTGTTTGTGACCGAACTGCCCGCGCATGCCGGTGCGCCGCTGCTGCGCTGGTACGACGTGCACAACCTGAAACAGGTGGCCCTGGACGCACCCGCCCACGGGCTGACGGTGCTGATCGTGCCCGCCTTCTCTGAGGTGCATTCCTACTTTGCCCGCGAGGCCCCGGCGTTTGAAGACCTGTACATGAAGCCGCTGGTGGGCTGGATTGCGGGCATCCACTTGGACGACCTGGGCCACGCCGCGCCGGTGGTGGCCAACGGCCAGACGCTGAGCTTCAGCGGCGACAAGGCGCTGGCCATTCACATGCCACTGCCCGAGACGCTGTACCCGCGCATTGAAATCCTGAACCTGTTCCAGCCGGGCAAGGGCGATGAAATCCGCTTCCCGTCCACCGGCTTCTCGGCGCACGAGTGTTTTGTGAACGGCGAGCTGGTGAACTTGGCGCAGTACTTGGTTAAAAAAGGCATTGACACCCGCCTGCCCTTGGTGGCGGACTACTGCGGGGCCATGATCAACGTGTCCTTCAAGGGCGTGGATGCCGCTGCGGGGCAGGTCGATTTTTATGCGCCGGTGTTTGACGATGTGAGCTACCGCATCGCCGAACCGGTGCCCAGCTACGCGGCCTCGTTCGCCCAGTCCTTGCCCGCCGATGCGCAAGGCGCTTGCTGGAGCTGCAACTGCATCTTGAACTACCTGTATGGCGAGCTCGAAGGCAAGGTCATTGGCCCCGTCACCGGGCCGATGACGTTTGGCGAAATTGCCTACCAGCTGCTCAATCAGACCATGGTGTACGTCAAGCTCGATCCGCTCTGACAGGGCTCAGTAACGCCAGAGCGCGATGACCAGCAGGGTGCAGCCCGCAGCGGCAAAGTCGTCCAACAAGATGCCAAAGCCGCCACGCGGGCCAAAGCCCTTGAAGGTCTGGTCGGCCCAGGCCATCGGGCCGACTTTGACGGCATCAAACACGCGAAACAGCGCAAACGCCGCCAACTGACCGCCAAAACCGGTGGGCGACACCAGCCACAGCACCAGCCAGAAGGCCACCACCTCGTCCCAGACGATATGGCTGGAATCGGCCTCGTTCATGTGCCGCGCCGTCACGGTGCAGGCCCACCAGCCCACCAGGGTGCCCAGCCCAATCAAGAGCGCCCAACCCCGGTCTGACATGACCGGCTGCAACAGCAAAAACACTGCCCAAGCCCAGAGCGTGCCCACCGTGCCCGGCGCAAAGCGCGGCAGGCCGGAGCCCGCGCCCAGGGCAATGAAGTGCGCCGGGTGCGCCAGCACAAAGCCCCAGGTGGGGCGCAGCGGCAGCAGGGACGAAGGCGGCAGCGCGGGGGGTGTGGGCTGGGGCAGCAGGTCGGTCATGGCTTCAAGGTGGAATGTCAGGACGGGGGCAAGGCAGGTCAGGGGGCAAAGTGGTCAAAACCACGGGCGGCCAGTGGCTGGGTCTGGCCGTTGGGCTGGCGCAGGTACAGGCCCGGCGTGGGCAGCATGCGGCCTATGCGCTGCACCGGGGTTTGGCTGCGCTGGGCGGCATCTAACACCGCGGCCCGCTGGCTGGGGGCGGCGGTGAACAGCAGCTCGTAATCGTCGCCACCATGCAGCAGGCACAGCAGGCGCTGCGCCTCGGGCAGGGTTTGCAGCGCTGGGGCCACCGGCAGGCGGGCTTGCTCCAGCTCGGCCCCCACGCCACTGGCTTGCAAGATGTGGCCCAAATCCCCGGCCAGGCCATCGCTGACATCCAGCGCCGCATGCGCCAGCCCGGCCAGCGCACGCCCCAGGGCCAGCCGGGGGCTGGGTTGTTCCAGCCGCTGGCGCACGGCGGCCAAGGCACCGGGCGGGCTGTGCTGCACCGCCCAAGGGGTGCCGCGCAGCAGCTCCAGGGCCAGCCGGGCCTCGCCGGTGCAGCCACTGAGGTACAGGTCATCCCCCGGCTGGGCCGCGTTGCGGCGCAAAGCCTCGCCGGGGCGCAGTTCGCCCAGCACCGTGATGCAGATGTTCAACGGCCCCGCCGTGGTGTCGCCGCCCACCAGCGGGCAGGCGCTGGCATCGGCTAGGGCAAACAGGCCCTGCGCAAAGTCGGCCAGCCAAGCATCGTCGGCCTGCGGCAGGGCCAGCGCCAAGGTAAAACCCAGCGGGCGCGCACCCATGGCGGCCAAGTCACTCAGGTTGACTGCCAGCGCTTTGTGGCCCAGCGTGCGGGCATCCACATCGGCAAAAAAATGCCGCCCCTGCACCAGCATGTCGCTGGACACCACCAATTGCCAACCCGGTGTGGGGCGCAGCAGCGCACCGTCATCGCCCACGCCCAGCAGCACCGCATCAGGCAGGGGCAGATGGCCGCGCTGAAAGTGGCGGCGAATCAGCTCAAATTCCCCCATGGGCCAGCCCGCGTTCAGTGCAGCACACGCGGCAGGTCTGGCGCGTCGGCATGCAGCGCAAATTCGGGCACCGGGGCCTCAAAGCGCTCGCCGTCTTCGGCCACACAAAAATAGCTGCCGCGCATGCTGCCGCTGGGGGTGCGCAGCCGGGTGCCGCTGGTGTACTGGAAGGACTGGCCGGGGCGCAGCAGCGGCTGCTCACCCACCACGCCCAGGCCCTTCACCTGTTCGGTGTGGCCGCGTGCGTCGTCAATGATCCAGTGGCGGGCAATCAGTTGGGCAGGCACATTACCGGTGTTGGTGATGGTGATGGTGTACGCAAACACATACACCCCTTGCGCGGGCGAGGACTGATCGCTGAGGTATTCGGGCACCACCTCGCAGGTGAATTGGTATTTGGGCATGGGGCGGCATGTTAACGCGCCGCCACCCCCGGCATGGGCCTGCGAAAATGCGGCCCCGCCCTGGGTCAGACCTCTGCCCTTTCACCCGCTGCTTGCCATGTCCCACACCTACCGCATCGCCCCCTCCATCCTGTCTGCCGACTTTGCCCGTCTGGGCGAAGAGGTGAAAAACGTCATTGCCGCCGGTGCCGACTGGATTCACTTTGACGTGATGGACAACCACTATGTGCCCAACCTCACCTTCGGCCCCATGGTCTGCCAAGCCCTGCGCCCCCACGCCCAAAAGCCCGACGGCACGCCGGTGCCGATTGATGTGCACCTGATGATTCAGCCGGTGGACGCACTGGCAGGCGCATTCATTGACGCAGGGGCCGACCTCATCAGCTTCCACCCCGACGCATCGGCCCATGTGCACCGCAGCGTGCAGGCCATCAAGGCCAGAGGCTGCCAAGTGGGCCTAACTTTCAACCCAGCGCAACCGCTGGACGTGTTGGACTATTTGATTGACGACATCGACCTCATCCTCATCATGAGCGTGAACCCCGGCTTTGGCGGCCAGCGCTTCATCGATTCCGCCCTGCGCAAAATGGAAGCCGCCCGCCAGCGCATTGAAGCCAGCGGCAAAGACATCCGCCTAGAGGTGGACGGCGGCATCAAAGCCGACAACATCCGCCGCGCAGCCGATGCCGGTGCCGACACCTTCGTAGCAGGCAGCGCCATTTTTGGGCAGGCGGACTACAAAAGCGTGATTGACGACATGCGGCGGGCGTTGGGTTGATGCAGCGGTGATGTGCAGAGAAAAAATAGAAAACCACAGAGAAAACATGACGCTCAAACTGAATACCCAGCCCAAGCCAACCGCAGCGGTACAAGCCCTCATCCTCGACCTAGACGGCACCTTGGTGGACACGCTGGGCGATTTTGAGGTGGCGCTCAACCGCACCATGGCCGACTTGGGCCTGCCTGCGGTGAACCGTGCGGCCATTGAGCGCACGGTGGGCAAGGGCTCCGAGCATTTGATTCGCAGCCTGCTGGCCGAGCAATTGCAACGGCCCGAGGTGGCTGGCCGTGGTGCAGCCTGCCCGGCTCTGACGGTGGATGCGCTCTATGACCGGGCCTGGCAGCAGTACCAGCGGCATTACCACCAGATCAACGGCCAGTTTGCCGATGTGTACCCCGGCGTGGAAGCGGGTTTGCGCAGCTTGCAAGCAGCGGGTTGGCCCATGGCCTGTTTAACCAACAAGCCGCTGGCGTTTGCCCGTGGCCTGCTGCAAGCCAAGGGTTTGAGCGGGTTTTTTGGGCAGGTGTTTGGCGGTGACAGCTTTGAACGCAAAAAGCCCGACCCGCTGCCCCTGCTGAAAACCTGCGAAGCCTTGGGCACGCTGCCCGCGCACACGGTGATGGTGGGCGATTCGCAAAACGATGCTTTGGCCGCCCGCGCGGCGGGTTGCCCGGTGCTGTTGGTGACTTACGGCTACAACCACGGCCAGCCGATTGCCGAGGCACCGAACGACGGCTTGCTGGATTCGCTGGCCGACTGGCCCATGCACTTAGGTGCTGCGCCCCACGTCAACCAAGCGGCCATCAACCCCCCAGCAGCGCGGTCTTGACACAGAGCGGCTTTGCTACACTGTGCGACCATGTTCAACACCTGCACCCCTCATCTGGGTCCTTCGCTGCGCCGCGCTGGCCGGGGAGCCTGGCCCTGGCGCAAGCCAGCGTAAACGTGCACCTCCCCCCGGTGGTGTGCAGCTGGTGGTGTCTGCCTAGCCTGCTGCACAGCCCCATGCCTCGCGCCCGGCAGGCTTTGATCTGACCGGGCAATCCTCCCAGACGCTGCTGGCCCCCAGCACCCAGGCCAGCCGCCGATTCCGCGCTTGAACATGATCACCGAACTCGAATTCAAAAGCCTGGCCAGCCAAGGCTACAACCGCATCCCGCTCATGGCCGAGGCCTTTGCGGACTTGGAAACCCCGCTCTCGCTCTACCTCAAGCTGGCCCATGGCCGGGGCGATGGGGCCCACAGCTTCCTGCTGGAATCGGTGGTGGGTGGCGAGCGTTTTGGCCGCTACAGCTTCATTGGCCTGCCTGCCCGCACCTTGCTGCGGGCCAGCGGTTTTGGCGCAGAGGCCAAGACCGAAGTGGTGCGCGATGGCGCGGTGGTGGAAACGAACCACGGCAACCCGCTGGACTTCATTGCCGCGTACCAGCAGCGCTTCAAGGTGGCGCTGCGGCCCGGTCTGCCGCGTTTTTGTGGCGGGCTGGCGGGCTATTTTGGGTATGACGCGGTGCGCTACATCGAAAAAAAGCTGGCGCACAGCTGCCCGCCCGACCCCCTGGGCACGCCCGACATCCTGCTGCTGCAATGCGAGGAATTGGCCGTTATTGACAACCTCTCGGGCAAGCTCTATTTGATCGTCTATGCCGACCCGGCCCAGCCCGAGGCTTACACACACGCCAAAAAACGCCTGCGCGAACTGAAGGAGGCGCTCAAGTATTCGGTGGCGGCACCGGTGGTCAAGCCCAGCCAGAACCACCCGGCGCAGCGCAGCTTTGCCAAGGCCGATTACTTGGCCGCTGTGGACCGGGCCAAGGCGCTGATTGCCGCTGGCGACTTCATGCAGGTGCAGGTGGGCCAGCGCATCAGCAAGCGCTACACCGAATCGCCGCTGAGCCTGTACCGCGCCCTGCGCTCGCTCAACCCCAGCCCCTACATGTATTACTACCACTTTGGCGACTTCCATGTGGTGGGGGCTTCGCCCGAAATTCTGGTGCGGCAGGAAAAGACCGAGGACGGCGAAAAAGTCATCATCCGTCCACTGGCGGGCACCCGCCCACGCGGTGCCACCCCCGAAAAAGACAAAGCCACCGAAGCCGAGCTGCTAGCCGACCCCAAAGAGCGGGCCGAGCATGTGATGCTGATTGACCTGGCCCGCAACGACATTGGCCGCATCGCCCAGATTGGCAGCGTCAAGGTGACGGAAGCCTTTGTGGTGGAGCGCTACAGCCATGTCATGCACATCGTGAGCAACGTCGAAGGCATGCTGAACGAGGGCATGACCAACATGGACGTGCTGAAAGCCACCTTCCCGGCGGGCACACTGACCGGCGCGCCCAAGGTGCACGCCATGGAGCTGATTGACCAGCTTGAACCGGTCAAGCGCGGCATTTACGGCGGCGCTTGCGGTTATTTAAGTTACGCAGGCGATATGGATGTGGCCATTGCCATCCGCACCGGCATCATCAAAGACCAGACCCTGCATGTGCAGGCAGCAGCGGGTGTGGTAGCCGATTCGGTGCCCGAGATGGAATGGCGCGAAACCGAACACAAAGCCCGCGCCCTGCTGCGGGCCGCAGAACTGGTGGAAGAAGGTCTGGAGTGAACACCATGAACAGAAAAATTCAGCTCTTGATGGTGGACAACTACGACTCGTTCACCTTCAACATCGTGCAGTACTTGGGCGAACTCGGGGCCGAGGTGACGGTGGTGCGCAACGACGAAATCACCCTAGAAGACATGCAAGGCCGCCTGGATGCGGGGCAGATGGACCGCTTGGTGATTTCGCCCGGCCCCTGCTCGCCTGCCGAGGCGGGTATTTCGGTGGCAGCTATTCAGCATTTCGCGGGCCAGTTGCCCATTTTGGGCGTGTGCCTGGGCCATCAGGCCATTGGGGCGGCTTTTGGTGGGCGCATCGTGCGGGCGCAAGCACTGATGCACGGCAAAACCAGCGTCATCACCACCACGCAGGAAGGTGTGTTTGCAAGCCTGCCGCCGCAGTTCACCGTCAACCGCTACCACTCGCTGGCGATTGCACGCGACAACTGCCCGGACTGCCTGAAGGTCACGGCCTGGACGGATGACGGCGAGATCATGGGCGTGCGGCACAAGACGCTGGCGCTGGAGGGCGTGCAGTTCCACCCCGAAAGCATCCTGACCGAACACGGCCATGCCATGCTGAAGAACTTTCTGCTGCAAACAGGCCACTGAACGCAGCCACGAACCGCACCGCCGCATCCATACCAGAGACACCTCATGCCCCAGAGCCACAAAATCACCCCGCAAGAAGCGCTGCAACGCACCATCGAGCACCGCGAAATTTTTCACGATGAAATGCTGCACCTCATGCGCCTCATCATGAGCGGTGAGATGTCGCCGGTGATGATGGCCGCACTCATCACGGGTTTGCGCGTCAAGAAGGAAACCATTGGCGAAATCACCGCCGCGGCACAGGTGATGCGCGAGTTTTCTACCCCAGTGCATGTGGCCGACCGCACGCACCTAGTCGATATTGTGGGCACGGGGGGTGACGGTTCGCACACCTTCAACATCTCTACCTGTTCCATGTTCGTGGCTGCCGCCGCCGGGGCACGGGTCAGCAAACACGGGGGACGCAGCGTCTCCAGCAAGAGCGGCAGTGCCGACGTGCTGGAGAGTCTGGGGGTCAACATCAACCTGTCGCCTGAGGCCATTGCGCGCAGCATTGCCGAGGTGGGTGTGGGCTTCATGTTTGCCCCCAACCACCACCCGGCCATGAAAAACGTGGCACCGGTCCGGCGCGAACTGGGCATGAAAACCATTTTCAACATCTTGGGGCCACTGACCAACCCGGCCTCGGCACCCAACATCCTGATGGGCGTTTTCCACCCGGACTTGGTGGGCATTCAAGTGCGTGCGCTGCAACGGCTGGGGGCCGAACATGCCGTGGTCGTTTATGGCCGTGACGGCATGGACGAGGTGAGTCTGGGTGCGGCCACCCTGGTGGGTGAGCTGAAAGACGGTGAGATCACCGAATACGAAATCCACCCCGAAGATTTTGGCCTGACCATGGCCAGCAACCGGGCCTTGCGCGTGGAAACGCCCGAGACATCCAAAGCCATGCTGTTGGGCGTGCTGAACAACGCGCCGGGCCTGAAAGCGGCCAAAGACATTGTGGCGCTGAACGCCGGTGCCGCGCTGTATGCCGCGAATGTGTGCAGCGACATCGGGCAAGGCATTCTGCTGGCGCAGCGCAGCATCGAATCGGGTGCGGCGGCTGCCAAACTGAGCGCCCTGCAAGCCTTCACCCAGTCGGCCAGCGCCTAAGGCCCGCCATGCCGGTCTGGCTGCACAACGAGGGCGCGTGGATCGCGCTGGGGGTTTCGGCCCTGTTCATCGTGGCGGGTGTGGTCATGCACCGCGTCGTTAAAAAAGTCTTGCAAACCCCACCCCCTGAGAAAGCCCAGAAGCATGAGTGACATCCTGAACAAGATTGTGGCGGTCAAGCACGAAGAAATCGCCGCGGCACGCCAGAAGAAACCGCTAGAGGCGGTGCGCTTCGATGCCGAAAGCCGTGTCCTGACACGCGATTTTGAAGGGGCTCTGCGCCGCAAAATCGCCGCTGGACAAGCGGCTGTGATTGCCGAAATCAAAAAAGCCAGCCCCAGCAAGGGCGTGATTCGGGCCGACTTCATACCCGCCGACATCGCCCAGAGCTATGCCGAGGGCGATGGCACGGTCAGCGCCGCCTGTTTGTCGGTACTGACTGACCGCCAGTTCTTCCAGGGCAGCACCGACTACCTGAAACAGGCCCGCGCCAGTTGCGACCTGCCGGTGCTGCGCAAAGACTTCATGGTGGACGCTTATCAGGTTTACGAAGCCCGCGCCATGGGCGCTGATGCCATTTTGCTGATTGCCGCCTGCCTAGATGATGCCCAAATGGCCGACCTGGAAGCGCTGGCCCTGGGGTTGAACATGGCGGTTCTGGTGGAAGTACACGATCGCGAAGAGTTGCACCGTGCGCTCAAACTCAAGACGCGTCTGCTGGGCATCAACAACCGCAACCTGCGCACCTTCGAGGTCACGCTGCAAACCACGATCGACATGCTGCCCGACGTGCCAACCGACCGGCTGCTGGTCACCGAATCGGGCATCGTGAGCCGCGACGATGTGCTCCAGCTGCGCAGGCATGGCGTTCATGCTTTCTTGGTTGGCGAAACGTTCATGCGTGCGCCCGAGCCCGGTCTGGCCCTGGCCGAATTGTTCCGCTGAAGCCCTCTATCGTGGGTTTTGACGGACAACTCCACGCCCAAGACGTACTGCCAGGTTGGCAGGCCGTTATCCAAGCCTTTCTGATCTCGCCCAGCGGACGGCAGCTGCAAGCCTTCCTGCACCAACGCCTTGCACAAGGTGCGGTGATCTATCCGCCACAACCCTTGCGCGCACTGGCATTGACGGAGCCCGCATCAGTGCGCGTGGTGATTCTGGGCCAAGACCCGTATCACGGGCCGGGTCAGGCCGAAGGTCTGGCCTTCTCGGTGGCCCCCGGCATGAAAATACCGCCAAGTTTGCGCAACATTTTCAAGGAATTGAATCGGGACTTGAACCGGCCCATGCCCCCGCATGGCTCGTTGAGTCACTGGGCTGAACAAGGCGTTTTGCTGCTCAATACCTGCCTGACCGTGGACGCAGGCCAAGCAGGCAGTCACTTTGACCAAGGCTGGGAAATCTTCACCGATACCTTGATTGCCCAGATGAATCACGGTGCGCCCAAAGCTTTTCTGTTGTGGGGCAGTCAGGCCCAGAAAAAAGCTGTCTTACTGAACCCAGCAAAACACTTGGTTCTGACCTGCAAACATCCATCGCCTTTGTCAGCACGCCGGGGTGCCCAGGCATTTTTAGGTTGCGGACATTTTGGGCAGGTGAATCAGTGGCTGACAGAACAAGGATTCAACCGCATTGAATGGTGAGGAATGAATGAAAAATGGATGCAAAACACCCAGGCATCCGTGGTTCGCCAAAAGCCGAAACCCCCAATGACGTGGAGAGTCAGAGGGGGTTTGGTTTGGTGGGGTTGCCTGACGATGACCTACTTTCACACGGGGAACCGCACTATCAT
>JBEENR010000012.1:0-88898 GCA_041192045.1 Pseudomonadota bacterium | reverse complement strand
CTCAAAAATCCGCCCTTGCAAACGTGCGGGCAGGTCTTGCAAGCGGTGCAGGTTTTTAAAGACGAAAAACCACTTGTCTTGCTCCGTCTCCAGCTCGTCCTCGGTCTTGTCAAAGTTCGGCAGCGTCAGGTAGATAAAACTCAGCTTGTCGTAAAAAATCCGGTTGTGCTGGTCTTTCAGTTGCACCCGGTGCAGCACATCGCCCCGCGTCCCTGGGTCTTCGTCATCGAACACGAAGTCCAGAATGCCAATGCTGTACACCGCTTGCTGGCGGTAGTCCCAGTCGCCGCGCTGGGCTTGGCGTTGGATGGGGAAGCTGGCGTAAAAAACGCTGCGGTCTTTGAAGAACTTTTGCTTGGCCTTTTGCAGCTCGACGATGAAGTGCTCGCCCGTGCTGCTGACGCAGTTGAGGTCAAAAATCGCTTTACGGTCGTATTCGGTCAGCCCCTGGTGCTCGGGGTTGGTGTATTGCAGGTCTTCAATCTGGTGGCGCGGGGGCAGCAGGGTGTTCAAGAAGGCAATCAGCGTCTCTTTGCTCTGCTCCTGGCCGAAGATGCGCTTGAAGCCGAAGTCGGTGAAGAGGTTGAGGTATTTGTCTTGCAGCATGGTGGGGCATCGTAATGCAGCGTGTTGAGATCTTGATCCTGCTTTGATGCGGATTTTGATACCAGCAATACGGGTAAACCCCATGACGAGCAACACCCCTGTGCGTCGATTTCGAGTTGCTGCGCCGTAACATCCGCCCATGCTGAACAACCTGCTCCCGCTTGCGCCTTTTCATGGGGGCGAGGGTCACGGCTCCACAACACACCACCCCATCACGCTAGACAGCAGCCCTGTGCCCACACTCCCCAACTTGTCTTGCCTGCTGCCCTTTGCCAGCGCCAGCGCTCCGGCCTGCCAGGCGCTGGGGGCGCAGCTGCATACCCCCCACCTCAATACCCTGCTGGCCGAGCTGACGCGGGTTCACACCGACACCGGCACCGACCACGACTTCAGCCTGCCGCACGAACGGGCGCTGGCCCGCCAAGTGTGCCTGTTGGCGGCAGACGGCCAGCCGCTGGGCGATGGCCTGTTGCCCTGGGCCGCTTGGGCCAGTGCGCAGCAGCAAACGATCAGCCACACCGCTGCCGACCTGCCCCAGGCTTGGTTCACGCCCTGCCACTTTCAGGTGGGCATGGAACAAGTCACGCTGCTGAGCGCCGACCAACTGGTGCTGAGCGAGGCCGAATCGCGGGCGCTGTTCGATGCCTTGGCCCCGTTCTGCGCCGAAGACGGCATTCAGCTGCGCTTTGACCACGCCACCCGCTGGCATGCCAGTGGCCCGCCGTTGCGCGGTCTGGTCTGCGCCAGCCTAGACCGCGTGACAGGCCGCCCCGTCGATGCCTGGCTAACGCACAGCACCCACCAAGGCCACGCGCAGTTGATCAAACGGCTGCAAAGCGAAGCGCAAATGCTGTTCTACACCCACCCCGTCAACGATGCCCGCGAAGCCGCACGCCAACCCACCCTCAACGGGTTGTGGATTCACGGCGCGGGGGCGCTGCCGGGGCCGCTGCCCGCCGTGCCACCCCCACACATGCCTGATGCGCTGCGCACCGCCGCCCTGCGCGACGACTGGGCCGCTTGGCAAGCCGCCTGGGCCGCGCTGGATGCTGAGCTGATGGCCCCCCTGCTGGCCGCTGCCCGCCAGGGCGAAGCTGTCAGCCTGACCCTGTGCGGCGAACGCAACGCCCAACAATGGGTCAGCCGCCCCCGGCAAGGGCTGGCCCGCCTGCGCCACTGGATCCACACCCGGCGCAGCCCCGCCCCCGCTTGGAACGTGCTTCAAACCTTATGAACATCATCACCCGAGACGTGCCGCCCCGCGCCGCGTGGGCGCTGGAACAAAGCGGCATCCACCCGCTGCTGGCGCGCCTGTACGCGGCACGCGGCATCACCCACCCCGACGAGCTGGACGATGCCCTGACCCGGCTGCTGCCGCCCGACAGCCTGCGCGGTGCCCCCGAGGCCGCCCGCGCCTTGGCCGATGCCATGACCGCCGGACAACGCATCTGCATCGTGGCCGATTACGACTGCGACGGAGCCACCGCCTGCGCCGTGGGCCTGCGCGGCCTGCGCATGCTGGGTGCGCCGCTGGGCTTTGGCGGGGCACAGTTTTTGGTGCCCGACCGCGTCACCGACGGCTACGGCCTGACCCCCACGCTGGCCCAGCGCGTCAAAGCACAGGGGGCCGACGTGTTGGTGACGGTGGACAACGGCATTGCCAGCCTAGAAGGCGTGCGCGTCGCCCGTGCGCTGGGCCTGCAAGTCATCGTCACCGACCACCACCTGCCCGCCCTGCACAACGGCCAAGTGGTGCTGCCCGAGGACTGCATCATCGTCAACCCCAACCATCCCGGCTGCACCTTCCAGAGCAAAGCCATGGCCGGTGTGGGCGTGATGTTTTATGTGCTGCTGGCCTTGCGCGCCGAGTTGCGCCAGCGCGGCTGCTTCACGGCACAGACGCAACCCCGCATCGACAAGCTGCTGCCCCTGGTCGCCCTGGGCACGGTGGCCGACGTGGTCAGGCTCGATGCCAACAACCGCCGCCTGGTGGCACAAGGCCTCAAGCGCGTGCGTGCCGGAGCCATGCCACCCGGCATGGCCGCGCTGTTTCGGGTCGCCGCCCGCCAGCCCGACAAAGCCAGCAGCTTCGACTTTGGCTTTGCCCTGGGGCCACGCCTGAACGCCGCTGGCCGACTGGCCGACATGACGCTGGGCATTGAATGCCTGTGCACCGACGATGCCGCCCGCGCAGACGAACTGGCCCGCATCCTCGACGGCATCAACCGCGAACGCAAAGCGATTGAAGGCGACATGCGCGACCAAGCCCTGATGATGGCCGAAGCCCTGTTCGACGAATCCGAAGAACCCCCGGCGGCACTCACCGTGTTCGACCCCGACTTCCACGAAGGCGTGGTGGGCATCGTGGCCTCGCGCCTCAAAGACAAGCTGCACCGCCCCACCTTCGTCTTTGCCGCCAGCGCCGCCGCGGGCAAAGAACACGAGCTCAAAGGCTCGGGCCGCTCGATTGCCGGTTTTCATTTGCGCGACGCGCTCGACCTCGTGGCCAAACGCCACCCCGGCGTGTTGCTGCGCTTTGGGGGTCACGCCATGGCCGCAGGCTGCACCATCGACGAAGAACACCTCGACACCTTCGACACCGCGCTGCAACAAGTCGCCCACGAATGGCTGGATGCCGCCACCCTGCAACGCCGCCTAGAAGCCGACGGCCCCCTGGACAAGCAATACCGCCGCGCCGACGTGGTGGACACCCTGCACCAATCCGTCTGGGGCCAAGGCTTTGCCCCCCCCGTGTTCTGCGAAGAAGTGACCATCGTCAGCCAACGCCTTGTCGGCGAAAAGCACCTGGCCTTGAAGCTCAAACACCAAGGCGACTTGGTGGACGGCATCTGGTTCGGCCACACCACCCCCCTGCCCGAACGGGTGAAACTCGCCTTCCGTCTGGATGCCGACGAATGGCAAGGCCAGCGCCGGGTGCGGTTTCTGGTGGAAGCGGCGCAAGACTAAGACCGTAACAGCTGCACTGCAAAAACCCATTGCGGTGCTGTTCCGAACCATAATGCGAACCAGATCGCAGATTGGGTTCAATGTTCACCAAGGAGAAGCCCCATGCACCGCACCCACTCAGCACCTTGGCCCAGGCGGCTGGCACTCAGCATCGTCTTGCTGGCCTTGGCGGGCTGCTCGCTGTTCGTCTCGCATTACGACGCTGCGGCCTACCAGCAATTCACGAATCTGAAGGCTTTTCATTTGAAGTTTTTGGACGATTATCGAGAGGCACAGGGTAGGCTGTTTGATGAGGCCAAAATCAGAAACACGTGCGATGCGGGCAAGCTCAAATTTTTAGAAGCCAAAGAATACGCGCAGGGCAAGAAAGACGATACCCGCGTGGCCGCGATTCAATACCTGCACAATGCATTCACCAAAGACTGCGAATTGGGCAGCCGCAAGCTGTTCGGCGCGGTTTACGTGCAGGAACAAACGGGCCAACTGACGGTGAATTACGATCTGGCGATTCAGGGTGAGTTGAGCCGTGTTGGCGCACCCACCAAATAGGAGGCAGAAACATGACAACGACCATTGACGAGGTCATCGGCTCCATCAAGGACGATGCGCTAGGGCTGGTCAAGACGCAGCTCAAGGATTTGTTGGTCTGCGCCAAAGATGACACCGATGTGGTGATTCAAGAAACAGGCCGCAAAATCGCTGACTGGATTGTCCTGCGGGCCAATGGCCAATTGAGTGATGATGAACTGGAAGCGCTGCTGTATTCCAGAGACCAGTTGTTGCGCCAGTACAAAAACATGCTGGAAATTCAGGCCAAAGCACGGGTTGAAAAAATTGCCGTGGAGCTGGTGAATTTGGTGCTGGACAAATTGCTGGGCGGTCTGTTCGGAAAAGTGTGATGAGCAAAACCCACAGCCCCGCACCCGCCGCCCCCATTGAGTTTGAACCTGAATTTGTGGAGGGGCTGCGTCTGATTTTTGAGGAACGCATTGTGTTCAACCAAGTGCTGGGCCTGAAGATCACGCAACTGCGGCCCGACCGTGTCAGTGCCCGCCTGAACATGCGGCCCGACTTGGTGGGCCATTTCAGCTACAACCGGATTCATGGCGGGGTCATCAGCGCCGCGCTGGATGCCATGGGGGGCCTGGCCTGCATGGCGGCCATGGGCGCACGCCACATGGACGAAGCGCCTGAGCAGCGCCTGCACCGTTTTGCCAAGCTGGGCACCATTGACCTGCGCATTGACTACCTGCGCCCTGGCATTGGCAGCCACTTTGAGCTGCATGCCGAGGTGCTGCGCCTGGGCTCGCGGGTGGCTTCGACCCGGATGGAGTTTGTCGGCCCCAATGGGCAGTTGCTCTCCAGCGGCGCGGCGGCATACATCGTGTCTTGAATCGTGTCCTGAACACAAGCCACAGCAGATTGCTGCACCGCAACACATCCACAAGCGTTTTCTGCACCGATCAGAGGCACTGCGGGCGGCAAGTGCTGGCTAAGTGCTGGCTTTTGCCGTTTTGTTGCAACTTTTGAAATGGTTTATCTGTTTCAAAATGTGTGCTAAGTGATTGATTTTATTGAAAACACCGGGCTTCTTCGGCGAATTGGGTTGAAATTCCTGATAAAGTGGAAAGAAGTGCAATAAAGTGGTGGTTCGTGTATTTCGGGTACTCCGGCGGTGTTTCAAGGTGCTTCATCCCTCAGTCTGGATGCCAAGGGGCGGCTGTCGGTGCCCACGCGGCACCGTGATGCGCTGTGGGTGCAGGCCGAGGGGCGGCTGACGCTGACCCGACATCCGCATGGCTGCTTGATGCTGTTTCCGCGTCCTGCGTGGGAGCAGTTCCGGGCGCGCATCGTTGCTCTGCCCATGCAGGCGCAGTGGTGGAAGCGGATTTTTCTGGGCAACGCCATGGACGTGGAGATGGATGCCACCGGGCGCTTGCTGGTCTCGCCTGAGTTGCGCGCTGCCGCAGGCATTCACAAAGCGGTGACGCTGCTGGGCATGGGGGCTTATTTGGAACTCTGGGATGCGCAGACCTACGCGGCCCAAGAGGCCGAGGCGTTGAAGGGCGAGATGCCCGATGTGTTCAAAGATTTTTCTTTCTGAAGGTTAGGGTGGAAGGCGCTTTCATTCATCACACCGTGCTGCTGACCGAGGCTGTGGACGCTTTGGTGCACCAGCCAGCGGGTCACTATGTAGATGCCACATTTGGCCGGGGCGGGCATGCGCGCTTGGTTTTGCAGCGCCTGTCGCCACAGGGTCGGCTGACCGCGTTTGACAAAGACCCGCAGGCGGTGGCGGTGGCGCACGACTTGGCGCAGCACGATGCGCGCTTTGCCATCCGGCACCAAGGGTTTGGGCAATTGGCCGAGCTGGGGCCGCAGGAGGCGGACGGGCTGTTGATGGATTTAGGTGTCAGTTCCCCCCAAATTGACAACCCCGAACGGGGTTTTTCTTTTCGCCACGACGGGCCGCTGGACATGCGCATGGACACCACACGCGGGCAGTCGGTGGCGCAGTGGCTAGCTGGGGCGACGGTGGCCGACATGACCCGCGTCATCCGCGACTACGGCGAAGAGCGCTTTGCGCAACCAATTGCCCGCGCCATTGAGCGCCACCGCCAAGAGCGCGGCCCGTTGCAAACCACGCGGGCGCTGGCCGAGCTGGTGGCCTCTGCCGTGAAAACCCGCGAACCCGGCAAAGACCCGGCCACGCGCACCTTTCAGGCGCTGCGCATCTTCATCAACGGGGAGCTTGACGAGCTGCAACAGGCGCTGGCGGCCAGTTTGGCGCTGCTGCGGCCACAGGGCATGCTGGTGGTCATCAGTTTTCATTCGCTAGAAGACCGCATCGTCAAGCAGTTCATGGCCCAGCATTCGCGCACGGTGGTGGACCGCCGGGTGCCGTTTGCCGAACCAGCTCCCATGCACCTGTGTGATGTGCGCCGCGTCATGCCCTCGCCAGCCGAGGTAGCGACCAACCCGCGTGCGCGCAGTGCCGTCATGCGGATAGCCCAGCGCACGGAGGTAGCGGCATGATGCGCTTCAATTTGGTGCTGTTGCTGGCGGTGCTGGCCAGTGCGTTTTATCTGGTGCATACCCAGTACGAATGGCGTCGCCTGAACACCGCGCTGGATCAAGCGCAGGCGGTCTCGCTCAAGCTCAATGCAGAACACGACCAGCTGGTGGTGCAACAGCGGGCCGAAGCCACGCCAGCACGGGTACAACAGCTGGCTCAGTTGCAGTTGCAAATGCGCTCGGTAACCCCCGCCATCACCGAATACGTGACCCTGCCCGCTACACCCAGCACGGGGGTACGGCCATGACGAACAGCCGTGGCACGGCTTGCCCGCTGCTGCACGGTGCCTGCAGGGGTGCATGGTGAGCGGCGCACTGCACTACGGCGACAGTCCGCTGCTCGCCAGCAAAACGCCGGTCTGGCGCAGCAGGCTCATCATGGCTGCGCTGGCGCTGGCGTTTGCGCTGCTGGGTGCACGGGCGTTGTATGTGCAGGTGGTGGGCAATGACTTCTTCCAAGAACAGGGTGAGGTGCGTTTTGCGCGCACCCTGGCGCTGCCAGCCAAGCGCGGCCCGGTGTTGGACCGCAATGGCATGATCCTCGCCTCCAGCGTGGTGGCGCAAAGCATCTGGGCCATTCCGGGCGATGTCGATCTGGGCGATGTCCGACTGCGCGATCTGGCTCGGCTGTTGGAGCTGCCGCTGGCCGACCTGACGCAGCGACTGGCTCAAAAAGACAAAACCTTTGTTTGGGTCAAGCGGCAGGTGGACGAGCCGGTGGCCCGGCAGATTGCGGCGCTGGGCCTCAAAGGTATTCACCAGCAGCGCGAATACAAGCGTTACTACCCCGAGGGCGAGGCGGTGGCCCATGTGGTGGGTTTCACCAACGTCGAAGACCGGGGGCAGGAGGGCATGGAGCTGGCCTTCAACCAAATGCTCTCGGGCAAGGCGGGTTCGCGCCGCGTCATCAAAGACCGGCTGGGCCGGGTGGTCGAGGACGTGCGCGAGGTCGTGCCGCCGGTCGATGGTGCGCCGCTGGTGCTCTCGATTGACAGCAAGGTGCAGTTTTACGCCTACCAAACCCTGCGCAGCGCGGTGCAAGAACACAAGGCCCGCGCGGGCAGTGCGGTGGTGTTGGATGCGCGCACCGGCGAGGTGCTGGCACTGGCCAACTACCCCAGCTACAACCCCAACCGGCGGCAAAACCTGGGCGGCGAACAACTGCGCAACCGCGCCCTGACCGACAGTTTCGAGCCCGGCTCCACCGTCAAGCCCTTCATCACAGCGCTGGCACTGGAAAAGAAACTGGTCACGCCCACCACGCCCATTCAGACGGCACCGGGGCGCATCCAGATGGGGGGCTTCACCATCAGCGATGTGCATGCCTATGGGGTGCTGACGGTCAACGAGGTGATTCAAAAATCCAGCAACGTGGGCACCGTCAAGATGGCCATGCAGATGTCGCCCCACGACATGTGGGACAACTATGTGAACCTGGGTTTCGGACAAAAGCCGCACCTGCCGTTTCCGGGGGCGGTCAGTGGCCGACTGCGGCCCTACAAAACCTGGCGGCCCATTGAACAGGCGACCATGAGCTATGGCTACGGCCTGTCGGTGTCGCTGTTTCAACTGGCGCATGCCTACACCGTGTTTGCCCGTGACGGCACACTGACCCCCGTGAGCATGCTCAAGACCGATGGCCAGCCGGTGGCGGGTTTGCCCGTCTTCAGCCCCGACAACGCCGCCGCCGTGCGCCTGATGCTGCAAATGGCCACCAGCAACGGCGGCACCGCCCCGCGTGCCCAAACCCAGGGCTATTCGGTAGGCGGCAAAACCGGCACCGCCCGCAAGCAAGAGGGCAAGGGCTATGCCGACCGGAAATACCGCAGCTTTTTTGTCGGGCTGGCCCCGGTACAAGCCCCGCGCATTGTGGTGGCCGTGATGGTGGACGAGCCCGGCGGCGGTGTGTATTTCGGGGGGCGGGTGGCCGCTCCGGTGTTCAGCCAGACGGTGCAAGAGACCCTGCGCCTGCTGGGCGTGCAGCCGGACATGGAGGTCAAGCCGCTGATCCTGAGCGAAGAAGTCGAGGAGCCTTTCTGATGACAACGCCCCTGACAACGCCCGTGTTGCAGGTAATGCCTGCCCCGCAAGCCGTGGCCGACTGGTTGCGCCAGCGCGTGCGCGGCAGCTTGCAGGTGGACAGCCGCCGCGTGCAGCCCGGTGACGGCTTTATCGCCTGGCCCGGTGCGGCCACCGACGGGCGGCATTTTGTTGCCGCCGCCCTGCAAGCCGGTGCCACGGCCGTGCTGGTAGAACAGCAAGGCGTAGAAGCGTTTGTAGAAGCGTTTGGCTTGGACGATGCGCGCATCTTGGCCGTGCCCGATCTGAAGGCAGCCACCGGCCCGATTGCCAGTGCCTACCACGCCCACCCCAGCCAGGCGCTGGATGTGGTGGCCATCACCGGCACCAACGGCAAAACCTCCACCGCTTGGTGGGTGGCGCAGTTGCTCTCGGCCTGCCAGCAGCCCTGCGCCGTGGTGGGCACGCTGGGCATTGGCCTGCCGCCGCGTGCGGGGCAAGCGCACACCCTGGTGCCCACCGGCCTGACCACACCCGACCCGGTGCTGCTGCACACCCGGCTGCGCAGCTTGGCCGATGCCGGGGTGCGCGCCTGCGCCCTTGAAGCCTCGTCCATCGGCTTGGTGGAAGGGCGGCTGAACGCCTGCCGCATCCGCGTGGCGGTGTTCACCAATTTCACGCAAGACCATTTGGACTTTCACGGCAGCATGGAAGCCTACTGGCAAGCCAAAGCCAGCCTGTTTGACTGGCCGGGCCTCACGCATGCCGTGGTGAACTTGGACGATGCCCGTGGCCCCGCCCTGGCCGAGCGCTTGCAGGCCCGTGGGCTGGATGTCTGGACGGTGGCCCTGCTGGACACCGACACGCCGCCCACCCAGGCACCTGCCCGGCTGTGCGGCCACAGCCTGACCCTGACCGAGCGCGGCATGCAACTGCACCTGCTGGAACACGACGCGGCAGGCCGGGTGCAAGCGGCGCACCACCTGCACCTGCCCCTGCTGGGGCGGTACAACGCCAGCAACCTGCTGGGCGTGCTGGCCGTGGCGCGGGCGCAAGGCATCGCGCTGGCCGACGCGGTGCAAGCCTGTGCCGCGCTGAGCCCCGTACCGGGCCGCATGGAGGCGGTGCCCGAGGCCGCACCGCATCAACACTTGGCTCAACCCCTGGTGCTGGTGGACTATGCCCACACCCCCGACGCGCTGGAAAAAGCCTTGCAAGCCCTGCAAGCCACCGCGCAGCGCCGGGGCGGTGCGCTGTGGGTGGTGGTGGGTTGCGGTGGCGACCGCGATGCCAGCAAGCGCCCGCTCATGGCTGCCGTGGCCGAGCGCGAAGCCCAACACCTGGTGCTGACCAGCGACAACCCGCGCAGCGAAGACCCGCAGCACATCCTGCGCCAAATGCAAGCTGGCCTGCGCCGCCCCGATGCCGCCCACACCGAACCCGACCGCGCCGCTGCCATTGCCCAGGCGGTGCAGACCGCGCAGCCTGCCGACGTGGTGCTGATTGCCGGGAAGGGCCATGAGGACTACCAAGAGGTGATGGGCGTGAAAACCCCTTTTTCTGATCGGGCACAGGCCCAACGCGCTCTGCAACAGCGCGCCGCCGGAGACACGCCATGAATACCTTGAACACCTTGCTGCTGGGCTTGCCCGGCGCGCAAGCCGTGGGCCAGTGCAGCCAGCCCATTCTGCGGGTGCACACCGACAGCCGCAGCCTGCAAGCGGGTGACCTGTTTGTGGCCCTGCGCGGCGAGCGTTTTGATGCGCACGACTTTCTGCCCCAAGCCGCGGCACAAGGTGCCGTGGCGGCGCTCGCCCACAGCGGGCTGGCCAACGCCGGTTTGCCCGGTGTACAGGTGCCCGACACCCGGCTGGCGCTGGGCGAGCTGGCCCGGTGCTGGCGGGCGCAGTTCAAGCTGCCGCTGATGGCAGTGACCGGCAGCAACGGCAAAACCACCGTCACCCAAATGCTGGCCGCCATTTTGCGTGCCCACGCAGGTGAACAGGCGCTGGCCACCCAAGGCAACCTGAACAACGACATTGGCGTGCCGCTGACACTCTTGCGCCTGCGCCCCGAACACCGCTGCGCGGTGGTGGAACTGGGCATGAACCACCCCGGTGAAATCGAGTATTTGGCCCGCATCACCCAGCCCACCGTGGCGCTGGTGAACAACGCGCAGCGCGAACACCAAGAATTCATGGGCACGGTACAGGCCGTGGCCGCCGAGAACGGGGCCGTGCTCGCCCGCCTCGGGGCCAGCGGGGTGGCGGTGTTTCCGAGTGACGACACCTTCACCCCGCTGTGGCGCACCCTGGCCGGTGCGGCGCGTGTGCTGACTTTCAGCGACACCGACCCGCAGGCCGATGTGCATGGGCGGCAGGCCCAGTGGCAAGGCGGTGCTTGGCAGCTGCATGCCAGCACCCCAGCGGGCGATCTGCACGCCAGCGTCGCCTTGGCCGGTCGCCACAACCTGCGCAACGCGCTGGCCGCCGTGGCCTGTGCGCTGGCCGCCGGTGTGCCGCTGGATGCGGTGGCGCGTGGTCTGGCTGGCTTTCAGGCGGTGGCCGGGCGCTCGCGGGTGCTGCAACTGCCATGGGCTGAAACCGCCGATGCCGTGCTGACGCTGGTGGACGACACCTACAACGCCAACCCCGATTCGGTGCTGGCCGCCATTGACCTGCTGGCCGAACTGCCCGGCCCGCACCTGCTGGTGCTGGGCGACATGGGCGAGGTGGGCGAACAAGGTCTGGCCTTTCATTTAGAAGTGCTGCGCCATGCCCAGCGCCGGGGTCTGCACCGCGTGCACTGCGCGGGTCAATGGATGGCGCAAGCCACCGCTGCCCTGCAAGCCGCTGGCGAACCCGCGCCCACCCACTGGCCCCAAGTCGCTGAGCTGGCCGCCGCTCTGCCCGGCCAACTCGCTGGCGTGCGCAGCGTGCTGGTCAAGGGCTCGCGCTTCATGCGCATGGAGCGCGTGGTGCAGGCCCTGCAAGCCCCGTTCAACCCCCTTACCAAGGATGCCCATGCTGCCTAGTCTGGCCCTGTGGCTGCAAACCCTGGGGCCTGACTTCGGGTTCCTGCGCGTGTTTCAGTACCTCACTTTCCGTGCCGTCATGGCCGCCATGACCGCGCTGCTCATCGGTCTGGTGGCCGGGCCGCATTTCATCCGCCGCCTCGCCGCGCTCAAGATTGGGCAGCCGGTGCGCGAATACGCCATGCAAACCCATTTAAGCAAAGGCGGCACGCCCACCATGGGCGGGGTGCTCATTCTGTTTGCCATTGCCGTGTCCACCCTGCTGTGGTTTGACCTGAGCAACCGCTTTGTCTGGATCGTGCTGCTCGTCACCCTGGGTTTTGGGGCCATTGGCTGGGTGGACGACTGGCGCAAAGTGGTGCACAAAGACCCCGAGGGCATGCCCTCGCGCGAGAAATACCTCTGGCAATCCGTCATTGGCCTGCTGGCCGCGCTGTACCTGGTGTTCAGCATTTCGGAGACCAGCAACCTGCGCGTGCTGGGCCTGTTTGTGCAGTGGGTGGCCTCGGGCTTCACCGTCGATCTGCCGCCCCAAGCCGGGCTGATGGTGCCCTTCTTCAAAGAAGTGAGCTATCCGCTGGGGGTCTGGGGTTTTGTGCTCATGACCTATCTGGTCATCGTCGGGGCCAGCAACGCGGTGAACCTGACGGACGGTCTAGATGGTCTGGCCATCATGCCGGTGGTCATGGTGGGCTCGGCCCTGGGTGTGTTTGCCTATGCCACCGGCAGTGCGGTGTTTTCGCGCTACCTGCTGCTGCCGCACATTCCGGGCGCGGGCGAGTTGCTGATTTTCTGTGCCGCCATGGCGGGCGCGGGGCTCGCGTTTCTGTGGTTCAACACCCACCCGGCGCAGGTGTTCATGGGCGATGTGGGGGCCCTCGCGCTCGGTGGAGCCTTGGGCACCATTGCCGTCATCGTGCGGCAAGAGATTGTGCTGGCCATCATGGGCGGCATTTTTGTTGTCGAGGCGCTCTCGGTCATGCTGCAAGTGAGCTACTTCAAGTACACCAAACGCCGCTTTGGGCAGGGCCGCCGCCTGTTCCAAATGGCCCCGCTGCACCACCATTTTGAGAAAAAAGGCTGGAAGGAAACGCAGGTGGTGGTGCGCTTTTGGATCATCACCATGCTGCTGTGCCTCATTGGCCTGTCCACCCTGAAACTGCGATGAACGACACCCAAACGCTGCCCCCTTTGCCTGACCGGCCTGCTTTGCCCACGCTGGATGTGTTGGATGTGGG
This sequence comes from Pseudomonadota bacterium, assembly GCA_041192045.1. GTDB lineage: Bacteria > Pseudomonadota > Gammaproteobacteria > Burkholderiales > Burkholderiaceae_C > Hydrogenophaga. Next base: position 75,959 of record JBEENR010000012.1, on the reverse strand, counting down.
TTTGCACGGTCAGAAAGTGCTCATTCTGGGGCTGGGCCTCTCGGGGCTGGCCATGGCCCGCTGGTGCGTGCGCCAGGGTGCCCGCGTCACGGTGGCCGATACCCGCAGCGCCCCACCCCAGCAGGCCCAGTTGCAGGCCGACTGCCCCAACGCCCGCTTGGTGTGCGGCCCGCTGGATGAAGCCCTGCTGGCCCAAGACGACTGGACGCTGGTGGCCCGCAGCCCCGGCCTAGCCCCCGCCCAGTTGGCGGTGGTACGCACTTGGGCACAGGCGCATGGCGTGCCCTGTGTGGGCGAGTTGGACTTGTTTGCCCAGGCCCTGGCCGTGTTGGCGCAGCGTGCGCCCCAGCCCTACCACCCCCAGGTGCTGGCCATCACCGGTACCAATGGCAAAACCACCGTCACATCCCTGACCGGCAAGCTGTTGCAGCATGCCGGGCTTGCGGTGGCGGTGGCAGGCAATATTGGCCCGGCGCTGCTGGATGTGCTGAGCCAAGCGCTGGACGCGGAACAGGCCAGCGAATCGGCCAGCGAATCGGCCAGCCCCCTGCCCAGCGCCTGGGTGTTGGAACTCTCCAGCTTCCAGCTCGACGGCGTGGCCGGTGGGGCCTGGGACGGCCTGCCCACCGCCGCCACGGTGCTCAACATCACCGAAGACCACCTGGACTGGCACGGCTCCATGGACGCTTATGCCCAAGCCAAAGCCGCCATTTTTGGTCAGCAGGCGCTGATGCTGCTCAACCGCGACGACCCCCGCGTCATGGCTTGGCAACCGGCAGATGTGTCGGTGAAACAGTCGGGCCGCTACCGCCAACAACCCGCCCGCCCTTGGGCCAGCTTTGGTTTGCAAGCCCCTCAGCGCGTCGGTGACTGGGGCATTGAAACCGTCAATGGCCTGGACTGGTTGGTGCGCGCACAGCCCGCCGACGACAGCGCGCCGCACCACAGCCCCCACGCACCCGCCCTGCGCCTGCAACGCCTGATGCCGGTGGATGCGCTGCGCATCCGGGGCCGACACAACGCGGCCAATGCCTTGGCCGCCCTGGCGCTGGCCGAGAGCACGGGGGCACCGCTGGCCGCCATGCTGCACGGCCTGCGCGAATACCGGGGCGAGCCGCACCGGGTCGAACCGGTTGGGGTGATTGACGAGGTGGAATACTTTGACGACAGCAAAGGCACCAACGTCGGGGCCACGCTGGCCGCCATCAAAGGGCTGGGGGCTGAGCGCCGCTTGGTGCTGATCCTTGGGGGCGACGGCAAGGGGCAAGACTTCAGCCCGCTGGCCCCGGCCCTGCAAGCGCATGCGCGTGCCGCCGTGCTCATCGGGCGCGACGCGCCGCTGCTGCGCGCCGCGCTGGGCCGCGCCATGGACAGCGCCGCCCTGCCCCTGCTGGATGCCGCCAGCCTGCCCGAAGCCGTGGCGCTGGCCACGCAACACGCCCAACCGGGCGATGCGGTGCTGATGTCGCCCGCCTGCGCCAGCCTGGACATGTTTGACAACTACGCGCACCGCGCCCGCGTGTTCGTGGCCGCCGTGGCGGCCCGCGCTGCCGAGCGCGGCATGGACTTGGAGGCGCTGCGGTGATGGCCCGCCCGTTCGACTGGCTGTTGCAAGCCCTGCGCCGCCTGCGCCCGCGCTGGGCCAGTGCTGCCGATGCGCCCCTGCACCTGAGCCGCCACCACGCGCCACCGGGTCAGTCGCTGACCGTCAGCGAGACCGACATTGACCAGCCCCTGTGCTGGGTGGTGCTCGCGCTGTTGCTGTGGGGCTTGGTGATGGTGTATTCGGCCTCCATCGCCCTGCCAGACAACCCGCGTTTTGCCACCTACGAAGCCACACGGTTTGTGCTGCGCCACGGCATCTTTATCTTGATTGGACTGTTCGCCGCCTCGCTGGCGTTTCAGGTGTCCATGCAGACTTGGAGCCAGTGGGCACCGTGGGTATTTGCCGCGTCGCTGCTGCTGTTGCTGCTGGTGCTGCTGCCGGGCATTGGTGTGGTGGCCAACGGGGCGCGGCGCTGGATTGCCTTGGGGCCGCTGAACTTCCAGCCCTCTGAACTGGCCAAGCTGGGCGTGCTGCTGTATGCGGCCAACTACATGGTGCGCAAGATGGACGTGAAGGAAGAGTTCTTCCGTGCCGTCTGGCCCATGGCCTCTGCGGTGCTGCTGGCGGGGGTGCTGCTGCTGGCCGAGCCCGACATGGGGGCCTTCATGGTGATTGTGGTCATTGCCATGGGCATCCTGTTTCTGGGCGGCGTGAATGCCCGCATGTTCTTTGTCATGACCGCGCTGGTGCTGCTGGCTTTTGCGCTGATTGTGGCCACCAGCGAATGGCGGCGCGAACGCATCTTTGCCTACCTCGACCCCTGGAGCTTGGAGCATGCGCTGGGCAAGGGCTACCAGCTCTCGCACGCGCTGATTGCCTTTGGCCGGGGCGAGATTTTGGGCGTGGGGCTGGGCGGCAGTGTCGAAAAACTGCACTGGCTGCCCGAAGCGCACACCGACTTTTTGCTGGCCGTCATCGGCGAAGAACTCGGGTTGGTGGGCGTGTGGGTCATCATCGGCCTGTTTCTGTGGCTCACCCGGCGCATTCTGTACATTGGCCGACAGGCCATCGTGCTCGATCAGGTGTTTGCTGGGCTGGTGGCACAAGGTGTGGGTCTGTGGGTCGGTTTTCAGGCCTTCATCAACATTGGCGTGAACCTGGGGGCCCTGCCCACCAAGGGCCTGACGCTGCCGCTGATGAGCTACGGCGGCTCCGCCATGCTGCTCAATTTGGTGGCGCTGGCCATCGTGTTGCGGGTGGACTTTGAGAACAAGCTGCGCATGAAAGGAGGCCACGCATGAGCCGTCAACCCTGCGCCCTCATCATGGCCGGTGGCACCGGCGGGCATATTTTTCCGGGGCTGGCGGTGGCCGAGGCCCTGCGCGAGCGCGGCTGGCGCGTGCACTGGCTGGGTGCGCCCGGCAGCATGGAAAGCCGCTTGGTGCCGCCGCGTGGCTTTGCCCTGGAACTGATTGACTTTGGCGGCGTGCGCGGCAAAGGCCTGCACACGCTGGCCCTGCTGCCGCTGCGCCTGCTGCGCGCCTTTTGGCAAGCCCTGCAAGTGGTGCGCCGGGTGCAGCCCGATGTGCTGGTGGGGCTGGGTGGCTACATCACCTTTCCCGGCGGCATGATGGGCACCCTGCTGGGCCGCCCGCTGGTGCTGCACGAGCAAAACTCGGTGGCGGGCATGTCCAACAAGGTGCTGGCGGGCGTGGCCGACCGCATCTTCACCGCCTTTCCGCAGGTGCTGGCCAAGGCCGACTGGGTGGGCAACCCACTGCGCGCCGAATTTTTGCGCCAACCCCCGCCCGAGGCCCGCTGGGCTGGGCGTAGCGGGCCGCTGCGCCTGCTGGTGGTGGGCGGTAGCCTGGGGGCCAAAGCCCTGAACGACACTGTGCCGCAAGCGCTGGCCCTGCTGCCCGCTGACCAGCGCCCGCAGGTGCTGCACCAAAGCGGCGAAAAACAAATTGATGCCCTGCGCGCCAACTACCAAGCCGCTGGCGTGCAGGCCGAGCTGACCCCGTTCATTGCCGACACGGCGCAAGCCTTTGCCGAGGCCGACCTGATCGTCTGCCGCGCCGGGGCCAGCACCGTGACCGAAATCGCTGCCGTGGGCGCAGCGGCGCTGTTTGTGCCGTTTCCGCACGCGGTGGACGACCACCAAACCACCAATGCCCGCTTTCTGGTCGATGCCGGTGCCGCGTGGCTGGTGCCACAAACCGAATTCACGCCGCAGATGCTGGCCGACCAGCTGCAAACCGTGCAGCGCGAACAGCTCATGCAGATGGCGCGGCAAGCCAAAAACCAAGAAAAAACCCAGGCTGTGGCGGCCGTGGTGGCCGCCTGTGAACAGCTTGCGAAAGTGAAACCTACATGAAACACGCCATTCGCCATATCCATTTCGTCGGCATTGGCGGTGCCGGCATGAGCGGCATTGCCGAGGTGCTGCTGAACCAGGGCTACCGCATCTCGGGCAGCGACCTAGGCGAAAACGCCGCCACACGCCGCCTACAAACCCTGGGCGCACAGGTGTTTGTCGGCCACGATGCCGCCTACATCCAGGGCGCTGATGCCATCGTCACCTCGACGGCCGTCAAGCCCGACAACCCCGAAGTGCTGGCCGCCCGCGCCAAACTGGTGCCGGTGGTGCCGCGTGCGGTCATGCTGGCCGAGCTGATGCGCATGAAAAAAGGCGTGGCCATTGCGGGCACCCACGGCAAAACCACCACCACCAGCTTGGTGGCCAGCGTGCTGGCTGCCGCACAGATGGACCCCACCTTTGTCATTGGGGGCCGCCTGAACAGCGCCGGGGCCAATGCCCAGCTGGGCTCGGGGGAATACATCGTGGTGGAGGCGGACGAGTCTGATGCGTCCTTTCTGAACCTGTTGCCGGTGCTCTCGGTCGTCACCAACATCGATGCCGACCACATGGACACCTACGGCCACGACTTTGGCCGCCTGAAAGCCGCGTTCATTGAGTTTTTGCACCGCATGCCGTTTTACGGTGCCGCCGTGGTGTGCGTGGACGACCCGGCCATTCGCGACATCCTGCCGCAGATTGCCCGGCCCATCACCAGCTACGGCTTTGCCGACGATGCCCAGGTGCGGGCGCTGAACGTGCGCGCCGTGGGCGGGCAAATGCATTTCACGGTACAGCGGCGCAACGGGGTAGAACTGCCCGATTTGGACGTGGTGCTGAACTTGCCGGGCCGCCACAATGTGCTGAATGCCTTGGCCGCCATTGGCATTGCCGTGGAACTGGGCGTGGACGATGCCGCTGTGCTGCAAGCTCTGGCCGAGTTCAAGGGCGTGGGGCGGCGCTTCCAGCGCTATGGCGATGCCGCCCTGCCCGGCGGTGGCCACTGCACCCTGGTGGACGACTACGGCCACCACCCGGTGGAGATGGCCGCCACCTTGGCCGCTGCACGCGGCGCGTTTCCGGGGCGGCGGCTGGTGCTGGCGTTTCAACCGCACCGCTACAGCCGCACCCGCGACTGTTTTGAAGACTTTGTGAAAGTCATGGCCCAGGCCGACGCGGTGCTGCTGGCCGAGGTGTATGCCGCTGGCGAAGCGCCGATTGTGGCTGCCGATGGCCGGTCGCTGGCGCGTGCGCTGCGGGTGGCAGGCAAGCTGGAGCCGGTGTTTGTGGACGACATCCAGGCCATGCCACAAGCCATCCTCGACAACGCCCGCCCTGGCGACGTGGTGCTGTGCATGGGCGCAGGCTCCGTGGGCGCAGTCGCTGCCCGCGTGCTGGCGCTCAGTGCCAGCGCTGTGGTCAACCCCAACCCTGCCTAAAAGGACAACACCATGAACCCAACCGCGCCCACGCTGGGCAAAGTCGCCGTGCTGCTGGGGGGTCGCTCCGCCGAGCGCGAGGTCTCGCTCATGTCTGGCCACGGCGTGCTGGCCGCGCTGCACGCCCGTGGGGTCAATGCCCACCCCTTTGACCCCGCCGAGCGCGATCTGGGCGATCTCAAGCGCGAAGGTTTTGCGCGCTGCTTCATCGCGCTGCACGGCCGCTATGGCGAAGACGGCACGGTGCAAGGTGCGCTGGAGCTGCTGGGCATTCCCTACACCGGCCCCGGTGTGCTGGCCTCGGCACTGGCCATGGACAAGCTCATGACGAAACGCCTCTGGCAGGCGCAAGGTTTGCCCACGCCCGCCTGGCGGCAGGTGCACAGCGCCGACCAGGTGCGCGCCGCCCTGGCCGATCTGGGCACGCCCATGATCGTCAAGCCCGTGCGCGAGGGCTCCACCATCGGCCTGACCAAGGTGGTTTCTGCCGACCAATGTGCCGCCGCTTACGCCCTGGCCGCACAGCAAGACCCCATGGTCATGTGCGAGCAGTTCATCGCCGGTGACGAAGTGACCTGCCCGGTGTTGGGTGCGGGTGCGCAAGCGCACGCCCTGCCGGTGATTCGCATCGTCGCCCCCGGTGGCAATTACGACTACGAACACAAATACTTCACCGACGACACCCAGTACTTGGTGCCCTGCGGCCTGCCCGAAGGCGAAGAGGCGGCGATTCAGGCGCTGGTGCTGCAAGCGTTTCGGGCGCTGAACTGCCGGGGCTGGGCACGTGCCGACGTGATGATCGACGCAAAAACCCGCCAGCCCTATTTGCTGGAGATCAACACCTCGCCCGGCATGACCAGCCATTCGTTGGTGCCTATGTCGGCACGGGCAACGGGTCTGTCTTACGAAGACCTGTGCTTGCAGGTGCTGACCAGCGCTTCACTCGACAGCACCCCACCCGCAGACTGACCACAGACTGAACACCTACCGATACCGCCTCATGCCTCAAGCAACAGACCCGGCTGATTTGCCCTTCGACATCAAGCTCATGACAGCCACCACCCAGGTGCTGTGGGTGCTGCTGGCCGTTTGGTGTGCGGGCGTGCTGTTGCTGTGGGGCTTGCAGCATCCGGTGTGGACGGTTCGGGCCATCACGGTACAGGGCGATGTGGCGCACCAAAGCGCAGCCGGTCTGCAAGCACACTTGGCCGATCAGTGGGACGACCAGCAGGGTCAGCGGGTATCGGCCAGTTTCTTCACAACCGATGTGCAACAGGTGCGCCAGCTGTTTGAATCGGCTCCTTGGGTCGAACGTGCCTTGGTGCAGCGCGTGTTTCCTAACCGCCTGCGCGTCACGCTGCAAGAACACGAGGCCGTGGCCTGGTGGGGCGACCCCGACGCTGGCCAGCTGCTCAGCCGCAAGGGCGTGGTGTTCGAGGCCAGCGGGAATGAGTTGGAGGGTTTGCCAGAGTTGGCTGGCCCTGTCGATCAATCCGCCCTGATCTGGGCCACCTTCCAGCGCCTGCGTACCTTGCTGGAGCGCTACGGACTGGGCCTGTCCCGCCTAGAGCTGACCGAGCATGGCAGCTGGCGAGGGGTATTGGAAGGAGGCGGTGAAGTGGAATTTGGCCGCGGCAACACCGAAGAGCTGCTGGCCCGTACCGAAACCTTTGCCGCCACCCTGAACGCGTTGACCCAGCGCTATGCGGGTCGTCTGCAATCGGTCGATCTGCGCTACCCCCAGGGTTATGCCCTGCGTGTGCAAGGTGTGACGACGCTGGCCGAGGGCAGCGCTCAGGCAACGGCAGCACCAGCCAACCATCGCCCCACGGCCGCCAAACCCACCCCAAAAACCCGCTAACCCTCAGCGAATTGAACAGAAAAGAACAGAACCATCATGGCCAAGGAATACAAAAATCTGGTGGTCGGACTCGACATTGGCACCGCCAAAATCATGGCGGTGGTCGCCGACATGCAGGAAGACGGGCAATTCAAACTCGTGGGTACCGGCACAGTGGACAGCCGGGGCCTCAAACGGGGCGTGGTCGTCAACATTGATGCCACGGTGCAAAGCATCAAGGCGGCACTCAAAGAAGCGCAGCTGATGGCCGATTGCGAAATCCGCCGCGTCTATACCGGCATCACCGGCAGCCATATCCGGGGGCTCAATTCGAGCGGCATGGTGGCGATCAAAGACCACGAAGTCACCGCCGCCGATGTCAGCCGCGTGGTGGAAACGGCCAAGGCCATTCACATTTCAACCGACCAGCGCCTGCTGCTGGTGGAGCCCCAAGAATTCGTCATCGACAACCAAGAAGTGAAAGAGCCCATTGGCATGAGCGGCATCCGCCTAGAAGCCAAGGTCCACATCGTCACCGGCGCGCAGAGTGCGGCAGAAAACATCGTCAAGTGCGTGCGCCGCTGCGGCCTGGAGGTGGAGCAACTCATGCTCAACCCACTGGCCTCCAGCCAGGCCGTGCTGACCGAGGACGAAAAAGAACTGGGTGTGGTGCTGGTGGACATTGGCGCGGGCACCACCGATGTGGCCATCTTCACCGGCGGGGCCATTCGGCACACCGCCGTCATTCCGGTGGCGGGCGACCTCATCACCAGCGACATTGCCATGGCGCTGCGCACCCCCACCAAAGATGCCGAAGACATCAAGGTACAACACGGCTGCGCCAAACAGTTGCTGGCCGACCCAACCAGTCAGGTGGAAGTCCCCGGTCTGGGCGACCGTGCAGCACGCCTGCTCAGCCGCCAGTCCCTCGCGGGGGTGATCGAGCCCAGGGTCGAAGAAATTTTCATGCTGGTGCAGCAAGTCGTGCGCGATTCGGGCTTTGAGAGCCTGGTGTCGTCCGGCGTGGTGCTGACTGGCGGCAGCGCCAACATGATGGGCATGGTGGAACTGGGCGAAGACATCTTCCTCAAGCCGGTGCGCCGGGGCCTGCCGCTGTACAGCGGCAACCTGTCGGACATGGTGGCACGCACCCACTGCGCCACCGCCATGGGCCTGCTCGAAGGCTGGCGGCTGGCTTGGCTGCGCAACCAGAAGGCGGCCACCAAAGTCGGGCCGGTAGAGAGTGCGTTTCAAGGTGTCAAAAGCTGGTTTGCACGCACTTTTTGAGTCGTTTTGCAGCTTTTTGCGCCTTTTGACACCTTTTTCGTCTTTTTACGGGTCTCATCCAACAGGCGTTGAACGTCAATTGTGAGACCATCGAATGTTTAACAAAATTCAGGGCAAGCCATACCACCCAGTTGCCAGCAACAGCTGCCAACGGGTTCCAGGAGAGAAACCATGATCGTTGACATGATCGAAATTGAAGAATTTAACCAGGGCACACAGATCAAAGTGATCGGTGTCGGCGGCGGCGGTGCCAACGCGGTAGAGCACATGATCACGCGGCAAGTGCAAGGCGTGGAATTCATTTGTGCCAACACCGATGCGCAATCGCTCTCGCGCAGCTCGGCGCACAAAACCATCCAACTCGGTGTCACCGGCCTGGGCGCGGGCAGCAAGCCCGAAAAAGGCCGCAACGCCGCTGAACTGGCGGTGGACGAAATCCGCGCCTCCATTGAAGGCGCGCACATGCTGTTCATCACCGCGGGCATGGGCGGGGGCACCGGCACCGGTGCGGCACCCGTCATTGCACGGGTGGCCAAAGAAATGGGCATCCTGACCGTGGGCGTGGTCACCAAACCTTTTGAATGGGAAGGTGCGCGCCGCATGAGCAATGCCGAAGGCGGCCTGACCGAGTTGGAAGCGAATGTCGATTCGCTGATCGTCGTGCTCAATGAAAAGCTGCTCGACGTGCTGGGCGACGATGTCACCCAAGAAGAAGCCTTTGCCTACGCCAACGACGTGCTGAAAAACGCCGTCGGCGGTATTGCCGAAATCATCAACGAATACGGCAATGTGAACGTGGACTTTGAAGACGTGCGCACCGTCATGGGCGAACCCGGCAAGGCCATGATGGGCACCGCCGTGGCTTCTGGGCCTGACCGCGCCCGCATCGCCGCCGAACAGGCCGTGGCCTGCCCGCTGCTCGACGGCGTGGACCTCTCGGGGGCCAAGGGCGTGCTGGTGCTGGTCACCGCCTCGAAGAGCTCGCTCAAGCTCAAAGAATCGCGCGAAGCCATGACCGCCATCAAGGCCTATGCCTCGCCCGATGCACACGTCATCTTCGGTGCCGCCTACGACGAAGGGCTGGGCGACGGCATGCGCGTCACCGTGGTAGCCACGGGCCTGAGCCGCCAGAACACGCCCAGCGCAGCCGCCCAAGCCCTGCCGCGCAGCACACCCGCCACCGCTGGCCTGCGCCAAGACAAACCCACGGCAGTGCCCACCAGCGTGCCCACCGTCAACACCGTGGTGGCCGCCCCCGGCAGCAGCCCGGCAGCGCCCGACTACAGCACGCTCAACGTCCCCAGCGTCTGGCGCACCAACCGCACCCACGCCGCCGCCAAGGTCGATGCCATGGCCTCGGGTGGCATGGACGATTTCGACATTCCAGCCTACCTGCGCAAACAGGCCGACTGAAGGGGGGTCGCATGCTGGCGCAACGCACCCTGAAATCCCTCACCAAGGCCGTGGGCGTGGGGCTGCACAGCGGCCAGCGGGTCGAACTGACGCTGCGCCCCGCACCGCCCAACACCGGCATCGTCTTCCGCCGTGTCGATCTGCCCGAGCCGGTGGACATTCCGGTGCAGGCCAGCGCCGTCAGCGACACCCGGCTGGCCTCCACCATCTCGCGCCACGGCGTGAAAGTGTTCACCATCGAGCACCTCATGAGTGCCGCCGCCGGGCTGGGGCTGGACAACCTGTATGTGGACATCACCGCCGAAGAGGTGCCCATTCTGGACGGCTCCTCGGCCTCCTTCGTTTACCTGCTGCAAAGCGCGGGCATCGTCACGCAGCCGGTGGCCAAACGCTTCATCCGCGTGCTCAAACCCATCGAGGTGCGCGAAGGCGAAGGACGCAACCTGAAATGGGCACGCCTAGAGCCTTACCACGGCTATCGGCTGACCTTCGAGATCGAGTTCGACCACCCCGCCGTCACCTCCACCGGGCAACGTGTGGTGTTTGACATGGGCAGCGGCAACTACGCCCGCGAAATTGCCCGCGCCCGCACCTTTGGCTTCACCCGCGATGTGGAGATGATGCGCTCGCACGGCCTCGCCCTCGGGGGCGGTTTGGACAACGCCATCGTCATGGACGACGTGAAAGTGCTCAACGCCGACGGCCTGCGCTACCAAGACGAATTCGCCAAGCACAAAATTCTGGATGCCATGGGCGACCTCTACATCGTCGGCAAGCCACTGTTGGCGGCGTACAGCGCGTTCCGCAGCGGCCACGGCATGAACAACCAGCTGCTGCGCGCCCTGCTGGAGCGCCCCGACGCTTACGACGTGGTCAGCTTCGAACACGACCGCGATGCCCCCACCGGCTTCGCCCAACTCGTGCCCGCTTGGTAAACGTCGGGTCAGTCACCATGCTGCTGTTTCGCTTCACCGTCTTCTTCCTGCTCATCGCCGCCGGGGTGTGCTTTGCCTTCTACCTCGGCACAGGCAAGCCCTACTTCAAGCAGTGGGGCCTCATCACCCTGAAATGGACGCTGCTGGCTGGCTTGGGCTTTTTTGGGGTGCTGGTGCTGGAGCGGTTGTTGTAGGTGGGGGGCTGGGGATTTGTGAATACACCCTACGGGTATCCGGCCAGACATTGGGAACTGGACAGGGAGCAACAACCATGGCATTGATTGAAGGTTTCCGGGTTCAAAACTACCGTGCGCTGCGCGATGTGACGCTGGGCAAGCTGTCCACTGACCAGAGGGGCGAGGCTTTGACCCCATTCACGGTGGTGATTGGCAAGAACGGTGCAGGCAAAAGCACGCTGTTCGATGCGTTTGGCTTTGTGGCCGATTGCCTGACCAAGGATGTGGAAACGGCCTGCGACGACCCACGGCGGGGCGGGTTTGAACGCATGCGTTCGCTAGGCACCACGGAGCCCATTCGGTTCGAGATTTATTACCGTGAGGCACCGGGTGAGCGGCCTATTACCTACGAACTGTCGATTCAGATGGATGACTTGGGTCGCCCGTTTGTTGCGTCGGAGGTGCTCAAGCAGCGGCGCAAAGGACAAAAACATGGTCGGCCTTTTCCGTTTCTGCGTTTAGACCGTGGTGTGGGGGAGGTGTGGGCTGGTGAAGAGGCGGTAGAAGGTGGCGAAGAAGATGCCGCGAAAACCGAAGTGGAGCTGACCGACTTGCGCCAACTGGGCATTGCCACGCTGGGCACGCTCAAGGAGCACCCGCGTATCAAGCGGTTTCGGGACTTTTTGAAGGGTTGGTATTTGTCGTACTTTCACCCCGATGCGGCGCGCGGCATTCCCCCGGCGGGTGCGCAGAAGCACCTGAACATTCACGGCGACAACATTGGCAACGTGGTGCAGTACATGCAACGCGAGCAGGGTGCCCGGTTCAAGACCGTGCTGGAGCGCATTGCCAGCAAAATTCCCGGCGTGAAATCCATTGCCGCTGACGTGACGGCTGACAAACGGGTGGTGCTGAGGTTCAACGACGGGGCGTTTACCGACCCGTTTTACCCTGGGCAGATGTCAGACGGCACGCTCAAGGTGTTTGCTTATTTGTTGCTGATGGAAGACCCTGAACCGCCGCCTTTTATCTGCATTGAAGAGCCCGAAAACGGGCTGTATCACAAACTGCTGGAGTCGCTGGCTAACGAATTGCGGGCACATGCCACGGGCAAGCGCAATGCGCCTCAGGTATTTGTGACGACACACCAACCCTATTTCGTCGATGCCTTGCAGCCCAGCGAGGTGTGGGTACTCAAAAAGGGCTCCGATGGGTTCTCGCAAATCACACGGGTGTCGGACATTGCACTGGTGAGCAACTTGGTCGAGCAGGGTTTGCCTTTGGGCGGGCTTTGGTACAGCGACTATCTGGATGCGGAGTAAGGCATGCACATCGAAGTGCTGGTGGAGGACAGTTCGGGTGCTGCGCTGATGGGGCACCTCATGCCCAAGCTGTTGGGTGAAGCGGTCAGTGAGCACACTTGGCGTATTCATCACTACAAAGGGATCGGGCGCATCCCCAAGAACATGGCCCCACACACAGACGCGGCCAAAAAGACCTTGTTGGACAACTTGCCCAGACTGTTAGAGGGTTACGGGCAAACCCCCGGCTACGACGCGGTGCTGGTCTTGGTGGACACCGATGACCGCGACGTGACCGCGTTTCGGCACGCGTTGGAGCAGGTGTTGGCCCAATGTCCACATGCACCCCAGACCGTGTTTGGCTTGGCCACAGAAGAGATTGAGGCGTGGTATTTCGGGGACAGGGAAGCGTTGTTGGAGGCCTACCCCCGTGCCGACAAAAAGGCGCTGAACAGGTACCAGCAAGATGCGGTTTGTGGCACTTGGGAAATGCTGGCCGATGCCTTGGTCAAGGGAGGGGCAGCCGCTCTGAAAAAACAGGGTTTTTACAAGGCGGGCGAGTTCAAGCACGATTGCGCTCACCGCATAGGGCGGCTGATGGATGTGGCGCGAAACCAATCACCCAGTTTCTGTTTCACCCGGCAAGGTGTGGCTGATCTTCTGACAGCCAACGCATCCCAACACAGCGCATCGCCAGCACCTTGAGGGGCATCCTAGCCCGCGCTTCAATAACTCCGCCCCGCCTTGTAAGCCGCATGCGTGCGGGCCTGCAAGGGCGATACTTGGTTGATGGCGGCCACCGAGCGGGCCACTTGGGCGTGTGTGATGCACAGGCCCAGTGCATCCGCAGCGTCTTTGCCGGGCAGGCCGGGCAGTTGCAGCAGGCGCTGCACCATGGCCTGCATTTGCGCTTTGTCAGCGCGGCCATAGCCGACGACAGCTTTTTTCAGTTGCAAGGCGGTGTATTCGGCCACGTTCAGGCCGTTGGCCACCAAGGCGGTCAGGCAGCAGCCACGCGCTTGGCCCAGCAGCAGGGTGGCTTGCGGGTTGACGTTGACGAACACGATCTCGCACACCGACACCTCGGGCTGGTAGCGCGCCACCACTTCGCTGATGCCGTCGAACAGCACCTTGAGCCGCTCGGGCAGCAGCGTGCCGTTTTTGGGACTGGTCTGGATGGTGCCGCTGGCGACGTAGTGCAGCGCCTGCCCTTCGCTGTCCACCACGCCAAAACCGGTGCATTGCAGACCGGGGTCGATGCCGAGAATCCTCATGGCGGGGATACCGCGCCCATGCGGGCCACGATGGTGGCGGTGCGCTGCGCCAAGTAGGCCGAGTTCTGGCGGTTTTCAAAGAACTTGGGGCTGGGCAGCATGACGGCGAGGCGGGCGGCTTCGCTGGGGTTGAGCTGGCTAGCCGGTTTGTTGAAGTAACGCTGCGCGGCGGCTTCGGCACCAAACACGCCTTCACCCCATTCCACGCTGTTGAGGTAAATCTCCAGAATGCGCGGCTTGCTCAGCAGGACTTCGAGGGTCAGCGTCAACAGCAGCTCTTGGGCTTTGCGCAGCAGGTGGCGTTCGCCCGAGAGCAAGAGGTTTTTGGCCAGTTGCTGGCTGATGGTGGAGCCGCCGACGACCTTGGCCGGTTTGACCGGTTTGGGCGGTGGCGCAGTGCCTTCGGCTTGTTTGGCCCGTTGTTTTTCTTGCTGTTCAGCGCGTTTTTGGGCCAGTTGTTGCTGCTTTTGGTTCTTCTGCCAGGCGGATTCAATCGCGTCCCAGTCCACACCGCCGTGCGTCACAAAGCCCGCGTCTTCGGAGGCCAGCACCGCCCGCTTGAGGTGGGGGCTGATTTGCGGGTAGTCCAGCCACTGGTGTGACCAGCGCCAGCGTTTGTCGGTGCTCAGGCTGGCGGTGGCGATGCGCCAAGCTTCAGAGCGCATGAAGGCGGTGCTGTGCGGATCGACAACCAGCAGCAGGGCCACGTGCAGCACGAAAAAAATTTGCAGGGCCAGCGCGGCCAGCAGCAGCCAGATCAGGGTGCGCTTGACGTGTTGCATAGGGGGTGGCGCTGCCTGACGCACTCACTGGCTGGTGAGCTGGGTTCTGAGGGTTTCGTCGCGGGTGAAGCGAAAGCGCGAGACGACCACGATTTCATCGGCGCGTTTGCGCATGGCTTCATTGAAGCGGCCAAATTCCAGGCCGCGCACGATGGCTTCGGCTTGCCTGTCCAGCGTGGGGTTGCCCGAGACGTGCACCACCTCGGTGCTCAAGACCTTGCCGCTGTGTTGCACCGTGATGACCATGGTCAGCTCGCCATACAGCTTTCTGCCTTTGACTTGCGGAAAGTTGCTGGTGCCGCGTTCTTCGATCTTGCGGCGCAGCGCATCGTAGTAAATGGCGTACACCTCTTCGCGGGTGGCGGGGCTGATGTAGCGCCGCTTGGGGCGGGCGTTTTCTTCGTTGATGCGGCGCTCGATCTCGGCCAGCATGTTGATCAGGGCTTGGCGCTGCTGCTCGCGCTCGGCAATGGCTTTGTCTGTGCTTTGCGCGTTTTTTTCTAGGGGGGGCAGGTTGGCGAGTTGTTGGCGTACCTGAGCCAAGACCTGGTTTTGCCGCTCTTTCAGCGATTCGATGCGGCGCTCGTCTTCTTCAATGGTGTCGCCCATGCGGGCCTGAAGGCTGGGGGGCAAGGGCGAGGTGGCACGTCCTGCGTCGGCTTCGCCCCCGCCGGCCAGGGTGGCTTGGGCAATGGCCTGGACTGGGTCGGGCTGCTTGTCCAGACGCTGATCCAGGGTGCGGGCGTTGACCAGAATCACCTCCAGCGGCGTGTCCTGAAAGGCCCGGTTGAAGCCTTCGGGGTCAACAAAACGCACCGTCAGCAACACCGCATGCACGGCCACCGACAGGGCCAGCGCCAGTTGCAGGGTGCTGAGGTTTTTCAGAAAGGTCAGAGCGGGTTTCACGCCGGGATTATCGGGTCTGAGCGGTGGCGGAGCCGTCGGCCTCAGCGGCTGGCTCGGCATCGTTCACGTCAATCGCCAAGGCCAGTGGGGCGGCCAGGGCTTCGTCGTCGTCGCTGTCGGTGCTGTCATCGCTCGGGTTTTGGTCGGCGGTGTCCAGCCGCTCTATCACGGTGCCATGCACCTCTAGGGTGATGTCATCAATGTTGCCCAGGCGCACCCGCACTTGCGCACCGCGTGGCAGCTGGTCAGCCCCCAGCACCGGCAGCACCAGGGGCAGGGTGTCGGCGCGCACCAAGTTGTCTTTGAACAGGGTGGCCGTGATCTCGCTGATGCCGTTTTGCCGCAGGTATTGCAGCGTCCAGTAGCGTTCCATGCCGTTTTGGAAGCTGTTGTAGGCGGTGTAGGCGGCATCAAAGGCGCTGATGATGGCAAACAGGTTGGCATCTTTGGGCTTGAACGGCGCGGCCAGGGCGGCGGTTTTGCCATGCCGCACGCAGGCAATGATTTGCCACTGGTTCACCATGTCCACATAGCGGCGCAGGGGCGATGTGCTCCAGGCATAGCTGGGCACGCCAATGCCCGCATGCGGCAGGGCCTTGGTGCCCATGCGCACCTTCACACCGGGGGCCATGCTGGCTTGGCTGCGGTAGATGCCGGGCACGCCGCATTCGGCCAGCCACTGGCCCCAGCTGCTGTTGGCCAAGATCATGGCCTCGGCCACCATCAAATCCAGCGGCGCACCCCGGCTGCGGGTGCCAATCGACACCACCTCGTTGCCCACCGGGCCGCCTTCGGGCACGTCTTGCACGCGGAAGGTGTAGTCGGGGCGGTTGAAGTTTTCGGGCTTGCCGCGCACCACCTCGCGCTGCGCTTTCAGGTGCCGGGCCAGCCGGAACAAAAAGGCCAGTTCGGGTTGCAGGGCCTGCAAGTAGGCCGGGGCTGCATCGCTGCTGGTCGGGGCGTTGCCACTGAGCCAGTCTTCGGTGATGACGGTGTCGAGCTGGTCGTGGCGCAGGTTGTGCGCAATGGGCACCCGTTCAACAGCGCTGCGCCGGGCTTGGATGGTGAGCGTGGCCTCGTCCAGCGTGACGTACAGCGACAGGGCCGGACAGTCGCGCCCGGCTTGCAGGGTGTAGGTTTGCACCACCGCATCGGGCAGCATGGTGACTTTGTGGCCGGGCATGTACACGGTGGACAGGCGCTGGCGGGCCACTTGGTCAATCGGGCTGTCAGGCAGCACGGCCAGCCCCGGTGCCGCAATGTGAATGCCGACCGTGACCGTGCCACTGCCCAAGCCCTGCACCGACAGGGCATCGTCGATTTCTGTGGTGTGCGAGTCGTCAATGGAGAACGCCTGCACCGCCGCCAGGGGTAACGCGTCGGCAATGGCTGGTGCTTGCAAGGGCGGGAAGCCCGTGCCTTTGGGGAATTGATCGAACAAAAAGCGCTGCCAGTGAAACTGGTAGGCGCTGTCAATCGCCCCGGCGTTTTGCAGTAGCGCCAGCGGGGCGGTGTGGCTGTTGCGCGCAGCATCCACCACGGCTTTGTATTCGGGCGCGTTTTTGTCGGGTTTGAACAGGATTTTGTAGAGCTGCTGGCGCACCGCGTCAGGGCACTGGCCCTGCACCAGCGCGGCAGCCCAAGCATCAATTTGCGCTTGCTGCTGTTTTTTCTTCTCAATGGCGGCCAGCGCCTGCGCCAACACCTCGGGCGGGGCTTTTTTGAAGCGGCCTTTGCCCGCCCGCCGGAAGTAGTGCGGCGCACCGTGCAGGCACAGCAGCGCGGCCACCCGCTCTTCGGTGCTGGCTTGGGCGCTGAAGTATTCGTGCGCCAAGTCGGCAAAGCCAAATTCGTCTTCGGGGGCGAATTCGTAAGCCAGCGCCAGCTCCATGCTGTCGGCCAGCGCGGTGGCGGCGGGCATGAGCTGGGCGGGGGCCGGTTTTTCAAAGCGCAACAAGGCGTTGACGGCCTTGACCTTGACGCGCTTGCCAGAGTCCAGTTCAACCTGGAGGGAGTTTTCTGCCTCGGACAGGAGGCGGCCGGTCAGCAGTTTGCCGGCTTCGTCAAACAGAATGTGCATGCGCTGGATTGTCCCATGCGCGTTAGCGGCTCCTGGGCGCTGGGCGGCTCAGCGAACGGGTTGCAGAAAGTCGAATACCGCGTCGATGTGCTCATCAAAATCGCTCAGGGCATGGTCACTGCCGGGCAGCAGGCGCAGCAGGCCACCGGCGCAAAAGGTTTGCATCTCGCGCCAGTCCAGCACCTCGTCGCCCTGCGCCACGATGGCGAATTGGCGCGCTGGCGTGGCGGGCTGGTCTGCGGCCAGGCGGGTCATGTCAGCCTCCAGCGTACGCAGCGCGTCCACATGCGCGGGCCGAAAGTCAAAGCCTTGCGTCGGGTCGTGCCAGCAGGTTTGCTCGCCAATAAAGCGGGCCAAATCGCGGGCTGGGTACACGGCGGGGTTGAGCAGCACGGCGCGGCAACCCGTTTGCAAGGCAACCCAGCGGGCGTAAAACCCACCGAGCGACGAACCTGCCACCGCCATGGTCTGGCGCGGCCAGTGGGCAATGCCCTGCATCACCTCGGCCATGGCCTGTGCGGGCGAGGCCGATAGCTGCGGACACCACCACACCACGCCCGGATACCGCGTTGCCACGCGGGCGGCCATTTTTTGCGCCTTCATGGAGCGCGGCGACGAGCGAAAGCCGTGCAGGTAGAGCAGGTGCGTGGTCGCTGGGGGCGTGAGCGGTGTATCGGTCATGGGCAGGATGATACGAAGCCGCCCGACCGCAAGGGGCAGCGTCGGGCCAGTGCCGCTTGGGGATAATCGTCCCCCTATGTCTTCGAACGCTTTTGACCAGCCCAGCCCCTTGCAACGCATTGCGCCCATTTTTCAGGGTTTTGATGGCCTGTTGCTGCTGGCTGTGCTGCTGCTGGCGGGTATTGGTCTGCTGACCATGTATTCGGTGGGTTTTGACCATGGCACCCGCTTTGTCGCGCACAGCCGCAACATGCTGCTGGCGGCGGGCGTGTTGTTTTTGTTGGCGCAAATTCCGCCGCAGCGCCTCATGGCTCTGGCTGTGCCCTTGTACACGCTGGGCGTGGTGCTGTTGCTGGGTGTGGAGCTGTTTGGCGAAGTGAAAAAGGGAGCCCAGCGCTGGCTGGATGTGGGTGTCGTTATCCAACCCAGCGAGTTGATGAAGATTGCCATGCCGCTGATGCTGGCCTGGTGGTTCCAGCGCCGCGAGGGTCAGCTCAAGCCACTGGACTTTGTGGTGGCCGGTGTCTTGCTGGCCGTGCCAGCCATCTTGATCCTGAAACAGCCCGACCTGGGGACGGCCCTGCTGGTGCTGGCCTCTGGCCTGTTCGTCATCTTTTTTGCGGGGCTGAGCTGGTCGCTCATCATCCCGCCCGTGCTGATCGTCAGTATCGGCATCGTGGTGCTCATCGTCATGGAGCCGCAATGGTGTGCGCCTGATGTGGACTGGCGCGTGCTGCACGAGTACCAGCGCCAGCGGATCTGCACCCTGCTCGACCCGTTCAAAGACCCCCTCGGCAAGGGCTTTCACATCATTCAGGGCATGATCGCGATTGGCTCGGGCGGTATCTGGGGCAAAGGCTTCATGCAAGGCACGCAAACCCACCTGGAGTTCATCCCGGAGCGCACCACCGATTTCATTTTTGCGGCCTTCTCCGAAGAATTCGGTCTGATGGGGGTTCTGGGCCTGATGGCTGGCTTCCTGTTTCTGGTGTTCCGTGGTCTGGTGATTGCGCTGGATGCGCCCACGCTGTTCTCGCGGCTGCTGGCCGGGGCGCTCACGCTCAACATTTTTGTGTACGCCTTTGTCAACATGGGCATGGTCAGCGGCATTCTGCCGGTGGTGGGGGTACCGCTGCCCTTCGTGAGCTACGGCGGCACGGCCATGGTGACCATGGGCGTGGGCCTGGGTATGCTGATGTCGATTGCCAAGTCCAAGCGGCTGATGCAGTCCTGAACGGCTGGCCCGACTGGAGCAAAGCCCTGTGCAGCGGGCTGCTGCACCGTCCTTCTTACAATGCCGCCATGATTGCACGCGAACCCACCCTGGCCCGTTTGGCCTGCGCCCAGAACCTGCTGCTGGAGCCCTTTGGCCTGACCACCACCCACCTCAAACGCGCCCTGGGCGACATCATGTCGCACGGGGCTGACGATGCCGACCTGTATTTCCAGTACACCCGCAGCGAGGGCTGGAGCCTGGAAGAAGGCATCGTCAAAACCGGCAGTTTCAGCATTGACCAAGGCGTGGGTGTGCGTGCGGTCAGTGGCGAGAAAACCGCGTTTGCCTATTCGGATGACCTGTCGTGGTCGGCCCTGATCGACGCGGCCCATACGGTGCGTGCCATTTCGGCCCAAGGGCAAAGCCGCCAAGTGCGCAGGCCCGCCACCAAAGTGGCCAAATCGCGCTCGCTCTACCCTGGGCTAGATCCGATTGCCACCTTAGACAGCACCGCCAAAGTGGCCTTGCTGGAACGTGTCGAGCACCTGGCCAAGGCCAAAGACCCCCGTGTGGTGCAAGTCATGGCCGGGCTGGCCAGTGAATACGACGTGGTGCTGGTGGCCCGCGCCGACGGCACCTTGGCGGCTGATGTGCGCCCGCTGATCCGTTTATCCGTGACGGTGATTGCCGAGCAGTACGGTCGCCGCGAAATCGGCTCATCGGGCGGCGGTGGCCGTTTTGGCTTGGCCTATTTTGACGAGGCCATGGTGCAGACCTATGTGGACGAAGCCGTGCAGGCCGCCCTGACCAACTTGGATGCCCGCCCCGCCCCTGCCGGTGAAATGGTGGTGGTGCTGGGGGCAGGCTGGCCGGGCATTTTGTTGCACGAAGCCGTGGGCCACGGGCTGGAAGGCGACTTCAACCGCAAAGGCTCCAGCGCGTTTGCGGGCCGCATGGGTCAGCGGGTGGCCGCTAAAGGCGTGACGGTGCTGGACGACGGCACCTTGGCCGACCGGCGCGGCTCGCTGAATGTGGACGACGAAGGCCATGCCTCGCAGCGCAATGTGCTGATTGAGGACGGGATTCTGCGCGGCTACATCCAAGATGCCATGAACGCCCGCCTGATGGGGGTCAAGCCCACCGGCAATGGCCGGCGCGAAAGCTACGCCCATGTGCCCATGCCACGCATGACCAACACCTACATGCTCGGCGGCGACAAAAGCCCCGAAGAAATCGTGGCCAGCATCAAAAAGGGGCTGTACGCCACCAACTTTGGCGGCGGGCAGGTGGACATCACCAGCGGCAAATTTGTGTTTTCGGCCAGTCAAGCCTACTGGGTGGAAAACGGCCAGATTCAATACCCGGTCAAAGGGGCTACGCTGGTGGGCAACGGGCCGGATGCCCTGACCCGCGTGAGCATGATCGGCAACGACATGCGCCTAGACAGTGGCGTGGGCACCTGCGGCAAAGAAGGCCAGAGCGTGCCGGTGGGTGTGGGCCAGCCCACGCTGCGCATCGAAGGGCTGACGGTAGGCGGCACGGCCTGAGGTGTCGGCAGCAAGGACGCTCATCGGTCCATCGGCATGAACCCCGCAGCCGCCAAACACCTGCGTGAGATGTTCGAGGCGGCCATCGCCTCGGCGCAACCCCATGTGTGCGTGCCGCCCCACTTGCCTTTGCCCAGCGAAGTCCAAGGGCGCTTGATCGTCATAGGGGCGGGTAAAGCCTCGGCGGCCATGGCACGCGCTGTAGAAGACCATTGGCCTGGGCCTCTGTCGGGGCTGGTGGTCACGCGTTATGGCTACCAAGTGCCTTGCGAACGTATCGAGATTGTTCAAGCCGCGCACCCGGTGCCCGATCAGGCTGGGCTGGATGCGGCGCAGCGCATGCTGCAACAGGTGCACAACCTGAGCCCGGAAGATGTGGTGCTGTGCCTGATCTCGGGCGGTGGCTCTGCGCTGTTGCCCCTGCCGCTGCCGGGTATCAGCTTGCAGGACAAGCAGCAGCTCAACCGGGCCTTGCTGGCCAGTGGTGCCACCATCAGCGAAATGAACACCGTGCGCCGCCACCTCTCGGCCATCAAAGGTGGGCGGCTGGCTGCGGCCTGTTTTCCGGCCCGTGTCATCAACCTCTTGCTCTCAGATGTACCCGGCGACCGTCCGCTGGATATTGCCTCTGGGCCGACCGTGGCCGACCCGACGACCTGCGAAGATGCCTTGGCGATTGTTCAGCGTTACGGCATCACACTGCCCGAACAGGTGCTGCGCGTGCTGAGCAGCGGCGCGGGCGAATCGGTCAAACCCACCGATGCACGACTGGCGCGGGTGCAAACCCGGATGGTGGCAGCCCCCCAGCAAGCCCTGGAAGCGGCAGCCGCTGTGGCCCGGTCGCACGGCTACACGCCCTGGATTCTCAGCGATGCCCTGGAGGGTGAAGCGCGCGATGTGGGCAAGGTGCTGGCAGGCATTGCCCTGCAAGTGGCTGAAAAAGGTGCGCCGTTTGCCCGGCCCTGCGCCTTGCTCTCGGGCGGCGAAACCACCGTAACGCTGCGCGGTCAAGGGCGCGGTGGTCGCAACGTGGAATGCCTGCTCTCATTGGCCTTGGCCACCCAGGGGCACCCTCGTATTCATGCGCTCATGGGCGACACCGATGGCGTGGACGGCCTAGAGGAAATTGCCGGTGCCCTCATGGGGCCTGACACATTGAGCCGGGCATTTGCCAGTGGGCTCAACCCGCGTGCCTGTCTGGATACCAACGACGGCCACCGCTTTTTTCAAACCCTGGGTGACTCGGTCATCACCGGCCCAACCTTGACCAACGTGAACGACTTTCGCGTCATTTTGATCAGCGAGTAAATGTCAGACTGTTGTCATGCGCCGTGTGCTACATTCGCGCCCTATGCAAAAACGCTTTGGCTTTTTTTATTTTTGGTTCTCAGTCCCAGGCGGACGAGAGGCGAGCCCGTAAGCGCAAAACCCCATCTCGATCAAACCGCCGGCCAGCAGCCCGGCGGTTTTTTTTTGCCCCCTGTTGACTCCCGTTCATCCGATTCACCAACCCTCAACCCGCAAAACCCAGCCAGACCATGAACCCACCCACTTCGCTCAGCAGCCCCGATGCATGGCACGCCCGCCCCATCGACAAAACCAGTCAGACCGACGACGAACGCATCCAGGACATCACCGTGTTACCGCCTCCCGAACACCTGATTCGCTTCTTCCCCATTGGCGGCACGCCGGTGGAGGCACTCATCAGCCAGACCCGGCAGCGCATTCACCACATCCTGCACGGCCAAGACCAGCGCCTGCTGGTGGTCATTGGCCCCTGCTCCATCCACGACCCCGCAGCGGCCATGGACTATGCCCGCCGCCTGAAACCGCTGCGCGAACGCTACGCTGACACCCTGGAAATCGTGATGCGGGTGTACTTTGAAAAACCGCGTACCACCGTGGGCTGGAAAGGCCTCATCAACGACCCTTACCTGGATGGCAGCTTCCGCATTGACGAAGGCCTGCGCATGGCGCGCCAGCTCTTGATTGAAATCAACCGCCTGGGCCTGCCCGCTGGCAGCGAGTTTTTGGATGTGATCAGCCCGCAATACATTGGCGACCTCATCAGCTGGGGGGCCATTGGGGCGCGCACCACCGAGAGCCAGGTTCACCGCGAACTGGCCTCGGGCCTGTCGGCCCCGATTGGCTTCAAGAACGGCACCGACGGCAATGTGCGCATTGCCACCGATGCCATTCAAGCGGCAGCACGCGGCCACCATTTCCTGTCTGTGCACAAAAACGGGCAGGTGGCCATTGTGCAAACCAATGGCAACCCAGACTGCCATGTCATTCTGCGCGGCGGCAAAGCGCCTAACTACGACGCGGCCAGCGTGGCCGATGCGGTGAAGGCGCTGGATGCGGCCCAACTGCCCGCCCGCCTGATGGTCGATTGCAGCCATGCCAACAGCAGCAAGCAACACCAGAAACAACTGGACGTGACGCACGACATTGCAGGCCAAATCCGGGCTGGCTCGAACAGCGTGTTTGGCGTGATGATCGAGAGCCACATCCAAGCCGGGGCGCAAAAATTCACACCCGGTCAGGACGACGTGGGCCGCCTGACCTACGGCCAAAGCATCACCGATGCCTGCCTGGGCTGGGACAATTCGGTGCAGGCGCTGGACATCCTGTCACAAGCGGTGCAGGCGCGGCGCGGCAACACGGCGGCAGCGGTTTGAACCTGGGGTGGGGCAAGGCACAATTTGCGCTTTGTCCCCCCTGTTTTTATTTGGAGGAGTGCCTGATGCGCAGCCATGTAACCGTGACCTGGGGCGAGCCCCGCAGCTACCGTTTTGACCTGGAAGAAGTCCAGCCCATGCCGCACGAGGCCGCACGGCTCTGGCTGGATGAGCAGTTCGTCGCCCTGCAATGCGAGCCCATCCGCGCCACGGGCAAAGTGCTCACCGCCGACAAGGTGTTGTGCGTGGCGCAGGGGGCGGGCGAAGCCCGTTTCCGCGATGCCGAACACCAAGACTGGGCGCTGAACTTTGCCAAAGCCGCCAGCGCCGCCCTGGCCAAGCCCGTGGTGGTGGTGGATGTGCAGGACATGAACCTGGCTTACTGACCTGACGCGGCCAGCGCGTGCAGCAGCCGGGCGTGCACGCCGCCAAAGCCGCCGTTGCTCATGCACACAATGTGGTCACCCGGCTGTGCCGCTGCACAGACTTGGGCCACCAGCGCCTCGATGCTGTGCGCCACCACGGCGCGGCTGCCCAGGGCTTGCAGGGCAGCTTCGGCATCCCAGTCTAGGCCGCCTGCATGGCAGAACGCCAAATCTGCCGCTTCTAGGCTCCAAGGCAATTGCGACTTCATGGTGCCCAGCTTCATGGTGTTGCTGCGCGGCTCAAACACCGCCAAGATGCGCTGCCGCTCTGCTGGCGCAGCCTGTTGCAGCTGCCGCCGCAAACCATCTAGGGTGGTGCGCATGGCGGTGGGGTGGTGGGCAAAGTCGTCGTACACCGTGATGTGGCCGCCCGGCCGTGCCACCGTGCCGCGCACCTCCATGCGCCTGCGCACATTCTCAAAGGTGGCCAGCGCTTGCGCCGCCTGTGCCGGGGCCACGCCCACATGTTCTGCCGCTGCAATGGCCGCCAGCGCATTGAGCTGGTTGTGCTGACCGCTGAGTGCCCATTCAACCCGTCCTACCCGCGTGCCGCCTTGCAGCACATCAAAAGCATGCGGTTCGCCCTGGGCGCTGAAGTCGCTCACGGCAGCGCCAAAACTGCGCACCTCGCTCCAGCATCCCCGGTGCAGCACCCGGTCTAGCGACTCTTCCAGGCCATTCACCACCACCCGGCCTGTGCGGGGCACCGTGCGCACCAGGTGATGAAACTGGCGCTCAATGGCCGCTAGGTCATCAAAAATGTCGGCATGGTCGAATTCCAGGTTGTTCAGCACCGCCGTGCGCGGGCGGTAATGCACAAACTTGCTGCGCTTGTCAAAAAAAGCGGTGTCGTATTCGTCGGCCTCAATCACAAACAGCGGGCGCGCTGCCCCTGCGGCGGGCTGTGCGCCCAAGCGGGCTGACACGCCAAAGTTCAGCGGCACCCCGCCAATCAAGAAACCCGGCTCCCGGCCAGCGGCGGTCAAAATCCAGGCCAGCATGGCGCTGGTGGTGGTTTTGCCGTGCGTGCCCGCCACCGCCAGCACGTGCCGTCCTTGCAGCACATGCTCGGCCAGCCACTGCGGGCCGCTGGTGTAGGGCGCACCGGCATCCAAAATGGCCTCCATCAGCGCAAACTTGGGTTCGCCATCGGCCCGTCTGGCGCGGCTCACCACATTGCCCACCACATACATGTCGGGTGCCAGCGCCATCTGGTCGGCTTCAAAACCTTCAATCAAGTCAATGCCCAAGGCCCGAAGCTGGTCGCTCATGGGGGGGTAAACCCCCGCAT
This sequence comes from Pseudomonadota bacterium, assembly GCA_041192045.1. Lineage (GTDB taxonomy): Bacteria > Pseudomonadota > Gammaproteobacteria > Burkholderiales > Burkholderiaceae_C > Hydrogenophaga. The sequence continues at coordinate 50,780 of JBEENR010000012.1, read as the reverse complement.
CGCAGCCGGTTACCCGGTGCCCCGCCTCGCGAGCCAGCGCGGCCAAGCCGCCCATGAACGTGCCACAAATGCCCAGAATGTGTATATGCATGCGGGCATTTTAGGCGGGGGCACCTGCCGTCTGGGCAAGCGGCACAATTGCGCCATGAATACCGACCGCGTCCGACTGGACACCGAAATTGCCGCCGTTGCTGCCCGCTGGATCGTCGAAAAAGGGCTGGAATACGCTGCTGCCAAACGCCGCGCCGTGCAGCAGCTGGGGCTGCCCAGCCGCACGGCCTTGCCGGACAACGCCACGGTCGATGCCGCCGTGCGCGAACACATCGCGCTGTTCTGCGCCGACACCCAGGCACTGGAATTGCAGGCCCTGCGCGAACTGGCCCTGCTCTGGATGGAGCGCCTGAGCAGCTTTCGCCCGCACCTCGGTGGCGCGGTGTGGCACGGCACGGCCACCGAGCACAGCGACGTGTACCTGCACCTGTTCTGCGACGACCCCAAGTCCGCCGAACTGGCGCTGCTGGATCACCGGGTGGACTACCACCCCGGCAGCCTACAAGACTGGCGGGGCGAGACGGTGCAGGCGTTGACCCTGCGCAGCCGCTGCACCGCCCTGAGCCAGTGGGTGTTGGTGCATTTGCTGGTTCACGATCTGGACGACCTGCGCGGTGCCCTCAAGCCCGACAGCCAGGGCCGAAAACCCAGGGGCGACACCGAGGCGGTACGCCGCCTGCTGATGAACACCCCCCTGACGGAGAACATTCCATGAACCTCAACCGACGACGCTGGTGGCTGGGTGCCACCGCTGCGGCGGCGGGTGCCGCTGGTATTGGCACCGCCTGGTGGCGCTACCAGCCCAACCCGGTAGGTAGCGCCGCCGAACAACAGTTTTGGGCCAGCCAGTTTGAAGGCCCGCACGGCGAAGCGGTGTCGCTGGCGGCTTGGCGCGGTCAGCCCCTGCTGGTGAACTTCTGGGCCACTTGGTGCCCGCCCTGCGTTGAGGAACTGCCCTTGCTCAATGCCTTTTACCGCGACCGCCGCGCACAAGGCTGGCAGGTGCTGGGGCTGGCGGTCGATCAGCCCAGCGCGGTGCGCAGCTTTTTGCAGAAAATGCCCCTCGACTTCCCGGTGGGCATGGCCGGGCTAGCGGGCACCCAACTCAGCCGCGACTTGGGCAACCCCACCGGCGGCCTGCCCTACACCGTGGTCATGGGGCGCGAGGGCGTGGTGTTGCATCGCAAAATCGGCAAGGTTTCGCCCGCTGATCTGGCGCAATGGGCGCAACTGGGCTGACCAGGCGTTGTCGTCGCCACCCACAGACCGGCGGTGGGGCGCAACCCAGAAACAGCGCACAAAACCCATCAACATGGGTTAATTGTGCTGTTCATCGCACATCTCCAGCCGAAAAAGTTGCGCGCAGTGCTTAAAAAACAGTTGTCACAGCCCAGTCAGCATCGTGTACACTGCGCCACCCTTTGGGCGGGCGGGGCTCAGTTTGCCTGAATTTGGTGGCACTTGGGCCCATTTAAGCGATTTTCGTTGGAGAAACCATGGACCTGAGAAAACTGAAAACCTTGATCGACCTTGTTTCCGAATCAAACGTCTCGGAGCTGGAAATCACCGAGGCCGAAGGCAAGGTGCGTATTGTCAAAAGTTCGCCCAACACCGTAGCCGCCCCTGTGGTGTATGCCCCGGCACCCGCCCCGCAAGCGGCCCCCGCAGCGGCACCCATTGAAGTCAGCCCAGCAGCCCCAGCCCCTGCTGCCGCCGCCACGGGTCACATTGTCAAGTCGCCCATGGTAGGCACTTTCTACCGTGCGGCCAGCCCCGGCGCCAAGGCCTTTGTGGAAGTGGGCGACACCATCAAGACCGGTGACACCATCTGCATTGTCGAGGCCATGAAGATTCTCAACGAGATCGAAGCCGACCACACCGGCACCGTGACCAAGATTCTGGTGGACAACGGCCAAGCGGTGGAATACGGCCAGCCCCTGTTCGTGATCGAATGAGGCTGAGCCCGCCATGTTCAAAAAAATATTGATTGCCAACCGGGGCGAGATTGCCCTGCGTGTGCAGCGGGCCTGCCGTGAAATGGGCATTAAAGCGGTGATGGTCTATTCCGAGGCCGACCGCGATGCCAAATACGTTCGTCTGGCCGACGAGGCGGTCTGCATTGGGCCAGCCCCCAGCGCCCAAAGCTACCTCAGCATGCCCGCCATCATTTCGGCAGCCGAAGTGACCGATGCCGAGGCCATTCACCCCGGTTACGGCTTTTTGTCGGAAAACGCCGACTTTGCCGAGCGGGTGGAAAAAAGTGGCTTCACCTTCATTGGCCCCACGCCCGAATCCATCCGCCTGATGGGCGACAAGGTATCGGCCAAGCAAGCCATGATCCGCGCCGGTGTGCCCTGCGTGCCCGGCTCTGACGGTGCCCTGCCCGACGACCCGGTCATCATCAAACGCACCGCCAAGGCAGTGGGTTACCCGGTCATCATCAAGGCCGCGGGTGGCGGTGGCGGGCGCGGCATGCGCGTGGTGCACACCGAAGCCGCCCTGCTGCACGCCGTGCAAACCACCAAGGCCGAAGCCGGGGCTGCGTTTGGCAACCCCGAGGTGTACATGGAGAAATTCCTCCAGAACCCGCGCCACATTGAAATCCAGATCATGGCCGACACCCACCGCAACGCGGTGTACCTGGGCGAGCGCGATTGTTCTATGCAACGCCGCCACCAAAAGGTGATTGAAGAAGCGCCTGCACCGGGCATTCCGCGCCGCTTGATCCAGCGCATTGGCGAACGTTGCGCCGCTGCCTGCAAGAAGATTGGTTACCGGGGTGCGGGCACCTTTGAATTTCTGTTTGAAAACGGCGAGTTCTATTTCATTGAAATGAACACCCGCGTTCAGGTGGAGCACCCCGTCACCGAGTGGATCACCGGTATTGACATTGTGCGCACCCAAATTGCGGTGGCCGCTGGCGAGAAACTGCCCTTCACCCAGCGTCAGATTGAATTGCGCGGCCATGCCATTGAGTGCCGCGTCAATGCCGAAGATGCCTACAAATTCACCCCCTCGCCCGGCCGCATCACCACCTGGCACGCGCCCGGTGGCCCTGGCGTGCGGGTCGATTCGCATGCCTACACCAACTACTACGTGCCGCCCAACTACGACTCCATGATCGGCAAGATCATCGTGCACGGTGACACCCGCGAACAAGCCCTGGCCCGCATGCGCACCGCCTTGGCCGAAATGGTGGTGGAGGGCATCCACACCAACATCCCGCTGCACCGCGAGCTGATGGTGGATGCCAGCTTCATTGCTGGTGGCACCAACATCCACTACCTAGAAGAATGGTTGTCGCGCCGTGAACGCTGAACCCGACACGAGCCCCGCCACCGGCCACCTGTACGAGCTGGCGCTGCTGGCCCCCGAGGCCGCACTGGAGGATGTGAGCGAAGCGCTCTCGGCCCTGGATGCGCTGAGCGTGTCGGTGGAAGATGCCGATGCCATGACCGAGGCCGAATCGGCCCTGTTTGGCGAGCCCGGCATGCCCCCGCCCAAAGCGGGCTGGCAACGCTCGCGCGTGGTGGCCCTGTTTGCCGACGAGGCCGCCGCCCGCGAAGCCGCTGGCCTGCTGGTGCTGCAAGACTTCTTTGAAGGCTGCACGGTACAGGGCTTGCAGGCCGTACCCGACCAAGACTGGGTGCGGCTGACGCAGTCGCAGTTTGCGCCCGTCGAGATCACGCCCAGCTTCTGGATCGTGCCCACCTGGCACGAGCCGCCCGCAGCGGCAGAACACGTCATCCGCCTCGACCCTGGCTTGGCCTTTGGCACCGGCACCCACCCCACCACCCGCATGTGCCTGCGCTGGACGGCACAGCACGGCTGCAAGGGGCAACGGGTGTTGGACTACGGTTGCGGCTCCGGCATTCTGGCCATTGGGGCGGCCCGTTTTGGCGCACGCGAGATTGTGGCGGTGGACATTGACCCGGCAGCAGTCGAATCCACCCAACTCAACGCGGCGGCCAACCACGCCACCCTGCTGGCTGGCCTGCCCGAGCTGGCCAGCGGTACTTTTGACTTGGTGCTGGCCAACATCTTGGCCATGCCGCTGAAGGTGCTGGCCCCGCTGCTGTGCGCCCATGTGGCCGCTGGCGGGCACTTGGTACTGGCAGGCATCCTGTCGCGCCAAGCCGACGAGCTGCGCGAAGCCTATGCGCCGTGGCTGGCCCTGCAAGTCAGCGACGAGCAAGACGGCTGGGTGCTGATGACTGCCGTCAAGGCCTGAGCCCTGGCGGGTGTTGAGATGCCATTCATCACCCGCTGCCCCGCTTGTGGCACCCTGTTCCGGGTGGGCGAAGACCAGCTCGGCATGTCAGACGGCTGGGTGCGCTGCGGGCACTGTGCCGACGTGTTTGATGCCCACCTCTACCTTGAAGACTGGGCCGACACCCCCCAGCAGCCCCCGGCACCTCAAGCCCCCAGTACCGCGCAACGCGCCCCCCACGACCCGGCTCACCCCACGCCACGAGCCTGGGTGCCCGAGCCCGTGCGGCAGCGCATCCAGTCGGCGAGCCCCCACGCGCAAACCCCAGCGCCAGCGCACGCGCCTGTTGCCGCCGCACCAGCCCCCAACCAACCGCCACTGGGCGTGCCCGCTGCCGACACACCCAGTGCCGGGCCAGCCCCTGCCCCCCACCCAGCGCACGGAGGCAGCCTCTGGCGCAAACCCCTGTTCCGGCGCATGGCCGAAGCGCCCGCCGAGCCCGAATTTGTGCGACAGGCCCGGCGGCAGGCCTTCTGGCAGTCGGCGGGCACGCGGGCACAGCTGCGCAGCGGCATTGCGCTGCTGGCCCTGCTGCTGTTGCTGCAAGTGCTGCTGCACGAGCGCGACCGCCTCGCCGCCGCGCAGCCCGCGCTGACCCCTGTATTGAATGCGCTGTGCCTGCCGCTGGGCTGCGAGGTACAGCCCCTGCGTCGTCTGGAGGCCATCGTCATTGACAGCTCCACCCTGCTGCGCCGCAGCGACAATCGCCACGCCTTTGAAGTGGTGCTGCAAAACACCGCCGCACTGCCCTTGGCGCTGCCCGCCTTGGAGCTGAGCCTGACCGACAGCCGCGACACCGTGCTGGCGCAGCGCGTCTTCTTGCCCGAAGAACTGCCCGACGCACCCACCCAACTGCCCGCCCACAGCACCACCACCCTGCGGCTGGGGCTGGCCCTGAACCTGCGCGAAGTGCCTACCATGGCGGGCTACCGGGCGCGGGTGTTTTATCCCTGATTTTTCACACCCTACCCCCATCATGACCCTGCTTGTTTGCGGTTCCCTGGCCTTTGACACCATCATGGACTTTGAGGGCCGCTTTGCCGAACACATCCTGCCCAGCCAGCTGCACATCCTGAATGTGTCCTTTCTGGTGCCCAGTCTGCGGCGTGAATACGGGGGCTGTGCGGGCAACATTGCCTACGGGCTGCGTCAACTCGGTGCTAACGTGACCCCGCTGGCCCTGCTGGGCAACGACGGGCAGGACTACCTCGACCGCCTGCAAGCGCTGGGCGTGGACACCCAGCACATTGGCCTATCAGCCCACACCTACACCGCGCAGGCCATGATCATGACCGACCGCGACAACAACCAGATCACCGCCTTTCACCCCGGTGCCATGGCCGAGGCACACCAAAACCCGGTGCCGCAGCGCAACGATCTGCAACTGGCCATCGTCTCGCCCGACGGACGCGAGGCCATGCTCAGCCACGCCCGCCAGTTGCACCAAGCCGGGGTGCCTTTCGTGTTCGACCCCGGTCAGGGCCTGCCCATGTTCAACGGCGAGGAACTGCGGCAATTCATCGAACAAGCCACTTGGGTGACGGTCAACGACTACGAAGCCCGCCTGCTGACCGACCGCACCGGCCTGTCGCTGGCCGACATCGCCAGCCGGGTGCAGGGCCTCGTGGTCACGCTGGGCGAGCAGGGCTGCCAAGTCTGGGCCGACGGCCACACCCGCACCGTGCCCGGTGTGGCGGCCAGCACCGTCATCGACCCCACCGGCTGCGGCGATGCATTCCGCGCCGCCCTGCTCTACGGTCTGTCACAAGGCTGGCCGCTGACGCAATGCGCCGAACTCGGCAACCGCATGGGCGCGGCCAAAATCGCCAGCCGGGGCGGCCAGAACTACAGCTTTAGCCTTTAAGTCATCCATAACGAAGTTCGCGTGTCGTCTCACCACTCTCTTGAACTACTGCGCTTCTTCCATGCTCAGAGTGAACTCTGTTCGCTCCATCTTCCACTTTCTTGCAGTTGACTCGTTCTAAAACTTACCTTATATCCAACTAGGATATCAAGTTCTGTGGAAAATTTATTATGGGTGACTTACTGATGTACGGCTTTCAAACAGCGCCCAAGCTTTTGAAACTAATGTCAGTCATATCCTTGATCGCTTTTAATCAATAAAATAAAATGTTATCTTAATAATTTATTATGACTGACTCATACATATACAAAATCATTCAAACTAAAAATCTTGAATATGCGTCTTTCTAGTTATTTGTTAACAACATACCAGACAAAATCGTCCAACTCTTTGGGTACACGCCCAGCAGCTTTTATTTCGACGGCCAGTTGCGCCCGAAAATCATCTTTGACACTATGCCGTTTTTTAAAGCGGGACAACACCGCCTTGCCATGTACGCGCCTCAGGAAGCCTTGAACACGCTTGTATGAAGGTGCACGGATGGTATCAAATGCTTCGACATACGCCAAATGCTCGGCATAGTCATGATCACAATCTGGCTTTCGCATCTTCATTGCATCCAATACCTTATTGACCAACTGACATTCGACTTCAGGTCGATTTTTATGGTCGTCTGTACTGCCATCACCCAGTCCCTTTTCCTTATATTGGTGACGCATCGCATTCAATGCTGCATGGGGAATCAGTGCTTGGCAATCACCCAACAACTCGTCCCAGACCACATGATCAGGGCGGGGTTTGGTCATTTCCTTCCGTGAGCGGAGCAACTCAAGTGCCCCTGCATCTACTAGGTAACTCTCCATCTCCCAGCGCAGCAGCACTTTGATGTGCTGGCCAAATGGCCGAGAGCCATCAAAGCAGTCGTCGTCGGTTTCATGCACCAGGCTCCATAAATCCTGACTCATAACCGCATCACGATCCACAATGCCCCATGAAACATTACCAGAGGATGCTTCCTCCTGAACAGCTTCAATCACGGCTTTGCAACCCGAAAAGGCATTGTCCACCGCCCGTTCAGCAACAGACAGAAACTCTACACGAGAGAGCTGTGACTGGAACCAACACCCCCCATAGATATAACGATCCTCTTCCGACTCCACGTAAATCACGGGCACACCGCTGTAGCGGTTGAAAAAGTGATTCGATGATTGAAGACCGGGCTTCTTTTTTATCGCTCCCATTCGATTTCTCCGCGCTGTCAGTTGCTTGATCCGTACCCTCGTGCCGCCGTGGAAATGGCCTCTGCCCTAGCTTCTTCTTCAGCCGTTTCAATGATGTAGGCCCCTTTAATCAGGTTTTCTTCCTCCTGATCCAAAGCGAAAGCCTTCATCAACCGCTCGGAATGCGTGGCCATGAATACGCTGACACGGGGGTAATTTTTCTTGGCCAACCGGAACAGCTCAAACAAGGTTTCGTATTGCAGATTGCGGTGCAAATGCACCTCTGGCTCATCCACCAGCACGATGGTGTTGTGCGTCATGTGGGCACCCAGGCGCAGGTACAACTGCACCAGGCTTTTTTCTCCGCTGGACAGCCTGTCTAACCGGTGTTCCTGCGCCCCCGATACCACCACCGCTTCTGGCGGCTCCTTGCGCACACCCTTGAGACGTTTTCCGGAGTCCAACTGAGGATCACCCGCCTTGAATACGCGCTCATTGATAGCTTGCACAGCATCTTCAAAACGCCCATCGTCCAACCACTTAAGCCACACCAACAGGTTGTCCAGCGAACTGCGCCAGTCTTGCCCCTCAATATCGAAAACATGCACCGGTTGGTAATTCCAGTCGCGGGGAGCCACGATGGCCCGCTCAGTTGCATCAAGGCGAACAATGTTGCGGTAGGCCGAGAAATAAATCAGCGTGGGATAGGTGAGTACATCCCCGTCGAAGCTGGTCAGTCGATCCCCCCGACTGCTGTCAATCAGTGCATTGAAGTCGATCGCCCATCCGTCGCTGCGTCCCACCATGCTGGTACGACCACCTTTGGTTGCACGGACAAAACCAAATCGGTGCCACCCGGTTGCACCGTGGGTCAGCAATTCGTCGGGAGACCAGAACTTGAGAGCAGCTTCCTCGCCCATCAACCCAGCCACCAGGGAAAGAATCACCGTTTCTTTTTGGCCGCTGGTGTTCAGGGTGACTTTGATGTCCCATTGGGCTCGACCCAAACCGCGATCCAAGTCCTCTATGCCCACCCCATCGGATTCGACTTTGCCTAGCATACCCATCATGGCTGCCATCAACTCCATGACCGTGGTTTTGCCACGCCCATTTTTCGACACCATCAGATAGACATTGCAGGGCTCGTCATTCGAATCGGTGAAATCAAAAACTTCCATGCGATCTTGAAATGGCCCCACCCTATCAATCGACAAAAACAAGGGTGCGAAAAACTCAACCGATACATTCACCATGCGCCATTCCCCTTTTTGACAGCTCTCTGCAACAACCCCGCCATGTCACCTTGCTGAATGTGCAACCCATGCACCCGTTGCAATGGTATACCCAGCCACTTGACTAGCATATCGCCTTTTCCAAGCAATTTCTCCGCACCTGTTTCATCCAGTACGATTTTGGATTCAGCGGCTTTTTGAACGGTCAGGGCAATGCGAGATGGAATGTTGCTGCGCAACAAACCACTGAACGTGGCGGAGTCTGGTCGCTGTGTCGCCAAAACCAAATGAATACCCGTAGCCCGCGCTTTTTGGGCCAACATGATCAATGGCTCTTCCGCTTCTGGAGCCTGTGCAAGCAGTGCGGCCAGTTCTTCCACAACGAGCACGAGTCTGGGCGGCGCATCAACGCCTAAACCAGACAACTCCCTGACCGCACGGCTGGCCAGCAGCTTTTCACGGGTCACCATTTCTTGCACCATGCCTTTCAATGCAAGCACAGCTTCTGGCCCTTCTGTCACGATGGGGCAGTGCAAATGAGGTGACTGGCTGTAGGCGGCCATTTCAACCCGCTTGGGATCAATCAACAACCATTGCACCTGTTGCGGGCTTCGTGTCAATGACAGGGATAACAGCATGCTGTGCAAACACACGCTTTTGCCGCTGCCTGTGGTGCCAGCCACCAGCAGGTGAGGGGCATCCAGCAAATCACGAACCACCAAATCACCCACCACATCCACACCCAACAGAACAGGTAAACCTGCGGGGGGAGCTTGCCAAGCACTTAAAGCCTCAGCACCTTGGCTTTTCCATGCTGCCGGGGTGCGAGGCACATCCAGCCACACGGTTTTGGGTGAGCCGGCTGCCGCCATAAACACACCCACGTCTTTCAAGCCCAACGTAAACGCCAAATCATCCAGACGACGTTCGAGCTTGCCAAAGTCTTCGGCATCAGCCAGGCGAACGGTGTGACGTGTGACACGCGGGCCATCGTGTTGATGAATGATCTCGGCATTGAAGCCCAACTCGGTCAGCGCCGAAGCCAAGCCCGACTGCACCGACACTTCGGCCACCAGTTCACCGGGTTGATTTGAAAAAAACTCCTGGAACAGAAATTCATGAAAGTCGTGCGACTCGCGCCAGGTGGCTTGTATTTCTTTCAGACCACGGCGAATGTGTCTCTGCATCCAGCGGGCAAGCAATGCTTCATCGGCAAACAAATCCACCTGATGCCGCACCGACAGCAGGGCGCAAAACGCATCCACAAACCCGTTGGCCTCCTTCTGGCTGCGCCCGTTCAACACCTCCAAGGTGTACTCGCTGCCTCGACCCTGCTCGAGCTGATCGAACGTTTCATCGGGTAAGTCAGATTGCCGCAACGACAGCGCCAAAGCCAACCGCAGCACCGTCCATTTCGGCCCCTGAGCGCGAAAACCCTTGCGCAGCACTAGGCTGATGGTGTCTTCGTCTGCTTGCGATGTGTAAATTTTGGCCATCAGTAATACCCCCCTGCTTGCACCAGGGTGGCATCCCCTGCCTGGTTCTCCAGACGAAACTCGCGATACACATACGGTCTGATCAACTCATACTTTTCACGATCCAGCTCCGAGTCTGTGGGCAACACAATCACCTGCCGCCCTGCCTGTGGAAAGTAGCGTGTGATCAGGTTTTGCTGATGCTGGCGGTCAATGCGAGCCAGCGGCGTATCAATCACCACCGGGGCATCCCGGTTGGCCACATCCTTGAGCCCCCACAACAACGCCTGAGCCACCAGCTGCTTCATGCCTGCTGAGATATTACCCATTCCAATCGAAATACCTTGCGCATCTTGATAGTTCAAAGAAAAGTCTTCATTGACACGGATGTGGCGTATCAATTGATGTGAAGTCATCAGATTCTGGAACCGCGCATTGATGGCCTGCTCAATCTCCGCACGCCGACGGCCTTTGAGAGCATCACGGTATATGGCCAGAGCTTTTTGCAGCCGTTGGCCCAAACCCAGTTTTCCTTGGGCTACCTGAGCCTCATTCAATGCACGCTCAGCCTGACGCAAAACATCTTGTTGCATACCAATGTTGCGGTTCAGCACACCAATCTGGTCACTTAACGCACCAATGCGGCGATTCAATTCATCCCGACTTGAGTCCAGCCGGGCGCGTTCTGCCGCCTTCTGCTCAAACTGGCTGCGCTCGGCTGGGGCCAAATTGGAAACATCATTGAGCTTGCGCTCCACGTCTTTCAAGGTGGTTTTTAGTCGGCGGATTTCCATCAAATCGCTGCGCCATTGCTGGGCAATGCGACCATCATTGGCATACGCACTGACCGTTTGCAACAGCTCTTCAGCCCTGGCAGGGCTGAGGTGAAACAAGCCTTCCGTCATGTCTTCTGAGTCTGGTTGGTACGAGCGAATGATTTTTTCCAGTTTGCGTTCCAATGCGGCAATTTGATCGGGGTTCAAGGGAATTTTCGGCGGATCACGCAGCAGCCGCTGAGGCAAAGCCTCCAACACCTTGTTCAGCTCATCATTCAAACGTCTGTTGGGATGCTTGACAATTTTGCTCAGTTCCGTGGCAGCTTGCCGCATCCAGTCCACACCCAAGACCAAAGGTGCTTCACGGGCGAAAGCCGTAAAAAATGTCTGCGCTTTTTCCTCCAACTGGCTCGCCACCAGCGCTTGATTGACGGTAAGTTCAGCAGCCTCTGTTTGCAAGGCAAATTGCCTGCGAGCTTCCATCGCCACATCTACCCGACGAATGCGTGCAGTCAAACTGGCCAATTCATCTTCGAGATCAGCTATTTCTTGCTGAACACCCATCTGTTGGGCCTCCAAGGCTTGCAAGCCATAGCGTTGTGCGTTGATCTGATTTTGATTGGCATCACTGGACTCGCGCCGCCAGGTGGCCAAGTTCTTGCCTAAATACTCACTGATGACATCAATATTGGCCAAATCCAGCAATTGCTCCATCTGCTGCATTTGTCCTTCCCGGTTCGCCTCGGCCAACTGCTGCACCCGTTCAGCATCGTAGATGAAAAATGGCAGCAGGGCAGTCGGCAAGCGTGCCTGAATAAAGGCTCTGGATTCACCTTCTAGTGGGCTATCAATATCCGGAGATGGTTTTTCGCCAAACGAAGGAATCACTTCCAACCGCTCGGAAACAGACTTACCTTCCAGTGTCCATTCCCGTTGCAAGGTCACCAAACCTTCGGGCTCTGCCCATTCCAGCTTTACACTAAAGGTTCTTTCGCCGTTTGCCCGTGCCTGCCGGTTAAACACGCCCATCCACTCATCGCCCATGCCCAGCAAGAAGTGATCTCGCTTGAAGTTGCGGCCAGCATGGACACTGGCACGCAAGTCATCAGATACCCCAGCCAGTGCCAGCTTCAAACTGTTGATGAAACTGGTTTTGCCATAACCATTGCGCCCCCAGATCAGTACAATGTTCCGATCATCAGTCTCAGAGGGAGGGGCTAGGTCAAACGTACAAATGCCCCGGTAAGAAAACAGGTTGTGAATATGCAAACGCTGAAAAATCATGGCCGCACCGCCTGTTCTGCCTGTGCCGCCGCCTTGCGGATCAAATCACCTATCGCTGTTTCAAATGCAGTTTTCGCTCCCCATTTATCAAGCGAGGAAAAATCACGCTGACGAAGCTGGATCAAGCTGCGGAGCAAATCAGGATTGATCTCTTCTTTCAGTGCAGCTTGCTCTAGCAAATCATCTTCTTGTGTAGGGTTAAAATTTTCCTGTTGGCCCATGTTAATCACTCTCCCGTGTTTGGCAGCGGCATCCAGAACCAAATGCCCTTGGAAATCAAACTCGCTGCTCCACTCGCGCTGAATGTAAAACAACTCGTCATCACCAATGAGCGAAAAACCCATGCGTTGCTCCAGACCAAGCAACTCATCCAGAATCTGCTGGCGGGCAGCGGGCAAGAACGGGCCCGGCCCACTCAGCCCATTGCGCTTCACATCACTGCGCAAGGCAGACTGCTCGCGCAACACCATCAAACGGTCACGGAAATCAGCCAAAGGCTGAAACTGTTCTTCACCTGAGCGGATAAAGCCTTGCATGGATTTGTCTTCTTTGACCACTGTGCATGTCCAGCATCCAAAGCGGCTGCCACCACAAGAGGGTGTGCTCAAGTCAAACACCACAGGACATTCACCCCCACTGGCCTGACGGTACAAAGAAAACAAAAAACTGTGATCTCCGCCCCAGGGGCAAGGCCCAGAGGCAAGGTATTCCCACACATCATCGGTGCCCCAATCGGCAATCGGAGCAGCCACCAGTGCATTGGGGATTTCGTGGTGCGGATTGAGCCCTTTGCTATTCAAGGTTCTGGCCTGCATGGTGCGACCTCGTTGCGCACTTTCGTCAATCCGTGTGCCGAGTAACAAGATGACGCTGCCGTGCTCCCTTGTCATGGTTTCGACCGCTCGGCGGGAAGGCTTGATTTTCATGTTGCTGGTACACCAGCGAAACCAGCGCGTAGGCGGTGGATACCCTTTGCCAATGATCTTGCCCCAGTAACTTTCCTCTGGCAAAGGTTTGACCAATTGGGTCACCAGTGGCAACTTCAAAGCTTGGGCTTGAGTGTGAATACGGCGCAGGGTTTCCTGCACAAAAACCGCCACATTGGGTGCTTCGACTTGCGTATCTGATGATAGAACAATCACCGGTTTGGTGGCTTCCTCGCCCAAATCCAGCAACATCCGGAACACTAGCTGCAGGACAACTGTGGAATCTTTTCCTCCTGAAAATGCGACTACCCAAGGCCGCGAGTCAGCTCGGTACAATGCTCGCAGACGATCCATCGCGACAGCCTCCAGAGAAAGTTCTGTGGCTGCGTTTGTGGACAGTTCGGGAGCATTCATCCTGAGAATATTATTTGAAAATCAAACACACGGAAGGAATCGGTATATCCAACAACGGACTGGAAATCCAACAGCACGAGGGCAATTGTGGCACAGGTCTAAGGCATCGCAAGCCTACGCACTGGAGTTTACTTGGATGGTTACTCTGGGTCAGTTGCCCAAGATTTTTCGTCATGACTCGTTTTACACGCTGACAGGTGCAGCCTGCATCGTAGCGTTGGCTAGACCGATGCTGCCGCCCCTTACCAACTGACGCTTTGATCAGCTTCATTGTCCGAAGCTGATTGATCAGCCTCGTTCCAATCTGGCGCAACGTCGACACTATCACCGATCTGCGTATCAAACCCATTCCACAGCGCAGCGATCTGCAACAGATCATTGTCTCCCCCGACATGCACGAGGCCATACTCAGTCACGCCCGCCTGCTGACAGACCGCACAGACCTGTCATTGGCCAAAATCGCCAGCCGGGGCGGCCAGAACTACAGCTTTAGCCTGTAAATCCTGCGGACAGGTCAGGCCTGCATCAAGGCTTGTTGCCCAGCGGAAACGGCCAGACCGCCTGTGCTGGGGCGCTGGCGCGTTTGGTCGCCGCAGGCCGTTTGGCTGCGCGGGGCTTGGCGGGTGCCGGGGCGCTGGCGGCAGCGCTGCTGGGGCTGCCAGAGGTATCGGGGGTATCGGGAATATGGGGCGTGCTGGCTACGTCAGCCGGTGGCGAGGCAGGGGTTTTGACTGAAGACTTCTTGGTGGTGGCCATGGCGTAGGGCTGCTGGGGTGTATCAAGGATGAATCAAGGGGCTTGCATCTTAGCTTTGGTGCGCTATTGACGCTCCATATCCATGGGCCGCAGCAATTCGGCCACGTCGTCATCGGTAAACAGCGGGGCTTTGCGGGCGGCGGCCCCTTCGTACACCCGATCGGCCAGTTCGGCTTTGCGCGCTTGCAGGGCCAGCATGCGCTCTTCGATGGTGCCTTGGGCCACCAGCTTGATGACCCAAACGCGCTGCGTCTGCCCGATGCGGTGGGCGCGGTCGGTGGCTTGGTTTTCGACGGCGGGGTTCCACCAAGGGTCGAAATGGATCACCGTGTCGGCCTGCGGCAGGTTCAAGCCCACACCACCTGCCTTGAGGCTGATGAGGAACAACGGCACCTCGCCCGAGGTGAAGCGCTGCACCAGTGCGTCACGGTCACGGCTGCTGCCGGTGAGCTTGACCCAGTTCAGGCCGAGGCGGGCCAATTCCTTTTCAATGCGCGCCAGCATGGTGGTGAACTGCGAAAACAGCAGAATGCGCCGCCCCTCTTGCAGCATCTCGGGCAGCATGTCCATGAGCTGTTCGAGCTTGGCCGACGCGGACACCGTACGTGCTGCGTCGGTCTTGAGCAGGCTGGGATCGCAACAGACTTGGCGCAGCTTGAGCAGCGCGTCGAGGATGGTGATTTGCGAACGGGCCAGCCCTTGCTGGTTCAGCGCCTCGCGCACCGTGGACTCCATGCTCAGGCGGATGCTTTCGTACAAGTCAGCCTGCGCGGAACCCAATTCGACGCGCATCACGGTTTCCTGTTTGGGGGGCAGTTCGGTAACAACCTGCTGCTTGGTACGACGCAGCATGAAGGGCGTGACACGGGCGCGCAGCTGTGCCAGCCGCTGGGCGTTGCCTTCGCGCTCAATGGGCTGGCGGAACCATTCGCCAAAGCGCTTGGCACTGCCCAGAAAACCCGGCATCAGGAAGTGGAACAAGCTCCACAACTCGCCCAAGTGGTTTTCCATGGGGGTGCCCGAGAGGCACAGGCGGTGCCGGGTGTCCAGCTCGCAAGCCACTTGCGCAGCCTGGGTGGCGGCGTTCTTGATGTTCTGCGCCTCGTCCAGCACCACCAAATGCCAGCGGCTTTTGGCCCAGTGGGTGCGGTCGCGTTGCAGCAGCGAGTACGGCGCAATGACCAGATCGTGCTCGGCCAGCTCGTCCCAGCGGCCATGGCGCTGCTGACCATGCCAGACCAAGGTGCGCAGCTGGGGGCTGAAGCGCTGTGCCTCGCGCGCCCAGTTGCCCAGCAGGCTGACCGGTGCCACGATGAGCGTGGGCCGATCCAGCCGCCCAGCGGCTTTTTCGGTCGCCACGTGGGCCAGCGTTTGCACCGTCTTGCCCAAGCCCATGTCGTCGGCCAGCACCCCGGCAAGCCCGTGTGTGCGCAGAAATTGCAACCAGTTCAGCCCCTGCTGCTGGTAGGGCCGCAGTTGGGCCTGAAAGTCTGTCGGCGGCAGCACCTCGGGCAAGCTTTGGTGACCACGCATGCCGTCGAGCAGCGCCTTGAGACCTGGGTCGGGCTGCCACGTCACGCCCTCGCCCAGCGCGGCATGGGCACGCAGCGCGTCTAGGCGTGAAAGGCGCAGGTGCTCACTGTCAAAGTTGTAGGTTCGGTCGCCCACCAGCTCCAGCAGCGCCTCCAGCCAGGGGCGAATGGCCGCCGATGCCAGCCGCAGATGGCCCTGTGCGGGGTCGTCAGGGTGGCGCGGCAGCCAGATGTGGGGCGGCCAGATCCGATCACCACGGTCGGGATCCATCGGCATGCGGGCCACCTGAGCCAGCAAACCAGGTAGCCAAGGCAAAGCGTTGATGCGCTGCCCATCCACCGCAATACCCAGCGACAGGTCGAACCAGGGAGAGCAGTCACCGTCCTCGCTCTCCTCGCCCTCGGGCACCGTCCATTGCGCGTCCACCTGATCCACGTTTTGCACCCAGCCTTCGGTCAGTAGCGGGGCGGCTTCTACGATCAAGCCTTCAGCCAGCCAAGGCGCAAACGCCTCGGCGACCCAGTCCAGCCAGCGCGTCTGGTCTTCGGTGCCGGGCAGGCCCCAGTGCATGCCGTCGCACGGGTGCAGGCCCAAGCGTGGCAGGATCGCCAGGGCTTGCGCCTCTTGATCGGGGGCGCGCATCAGCAGGCGCTGCTGGCCGTTGGGGCCATCGGGCAGGCGGTGCAGGTTTGCCGGGGCCAGCGGTACGCGGTGGCCGTCGTAGTCCCAGCTCAGTGCGGCACGCACCCAGCCCTGCGCCGCACGCTGCGCCTCAGGCACGGGGTTCAGGGCGGCCACCAAGCGCGGGGTTAAGTCCACCAAACGATCCACATGGTGCAACACTGGGGGCAACGTGACGGGGCCTAAGGTTTCGATCAAACGGCTGGCGTGGCGCTGAAGGGCGGGCTCGGACATGGCTGGTGCATCGAGCAGTGTGCGCACCTGCTGGCTGGTAAGACCTTGGATGTCTGCCGGGCCCACGAGGCCTGCTACCGGGTCTACCACCAGCGGCGGCGTGTTAAAGCCCCAGTACAGCCCGTCTGCGAGCCGCGAGAGCTTCCAGTAAGGGGCCGTGTCATTTTTGTAGCTGGGAGGCACTTGCTCCCAAGTCCAAGCCAGGGTACGCACGGTGTCGCACCACGTCAGGGGCTGCAAGATGCTGGTAGCTGAGGGGTGCTCCAGCAGCAAACAGCCTTGCTGGGCCAGCCGCCGCACCAGTTCCAGCCCGCTACGTCCGCGCAGTTCGAAGGTGGGCCGTGAATAATGAACGATGCTGCACAGCTGGCTGCTGAGTGCGAACAGGTTTTCTTGGGCTTGCTCGTCCAGGCCCGAAGGCATCGTGCCGTAGGTGCGAAAGGGCAATTCGGCATCTCTCAAGGTACGCGGCTGCAACCAGCCCTTGCCCTTGGTACGCCGACGCAGCCAGACGGGGCGCAGGTGCCACAGTGGCAGCCGCTCGGAGACATCGGTATGCAGCACAAAGCCCAGCGTTTCGGCGGTAGCCGTTGATGTTGCTGGGGTTGGAACCAGCGGTCTGGACGCGTTGTTGACGGCTGCGAGCCTTTGCAACCAGGCGGTGAGCGACTGGTCTTGCAGCCGGGCAATCGCCTCGGCCCGCTCGCGCTCGATCAGGGCCAGGTCGGGGGGTGGCGAAGGTGGCAATAGGGGTGCTGGGGCTGGCTGAGCGGCAGGCTGGAGGCTAGGCTGGGGGGCTGTATCCTGAACCCCTGAGGGTTTTCGGGTCGCTGCATGCAAGGTCAGGGCCACGGCGTGTTTGCAGTCCTCACCCATGGGGCAGCTGCATTCCGTCCACCAATCCACCACCTGCCCTTGGGGATCAAGCACCAGTTCCACGCGGGTGTCGTAGAGGTTGCCCTTCGAACCCTCGACCTCGGCCTCCAGCACCCAGGCGGCTCCGGGTTTGCTGACTTGGTACTGGCTCACGCTGCCGTAGGACTGCAACTGCTCGCCTCGCACGAAGACGGCCTGACTGACGTAAGCTTGCAGGGAATCGGTGTTGAACCAAGACTGGGGCCGTGGGTGGGAGCGAGGCATGGCAGTATTGCGCGCAGGCAAAAAACGGGTTGACGGTATGCCCGCTAGCGCCTATTTGCGCCAAAAACCGGGCGTGAACAGCACCAAGAAGGACAGCATTTCCAGCCGCCCGAGCAGCATGGCCAGGGTGCAGACCCAGGTTTGAAAGTCGGTCAGGCCCTGAAAATTGCCCGCTGGCCCCACCTCGTTCAGGCCCGGCCCCATGTTGTTGACGCTGGCCACCACGGCAGAAAAAGCGGTGTCGAACGACATGTCGGTCAGCAGCAGCACCATGGTCAGGCCGATAATGGTGCCGCCATACACCAGCATGAAGCCCAGCACCGAGAAGATGGTGCTGCTGTCCACCGTCTGCCCGCCGAGCGTGACCGGATGCACCGCACGCGGATGCACGATGCGGCGCATTTCGCGCCGGGCTTGCTTGACCAAAATCACCATGCGCGCCATTTTGATGCCCGCGCCCGTCGAGCCCGCGCTGGTGGCAATGCCCGAGAGCATGAGCATGTACAGCGGCGCAAACACCGGCCACTGGGTGTAGTCCACGGTAGAAAACCCGGTGGTAGAGCCAATGGACACCACATTGAACAAGGCCATGCGCAGGGCTTCCAGCGGGTCTTGCTGGGTGCCTTTGACCAGCAGCAGCCCGGCCACAAACACGCCCGAGCCCACCAGCAAACCCATGGAGCCCCACCATTCGGCATCGCGCACAATGCGGCCCGGCTGGCGTTTGGTCACGGCCACAAAGTACAGCGCAAAGTTGCCGCTGGCAATCAGCATGAACACAATGGCCACCCATTCCAAGGCGGGCGACTGGAAGTAGGCAAAGCTGCTGTCATGCGAAGACAGGCCGCCTAGGCTCAGGGTGGCGAACATGTGAATCCAAGCGTCCAGCGGGGTCATGCCCCCGTACCAGTAAGCCAACACGCAGGCCAGCGACACCACGCAATACACCGTCCAGAGGCCTTTGGCGGTTTCGGTGATGCGCGGCGTGAGCTTGGTGTCTTTCATGGGGCCGGTGGCTTCGGCCCGGAACAACTGGCTGCCGCCCACCCCCAGCATGGGCAAAATGGCCACGGCCAACACCAAAATGCCCATGCCGCCGAGCCACTGCAACAAGCAGCGCCACAGGTTGATGGAGCCCGGCAACTGGTCCAGCCCCACCAGCACGGTAGAGCCGGTGGTGGTGATGCCGGACATGGTTTCAAAATAGGCATCGGTGAACGACAGGGGCACGTCGGTGCTGCCAAAGTACAGCAGCAGCGGCAGGCAGGCAAACAGCGGCAACAGCGTCCAGACCAGGCCGACGAGCAAAATGCCGTCGCGGGTTTGCAGCTCCAGGCGGTTGCCCACTTTCAGCACGGCGGTGCGCATGAGCAGGCCGCACAGAAAAGTCACCAGCATGGCCAGCGGGTAGGCCGATTCGGCCCCGTCCTGCATCCCATACGACACGCCCCAGGGCACCAACATGGTCAGGGCAAACACCATGACGATGACACCCAGCACCGGAAAAACGCGCAAAAACGGCATAAGGGCTCAGCCAAAAAACGTGGCGCTGACCAGAAACAGCTTCTCCACCTCGCGCACCAGGCGCTTGTTGGGGATGAAGATGATGATGTGGTCGTCGGTCTCAATCACGGTATCGTGGTGCGGCATGAGCACCTGCGAAGTGCGGCCCTCGCCGCGCACAATGGCCCCAATGCGCGTGCCCTTGGGCAGTTTGATGTCTTCCACCTTGCGCCCCACCAGCCGGGAGGTTTTGGCATCGCCCCGCGCAATGCCCTCTAGGGCTTCGGCAGCGCCCCGGCGCAGGCTGTGTACCGCCGCCACATCGCCCCGGCGCAGGTGCGTGAGCAGCTCGCCAATGACGGTTTGCGCAGGCGAGATGGCAATGTCAATCGTGCTGCCCTGCATCATGTCGGCATAGGCGCGGCGGTTGATCAGCGCCATGACCCGGCCCGCACCCAGCCGCTTGGCCAGCATGGAGGACATGATGTTGTCCTCGTCATCGCTGGTCAGGGCCAGGAACAAATCCATCTGGCCCACGTTTTCTTCCAGCAGCAGGTCTTCGTCAGCCCCGTCGCCATGCAGGATGAGCATGCTCGACGGCAGCTGGCTGGCCAGGTATTCGCAGCGCTTTTTGTCCTGCTCAATCAGCTTCACCTCGCACTGCCCCACCAAGCTGCGCGCCAGCCGCAGCCCCACCTTGCCGCCACCGGCAATCATCACCCGCTGCACGGGTTTGTCGATGTTGTGGATGGCACCCAGCACATAGCGAATCTTGGCTGTGTCGGCCAGCACAAACACCTCGTCCCCGGCCAAGATGCGGGTGTCTTTGGTGGCTTCCATTTCGGTGTCCAGCCGGTACAAGGCCACCACCCGCATTTCGGCATGCGGGAAGCGGTCGCGGAACTCGCCAATGGTGTGGCCCACCAGTGCGCCCCCGTGGGCGGCACGCACCGCAATCAGGCTGGCGCGCCCGTCGGCAAATTCCAAGACCTGCAAGGCTTCGGGGTAGCTGATGAGCTGGTGGATGTAGCGCGTGACCGACTCTTCCGGGCAGATCACATGGTCCACCGCAAAGCCGTTTTTGCCCAGCAGTTCGTCGCCTTCGACAAATTCGGGTGATCGCAGCCGGGCAATGGTGCTGGGCACGTTGAACACATCGTGCGCCACCTTGCACACCACCAGGTTGGACTCGTCGGCAGCGGCGCAGGCAATCAGCATGTCGGCATCTTGCGCGCCTGCTTCGCGCAGCACCGAGGGCTGAATGCCATTGCCCACCACGCCGCGCAAGTCCAGCCGGTCTTCCAGCAGGCGCAGGCGCTGCGGGTCTTGGTCAATCACGGTGATGTCGTTTTGTTCGGAAACCAAGCTCTCGGCAACGCTCTCACCCACGCGGCCAGCACCCAAAATGATGATGTTCATGATGGATATGGTACCCCCCGCGCCGGCTTCGCCGTCACCCCCCAGGGGGCGATGCGAGTGGCCCGGCAAAGCCGGTTCCACCGCATCCTGGGTGGAGGCATGCCGCGCCGGAGGATGACATGGGGTTCGTTGCGTGTGCTCCGAAAATTTTCTCGAGGCGCGTGCCTTCAACCGAGGGCACAGCGGAACCGGCTTCGCCGGGCCGCCAGTGCCGCCCCCTTGGGGGGTGACGCCGCAGGCGGCGCGGGGGGTGTCTTCAGATCCCGCGTTGGATGATGATCTTCTGCACGTCGCTCGTGCCCTCGTAAATCTGGCACACCCGGACATCGCGGTAAATGCGCTCTACGGGGAAGTCGCTCACATAACCATAACCACCAAATACCTGAATGGCGGCTGAGCAGACCTTTTCGGCCATTTCGCTGGCAAACAGCTTGGCCATGGCAGCCTCTTTCAGGCAGGGCTGACCGGCATCGCGCAGGGCAGCGGCATGGTGCGTGAGGGCGCGCGCGGCTTCAATTTGCGTCGCCATGTCGGCCAGTCGAAAGCCCACCGCTTGGTGGTTGATGATGGGCTGGCCAAAGCTCTCGCGCTCTTTGGCGTATTTCACGGCGCAGTCAAACGCGCTGCGGGCCATGCCAATGCTTTGCGCGGCAATGCCAATGCGCCCGCCTTCCAGCGCACTGAGGGCAATTTTGTAGCCCTCGCCCTCAGCCCCAATCAGGTTCTGGGCTGGGATGCGGCAGTGGTCAAAGTTGATTTGCGCGGTGTCGCTGCTGTGCTGGCCGAGCTTGTCTTCCAAGCGCGCCACCACATAACCCGGCGCACGGGTGGGCACGATGAAAGCGCTCATGCCCCGCTTGCCCGCGCCCTTGTCGGTCACGGCAATGACGATGGCCACATCGCCGTTTTTGCCGCTGGTGATGAACTGCTTCACGCCGTTGATGACGTATTCGTCCCCCTGCTTGACCGCCGTGGTGCGCAGCGCCGAAGCGTCCGACCCCACATGCGGCTCGGTCAGGCAAAAAGCGCCCAGCATCTGGCCAGCGGCCAGCGGGCGCAGCCATTGCTCTTGCTGCTGCGCATTGCCGTAGCGCATCAAAATGGCATTGACCGGGCAGTTGGTCACGCTGATCACGGTGCTGGTGCCACCGTCACCCGCCGCAATTTCTTCTAAAACAATGGCCAGCGTGGTGTAGTCCAGCCCGGCCCCGCCCAGCTCTTCGGGCACGCAAATGCCATAAGCGCCCAACTCGGCCAAGCCCTTGTGCACGTCTTTCGGGAAATGGTGTTCCTTGTCCCACTTGGCAGCGTTCGGCCACAGCTGTTCCTGGGCAAAAGCGCGCACCGCGTCGCGGATCATCAGTTGGTCTTGGGTCAGCAACATGGTCGTGCTTTCAGCAAAGTTCAATCGCCATGGCCGTGGCTTCGCCGCCGCCAATGCACAGCGTGGCCACGCCTTTGGTTTTGCCGTGGGTTTGCAGGGCGTGCAGCAGCGTCACCAAAATGCGCGCACCGCTGGCACCGATGGGGTGGCCCAGGGCGCAGGCACCGCCGTGGACGTTCACTTTGTCGTGCGGAATGTTCAGCTCGGTCATGAGGGCCATGGGCACCACGGCAAAGGCTTCGTTGATTTCCCACAGGTCCACATCGGCCACGCTCCAGCCGGTTTTGGCCAGCAGTTTTTGGGTGGCACCCACCGGCGCGGTGGCGAACCAGCTGGGTTCTTGGGCGTGGGTGGCGTGGCCTTGGATGCGGGCCAGCGGTTTCAGGCCCTGGGCCAGCGCGGTGGACTGGCGCATGAGCACCAGCGCGGCAGCGCCGTCGTTGATGGAGCTGCTGCTGGCGGCGGTGATGGTGCCGTCTTTTTTGAACGCGGGTTTCAGGGACGTGATCTTGTCCAGCTTGACCTTGCCGGGGCCTTCGTCGGTGGACACCACGCGCTCGCCTGCGCGGCTTTTCACGGTGACGGGGGCAATTTCTTGGGCAAACGCGCCGCTCTCGGTGGCGGCTTTGGCGCGGGTGACGGAGGCAATGGCAAACGCGTCTTGCTGTTCGCGGGTGAAGCTGTATTTGGCGGCGCAATCTTCGCCGAAGGTGCCCATGCTGCGGCCCGGTTCGTAGGCATCTTCTAGGCCGTCGAGCATCATGTGGTCAAAAATTTTGTCGTGGCCCATGCGGTAGCCGCCCCGGCCTTTTTGCAGCAGGTAGGGTGCGTTGGTCATGCTTTCCATGCCACCCGCCACCATGGCGGTGGCGCTGCCTGCCAGCAGCATGTCGTGGGCCAGCATGGTGGCTTTCATGCCCGAGCCGCACATTTTGGACAGCGTGACCGCGCCTGCCGACAGGGGCAGCCCCGCCTTGAGGGCAGCTTGGCGCGCTGGGGCTTGGCCTTGGCCGGCCATGAGGCAGTTGCCAAACAGCACTTCATCGATCAGCGTTTTGTCCACGCCGCTGCGCTCCACGGCGGCGGCAATGGCCACACCCCCGAGGTCGTGGGCGGCCAGGGCGGCAAAGTCGCTCTGGAACGAGCCCATGGGGGTGCGGGCGGCACCGACGATGACGATGGGGTCGGATGGAAGGGTCATGAAAGTCTCCTGGAAAGCTGGGGGGTTGACTGGGGAATTT
Organism: Pseudomonadota bacterium; assembly: GCA_041192045.1. Lineage (GTDB taxonomy): Bacteria > Pseudomonadota > Gammaproteobacteria > Burkholderiales > Burkholderiaceae_C > Hydrogenophaga. The sequence goes on along the minus strand of JBEENR010000012.1, from coordinate 27,377 downwards.
GAATCGGCTGGAGGGGGTGACAGATGGCAAGGGTTCAGCGTGCGCGGGCGGCTACCTCGGCCACTGCGCTGCGGTAGGTGTCGGCCAGCACATCGGTGCCACGCACCACCATGTGCAGGTCTTGCAGCAGGCCGTCTTTCAGGCCATACACCCAGCCATGCAGCGCCAGCGACTGGCCGCGCTGCCAAGCGTCTTGCACCACGGTGGTTTCGGCCACGTGCATGACCTGATCAATCACATTGAGCTCGCACAGCGCATCGAGTCGGTGGGCGGGGTCAAGTTGCTGCAACAAGGCCCCGTGACAGTCGCGCACGTCTTTGACATGGCGCAGCCAGTTGTCGGCCAGCCCGACGCGCACATCGTTGAGCGCGGCCTGCACGCCACCGCAGCCGTAGTGGCCCACGACCATCAGGTGCTCTACCTTGAGCACATCCACCGCGTATTGGATGGTGGTCAAGCAGTTCAGGTCGGTGGGCACCACCACATTGGCCACATTGCGGTGCACAAACACCTCGCCGGGATCTAGGCCGGTGATTTGGTTGGCCGGTACCCGGCTGTCAGAGCAACCGATCCACATGTAGCGTGGGGTTTGCTGCTGCGACAGGGCGGTGAAGAAGCCGGGACGCACGGCCTCCATTTGGGCCGCCCAGGTGCGGTTGTGGGCAAGCAGGTGGCGCAGGGGCATTACATGGTCTCCGCAAACAATTCACGGCCAATCAGCATGCGACGGATTTCGCTGGTGCCTGCGCCGATTTCGTACAGCTTGGCATCGCGCCAGAGGCGGCCCAGCGGGTATTCGTTGATGTAGCCGTTGCCACCAAAAATCTGCACGCCCTCGCCCGCCATCCAGGTGGCTTTCTCGGCGGTCCACAAAATGACGCTGGCGCAGTCTTTGCGCACCTGGCGCACATGGTCGGTGCCCAGCAAATCCAGGTTTTTGGCCACGGTGTAGGCAAAGCTGCGGGCGGCTTGCAGCACGGTGTACATGTCGGCCACCTTGCCTTGGATGAGCTGGAATTCGCCAATGCTCTGGCCGAACTGCTTGCGGTCGTGGATGTACGGGATCACGTTGTCCATGACGGCTTGCATGATGCCCAGCGGCCCGCCGGTCAGCACGGCGCGTTCGTAATCCAGGCCACTCATCAGCACCTTGGCCCCCATGTTCAGGCCACCCAAGATGTGGGATTCGGGCACTTCCACGTTCTGAAACACCAGCTCGCCGGTGTGGCTGCCGCGCATGCCCAGCTTGTCCAGCTTTTGCGCGATGGAAAAACCAGGCATGCCTTTTTCAATCAGGAAGGCCGTCACGCCGCGTGCGCCCAGCTCGGGCTCGGTTTTGGCATACACCACCAGGGTGTCGGCGTCAGGCCCGTTGGTGATCCACATCTTGCTGCCGTTGAGCAGGTAGTAGCCGCCCTTGTCTTCGGCTTTGAGCTTCATGCTGATCACGTCGGAGCCTGCGCCGGGCTCGCTCATGGCCAGTGCGCCCACATGTTCACCGCTGATGAGTTTGGGCAGGTACTTGGCTTTCTGCGCCTCGGTGCCGTTGCGGTTGATCTGGTTCACGCACAGGTTGCTGTGCGCGCCGTAAGAGAGGCCCACCGAGGCACTGGCACGGCTGATTTCTTCCATGGCCACCATGTGCGCCAAGTAGCCCATGTTGGCCCCGCCGTATTGCTCGGGCACGGTGATGCCCAGCACGCCCAAGTCGCCCATCTTGCGCCAGCAGTCCATCGGGAACTGGTCTGTGCGGTCAATCTCGGCGGCACGGGGTGCAATTTCGGCCTGCGCAAAATCGCGCACCGCATCGCGCAGCGCGTCAATGTCTTCACCGAGCTGAAAGTTGAGGCCGGGCAGGTTGGTCATGGTGTGTCTCCTGGGGTTTGGGATGTATGAAAAATCAAGAATATCAATAGGTTTTGGGCACGGGTGCCAGGGTTTGCTGCATCAGGGCACAAACCGACCGGGTGCCATCAGCCGCCAGATGGTGTACCTCGGCGGTGGTGACGATGATGCGCCTGCCCGCCCGCACCACCTGGCCGGTGGCCTGCAACTCGCCGCCCTGAAAGGCCGCCAGAAAGTTGATTTTGTACTCGACGGTGGTCACTTCCATGTCCTCGGGGGCCACGGTCAGGCCTGCATAGCCACCCGCAATATCGGCCAGCGCCCCCATGGCACCGCCATGGAAGCCGCCTTGCTGCTGCGTCACGCGGTCGGTGTAGGGCAGTGCCAGGCTGACGCGACCCACCGCCACATCCAGCAGGCGCGCACCCAAGTGCTGCATCATGCCCTGACGGGCCAGACTGGTTTGCACCCGCTGGCGCAGAGCCTGGGCAGCATCGGTGTCGTGATCGGGTTGAGACATGGCAGAACCTTGGGTTTAATTGACGTTTACGTAAACGTCAATTATGCGCGAATCGCCTAACAAGCGGCAAGCCTGGGCGGGTATGCTCATTCGACCATGATGTACACACTGCATGCCCCCGTTCACAGCGAATTGGTGATCAAAAAAAGCCGTTTCATCGGCTGCGTGGAAGCGGTGGCTGACCGCAACACGGCACGCGAGCGGCTGGCACACATCCGCCTGCAACACCCCACGGCCACCCATGTTTGCTGGGCCTTGCTGGCGGGTGGACATTCTGCCGCGCATGACGATGGGGAACCCGGTGGCACAGCGGGGCGGCCCATGCTGGAAGTGCTGCGCCACCAGGGGCTAGACGGCGTGCTGGCCTCGGTGGTGCGTTATTACGGTGGCACACCGCTGGGGGCGGGCGGTCTGGTGCGGGCCTACACCGACAGCGTGGCGCAGGCGCTGCTGCATGCCGACAAGCGCCCACAGGTGCGGCAGCAAAACCTGCACTGCACCCTGCCCTATGCGCTGGAGGGCTGGCTGCGCCGCGAACTGCCCGCACACAGCGCCAGCCTGCTCAGCGCCGTTCATGGTGCGGGGGTCACGGTGCAAGTGCAGGTGCCTGCCCACTTGGCGGCGGCGCTGCAACAGCGCATCAACGACGCGGGGCAAGGCGGCATCGTCTGGCTGACTGAATAACTGACGCAGCCTGAGCCCAAACGGGTTCAGATGGCTTTATCGGCCTTGTCCGCTTTATCGGCTTTATCGGTCTTGTCCAGTTTGGCCAGCAGGGCACGGGCTTCTTTTTCGTGCACTTTCACCTCGTCGAGGTTGGCCAGCAGGTCGGCCATCTGCTCTTCGAGCTGGCGGCGGTGATCGGCCAGCACCAGCAGAAACTTGCGCAATTGCGGCCCGGTGTCACGCGGGCTGTCGTACATCTCGATGATTTCCTTGGCCTCACTCAGCGACAAGCCGAGCCGCTTGGCGCGCAGCGTGAGTTTGAGCCGGGTACGGTCCCGTGCGCTGTACACCCGGTTGCGCCCGCCTGGGCCTTCGCGCTGCGGTTGCAGCAGGCCCATGTCTTCGTAGAAGCGAATGGCGCGCGTGGTCAGGTCGAACTCGCTGGCGAGATCACTGATGGTGTAAGTGGTCTGGTGTGCCATGGGTCTCGAACAATCAAGGGAATATGGTTGGCAGACAGACGCGTGGGGCCGTTCGTCTGGGCGTTGACGATTGACGTTTACGTCAACGGGTTCATCTTAAGCGCAAAAAGATGAAGCACCAACGAAAAAGCCTGCTTGAAACAAGCAGGCTTTTGTAATGGAGCGGGATAAGAGGCTCGAACTCTCGACCTATACCTTGGCAAGGTATCGCTCTACCAACTGAGCTAATCCCGCGAAAACAGAACCGAGATTATAGCAGCCAAAATGTGGAAAGTCACTACCGCCTCCGTGCACCGAACGCAATTTCGACGCTCCAGCGCTTCACCTCGCGTCTGACAGTCTTGCTGCGCCCAACTGCAGGGCAAAACCCACACCAGATGCCCCATAGACATGAACAACGCTGACGAGATCAAAGTGCCCCACCCATGCGATGAAGAGCCCCGCAATGACGAAATGAGGCAAGACGCGCTGCCATGCCGGTTTTGTGACCGCAGATGCTGACGCGGCTCCCAGCAGACTCAATCCCAGCATCACGAGGGTCACGGCCCATGCGAACATGCTTTGCTCTGTGGCATCCAAGTCGGTCTGGTTTGAAAAATGAACCGTTCCAGCCGCAAGTCCTGCGATACCCAGATACAGCGGAACATGGGCATAGGCCCATAACCTGAGGTTGCGACCTGCGCCAGGGGCATCGGACTTGCGCTCTTTTTGAGCTCGCGCTCGCTCGAAGTAGCCGATCCAAATCATGAAGGTAAGCAAGGCACCGCCAATTGCAGCGTACAACGCATTGGGAACCAGTGTCACACCATGATCAAGTGCGTGCACACTGCCCGCCATGCCTTCCCCCAGCAAGATGATGGTGAACAGACCGAAGCGCTCAGGCAAATGCTCGGCATGCGGTGGCACTTGGTCGGTGTAGCGGGCGACCAGCCAAGGGGACGCGAGATCCAGCGCAAAAGCCACCCCCCAAAGCACCCACCGCCATTCGGTGCCCGCTCCGATCGAACCGGCCCAAAGAACAGCCTGCACGAGGTAGACCGACATGTAGGTGCGGATAAGTCCTCGCGCGCCTCGCCAGCGCCAGCACAGTCCATACGCCAAAGCCAACAGCAACTTGAAGGCTGCGATGCCAGATGCGAAAACCCAGGCGTGCGCTCCAATCAGATCCGATGCACCATAGGCGATCCAGACCACGGCCAGAATCTGCGCCAGCCCTAACCATCGCTGCCGGGGAGTGTCTTCATCAAAGCGGGTTGCGAAGAAGGTGTGGCCCAGCCAGCACCACCACATAGCAAGAAAGCCAAAGGAAAACCCTACAGCACCAGCCCAATCGTAGTGATGGGAGAAAGCTCCTGAGAGCTGAGCCACTGCTACGACGAAAACGAGATCAAAAAAAAGCTCAAACCATGTCGCCTTACGGCCATGCGGATGAACGGGCACATCAGCTGCGTTATTCGGATACGTCATCTCATGCTTTCATTCGCTTCGGCGCAACATACCGAACGCAAATTTGCGGCCATAGCCCTGCTTGAAGGCCAGATGAATCCAAGTCATGGCGAACGGCTCTAGATAGCGTGCCGCCATCAGAGGCCCCATATCGACGGCATCAAAACCGATGAGCGTGGCCAGCGTGGCCACCCGCTGCCTAGCATCGGCATCATCACCACACAAGGGCATCATGGGCGCGCCACCCAAATAACGGGTGTCTGCCATATTTTCTGCACCCGTCGTATTGAAGGCCTTGACCACCCGAGCGCCTCGCGCGAGTTTGGCCAGTTCCTCAGCCCCCGAGGTGCTGGTGCCCAGCACCAAGCCCGACAAGCCAGGTGCCAGCGGGTTGGTGGCATCGACCAATATCTTGCCCTGCCAGTCAGGCACGCTTTGCGCGATGGTGGGCAGCGCGGCATAGGGCACCGCCAGAATCACCATATCGGTGGCTGCCACGGCTGCGGCTGTGCTGGCGACGCTGGCCCGACCACCCAATGCCGAGACAGATTCGCGGTACTTGTCGGGATCAGGTACACCAAAAACCACCGATTCTCCGCGCCGAGTGAGCGCGCTACCGAGGGCCATACCCACGTTGCCGGCACCAATGATTGAAATACTCATGTCTGTCTCTTTGAATTGAAAGTCAACTTGTCTTGTGACTTCGGTACATCCAGCCCGCCCGCCGACGACGGAGTACCGTAATGGTCTCATTGAGAGCGAGGGGGTGATCGCGCTTCATCACAGGGGCGGGCATGATGCAGATTCGGGTACCCACCGGTGTTACTTGTCGCACCGGCGGTCGGGACGCAGGATAGACAGTGCACGATCAACGCCCCTTCAACGTCCCAATGCCTCAACCACCAGCCGGGCCGTTTCCTCGCCTGAGAAGTTCTGCTGCCCAGTGATGAGATTGCCATCGCGCACCGCAAAGCCGCGCCACAAGCCGCCTTGCACGAAGTTGGCTCCGATCGCCTTGAGACGATCTTCAATTCGCCAAGGCATGATGTGGGTGCCGTGCGGCAGCATGTTATAGCTCCACACCGCGTTGTCGGCAAAGTCTTCCTCCACGTTGGCAAAGCCGGTCACCGTCTTGCCCGCAGCGATGTACTCGCCTGCGCGGTTCTTGGTATAGGCCAGTATCGCTACACCATGGCACAGGGCAGCGGCCACCTTGCCAGCCTCGTGAAATGCGGCAAACGCGGTGTGCAGATCGGTGGCATGCTCAAAACTGAACATGGGTGCCTGGCCACCAGCCACCACAATGGCATCGAATGCGGTCACATTGATGTCAGCAACCTTTTTCGTGTTGTCCACCAATGCCCTCAGCTCAGGTGTGTGGATGAATCCCTGGCTGATGAGATCGGTCTTGCTGTAACCACTGGCATCATTGGGGTCACTCATCGCGTCAGCTTCGCACTTGCCTCCGTTCGGGCTGAACACCTCGACTTCGTATCCCGCTTCGGTAAACACGTGGTACGGATGGGTCAACTCACTCCACCAGAAGCCCACAGGCCAGGCCGTGGTGGTGGACACCGCCGGGTTGGCAATGACCATGGCGATACGCTTATTGGTTTTTGGATTGACAGGGTTGTGGTCTTTGAGGCTCATGTCGGCTTCCCGGTTGTTGAAGATGACCAGAGTTTGAGACCGCCACAGAATTAGAAAAATACCTTTTAATGCGACTATCTGTTGCAAATTTTGACAACAATGGAACTGACTACCCTGCAAGCCTTTGTCAAAGTCGTACAAACTGGTAGCTTCACGCGTGCGGCGGAGGCCCTGCACACACAAAAGGCTCACCTCTCGCGGATGGTGACGCAACTTGAACAGGAATTGGGCGTGCGTCTGCTGGAGCGCACGACCCGTTCGCTCTCACTCACCGAGATCGGGCGCGAGTTCTTCGAGCGGGCGATCGGTATCCTGGGCGCTGTAGAAGAAGCTCAGCAGGCTGTCCAGAAAACCCATGGCGAACCTCGTGGGGTTCTCAGGCTGACGTGTGGCGTGGAATTCGGCATGATTGCCGTGAGTCACTGGATTGGCCGCTACTTGGAACGCTACCCTCAGGTGCGTGTTGATGCCGACTTCACTGGACGGGTGGTTGACATCGTTCACGAAGGCTTTGACCTGGCTGTTCGTGTCGGGCCACTGGCAGACTCCACGCTGAAGGCGCGCAAATTGGGCGAACTGCGCTACGGCCTCTTCGCCACACCAGGCTATCTGGAACGACGCGGCAGCCCCAAACAACCCAAAGACCTGCACACACACGACGCACTGGCCTTCGCGGGGGGTAGCCATCAGGCAAGCTGGGCGCTGTCATCAGGTGCTGAGATCGAACGTGTCAGCCTGCAACCCCGCATGAAAGCGAACAATGTCTTTGCAGTGCGCGATGCCGCCCTCATGGGGCTGGGGATTGCACACCTGCCTCTGATCGTTGCCGAACGCTCTTGCAACTCTGGGCAATTGCAAACTGTCTTGGCAGACTGGTCGCTGCCGACCATTCCCGTGCACGCGGTGTTTGCCAGTGCACGCTACCTGACCCCCAAGGTCAGGGGTTTCATTGATCTGGCCGTCGAAGCTATGCACCAAGGGGTACACGAGTGAATGCAGGACGGACTGTGGCACACGGTGTACTGCGGAAAGCCAAAAACGAAAACGCCCACCTGATCGCAGGTGGGCGTTAAGTTTGGTGGCCTGGGACGGAATCGAACCATCGACACGCGGATTTTCAATCCGCTGCTCTACCAACTGAGCTACCGGGCCGGTAAGCCTCGAATTATAGCCACTTTTTTTGATGCTCCTGATGGGCACCGACCAGGAAAATCAGCCTGCGCCGCGTTTGCTCCGGCTGAGATCGACACCGAGTTGTTTGAGCTTGCGGTAGAGGTGGGTGCGTTCGAGTCCCGTTTTTTCGGCTACACGGGTCATGGAGCCCGATTCTCGGGTCAGGTGGAATTCGAAATAGGCTTTCTCGAATTCGTCGCGCACCTCGCGCAGCGGGCCTTCGAGGTTGAAGGTTTGCAACGCATTGGGCCCCAAGTCGGGCGGGGTATCTGGCACTGACACCTGACCCGTCATGGCCATTTCGACGGTCAGGTCGGGCACCGCAGGGGGCAGGGGCCGGGACGCTGCGTTGTTCAGGGCGGCCTGCGCTTCGGACTTGCTGAGGGCTTGCTCGACCGCCTTGAGCAATTTGGCCAGGGTAATGGGTTTTTCTAGGAAGGCAGCTGCCCCCATGCGGGTGGCTTCGACGGCGGTTTCAATGGTGGCGTGGCCACTCATCATGATGACCGGCATGGTGAGCAAGCCACTGCTGGCCCACTCCTTGAGCAGGGTGACACCGTCGGTGTCGGGCATCCAGATGTCGAGCAAGACCAGATCGGGACGCATGATGCCGCGCACGCTGCGGGCTTGCGCGGCGTTTTCTGCCAGCTCTACCGTGTGCCCTTCGTCATCCAGAATTTCAAAGAGCAGCTCCCGGATTCCCAGCTCGTCATCTACCACCAGTATGTTTGCCATGGCTAGGCCTACTTCTCTCTTCGAATGTTGTCAAGGCACTGTTGTGAATGATAGCGACACCTGCGCCCCTTGTACGCGGCCATCGGTCATGCGGTTGCTCAGATCCACCCGGCCACCGTGTTCGTCCATGATTTTTTTCACGACTGCCAGCCCCAAACCTGTGCCTTTGGTTTTGGTGGTGACGTAAGGCTCAAAGGCGCGCTTGAGGATGTGGTCCGGGAAACCGGGGCCGTTATCAAGAATGGACAGGCGCAGCCACTGGCCCGAATCGGACAGGCGGGTACGCAGCAACACCTCGGCACCGGGCTGGTTGGCGACGGCATCTTGCGCGTTTTGCACCAAGTTGTGCACCATTTGGCGCACCTGCTGGGCATCGACCAGCACTTTGGGGCAAGGGTTGAGCAGCTCGGCGCGCACCGGCACCAAGGCGCTGTCGTAGAGGGCCAGAATATCGCGCAACACGGCGTTGAGGTCGGTGGGCACGGGCTGGGCCGCTGGCAGGCGGGCGTAGTCGCGGAACTCGTTGACCAGACGCTTCATGGCATCGACTTGATCGACAATGGTTTTCACAGATTTCTTCAAAATAGCCTGTTCGGTCAGGGGCAGCTTGCCATCAAGTTTCATGGCCAGGCGTTCGGCAGACAACTGAATGGGTGTGAGGGGGTTCTTGATTTCATGGGCCAAGCGGCGGGCCACCTCGCCCCAGGCTTGGGCACGCTGGGCCGACACCATGTCGGACACGTCATCGAACACCAGCAGCCGGTCGTGGTTGGGTAACAGGGCACCGCGCGCGATCAGGGTTACGCTGTCGTTGCGCGGGGTGGTGCCCGGTGGATGTAGCTCAAACGACTGCTGCCAGTGATCGCCCGTGCGCGGGGTTTCGTCGGCCAGAAAGCGGTCAAACTGGGCCAGCACGCTGGCCGAAAAATGGGCCAGACCGGGCAAGTCTGTCAAGGACTGGCCGATTTGCGCGGCTTGCGGAATACGCAAGATGCGTGCCGCCCCAGGGTTGACGCGCTGGATATGGCCCTGCGGGTCCAGCACCATCACACCCGCCGTGAGGTTGTCCAGAATGGTTTGCAGGTTGTCGCGGGCGGCATCGAGCTGCGCCATGCTTTGCTGCACCGCCTGCCGCGCCTGTGACAGGTCTTGCGTCATGTGGGCAAAACTGCGGGTCAGGCCCGACAGCTCATCACGGGCGGCCAGCGCGGGTTTGGGGGTCAGGTTACCCGCTGCCACTTCGCGCATGCCCTCGGCCAGCACCAGCAGGGGACGCAGGAGCTGGTTACCCAGCAACACCGCCAGCAACACCGCCCCCAGCACGGCCAAGAACAGGCTCAGGGTCAGCGTGCCAATGTACATGCGGCGCAGGCCATCGCGGGTCAGGGCGCGTTGTTGGTATTCGCGGTTGGCCACTTGGATGGCCAAGGCATCTTTCACCAGCGCGGACGGCAACGGGGCCACCACTTGAAGGTACCGAGGCTCGTTGCTCAGCCCCAAGGCTGGGGCATAGACCAGCGCCAGTACCTGAATGCGGGCTTGTCGGTCTGCCGCCTGGGCGTTGCCGTCGCCCATGCCGATCTCGGCCGCCTCTTCCAGCCCTTCAATGCGGGCCACCACGCGCGCAGCGCGCACCTGCCGCAACTGCACCAAGCCCGGACTGACCGGCGAGATTTGAAAACGGGACGATCCGGCACTGGCCAATGCCTGTCCGGAGGCATTCCACAACACGATGTCGGTGGCCGAGAGTTGTTCGCGCAGACGCTCCAAGGCCAGCGGGGCCGAAGCGGGTGACATGCGGGCAAGGCTGTCGGCGGCGATACGGGTTTTGTTGCTCCAGTCGTCGCTGAGGGTGTCGAGCACGGTGCGCCCCAGACTCAGACCTGACCCCAGGGCGGATTCCACCTGCACATCAAACCAGCTCTCGATAGAGCGCGAGACGAACTGGTAAGACACGGCATAAATCAGCAAACCCGGCAGCACCCCCACCAGCCCGATGATGCCGGCGAGTTTGAGCAACAGGCGGCTGCCAAATTTGCCCTGTCGAAAGCGCAGCATCAGGCGCACCAGCAGCCACAGAATGATGCCCAGCAGCACCAGCGCCACCGCCATGTTGATGCCCACCAGCCAAGCAAAGTTTTGCTCGTAAAAGGCCCGGTTGCGGGTGGCCAGGGCCAGCAGGAACATCAGCACCATGCCCAGTGCCGTCATGAACACGAGCGCCACACCCACCGCCCAGCGCACCGCGGCACGGTGAGGGGGTCTGGTGGTCAGGGATGGGCGGTTCACAGCAGCGGCTTTCAACGTTGGACGGACAGTTCCACCGGGTCAAGACCCTCGCCGCTGTCGCGGCCTGTCTCCAGCGGGCCTGCTGGCTCAGGCTGGTCGGGCAGACGCTGGGTTCTTTCCACCCCGATGTCCCATTCGGGCTGGGTAGCCATACCGATTTGAAAAGGGCGCGGCAGCAAGGTCAGGTCTAGGCTAAAGCGCCATTCCAGGTAATGCCGCTCACCGGGTCGCAAGCGGCTTTCATCGGCCAGCCGCCAGCGCGAAACACGGCCCACACCGGCCAGCGCGTCGGTCAGGCTGTCGTAGTTCTGGTGCAGGGCGTACTGCAAACCTGCCACGGAACTCCCACCGCCGGTGGCCAAACTGAGCCGCCAGCGCCGCGTTAGGGGTTGATAGACCAGACGCAGGGTGCGCGTGACCGAGGCCACACGCTTGTCCGTCCAGTACCAGCGGTCGTGGTAGATGTCGGCCTGCCAGACGAAGTACAGCGGCACGCCTTTGAGCAAAGCCTCTTCAACAGCGGGCGCTGGGGCCAGCCGCAGCCGGGCTGACAGGTAAACCGCATCGCTGCTGCGCTGCACCTCGGTGTGCAACACCTCTGGCCCCACCGCGTGCGCCAGCAGACTGGCCGCCGCCGTCAGCAGCAGGCACAGCCAGCGCAAGCCATGCAGCCAGCCCTGCCAGCGCATGCGCCAGCACGGTGGAGGGGCGTGATCAGGGTCGGGTTTTGTCAAGGCGGGCGTAAAAAAATCCATCATGGGCACGCGCCGGATTGTCGTTCAAGGCATGGGCCAAGGGCTGCTGGGTGTTGTGATCGGTGGGCCAGGCTTGCGGCAAGCAGTGGCCCGGTGAGGCTTGAAGCTGCGCATCAGGGTGGCGTTGCAAGAAGGCGGCCACTTGATCATGCCCCTCCGCTTTGAACACCGAGCAGGTGGCATAAAGCAGTCGCCCGCCCGGTTTGAGCAGCGGCCACAGCACGTCCAGCAAGCGCTGTTGAATCGCTACCAGTTGCGCCACATCGCTCTCGCGGCGCAGCCAGCGCACATCGGGGTGGCGGCGCACAATGCCCGATGCGGTGCAAGGTGCGTCGAGCAAGATGGCATCGAAGGCACGCCCGTCCCACCAGTGGGCGGGCTGGGCGGCATCGGCACAGCGCACCTCGGCAGACAGGCGCAGGCGTTGCAGGTTGTCGTGGATGCGGGTGCAACGCTGGGCATCCACGTCCAGCGCCAGCAAATCCAAGTCGGCGCATTCGAGCAGGTGGGCCGTTTTGCCGCCCGGTGCCGCGCAGGCATCGAGCACCCGGTCGGCGCGGCTCCACGTGCGCCCGGCCAGCAGCAGCCCAGCGGCAGCTTGCGCGGCGGCATCTTGCACCGACACCAAGCCTTGGGCAAAACCGGGCAGACGCTCCACAGGCTGCGGCTTCTCCAGCAACAGGCCGTCATGGCCCACCGGCACCGCATGCAGGCCCTGGGCTTGCAGCGCCTGCTGGTAAGCCGTGCGGCTGACCTGCCGCTGGTTGACCCGCAAGCACAGCGGGCCGGGCTGGTTGTTGGCCTGCAAGATACCTGGCCAGTGGTCGGGGTGGTCGCGTTGTAGCCGCTCGATCCACCAACGGGGATGGTTCCAGTGTGCCTCGGCTTGCTGGGCCAGCGGGCGCATCAGACTGTCTTGCTCACGCAGGAAGCGGCGCAGACAAGCGTTGATCAAAGCGGCCTGCGCCTGGGTTTTGCGGTGCTGCCGTGCAGCTTGCACCGCCTGGTTGACCACCGTGTGGGGCGCATAACGTGGCCCGCTGTGTGCAGCCCCCAACAGGCTCAACGCACTGCCCAACAGGGCGGCCACCACAGGCTCGGGCGGACGCGGCACCAGGTGCTGCACCAAGGCACGCACCATGCCCCAGTGGCGCAGCACATGAAAGGTCAGCGCCTGCACGCCAGGGCGCAGGTCAGCGGCCACGGCGGGCAGCACCTCGCTCAATGAGCGGCCTTGCTGCACCGCCAGCACACAGCCTGCGGTGTGCCACAACTGAACGGACAGGGGCGGCGTGCCCGGCGCGGGCGCAGGGTGCGGGGTGGCACGGGACGAAGGTGGGTGTGTCGTGGTCACGTTGAAGAAGGCAGGTGGAGCGAACAGCCCCAAGCGCCTGATGCGCCTGAAGCGGACGGTGTTGAAGGTTGATGCGTTGAGCTGGGCTTACAGCAGCGTCCAACCAGGATCGCGGCCAGCAGACTGGGACGGGTGGTCGGTTTGGGGCAGGGTGTCGGCGTTATCGGCGTTATCGGCGTTATCGGCGTTGTCGTCTGGACGGTGCAGGGGCAGCGGGGGCATGTAGCGGCCATACAGGCGGTGGATGCGCTGCGCCAACGTGGGGTGCGAGTCCAGCCAGTGCGCCACCGCCCCCGTTTCGCTGGAGACCAGCAGCAGGTGCTGGGCCGCTGAGTCCAGCTGCGTGCTGACCACGCCCTGACGTTGCTGCGTCAGCACTTTGCGCAACACCCCGCCGAGCCCATCGCGGTTGCGCGTCCACTGCACAGCACGGGCATCGGCCAAGTATTCACGCTGGCGCGACACGGCCGCCTGCAAAGCATGCCCAGCCACCCAACCCAGCCAGCCCGCACCCATGATAGCCAGCCCCAACAGAGCGGCCACCATGCGCCGGTCGCGCACATCAGGCTCCCAGAGTTGCTGGCCCATGCGGTAGAGCATCTCTAGGCCAAACACCATGCCCATGAGCCGCATGTTGAGGCGGGTGTCGCCCTCGCGAATGTGGCTGCATTCGTGGGCCACCAAGCCCTGCAATTCGTCGCGGGTCAGGCAGTCCAATGCGCCCTGGGTCACGGCCACCACCGCATCGTCTTCATCCCAGCCGGTGGCAAAGGCGTTGATGCTGAGGTCGCGGGCGAGCACCATGGGCAGCGGGGGCTTCATGCCCGAGGAAATCGCCATTTCGTGCACGATGTTGCGAAAGCGCAACTCGGCAAACTGACCACTGGGCTGCAAGGGGCGCGCGCCCATTTGCTGCGCCAGACGCGGCCCACCGCCATCGGCCAAGCGTGAAGTTTCTACCCACCAGCCCCCCAACACGAACAACAGCACCACGCCGGTGTTGACCTGAAAGAAAAACCGTGGGTAGCCCCAGTCACCGGGCACCCAGAAACTCCAGGTCAGGCCCCAAGCCAGCGCCAAGGCCGCGTTGACCGCCAACAGCAACAGCAGCACCGTGAGGGCAAACGCCCACAACAGCTTGCGGGTTTCAGCCCGTGCTTGGCGTTGTGACTCAAAAATCTGCACGACTGCTCCTTAAAACCGCACCCGCACCGGCTGACGCTCTTCGTCGGTGGTGGTCGACTCCAGCATGGCCTGTACCGGGAAGTTGAGCAAACGCGCCACGATCAAGGCCGGAAACTGAGCGGCGGCGTTGTTGAACGCCAGCACCTGGTCGTTGTACGCCTGCCGGGCAAAGCCGATGCGGTTTTCGGTGCTGCCCAGTTCCTCGCTCAGCTCGCGCAGGGTGTCGTCGGCCTTGAGCTCGGGGTAAGCCTCGACCACCGCAAACAAGCGCCCCAGCGCACCGCCGAGCACCTGTTCGGCCCCGCTGAGTGCGCCCAGGGCTCCGGCACTCAAGGGGTTGGTCGCAGCCGTCTGCTCGGCCACGCGGGCTTGGTTGCGCGCTGCTATCACCGCTTGCAAGGTCTGCATTTCGTGGGTCAGGTATTTGGCGGCCACCTCGACCAAGTTGGGAATCAGGTCGTAACGGCGTTTGAGCTGCACATCAATCTGGGCAAAGGCGTTGGCAATCTCGTTGCGCAACACCACCAAGCGGTTGTATGTGGCCACAGCCCAAAACAACACGCCCAGCGCCACGGCCAGCAAGATCCATACAGTCAGCGACATGGTTTGAACTCCTTGAAAAGGGCTTGGAGGCGCACAACCGCCTCAGCATTGACGAACTTTCGTCTGACAGAGGCTGATTTTCAACCGATTCCGGCTCCGGCTGGGCCGCGTGCGTGCGGTTCTGAAGCGAGAACACAAAAAAAGCCCCCAGCCGGAGCATGGGGGCTTGTGGTGCGGCAAGGCCGTGCTCAGCCGTCGCCGGTGCGAGGTTTACTCGGCAGCTTCGCTGGACGCGTCAGCGTGTTGCGCACGGTCGGCAGCCAGCTGGGCGGCATCGGCCTCGGCAATGGCGCGGCGCTCTTCGTCGTCCATCTTTTCCTTGACTTTGCGCGCCTCGTGGTAGGCCATGCCCGTACCGGCAGGAATCAGGCGACCGACAATGACGTTTTCTTTCAGGCCACGCAGGTCGTCCTTCTTGCCCATGATGGCCGCTTCGGTCAGCACGCGCGTGGTTTCCTGGAAGGAAGCCGCCGAGATGAACGAGTCGGTGGACAGCGAAGCCTTGGTGATCCCCAGCAACACGTTGCTGTACGTCGCGGGAATCTTGCCTTCGGCACGCAGCGCATCGTTGGTGTTGAGGATCTCGGAGCGCTCGATCTGTTCACCGGCGATGTAGCTGGAGTCACCCACCGCATCCACAACCACGCGGCGCAGCATCTGGCGCACGATCACTTCAATGTGCTTGTCGTTGATCTTCACGCCTTGCAAGCGGTACACGTCCTGCACCTCGTCCACGATGTAGCGCGACAGCGCTTCAATACCCAGCAGACGCAGAATGTCCTGCGGGTCGGCGGGGCCGTCCACCACCGATTCGCCCTTGTTGACCACTTGGCCTTCGTGCACCAAGATGTTCTTTTCCTTGGGGATCAGCTCGTCCCAGACCTTGCCCTCGGGGTCGGTGATTTGCAAGCGCACCTTGCCTTTGGTTTCCTTGCCGAACGAGATGGTGCCGGTCATTTCGGCCAGCATGCCCTTGTCTTTGGGGCTGCGGGCTTCAAACAACTCGGCCACACGCGGCAGACCGCCGGTGATGTCTCGGGTCTTCTGGCCTTCGACAGGGATGCGTGCCAGCACATGCCCAGGGCCCACGTCCTGACCGTCGCGCACATCGAGCAGCGCGCCGACCTGGAAGCCCACGGTCACGGCATGGTCGGTGCCCGGAATCTTGACCTCGTTGCCCTGTTCGTCGAGCAGCTTGACCACCGGACGCACCACCTTGGCCGAGCCGCGGTGTTTCGGGTCGATCACCACCAGCGAGGACAGGCCGGTCACTTCGTTGACCTGCTTGGCCACGGTCAGGCCCTCTTCGACGTTCTCGAATTTGAGCTTGCCGCCGTACTCGGTGATGATGGGACGGGTCAGCGGGTCCCAGGTCGCCAAAATGGCCCCAGCCTTGACAGCCTGATCGGCCTTGACGGTGAGCACCGCGCCATAAGGCACTTTGTGGCGCTCGCGCTCGCGGCCAATGTCGTCGTGGATGATGATTTCGCCCGAACGCGCAATCACCACCAGTTCACCCTTGGTGTTGGTGACGTAGCGCATCGTCGGGTTGAACGCGATGTTGCCGCTGGACTTGGCCTCGACACTCGAAGCCACCGCCGCACGCGATGCCGCACCCCCGATGTGGAAGGTCCGCATGGTCAGCTGCGTACCGGGCTCGCCGATGGACTGGGCCGCAATCACGCCCACGGCCTCGCCGATGTTCACCAGACCGCCACGGCCCAGGTCGCGGCCATAGCACTTGGCGCAAATGCCGAAGCGGGTTTCGCAGGTCAGCGCGGTGCGTACCTTGATCTCATCGACCCCAGCAGCATCGACTTCGTCCAGCAGGTCTTCGTCCAGCATCTGCCCGGCGGGCACCAGCACGGCGCGGGTTTCGGGGTGCAAGATTTCTTCGGCTGTGACACGTCCCAGCACGCGGTCGCGCAGCGGTTCGATGATCTCGCCACCTTCCACAATGGCGCGCATGAGGGTGCCGTTGCTGGTGCCGCAGTCGTGCTGGTTGACCACCAAGTCTTGTGTCACATCCACCAGACGGCGGGTCAGGTAGCCCGAGTTGGCGGTCTTCAAGGCCGTGTCCGCCAAGCCCTTACGCGCACCGTGGGTGGAGATGAAGTACTGCAACACGTTCAACCCTTCACGGAAGTTGGCCGTGATCGGGGTTTCGATGATGGAGCCGTCTGGCTTGGCCATCAGGCCGCGCATGCCGGCCAACTGACGGATCTGGGCGGCAGAACCGCGCGCGCCCGAGTCGGCCATCATGTAGATGGAGTTGAAGGATTCCTGATCGACTTCCTTGCCGTGGCGGTCGATGGTGCGCTCCTTTTTCAGGTGGTCCATCATGACCTTGGACAATTCGTCACCCGCCTTGCCCCAGATGTCCACCACCTTGTTGTAGCGCTCACCCGCCGTCACCAGACCCGAGGCGAATTGCAGGGCAATTTCTTTCACCTCTTTTTCCGAGCGCTCAATGATGGCGGCCTTTTCCTGCGGCACCAGCATGTCGTCCACCGCGATCGAGATACCGGCACGGGTAGCCAGACGGAAACCGTTTTGCAACAGCTTGTCGGCAAACACCACCGTTTCCTTCAGGCCGCACTTGCGGAACGCGGTGTTGATGAGCTTGGAGATTTCCTTCTTCTTCAGCGGCTTGTCCAGCACCGAGAAAGGCAGCCCCTTGGGCAGAATTTCGGACAACAGCGCCCGGCCCACCGTGGTGTTGACCAAGGTGGTGAACGGGGTGAACTTGCCCGAGGCTTTGTCCAGCGAATACTGTTGCAGACGCACGCCAATCTTGGCCGTCAGCTCCACCGCGCCGTTGTCCAGGGCACGCTGCAACTCGGCGAGATCGGCAAACACCATGCCCTCGCCACGACCGTTGATGCGCTCGCGGGTGGCGTAGTACAGACCCAGCACCACGTCTTGCGACGGCACGATGGACGGCTCACCCGAAGCGGGGAACAGCACGTTGTTGGAGGCCAGCATCAGCGTGCGGGCTTCCAGCTGCGCTTCCACCGACAGCGGCACATGCACGGCCATTTGGTCGCCGTCGAAGTCGGCGTTGAAGGCCGAGCACACCAGCGGATGCAGCTGAATGGCCTTGCCCTCGATCAGCATGGGCTCAAACGCCTGAATACCCAAGCGGTGCAGCGTGGGCGCGCGGTTGAGCATCACCGGGTGTTCTTTGATGACCTCTTCCAAGATGTCCCACACCACCGGCGTGCCGGTTTCCACTTCTTTCTTGGCCGCCTTGATGGTGGTGGCAATGCCGCGCTGCTCCAGCTGGGCAAAGATGAAGGGCTTGAACAGCTCCAGCGCCATCAGCTTGGGCAGGCCGCACTGGTGCAGCTTGAGGGTGGGGCCCACGGTGATGACGGAACGACCCGAGTAGTCCACCCGCTTGCCCAGCAAGTTCTGGCGGAAACGGCCCGATTTGCCCTTGATCATGTCGGCCAAGGACTTGAGGGCCCGCTTGTTGGCACCCGTCATGGCCTTGCCACGGCGACCGTTGTCCAGCAGGCTGTCCACGGCTTCTTGCAGCATGCGCTTTTCGTTGCGCGCAATGATTTCGGGGGCCTTCAGCTCCAGCAGACGGCGCAGGCGGCTGTTGCGGTTGATGACGCGGCGGTACAGGTCGTTCAGGTCAGAGGTGGCAAAACGGCCACCGTCCAGCGGCACCAGCGGGCGCAGATCAGGCGGCAGCACGGGCAGCACGTCCAGCACCATCCATTCGGGCTTGATGCCCGACTTCTTGAAGGCTTCCAGCACCTTGAGGCGCTTGGCGTTCTTCTTGATCTTCAGCTCGGAGCCGGTCAGGTCGTTGCGCAGTTTCTCGATCTCGATGTCGAGGTCGATGTTTTGCAGCAATTCCTTGATGCCTTCCGCGCCCATCTTGGCGATGAACTCATCGCCGTATTCGCGGCGTTTGGCATCAAAGTCGTCCTCGCTCATGATGGCGTACTTCTTCAGCGGGGTCATGCCGGGATCCACCACGACATAGGCTTCAAAGTACAGCACGCGCTCAATGTCGCGCAGCGTCATGTCCAGAATCAAACCCAGACGCGAAGGCAGCGACTTCAGGAACCAGATGTGCGCGCAGGGTGCAGCCAAGTCAATGTGGCCCATGCGCTCGCGGCGCACTTTGGTCTGGGTGACTTCAACGCCGCACTTTTCGCAGATCACGCCCCGGTGCTTCAGACGCTTGTACTTGCCGCACAGGCATTCGTAGTCTTTGATGGGGCCAAAAATCTTGGCGCAGAACAGACCGTCGCGCTCGGGCTTGAAGGTGCGGTAGTTGATGGTTTCGGGCTTTTTGACTTCGCCAAAAGACCACGAACGGATTTTCGCGGGTGATGCCAGGCCGATGCGGATGGCATCGAAGTGTTCATCGGGGGTGAACTGCTTGAACAGGTCCATCAAGGATTTCATGTGAATCTCTCCTGCTTCTGATTAAGAAC
Source organism: Pseudomonadota bacterium (assembly GCA_041192045.1). Classification (GTDB taxonomy): domain Bacteria; phylum Pseudomonadota; class Gammaproteobacteria; order Burkholderiales; family Burkholderiaceae_C; genus Hydrogenophaga. The sequence continues at coordinate 8,217 of JBEENR010000012.1, read as the reverse complement.
GCTCCAACTCGATGTCGATACCGAGCGAGCGAATTTCCTTGACCAACACGTTGAACGACTCGGGCATGCCCGCTTCAATCGCATGTTCGCCCTTGACGATGGACTCATACACCTTGGTACGGCCCTGCACATCGTCAGACTTGACGGTGAGCATCTCTTGCAAGATGTACGAAGCACCATAGGCTTCCAGCGCCCACACCTCCATCTCACCGAAACGCTGACCACCAAACTGCGCCTTACCGCCCAGCGGTTGCTGCGTGACCAGCGAGTACGGGCCGGTCGAGCGGGCGTGCATCTTGTCGTCCACCAAGTGGTGCAGCTTCAAGAAGTGCATGTAACCCACCGTGGTCTTGCGTTCGAAGGCTTCGCCGGTACGGCCGTCGTACAGCTGCGCCTGGGTACGGGTGGCCGTCAGGCCTTTCTTGGCAGCCGCCTCGTCCGGATAGGCCAGCTTGAGCATGGCGCGGATTTCATCTTCCGAGGCCCCATCAAACACCGGGGTGGCAAATGGCACGCCCGCACTCAGGTTGTGCGCCATTTCCAGCACCTCGTCGTCGCTGAGGCCCGAGAGGTCTTCATGCTTGCCGGTCTGGTTGTAGATGGTTTCCATGAAGGCGCGCAGTTCACTGGCCCGTGCCTCGGCTTGCAGCATGTCGCCAATGCGCTGACCCAGGCCCTTGGCGGCCCAGCCCAGGTGGACTTCGAGCACCTGCCCGACGTTCATGCGCGAAGGCACGCCCAGCGGGTTGAGCACGATGTCGGCAGGGGTGCCGTCGGCCATGTAAGGCATGTCTTCAATCGGCACGATCTTGGACACCACACCCTTGTTACCGTGGCGACCGGCCATCTTGTCGCCCGGTTGCAGGCGGCGCTTGACGGCCAGATACACCTTGACCATCTTCAGCACGCCAGCGGGCAACTCGTCGCCTTGGGTCAGCTTCTTGCGCTTTTCTTCAAAGGCCAGGTCGAAGCTGTGGCGGGTCTGCTCCATCGCGTTCTTGATGGATTCGAGCTGTGCGGCCACCTCGTCCTCGGCAGGGCGGATGTCAAACCAATGGTATTTCTCCACTTCGCTGAGGTAAGCCTTGTCGATGCGGGTGCCTTTGGCGAGCTTCTTCGGCCCGCCGTTGGCCACTTTGCCCAGCAACAGTTTTTCAATCCGGTCGAAGGCATCGGCTTCTACGATGCGCAGCTGGTCGTTCAAGTCCAAGCGGTAGCGCTTGAGCTCTTCGTCAATGATCTGCTGCGCCCGCTTGTCGCGGGTAATGCCTTCGCGGGTGAACACCTGCACGTCAATCACGGTGCCCTGTGAACCCTGGCCCACGCGCAGCGAGGTGTCTTTCACATCGCTGGCTTTTTCGCCAAAGATGGCACGCAGCAGTTTTTCTTCGGGGGTCAGGGTGGTTTCACCCTTGGGGGTCACCTTGCCCACCAGCACGTCACCCGGCACCACTTCGGCACCCACGTAAATGATGCCGGACTCGTCCAAGCGGTTGAGCTGCTGCTCGGCCAGGTTCGGAATGTCGCGGGTAATCTCTTCAGCACCCAGCTTGGTGTCACGCGCCATGACCACCAGTTCTTCAATGTGGATGCTGGTGTAGCGGTCTTCGGCCACCACGCGCTCGGAAATCAGGATCGAATCTTCGAAGTTGTAGCCGTTCCAAGGCATGAAGGCGATCAGCATGTTCTGCCCGATCGAGATCTCGCCCAAGTCGGTCGAAGCACCATCCGCCACCACATCACCCTTGGCCAGCTTGTCGCCCTTCTTGACGATGGGACGCTGGTGGATGTTGGTGTTCTGGTTGGAGCGCTGGTATTTGATGAGGTTGTAGATGTCCACACCCACTTCACCAGCCACCGCTTCAGCATCGTTGACACGGATCACGATGCGGGTGGCATCCACATAGTCCACCACCCCACCGCGGCGGGCCGTCACCACGGTGCCCGAGTCCACAGCCGCCACCCGCTCAATGCCGGTGCCGACCAGCGGCTTTTCGGGGCGCAGCGTGGGCACAGCTTGGCGCGACATGTTGGCACCCATCAAGGCGCGGTTCGCATCGTCGTGCTCCAAGAAGGGCACCAGCGAAGCCGCTACCGAGACGATCTGCGCGGGCGACACGTCCATGTACTGAATGGTTTCCGGTTGGGTCAGGATGGATTCACCCTTCTCCCGCGCCGAAATCAGCTCGCCGGTCAGGCGGCCTTCGCTATCCAGCGTGGCGTTGGCCTGGGCAATCACGTACTTGCCCTCTTCAATCGCCGACAGGTAGTCGATCTCGTTGGTCACCTGGCCGTCCACCACGCGGCGGTACGGCGTTTCAATAAAGCCGTATTCGTTCAGGCGGGCGTACAGCGCCAGCGAGTTGATCAAACCGATGTTCGGGCCTTCCGGTGTTTCAATCGGGCAGACGCGGCCATAGTGGGTCACGTGCACGTCACGCACCTCAAAGCCTGCGCGCTCGCGGGTCAGGCCGCCTGGGCCTAAGGCCGAGACGCGGCGCTTGTGCGTGATTTCGGCCAGCGGGTTGGTCTGGTCCATGAACTGCGAGAGCTGGGACGCACCAAAAAACTCCTTCAGGGCAGCCGAAATCGGCTTGGAGTTGATCAGGTCGTGCGGCATCAGCGGCTCTTGCTCGGCTTGGCCCAGACGCTCTTTCACGGCCTTCTCGATGCGGGCCAGACCCGTGCGGTACTGGTTCTCGGCCAGTTCGCCCACGCAACGCACGCGGCGGTTACCCAAGTGGTCAATGTCGTCCACCTCGCCACGGCCATTGCGCAAGTCCACCAAGATCTTGACCACGGCCAAAATGTCCTCGTTGGACAGCACCATGGGACCAGTGGATTCGTCGCGGCCCACGCGGGCGTTGAACTTCATGCGGCCCACGCGCGAGAGGTCGTAGGTATCGGGGTTGTAGAACAAGCGGTGGAACAGCGCCTGCACCGCGTCTTCGGTGGGCGGCTCGCCGGGGCGCATCATGCGGTAGATGGCCACACGGGCAGCGGCTTCGTCAGCGGTTTCATCGCCACGCAAGGTTTGGCTGATGTAGGCACCCTGATCGAGTTCGTTGGTGTAAATGCACTGCAAATCCTGCACACCGGCCACACGCAACTTCTTCAACAGGGCTTCGGTCACCTCGTCATTGGCCTTGGCAATGATTTCGCCGGTATCCGGATCCACAATGTTGCGCGCCACCACACGACCCAGCAGCAACTCTTCGGGCACGCTGATGTGGGTGGTGCCCGTTTCTGCAAGCTTGCTGGTGTGGCGCACCGTGATGCGTTTGTCTTTGGTCACCACCACTTCACCCGTCTTGTCGGTGATGTCAAACCGGGCCACCTCGCCCTTCAGGCGCTCAGGCACAAAGGCCATCTGCGCGCCACTGTCCATCAGGCGGAAATGGTCGTTGACATAGAAATTCGCCAAAATGGTCTCAGGTGTCAAGCCAATGGCCTTGAGCAGAATCGTCACCGGCATCTTGCGGCGGCGATCCACCCGGAAGTAGAGGATGTCCTTCGGGTCAAACTCAAAATCCAACCAAGAGCCGCGGTACGGAATGATGCGTGCCGAAAACAGCAGCTTGCCCGAGCTGTGGGTCTTGCCCTTGTCGTGTTCAAAGAACACGCCAGGACTGCGGTGCAGCTGCGAGACGATCACGCGCTCGGTGCCGTTGATGATGAACGAGCCCTTGTCGGTCATCAGGGGCACTTCGCCCATGTAAACCTCTTGCTCTTTCACTTCCTTGACAACTTTGGACTGGGAAGTCGATGCGTCACGGTCGTAAATGATGAGCTGCACCCGTGCACGCACCGCCGAGGCAAAGGTCAAACCACGGGTCTGGCATTCGCGCACATCAAAAGCGGGTTTGGCCAGGTTGTATTCCACAAACTTCATCTCGACAAAACCGTTGTGCGAGACGATGGGGAAGGCCGATTCGAACGCAGCTTGCAAGCCCTCGTTGGTGCGCTTTTTGGGCGGTGTGTCGGCTTGCAGGAAAGCGGTGTACGCATCTTTTTGCATCTGCAAAAGGTAAGGAATCGCGATAACGTTCTCGCGGGTACCAAAACTTTTCCGGATGCGTTTGCGTTCGGTGTAGGAATAGTGGGAAGCGGTGGCCATGAGATCTCCGGGCTTGAGGTCTGCGGCGACTGTCGGATCGACCGGAGGCGCTGTGTCCGGTCAGGTGCTTGGTGGCTGGCCTCTACCAACCATTGGCGGACGGCCCATGCGTTGCACACAGGCCCGAACCAAGTCGTTTTCTGCAGTCGGGTCAGAAAACACTGCTAAAGCCACGCGGGCGCATGGCTTTAGCAGTGTTGATGTCAGACAAAACCCTGACAAACCCGTGCTTTGAGGATGTCCACCCTGAAAGCACCAAAGGCTGGAGCCTCTTGCGAGTGCTCCAGCCCCTGAAGGGTTCCGAATTACTTCAGTTCAGCCTTAGCACCGGCATCAACCAGTTTCTTCATAGCGGCTTCAGCGTCAGCTTTGGCAATGCCTTCCTTGACGTTCTTCGGTGCGCCGTCCACCAAGTCTTTGGCTTCTTTCAGGCCCAGACCGGTGATTTCGCGCACGGCCTTGATGACGGAGACCTTGTTGGCACCGGCTTCGAGCAGCACCACGTTGAACTCGGTCTTCTCTTCAGCAGCCGGTGCAGCAGCACCGCCACCACCGGCAGCAGGAGCGGCCATGGCGGCAGCGCTCACACCAAACTTCTCTTCGATGGCTTTCACCAGGTCGTTGAGTTCCATGACCGTCATGCTGTCGAGCGCGGTCAGAAATGCGTCTTTATCGAATGCCATTTTGATTTCCTAACAATGGGTTTTACACAAACGCGCCGCGCCTCAGGCAGCGGCCGCTTCTTCTGCCACAGGGGCAGCGCCTTCGCCTTTTTTCGCCGCCAGGGCACCCAGCACGACGGCTGTGCGCGAAATCGGCGACTTCAACAAGCCACACAGCTGTGCCAGCAACACTTCGCGCGAAGGAATGCTGGCCAGTTGTTTCACGCCCTCTTCGTCCAGGACTTTCCCGCTGTAAACACCGCCGCGAATGACCAACTTGTTGTTGGTTTTCGCAAACTCGACCACCACTTTGGCGGCAGCCACGGCATCTTCGGAAAAGCCATAAACCAGCGGACCGGTCATCTGGGCTGAGCCCACTTCAAAGCTGCTACCAGCCACCGCACGACGGGCCAAGGTGTTTTTCAACACACTCAGGCTCACGCCGTTGCTACGGGCTGCCACGCGCAGCTTGTCCATGTGCGCAACCGTGATGCCACGGTATTCCGCCATCACGAGCGTTTGAGCTTTTGCGGCGAGGCTGGTCACTTCAGAAATGACCGCTTCTTTCTCACTGCGATTCAGACTCAAGGTCTACTCCTTAAATGTGCCGACAACCCAACGGCCACCGGCACGCCTCATTGCAGCGACCACCTGTTCAGGAAATCAGATTCCATCTGCAGCGGGATCGCCATCTGCGTTGGCTTGTCACAATTAAGTCGGGAACCACGGTCAGGCAGTCCTCAACACCAACGGTCTTGGATGGCTCTGCACCGCAACAGCTGCGCTGTTACCGTGCAGACCCACCACACCCGGCAGCGGCACGAAGGCCACTCCCAGATTTTTCAACGCTCAAGCTGCGATGGATTGCATGTCCACGCGAACGCCCACACCCATGGTGGAGGACACCGCGAGCTTGCGCAGGTAAACGCCTTTGCTGGTAGCGGGCTTGGCCTTGGTCAGCGCTTCGAGCAGGGCTTGCAAGTTGCCGCGCAACTTGTCGCTGTCAAAGGAACGGCGACCAATCGTGCCGTGCACGATACCGGCTTTGTCCACACGGAACTGCACCTGACCGGCCTTGGCATTACGCACAGCGGTAGCCACGTCAGGGGTTACGGTGCCTACCTTGGGGTTGGGCATCAGACCGCGTGGCCCCAGGATCTGACCGAGGGCACCCACCACACGCATGGCATCGGGCGAGGCGATGACCACGTCAAAGTTCAGGTTGCCGGCCTTGATCTCGGCAGCCAAGTCGTCCATGCCGACGATGTCAGCACCGGCGGCGCGGGCATCTTCGGCCTTGGCACCTTGGGCAAACACGGCCACACGCTTGGTTTTGCCCGTGCCATTGGGCATGACCACGGCACCGCGCACCACTTGGTCAGACTTCTTGGCATCGACACCGAGCTGAACAGCCACGTCAATCGATTCATCAAACTTGGCGTTGGCACATTCTTTGATGATGGCCAAGGCATCGGTCAGGCTGTACAGCTTGGTGCTGTCAACTTTGCCAGCCAGTGCTTTTTGTTTTTTGGTCAGTTTGGACATTTACACACCCTCCACAATCACGCCCATGGAACGCGCAGAACCGGCGATCGTGCGCACAGCAGCATCCAGATTGGCCGCCGTCATGTCTTTCATTTTGACCTTGGCAATTTCTTCGAGCTGAGCGCGGGTGATCTTGCCCACCTTGTTTTTATTCGGCACCGAAGAGCCTTTGACCAGCTTGATGGACTTCTTGATCATCGAGGTCGCGGGAGGCGTTTTGATGATGAAGGTAAAGCTCTTGTCAGCGTAAGCCGTGATCACCACAGGCAGCGGTGTACCGGGCTCCATACCTTGGGTCTGCGCATTGAATGCCTTGCAGAACTCCATGATGTTCAGACCGCGCTGACCGAGCGCTGGACCGATGGGGGGAGAAGGGTTGGCTTTGCAGGCTGGCACTTGCAGCTTGACAAAACCGACGATTTTTTTCGCCATGATGTAACTCCTGCGAGTTCAGACGGCTGCACACAGCAGCCTCCTCGCGGTCTGGCCCAGATCAAACAACAACCAGCAGCGCCCTGGGCCATCCCAAGCGCTGCCAGCGGCCAAGGCACTCACCCCGGCACAGGAAATTTTCAGGTTTTCTTCAAGTTTTCTCGACTTGATTGAAGTCGAGCTCAACGGGCGTGGCGCGGCCAAAAATGGTTACCGACACGCGCAGCTTGTTTTTCTCGTAATTCACTTCCTCAACCATGCCGTTGAAGTCACTGAACGGACCTTCCTTGACACGGATGAGTTCACCTACCACAAACTCAACCTTGTGGCGCGGTTTGTCAGTGCCTTCCTGCATCTGACTGACGATTTTTTGCACTTCCTCTTCAGAAATCGGTGCGGGCCGGTTCTTGGCACCACCTACAAAACCCGTCACCTTGTTGGTGTGCTTCACCAAGTGCCAACTGTCGTCGTCCATCACCATTTCCACCAGCACATAACCGGGGAAAAACTTGCGCTCTGTGGTTCGACGTTGACCATTCTTGACTTCAACCACCTCTTCGGTAGGCACCAAGATGCGGCCAAACTTGTCTTGCATGCCAGCGCGCTGGATACGCTCCAAAATATTGCGCTCGGCTGCTTTTTCCATACCCGAATAAGCATGCACCACGTACCAGCGCATACCTTCACTGGCAGCACCCGCAAAAGAGCCAGGGCTTTGTGCATTCGTCATCATTTTCTCCAGCCCAACAAGAGGTCGTACAACACCCATTCCAGCGTTTTATCGGTCAACCAGAGAAAGAGCGACATCACGAGCACAAAGACGAACACATAAGCCGTCATCTGCATAGCCTCTTTGCGTGCAGGCCAAACCACTTTTTGCGTTTCACGCCAAGAATCACGCCCAAAAGCAATCAGGCGCTTACCCGCGTCCGACACGGCAAACACCCCGAGAGCAGATGCCAGCAAGACCAGCAAGACCAGCCACTGAACCAGAGAGCCTTGTGCAGACAACAAGTAAAAGGCAACAAAACCGCCAAGCAACAGGGCGACAGCGCCCCCCAACTTGGCTTTATCAGCACCACTGCTGACGGTTTGAACTTCTGAAGTGGCCATGAGAATCCAGACGATGCATTACAAATTTCGCGCCACCAAAGCCAGAAGCTTGAGACACGCAAGCCCACCGGAGGTCATTAAGACTTCGGCGGGCTTGTTCACCAAAAGACAGAAGAAACTAGGTTTTCTTGAAGTCCTGTCTGGTGGCAGGGGCAGTAGGAATCGAACCTACAACCTTCGGTTTTGGAGACCGACGCTCTGCCAATTGAGCTATACCCCTACAGACTATCTTTCACAACCTGTAATCAGGCGTGAATCTTGGCAACCACACCGGCACCGACGGTACGACCGCCTTCGCGGATGGCGAAGCGCAGGCCTTCTTCCATGGCGATGGGGTTGATCAGCTTG
>JBEENR010000011.1:0-90319 GCA_041192045.1 Pseudomonadota bacterium | reverse complement strand
CCGGCTGGTCGCTGCGCAAAACACTGGTCGGCCTCACGAACCGCTTGTCCGCGACCGAGGCGGCAGGCGGGGATCCCGACGGCCGAGTTCCGCGTCTTCCGACAGGAATTGGCCCGCGGCTTTCAAATAGAGATGTTGGAAGAGAGGATGGTCTCGGGTTTTGAAATAAATCCAGTCAAGGGCAACCGTGAGGGCGGCATCGTCGCAGTCTTGTTCGTCTTGGGTCAAAGAATCTAGGTCTGACGAAACCGGTTTGGATTCCATTTTCAAAAAACACTCTCGCTATATCTGAAAATTTTTTCGTGTCACCTCTTTCATTTCCTCTCCTGCAATCAGATGCCGGATCTTCTTTGCCATCTTGCTGGCGGTTTCGATGTTCATTTGTTCCACATCGGTGGCAAAAATCTTCAGTGCGGGCCAGCGTTTGACCTGTTCGAAAGCCTCCAGAAACAGCATCGCCACCGAATACGCCTCTTCGCCGGTGGATACCCCAGCACACCAAACGCGGATGGTCTGCCCAGCCTCTTTGTTGGTGACGATGGGATCGACCACCTGGCGCATGAGGGCATCAAAGGATTCGGTGTCGCGGAAAAAACTCGTCACTGGGATCAGCAGTTCGCGGCGCAGGGTCTGCACCTCGGTGCGGTCTTGGTTGAGCAGTTGCAGATAAGCCTCAATGCCGTTGACCTGACGCACGGCGATGCGCCGCTCAATGCGTCGCATCACTGTGCCCGGTTTGTAGTCCTCAAAGTTGATGCCACCGAGTTGCAGCAGCAGGTGCATGATGCCCGCCAGTGCCGCATCGGGGCCGGCCACCAGCCGCTGGCCTGTGGGTTCTTGGCGGCGCTCGCCAACTGGTGCTTGGTTGCTGATGTGCGCCAAGATGCGCTGCGCCATGGCCTCGACGGGCAGGATGGCATCGACCAGACCCGTGGCAATCACACTGCGCGGCATGCCGTCGAACTTGGCGTTTTCTGGGTCTTGCGCCAACAAAAAGCCACCCGCCTCGTTGATAGAGCCTGCACCCCGCGTGCCATCAGAGCCGGTGCCCGAGAGCACCACGCCCACCGCTCGCTCGCCGTGGTGCGTGGCCAGCGACTGGAAGAACACGTCAATCGGCAGCGTCAGCGTGCGCGGGTTCTTGGGTTTGAGGCGCAGCAGCCGCCCGTCCATGTGCATGATGGAGCCCGGCGGGATCAAAAACACTTGGTTGGGCACGATCGGCATGTCTTCTTCCACCATCACCACCGGCATGCGGGTGTGGCGGGCCAGCAGGCTGGCCATCATGCTCTTGTGGTCGGGCGAGAGGTGCTGAATGACCACAAAAGCCGCCCCGCAGTCGGCAGGCAGGCTGGCGAAGAGTTTTTCCAGCGCATCCAGCCCCCCCGCCGATGCACCAATAGCGACCACGTACAAGGCAGGGTCTGTCTGCGAGCCGATAGCTGGTGCGTTTGCCCCAGACAGGTTCTCGGGTGAGGGGACATCACGGGCGGGATTTTTTCGGGTAGACATGGGGCAGGGTGTGTCAGAGGCTGGTAGAAGGGAAGCGCAGGCAGGGGCCAGCACAGAGACCAAAAGGCAAGCAAAAACCGGACTTGGGAATTGTCGTCAACTTTCAAGCGTGGAAATCTGACAACAAAATGCCGCTCGCCAGCAAGCAAGGCAGTCGGCCACGGGCACGCCCGACCGCGCCATCTTTGACGGCGGCGGTGCCGCTGGCTAACTACACTGGTGCTCCGTTTTAGCCTTTGCGAGCCTGCCATGTCCTTGTTCCCACAAACTGCCCTCAACCCCGGTGTGCGCAAGCGCGAGGTGTTTGGCTGGGCCATGTACGACTTTGCCAATTCGGGCTACACCACCGTGGTGCTCACGGCGGTGTTCAGCGCGTATTTTGTGGGCGGGGTGGCCGGTGGCGAGGCTTGGGCCACGCTGGCCTGGACCAGCGCGTTGGCGCTGTCCAGCCTGATCGTGATGCTGACCATGCCCGCTATTGGGGCGTATGCCGACTGGCGTGCAGCCAAGAAGCGCTTGTTGTTGCTCTCGACGGTGGGCTGTGTGCTGGGCACGGCGGCGCTGGCGGGGGCTGGGCCGGGCGACGTGGTTTGGGCTTTGCTGGCGGTGGTGCTGTCCAACGTGTTTTACAGCTACGGTGAATCGCTGACAGCAGCGTTTCTGCCCGAGCTGGCCCGCGAAGACCGCATGGCCAGTGTGTCAGGCTGGGGCTGGAGTCTGGGTTACTTGGGTGGCATGCTGACGCTGGGGCTGTGTCTGGCTTATGTGTTGTGGGCGCAGGGGCAGGGCCTGCCAGCCGCGCATTTTGTGCCGGTAACCATGCTCATGACCGCTGTGGTGTTTGCGCTGGCCTCAGGCGTCACATTTGTGCTGCTGAAAGAACATGCCCGCCCCCAAGCCAGTGCCACGCAGCAGACGGGCTGGCGTGTGTCGCTACAGCGGCTGCGGCACACTTGGCAGACATCGCAAGATTTCCGCGACTTCAAGGCGCTGCTGGCTTGTACGGTGGCTTACCAAGCGGGCATTTCGGTGGTGATTGCTTTGTCGGCTGTCTATGCGCAGGAGGTGCTGGGTTTTGCACAAACCGACACCATGGCGCTGATTTTTCTGGTCAACGTGGCCGCCGCGCTGGGCGCTTTTGTGTGGGGCTATGTGCAAGACCGCATGGGCCACCGGCTGGCCCTGGGGGTGACGCTGATCGGCTGGGTGTTCATGACCCTGCTGGCTGCGCTGGCCACGGGGCCAGGGCTGTTCTGGGTGGCTGCCGTGGTGGCGGGGCTGTGCATGGGCAGCAGCCAGTCTGCTGGTCGCAGCTTGGCGGGTGTTTTGGCTCCTCCACAGCGCCGGGCCGAGTTTTTTGGTTTATGGACGTTTGCCGTCCGTCTCTCCGCCATCCTCGGCCCCATGACCTACGGACTGGTCACTTGGCTGAGCCATGGCAACCACCGCTGGGGCATTGTCTCCACGGGGTTGTTTTTCGTGCTGGGCTGGGTGTTGTTGCAGGCCGTGCAGGTGGAGCGTGGGGTGGCAGCTGCGCGGGCGGCGGGCCAGCAGCACCCGCTCTAAGCAGCAGCTAGCGGCGCTTCAGGGCGCTATGTTTTCCAGACCAGCGTTGCCAAATGAACCCAGATTGGCTTGGTACACCGAACATGCAGCCGGCACATTGCCACCACTGCCCGGATAACCACCCACGGTGACGTTGCTGAAAACCAGCCCAGGGTTGGTGACGGTAGCCCCTTGGCGCTTGTACACCCCACCGCCTTCAGCGTTGCCACCATTGCCCCCGTCGGTCGGGATGACGCTGCAATAGGCATAGTAATCCTCAGTACCCTGCACTTCTTCGACACCATCACGGCCATTGGCTCCGCTGCCACCGCGGGCGGTGTTGTTGATGATTGAGCTGTCAGACAGCAGCAAAGGGGCGTTGTCTAGGTAAATGCCGCCGCCAAATGCTTCGCCACCCGAGGCGGCGTATTGGGCGGTGTCGTTCAGGCTACCGCTTTCCCCTTCGGCCAGGTTTTGCTGTACCGCTGTGTTGTAGAGAAACAGGGGGCCACTGGAAAAGATGCCACCTCCCCGAGCCTCGCCAGCCGAACGGGCAATGTTGCTGTCGATCTGCATGCCCCTCAACGTCAGGTTGCCTTCGTTCAGGATGCCGCCGCCGTAGGCACTGAGGCCGTTGTAGATGCGAAAACCGTACAACTTGACCTGTCCGCTGCGGATGTGCAACACCTGAAAAGAATACTGACCGCTGAGCGCTGCACCTTCGCCGCCCATCAGGGTCAAGTCTCGTTCCACCGTCAGGCCGATGGCTTTGATGTCCTGTGTGAAGCAAAGGCTGGCACCAGCTGGTGCGTTCTCGACCGCTTCATGCAGGCTGCCAGGGCCGTTGGTGGCGGCGCTGACGATGGTGTTGAACGTGGTGGGTGCATCGAGTTCGCTATCAGTCACGGATTGCCCGCCAGTTCGGGCAATCACGACGGAAGTCTGGAACCGGTTGCGCCCAGACAGGCCGCAGGCGGGGCCACCCAGCACACTAACCCGTGCGGTGTCTGCGGGCAAGGTGTTGATGCCAGCGGTGGTGCCTTCGCGCTGATCTTCTGGCGTTTGCACCAGCGATTTGCCCAGCGAACTGCCATACAGCACAAAACCCGCCTTCAGTTCGTAGAGCTGCTGGCTGCCCCTGGGGACTTTGTAGGCAACCGTGAACTGTGCCTGTTCGCCGGGGCCAATCGTGCCGCTGTCGTTGTCAGCATTGCCATCACCCGCCCGCTGCTGGGCCAAAAAGCCGTAGCCCAGCGGCAGCACACCATCTGGCAGGGCCGGCACTTGCTGCGCTGCTGCGGCCAGATCCTCCGCACGGTAGAGCTGCAAATCCGCACGCAGTGGGTCGGGTTTGGGCCGCGACCCGGTTTCGCAGCGCATGCCATGGCGCGGCAGGGCCTGCTGCATCAGACTGGGGTCAATACCTCCAAATGCGCGGGCCAGCTTGAAGGCCGTACCGCCCACATGGTCGTCTTGCGTGATGGCATGTACCTGAAGCTGAGACAGGGTGCGCCCGGTGGTGTTGGTCACGCTGAAGGTTCGGGCAATGAAACGCTGGTTGCCGTCTGCGTCGTCGCACACCACGGTGCTGCCCAGCGCTGTCACCGGTAGCGTGCTGCTGCTGCGCTGTTCGACTGTGCCAGCGTTCACTGTCGAGAGATCCAGCGTCACGGGTTCCACCCCTGATGGCCACTCAAAGTCTGTCGGTGTTCCGCTGTCGATGTCAGTGTCCAATGTTTCTTCGCCAGAGCAGCCTGCTAGCGCAACCAGCGCCAACAAGACCGTGCAGTGTGTGTGTTTCATGATGTTTTCCGGGTTGTTGTTGGGCTGAGCATGGATGCAGACAAAATTGGACACCGTTTTCTCAACATGCTTCCATCCGGTTTACCCTAACGCCCATGAAACTTTACAACTACTTCCGTTCCTCGGCCTCGTTCCGTGTGCGCATTGCGCTGGCGCTCAAAGGTTTGTCTTACGACTATGTGCCGGTTCATCTGGCGCAGGGTGAACATTTGCAGACGGCCTATGCCAGCGTGTCTGCCGACCAGCTGGTGCCCTTGCTGGCGCTGGACGACGGCACGCGCTTGTCGCAGTCCATGGCCATCATTGAGTACTTGGACGAGGCACATCCTGAGCCAGCGTTGCTGCCTGCCGATGCGTTGGGGCGGGCGCGGGTGCGGGCGCTGGCGCAGTCGATTGCCTGCGAAATTCACCCTTTGAACAACCTGCGGGTGCTCAAGTACCTCAGCCGTGAATTGCAAGTGGGCGAAGAGGCCAAAAATACCTGGTACCGCCACTGGGTTCGCACCGGTCTGGAGGCCTTCGAGCGCCAATTGGCGCTGCTGCCCGAGGGGCGGTTCTGCTGGGGCGACACGCCCGGTCTGGCAGATTGCTGCTTGGTGCCGCAGATTTTCAATGCCCGGCGTTTTGACACCCCGCTGGCCGGGCTGCCGCGCACCATGGCGGCTTTTGAGGCCTGCATGGCCTTGCCCGCTTTCCAGCAGGCACAGCCCTCGGCCTGTCCCGATGCCCAGCTGTGACCGTCACCGGGCTGACCGGATGCCCAGGGTCAGCACCGATGCTTTGCCAGCCGACTGGATCGTGCCCGACTGGCCTGCGCCGCCTTCCGTGCGCGCGGTGTTCACCACCCGGCAGGGGGGCTGCTCGCTGCCGCCGTTTGACAGCTTCAACCTCGGCGACCACGTGGGCGATGCGCCCTCAGCCGTGGCGCAACACCGGGCCGCCCTGGCGCAGTACACCGGCCAGCGCCCGGTGTTTCTGCAACAGGTGCATGGCACGCAGGTGCTGCATCTGGATCAAACCACGGTCAATGGGGCCGTGGCCGATGCCTGCCTGAGTTTGGAGCCCGGCGTGGCCTGCACCGTGATGGTGGCCGACTGCCTGCCCGTGCTGTTTGCCCACACCCAGGGACTGGCGGTGGCTGCTGCCCATGCGGGCTGGCGGGGCTTGGCGCATGGCGTGCTGGAGTCCACCTGGGCTGCTTGGCTGAAGGCGGTGCAGGCCGCAGAGCCTGGCATCAGCCCGCAGGCCGTGGCCCAGCAGACGCTGGTCTGGCTGGGGCCTTGCATTGGCCCGCAGGCTTTTGAAGTGGGTGCTGAAGTCCGTGCTGCTTTTGTGGCGCACGCTGCCGCAGCGGCCAGCGCATTTGTTCCACAGGCCAGCGACCGACCCGGCCACTGGCTGGCCGACTTGCCCCTGCTGGCGCGGCAGCGGCTGGCGACGCTGGGCTTGACGCAAGTGTGGGGCAACGATGGCACGGCCGCTTGGTGCACGGCCAGCCAGCCGTCACGGTTCTTTTCGCACCGGCGTGACGCGGCTGCTCTCGGCGGCAGCGGGCGCATGGCGGCTTGCATCTGGCGGGCTTGATGGATCGGCGTTGGATGGCTGTTCAGCGGCATACGCGGCACCAGCGGCGATGCTGGCTTGCAGCTCGGCCGCTTCACGGGCTTTTGCCGCTTTTCGGCGCTGTGGGCTGCGCATGACATACACCACCACTGTCAAGGGGAGTAACCCGTAAAGGAAAAAAGTGACAATTGCACCCAATACAGTGCCGTTGCTGTTCATGGCCTCAGCCACTGACATCATCAGCACCACGTAAACCCAAGCAATGACGACCAAGTACACGACGTTCTTTCTGATGCTGAACCTGTTGTCAGTTTTCTGGAAGCCGTAAAACCGACACTAGGGAAAACCCGGTTTTTTATTTTCGCGAGCCTTCATCTTAAGCGTGAGGCAAAACCATTGGAGACCTGCATGACATCTGGCCAATCGCCCACCCCTTCCTGGCAAGAAATGGCGCAAGCCTTTCAACAAAATTTGATGTCCCAGTGGACGCAGGCCGCGCAAGCCGTGCCGGGGGCCAACCCCGCAGCGGCGGCGGATCCTTTTGCCGCGTTCAAGGCCATGATGCCTCAAGCCAGCGCAGCATTGCCACAAGGCATGACGATGCCCGGCATGCAAGACCTGTTCAGCCAAGCAGCCGGTACGAAGGTGAGCTTTGACCCAGCCAAGCTGCTCGAAATCCAAAATACCTACCTCAAGGACGTGGCGGGGCTCTGGAACCAAGGTCTGCAAGCACAGCCCATCAAAGACCGCCGCTTTTCCGATGCCGCCTGGAGCAGCAACCCGGTTTCGGCCTTCTCGGCGGCCATGTACCTGCTGAATGCCCGCACCCTCATGGCCATGGCCGAAGCGGTGGAAGGCGACAACAAAACCAAAAACCGGGTGCGCTTTGCGGTGCAGCAGTGGATTGATGCCAGCGCGCCCAGCAACTTCTTGGCCTTCAATGCCGAGGCCCAGAAAAAAGCCATTGACACCAAAGGCGAGAGCATTGCTAAGGGCATGTCCAACCTGCTGCACGACATGAAGCAGGGCCATGTCTCGATGACCGACGAGAGCGTGTTCGAGGTGGGTAAAAACGTGGCCACAACCGAAGGTGCTGTGGTGTTTGAGAACGAGCTGTTCCAGCTGATCGAATACAAACCGCTCACCGCCAAGGTGTACGAGCGCCCCTTCCTGCTGGTGCCACCCTGCATCAACAAGTTCTACATCCTGGACTTGCAGCCCGCCAACTCTTTCATCCGCTACAGCGTCGAGCAAGGCCACCGCACCTTTGTGGTGAGCTGGCGCAACCCCGACCAGTCGCTGGCCAAGAAGTCGTGGGACAACTACATTGAAGATGCCGTCATCAAAGCCATTGGCGTGACGCAAGACATCACCGGCTCTGACACCGTGAACGCCCTGGGCTTCTGTGTGGGTGGCACCATGCTCAGCAACGCCTTGGCCGTGTTGGCTGCGCGTGGCGAATCGCCCGTCAACAGCGCCACTTTCTTGACGACCCTGATCGACTTCACCGACACCGGCATTCTGGATGTCTTCATTGACGAAAACTTCGTCAAGCTGCGTGAGCTCCAGTTTGCCCAAGGCGGCCTCATGCCGGGGCGCGACTTGGCCACCACCTTCAGCTTCCTGCGCCCGAACGATCTGGTCTGGAATTACGTGGTGGGCAACTACCTCAAAGGCGAATCGCCCCCGCCCTTTGATTTGCTCTACTGGAACTCCGACGCGACCAACCTGCCCGGCCCCTTCTACGCTTGGTATCTGCGCCAAACCTACTTGGAAAACAACTTGGTCAAACCCGGCACCGCCGTGGTCTGTGGCGAAAAGGTGGATTTCAACCAGGTCACCCTGCCGGTGTACCTCTATGGCTCTCGTGAAGACCACATCGTGCCCATTGGCGGTGCCTATGCCAGCACACAGGTGTTCCCTGGCAAAAAGCGTTTTGTCATGGGCGCATCGGGCCACATTGCCGGGGTGATCAACCCGCCCGCCGCAGGCAAGCGCAGCCACTGGACTTCGGACACCGAAGACTGCCCTGCCGATGTCAACGCTTGGATTGACGGTGCCACCGAACACAAGGGCAGCTGGTGGACCGACTGGGCCGCTTGGCTCAAACCGCTGGCAGGCAAGCAAATTGCCGCACCCAAAACCTATGGCAAGGGCAAGCAGTTCACCGCCATTGAACCCGCACCGGGCCGTTATGTGAAAGCCAAAGCCTGACGGATACCCTTCAGGCTATCCCTGAATCTGAACCGTGTATTGAACTGAGGAGACATATTGATGGAAGACATCGTCATCGTTGCAGCTGCCCGCACCGCTGTGGGCAAATTTGGGGGTTCGCTGGCCAAACTGCCCGCTACCGAACTTGGCTCTATCGTCATCAAGTCTTTGCTGGCCCGCAGCGGCCTGCCGGTGGATGCGGTGGGTGAGGTCATCCTGGGCCAGGTGCTGGCTGCTGGCTGTGGCCAGAACCCCGCCCGTCAGGCCATGATGAAAGCCGGTCTGGCCAAGGAAACCCCAGCATTGACCATCAACGCCGTCTGCGGCTCCGGCCTCAAGGCCGTGATGCTGGCCGCGCAGGCTGTGGCCTGGGGCGACAGCGAGATCGTGATTGCGGGTGGCCAAGAAAACATGAGCGCCAGCCCGCACGTCCTGAACGGCAGCCGCGACGGTCAGCGCATGGGCGACTGGAAGATGATCGACAGCATGATCGTGGATGGCCTGTGGGATGTGTACAACCAGTACCACATGGGCATTACCGCTGAAAACGTGGCCAAGGCCCACGGCATTACCCGCGACATGCAAGATGCCTTGGCCGCTGGTAGCCAAGCCAAAGCCGCGGCTGCGCAGGCCGCTGGCAAGTTCAAAGACGAAATCGTCGGCGTGAGCATTCCGCAGCGCAAGGGTGACCCCGTGGTGTTTGACACCGACGAGTTCATTAACAAGAAAACCACGGTTGAAGTGCTCGCTGGCCTGCGCCCCGCTTTTGACAAAGCAGGCACGGTCACGGCTGGCAATGCTTCCGGCATCAACGACGGTGCTGCTGCCGTGATGGTGATGACGGCCAAAAAAGCCGCCGCCCTGGGCCTGACCCCGCTGGCCCGCATTGCCGCTTTTGGCACCAGCGGTCTGGACCCCGCCACCATGGGCATGGGCCCGGTGCCTGCCTCGCAAAAGGCACTGGCCCGTGCCGGCTGGAAAGCGTCTGATGTGGATCTGTTCGAGCTGAACGAAGCCTTTGCCGCTCAAGCTTGCGCCGTTAACTTGGCGCTGGACATTGATCCGGCCAAGGTCAACGTCAACGGCGGTGCCATTGCCATTGGTCACCCCATCGGCGCGTCCGGCTGCCGCATCTTGGTCACGCTGCTGCACGAAATGCAGCGCACCAACGCCAAGAAGGGCTTGGCTGCGTTGTGCATTGGCGGCGGCATGGGCGTGTCCTTGGCCATTGAACGCTGATTGAATTTTGTGCTGACTGCATCCACACCAGCCACGGCGGGTGTGGCATGCCATTTTTTTTAAACCACGGCCCCAGTGGCCACCCTAGAGGAGCAAGCAACATGACCCAAAAAGTAGCCTACGTCACCGGCGGTATGGGCGGCATCGGTACCGCCATCTGCCAGCGTCTGCACGCTGAAGGTTTCAAAGTGATCGCTGGTTGCGGCCCCACCCGCGACTTCAACAAATGGCTCGACGAGCAAAAAGCCCTCGGCTACACCTTCTACGCCTCCGTGGGCAACGTGGGTGACTGGGACTCCACCGTCGAAGCTTTTACCAAGACCAAGGCCGAGCACGGCACCATTGACGTGCTGGTGAACAACGCCGGTATCACCAAAGACCGCATGTTCCTGAAGATGAGCAAGGAAGACTGGGATGCGGTGATGAACACCAACCTGGACTCCATGTTCAACGTGACCAAGCAGGTCGTGGCTGACAT
This sequence comes from Pseudomonadota bacterium, assembly GCA_041192045.1. Classification (GTDB taxonomy): domain Bacteria; phylum Pseudomonadota; class Gammaproteobacteria; order Burkholderiales; family Burkholderiaceae_C; genus Hydrogenophaga. The sequence goes on along the minus strand of JBEENR010000011.1, from coordinate 79,965 downwards.
GGTCGCCAAGGGCTGGGGCCGCATCATCAACATCTCGTCGGTGAACGGTGAAAAAGGCCAAGCGGGTCAGACCAACTACTCGGCTGCCAAGGCCGGTATGCATGGCTTCTCCATGGCGCTGGCGCAAGAGCTGGCCAACAAAGGCGTGACGGTCAACACCGTGAGCCCTGGCTACATCGGCACCGACATGGTCAACGCCATCCGCCCTGACGTGCTGGAAAAAATCGTCGCCACCGTGCCCGTCAAGCGCCTGGGCAAGCCCAGCGAAATCGCCTCCATCATCGCTTGGCTGGCCAGCGAAGAGGGCGGCTACGCCACCGGTGCTGACTTCTCGGTCAACGGCGGTCTGCACATGGGGTAATGGCTCCCCCCCGCGCCGGGCTTCGCCCGTCTCCCCCCAGGGGGCGGCACGGGCGGCCCGGCGGAGCCGGTTCCGCGGTGCCCTGGGTTTCAGGCATCGCGCGCACCCAACCCGCTTCGGCGGGTTTTTTTGTGCCTGCTGGGATAATGGCCGGATGTTGCCTAACGTTTCCCCCTGGCGTTTGTCGGTGGCCCCCATGATGGGCTGGACCGACCGCCACTGCCGCTACTTTCACCGTTTGCTCACGCGCCACACCCTGCTGTACACCGAAATGGTGACCACCGGCGCGTTGATCCATGGCAATGCCGCCCAGCATTTGCACTTCAATACCGAAGAACACCCCGTCGCCCTGCAATTGGGCGGCAGCGACCCCGCAGACTTGGCCGCTTGCGCCCAGCTGGCCCAGCAGCGGGGTTATGACGAGGTCAACCTGAACTGCGGCTGCCCGAGCGAGCGGGTGTTGCGCGGTGCTTTTGGTGCCTGCCTCATGGCCGATGCCGCGCTGGTGCGTGACGGTATCAAGGCCATGCTGGATGTGGTGGACATTCCCGTCACGGTCAAGCACCGCATTGGCATTGACAAGGTGGAAAGCTACGACTTCGTGCGCGACTTTGTGGGCACCGTGGCCGACAGCGGTTGCCGCGTGTTTTTGGTGCATGCCCGCAATGCCTGGCTGCAAGGCTTGTCGCCCAAGGAAAACCGCGAAATCCCGCCCCTGCGCTACGAGTGGGTGTACCAGCTCAAACGCGACTTTCCGCACCTCAGCATCGCCATCAACGGTGGCATCACCACCAACGAGCAGATTGCCCAGCACCTGAGCCAGCTCGATGGCGTGATGATCGGGCGCGAGGCTTACCACAACCCTTGGCTGATGGTGGACTGGGACCGCCAGTTTTATGCCGACGACACCCGCCCCACACCCAGCCGCGAAGCCGTCGAGCTGGCCATGGTGGCCTACATGGAGCGCGCCGCGCAGGAAGACGGCGCACCCTGGTACGCGGTGGCCTGCCACATGCTGGGTCTGCGCCACGGCCTGCCCGGTGCGCGCAAGTGGCGCCAAGTCTGGAGCGACCACCGCCTCAAGCCCTTGCCCCCGCGTGAGGTCTGGGCCTTGGCGCAGGCGCATGTGCGGCCCGCTGCCGAAGCCTCATCACCCGAAATTTTTTCGACCGTCGCACTCTCCACACCTTCAATCTGAAAGCCCACTCATGAACCGCTTGTCATTCACCGCTACCGCCACGGCCACTGTTCTTGCCTGGGGTCTGCTGACCCTGCCCGCGCTGGCCCAAAACGCCGTGCTCGATGCCGCCGCCAAAGAAGCGGGTGCAGTCGTCACACCGTCCGGCTTGGTGTACCGAACACTCAAGGACGGCACGGGGCCTTCGCCCAGCGCCACCGACACGGTCAAGATGCACTACAAAGGCAGCTTTCCGGATGGCAAGGAATTTGACAGCTCCTACGCACGCGGCACGCCGACCGAATTTCCGCTCAACCGTGTCATCCCGTGCTGGACAGAGGGTGTGCAGCGCATGAAAGTCGGCGGCAAGGCCAAGCTGACCTGTCCCAGTCAGATTGCCTACGGCGAGCGCGGTGCAGGCCGGGGACTGATTCCACCCAACGCCACGCTGGTGTTTGAGGTGGAGCTGCTGGGCGTTCAGTGAGTGATTCCGTGAGCCATGCCGTGAGTGATCTCGGGCGGTTCACTGGCCGGTGATCTTGGCCTTGAGCTTGGTGATGCCGATGAAGTCCATGACGATTTTTTCGTAAATCGGCTCTGACGTGCCTTTTTCCATCTTGCGCATGAAGTACTTTTCAAACGCCACTTTGGCCAGATGCACCCATTTGCCCTCGGCAAACCAGCTCACGTTGCGCGGCGGAATTTGCGGCAGCGCCACAAAGGCCGCGCCGGTGTCACCAAAGTCGGCCAAGCAGATGGTGTTCCAAGTGGCGTGGTGGCTGGGTTCTTTGCCATCGAGCAGTTCGCGGATGTTGTGCGCGGTGGCCGTCACCATGGACTCGATCATGTAGCCGGTTTTGGGTGTGCCGCACGGAATGGGGGTGGCCTCTACCGGCGGAATGGCCACGCACACGCCCACGCTGAAAATATTCTTGTACTTGGGGTTGCGCTGGTGCTCGTCAATCGTGATGAAGCCACGCGGATTGGTCAGGCCCTCAAGGCCGAACACCGCGTCCACGCCCTTGAAGGCGGGCAGCATCATGCTGTGCTTGAAGGGCAGCACATGGTCTTTGATGGGCTGGCCTTGGTCGTTGTGCTCGGTCACGTACATCAAACCCGCCTCCACCTTGGTGGTTTTGGCGTTGCAAATCCACTTGATGTGGCGCTGGCGCATGGCCGACTCCAGCATGCCCTTGGAGTCACCCACGCCACCCAAACCCAGGTGGCCAATGTAGGGCTCCGAGGTGACGAAGGTCATGGGTACCTTGTCGCGGATTTTGCGTTTGCGCAGGTCGGTGTCCATGATCATGGCGAATTCGTAGGCCGGGCCAAAGCACGACGCGCCCTGCACCGCGCCCACCACAACCGGGCCGGGTGCCTTGACAAATTCGTCCCAAGCCAGTTTGGAGGATTCGGCATGGCTCACATGGCAGATGGACTGTGTGTGGCCCCCGTGCGGGCCTAGGCCTTCAATCTCGTCAAAGGCCAGTTTGGGGCCGGTGGCAATGACGAGGTAGTCGTAATTCACCTGACGACCATCGTCCAGTTCCACCTGCGAGGTTTCGGGGTGGACGCGCCGGGCGCGCTGAATGATGCATTCAATGCCTTTGCGCTTGAGGGCCGGGGCAATCTCCAATTCAATGTCTTGACGGGTGCGCCAGTCCACGGCGACCCAGGGGTTGGACGGCACAAAGTGGAACTTGGGGGAATCGCTGATGACGGTGATGGTGTCACCGGGGCGGGCGAGTGCCTTCATTTCATAAGCCATGGGCATGCCACCGATGCCAGCACCCAGTATGACGATATGAGCCATTTCTTGTCTCCATGATGTAGGTACACCGAAAAGGTGCCCCTCATCATGTATCAGTCATTGCTTATGTTTCTTGACAATTGTCAAGCGCCCCCTAGAGACAAACCCTAGCCGCCCGCAGGGTGGTGGGGGGATGTGAAACCGTTCAAGCCGCTGCTTGGCGACCTGAGCGGAAGTGCTCTTGCATGCGCCGCTGCGTCAGGGCGGCATCGCGTTCGTGCAGGGCAATCATGATGGCCCGGTGCTCGGCCAGCGATGCCTGAATGCGCCCACTCTTGAGCAGCGAGTTGTGGCGGTTGAGCTTCATGACCTTGCGCAGGTCAGTCACCATCTGCTCACGCCAGCGGTTGTTGGCCAGCTCCAAGATGCGCCGGTGAAAGCGCTCGTTCACAGCAAAGAACGCGTCCCGGTCGCCCACGGCGGCTTCCAGTTCGTTGTGCAGCGCTTGCAGTTCGGCCAGTTCTGCATCGCTGGCTTGCTGGGCAACCACGGCAGCGGCATCCGATTCGAGCAGGGCCAGCAGGTGGTACACATCGGCCAAGTCTTTGTCAGACACTTCGGTCACATAAGCCCCCCGGCGCACCTTCATGGTGACCAGCCCCTCGGCGGCCAGCACCTTCAGGGCTTCGCGCAGCGGTGTGCGGCTGATGCCGTATTCTTCGGCAATCTTGAGCTCGTCAATCCAGCTGCCCGGCTCCAATTCGCGGCTGAAGATGCGCTGACGCAGCAACTCGGCAACTTCTTCGTACAGGGCGCGTGGTGCGAGGGAGACAGCGGACATGGAGCGAGGGTATGAGGAATGAAGTGGGTGGTATGTGGCAGCGGCAGGCAGCAGCGGGCAGTGGAATCAGGGCTTCAAGGCCGGGTTGCGATTGTAGTTCAGTGTGAATATTTTGTATCAATAATTATGAATGATATAAAATCCCGCTGTTTTTCAGTCCCGCTGCACAGGTCTGTGCAGACCGGTTTTTGCTCCGTCACCTGTACCTACCGCCGCCATGAGCCAGAACACGCCCGAATTCAAACCCGCCAACTTGGAAGCTTGGACGAAAGCCGCACAAAAATCCGCGCCCGGCGGTGATGTGAATGCCTTGAACTGGCTCACGCCCGAGGGCATCACGGTCAAGCCGCTGTACACCGCCGAAGACACTGCCGCGCTGCCTTTTACCAACACGCTGCCGGGTTTTGAGCCCTTCATCCGTGGCCCGCAAGCCACCATGTATGCGGTGCGCCCTTGGACCATTCGCCAGTACGCTGGATTCTCGACCGCTGAAGAGTCCAACGCTTTCTACCGCAAGGCGCTGGCCGCAGGCGGACAGGGCGTGTCGGTGGCCTTTGACTTGGCCACCCACCGGGGTTACGACAGCGACCACCCGCGTGTGACCGGCGACGTGGGCAAAGCCGGTGTGGCGATTGACTCGGTGGAGGACATGAAAATCCTGTTCAACGAGATTCCGCTGGACAAGGTGTCGGTCTCCATGACCATGAACGGCGCGGTGCTGCCGGTGCTGGCGGGCTATGTGGTGGCGGCGGAAGAGCAGGGCGTGAGTCAGGACAAGCTGGCGGGCACCATTCAGAACGACATTCTGAAAGAGTTCATGGTGCGCAACACCTATATCTACCCGCCGGAGCCGTCGATGAAGATCATCGGCGACATCATCGAGTACACGGCGCAGAACATGCCCAAATTCAACTCGATTTCCATCAGCGGCTACCACATGCAGGAAGCCGGTGCCAACCAGGCGCTGGAAATGGCCTTCACCCTGGCCGACGGCAAGGAGTATGTGAAAACCGCCATTGCCAAGGGCATGGACGTGGACGACTTTGCCGGTCGCTTGTCCTTCTTCTGGGCGGTGGGCATGAACTTCTACCTAGAAATTGCCAAAATGCGCGCCGCCCGCCTGCTGTGGTGCCGCATCATGAAGGGCTTCCATGCCAAGAACCCCAAGAGCCTGATGCTGCGCACGCACAGCCAGACTTCGGGTTGGTCACTCACCGAGCAAGACCCGTACAACAACGTGGTGCGCACCACCATTGAAGCCATGGCGGCGGTGTTTGGCGGCACCCAGTCCTTGCACACCAATTCGCTGGATGAGGCCATTGCCCTGCCCACCGAGTTTTCAAGCCGCATTGCCCGCAACACCCAGCTCATCATCCAAGAAGAAACCCACATCACCAACGTGGTGGACCCTTGGGCCGGTAGCTACATGATGGAAAAGCTCACGCAAGACATGGCTGACAAAGCCTGGGCCATCATTGAAGAGGTGGATGCCATGGGCGGCATGACCCGTGCGGTGGATTCGGGCTGGGCCAAACTCAAGATTGAGGCCAGCGCTGCCGAAAAACAGGCCCGCATCGATTCGGGCAAAGATGTCATCGTCGGCGTGAACAAATACAAGCTGGCCAAGGAAGACCCGGTCGATATTCTGGCCATTGACAACGTGAAAGTGCGCGAAGGCCAGATTGCCCGCCTGCAACAAATCCGCGCCAGCCGCGACAGCGCAGCGGTGCAAGCCGCGCTGGATGCCCTGACCGCTGCCGCCCAGTCGGGCGAGGGCAATCTGTTGGACTTGAGCATCAAAGCCATGCGCCTGCGTGCCACGGTGGGCGAGGTGTCGGACGCGCTGGAAAAAGTCTATGGCCGGCATCGTGCCGACATCCAAAAAGTGACTGGCGTGTATGCCGCTGCCTACGACTCTGCCGAAGGCTGGGACAAGCTGAAAGCCGAGATTGCCGACTTTGCCGCCGCCCAAGGCCGCCGCCCCCGCGTGATGGTTGCCAAGCTGGGCCAAGACGGCCACGACCGGGGGGCCAAAGTGGTGGCTACGGCCTATGCCGACCTGGGCTTTGACGTGGACATGGGGCCGCTGTTCCAAACCCCCGAAGAATGTGCCCGCCAAGCCATTGAGAACGACGTGCATGCCGTGGGCGTGAGCACGCTGGCCGCAGGTCACAAAACCTTGGTGCCCGCCATCATCCAGAGCCTGAAAGCCCAGGGTGCTGACGACATCATCGTCTTCGTCGGTGGCGTGGTGCCGCGTCAGGACTACGAATTCTTGTTCGAAGCCGGTGCCAAAGGCATTTACGGCCCTGGCACCCCCATTCCGGCCAGTGCCAAAGACGTGTTGGAGCAAATCAAGAAAGCGCTGGCTGCCTGAGGCTTTGAAAAGGTATATATTTTTGGTATGTACCTGATTCAAGGAATCCGCCATGACCCCAGCATCCCTGACCAAGCCCGCTTTGGCCACCGCCAAAGTGTTCACCACCGGACGCAGCCAAGCCGTGCGCCTGCCCAAGGCGTTTCGCTTTGACACCGACGAGGTGACCATTGAACGGGTGGGCAATGCGCTGTTGCTGCGCCCCAAGCAGGAAGACGACGCGGCCTGGGTTGCACGTCTGCATGAGATTCTGGCGGGGTTCGAGGGCATGCCGGATGAGATCGAGCGCGACCGCACGCCAGCCATTGACGACATTGAAAGCTTTGACTAATGGCTGAGCAATACCTGCTTGACACCAATATGGTGATTTACATACAGCGTGGCGTGCCCAGTGTGTTGCAGCGTTTGGTGGCAGCCGGTCGTCAGCATGTGGCTTTGCCCTCGCTGGTGGTTGCGGAATTGGCCTATGGGGTCGAAAAAAGCACGCACCAAGCCCGCAACCGCGAGCGGCTGGAGCAACTGCTGCTGGAAATGACCGTGTTGCCTTGGTCTCACCGTGCCATGTGGCATTACGCCAAACACTTTCATGCCTTGCGCCAAAAAGGGCAGCTGATTGGGCATATCGATTTGCTGATTGCGGCTCAGGCGCTGGGCGAAGATGCCATTCTGGTCACCAACAACACCCGCGAATTTGAACGTATTGACGGCTTGAAGCTGGAAAACTGGGCGCAATGAATTCTCTGCTAGATCACATCCTCAGCGGCAACCCAGCCCAGCAGCGCCGTGCCATGGCCAAGGCCATCACCCTGCTGGAATCGACCCGCGCCGACCACCGGGCCCAGGGCGATGCCTTGCTGACCGCGCTGCTGCCGCACACCGGCCAGTCCCTGCGGCTGGGCATCAGTGGTGTGCCGGGCGTGGGCAAATCCACCTTCATCGAGGCGCTGGGCCTGTACCTGATTGGCCTGGGGCACCGCGTGGCGGTGTTGGCGGTCGATCCCTCGTCCAGCGTCTCGGGCGGTTCCATTTTGGGCGACAAGACCCGCATGGAACACCTGAGCGTGCACGAAAAAGCCTACATCCGCCCCAGCCCCAGCAGCGGCAACCTGGGCGGCGTGGCCGAGAAAACCCGCGAGGCCATGCTGGTCTGCGAGGCAGCAGGCTATGACGTGGTGCTGGTGGAAACCGTGGGTGTGGGCCAGAGCGAAACAGCCGTGGCCAACATGACCGATATGTTCTGCCTGCTGCAACTGCCCAACGCGGGCGACGATTTGCAGGCCATCAAAAAAGGCGTGATGGAGCTGGCCGACTTGGTGGTCATCAACAAAGCCGACATTGACCCGGTGGCTGCCACCCGCGCCCGTGCCCAAATCACCTCCAGCCTGCGCCTGCTGGGGCTGCATGGTCGCTCTGATCATGCGCACCATGACGAGCGCATCTGGCACCCCAGCGTCATTGAAATCAGCGCCCTGCATGGCAAGGGCGTGGACAGTTTCTGGCGTGAAGTGAGCCACTACCAAACCCTGCAAACCGCCAACGGCAGGCTCAAGGCCCGTCGCCAGCAGCAGGCGGCTGCGTGGATGTGGGAGCGTATCGAGGCTGGTTTGCGTCAGCGCTTCCGGGCTCACCCGGTCGTGCGTGCCCAGCTCGAAGACACCACCCGCCGCGTGCTGGCTGGTGAACTGCCTGCCAGTACCGCTGCCCGTCAGTTGCTGGCTGCGTTGGACTGAAGAGCCCTTCGCCCTGCGTTGCTTCTTTGGACGTGTTTTTTACCTGTCTTCAATGGTTTTAGCCGCTTATCAACCTGTTTCAATCCGTCGAACCGACCAACCGACTGTTTAACCGACTGTTTCTGAACCGATTTTTTTGGAGCCCCTCATGCAAGAAATCCTGCAACAACTGGAAAAAAAGCGCGCTGCCGCCCGCCTCGGTGGCGGGCAAAAGCGCATTGACGCGCAACATGCCAAGGGCAAGCTGACCGCCCGCGAGCGCATTGAGGTGCTGCTGGACGAGGGCACCTTTGAAGAATGGGACATGTTCGTCGAGCACCGTTGCACCGACTTCGGTATGCAAGACAACAAAATTCCTGGCGATGGCGTGGTGACGGGCTACGGCATGATCAATGGCCGCTTGGTGTTCGTGTTCAGCCAAGACTTCACCGTGTTTGGTGGCGCTTTGTCTGAAGCGCATGCCGAGAAAATCTGCAAGATCATGGACCAAGCCATGAAGGTGGGTGCTCCCGTCATCGGCCTGAACGACTCGGGTGGGGCTCGCATTCAAGAAGGTGTGGCCAGCTTGGGCGGTTATGCCGAGGTGTTCCAGCGCAACGTCATGGCCAGCGGTGTCATTCCGCAAATCAGCATGATCATGGGTCCCTCGGCGGGTGGTGCGGTGTATTCGCCCGCCATGACCGACTTCATCTTCATGGTGAAGGATTCCTCATACATGTTTGTCACCGGCCCCGAAGTGGTCAAGACCGTGACCCACGAAGAAGTGACCGCCGAAGAGCTGGGCGGTGCCGTGACGCACAACACCAAGAGCGGTGTGGCCGACGGAGCCTTTGAGAACGACGTAGAAGCGCTGCTGATGCTGCGCCGTCTGTACAACTACCTGCCGCTGAACAACCGCGAAAAAGCCCCGGTGCGCCCCAGCGGTGATCCGATCGACCGCATCGAGATGAGTCTGGACACGCTGGTGCCCGAGAACCCGAACAAGCCTTACGACATGAAGGAGCTGATCGTCAAGACGGTGGACGATGGCGACTTTTTCGAGATTCAGCCCGACTACGCCAAAAACATCATCATTGGTTTTGCCCGCATGGACGGCCAGACCGTGGGCATTGTGGCCAACCAGCCGCTGGTGCTGGCTGGTTGCTTGGACATCAAGTCCAGCATCAAGGCCGCACGCTTTGTGCGCTTCTGCGATGCCTTCAACATCCCCGTCATCACCTTTGTCGATGTACCCGGCTTCATGCCCGGCACCAGCCAAGAATACGGCGGCATCATCAAACACGGGGCCAAGCTGCTGTACGCCTACGCCGAGTGCACGGTGCCCAAAATCACCGTCATCACCCGCAAAGCCTACGGCGGTGCGTACGACGTGATGGCTTCCAAGCACTTGCGTGGCGACGTGAACTTTGCTTGGCCGAATGCCGAGATTGCGGTGATGGGTGCCAAGGGCGCGGTGGAAATCATCTTCCGCGAAGACAAAGGCGATCCGGAAAAGCTGGCCGCCAAAGAAGCCGAATACAAGGCCCGTTTTGCCAACCCCTTCGTGGCCGCCAACCGGGGCTACATCGACGATGTGATCATGCCGCACAACACCCGCAAGCGCATTGCCCGCAGCTTGGTGATGCTCAAAGACAAGAAGATTGAGAACCCGTGGCGCAAGCACGGCAACATCCCACTCTGATCACGAAAGAGAAGCCGAACATGTTTACCAAAATCCTGATTGCCAACCGGGGTGAGATCGCTTGCCGCGTGATCGCTACCGCCAAAAAAATGGGTATCGCCACCGTGGCGGTGTATTCCGAAGCCGATAAAGAAGCCCGCCATGTCGCGCTGGCCGACGAGGCCGTGCTGCTCGGCCCCGCGCCTTCGCGGGAGTCGTATTTGGTGGCCGACAAAATCATTGCCGCTGCCAAAGCCACGGGCGCACAGGCCATTCACCCCGGCTACGGTTTCTTGAGCGAAAACGAAGCCTTTGCCAAGCGCTGTGAAGACGAGGGCATTGCCTTCATTGGGCCGCGTTATTTCTCCATCGCAGCCATGGGCGACAAGATTGCGTCCAAAAAGCTGGCCTTGGAAGCCAAGGTCAACACCATTCCGGGCTGGAACGATGCCATTGAAACAGCCGAGCGCGCCGTCGAAATTGCCAAGGATATTGGCTACCCCGTGATGATCAAGGCCTCGGCAGGCGGCGGCGGCAAGGGCCTGCGCGTGGCCTTCAACGACAAAGAAGCGTTTGAAGGCTTCACCAGCTGCCGCAACGAAGCCCGCAACAGCTTTGGCGACGATCGCGTGTTCATTGAAAAGTACGTGTTGGAGCCGCGCCACATTGAAATTCAGGTGCTGGGCGATTCGCACGGCAACGTGATTTACCTGAACGAGCGTGAATGCTCCATCCAGCGCCGCCACCAAAAGGTGATTGAAGAGGCCCCGTCGCCCTTCATCTCCGATGCCACCCGCAAAGCCATGGGCGAACAAGCCGTGGCCTTGGCCAAGGCGGTGAAGTACCAGAGCGCGGGCACGGTGGAATTCGTGGTCGGTAAAGACCAGGACTTTTACTTCCTCGAAATGAACACCCGCTTGCAGGTGGAGCACCCTGTCACCGAATGCATCACCGGGCTGGACTTGGTGGAGCTGATGATCCGCGTGGCCGCTGGCGAGGCCTTGCCCATCACCCAAGACCAGGTGCAGCGCAACGGCTGGGCCATGGAGTGCCGCATCAACGCGGAAGACCCGTTCCGCAACTTCTTGCCCAGCACCGGGCGGCTGGTGCGTTTTGCCCCACCGGCGCAGACCATGCAGCAGGCCCACACCGACGCGCTCTATGGCGTGCGGGTGGACACGGGCGTGGTCGATGGCGGCGAAATCCCCATGTACTACGACTCGATGATCGCCAAGCTCATCGTGCACGGTAAAGACCGCCTGGAAGCGATTGCCAAAATGCGCGAGGCGCTCAACGGCTTCGTCATTCGCGGCATCAGCAGCAACATTCCGTTCCAAGCGGCACTGCTGGCCCACCCCAAGTTTGTCAGCGGTCAGTTCAACACCGGCTTCATTGCCGAGCACTATGCCCAAGGCTTCCGCGCCGAAGATGTGCCGCACAGCGACCCCGATTTTCTGGTGGCCCTGGCTGCGTTTGTGCGTCGCAAGTCGCGCGAACGCGCAGCCGGTCTGAGCGGCCAGTTGCCCGGTTACGGTGTCAAAGTTGGGCACGACTTCAGCGTCATCACCCTGGGTGCAGCGGGCAAAAACCGCTACACCGAGGTGCATGTGGACGAGGTGCTGGGCCAAATCGGCTCAGCGGGAGTGACCGTGGAGGGCAAACGCTATGAGATCAGCAGCCCTTCGCGCTTGAACGACATCTGCATCACCGGTGAGTGCAACGGCGTGCCGTTCACCGCGCAGGTGGAACGCGGCACCCCGCGCAACCCGCTGGCGCTGGTGGTGCAACACAACGGCACCCGCATTGAAACCGTGGTGGTGTCGCGCCGCATGGCCGAGCTGCACAAACTCATGCCCTTCAAGGCACCGCCCGACATGAGCAAATACGTGCTCTCGCCCATGCCCGGCTTGCTGGTGGATGTGGCGGTGAAAGTGGGTCAAAAAGTACAGGCCGGTGAGCGCGTGGCCGTGATCGAGGCCATGAAGATGGAGAACGTGCTGTTTGCGGCGGCAGATGGCGTGGTGTCCAAGGTGCTGGCCTCCAAGGGCGAGAGCTTGGTGGTGGATCAACCCATTGTGGAGTTTGAGCAATGAAAGGCACGCCAAGACCCTTCAAGGTGCTGGGCGTGCAGCAAATCGCCATTGGTGGCCCCGACAAGCTGCGCCTGCAAACGCTGTGGGTGGACATGCTGGGCCTGGAAAAAACCGGCACCTTCCAGAGCGAACGCGAGAACGTGGACGAAGACATTTGCGCCATCGGCAGCGGCCCGTTCAAGGTCGAGGTCGATCTGATGCAGCCCATGGACCCGGACAAAAAGCCCGCTGTGCATGCCACGCCGCTGAACCACATTGGTCTGTGGATCGACGATTTGCCTGTTGCGGTGGCATGGCTCAGCGCCCAGGGTGTGCGCTTCGCGCCGGGCGGCATCCGCAAGGGTGCGGCGGGTTTTGACATCACCTTCATGCACCCCAAAGCCAACGAGGAATTCCCAATTGCGGGCGAAGGCGTGCTGATTGAACTGGTGCAGGCCCCGCCCGAGGTGGTGAGCGCCTTTGCCAGGCTGGCTGGACAGGCTGGCTAAAACCAGGTTCTGTCTTGCTACCCACAAGCCCTGTTGGCCGCTGGCCGCAGGGCTTTTTGCTGCATGGGCTGCATCATTTAGGGCGCAGCCGCGTCGCGCCGGGCTTTGGCACGGGCCAGTGCGGCCTCAATCACCGAGCGCTTTTTGTCCAGGGTGGCGGGGTCGGTGTGCAGGGAATGCGAGGCCAAGTCAGCCAGCTTCATCTCGGCTTTGGCTTGCAGGCGCTGTTCGTGTTCTTGTTGTTCGCGGGCCAAGCGCTGCTGGCGTTGCTGGTAGCGTTCGCGAGCCTGCTGCGCTTGAGCCTCGCTCCAAGCCTGCCAGCCGGTGCGCTCGCCGCTGACCACCTCCAGCGTCATGCAATCCACCGGGCAGACGGGCAGGCACAGTTCGCAGCCGGTGCAATAGGCCTCTAGCACGGTGTGCATGCGTTTGTTGCTGCCCACAATGGCATCGGTGGGGCAGACCTTGAGGCACAGCGTGCAGCCAATGCACCAGTCTTCGTCAATCACGACCACGGTCAGTGGGCCTTCAATGCCGTGTTCTGCGGACAAGGGCAGTACGGGCCGACCGGTGATGGCAGCCAAGCGTTCAATGCCCTCTGCGCCACCGGGAGGGCACTGGTGGATACCCGCTTCGCCAGCGGCCACGGCCTGCGCGTAGCGGGCGCAATCTGGGTAGCCGCAACGGGTGCACTGGGTTTGCGGCAGCGCATCCAGAATGCGCTGCGCCAGTTCATCAGGGCCAGTGACAGGGCCACTGGCGGTGGGGAGCGTGCCGGTCAACGGATCAAGGGCTGTTGCGGCACAAGCGATCAGGCTTCGGGGGCCTGACTGGAGGGCGTGCTGGCCTCGGGCACTGCGGGGGTGGGCAGCACGGCGGCTTCATCGGCACTCAGCAGCGGGCTGGCCGCTGCACGGCGGCTGGCTGGCGCGCGGCGGGTTTTGGATTTGGCAGCGGTTTCATCAGCCACGGGGGCGGCATCAACCACGGCAACGGCGGTCACGGCCGGTGCAAGTTGATGCGGCTGGTGTGCCGCAATGAAGCCCTTGACCCGTGGGTACACCATGGTGCGCCAGCGGCGGCCACTGAAAATGCCGTAGTGCCCGGCACCTTCGGCCTCATAGTGCATTTTTTGCGAGGCTGGGATGCCCGCGCACAGGTCTTGTGCGGCGGCGGTTTGGCCCGAGCCCGAGATGTCGTCGAGTTCACCTTCAATCGTCAGCAGCGCAGTCGCGGTGATGTCTTGCGGCTTGACGCGCTCCGGGCGACCTTGTGGGTTTTTCACATCCCAGGTGCCGTTGACCAGTTTGAAGTCTTGGAACACGGTGTCAATCGTTTCCAAGTAGTAGTCGGCATCCATGTCGAGCACGGCGTTGTACTCGTCATAGAACTGGCGGTGGCTCTCGGTGCTGGAGTCGTCGCCTTTGATGAGGCTCTGGAAGTAGTCGTAGTGGCTGTCGGCGTGCCGGTTCGGGTTCATGGCGATGAAGCCCGCATGTTGCAAGAAGCCGGGGTACACGCGCCGACCCGCGCCAGGGAAGTTGGGCGGCACGCGGTAAATGACGTTGTTTTCAAACCAGCTGTGGCTGCGCTGCACCGCCAAGGTGTTGACGGCGGTGGGCGAGCGGCGGGCATCAATGGGGCCGCCCATCATGGTCATGGACAGCGGGGTGGTTTCGCCCCGGCTGGCCATCAGCGAGACCGCAGCCAGCACGGGCACCGTGGGTTGGCATACGCTGATGACGTGGCAGTTGCCGTATTTGTCTTGCAGGAAGCGGATGAAGTCCTGCACATAGTTCACATAGTCGTCCAAGTGGAACTCGCCCTCCGATAGCGGCACCAAGCGGGCATTCTTCCAGTCGGTGATGTACACCTTGTGGTCGCTCAGCATGGTGCGCACCGTGTCGCGCAGCAGTGTGGCGTAGTGGCCGGACAGCGGGGCCACCACCAGCACCACGGGCTGGCCCTTGAGCTTGTTCAGGGTGTCCACGTCATCGGTGAAACGCTTGAAGCGGCGCAGCTCGCAAAAGGGTTTTTCGACTTCCACACGCTCGTGAATGGCAATTTGCACGCCGTCCACATCCAGTGTGTGAATGCCGAACACGGGCTTTTCGTAGTCCTTGCCCAGCCGGTGCATCAGGTCGTAAGCCGCCGCCACGCGCTGCGCCAGCGGATGCTGACCCAGCGGCAGACTGGGGTTGTTGAACATCTTGGCGGCAACCTCGGCCAGGTCGGCGAACGGCTCCATGATGGAGCGCTGGGTTTCGTATAGCTGGTAGAGCATGGGGAGTCCAAAAAAACGGTTATGTTGCAGTGCAATATAGCACCAAGCCAAGCGAATTTGCCCAAAAAAGCAGCAATTTCCTGGGTGAATTGCTCAACCACACCAGAAAATTGACCGCGTATTTTCGCGCAAAACCCTGCATAAAGTCCGTATTTACCCTTGTCAGCACGTCACCTGGGTGCCCGTGGACGGTTTCAGCGCAGCACTTCCAGCAGGCGGTCCAGCCCACCTTGGTTGATGGCCACCATGGCCTGTGCCCGCACGGCGGGTTTGGCGTGGTAAGCCACCGAGAGGCCGGCCACGCCCATCATGGGCAGGTCGTTGGCCCCGTCGCCCATGGCAATGGCGGCTTGCGGGCTGATGCCGAGCTGTGCACAGGTGTGCAGCAGCATCTTGCGTTTTTCTTCGCCGTCGCAAATGTCGCCCCAGGGCTGATCGACCAGCCGACCGGTGAGCACACCATCGGCCACTTCCAGCACGTTGGAGCGCGTCCAGTCAATGCCCAGCAGATCGCGCACATGGTCGGTGAAATAGGTGAAGCCGCCCGAGACCAGCAGCACCTTCAAGCCAGCGGCTTGGCAGGCTTGCACCAGCGCTTGCGCGCCGGGGTTGAGTTGCAGGCGTTCTTCCAGCACCTGTTGCAGGTGCGACAGCTTCACGCCTTGCAGCAGCGCGACACGGCGGCGCAGGCTGTCTTTGTAGTCGCTGATCTCGCCGCGCATGGCCGCTTCGGTGATGGCCGCCACCTCGGCCTTGCGTCCGGCTGCATCGGCAATTTCGTCCACGCATTCAATGTTGATGAGGGTGGAATCCATGTCAAAGGCAATCAGCTTGAAGTCCGTGAGCTTCAGGGGCGGCGTAAAGCCTTGCAGCACGAGGCCGGGGCTGTGTTCGGTGGCAGCGGTCATGTCGAGAAAAACAGGAGAGTTTGAAGAATGGGGGAGATCAGGCAAGCCCGCTATTGTCGCCAGTGCGCCAGCGGCCACGGGCTGTTTTGCATCAGTGGATAAGTGCAGGCTTATTGATACGGGTCAACCGGTGCCAGTGCTTTGCAAACCAGAATTCCAGCATTCTTCATTGGAGCGCGTATGAATTCGAGACAAAACGCAGGGCCCATGCTGCGACAACTGCGACAACTGCGCCGCTGGACGGCGGTGCTGGGTGTGGGTGTCGCCTTGGCAGGTACGGTGTGGGCCAACGACCCACTGACCAGCGGGCGTGACGACGCGGCCACCGGTGCCCAGATTGCAGCTAAGCACTGCGCGGCTTGCCACGGTATCAACGGCCAAGGCGTGACACCCGAATTCCCCAACTTGGCTGGACAAAACGAGAAATACCTAGCCAAGCAGTTGCGCGACTTTGCCTCCGGTCAGCGGGAGAGCACCGTCATGGACATGAAGGCTGCCGTGCTCAGTGAATGTTCCATCCGTGCTGTGGCGCGTTACTACCAGAGCCAGGCCCCCAAGGTGACCGTGAGCAAAGACCCCATGCTGGCCGGTGCCGGAGCCTTTGTTTACGAACGCGGCAACCCCTACACCGGCTTGCCCGCCTGTGTGTCCTGCCATGGCACGGGTGGGCGCGGCCAAGCCGAATTGCCGCGTCTGGCCGGGCAAAACCCCTTGTACCTAGAGCGGCAGCTCAAGAAGTTTGTGGACCGCAGCCGGGTTGATCAGGCCGGCATCATGAATGTGATTGCCGCACGCATGACCGAGGTGGAAATGAAGTCGGTGGTGGAACACCTAGGAGCCATGAAATGAAGCCGTTGAACACCGTTTTCTCCCGCTGGCAGCAGCGCCTGCTGTCGCCCTTGGCCAGTCTGGTGGGGTTGCTGTGTCTGCTGGCGCTCAGCAGTGCGCTGGCCATTGAACCCGACAAGGTGCCGGACAACAAGCGTTCCGCGTCAGGGCTGCACCTCACGGCAGCAGAGGCTGCGGCCATGAAGCAGGCCAACCCGTCGCGGGTGCTTTTGATTGACATCCGAAGCCGTGCCGAAGCCATGTTTCTGGGCATGCCCAGCATGGCCGATTATTTGGTGCCACTGCTGGACTTTCCTGAAATCTGGGAATGGAGCGACAGCGAGGGCGAATACCTGCAACAGGGCAACCCGCACTTTGTGCAAGACATTGAAAAGCGTTTGCAGCAAGCGGGCTTGACCAAGGACGACCCGGTCATCCTGATTTGCCGCTCGGGCGTGCGCAGCAACAACGCCTCGGGCCTGCTGTCGCATTTTGGTTTCAAGCAGGCCTACACCGTCATTGACGGCTACGAGGGCGACAAAGCCAGCAGCGGCCCGCAAAAAGGCCAGCGCGTGGTCAACGGCTGGAAAAACGCGCAACTACCCTGGACGTACAAGCTCGATGGCCGAAAGGTCTATACCGACCCACTCTGATCTCAGGGATCGCCTCAACCACTTGCTGGTCGGATTGACGGCGAGCGGTACAAACCCGGCTGGCTAGCGCGCCAGCCGCGCAAAGGTTTTGCGAAACTTGGCCACCTTGGGCGCAGCCACCGCCACGCAATAGCCTTGGTAGGGGTTGCGTTCAAAAAAATCTTGGTGGTAGTTCTCGGCGGGCCAGTAGTTCGCCAGCGGCAGCAGCTCAGTGACAAGCGGGCGGCCCCAGGGGCTTGACTGGTTCAGCTCGTCCATCAGCGCCTGGGCGGTTTCGCGCTGTTCGTCGGTGGTGAAGTAAATGCCGCTGCGGTACTGCGTGCCCACATCGTTGCCTTGCCGGTTGGGCGTGGTCGGGTCGTGGATGACGAAGAAAATTTCCAGCAGTTCGCGGGTGCTGACCTGGGCCGGGTCGTACACCAGCTTCACCACTTCATTGCAGCCGGTGCGCCCGGTGCACACCGCCTCATAACTGGGCTGCGCCACTTGGCCGTTGCTGTAGCCCGACTCCACGTCGGTCACGCCGCGCACGGCTTTGTAAACGCTCTCGGTACACCAGAAACAGCCGCCACCGAGCACGATGGTTTGTGATGTCGTCATGGGTTTCTCCTGATAAAAAGACCAGGGCCATACAGCAGCCCCAAGGTTTGGGCACTCTAGCCCGGCTGCGCGCTGGCCCGCACGGTGGCCAAAAATGCCCCCAGCGCGGCGGTGTCGCGCCCGGTGCGCCACAGGCAGTGGGTGTTGTAAGGGGCCAGCGGCTCGGCCAGCGGCACAAACACCACACCCGGTAAGCCCGCCTGCTGCAAGGCGGCAGGCACCAGCCCCACCCCCAGCCCCTGGGCAATGACCGACACCACGCTCAGCCAGTGCCGCAGTTCAAAGCGCAGCACGGGTTCAAAACCCGCATCGGCACAGGCCATCAAGATGCGGTCGTGGTAGTCCGGCGACACGCTGCGCATGACTGCCGCAAAAGGCTCATCGCGCAGTGTGCTCAGTGGCAGTGGGCTGCGAGCAGCTGCGGCATGGCCTTCGGGCAGGCAGGCCATGAAGGCCTGACCAGACACCAAAATCTGCGAAAACCCCGCAGGCACCCGCGTGGTGTGGACAAAGCCCACATCCAGCCGGTCGTGGACCAGCTCCACCAGCTGTTCGCTGCTGCTCAGTTCGCGCAGCACCAGCCGCAGCCGGGGCTGGGTTTGCGCAAAGCGGCGCAGCACCTGCGGCAAACCCCGGTACAGCACCGTGCCCGCAAAACCAATGTGCAGCGGCCCCGCCAAGCCTTGGCTCACATCACGCGCTTCGCGTGCGGCCAGCGCGGCTTCGGCCAGCAGGGCCTGGGCACGCGGCAGCAGGGCTTGCCCGGCGGCGGTCAGGCTCACGCCCCGGCTGTTGCGCTCAAACAGCCGTGCGCCCACATGGGTTTCCAGCTGCTGAATAGACAGCGACAGCGGCGGCTGTGTCATGGCCAAGCGCTGGGCGGCACGGCCAAAGTGCAGCTCTTGGGCCAACACGGTGAAGCAGCGCAGATGACGAAATTCCATGAATACACGCTTTGTATGGATCTATCGAGAATCAATATTAGACAGCTATTCATGCAGCCGCCACAATGCACACCGCTTAGGTTCACTGACCCCTCCATCCTTCGTTCCCTTCATTTCCTTCACCGCCCCGAACACTGGAGCCATCCGCATGAGCGCTGCCAAAAACACCTTCAACTGGGAAGACCCCTTCCACCTGTCCGCCCAGCTCACCGACGACGAGCGCCAAGTGCAAGACGCTGCCCGCGCCTACTGCCAAGAAAAGCTGGCCCCCCGCGTGACCGAAGCCTTTCGGCACGAGAAAACCGATGTCTCCATCTTCCGCGAGATGGGCGAATTGGGCCTGCTGGGTCCCACCATCCCCGAACAGTACGGCGGCGCGGGCCTGAACTACGTGTGCTACGGCCTGGTGGCCCGCGAGGTGGAGCGGGTGGACTCGGGCTACCGCAGCATGATGAGCGTGCAAAGCTCCTTGGTCATGGTGCCGATTTTTGAATTTGGCAGCGAGGCGCAAAAACAAAAATACCTGCCCAAGCTGGCCACGGGCGAATGGATTGGCTGCTTTGGCCTGACCGAACCCAACCACGGCTCCGACCCCGGCAGCATGGTCACCCGGGCCAAAAAAGTACCGGGTGGCTACCGCCTGAGCGGGGCCAAAATGTGGATCACCAACAGCCCGATTGCCGATGTGTTCGTGGTCTGGGCCAAAGACGACGGCGGCCAGATTCGCGGCTTCATCCTCGAAAAAGGCTGGCAGGGCCTGAGCGCCCCGGCCATCCACAGCAAGGTGGGGCTGCGCGCCAGCATCACCGGCGAAATCGTGATGGACGAAGTCTTCGTGCCCGAAGAAAACGCCTTCCCTGACGTGCGCGGCCTCAAAGGCCCGTTCACCTGCCTCAACAGCGCCCGCTACGGCATTGCCTGGGGCGCACTCGGCGCGGCAGAAGACTGCTACTTTCGCGCCCGCCAGTACGTGATGGACCGCCAGCAGTTCGGTCGCCCGTTGGCCGCCAACCAATTGATCCAGAAAAAACTGGCTGACATGCTGACCGAAATCAGCCTGGGCCTGCAAGGCTGCCTGCGCCTGGGCCGCATGAAGGACGAAGGCACGGCGGCGGTAGAAATCACCAGCATCTTGAAGCGCAACAGCTGCGGCAAGGCGCTGGACATTGCCCGCATGAGCCGCGACATGATGGGCGGCAACGGCATCAGCGATGAATTCGGCGTGGCCCGCCATTTGGTGAACCTGGAGGTGGTGAACACCTACGAAGGCACGCACGACGTGCATGCGCTGATTTTGGGCCGGGCGATTACGGGCATTGCGGCGTTTGCCAACTGAGCACGCGCCCAAACGCACAGACGGTGCAAGCGAAAAGTGTGAAGCGCGCCGTTACGCCGGATTCTGTGTACCCAGAGCCTTCTTGCGAAAACCCTGGGCATGGCCGCCATTCCTCTGGGCCGCTGGTCACCCAAGCGGCTCGGTGCTACCTACCCGCCAACACACCTTGCGGAACCACAAGGATTGGCAACACGGCGGACCGTGTCGCCTCAGGTTGGCCTATTTGGTATTGCTGCGCGTAGAGATTGCCCGTTTCACCCGAACTCAATCGGCTCGTCTCTGTTGCTCTGATCCTCACCTTAGGGCCTTGCGGCTGGTCGGTGGAGAGGTGTTACCTCCTACGCTGTCCTGTGCAGTCCGGACGTTCCTCCAGCACGCCCTTTCGGGTTCCCTTGCGGGGTATGCCAGCGACGGCCTGGCGCGCTTCACGCCGGTATTATCGCCGTTCGTTTTTGCCTGCTTGATGACCACAAGCCCCCGCCGCCATGATCCGACTCTCTGAACTCAAACTGCCGCTGGCCGAGGTGCCCGCTGAGCACCGCCGCACTGCCGATGCGCCCACCGAAACCGACGAAGACCGCATACCGCCGCCGCACCCCGTGGCCGCCCTGACCCGGCTGGCCGCCGCTGTGCTGGGGCTTGCGCCGGATCAGATTGCGTCACTGCACGTTTTTAAGCGCAGTTTTGATGCCCGCAAGGCCGATTTGCTGGCGGTGTACATCGTGGACTTGGCGCTGGCCGAGCCGGCGCAAGAAGCCGCCGTGCTGGCCCGGCACGCAGGCAAACCCCACATTCAACCCACGCCCGACATGCACTGGCAGCCGCCCGGCCACGCGCCCGCGCACTGGCCCGCCCATGAGGCCGAGCGCCCGCTGGTGTTGGGCCTGGGGCCGTGCGGGCTGTTCACCGCGCTGGCGCTGGCGCAAATGGGGCTCAAGCCCATCGTGCTGGAGCGTGGCAAGCCGGTGCGCGAACGCACCAAAGACACCTGGGGCCTGTGGCGCAAAAAGGTGTTGAACCCGCAAAGCAATGTGCAATACGGCGAAGGCGGGGCCGGGCTGTTTTCGGACGGCAAGCTGTACAGCCAGATCAAAGACCCGCGTTTTCTGGGCCGCAAGGTGATGCAGGAATTTGTGCAGGCTGGTGCGCCGCCCGAAATCCTGTACCAAGCGCATCCGCACATTGGCACCTTCAAGCTGGTGAAGGTGGTGGAGGCGATGCGCGACAAAATCATCGCCCTCGGTGGCGAAATTCGGTTCCAACACCAAGTCACCGGCTTTCAATGGCAGACCACGGCCAGCGGCCAGCGGCAGCTGACCGGCGTGCAGGTGCAGCGGCTGGACACGGGCGAGACGCAGTCCCTGCCCGCGCAGCGTGTGGTGTTGGCGCTGGGCCACAGCGCCCGCGACACCTTTGCGCTGCTGCATGACGCGGGCGTGTTTTTAGAGGCCAAGGCGTTTTCGGTGGGTTTTCGCATTGAACACCCGCAAAGCGTGATCGACCGCGCCCGCTGGGGCCGCCACGCCGGGCATCCGCTGCTGGGCGCAGCAGACTACAAACTGGTTCACCACGCCAAAAATGGCCGGGCGGTGTACAGCTTTTGCATGTGCCCCGGCGGCACGGTGGTGGCCGCCACCAGCGAGCCGGGCAGGGTGGTGACCAACGGCATGAGCCAGTATTCGCGCAACGAACGCAATGCCAACGCGGGCTTGGTGGTGGGCATTGAACCGGCAGACTTTCCGCAGAACTTCCCTGCCGATACCCCGCTGTGGACCGCCGCTTTTGGCGAGGCCGACGGCAGCCGCTATGCCGCGCAAGCCCAAGCCCTGGCCGCGCAAGGGCACACGCACCCACTGGCGGGTATTGTGTTGCAGCGCGCCCTAGAAGCCCGCGCCTACGCCCTGGGCGGCGGCACCTACGAAGCCCCCGGCCAGCGGGTGGGCGACTTTGTGGCGCAACAGCCGTCCACCGCGCTGGGGGCGGTGCAGCCCTCGTACAAACCCGGTGTGAAGCTGGGCGACCTGAGCACGGCCCTGCCCGCCTACGCCATTGAAGCCATGCGCGAAGCCATTCCGGTGTTTGGCCGCAAGATCAAGGGCTATGACATGGCCGACGCGGTGCTGACCGGCGTAGAAACCCGCACCAGTTCGCCACTGCGCATCACCCGTGGGGCCGACTTTCAAAGCCTGAACACACGTGGCCTGTACCCAGCAGGCGAAGGCGCGGGCTACGCGGGCGGTATTCTGTCGGCGGGGGTGGACGGCATCAAAGTGGCCGAGGCCGTGGCCCGCGATGTGCTGGGGCTGCCCGATTGAAGCCATAAGCTGACAGGCTGTGCCCGTTCTAACCAAGTTTTACAACTGGCCCATGCCTGCTTCACACCAGACTGGCATGCTTGAGGATGTCACCGTGTTGGTGTGTTTTCAGGAGTTTTTCCATGCCTCGTTCTAAGCCTTGCCTCACGGCGTACCCGCTGAACCTCCCTGTGGGCCGTCGCCTGCCTTGTTTGCTGCCTGCGGCGCTGGCGGGTTGTATGGCCGTGTTGGCGCTGGGTACAGCCCATGCGCAGGAAGAGCAGGGGCGGGTCATCATCGCTACGCCGGTGGTGCAACAGTTTGTGGTGCCGCGCCAGGTTTGCACCAACGAAGTGGTGACGGTGCCCGGCCAAAAATCGGGCGCGGGTGCCTTGATGGGGGCCATTGCAGGCGGTGCTATGGGCAACGCGGTGGGCGACGGCAGCGGGCGGGCGCTGGCCACCATGATTGGGGTGATGGGCGGTGCCGCGCTGGGCAACCGGGTTGAGGGCGCTAGCCCCGACCGCACAGAAACCGTGCAGCGCTGCACCACCCAAAACTTTTACGAAAACCGCACCGTGGCCTACAACGTGGTCTATGAATACGCGGGCCGCCAATACACCACCCAAATGGCGCAAGACCCTGGCCCATTTGTGCGCCTGAGCATCACGCCGGTGGGCTCGTTGCCACCGGCCAACCGCTACATGCCGCTGCACTGAGGGTGTGCTGGGGCGGCTTGAACGGCTGAAGGGGCTTCAGCCGTTTTGGCGCAGGGCAGCAATGCGCTCTTCAATGGGCGGGTGGGTAGAAAACAGCGAACCCAGACCGCCTGCAATGCCCATGGCCTGCATGGTTTTGGGCAGCTCGCCGGGGGTCAAGCCACCCAAGCGGGCCAGGGCGTTGATCATGGGTTGCTTGCGGCCCATCAGTTGTGCGGCACCGGCATCGGCCCGGAATTCGCGCTGGCGGCTGAACCAGGCCACGATGATGGCGGCCAAAAAGCCCAACAAAATGTCCATGACAATGGTGGTGACAAAGTAGCCAATGCCGGGGCCGCTGCTTTCGCTGTCGCCCTTGCGCAAAAAGCTGTCCACCAAATAGCCCACCACGCGGCTGAGGAAGACCACAAAGGTGTTCATCACGCCCTGAATCAGGGTCATGGTCACCATGTCGCCATTGGCAATGTGGGCCACCTCGTGGCCAATCACCGCCTCCACCTCTTCGCGGGTCATGTTGTAGAGCAGGCCGGTGGACACGGCCACCAGGGCGTTGTTTTTGTTGGCACCGGTGGCAAAGGCATTGGGGTCGCCTTCAAAAATACCCACCTCCGGCATGCCGATACCGGCCTTGTCGGCAAAGCGGCGCACGGTCTCCACAATCCAAGCCTCGTCGGCATTGCGCGGCTGGTTGATGAGCACAAAGCCCGGTGTGGACCATTTCGCCATTTGTTTGCTCATCAACAGCGAAATGATGGCCCCGCCAAAGCCCATGATGAGCGAGAAAAACGCCAAGGCCGTGAGGTTGAGGCCGTTGGCCGTGAGAAACCGGTCCACGCCCAGGATGCGGGTGGTGACCAGCAACACCGCCATGACGGCGAGGTTGGTCAGAACAAACAACACGATGCGTTTCATGAGATCTCCAGAGAAAAGCCAAACCAACGTGACAAAAGGAATGGGATGTTGAGGACAAAAGCGGCTTTTTCAAGCCCGGCCCGTTCAGACCCGAGCGAAGCCCCAAGGTTCAGGCCGGGTTCAAACGTGGGCTGCGTGGGGGGCGGAACACGCCCGCATCAGCATAAAACGCGGGGTCTTGGTTAGCCGCCCACCAGCCGGGCACGCCCAGCACCGGCAGCGGGGTAAAGGGTTTGCGGGCCAGCAGTGGCGCGTGCAGCGTTTGCGCCAGCCAAGCATCCCAAGCCGCCAGATCGTCGCCCAGGGCCAGCGGCACCGGCTCGCGCAGCACATGGGCGGTGATGGATTTGTAGGGCGACACCAGCTTTTCCAGCAGCGCGTGGCCCAGCAACACCAGCCGCGCCTGCGCCCACAGCGGGCGCAAGTCGATGAACAGCCGCACCCAGTCACGCGCCAGCAGGGCCTGCCACAGCGCATCCGGCGCTTGCAGCAGGGCCGCATTTTCGTCGAGCAAAGTAATGGCATCGCGCACCGCACCGCGCACCTGCCCCACACCGGCCTGGGCAATTTCTGCCGCTTGCAACTGGTTCAGCCGCTGCTTGGTGAGGGGAAAGCGCATCCAACACAGCCCGTTAAAAAAGTCGTGCAAGCCTTCGCGGGTGGGCACGCTGCGGGTGTCAAAAATGAACTGCTCGTAGGCCACACCGGGGGGCAGGTCGGTTTGTGGGACGAAACGCGGGCCTTGCAAAGCGCGTTGGGTCAACGCTTGCGGCAGCGGCGTACCGGCCTCGCAGGCTTGGCGCACGGCCACACCGTCGGCGGCGAAGGGCGCGAACCAAGGCTGAGTCCAGTCCACCAGGGGCCAAGTGATAGCGATCATGGAAGTTTGAGCAGTTTGACCATGCGTGCGGCACCCGTGCTGGGCATGACTTGAAACACACCTGGAAACTGGCGGAAATGGGTATGCAAAGGTTTGTTGCCAGTGACCAGATTGCGTTCACGCAAAACTGAACCTATCTGCTGCAATTGCTTGACGGTATCGGGCAGCCAAGGTTGCAAGGTATTAACCAATGCACGCGCTTTCGCCAGATCAGATTCGGTGAGCGTGACAGGAGCCGGTGATTTGGCAGTAGCGGTTTGCGACTCGGTTGCGCGGACGTTCACGGGAGCAACAGACGGCATGGCGGCCTGTGTTGGTATCGTCATCGGTACAGCGGGCGCCGGAGCAGAGCTTGAAACGGATACCGATTTAGGCCCTGAAGTGTGCACCGGAGCTTGCTCAGACTTGGACAACGATGCGGGTATCGCTGCCTGGGCATTCACGGTAACAGGCGGGGCTGACACAAACTCGTCACACCACTCCATGTCGTCATACGCAGCAGTCAGTGCATCAACGTTGGCTATCACCCGCTCGGCCACACCTACCACGCGGATACCTGCATCGCGCAAACGCCAGACCAGCGGTACAAAGTCGGCATCGCTGGAGGCGATGGCGACCACGGATGGCAACAGGCCTGCGTGCAAGGCATCCATCACGTCTACGGTCAGTAGTACATCGGTGGTGCCCCTACCGTGATTGGCTCGCACATGAAAGCCATACCGCTGGAGCACCGCAGAGGCACCTTTAAGTTTGTCCAACCCACCGTAGGCTCGACGCAAGGTCAATGGGGTCTGGCGATAGCGCCAGCGTGACAGCACAGTTTCTAGTCCTGTGACTGACAGGTTATCCATGTCGACAAACACCGCCAGTTTGTCTTGACGTACCAACGACATTCAGCCCACCTGCCTCCAAGCCAACACCTCCCCCGCCCGCAGCGGTTTCAGCTCGGCTTCACCAAACGCAAAACGCTCAGGCGGTGTCCAGCTTTCGCGTTGCAGGGTGATGGTGCCGGTGTTGCGCGGCAGGCCGTAGAAGGCGGGGCCGTTGAAGCTGGCGAAGGCTTCTAGCTTGTCCAGCGCGTTCACCGAATCAAAGGCTTCGGCATACAGCTCCAGCGCGGCATGGGCGGTGTAGCAGCCTGCGCAGCCGCTGGCGTGTTCTTTCAGGTGGGCGGGGTGCGGGGCGCTGTCGGTGCCTAAAAAGAATTTGTCGCTGCCGCTGGTGGCGGCGGCTAGTAGGGCTTGGCGGTGGGTTTCGCGTTTCAGCACCGGCAGGCAGTAATAGTGCGGGCGAATGCCACCGGTGAAGATGGCGTTGCGGTTGTACAGCAGGTGGTGCGCGGTGAGCGTGGCGGCGGTGAATGGTCCGGCCTCCGTCACGTACTGCGCGGCTTCTTTCGTGGTGATGTGTTCAAACACCACTTTCAGCTCGGGGAAGTCGCGGCGCAGCGGGATCATTTGCTGGTCAATGAAGGCGGCTTCGCGGTCAAACAGGTCAATGTCGGGGCTGGTCACTTCGCCGTGGACCAACAGCAGCAGGCCCGCGCGCTGCATGGCTTCTAGGGTTTTGTAGGTTTTGCGGATGTCGGTCACGCCCGCGTCGCTGTTGGTGGTGGCCCCGGCGGGGTAGAGCTTGGCGGCGACCACACCGGCATCTTTGGCCCGCGCGATTTCGTCGGGTGGCAGGTTGTCGGTCAGGTACAGCGTCATCAGCGGCTCAAAGGCCACGCCCTCGGGCACGGCGGCGCGGATGCGCTGGGCATAGGCCACGGCCTGGGCGGCGGTGGTCACCGGCGGGCGCAGGTTGGGCATGATGATGGCGCGGCCAAACTGGGCGGCGGTGTGCGGCACCACGGTGTGCAGGGCGGCACCGTCGCGCACATGCAGGTGCCAGTCGTCGGGGCGGGTGAGGGTGATTTGCTGGAGGGATGACATGGTGAGAACGTAGAAAAAACGTGACAAAAATCGGGCAACAGCGTGCTGGTCTAGGGTGAAGGCAGGCGGCTAACTGTGGGCTTGCAAATGGCGTTGTAAATCGGCCCAGAACTTGTCCACGGTGCCTTTGCGTTTGCGCACCGGACTGCGTTCGCGGTAAATGCGGATGTCCAGCACGGTGTCAAAACCCGTGCCTGCGGAGACCAGTTTTTTCAGGCGCAAGTCTTGGCGTACCGCACTCAGTGGCAGAAAAGCCAGTCCGTGCCCTTCCACCGCCATGGCCTTGAGGCCCTCGGCCATGTCGGTTTCGTACATGCGATCCAGGTGCAAGGGTGTGCTGCTTTGCTTGACGACCTGATCGACCACCCGCCCCAGGTACGCGCCTGGCGCATAGGCCAGATAGGGCACGGGCTGGGCGGTGCTGCCGGGCAGGGCGAACAGGGCCTGTCCGTGTTCGTTGGGGCGGGCGTAAGGGGCTAGCGATTCGCGCCCCAGGGGCAGCATTTCGTAGCGGTCAGCATCGAGCTGAATGGGTTGCGCCGTGTGGTGGTAGGCAATCAGCAGATCGCAACTGCCTTCCACCAAGCGCATGACGGCATCGTGCACATTGAGCGCATTGAGCCGACTTTTGATCGAGCCACACGCCTCGCGCAAGCCCGAGAGCCACGACGGAAAAAAGGTGAAGGCCAGCGTGTGCGGCACCGCAAATTCAATCATGTCGTGCGCCGCCGAGCTGTGTGCCCGCAGCATGCTGCGCGTGCTGTGCAGCGTGTGCAGCAGATCCAGCGCCTGTTCGTAGAGCATTTGCCCCGCCAGCGTCAGGCGCGTGGGGTAAGAAGACCGGTCCACCAAATCGGTGCCCGCCCAGGCCTCTAGCGACTGGATACGCCGCGAAAACGCCGGTTGCGTGACGTGCCGCAACTGGGCCGAGCGGCTGAAACTGCGGGTTTCAGCCAGACTCACAAAGTCTTCAAGCCATTTGGTTTCCATACGGCTGCATTATGCGGGGCGCTGCATACGCAGAAACCGCACGCTGTTGAGCCGCTTTATGCAGCCGCTTTAGATGGACTTGACCACCAACCAGCCCTTGAACAGCCAGGGCAGGCTGGGCGCGGCACCAGCGGGCACGCCGCCTTTGTTTTCGGCGCTGATGCCGATTTCGGTCACGCCCTGCAAGGCGGCTTCGGGCACGGGCATTTGCAGGGTTTTGTATTTGCTCTCAATCACGCCCAGCGAGCGCGGCGGCGCATCACCCGCCAAGGCCCAGACTTGCATGCTGTCCTCGCGGCCTTCTTTCACCTCGTTGAGGCGCTGCACCAGCAGGGCGGCTTCTTTGGGGTTGTAGGTCAGCAGCATGGCGGGGCGCTGGTCTTTGTCCAGCAGCACCGCCACTTGCCGAATCTGCGGCACGTCCACCAGCCGGGCCTGCGCATGCTGAATTTGGGCCTTGAGCTGCGTGAGCATGCTGTCCGCTGCGGCCCACCCCAGCAGCAGCACGAGGAGCAGAAAAATGGCCAGCGCCCGCCACCAGGGGCTGACGCGGCGCGAGGCCGGGGTGGGGGCTGCATCGGGTGCGGTATCTGGGGCGCTTGGGTGGGCGGTCGCGGTGTCGGTCATGGGGCAATCAGGTGGCAATCAGGTGGGATAGGTACCGGGTATGAGTATGCCTTTGTCCACGTTCTGAATATCGGTGTGGCCGCAGAATGCCATGGTCACGTCCAGTTCCTTGTGGATGATTTGCAGGGCTTTGGTCACGCCTGCTTCGCCCATGGCCCCCAGGCCATAGACCATGGCACGGCCAATCATGGTGCCGCGTGCGCCCAGCGCCCAGGCTTTGAGCACGTCTTGCCCGCTGCGGATGCCGCTGTCCATCCAGACTTCAATGTGGCTGCCCACGGCGGCCACGATGGCGGGCAGGGCTTCAATGCTGCTGGGTGCGCCGTCCAGCTGGCGGCCACCGTGGTTGCTGACCACAATGGCATCAGCCCCGCTGGCCACGGCCAGTTGCGCGTCTTCCACGCACATGATGCCTTTCAGGATCAGCTTGCCGCCCCATTGCTGCTTCACCCAGGCCACATCGTCCCAGTTCAGGGTCGGGTCAAACTGCTCATTCGTCCAAGCGGCCAGCGAGCTCATGTCGCTCACGCCCTTCACATGGCCCACCAGGTTGCGGAAGGTGTGGCGGCGCGTGCCCATCATGCCCAGCACCCAGCGTGGTTTGGTGGCAATGTCCAGCATATTGCCCAGGCTGGGAATGACCGAGGCGCGCATTTTGTTCTTCAAGTCTTTGTGCCGCTGGCCAATGACTTGCAGGTCCAGCGTGAGCACCAGGGCGCTGCACTTGGCCACTTTGCAGCGCTGAATCATGCGGGCCATGGCCTCGCGGTCGCGCATCATGTAGAGCTGAAACCAGAACGGCGCGCTGGTGTTTTCGGCGACATCTTCAATGGAGCAAATGCTCATGGTGGACAGGGTGAACGGAATGCCGAACTTTTCTGCCGCCCGCGCTGCTTTGATCTCACCGTCGGCGCTTTGCATGCCGGTCAGGCCCACCGGGGCGATGCACACCGGCATCTTCACCGCCTGCCCCACCATGGTGGTGGCGGTGCTGCGGTTTTCCATGTTTACCGCCACCCGCTGCCGCAGTTTGATGCGCTGAAAGTCGTCGCTGTTGGCGCGGTAGGTGCTCTCGGTCCAGGAGCCGGAATCGGCATAGTCGTAAAACATGCGCGGCACGCGCTTTTTGGCCAAGACGCGCAGGTCTTCAATGGTGGTGATGACGGGCATGGGGCAGTGTCTCCGGGGTTTGTGGATGCTGAAAAGTTGGGCACGATCGTAGCCAGACACCCCGCGCCCCGCTTGTGAAACCGTGTTTTCAGGATTGAAATTTTTCTGCGCTGCCCAGGCCCGGTTCAGGCCAGACACAGCGCACGTTCGGCAGGCAGCAGGGGTTCGATCCAGCCCATTTGCTGCGCCAGCACGGCGGGCGTGGCTTCCGAGGCATCGTCCGCGCGGGCCAGCCGATCGCTGATGCGCTGGTGCAGCAGCTCGGGTGCGGCCTCGCAGGCCAAGATGTGGAAGGGCACCCGCTGCTCGGCGGCCAGGGCGGCAAAGCTGGCCCGCTCGGCATGGCGTAAAAAGGCCGCATCCACCAGCACCGTCCAGCCCTCGGCCAGCAGGCGGCGGGTGCGGGCCAGCAGCGAGGCTTGGGTGTCTTGGTGGGCCTGTGGGGTGTACAAGCCGCTGTTGAGGCCAGAGCCGCTGCCCTCCAGCGGCCCCAGCCCGTGCAGGCGCTTGCGCTCCACATCCGATCGCAGGCGAATGGCCCGGCCCGTGGTCTCTGTGGCCAGCCACTGCTGCGATGCCCAGGTTTTGCCACTGCCCGACAGGCCATGCGTAATGACCAAACGCGCCTCAGGCGGCTGCGCAATGTCTTGCGCCAAGGCCAGATAGCGCCGAATGTCGGCCAGACAGGCATCGGCTTCGTGGCTGCTGGCTGGCCCGGTGGCGCGGTGTTGCTCCAGGCGAATGGCGGCCACCTTCGCACGCACCCCGGCGCGGTAGCTGGCAAAAAAGCTCCAGACCGTGGGGGCCGACACATCGCCACTGGCATCCAACCAAGCACTCAGCAGCACATTGGCCAGACCCGGCTGGCCCCGGCTGAGCAAGTCCATCCAGAGGAAGGCCATGTCGCTGGTTACATCAATCCAGCGCAGGCCCTCGTTGAATTCCACCGCATCAAAGGCTTGGATGCCCTGTGGGGTGAGGATCAGGTTGGCCAAGTGCAGATCGCCGTGTCCTTCGCGCACCCGGTCTTTTTGGCGGCGGCGCGAGAGCAGCGGCTCAATGGCCATGAAGCGCTGTTCAGCCCAGTCGCTCAGCCGCTCCAGCCTGTGCAGGTCGGCCGGTTCACTGAGGATGCGGCGCAGCGTTGCAAAGTTGTCACGCGGCCAGCGCATGGCGGCGGCGGCATGGCCCCAAGGTTGTTGACGGCTGACCACGGCGGCGCGGGCTTGAAACTGAGCCATGTCGGTGGCAAAGCGCGCCAAGTGGTTGGCGGTCAGTTCGCCGCGTGCACACACATGGTCGAGCCGGGTGCTTTCGTCAAATCGGCGCATCACCACCGCAAATTCTTGGGCCTGCACCGCATGCACCGCGCTGGCCTGTCCCCAGCGGGGCTGTTGGGGGGTGCCCAGAATGGGCAGCACACCCAGGTACAGCGGGCCGTCAACCGACTGAAAAGACTCAAACCGCTGGTTGATCCGCACCTCGTCTTGGCAGGCCTGACGGCGCAGGGCCAGGGTGCTGAAATCCATGAACGACCAGCGCACCGGTTTCTTGATCTTGTAAGCCCGATCCCCCGCCAACAGCACCCAGGCGCTGTGCGTCTCCACACAGTCCACCCGGTGTACAGAGGACTGCTGGTCCGCGTACAAGCTGGGCTTCAACAGGGCAGCAATCAAGGGCGGCAGGGCGTGGCTCATGCCAGCCACTGTAAGCCAGCCAGGGCCGACTTGCGCCGGGCAGAAACCCTGAAGCGCTCAGCGCGGCGCGGCCAGCGGACAGGTCGTTGCTTGAGCGGCTGGCGGGTTCAACTGCACGTGACGCTGCCGCAGCCGCTCATGCTGGCCGGGCGCACGCGCTCAGGGTCGGCCAGCGTTTCGGTCTGGCTGTCAAAACCCACCGACTTCATGTGCAGGGCCAGACCGGCATCCATGCTGGCGGCATGTTGCGGAAACCACTCGGCCAGGGCCAGGGCCAGCCGGGTGATGATGTCCGGGTCTTCGTTTTCGTAATACGGCACCACGGCACGCATGGTTTCCAAGATGGTGGCGTGGTGGCTGGCGTGGCAGTTGTCAGGCGCAAACCCGGTGGCCAGCATCCAGCGTTCTTCTTGCGCGAAGTGCGCTTCGGTATGGGCCAAAAATTCGCGGTACAGCGGCAGTTGCTGCGCGGTCGGGGTGGCCAGCAACTGGTTGAGCATGTCCACAAATTCTTCGTGGGTGTCATCCATGCGGGTATCGCCCACGCTCAGGGTGCTTGACCACTGCAATGCGCTGGTGTTGGGGTTGACGGGAGTGGAAGAAGTGGCGGCGTTTGACATGGGGCGGGAGCTTAGCAGCGCAAAAACAAAAGCCCCGCACCGCTGGGGGTGAGGGGCTGGTGTTTGGTGGGTCGTGACAGGCTCGAACTGCCGACATTCTGCGTGTAAGGCAGACGCTCTACCAACTGAGCTAACGACCCTAAAAGGGAATGGTGCCGGAGAGATGAATCGAACACCCGACCTTCTCATTACGAATGAGCTGCTCTACCGACTGAGCTACACCGGCAACGCCCAAGATTATAGCGTGTGGTAACTGGTGACTCGCTCGACTTCGTTTTTCGAGCCCATCATCACACTCACCCGCTGGTGCAGCTGGGTGGGCTGGATGTCCAAAATGCGCTGGCGGCCATCGGTGGACACACCGCCAGCCTGCTCAACCAGCCAGCTCATGGGGTTGGCTTCGTACATCAGGCGCAGCTTGCCGGGTTTGTTGGGTTCGCGCTTGTCCCAGGGGTACATGAAGATGCCGCCACGGGTCAGGATGCGGTGCACATCGGCCACCATGCTGGCCACCCAGCGCATGTTGAAGTCTTTGCCGCGTGGGCCTTCTTTGCCAGCCAAGCATTCGTTGATGTAGCGCTGCACCGGCGCATCCCAGTGGCGCATGTTGCTCATGTTGATCGAAAACTCTTTGGTGTCTGCCGGAATTTGCACATGTTCTTGGGTCAGCACAAACGAGCCTTGTTCGCGGTCCAGGGTGAACATGGCCACGCCGTCGCCCACGGTCAGCACCAGCGTGGTTTGCGGGCCATAGACGCAGTAGCCCGCTGCCACTTGCTGGTGGCCGGGTTGCAGAAAGTCTTGCGCGCTCACGGGCTCAATGGCATCGGGCTTGTCGCTGTTTTTCTTCAGCACCGAGAAGATGGTGCCGATGGACACGTTCACGTCGATGTTGGACGAGCCGTCCAGCGGGTCAAACATCAGCAGGTATTCGCCCTGCGGAAAGCGGTTGGGCACCACGTAGATGTCTTCCATTTCCTCGCTGGCCATGGCCGCGAGATGGCCGCCCCATTCGTTGGCTTCGATCAGCACCTCGTTGGCGATGATGTCGAGCTTTTTCTGGATTTCACCTTGCACGTTTTCGGTGTGGGCAACGCCCATCACGTCACCCAAATCGCCTTTGTTGACGGCTTGGCTGATGCGTTTGCAGGCCCGTGCTACCACTTCAAGCAGCAGGCGCAGGTCGCCCGGAATGTGGCCGTGCACACGTTGTTGCTCAACCAAGTAGCGGGACAGGGAAATGCGTTGGGTCATGATGAAGCGTGCCTTTCTTGTAAAACGTAAAACGAATAAGACGGTCGGTCAGGTCAGAAACAAGCTGTGAGCGGGGCAGGGCGCGGTGCAGCACAGGCCCTCAATCGGCCAGCGCACGGGTCACGACTTCGCGCACGTCGTTGCTCAGGTCGGGTCGGGCGGCGACGCGGGCAATGGCCTCGCGGGCGGCGCTGCGGTAGGGTTCGGCCAGCTTTTTCCAGCGGTCCAGTGCGCGGGCCAGTCGGGCAGCGACCTGCGGGTTGAAGCTGTCAATTTCGATGACGTGATCGCTCCAGAACACATAACCCGCACCGTCGTCACGGTGGAAGGCACCTGGGTTGCCGTTGCAGTAGCTGAAAATGACGCTGCGTGCCCGGTTCGGGTTGCGCAGGTTGAAGTCGGGGTGGGCCAGCAACTGGCGTACCACCGGCAGCACATGGCCGTCTTGGTCGGGTGCGCTGGCTTGCAGGGCAAACCATTTGTCCAGTACCAAGGCTTCGTCGCGGAACAGGGCATGGAAGCGGCTCAGCGCTTCGCTGGCCAGGGGCAGGTCGTTCACCACCAAGGCCGACAAGGCATTGAAGCGGTCGGTCATGTTGCCCGCGTCCTTGAACCGCTGGTAGGCCTTGCCAGGCCACACCGTATCGCCACGGCTGCGCGCTGCCAAGCACAGCATGGACAAGGCCATGCCCGCCAGGGCTCGCCGCCCGCTGCTGTGCGGGTCGGGCCGGTAGGCACCGTTGTGCTGGTGCGCCTCAAAGGCCCACGCCCAGTCTGCATACAGAGCCTGGGCCAGTTGCTGGCGCATGGCTTCGCGCACGGCATGGATGCGCTGCGGGTTCACCTCAGCCAGTTGTTCGGCGATGTAGGTGGCCGAGGGCAGGGTGAGCACCAGTTCCTTGAAGGCGGCATCCAGCGTTGGGTGGCGCAGCACGGCGCGCAGGGCTTGCAGGTAGTCCTGACCCAGCACTTCGGTGGGCACCGGCCCGGTGTGTTCAATGGCTTGCAGCGCGCAGCGCAGGGCCAGGCGCTGGCCGGCTTCCCAGCGGTTGAAGGGGTCGCTGTCGTGCGCCAGCAAGCCCAGCAACTCGGTTTCGCTGTAGGCCACGTCCAGCACCACCGGGGCTGAGAAGCCGCGCAGCAGCGAGGGCACGGGTGCGCTGTCGAGGTTGATGAAGGTGAAGCTTTGATGCGCTTCGGTCAGTACCAAGGTACGGCTGCCGTGCTGGGCTTCGTCTTCGTCGGCCAGTTGCAGCGGCAGGGCCTGCCCTTGGGCATCCAGCAGGCCCAGGGCCACCGGAATGACGAAGGGCTGTTTCTCGGCCTGCCCCGGTGTGGGCGGGCAGTGTTGGGTGAAGCTCAAGGTGTAGCGGCGCGCTTCGGCATCAAACACCCCTTCGGCCCGCAGGTGCGGCGTGCCCGCTTGGCTGTACCAGCGCTTGAACTGCGGCAGCAGCCGCGCCAGGTCAGACTGTGGGTTGGCATCGGCCATGGCCTGTGCGAAGTCGTCGCAGGTCACGGCTTGGCCGTCGTGGCGGGCAAAGTACCGCGTCATGCCACGGGCAAAACCCGCGCGCCCCGAGGCTTCGCCGGGCTGGGCGCACAGGGTTTGCATCATGCGCACCACCTCGGCCCCTTTTTCGTAGATGGTGACGGTGTAGAAGTTGTTGATTTCAGCGTACTGGTCGGGCCGCACCGGGTGTGCCATCGGGCCTGCATCTTCCGGGAACTGCACCGTGCGCAGCACCCGCACGTCTTCAATGCGTTTGACGGCACGCGCTGAGGCATCGGCGCACAAATCCATGCTGAATTCTTGGTCGCGGAACACCGTTAAGCCCTCTTTGAGCGAGAGCTGGAACCAGTCGCGGCAGGTAACGCGGTTGCCTGTCCAGTTGTGGAAGTATTCGTGGCCCACCACCGATTCAATGTTGGCAAAGTCGGTATCGGTGGCGGTGGCGCTGTTGGCCAGCACGTACTTGGTGTTGAAGATGTTGAGGCCCTTGTTCTCCATCGCCCCCATGTTGAAGTCGCTGGTGGCCACGATCATGAAGCGCTCCAAGTCCAGCGGCAGGCCAAAGCGGGCCTCGTCCCAGGCCACGCTGGCCATGAGCGAGTTCATGGCGTGTTCGGTTTTGTCCAAGTCGCCGGGGCGCACATACACCTGCAACAGGTGCTCAGAGCCGCTGCGCGAGGTGATGCGCTGCTCCCGCGATACCAGCGCACCCGCCACCAAGGCAAACAGGTAGCTGGGCTTTTTGTGCGGATCGACCCAGCGGGCAAAGTGGCGACCATCGGGCAGTTCGCCCTGTTCCACCAAGTTGCCGTTGGACAGCAGCACCGGGTAGCGCTGTTTGTCGGCCCGCAGCGTCACGCTGTAGCTGGCCATCACGTCGGGGCGGTCTAAAAAGTAGGTGATGCGGCGAAAGCCCTCGGCCTCGCACTGCGTGAAAAACGTGCCTTGGCTGACATACAGCCCCATGAGCCGGATGTTTTTTTCGGGCGAGCAGGTGGTGAAAATTTCCAGCTCAAAGGGCTCAGAGCCTTCCGGCAGGTTTTGCAGCACCAGTTGCTGCCCCTCGATCTTGAACGAGCAGCCCGCCCCGTTGAGCATGACGCGGGCCAGATGCAGGTCTTCACCGTCCAGCCGCAGCGCCTGCGCGGCCACATCGGGGTTGCGGCGCAGACGCATTTTGTTCAGCACCCGGGTTTTGGCCGGGTCCAGATCGAAACACAAATCCACCGTGTCAATCCAGTAGGCGGGGGCGGTGTAGTCTTCGCGGCGTACCACGGTGGTGGGGCCTTCACGCAGTGAACTCATCATGGTGTTCCTTAAGGTATCCGTGTCGGATACCGGATTTCAGTCGATCAGGTAGAGGGGCAGCCAGCGGGGGCGTTAAACACCCTGCTTCAGCGAAGCTTCAATGAACGGGTCTAAGTCGCCATCCAGCACTTTTTGGGTGGCCGAGATTTCGACGTTGGTGCGCAGGTCTTTGATGCGGCTGTTGTCCAGCACATAAGAGCGAATTTGGTGGCCCCAGCCGACATCGGTTTTGGTGTCTTCCAGCTTTTGCTGCTCTTCCATGCGCTTGCGCATTTCAAAGTCGTACAGGCGGCTGCGCAGGCGCTTCCAGGCCACGTCGCGGTTGCTGTGCTGGCTGCGGCCATCTTGGCACTGCACCACGATGCCGGTGGGGATGTGGGTCAGGCGCACGGCGGAGTCGGTTTTGTTGATGTGCTGGCCGCCTGCACCGCTGGCGCGGAAGGTGTCCACCCGCACATCGGCGGGGTTGATGTTGATCTCGATCGAGTCGTCCACCTCGGGGTACACAAATACGCTGGCAAAACTGGTGTGGCGGCCACCCGACGAGTCGAAGGGGCTTTTGCGCACCAGGCGGTGGACACCGGTTTCGGTGCGCAGCAGGCCAAAGGCGTATTCGCCTTCAATTTTGATGGTGGCGCTTTTGATGCCTGCCGTATCGCCAGCGGTTTCGTCTTCTAAGGTGGTGGTAAAGCCCTTGCGTTCGCAGTATTTCAGGTACTGGCGCAGCAGCATGCTGGCCCAGTCGCAGGCTTCGGTGCCGCCTGCGCCCGCCTGAATGTCCAGAAAGCAGTTCAGCGGGTCGGCGGGGTTGTTGAACATGCGGCGGAATTCCAGCTTTTCCACCTCGGCGGCAATTTTGGCGGCTTCAGCTTCAATGGTGATGAGTCCGGCGGTGTCGCCGTCTTCGCTGGACATGTCGAACAGCTCGGTGTTGTCGGCCAGGTCGTTACCCAAGTGATCCAGCACCAGCACCACGCCTTCTAGGGTTTTTTTCTCGCGTCCCAGGTCTTGCGCGCGCTTGGGGTCGTTCCAGACGGTGGGGTCTTCTAGGGCCGATTCGACTTCTTTGAGCTTCAATGCCTTGGCATCGTAGTCAAAGATACCTCCGTAATTCGGCCACGCGGGTGGTCAGGTCTTCGAGTTGACTGCGGAGGGCGTTGCTGCGTTCGGCTTCCATGGCGGGCTTTCTGTGCGGTGTCTGTCAAGGTGGCCCAGCAGCGTCTGCCGGGCGAAGGGCGCGATTTTCTCACGCCACAAGCGACTGCCCAGCCGTTCAGGCAAAGGACTCGTCCGCCCCCAAATACCGCCACTGCCCCACCGGCAGGTTGCCCAACACCATCCGGCCTATGCGGATGCGCTTGAGCCCCACCACATGCAGCCCGACCTGTTCGCACATGCGCCGAATCTGGCGTTTCTTGCCCTCGGTCAGTACAAAGCGCAGTTGCTCGGGGTTCATCCAGTCCACCTGTGCCGGTTTGAGCGGCTGCCCGTCCAAGCTCAGGCCGTGGCGCAGCAGGGCGAGTTGTTCTGCCGCGAACACGGCCTGCACGTTGTGCTCGACCACGCCGGGGCCTTGCGGCCCGTTCGGGGCGTACTGCACCCGCACCAGGTATTCCTTTTCAATGCCGCTGTGCTCGCCAATGAGCTGGCGGGCAATGCGGCCATCTTGCGACAGCACCAGCAGGCCCACCGAGTCGATGTCCAGCCGCCCGCAGGGGGCCAGACCGCGCAGGTGTTCTGGCGTAAAACGGCGTGGGCCTGCTGGGTGGCGGGTATCGCCGCGCCACTGGCTGGCGGCGTTGATGAGGGTGACGGCGGCCTCGTGCCCGTCTTCGGGCTGGCCGCTCACATAGCCCACGGGTTTGTGCAGCAAGATGGTGACTTGCCCGGCCTGCTGGTGCCGGGCTTGTGGCAGCACCTCGACCTGTGCGTCAGCCGGCACGGGCATGCCCATGACGGCGGGCTGGCCGTTCACCAGTACCCAGCCACGGGCAATCCAGGCATCGGCTTCGCGGCGCGAACACAGGCCCAGGTCGGCCATGCGTTTGTTCAGGCGCACTTCGCCGCGCACATTGCCCACACGGGCCAGATCGGGCCGATGGGGCGGGGGCGGGTGTGCTGCCGATGGGGTGGGTGGCTTGGATGCAGCGGCTGGCGCGGGCGGACGTTCGGCGGGTGGGCGCGGTGGTCTGGCCGCCGAGGCGCTTTGCGCACGGGCTGGGCCGGGTGGGCGCACAGGGGCGCGGCGTGGTGCGCGGGGGTCAGCGGGCGGGCGGGCCGCGCCGGGTTTCAGTTGCAGGGTACGGGTGGGTTTGTCGTTCATGGGGGCATCATCCCAGATGAGGGGCAGCTCAGTCGTTGTTCAGTCGGGCTCCAGCTCACCGCTGCGCAGGGCGGCCAGGTTCAGCACGCGCAGGCCACCGTATTCCACCCGGATCCAGCCCTTGGCCGACAGGGTGGACAGCGCCTCGTTCACCCGCTGGCGCGACAGGCCGACCAAGTAGGCCAGTTCTTGTTGGGTGATGCGCAACACGCCATCCACATTGGGCGAGAGCAGGGGGTGGAAGAGGGCGGCAAGGTTGCGTGCCACGCGCAGGTCGGGGTTGGTCAGGCGGTCAATTTCGCGTGCGGCAATGAATTGGCCCAGCCGTTCATTGAGCTGCAACATCACAAAACGGTTGAAACCCAGCGAATGATCCAGCAGCCAGTGAAAGGTGTCCACCGGCACCCCGGCCACGCGGCACTTGCGTAGGGCCTGCACGTTGTAGCGGTAGGGCTCGCGCTTGAGTACCGTGCCCTCGCCAAACCAGCCGCCAGGGGCCAGCCCGGTGAAGGTGATGGCAAAGCCTTGCGACTCGTCGTTGTTCATCTTCAAGAGACCGTCCACCAGACCAAACCAGTAGCTGGCACTGCGGCCCACGCGGATGATGTAGTCACCCGCCATCACCTCAGTGACCATCAGGTTCTCCAGGGCACGTTCGCGCTCGGCAGGCCCCAGTGCAGGCAGCCACGGAATTTGCGCCAGTTCGGCAGCGGTGGGGGTGCGCTGGCGCTGCCGCAGTGACGAGGGGCCGTGAGGCAAGGGCAATGAGGCCATGGTGACGGGCGGTTGAACAAGCGGGTTGACAGGGGGGCTCACGCGCTGGGGCATTTGGGTGCCCACCTAGGGAAAGTCCTAGGGGGGGACAACCCCAGATTGTCGTCGTACTGACAACATAACGTCAAATGCAAGCCTAACATGCACGCAAGATTCACACTCACGGTGCAACGCCCACCAGCCCACAAGCCCGGTGGCGTTGGCCTGTTGCACAGATTCAGGAGACCTTGCCATGCAAAACACTTTCCCCCGGCTGCTGCTCGATCATGCGCAGCGCCGCCCGGACGCGCCCGCCATGCGCGAGAAGGAGTACGGCATCTGGCAGACCACCACCTGGTCGGCCATGGCGCAGTTGGTCGAGGCCATTGCTTGCGGCCTGCACCAAGCCGGTTTGCAGCGGGGCGAGCATCTGGTGGTCATTGGGGCCAACCGCCCACGCTTGTACGCCACCATGCTGGCCGCGCAGTCGCTGGGGGCCGTTCCGGTGCCCTTGTACCAAGATGCGGTGGCTGCCGAATGCGTGTTCCCCATCAACAATGCCGAGGTGCGTTTTGCCGTGGTCGAAGACCAAGAGCAGGTGGACAAGATGCTGGAAATCCAGGATCGCTGCCCGCAGCTCCAGCACTTGTACTACGACGACCCGCGTGGCCTGCGCAACTACGACCAGCCCGGTCTGGCGGGTCTTGATGAGTTGATTGGTGCCGGTCAGGCCCATGCCAAAGCTCACCCCGATTTGTTTCGCACCGAAGTTGACAAAGCCCAGCCTGCCGATGTGGCGGCCATGTTCTTCACCAGCGGCACCACCGGCAACCCCAAAGGCGTGGTGCATACCCACAGCACCTTGATTGACCGCGCCGCCGTGGGGGCCAGGTTTGACAAGCTCAACGCATCGGACGAAGTGCTGGCCTACCTGCCCCCGGCTTGGATCGGGCAGAACATCTTCTCGTATGCGCAGTGGCTGGTGGCGGGCTATGTGGTGAACTGCCCCGAGTCGGGCAGCACCGTCACCATCGACCTGAAAGAAGTCGGCCCCACCTACTACTTTGCGCCGCCCCGCGTGTTTGAGGGCCTGCTCACCAGCGTGATGATCCGCATGGAAGATGCCGGGTCGTTCAAGCGCAAGATGTTCCACGGCTTCATGGACGTGGCCCGTCGCATTGGCCCGGCCCTGATGGATGGCAAGTCCGTGGGGCTGGTGGACAAACTGAAGTACACGCTGGGCAACCTGTTTGTCTATGGGCCACTGCGCAACAGCCTGGGTCTCAGCCGTGTGCGCGTGGCCTACACCGCGGGTGAAGCCATTGGGCCGGATTTGTTCACGTTCTACCGCAGCATTGGCATCAACCTCAAGCAGCTCTACGGCTCCACCGAAACGGCGGTGTTCGTCTGCCTGCAACCCGACCACGAAGCCCGTGCCGACACCGTGGGTGTGCCCTGCGAGGGGGTTGAGATCAAGCTGAGTGACACCGGCGAAATTCTGGTCAAGTCGCCCGGCCTGCTCAAGGAATACTACAAAAACCCCAAAGCCACCGCCGAGGTGCTGAGTGCTGACGGCTGGTACCACACCAGCGACGCGGGTTTTATTGATGCCTCGGGCCATCTCAAAATCATCGACCGCGTGAAAGACGTGGGCCGTATCAAGGGCGGGGCTTACGACGGTGCCATGTTTGCGCCCAAGTATGTCGAGAACAAGCTCAAGTTTTTCTCGTTCATCAAAGAAGCCGTGGCTTACGGTGACGGGCGCGACCGTGTCTGCGTGATGATCAACATCGACATGGAAGCCGTGGGCAACTGGGCCGAACGGCGCAACCTGCCCTATGCCGGTTACACCGATCTGGCGCAAAAGCCCGAGGTGTATGAACTGATCCGCGACTGTGTGGAAAAGGTCAACGCCGACCTCAGCCGTGACGAGTTGCTTGCAGGCAGCCAGATCAGCCGCTTTTTGGTGCTGCACAAAGAGCTGGATGCCGACGATGGCGAGCTCACCCGCACCAACAAAGTCCGCCGGGGTTTTATTGGCGACAAATACAGCGTGCTGATTGATGCCCTGTACGGTGGCAAGACCGAGCAATACATTGAAACGCAGGTGAAGTTTGAAGATGGCCGAACCGGCAGCGTGAGTGCCACGCTGCGGCTCAGTGATGCCAAAATTTTTGCCCCCGTGAAAGCAGCCGCATGAAACGCAGCCGCATCAAAGCCCTCACCCTCATGGCACGAGGCGCGCAACCGTCTCGCTGCGAACGGAGTTTTGCATGACCAAGAAAATCGGCGACGTCATCCTCGACGTTCAAAACATCAGCCTGCGCTTTGGTGGCGTGAAAGCGCTGACCAACATTTCCTTCAACGTCAAAGAGCACGAGATCCGCGCCATCATCGGTCCCAACGGCGCGGGCAAAAGCTCCATGCTCAACTGCATCAACGGCGTGTACAAGCCCCAAGAAGGCTCGGTCACGTTCCGAGGGCAAACCTTCAAGCACATGAACAGCCGTCAGGTGGCCGAAATGGGCATTGCCCGCACCTTCCAGAACCTGGCGCTGTTCAAAGGCATGAACGTGATCGACAACCTGATGACCGGGCGCAACCTGCGCATCAAGAGCAACCTGTTCTTGCAAGCGCTGCGCATCGGGCCTGCCGAGCGCGAAGAGGTGGCCCACCGCGAGAAGGTGGAGCACATCATCGACTTCCTGGAAATTCAGGCCTTTCGCAAAACCGCTGTTGGCCAGTTGCCCTACGGCCTGCAAAAGCGCGTTGACTTGGGTCGCGCCCTGGCCATGGAGCCGCAGGTGCTGCTGCTTGATGAACCCATGGCCGGTATGAACGTGGAAGAAAAGCAGGACATGTGCCGCTTCATCCTCGACATCAACGACGAATTCGGCACCACGGTCGTGCTCATTGAGCACGACATGGGCGTGGTGATGGACATTTCAGACCGCGTGGTGGTGCTGGACTACGGCAAGAAGATTGGTGACGGCACGCCCGACGAGGTGCGCAGCAACGAAGAAGTCATCAGCGCCTACTTGGGCACCAGCCACTGAACACGGAGACCACACCATGGCATTCTTTCTCGAAACCCTGCTGGGCGGCCTCATGGCCGGTATGTTGTATTCGCTGGTGGCGCTGGGCTTTGTGCTGATCTACAAAGCCTCGGGTGTCTTTAACTTTGCCCAAGGTGCCATGGTGCTGTTTGCCGCCTTGGCCATGGCCCGCTTTGCCGAATGGATTCCGCACTGGCTGGGCTTGGACAACAAGCTGCTGGGCAATATCTTGGCCTTTGCGGTCGCAGCGGCTTGCATGTTTGTGCTGGCTTGGCTGATTGAGCGCTTTGTGTTGCGCCACTTGGTCAACCAAGAAGGCGTGACGCTGCTGATGGCCACCCTGGGCATCACTTACTTCATGGACGGCCTGGGGCAAACCATTTTTGGCAGCGACATCTACAAGATTGATGTGGGCATGCCCAAGGAGCCGGTGTTTCTGCTCGATAACCTGCTCGAAGGCGGTGTGCTGGTCAACCTAGAAGATGTTTATGCCGCCTGCGTGGCCGCCTTGCTGGTGTTGGTGCTGTCGCTGTTCTTCCAGAAAACGGGCACAGGTCGGGCCTTGCGTGCCGTGGCAGACGACCACCAAGCGGCGCAATCCATCGGCATTCCGCTCAACCGCATCTGGGTCATTGTGTGGTTTGTGGCAGGGCTGACCGCACTGGTGGCTGGCATCATCTGGGGCTCTAAGATGGGTGTGCAGTTCTCGCTGACCACGGTGGCTCTGCGCGCTTTGCCCGTCATCATTCTGGGTGGCCTGACCTCGGTGCCCGGTGCCATCATTGGTGGACTGATCATCGGTGTGGGCGAAAAGCTTTCCGAGGTGTACATCGGCCCCATGGTGGGCGGTGGTATCGAAATCTGGTTTGCCTACGTGCTGGCCCTCGTGTTCCTGCTGTTCAGACCACAAGGCCTGTTCGGCGAGAAGATCATTGACCGCGTCTGACCGCACCACTGCCAAGAAAGGGCTTTACCCATGTTTTACAGAGAAAACGGTCAGTTCAAAACCTCTTACCGCACTGACCAGCAAATCTT
Organism: Pseudomonadota bacterium; assembly: GCA_041192045.1. Classification (GTDB taxonomy): domain Bacteria; phylum Pseudomonadota; class Gammaproteobacteria; order Burkholderiales; family Burkholderiaceae_C; genus Hydrogenophaga. The sequence goes on along the minus strand of JBEENR010000011.1, from coordinate 36,850 downwards.
CCCGATTGCGCAAGACCGCTGGGCCATTCTTGCCCTGATTGCCTTTGCCTTTCTGTGTGTGCCTCTGCTGGCGGACGAGTACATGTTCCGCGCCATCTTGATTCCCTTCCTGATCCTGTCCATGGCCGCGCTGGGCGTGAACATTCTGGTGGGCTACTGCGGCCAGATTTCGCTGGGTTCGGGTGCCTTCATGGCGGTGGGCGCGTACATGGCCTACAACACCTATGTGCGCATTGACGGCATGCCGCTGATCGCGGCCCTGCTCTCGGGCGGCTTCTTTGCCACGCTGGTGGGCATGTTCTTCGGTATTCCCAGCCTGCGGGTGAAGGGCTTGTACCTGGCCGTGGCCACCCTGGCGGCGCAGTTCTTCTGCGACTGGGCCTTTCTGCGCATAGGCTGGTTCACCAACAACTCTTCGTCGGGCTCGGTCTCCGTGTCTAACCTGAACGTGCTGGGCTGGAAACTGGACACACCCGTCGAAAAATACCTGTTCTGTCTCGCGTTTCTGGTGGTGTTTGGTCTGCTGGCCAAAAACCTGGTGCGCTCGGCCATTGGCCGTGAATGGATGGCCATTCGTGACATGGACGTGGCCGCTTCGGTGATTGGTATCCGTCCCATGTACGCCAAGCTCAGCGCGTTTGCCGTCAGCTCATTCATTGTCGGTGTGGCCGGTGGGCTCTGGGGTTTTGTCCACCTCGGTTCTTGGGAGCCAGCCGCTTTCTCGATTGACCGCTCCTTCCAGCTGCTGTTCATGGTCATCATCGGTGGCATGGGCTCCATCATGGGCAGCTTCTTCGGTGCCGCCTTCATTGTGGTGCTGCCCATTTTCTTGAACCAGTTCCTGCCTTGGTTGGGCAGTGTGGTGGGCATGTCCATTTCTACAGCAGCCATTTCGCACACCGAATTCATGGTCTTTGGCGCGCTCATCGTGTGGTTCCTGATTGTGGAACCTCATGGTCTGGCCAAACTCTGGAGCGTGGCCAAGCAGAAGCTGCGGTTGTGGCCCTTCCCGCACTGAGCGTGCCTGCCGGTGCAAGGTGTTTTTGTCGGTGTGTGTTTGATTTTTCCCCTAGGAGACAAGCGTGATGAAACTTCGTAATCTGATTCTTTCCGTGTCCGTGGCTTGCACGGGTCTGTCCGCTGCGCTGGTGGCACCGGCTGCCATGGCTCAAGCCAAAGAGCAGTTCTTCCCTCTGCTGGTGTACCGCACCGGTGCCTACGCGCCCAACGGCGTGCCGTTTGCCAACGGTTATGCCGACTACCTCAAGCTCACCAACGAGCGCGGTGGTATCAACGGCGTGAAGGTGTCGTTTGAAGAATGCGAAACCGGTTACGCCACCGACCGGGGCGTGGAATGCTACGAGCGCCTGAAAGGCAAGGGGGCCACGGTGTTCCAGCCGCTGTCCACCGGCATCACCTTTGCCCTGACCGAAAAAGCCCCTGTGGACAAAATCCCGCTGATCACCGCCGGTTATGGCCGCAGCGAATCGGCTGATGGCGGCGTGTTCAAGTGGAACTTCCCGATTGCCGGTACCTACTGGGTGGCTGCTGATGTCATCATCCAGCACATCGGCAAGGTTGAAGGCGGTTTGGACAAGCTCAAAGGCAAGAAGATTGCGCTGGTTTACCACGACAGCCCGTTCGGCAAAGAACCCATTCCGCTGCTGCAAGAGCGCGCAGCCATGCACGGCTTCCAGCTGAGCCTGCTGCCCGTGACGCACCCTGGCGTGGAGCAAAAGTCCACCTGGCTGCAAATCCGCCGCGATCGCCCCGACTACGTCATCAACTGGGGCTGGGGCGTGATGAACTCCACCCTGCTGAAAGAAGCCCAAGCCACTGGCTATCCCCGCGAGAAAATTTATGGCGTGTGGTGGGCGGGTGCTGAGCCGGACGTGAAAGACGTGGGCATGGGTGCCAAGGGCTACAACGCCATCACCATGCAGCACGGCACCGAAAAAGGCGCGGCTGTGGTGAAGGAAATCTTGACCAAGCTGCACGACAAAGGCCAGGGCACTGGCCCGAAAGACGAAGTGGGTGAAGTGCTGTACATGCGCGGCCTGATCAGCGCCATGTTCGCCGTGGAAGGCGTTCGCCAAGCCCAAGAGAAGTTTGGCAAAGGCAAAGTGGTCACCGGTGAGCAGGCTCGCTGGGGCTATGAAAACCTGAACCTGACGCAAGCCAAACTGGACAGCTTGGGCTTTAAGGGCGTGCTGCGCCCCATCTCCACCAGCTGCCAAGACCACATGGGTGCAGCATGGGCCCGTATCCACACCTGGGACGGCACCAAGTGGAACTTCTCCAGCGACTGGTACCAAGGCGATGAGCAGATCATCAAACCCATGGTCAAGGCCGCTGCCGACAAGTACGCCGCCGACAAGAAGCTGACCCGTCGCGCACCGTCGGACTGCCAGAGCTAAGCACACCCCCGCCGCGCTTTGCGCGACCCCCTCAAGGGGGCGACACCTGCGGCCCGGCACAGCCGGTTCCGTGGTGTCGCTTGGGCGGGGCACTCTCGCTTTAGCGGGTTTTTGGCGGCTGAGTTCAGCCGCCATTCACAAGACGGGTACTCCCTGTCTTGTGAATGGTTCACGAGGAAATCACCATGAGCAACACTCCCAACATCGTTCTCAACGTCAACGGCATTGAAGTCATCTACAACCACGTGATCCTGGTGCTCAAGGGCGTTTCGCTCAACGTGCCCGAGGGCAAGATTGCGGCAGTGCTCGGCGGCAACGGGGCGGGCAAAACCACGACGCTGCGCGCCATTTCTAACTTGCTCAAGGCCGAGCGCGGCGAAGTCACCAAGGGCAGCATTGAGCTGCGCGGTGAGCGCATTGAGAACATGACCCCTGCCGACTTGGTGAACCGGGGCGTGGTGCAGGTGATGGAAGGCCGCCACTGCTTTGCCCACTTGACCATTGAAGAAAACCTGATGACGGGTTCTTACACCCGCACCGACAAAGCCGAGATCGCCCGCAACCTAGAAAAGGTCTATACCTACTTCCCGCGTCTGAAAACCCGCCGCACCAGCCAAGCGGCCTACACCTCGGGCGGTGAGCAACAGATGTGCGCCATTGGCCGCGCCCTGATGACCAACCCCAGCGTCATGCTGCTGGACGAGCCCTCCATGGGCTTGGCACCGCAGATCGTGGAAGAGGTGTTCGAGATCGTCAAAGACCTCAACAGCAAAGAGAAAGTCACGTTTCTGATTGCCGAGCAGAACACCAACATGGCGCTCAAATACGCCGACTACGGCTTCATCATGGAAAGTGGTCGCATCGTGATGGACGGTGCTGCCAGCGACCTGCGCAACAACGAAGACGTGAAAGAGTTCTACCTGGGCATGGGCGGCGGCGAGCGCAAATCGTTCAAAGACGTGAAAAGCTACAAGCGCCGCAAACGCTGGTTGGCTTAATCCCCCCGCGCCGCGCCTGCGGCGCGTCACCGCAACGCTGGTGGCCCGGCGAAGCCGGTTCCACGGCGTTCTTGGTTTGAAATCCCCTCCCCACTTTTTGTGGTTTTGAATATGACCGCTTTTTTTGACGCTCTGGAAACCCGTACGCCTGCCGAACGCGAGGCTGCACAAATGGCCGCCTTGCCAGGGCAGATTGCGCATGCCCAAGCGCACAGCACGGCCATGGCCGAGGTGCTGCGCGGGGTCGATGCGGCATCGGTCAACAGCCGTGCTGCCTTGGCGCAACTGCCGGTGACGCGCAAATACGAACTGCTGGAGCGCCAAAAAGCCCTGCGTGCTGCCGGGGGCGATGTGTTTGGTGGCTTTGCCACCCTGGTGCGCGGGCCAAAAATGTCGCGCATCTTCTCCAGCCCTGGCCCCATTTACGAACCCGAAGGCCAGAGCCCCGACTACTGGCGTGCTGGGCGCGCCTTGTTTGCCGCGGGTTTCCGTGCGGGCGAGCTGGTTCACAACAGCTTCAGCTACCACATGACACCGGGCGCGTTCATCCTAGAGTCCGGCGCGCATGCGGTGGGTTGCACCGTATTCCCGGCAGGCACCGGCCAGACCGAGCAGCAACTGGAGGCTATGCAGGACTTGCAGCCCGACGGCTACACCGGCACGCCCAGCTTCCTGCGCATCCTCCTCGAAAAAGCCCAACAGGCCGGGGTGCGTCTGTCACGCTTGAACAAAGCCTCGGTGGGCGGCGAAGCCTGTCCGCCCAGCCTCACGGCTTGGTTCAAAGAGCAGGGCGTGGACGTGTACCAAACCTACGCCACCGCCGACCTGGGGCTGGTGGCCTACGAAACCGCTGCACGCCAGGGCCTCGTCCTTGAAGAAAACGTCATCGTCGAAATCGTGCGTCCCGGCACCGGCGACCCCGTGCCCGAGGGCGAAGTGGGTGAACTGGTGGTGACCACGCTGAACCCGGCTTATCCGCTGATCCGCTTTGGCACGGGCGACCTCTCGGCCATCTTGCCCGGCACCTGCCCCACCGGGCGCACCGCACCGCGCATCAAAGGCTGGATGGGCCGCGCCGACCAGACCACCAAGGTCAAGGGTATGTTTGTCCACCCGTCACAGGTGGCCGACGTGGTGCGCCGTTTTCCCCAATTGGGCAAAGCCCGTCTGGTGGTCAGCGGTGAAATGGCCAACGACAGCATGTGCCTGCGCGTGGAAACCGCCGCACCCGTTGAAGGGCTGGCCACCCAGATTGAGGCCGCCATGCGCGAAGTCACCAAACTGCGCGGCAGCGTGGAACTGCTGGCCCCCGGCAGTTTGCCCAATGACGGCAAAGTCATTGAAGATGCCCGCAGCTACCAGTAAACCCGCTCGGGCCAGACTTAGGCCAGCATGAAGCCCGATTCAGCGCAGGTTTGCCCGTTGATGCGTACCTCCACCCGGTGCCAGCCGGGGTAGAGCGTGCGGGTGCTGACCGGGCGCAGGCTGTGCAGCTTGTGCAGGCTGCGCGTTGCCAGGGCGGGCAGTTCCAGCGTCCAGCCTTTGAACACCTTGGGCGATGTGCTGCCCTTGGCCCGCACATGGTGAACCGCGTAGTCCACCACCAGCTTTTGCGTGTGTGCGGCGTGCGATTTCACATCCAGTTGCAGCGCCACCTGCTCACCCAGGGTCACCCGCTGGCTGCTCAGGCTCAGCCGCGCTGCACCCTGAAACGCCTGCCCTAGCCCCCAGGCTTGCAGCGTGGGCACATGCCCCTGTTTGATCAGGCTTCGGCTGGCATGGCGCAGCAGGGCGGTGCGCTCGGGCCTGGCTGCTTCGCGGTGCGTCTGCACCCAGCGTGCCACCACGTCCGGGTGGTCTTTGGCAATGTCGTTCAGGTGGTTGGCCACGCTGCGCCGCACATAGGCACTGGGGTCGTCTTGCAAGGCCAGCAACAGCGGCAGGGTGGGCGATGGGTCAGCCACCAGCGCATGCAAGCGCAAACCCCAGGGCAGGCGCGGGCGTGAACCCTCGCTCACCAACCGCCGCACATGGGCGCTGGGGTCGTTCAGCCAAGTGTGCAGCACCGCCAGTGTGGTGTGCGGGTGCTGCGCGATAAAAGGCCGAATGGCAAATTCCGCCGAAAAGCGCTGGGTGAGGGCATGCAAACAAGCCAGGGCACGCGGCACATGGCCCTGCCCGCAGCGCGCCACATAGTCCCCCAGCGCCCACACCACCCAGCCCGCCAAGCCGTTGTGGGCCTGTGCGTCGGTCAAGGCCAGTGGCTCGCCTGCGGCATCCAGCGCCACCGGCTCGGCCAAGCTGGCTTCAATCACCTCAGCCGCATGCACAAAGTCCGGCGGCAAGGTGGCTTGCAGCGCGTCAGCCAGCTGCATGGCGCGGGCCTTCAGCTCCAAATCTGCCAAACCCGTCAAGGCATGCCGCTCAAAAGCCTGGCGGTCAAACCCCGGCCACACCCGGTGCAAGTGGCTGCTGGCCTGCGCCACGGTGTCGGGGTTGATGCGGTGTTTCAGCGCCTCTGCCATGGGCCGTGTCTCCGGGGGCGGGTGTGTCTGTCAACCGGCCAAGTCTTGCGCGGTCAGGCCGTAGCGTTGCATCAGTGCCTTGATGTCTTCAATGGCCTCTTGCCGCAGTGCTTGGCGGCGCTGCTCTTCATTCGAGAAGAAAGCGCTGGCCACTTTCAGCAAGTCTTGGTAGCGCTGATCGGTCAGCGACTGCGCAGGCGGTCTGGCCGACACGCTGGGTTTGAAGGTTTTATAAGTTTTCATGAGTCGCGTGCCACCCCGCACGGGTTTGTCACAGCTTCAAAGGGTTGCCAAGGCTGGGTGGATGCCCAAGAACCCACAGGAATGCCCGATTTTTGCACAGCGGCGGCAGGCGGTCTGAGCCCAGTGTTTCATGCATGATATGCCCCCACGTTTCAAGACCGCTGTCGCACCACCACCACAACCACCATGCCTCGCCCATTTTTTCAAGCGTCCAGCCCTGCCGCGCAAAAACTCGAAGCCCTGCGCCAACTCTTCCCCCAGGCCATAGAAACCGACGCGCAAGGCCACATCCGCATCAACGCCAGCCTGCTGCAAATGGCGCTAGACCCCGCCAACCCCGCAGGCGTGCAGGTGGAAGAAGACGGCTTTGAATTGCGCTGGGTGGGCAAGCGCGAGGCTTACCACAGCGCCTTTGTGCCAGTGCAAAAAATCGTGCAACCCGCGCCCCAGCAAAGCCAAGACTGGGACAACACCGGCAACCTGCTCATCAAAGGCGACAACCTCGATGCCCTGCGCCTGCTGCGCCAAAGTTATTTTGGTCAAGTCAAGCTCATCTATATTGACCCGCCTTACAACACCCAGAGCGATGCCTTCATTTACCGCGACGATTTCAGCGTGCGGCAAAGCGATGTATTAAAAGCCCTGGGCTACAGCGCCGACAACATTGACTACATCAAAAACATTTACGGCGCACGCACCCACAGCGGCTGGCTCTCATTCATGTACCCGCGCCTGCTGCTGGCCAAAGACCTGCTGCGTGACGATGGCGTGATCTTCATGTCCATTGACGACAACGAACAGGCGCAATTGAAGCTGCTGTGTGATGAGGTGTTTGGGGAGGAGAATTTTGTAGCCACTTTCCCCTGGAAAAAACGCACAGCCAAAAGTGATGTTCCTTTTGGCGTGTCACAAGACTTTGAATGGGTACTGGCTTACGGAAAAGCAGAATTCTTTGCAGGCCAAGCCCATGAACGGCAGTATTTTGAAACACCAGATTTTCCAAACGATCGCTGGCGTTTGTCTGATTTAACCGTAGCAAAAAATTTTGGTGAGCGACCGAATGCAGCCTTTACCCTAGTCAATCCTCGAAATGGAAAAACCTATCCCTTCAATCCCAAACGGGTTTGGGCTGTAACGCAAGACACATTTCCCGAATATCTGGCCAAAGGGAAAATTGTCTTTCCAGGCGACTATGATTTTTTGCGCATCAGCATACCAGCCTATCGGGTTTTTGAAAGCGAAGACAAGGCCAAAGCACTTAGCAAACATGGGAACGAAGAAAGCCTGAAAGCCCTTTCAACTCAGCTACCCAAAGAGGTGGGCATGAGCGAAAATGGTAATAAAGACTTTGGGGCTTTGTTTGATGACCGATATTTCAGCTTTCCGAAACCAGTTGGTTTAATTTCACATTTAATTGCAGGATCAACCGCAGACCAAGACCTGATTTTGGATTTCTTCGCAGGCAGTGGAACGACCGGTGAAGCCGTGATGCGCCTGAATGCCGAAGACGGCGGACAGCGCCGCTTCATTTTGGTGCAAATTCCGCAGCCCATTGACCCCAAAAAGCAAAAAGAGGCGCACAGCTTCGTCACCCAAACCCTAGGCCGGCCCGAGGCCACCATTTTTGAAATCACCGCCGAACGCCTGCGCCGCGCCGGTGCCAAGCTGCAAGCCGAACAAGCCGCCAAAGCCCAGGCAGCCGGTGGCCTGCTGCACAGCGACACCCCCACGCTGGACACCGGTTTTCGCGTTTTTGAACTGGTGGACGACCCCGATGCCCTCATCCTGCAAACCCCGCTAGACAGCGCCACCCAGGCCGACGTGCTGGCCCTGCAAGCCACCACCACCACACCGCAACCCCAGCACCTGCCGCGTGTGCTCTACAACCTGCTGCTGGCCGAGGGCCTGCCCCTGAGCACCCGCATAGAAACCATTCAAGACCAAGTGCTCTACCGCCTGTCTGATGTGCTGGCCGTGCTGCACCCCCTGCCCCTGGCCGAACTGACCGACACCGTGCGCCAACTGCAACAAACCGACAACCCAGTCCGCGCCCTCACCGTCTATGCCCCGTGGGTCAACGACGACAACTTCATGCTCGGCATCCACACCGCAGCCCAAACGCTGGGGTTTTCTGAAGACAAACTGCGGTTGCGGGGCTAATACCCAAACAGGAGCGAACACCATGAACGCAAAACTCAACGCTGACAGCCAAGCGCGGCTGATTCGGTTTGAAGAGCAGGCTGTGCCCAAAACATCGCTAGCGGATGTATGGACAACCCGGCATTTGGTCAGCGCGAATGAAGATGCCGACACGGCCACCCAAATGCAGCGCCTGCATTTGACCGCCGTGGACGACGGACAAACCTGCCTGAGCGTGGCGGGCGTGCTGCTGTGTACGGCCAACCCCGGCGAATGGATTCGCGGTGCCTGGATTCAGGCTGTGGCCTACCGTGGCAACGAAAACGACCCCGCCGACCAAGTGGATGCCAAAGACTTTACTGGCCCCATTACCGAGCAGATTGAACACGCCTTTGCCTTTGTGATGCGGCACATGCTGATACCGGCCACGAAAGACCTGGGACGTATTGAATTTCCGCAATACAACCGCCGTGCGGTATTTGAAGCCATTGTGAATGCGGTGGCTCACCGAGATTATTCGCTGCACGGGGCACGCATTCGCATTTTTGTGTTTGCCGACCGCCTTGAAATTTGCGTGCCGGGCGCACTGGCCAACAGCATGACGATTGAAGCCATGACCGCCATGTCGATGCCGCGTAACGATGTGATTTGCAGCCTGCTGTCACGCTACCCCGTCAGCCTCACGGGTGTCGGACGGCAATATTTCATGGACAGGCGCGGCGCAGGGGTAGATGTGATTTTGAAAGAAAGTCTGGCTATTTCTGGCAAACGCCCTGTTTACCGCATGGTGGATAACTTGGAACTGCAACTGACCATTTTTGCAGCCCCCTCGCCGCACGATAACCCAGCACGCCAGCCATGACCCCACAAGCCCAATTCCAATACAGCCGCCTAGCGCACCAAGCGCAGGCGGTGCAGGCCATTAGCGAGGTGTTTGCTGATGTGCCGTTTGCGCCGCCTGCCGATATGCAGGCCAACCCCACGTTTTCGCAGGCGGTTGCGCATGCCGTGCTCAAGGCCAATATTGCGCAGGTGCGTGCCGCCCATGGCGTGACCATAGGGCCGGTGCAGGTGGCTACAAGCCTGACACCGGCTTTGAATTTGGACGTGCTGATGGAAACCGGCACCGGCAAAACTTTTACCTTTATTGAGACCATTCACAAACTGCACCAGCAGCGCGGACTGTCCAAATTCGTGGTGCTGGTGCCCAGCAATGCCATTCGGCAGGGCACGCTGAAAAGCCTGCAAACCACGGCGGCGTTTTTTGCGCGGGAATACGACAACCAGAAAATCCATGTCGTTAATTATTCAGACAAAACGGTGAAAGCCTTTATTCATGGGGCCAACCGGGGCCTGTGGGTGATGGTGGCGACCTACCAATCGTTTGCCGGGGACAGCAAACTGATTAACAAACGCGGGGTAGAGGCCAATTTGTTTGGCCGTGCCAAAAGCTATATGGAGGCATTGGCGCAGATTCGGCCTGTGCTCATCATTGACGAGCCGCACCGCTTTGAGGGCAAGGTGGTGCAGGAATACCTGAGCAAGTTCAACCCGCTGCTGACGGTTCGGTTTGGGGCCACGTTCAAGAAAGACGAGTACCGCAACCTGATTTACACGCTGGACAGCTTAGAGGCGTTTCGGCAGCGGCTGGTCAAGGGCATCACGGTGGATACGGTGGGCACCGGGCATGACGCGGGGCAGGTGCTGTGCCTGCACGAGGTGACGGGTCCGGCCAAAGAGCGCAGCGCCCGTGTGGGCTACCAAACGGCGATGGGCAAGGCGGCCAGCGTGGTGTTGCAGGCCAAGGACAACCTGGGGCAGCGCACGGGTTTGTCGTTTCTGGATGGGCATGTGGTGGACAAAGTGGCTGCCAAAGAGCTGCTGTTTACCAACGGTTTTGCCCTGCCGCTGGGCGAACCCACGGCCTACGGCATGCTGGCTGAGGAGGTGCAGTCGCTCATCATTGAGCGGGCGGTGGCCAGCCACTTTGAGCGCGAGGAGGCGCTGTTTCGGCGCGGCATCAAGTCGCTGACGCTGTTTTTCATTGATGCGGTGGGCAAGTATTTGCCCGAGGGCGTGGCGGGCAAAACCCGGCCTGCGGTGGTGCGCGAGGCGTTTGAGCGCCACTACCGCACGCAGCTGGCGCTGACGCTGGCCAAGCCGGGGCTGGATGCGGGCTACCGGGCGTATCTGGAGCGCACACAGGCCGATGTGGGCCGGGTTCACAAGGGTTACTTTGCCCGTTCCCACAGCGAAAAGGGCGAGGAAGAGGCCATCAAACTGATCTTGCAAGAGAAGGAAAAACTGCTGTCGTTTGACACCGATTTGCGCTTCATTTTTTCTATGTGGGCGCTGCAAGAGGGCTGGGACAACCCGAATGTGTTCACGCTGTGCAAGCTGGCCCCCAGCCATTCCAAGATCAGCAAGCTGCAACAAATTGGCCGTGGCTTGCGCTTGGCGGTGAACCAGCAACTGGCGCGGGTGCAGGCCGATGATGCGGCGTTTGACGAGATCAACGACCTGACGGTGGTGGTGCCCGCCAGCGAGGGCGACTTTGTGGCGGCCATTCAAAGCGAAATCAGCCAGCACAGCGTGCGGCGGGTGGGGCGCACGGTGACGCAAGAGAGCCTGATGGCCAGTGGTATCAGCACCAACCCGTTTGTGACCGTGGCGCTGCTGACGGCCTTGGCCCAATGTGGTGCGGGTGTGTTGGACATGGCCACGGGTTCGCTGTGCTTGCAGTCCAGTGCAGAGGTCTTCAAGGCCCAGCGTGTGGTGATCGAGCAAGCCTTGAAAGCGGTACCCAACCTGGGTGCTGTCGCAACCAAGGCCATGCTGGACTATTTGGATGCGTATTACGACGGCGCAGGCCGCATCAAAACCCGGCAGGACAAGGCAGCGCCCACCCTCACGCCCAACCCGGCGCAGTACCAGCAGTTCCGCCACCTGTGGGACAACCTGAACCGCGATGCGGTGTTGCGCTACGAGCTGGACACGGCGGTGCTGGTGCAGCGTGTGCTGGCCCGTGTGGCAGCCAGTTTTGAGGTGCGTCCGCTCTCGGTGCAAGTGACCCGCACCAGCGATGTGCAGCAGGTTCACGAGGCCCGAACCACCCAGAGCAGCTATGCGGTGCAGGCACATGCCGTGATGAGCCTGAAGACCTTTGTGCGCACCCTGGCCCAGCAAACCCGGCTGAGTGTGCACACCATCAGCACGGTGCTGGCGCAAATGCCGCCCGAGAAGTTTGCGCAAATCCGGCACAACGAAAACCGGGCGCTGCGCACGCTGAGCGACTTGATTCTGCGTTGCGTGTATGAGCTGGTGGTGAACCGGGTGAGTTATGAGCTGCGCGAGGTGCGGGTGAAAACCGCCCTGACCGACAACACGGGCACCTTGCTGAAAACCCTTGCGCTGGCGCAGTGCGGCACCGAAGTCCACCCCATTCAAAACCCCGCGGTGCAAGAAAAGTCCTTGTATGCCGAGCCGCTGATGCCGGTGGACAGCCAGATTGAGCGGGCAACGGTGGATGAATCGCAGCACGACAGCATCACGGTGTTTGCCAAGCTGCCCAAAATCAACATTCCGACCCCCACGGGCCACTACAACCCCGACTTTGGCTATGTGATTCGGCGTGCTGGGCAGGCGCAAGCGCTGTATTTGGTGGTGGAAACCAAGGGCTACGACAGCGAGGCCGACATCCCCGAGGGCGAGCGCTGGAAGCTACAAAGCGCCCGCCGGTTTTTTGAGGCCCTGCAAGCGCAGGGCGTGCCGGTGCGGTTTGAGACCAAGATCAACCAAGCCGCACTGGCCAGCTTGATCCAGCCGCTGCTGGCGGGTACGTCTTGAATGGTTCAGGTGGTCAGAAAATGCGTCTGAGTAAGGGGCTTTAGGGCCATGCCCCAGCCACCTAAAATCCGGCCCATGTCCACGCCCGCCTCACCCCCCAACACCCACCGCCGCCGCTATGACATCACCATCCGTGGCGGGGGGGTGGTGGGGCAGACCCTGGCGCTGTTGCTGGCGCGGGAGCGGCTGCGGGTGGCACTGGTCAGCCCGGCGGCTTCCGTGACAGCCGATGCGCGCCCCGATGTGCGGGCCTATGCGCTCAATGCCGCTTCAAGGGCGCTGTTGCAGTCGCTGCGCTGCTGGCCGGATGGCGCATGGGGCAGTGACGCGCCTGCCATGCCCGCCGTCACCCCGGTGACTGAGATGCAGGTCTGGGGCGATGGCGGCGGCACTTTGGGCTTTAGCGCACCGGCGCTGGGGGTGGATGCCCTGTCTTGGATTGTGGATGTGCCCGCGCTGGAGCGTCGGCTGGCCGATGCGGTGGGTTTCCAGAGCGGCATTGACTGCCACACCGAAGCCCCGCCCGCCGCCCTGACGGTGGTGTGCGAGGGCAAGCGCAGCCGCAGCCGCGAGGCCCTGGGGCTGACTTTTGACGTGCGCCCCTACCCCCACAAAGCCTTGGCAGCACGCTTGCGCTGCGAGCGGCCCCACGGGGGCGTGGCGCGGCAGTGGTTCCACAACGGCGAGATTTTGGCTCTGCTGCCCATGGACGGGCCGGATGGGAACTTGGTGGCGCTGGTGTGGTCTGTGCCCACCGAGCAGGCCAATGCCTGGCTGGCTGCACCGGCCACTGAGCTGTGCGATGCCGTGCAACAGCGCTGCGCGGCCGTGTTGGGCACGCTGGAGCTGCAAGGAGCCGCGCAGGCTTGGCCGCTGGAGTTGTCACGCGCACAGCGCTGGATCGCCCGCCTGCCTGCCGAGCAAGGCGGTGGCGGCGTGGTGCTGGCGGGCGATGCCGCCCATGCCATGCACCCGCTGGCTGGGCAGGGGCTCAACGTGGGGCTGGCTGACGTGGCCGAGCTGGCGCGGGTGTTGCAGGCGCGTGAATACTGGCGCGAGCTGGGCGACCTGAAGCTGCTGCGCCGCTATGAACGGGCGCGCCAGGCCGACGTGTGGGCGATGGGCTGGCTGACCGATGGTCTGTTTGGCTTGTTCTCGCACGGCGACAGCCGCGTCCAAAGCGCACGCAACTGGGGCCTGCGCGGTGTGGACCAGGCGGGCCTGCTCAAACGCTGGCTGGCCCGCCAAGCCGCTGGTCTGGCGGTCTGATGGTCTGATCGCTACGCCTGCCTGCGCGGCTCACTTGTCCTGTTTGCTTATTTACTGACCCGTTATTGGGCTTTCACCATGAAAACACTTCTCCGCTTGTCGCTCACCCTGCTGGCTGCTGCGTCCCTCAACGCACTGGCCCAGGAGGCCGTTATCCGCAAAAACCTGGCCGAGCGCTTGCCCAACTTGCCCAAGATTGATGAAATCAGCAAGACAGCGGTGCCCGGCCTGTACGAAGTGCGGGTCAACCACAGCGATATTTTTTACACCGACGAAAAAGGCGATTTTCTGTTCGAGGGCTCATTGATTGACACCCGCACCCGGCAGAACCTGACCGAGCAGCGCATGGACAAACTGACCGCCATTGCCTTTGCCGACCTGCCGCTGAAAGATGCCTTTACCGTGGTGCGGGGCAATGGCAAACGTAAGATGGCGGTGTTTGAAGACCCCAACTGTGGGTTTTGCAAGAAGTTTGAGCGCGATTTGCTCAAGATCGACAACGTGACCGTGCATATCTTCCTCTACCCCATCCTGAGTGCCGACTCCGCGGACAAATCGCGCAACATCTGGTGCGCCAAAGACAAGGGCAAGACATTTCTGGACTGGATGGTGCGCGACGTGACACCGCCCGCTGCGCAGTGCGACACCGCAGCCCTCTCGCGCAACCTGGACTTTGGCAAAAAATCCCGCATCAGCGGCACGCCCACCATCATCTTTGCCGACGGCACCCGCGTGCCCGGCGCGGTGGGCAACGAGCGCATTGAAGCGCTCTTGAACCAAGCCAAACCCTGACCGGTCAAGCCCCTGCCACCCCTTACGCGCCCCCCTACGCCAAGCCGCCATGAACCCCTTCCATCCGTCCCTCTTGCATGACCCCCACGACACCGCCCTGGCGCATGCCCTGGGCTATGCGGGCCTGTTGCCTTTTGTGTTGCTGGTGACCATGTTGTGGTTGGTCGATGCGGGCCTGTATTACTGGGTCGCGCTGGCGCTGGCCGCGTACGCAGCCTTGATCGCGTCTTTCCTCGGCGGTATTCATTGGGGTATAGCCTGGCTGGCGGCGCAACAGGCCAGCGGCAGCCAAGGCCAACAGCCCAAACACGCACAACGTGCCCATTTGGTTTGGGGTGTGGTGCCCTCGCTGCTGGCTTGGCCGGGGGTTTTGATGCCGCCGCACGCCGGGCTGGCTTGGTTGGGCTTTCTGCTGCTGGCCTGCTACGGCGTGGACCGCAAGCTCTACCCGCGTGTTGGTTTGCAAGACTGGCTGACCCTGCGCTTTCGGCTCTCGGTGGTGGCTGCGCTGAGTTGCTTCATGGGGGCCAGCGCGTTATGACCCCGCTTGCACAGTCCGGCATGCTGCACGGCATCCATTACACGGTGGCGCTGGAACAGCCGCATGCCCACCTGCTGGCCGTCCGTCTGCAGGTGGCGCAACCCGCGCCGCAGCAGCTGCTGAGCCTGCCGGTCTGGATTCCGGGCAGCTACTTGGTGCGCGAATTCGCCCAGCATCTGCAAGGCCTCAGCGCTTGGCAGGACGGGCAGCCGGTGGCCTTGCAGCAACGGGACAAACACCGCTGGCAGGCCGATTGCGTGGCGGGCCTGCCGCTGGAACTGCGCTACAGCGTCTATGCCTTTGATGCCTCGGTCCGCACCGCTTTTTTTGACCAAGGGCGTGCTTTTTTCAATGCCACCAGCCTGTGCCTGCAAGTGCAGGGCCAGCAAGACCAGCCCCATGCCCTGACGCTGCAAACCAGCGCCAGCACCGCAGGCTGGCAGGTGGCGACGGGCTTGCTCCCGCAGGCGGTCGATGCCAACGGTTTTGGCACCTACCTCGCCCAAGACTACGACGAACTGGCCGACTGCCCGTTTGAAGTCGGCCCGTTCTGGAGCGGTGAATTTGTAGCCTGTGGCGTGCCTCACCGCTTCGTCGTCAGTGGAGCCGGGGCTTGGCTGGACGGTGAACGTCTGCTGGACGACACCCGCCGCCTGTGCGAGGCGCAAATCCGCTTCTGGCACGGCGACCAAGCCCCGCCGTTTGACCGCTACGTCTTCATGCTGCACGCCAGTGCCGACGGTTACGGCGGGCTGGAGCACCGCAATTCCACCGCCCTGATCTGCCAGCGTGCCGACCTGCCGCACCGCCGCCCGACGGCACCCGCCTGCCCCGACGGCGTGCGCCACACCCCCCCCAGCAAGCCGGACGAGGGCTACACCACCTTGCTCGGCCTCATCAGCCACGAATACTTCCACACCTGGAACGTCAAGCGCCTGCGCCCGCAAGCCTTTGCCCGCTACGACTACGCCACCGAGAACTACACCGATCTGCTGTGGTTCTTTGAAGGCTTCACCAGCTATTACGACGACCTGTTTCTGCGCCGCACCGGCCTCATTGACGATGCCGCCTACCTCAAGCTGCTGTCCAAAACCATTAACCAAGTGCAGCAAACCCCAGGGCGGCAGGTGCAAACCGTGGCACAGGCCAGCTTTGATGCCTGGGTGAAGTACTACCGCATCCACGAAAACACGCCCAACGCCACGGTGAGCTACTACACCAAAGGCGCACTGGTGGCCCTGTGCCTGGACTTGCAACTGCGCGCCGAAGGCCACACCACCCTGGACGCGGTGATGCGCGCCCTGTGGCAAGAACAGCGCGGCGGCCCCATGCTGGAAGCCGACCTGCTGCGCGTGCTGGCCCGGCTGGGCCAGCGCTCGTTTGCCGCCGAACTGGCGCAATGGGTCCACAGCACCGACGAACTGCCCACCCTGCCCCTGCTGCAAGGGCAAGGGGCCAAGCTGAACTGGGAAAAAGCCCCGCTGGCGCAGCAACTGGGCATTCGGGTGGCCGAAGGCCCCGCGCTGACCCTGAAAAACGTGTTGCGCGGCAGCGCCGCCGAAGCCGCCGGGCTGGCCGCTGGCGATGAATGGCTGGGCGTGGAATGGCCCGCCACCGACACCGAAGCCGCCGAAGCCTGGCGCATTCAAAAGCTGGACGAAATCCCCCGCCTGATCGGCCTGCGCACCCAACTGCTGGCCCTGGTGGCGCGTGACAAACGCCTGCTGCGCTGCCCGCTGCACTGGCCCGCAGAGAGCCAAACCCTGCGCCTGAGCGTGGCCGACGCGCCCCGGCTGGCCAGTTGGCTCACACCCGACACAGCACGGCCAGCTGCGCAGCCGCTGGCATCGGCCCCTTAGGCAAAAGTCACTCAGGCAAAAGTCCCCTCAGGCATAAGTCACCCAGTCGGCGCGCTCCGGCGCGTCTAGGTGCGGCAGGGTATTGAAGGTCAGCAGCTCGTAGCGCCGGGCGCTGAATGTCAGCTCCGTCACCGCGCTGTTGCGCAGCCGCATGTTCAGGCCAATGGTGGCCTCGGGGCTCAAGCCCAGCACATGGCCAACGGCGGTGGCAATGGGGCCACCACTAGAAACCACCAACACCCGCTGGCCCAGATGCTGGCGGCGCACATGGTGCAGCGCACTGGTCACGCCCTGCACAAAGTCGCTGTAGCTGGGCATGCCCGCCGGGCTGGCGGTGCCCGCCATCCACAGCGCCAAACCATCGCGCAGCAGTCGGAAGTGCTGGCGGTAGCGCTCCGGCGTGTCGGGCCGCGTCAAGGGCTGCGGGTGCACGGTTTGAATCACCGCCGCGCTGTCGTATTCATTCAAGCCCGGCCACGGCAGCGCATCGGTGGGCCACTGCGCCCCCGCCGCAATGCCCGCCCAGGTTTGCGCATGGCGGCGCAGCGTGCCCGTGATGACGGCATCCACCCGCAAACCGCGTGCCGCCCAATACTGGCCCAGCGCCAAGCTTTGCTGCTGCCCCAGCGGGCTGAGCTGGTCGTAATCTTCAGCGGTCAAACTGGCCTGACCATGGCGCACAAGGTAGAGCGTTCCCATGCCCGACATTCTGGGGGGCGGGGCCTGCATGGGTTTGTCGCTGTAGCGACTGAGCAGCGCAAACCGTCTGCCCCCTCATGAATGCCCATCACTTGCGCAACGGGTGCGCATTGAATCAACACAAACGAATCCTTGGATTCATTCTTCAACGCTATCGATAGCATGCGCAATACGCGCTATTCATCACGCTTGCATACCTAGTAATAGGTTTCAACGCTATCGATAGCATGCGCAATACGCGCGTACCATGTCCCGCCCGTTAAGAACTACTCAAGTTTCAACGCTATCGATAGCATGCGCAATACGCGCTGACGCTGTCGCCTTGCGCGGCGGATGCAAGTTTCAACGCTATCGATAGCATGCGCAATACGCGCCATTAGCAACTTTGGTGACAATGACATTCTTGTTGTTTCAACGCTATCGATAGCATGCGCAATACGCGCCCTAACAGAAAAGGAGCGCAAGGAAGCAATTAGTTTCAACGCTATCGATAGCATGCGCAATACGCGCGGAGTGAGAAATGCAATTTGAAATTGATGATGGTTTCAACGCTATCGATAGCATGCGCAATACGCGCACTTGGTAGTCGGAGACGCCTGCTTCGCCAGTTTCAACGCTATCGATAGCATGCGCAATACGCGCCAACCCAGCCGCCCAATGCGCGGCCATTGTGATTGTTTCAACGCTATCGATAGCATGCGCAATACGCGCTTGCAGTGCTCGTCGCAGTGATGCGGCAGACTGGTTTCAACGCTATCGATAGCATGCGCAATACGCGCCGATACATACTCTAGGTTGAGTTGTGTGTCATGTTTCAACGCTATCGATAGCATGCGCAATACGCGCGTGCAGCTTCTATATATCGTGAAGCTGTACTGTTTCAACGCTATCGATAGCATGCGCAATACGCGCACCTGTATTCTTGCGGATGTCGTGGGAGGTAGGGTTTCAACGCTATCGATAGCATGCGCAATACGCGCCTTATTTTTTTCTGCGGAAACGCTTTTGCCGAGGTGTTTCAACGCTATCGATAGCATGCGCAATACGCGCTATTTTCACACAGGATATGGTCTCTGGTGGTGGGTTTCAACGCTATCGATAGCATGCGCAATACGCGCTTGTTGGTAAAGCTGTGGATAAAATCGGGGGGTTTCAACGCTATCGATAGCATGCGCAATACGCGCTCATACAATATATCGGTGGCGTAATCTACATGTTTCAACGCTATCGATAGCATGCGCAATACGCGCCCAACGCTTGACACCGCGCAAGGGTGATGTGTGTTTCAACGCTATCGATAGCATGCGCAATACGCGCCAGCTGAGCAATTGGCCGACTTCGCCCGCGAAAGGTTTCAACGCTATCGATAGCATGCGCAATACGCGCCTCGCCGGCGGGACGTCCGCTGGCGGCTCATCGTCTTAACGCTATCGATAGCATGCGCAATACGCGCTTGATTCCGTTTCCGAGAAACTCATGGACGGGTCTTAACGCTATCGATAGCATGCGCAATACGCGCCCGACGAACAGCGGCTACAGGGTTGCCAAAAGGTCTTAACGCTATCGATAGCATGCGCAATACGCGCCCACTCGAAGGCCGTGTGGAGTCGTCCTGAACCGTCTTAACGCTATCGATAGCATGCGCAATACGCGCACAAGCTTTTGCTCAAGGGAAAAAGTTTGATAGGTCTTAACGCTATCGATAGCATGCGCAATACGCGCTGTACCCGCTGCAAGTGCTTGTCGGGCTTGCGGATTTTACGGTCAAAATCGGACCCCCCTGGTTTTTTTGAGTTATCCACAGCTCATACACAGGGGGCCCGATTTGGCGGGGTTTTCGGGGGGGGGTTCAGTACACATACGCGGGCTCATCGTCGGGGCTGCTGCTGGGCAGGCCGATGACGACGCTGGGCACACCGGCATAGACGCGGTACAGCTTGACGCTGCCGGTTTTCAGCCTCGTCGGTGATGTCGTCCACCACCGCATACAGCGCTTGTTCTTGCATGCGCATGCCGTATTCACGCCGGGGCGGTGCCCCGAACTGGGACAACTGCACGCGTGGCTATATGCCTTAGTAGCGCCGCAGCGTGGGCAATGCCGTGCTGTTTGCGTTCAGTGACTTGAGCGCCTGTTGGTTGTTAGGCGGTGCATGCTGGTCTGTTTTGTCATTGGCCATGAACCACTTGAAGTGTTCATGTTCCAGCGTGCTATTGGTATTTTGGGGGTAATGAACAGGCCGCGTGACGGCAGCTGGGTTGCCCAGCAATTGCAGTGCCCGGCGCACATTGTTGGGTGCCGAAGCCATGCCTTGTGCCGCGAGGTGTTCTAAGTCTTTTCCGACAAGGGTTGTGTGTATGCGTGGTGTTGTCAGGTCATCTTCGGCATAGCGTTTTTGCCGGTCAACCAGTTCCATTTTCTCCATGCAGAGTTTGACCGACCCCAGCCCCAGCGGCTTGCCCATGCCCAGGCGGTGTTCAAAAGCCGGGTCAGGCATGAGGCTGGCACAAAGCTGCGCCAGCTCGGTTTCGGTCAAATTATTGAAATCAACCTGAAAGCGGAAACATTGACCGGCAGAAATGGGTTCAATGCGAACACGGCGGTTATTGCCTTCATCTTGTTGATTATTGTGCTCACTCACCCAGGGCAGGCGGGCGTTATCGTCTGGGTTGGCAACGCGTATGCCTTGGTTGTTCAGCGGGCTGACGGTGCCGTCTGCTGACCGCAGCGCGTGCAAATAGGCTTTCCGCCCGCGCAGCGCATAACTGGCAGGGTTTTGTGCCAGATTGGCTTTGCTGACATAGGCGTTTTGTGCATTTTCTTGCAGGGGTTTGAAATACAGAGCGGGTGAAGGCGGTTTGGGGGATGACAACTCTTTCAGGGTGATGGCCGCTTCTGTTTGCACCGCTTGCGCCGACACACCCATGCTGAAAACAACCCGTCCGGCCAGTGCGGTGGCCTGTTCTTGCGGTTGCGCATCGGCTGCTTGCCCACCTTCTGGCCTGTGTTCCACAACCCCAAACAGCAGGTCGGCACCAGAGAATGTGTGCGGGCCTGTGCCCATGCCCAAGGGCAGCAAATGTGGGTCGAATTGCGCCAGCAAATCGGCGGTGGTGGCCAATTTATTGCTGTTTGCTGCGCGTATGCCGGTGCGCCAAATAGAAGAAAAACTGATTTCGCAAATTTTTCCAGCATCGTCCACATCAAAAAACACAATATCCCCATCTTGCAGCCGGGTGGTGTGTGCGGGCTTGCTCAGACGGTCTTTTCCCGTTGCTCGACCTGCTGGCACGAAAGGCAGCAAATTGTCGTTTGTGATGGTGCAGTCCCTGGGCATACTGTCTTTGGCAAGGTCAGCAATTTCATGAAAAAGATGGTAAGCCTTTGGCGTAACCGGGAGCAGAACGTTAGTATTCGTGTTGCCATCGTCAGGCAGAAAAACCAAGTGCCTCACTGTGCTGGGTAAGAGTTGGTTTGCACCAGCACTGCGCCCTGGGGTTTTCAGGGTTCTGACCCAGCCACGAAAATAGTTGGCCTGTTGGGCTGGGGTCAGTGCATTGTATTCAGCCTTGGAAATGGGCAGGCCCAGAGGCTTTTGTCCAATCAGGAATTGATGTCTGCCAGCTGGTTGCCTCAGCTCGGGCATGTTGGTAATTTCGGTGCCGTTCCACGGGATGCCATGCAGTTCCATGTAAAAAGGGCCGGGTTTCTGATAGGTATTAATATTCTGAACATCAAAATAAACCCGCAGGGGTGCATAGCCATCTGTATTGGCATGACTGAATGCAGGTATTGTCTGCCATTTGGCTTGTAGCTGATACACATTCCCCGGTACATGCCCGTGGGGGCAGTTCATGGTGGGCAAAGTCAGGGGTTTCAAATAGAAGTCATTGCCTTGGACGACAATCCTGCCCATGGCAGACAGTGCATTTCCTTGTGCTTTTCTCATGGAATAGGCTTGTGGGTGCAGCACCCGCAAACGGGAAGCGCTCACACTTTCAAACACACTGGAAACCATGCCGCGCAAACTGGTGGCCGGAACAGCGCGCTGGCCTTGAAACTGAAAACCTTCCAGGGTTGCTGGCTGCCCAGGCAGGCCCTGGGTTCGGTTTGCACCAATGAAGAGCGGTGTGCGCGTGGTCATTTGAACGGTGATGCTTCCGCAAAGTCCGTTGTACTGGTCGTGGCCACGGCTGGCCTTGAGTTGCTCTGGCGTTGTCCAATCCTCGGCCTTGGCCTTGCTCAGCGGCACAAAATGGTAAGGGTTGTGGAAACCCTCTGCGGCGGCTGTCGGTGTAAATGGTGTGAAATCGGCTGTTGGAATTGTTGCATCCCTGGGTAAACCGGCTGGCGGTGTGGGCGGTGCACCTTTTCGCAGTGCCTCAACAGCGTATTGAACCGGGTCAAATTCAGCGCTGGCGGTGCCGTTGGGCGGTGCAGGAAATTCCTGGGTCAGCAGTTGTTTCCAGTGGTCCAAAATGCTTGAATCAGCGCCGTGGCCAAAACCCTTGGCGGTGCCGTGGCCAAAGCGGATGTCGCCTTCGGCCAGATCGCGCAGCAGCAAGCTCATCAGACCCAGTGCCTGCCAGCAAACGTTGTCGCCAGCTGCTTTCAGGCGTTTCAGGTCAAATTGCAGCACGCCTTGCAGTGTGGGGCATTCTGCCGCCTGGGCTGCAAATTTGGCACCATCCTTGCCGCCCCCGGTAAAGCGGTCAATGGCCACCATGTCATGGGTTCTCAGGGTAGATTTCTTTTCATCCACACAATCGCTGCTGCTGACAATGCCGCGCCAGCCTGCACAACCAAACAAAAACGCAGCCAAATCGGTGTGTGGATTGCCTTTGCGCCAAGCTTGGGCATCATGCCCTTGCGGCACGCTGAAACCCAATGTGCGCAAAATGCGCTCGGCTTGACTCCTGAGTCGGCCACTGAAGCTGCTGCTAGGCAGCAACACCCGGTCAGCCTGCATCCTGGGTACAGCAACATCATGCCCGCTGGTATTGTCCACACCGCCCTTGACCATGAAAGGCGAGTCAAACTTCAAACTAACAGCCAGCGTGCAAGGTTTCGGCAAGGCGATGGTCGCTAGCGAATTGAGATGGCTGGTATGTTTTATTGCAAAATCTTGCCAGGCCGGAGGCTTGGCGGATGTACTGGCCTGAACAAACCATTGCTTTGCCTCTGCGGGGCCAAAACGTTTGACCAGACACGAGCCATGCAAATGGAGTTTCCCAAGGCTTTTGCCTGCTTGCGCACCCAAGGAAAAACCACGGTCTGGGGTTAACGATTGTAAAAACCCCAGCAGTTTTTCCATCTCTGCCTGTGTGGTTTGGTGCAGAACTATTTGAAATTTGAACGCTGTTCCAGCGGGCACAACACGGGTGCTGAACAGTTTTTTGTCCATGGCTGTACCGGTCACTCGGTCAATGGCCACATGGGCTTGATCCGCCAAACTGACTGCGGGTGTTTGGCAAATACCATAGCGAAATTCGGCCAAGCCGGGGGTGGTGGTTTTGCTTTTGGCCTCACCAAAAAAGCGGGCCAGCTCATGCAATTGGCCCGTGCGGTTCGCCAAAGCCTGCATGCCGCCTTTCAAACTGGCACCCGGAATCGTGGGTTTGCCTTTTTCATCCAGACAGATGTCAGCAATCCAACTGCCGTTGGGGTCTGGTTGAATGTCTTGGCCCGTGCCCAGGTGCATGGGGCTGTCAAGTGTCAGGGTGAACTCGATGATCCAGCGGCAGGGGCTTGTTTTCATGTTGGGTTTCGCGTTGTTCATGTCGGTTTACTCCAAAAACAAGGGCTTTGCCCTTAACAAGCGCTCAATACTTGGGGTTGGGGTGTGGCAAAACCGTGTTGCAGGTTAACGGCAATTTCGCCAAACCCGTTTTGTGGCCCATAGGGGTTGGCTTGCCATGATTCACCGCGCTCAGCCACCACAGCAGGCGACAAAGGCAGTCCGCTTGCTTGCCATTGGCTGAGGGTTTTTTGGGCTTTTACTGTGTCAGTGACCGTGAAAACAAACACGCTGCCCGCATCGGTCAAAACAAAGGGTTGGTAACCGGGGTTTGCCTCGGTATTTGGCTGCCCATGCCGCGCATGCAGAAAACCACCACCCGCCATGCTGTGGCAGGCGTAATAGTGGCTCAGCACCAAGCTGCCGCCTGACCCTGTTTTGAAAATGTCAGCATAGAGCTTCTGTAAATCTGGGTTGTGTAGGTTGACGATTTGGCTGGTAGCAAGCAAGAGTGCTGGGGTATTGAGCTGCACACGCACAAAGCCCGCTGCGCCCTGGCTGATGGGCGTTTCTTCCCAGACCATGGCTTGCTCGTCTGAAAACGCCACCTGGGCCCAAGCATCGGTTTTGCCAATGGGGCCTAGCCCGTTTTGCAACAAATCGGCCAATGCCTGCGCCACAGCTTGGCGGTCTGCCTGCGGCACGTCTGCCAAGGAAACATCAGCCAGCCAACGGGTGTTTTCGTCCGCGACCCGGCATTCGTAAGCGAAAAGATCGCCTTCTTGGGCAGCGCGGGTGTTCTTGTCAATGGCGGTACGCACCCGCAGGTGTGTTTGGCTGCTGCCCCAGCCCTGTTGGGCGCACACCTTGCCCCAAAGTGCGGGTTTCCAGTCATGAAAAAAGCTGGGGGACTGCCCTTCAATCAAATGCGGCTCTTTCAGGTTGGCGCAGTCCAGCAAGGTATCACCCATGCTGACCAGTGACAGGGGAATGGCGCTGGGGCGCTTCGCATTGTTTGAAGGAAAGGCATGGGTCACCCGCAGTGCATCGAAGTGTTGCGCCAGCTTGTTGTTGGTTTTGAGTTGTGCCACCGTCTGGCCGTGGCGGTGTTGCAGCAGGGTGGCCATGGCACCTTTTAATGTGCCGCCGCTGATCTTGTCATCCGACACAAATACGTTGCCTCGCAGGCTGCTGGCCCCCACACAAATGGGGCGGTCAAACTGGAGGGTGAGCCGAAATCGGTCAGCCTTCGGTGCCGCTGCTGCCGCTGTGTTTGTCACCTTCTTGATGTTGACGGTGGCC
The DNA here is from genome assembly GCA_041192045.1 of Pseudomonadota bacterium. Classification (GTDB taxonomy): domain Bacteria; phylum Pseudomonadota; class Gammaproteobacteria; order Burkholderiales; family Burkholderiaceae_C; genus Hydrogenophaga. Next base: position 12,485 of record JBEENR010000011.1, on the reverse strand, counting down.
GATTGCAGCCGCCCAAAGCCGACGCTGCGCTGCGCGCCCAGTTGGCTTTGCCACATCAGGCCCGACGCAATGGCTTGCCGCAACAACTTCGCTTCTTGGTCAGTGCCCCACAGGTGCCATTGCCCTTTGAATGTGACCGGTGTGCCGGGTGGGTAAACCTGTTCCATCATCAACAACATGCCGGTTTTTGCTGCGCCTGTTTCAGCGTCCATGGCCACGCGGGTGTTCATGAGCAAGGCTTCATCAGGCGCATCGCTCATCACTAGGTCGTTCACCATCAGCCTGCCACGCAAGCCCAATGCATGGCCGGCTTTCCCAAACCAGTCGTCAGGGCTGGGGAGCTGCAAGCCAAAATCGTCCGTCATTTCGACCCAGGCATGGCGCAACCGCCCTTGAACCAAGCTGCCCGGCAGCATGGGTTTGCCTTGGTGGTTGCGCATCAGGGTGGCATCCAGACCAAACTTGCCAGGGTCGGTGCCGTGAACCAGCCAGGGGGCCAGCAGGGTGATGGCGATGTCGATCTGGTGCAGATCGCGCTGAGCTGTGGCAGGTGTGGCAGGTGTGGCAGCGTTTGGTCGGGTGCGCAGCGGCGTGTTCATGCAACCTCCTGGGGGCTTGTGGTCTGGCGGTTTGCTGTGCAAGCCACCGGGGGAAGGATGTAATCCCAAAGTTCCAGCAGCGCAGTCCAGGGAACGGCCTGCTGTTGGGCCCAAACAGCGCCTGCATCTTCTGGTGGGCTGTCAAACCCCACACCGAATGCGGCCCAGAGTGCTGTCAACACCGCTTGCTGTTCCGCTGCGGGCAATGCTGCCCGGGCTGATGCATAACTGCGTTGAATGAGGGCGTTTTCTTTCGCGTATTGGCCTGCGGCAATGCTGCGCAGCACGCGAATGAGTGCCGAACGTGGCAGTGCCTCTTTCAGGGGCTGCATGGCGCAGAGTTTGTCCAGCCGGTCTTCAGAGAGCAACAGTTGTTGCCAGCCGTCATTGCCTTGGGCATCTTTGAAAATGCCGTTGCGCTGCCAATATGCATCAAGCTGGTTCCCAGTGTTGTCAAAAGATTCCAAAACCACCCACGAAAGCGTGTTTGCTTTTCGGGTTTCATCGTTTTGCTTGCCATGCTCAGCCAGTTGTTTGGCCAGCGTCTGCAAACTGGATATGGGCGTGGAATGCTTGGCAAACACCAAGCCGGTAGCGTGTTTGAGCGGTTTTTCCTTGTAAGTCCAGTTTTTGGTCAGTGCAAAAAATTGCCGGGCAAAAGCCAGCCCCAACCAAGCGGGCAGCAGAAAAAGCAGCTCATCACCGCCCCAGAGCAGGGTTTCAAAGCGCAAATCGTTGCCTTGGTGGGATCGGCCATTGGTTTGCAGCCAAGCCAGCAGGTCTTTCAAAAGGGCTTGGCGTTTGTTTTTGATCGCCTGATCCCAATCCAACAATTCATTGGGTGTCTTGCAGTCCCGTTGAATTTTGCCAAAACTGTTGCCGTCGGCATAAAAGACGGCCATTTTCCCGTTCAGGTTGGCTGGCAGCTCAGGGTATTGGTCGGGATCAAAAGTGCTGAGCGATTCGGTATCGTTGGTGAACGATAAATCGAATTGTTTGTCTTGAAGAATTCGCTGATACACCGTCTGGCGCAGGTCGCGCCCTGCTTTTCGGCGGTCAGCCACACTGTGGCTCAGTTTAGATTTCTGTTGCCCCGGCAAATAGCTGTGGCTGCTGGCGGGTCGAACGGCATCCAGCGGGCAGACCGATGGGGCACTTTCCCCCCAGTGGCTGACAAAGTTGAGGTGCCGCAGTTGCTGCCAGCGGTTGGCCGCCAAAGCCTTTTCAACGACGGCTCGAAAATCTGGGTCTTGTACCTGACTGACTGTGAACGTGGCATGGCAGTAAGGTTTTTTTTCAGACTGGTTTTTTTGCTGCAAAAATGCCTCCACCTCGCTTTGTAACTCAGTGGTGTGTTGGATGACCTCAAACAAGCCAATAGAGGCCCCTGTGCTGATGGGTTTGAGCTTTTTGGCAAATGCTTGGCTGATGTCGTTAATGGCATCAAGCAGCATGAAACTGCCGCCACGGCGGGTGCTCAGGTCTTCCGTGTCGCTAATGACGTAGCGCAGGTTGACGGCTTCAATTCGGAGGAGGGTTGGCATGGAGGAATTTTCCTTTGATTCGTGTCAAAGTTTTGCGCAGGCAGCCTATAGTTGGGCCCGGAAATAAATACAGTAAAACAGGCATGAAAACAGCAAACAACAAGATACCCGACAGCACTGAGAATGCAATAAGACCCATGAATTTTATGCCTTGATCAAGCCAGTTCGGAAATTCGTCAATACCCAGCGGATTCATGCCCAGCACACCGGTCATCATGCTCACATAGGCAATGACCAAGCTCGCCACCGCCGCATAGGCCCCGTATCGATTGAGTTTCCACGCAGCTATTGTCTGCTTTTCTTCTTCTTGACCATTGATGAACGCCACAATGTCCTGAAGTTCCTGTCGGTGTTCTTGGTACAGCAGGCGTGTTTTCAGCATGCGCTGCCACATTTCAAACAGTTCAATCCCCTGTTCTTGAGGCGTGATTTCGTCAAACCAATAGGTTTGGGTGAAGGCAATGAAGTTGGCTTCAATCTTTTTAAACACCTTGGCATCGAGTTTTCCTGGTTCGCCATTTGCTCCATAGGGGGAAAGGTCGGCCAGACGGCGCGCAGCCACCAGCAGGGCAGCTTTTTGGAAATGGGCAATGATGGCCATGGGCAGATAAATGTGGCGGAAAGTAACCGGCGCACCGTCTTTCGCATGGGTGAAAAAGCCCGTATCTTTACCCGAACCCAGCCAAGTGAATGCATAGCCACAATTCATGATGCGTGATGCGGCATCACCCGATTCACCGTCTTGGTACCAAAAACGGTCGTAGCAGTAACGTTGTTCAAATTCGGCCATGTAGCGTTGTGCATACGGAAGCCGGTCTGACCCGGAAGCATCGGCAAAACACAGGCGAATCATGTTGCCACGGTCAATCAGGTTCACCAACGGTGTGTTGGCAAACGGATGGGCACCGTGTTCGATATCGATTTTGCTGACCAGCGCTGCCCGGTCATCACCCAATTGCAGGATGCTGTAAGCCCCCTGACTGCCCAACTGGCACAGCAACGCAGCCCAATGGCTGGCCATGACGTGACTGTGTACGGTTGTTTTGGCGGCCTTATTCTCATCGCGATTTTTGCCGCGCTGCTTGTCTTCGCATTGTTGCGCTTGAGCCAGCAAGGATTCAATTTGCTTGTTTTCGTAATGACCAATGCGGCCACCTTGCTCGTCCAGCAGTTCAACAGTGTCGGGGTAATGCCCGCCAAAAGCGCCACCGCCTCCAATGTACGGTGGATAAATGCGGCGAAGCCGGTCCAGACAATCTTGCGCATTTTTGAGCGGCAGTGGTTTGTTTGACTGGAGGTGCAAAACCAGAATGCCAATGTCGGGCAGAAAATGGTACAAATCAGCAACCGCCGTGAATTCGATCGGCTCTTGCAGTCCGTAAAAACAGGTTTTGAGTGTTTTCAGTTTTCGGTGCCGAAACCGCTGAACCAGATCGTTGTCATACCAAAAACTGCGGACAAACGGATGAAAGTAGTTGTAGGCTTGGTAGCGAATGCGTGCTTTATCGTCTGCATTCAGCCCAACGGCCGATATGGCATCGGTGTCGTGGATGTGTTCTGCCCGTTCCCAGAGATCGCTGTTTCCGAGGTTTTCCCGAAATTGACCGGCTTTTACATCATCATGGCTGCTTACGACTTGGAAGGGCAGCAAAATATAGGTTTCCAGATGGACACTGGGCAATACCGATTCATTCATGCCAATGCTTTCATGGGTGCGCGCTGGGCTGTAACGCAGCCGCCATGCAGTGGCAGCCTCCTCATTTCAGTGTAGCCCAGTTCGGGCGCGGGAGCAGATTCGGGTTTACACGGACTGAACCTGCCCGCGCGCGAGCGATGCCCAGGCTTGGCGGCACCAGCGTGCGTCTTCTAAGGCATGGTGCAAGCTGTTGACAGGCTGGCTGGGCAGCTTGGGTGCGCCCAGTTGCAAGCGCCACTGCTCCAGGTTCATGTGCGACAAGGGCCAGCCAGTGGGCCAATCCATCATGTGGCCCACCAATTGGCGCAACACCATCCAGTCGTATTCGCCGAAATAGGCCCAGATTTCATGCGGGGCTGGCTGAAAAAAGTCCAGCACTTCTTGCCGCATTTGGCTTCGGGGAATTCTGGGCTGTCCACTCAAAAATGGCAACACATGCGTTTGCAACCAAGGGTTGGCCTGTGTGTCGTCGTAATCAGCGCTGACGGCATAGTATTCGCGACCGTCTTCGGCCACAATGCCAATGCTGATCAGATGAATGACTTGATCGCGTTCATCGAATTCGGTGTCAAACCAATACCGCATGAATGGCCCCTTTCCGTTTTGATTTGTTTCAACGCTATCGATAGCATGCGCAATACGCGCTGAAAAGGTTAGGCTTCGACTAAAAACATCGTTTCAACGCTATCGATAGCATGCGCAATACGCGCAGAAGGAAATTATCATGTCAGAAGTCAAAACCGTTTCAACGCTATCGATAGCATGCGCAATACGCGCACACCAATGTTACTGTAGGTACCAAAATTACCAGTTTCAACGCTATCGATAGCATGCGCAATACGCGCACACCGAGCGCGGCTTCAGCCTGGACCTTACCTGTTTCAACGCTATCGATAGCATGCGCAATACGCGCCTGTTTGCTCTGGTAGAAAGCCCACACCACGAGTTTCAACGCTATCGATAGCATGCGCAATACGCGCGCTTACAAAGCTGTTTGCTCTGGTAGAAAGGTTTCAACGCTATCGATAGCATGCGCAATACGCGCCAGTTCCCTGGAATTGATCAAACCCATCTTAATGTTTCAACGCTATCGATAGCATGCGCAATACGCGCTCAACCTCGCAGTTCAAAAGGCGTTTCAAACGTTTCAACGCTATCGATAGCATGCGCAATACGCGCGTATCCTCCTGCTCCGCCACGCAAGTGGGTTTCAACGCTATCGATAGCATGCGCAATACGCGCATTGTCTGCCCGGAGTGCCGGGCCGAGATAGTCGTTTCAACGCTATCGATAGCATGCGCAATACGCGCTGTACCCGCTGCAAGTGCTTGTCGGGCTTGCGGATTTTACGGTCAAAATCGGACCCCCCTGGTTTTTGCAAGTTATCCACAGCTCATGCACAGGGGGCCCGATTTTGCAGGGTTTTCGGGGGGCTCAGTACACATACGCGGGCTCGTCGTCGGGGCTGCTGCTGGGCAGGCCAATGACGACGCTGGGCACACCGGCATAGACGCGGTACAGCTTGACGCTGCCGGTTTTCAGCCCTAAGCGTGTCAGTTGGGCCACCAGCTGGGCTTTGTCGCCCCGGCCTAGGCGGCATTCAAAAACGCTTTTTTGCACCCGGAACCCAAAGCCCGTCAGCACACGGTCCACTTGGCGGCGTTCTTTGTCGTCGCTGATGTCGTACACCACGGCGTACAGCGGTTGTTCTTTCATGCTTCGGGGTCGGTGGGTTCGGGGTTTGGGGGCTCGTCGGCCTCGGCTTCATCGGCGGCGGCTTCGTCCGCTGCATCGTCCGCATCGCTGTCTTGGCTGCTGGCCGGTGCCCGGTCGCGTTCTTGCAGCCCAAAGTGAAACAGCCACAGCGGTGCGCCTTCGCACATAAAGGCGCGCAACTGCCGGATTTGCGTGATCAGCATGTCGCCCAGGCGCTGGTTGATGACGCGCTGGCCCATGGTGCGTTCAAATTCGCGGGCCATGGTGCGGGCGGCGGGTTTGCTCAGGTACAGGCCGTTGTCGGTTGCTTCGAAGGCGTTGGGGCCTATGTGGCCCATGTTGACCAGTTGGATGACCAAGCGGTCCACAAAGGGGCGCACCAGCTCTTGCAGGTCGGCCACCAGGGTTTCGTAGTCGTCTAGGCTGTCGTGCAAAAAACCCAGGTAGGGGTTGAGCCCGTGGGCGCGCAGCAGGCCATTGAGGCGGGTGTAAGACAGGTAATAACCAAAGTTCAGCAGGCTGTTGATTCGGTCAGGCCCACCACGGGCGCGGCGTTTGGCTTGGAAGTGGGGCCGCAGGTCGGGCCGAATTTGGGTTTGCAACCAAGCAAAGGTGGCGCGGGCGGCCAAGCCTTCATGGCCCCGCAGTTGTTCAATGGTGGCGCATTCGCCCAGGGCTTGCAGCGATTGGTCAATTTGCTCCACGGTTTTGGCGCAAATGGGGCTGCGTTTTCTGACCAAGGCGCGGTAGCCCTGGAGCTTGGCATCTAAAAAGGCTTGGGCAATGGCGAGGCGGGCGGCATCGTTCAGGCTGTAGTACCAGCGGGACTGGTGCCAGGCAATTTCGTGGTAGCGGCGCGAGTCGGGGTGCAGCACCGCAATTTGGTAGCCACCCGATAGCGCAACGCTGACGGGCACTTTGTGTTCGGCCAGGCGCTGCATGAGGGCGGTGGACAGGCTGTTGCGGCCAAAAATGATGACTTCGCTGATGCGCCGCAGCGGCACGGTGTCAATGAGTTTGTTGTCTTGCCGAATGTCCAGCGCTTGGCCATTGAGGCCCAGGTGCAGGTAGCTGTCGGTGATGACCAGGGGTTTGCGCTGGCCTGCGTCGGCGGTCAGGGGGTCTTCTAGGTGGTCGAGGTCGAAGTGTTCGCCCAAAAAATCAAAGCCGTCTTCAATGCGGGTGATGTGGGTTTTGTCGGCAGAGAGCCGCAGGCCCAGTTCGGCCACTTCATGGGTGACGTGGTGCAGCAGTTGTTCGGCCTGGCCTTGGCTGCGGGCCAGCAGGACGAAGTCGTCGGCATAGCGCACCATGGCATCGCGGGCCACGGGTTCTAGGGCTTTGTCCAGGTGGTCTAGCAGCAGGTTGGCCAGCAAGGGTGACAGGGGCGCACCTTGGGCCAGGCCCTGGGTGCGTGCAGCGGCGGGGGCGCTGGGGGCAAAGGCTTCGCTGCCGGGGTCGTTGCGCTGGCAGGGGGTACACAGGGCGCGTGCCACCAGGGTGCGCAGGGTGTGGTCGGCCAGGGGGATGAGGCGGTCCAGCGCGGCGCTGATGCGGGCATGGTCGGCACTGGGGAAGAAGTCTTCAATGTCAGCCTCTACCACCCAGCGGTGGCCTTCGCGCATGAGCTGGCGGATGCGCTGGGTGGCATCGGTGCGCGATAGGCCCTTGCGGTAGCCCAGTGAGTTGGGGGAGAAGCTGGCATCGAGCACGGGGGCCAGCAGGCCGCCCAGGCGTTTGTGAACGACCAAGTCGCGCAGGCACAGGCGTTCGACCAAGCGGACGCGCCCATTGGCTTTGGGTAGGTAGAAGCCTTCGGTGGGCTCGGGTTGCCAAGTGCCTTGGCTCAGTTCTTGGGCCAGCAGCAGGGCCATTTCGGCCTCGGTTTCGGGGGCGGGCTGGGCGGCTGGGTGCAGGCGGGTGGCGTGGCTGGGGGGCACGTCATAAGACCGGAAGGTGGCCTCTGCCACGCTGACGAGGGCGGGCACTTGGGCCAGTTGGGTATCAAACCAGGGGCAGGGTTCGCCGGTGACGGTGTAGCCGCCCCACACCGACACGCCCGCGCTGCTGTGCAGGTGCCAGGGGGCCAGGGCTTGCAGCCAGGCCATGAGTTCGGCAGAGACTTGCCGGGCATAGAGCCTGCCCAGGCAGCCGCTGTGGTGTTGCAGGTGCAGCGCGGGGTCGTGCTGGCCGACTTTGTTTAGGCGGCTGCGGCGTTGGTGGGTGTTGATGCCCCGGTTTTGCGAGGCGCTGGCGCGCGGAATATCCACAAACTTCCAGTAACCACACAGCAGGTGGCCCATGGGTTGCCGGTCCCACAGCTGCTGAAAGGCTTCACCGGCGCTAGTGCCCCACACCTGGCGGCTGCGCTGGGCCAGCAACTGGCCCAAGGTGGCGGGGCTGATTTGGGTGCGGCTGTCGGTTTCGCGGCGAAAAGGCAGCGGGGTTTGAAATTCCAGCACCACTTCGGCCAGGGTCTCGGGCGCGGCGTGGTGCAGCGGCGGCAGGGCGGGTGGCGGCAGGGGGCTGCTGTGGGTCAGGTGCACGGGGTTGTTGGGCCCCAGGTGGTGCTGCAAAAAGCGCAGCACTTCGGCGGCGGGCAGGTCTTGGCTGGCGGCCAAGAGCAAATCAACCGCCAGGGTTTGCCCGGCGTGCAGGGGGGGTATGTGGTTTTCCAGCACGGGGTTGAGCACGACCTGAACATCGGGCACGCCGTGGGGGTCTGCACTCAGGTGGTGGTGCAGGGGTTTGCCAATGGCGGCATGCAGCAAAAACCACCAGCCCCAGCGGCGCTGGTTGCCCGCAGAAAGCGGCAGCACAGGGGCTTGCGTGAGGCTGAGGTGCAAGCGCATGGCCAGCATGCAGCCCATGCGCTGGGCAGGCTGGGGTTTGGGGTGTGGTGGCATGGGCGTGACTCCAGTGACTGCCCCGTTGCCGAAGCAGGTTTTGGCAAAAATTCAGTGTAATGGCTGCGCACATCGGCACAGCAAGGTCAGCACCCCAGCGTGTGCCGTCCCTCAGAACCCCACCCACCCCTCCACACAAGTCACGGTTTCGCCGCCCACCCAGACGGTGCCCAGGGCATCGCGGTCTATGAACACCCGCCCGGCCCGGCCCAGGGCGCTGCCTTGACTGACTACATAGTGCGCCGGGGCGGCGTTCAGGTCGGCCAGCCACTGCGCCAGTGCGGCATTCAGGCTGCCGGTCACGGGGTCTTCGCTCAGGCCGCTGTGCCCAGGGAAAAAGGCGCGCACTTCAAAGGCGGTTTCGCTGCCCGCCGGGTGGGGGCCAATCAGGCCAATGTCCAGCCCCGCCAGTGCTGCCCCGTTGGGCTGCACGGCCAGCACCTGTTCGGCACTGCGCAGCAGCAGGCCGCGCCAGGGTGGGCCGTTGTCGCACCAAGCGTGGGCCACGATGTCGGCGCGTGCCAAGCCCAGCCCCTGCGCCATGCGGTTCAGCTCGGCCTCGTCCAATGGGCCGCTGCGTCGGCGTGCGGGGGCGGCAAAGGCCAGACGCGCTCCGTCGCGCCGAATGCGCACCAGCCCCACGCCGCATTCTTGAACCACGTCGTCCGCCTGGGGCAGGCCGCCCGCTTCCAGCCACGCATGGCAGGTGCCCAGCGTGGGGTGGCCGGCAAAGGGCAGTTCGCGCCCTGGGCAAAAAATGCGTACCCGGTAGTCGGCCCCGGCGGCGCGGCCTTGCGCTGTGGGCGGCAGCACAAAGGTGCATTCCGACAGGTTCGTCCAGTCGGTAAAGCGCTGCATGGTGTCGGTGGACAGGCCGCTGCCGTCTAACACCACGGCCAGCGGGTTGCCCCGGTAGGGGGTGGCGGTGAACACGTCCAGCTGTTTGAAGGGGCGTTGGGTGGTGGGCATGGTGTCAGCAGCTTGTGTCTGGAGTGGTGGCTTCGCCGCCTGCGGGGCCGTAAAAAACGACCCAGGTGACAAAGTCGGGGCTGAAAGCTTCAAACCGGTGAGGCTTGCCAGCGGGCACAAACAGCACATCCCCCGGCGCAACCGTGAACGATTCGCCGTCCAGCCAAAACGACGAAGAACCGGCTTGCACCATGTACAGCTCGTCTTGCGTGTGGGGCTGCTGAATGTCCTGCCCCAGGGCCGATGTGGCCGGGGCAAACAGTTCGACGCTCATGCTGCCATGCGCCATGGCCTGCACAAACGGGGTGCCGTGCGGATAGCGGGCGCTGGCGGGCTGCGGTAGTGCGCGCCGGTGGTCTTGAAAATCGGCTTTCATGACGGGCTTTCTGGTGAACGTGGGGGCTTGTGTTGGGGGCTGGGTTGGGGTGTGTGCTGGGGAGGCATCGCCATGCGCCGCCCCATGAAAACCGTGGCCACCACGGCCAGGGCAAAGCCCAGGGTGATGAAGTCCAGCGACTCGCCCAGCAGCGGCACCGCGGCCACGATGCTGACAAAGGGTTGCAGCAGTTGCAACTGGCTCACCCGCAGCGCGCCGCCCCAGGCCAGACCGCGAAACCAAGCAAAAAACCCGGCCCACATGGAAAACACACCCACATACAGCAGCGCCAACCAGGCCGAGGGGTTGATGGGCTGGTCGGGCCAAGTCAGCAGCGCGCCGGGCAGGCTGATGGGCAAGGCCAGCACACACACCCAACTGATGACGCGCTCCGCCCCCAGCACCGGCGTGACCTTGGCCCCACCCACATAGCCCAGCGAAGCCGCCAGCACCGCGCCCACCAGCAGCAAGTCGGCCCAGGCCAGCCCAAAACCATGGCCCAACTGGTGTGCCCGCCACAGGCTGTAAACCGCCACCAGCGCACTGCCCAACCCGGCAAACAGCCAAAAACCCAGCCGCGCCCGCTGGTGCAGCAGCCAGGCGGCAGCGGCAGCGGTGGCCAGCGGCAGCAGCGCGGTAATCACCGCCGCATGGCTGGCCGTGACATGCCGCAGCGCCCAGCCCAGCAGCAGCGGGTAGCCAATGGCATTGCCCAACAGCGACCACACCAGCGCCGGGCGGTGCGCCGGGGCAGGCAAGGGCGAGCGCGTGGCCAGCAGGTAGATGAGGGACAAGCCCCCGGCCAGCGCGGCCCGGCCCCAGGTGACGAACCAGGGCGAGAGCTGCGGTGCCTCTGCCGTGCCGGTGGCTAGGCGCGTCATGGGCAATGTCAGGGCAAACACCACCACACCCACCAGCCCCAGCCACAGGCCCAGCCGGTGGCGGCGTGCATCGTCGGCACTCATGGCTGGCCCCCGGCCACAGGCCCGTGCAAGCCGCCACCCGCTAAGCCGCCTGATAAGCCATTCATCAGCATCCACACCGCCGTGAGCACCAGCGCCAGCGCCATGCAGCGGTTAAACACCAGCAGCCGCCCGCCGGTGGGCTGGCCGTCCACCACCGGCCCGGCCAGCCAGTGCCGCAGCAGCGAACCCACAGCGGCATAGGTGAAGTTGCTGAAAAACGCAAAACCCAGCAGCAGCGGGAACACCTGCACAAAGCGCTCCAGCGCATCCGGCCGCCCCGCCACCCAACCGGCCACGATGGAGAGCGCCAGCATCCATGCCTTGATGTTCAAAAATTGCAGCATCACGCCTTGAGCAAACGTCACGTTCAGCCGCTCGGCATTCACCGTGCTCAGGCTGCGGCTACCCGACAAACGCCAAGCCAGCCACAGCAAATAGCCCACACCGCCGATCAAAATGCTCCAGCGCAGCAGCGGCACCGCCACCACCAACGCGCCCACGCCAGCGGCACACAGCGCAAACAGCAGCCCCCAGCCCACCGGCACCGCCCACACAAAACGCATGGCCCGGCGCAAGCCAAAGTTGGCGGCCAGCGCGGTGGACAAGGTGGTGTTAGGCCCCGGCGTGAAGCTGGTAGCCGTGGCTAGCACCAGCAGGGCGCTGAATTCGGTGGTGTTCATGGCTGGCAATGTATCTGGTTAAAGCCATTGTTCCCGCCGCTCTGGGGCTCAGCCTGCCCCAGCCCGAGCCCCAAGCTTCCCGCACAATGCAGGCAAGCCACGCCGTTTTTCTGCGCCGCCATACCATGACCATGACCACACCCCCCAGCCCGCAGCCCCGCAAACGCCTGCCCATTGGCCGACAAACCCTCTCGCTGCTGTTGCAAGAGGGCTGCTACTACGCCGACAAATCCGGCTACGCGGTGGACTTGGCCCAAACCGGCACCTATTACTTTTTAAGCCGCCCACGCCGTTTTGGCAAAAGCCTGTTGCTCGATACCTTTAAAGAATTGTTTGAAGGCAATGCCGCGCTGTTTAAGGGGCTGGCGGCTGAAAACCGCTGGGATTGGGGCAAACAACACCCAGTCATTCGCATCAGCTTTGGTTCCGGGGTTCTCAAGACCCCGGCTGATCTGGCGCAGCGCACGCAGGCCATTTTGCGCACCAACCGCGAGCGCATGAACCTGCCCCGGCCTGCCGACTGGCCCGAGGCGGACACATTGGACAACATCACCGACCAGACCACCGCCACGGTCATGCGCGAGGGCTTGAAAGACCTGTATTCGGTGCTGAAGGACATGGATGAGCATGTGCGGTTTGTGTTTATTACCGGTGTCTCCAAATTCAGCAAAGTCAGTTTGTTTTCAGGCTTGAACAATCTGAAAGACATCACCCTAGACCCGCGTTACAGCGCGCTGTGTGGCTACACCGACAACGATGTGGACACGGTGTTTGCCCCCGAACTGCCGGGCCTAGACCGCGAAGAAATTCGCCGCTGGTACAACGGCTACAACTGGCTGGGCGAGAGCGTTTACAACCCGTTCGATTTGCTCCTGCTGTTTGATTTCCGCGAATTCAGGCCCTATTGGTTTGAAACCGGCACGCCCACCTTCCTCATCAAACTGCTGGCCGAGAAAAAACAATTCACGCCCGACATTGGCCGCATCGTGGCCGCAGAGAGCCTGCTGTCCACCTTTGATGTGGACCACATTCCG
>JBEENR010000010.1:0-96726 GCA_041192045.1 Pseudomonadota bacterium | reverse complement strand
GAGGCTTCGACCACGGCACGGCGGCTCAGCACCACGTTGTTGCGCTTGCGGTCGAGCTTGATGACCTTGAATTCCAGGGTCTTGTTTTCGTAGGGCGAGAGGTCTTTGGTCGGACGGCTGTCCACCAGCGAGCCCGGCAGGAAGGCGCTGATGCCGTTGACCATGACTTTGAGGCCGCCCTTGACCTTGGCACCGGTGGTGCCGGTCACGAAATCGCCCGATTCCAGGGCTTTTTCCAGCGACATCCACGAGGCCAAGCGCTTGGCTTTGTCACGCGAGAGCAGGGTGTCGCCAAAACCGTTTTCGACGGAGTCAATGGCCACGGACACGAAGTCGCCCACTTGGACTTCGAGTTCGCCCAAGTCGTTCTTGAATTCGGCCAGCGGCACGTAGGCTTCGGACTTGAGGCCGGCGTTGACCACCACGTGGTTGTGTTCGACGCGAACGACTTCAGCGATCACGACTTCGCCCGAGCGCATTTCGGCGCGTTTCAAGGACTCTTCGAAAAGGGCGGCAAAAGATTCAGACATGAAATTTCCTAGAACCGCTCCAGCAGACAAGGCTTTGCGCAGCCGGGAGGCTGTGAGCAGGCGGTGACGCTTGGGGCGGTGTTGACGTTGCAGCGCGTTGCACTGCGGGGTTGGGTGGAAGAACCATTGGGCCTGCGGACTGGGAACATCCGGCGGGGCCTTCTGGGCCATCAGTGGTGCGTTTTCAAACCGATGAAAACGCGGTTTTGCCTTGCCACCAGCTCAACACCTGCTGTACCGATTCCTCGATGCTGCTTTGTGAGTTGTCCAGTAACAAGGCATCTTCAGCGGGCTTGAGGGGCGCGTGGGCGCGGGTGGTGTCCCGCAAATCACGCACCTCCAAGTCAGCCAAAAGGTTGTCGATGTTAGCAGCAATTCCACGGGCCAACAATTGCTTGTGCCGACGTTGGGCGCGCTGTGCTGCGCTGGCCGTGAGGTACACCTTGAGCGGTGCGTCCGGAAAAATAACGGTGCCCATGTCGCGTCCGTCAGCCACCAAACCGGGCAGCTGACGAAAGTTGTGCTGGAGTTCTAGCAAGGCCTGACGCACCTCGGGCACCGCCGACACCCTGGAAGCCGCCATGCCCGCCGCTTCGGTGCGCACGGCATCGCTCACGTCGCGGCCATCAAGCCAGACTTGCTGACCCGTAAAGCGTACTTGCATGCCAGCAGCCAGAGCGCCCAAGCGCTGCGCTTGCACGGGGTCAGAAAAATCGTTTTCGCTGGGGGCCATGCCCGCTTGCTCAGCCGCCAGACCCACCAAGCGGTAGAGCGCCCCCGAGTCCAGCAGATGAAAGCCCAGCCGCGCAGCCACTTCGGCAGACAAGGTGCCTTTGCCCGAGGCGGTGGGGCCGTCCACACAGATGACGGGAATGTGCTCACGCCGGGCGTGGCAGACGCTCAGCAGGGTCTCGAAATAGTCGGGGAAGGTTTTGCCCACGCACTGTGGGTCTTGCAGGCGCACCGGCAGCTCGGCGGGGTTGAACGCAGCCAGCGAGAAGCACATGGCCACGCGGTGGTCGTCGTAGGTGTGAATGGGTGCGGTCTGCCAGACAGCGGGTGGTGTGATGCGGATGAAGTCGGCACCGGTTTCGACCTGCGCGCCGAACTTGCGGCATTCGGCGGCCATGGCGGCGATGCGGTCGGTTTCTTTGACGCGCCAGCTGGCAATGTTGCGCAGTGTGCTGGGGCCGTCGGCATACAGCGCCATCACGGCCAAGGTCATGGCGGCATCGGGGATGTGGTTGCAGTCCAGGTCAATGGCCTTGAGCGGCCAAGCACCACGCTGGATGTGCAGCCGGTTGGCTTCGCCAGTGATGCGTGCGCCCATGCGTTCGGCGGCTTCGACAAACCGAATGTCGCCCTGGATGGAGGACAGCCCCAGCCCCTCAACCGTGATGCCTGTGCAGCCCGGTGTGGGCGGTGCAATAGCCCCCAGCGCGACAAAGTAGCTGGCTGATGAGGCATCGCCCTCGACCGGTACGCGCCCTGGTGAGGTGTAGCGGCACCCGGCGGGCAAGGTGAAGCGCTGCCAGCCGTCGCGCTGCACCACCACACCAAAGCGTGCCAACAGGTTCAGGGTGATTTCAATGTAGGGGCGCGAGATCAGCTCGCCGACCACCTCGATCACGATCGGTTGTTGGGCAACCAAGGGCAGGGCCAGCAGCAAGGCCGTGAGGAACTGGCTGGACACATCGCCACGCACGCGGATGGGCGCATCCAGTGTCAGGGGGCAGGGCTTACCGTTGCCCAGCCGCAGTGGCGGATAACCAGATCTGCCCAGGTCTTCAATGGGGCAACCCAGCTGGCGCAGGGCATCGACCAAATCGCCAATTGGGCGTTCGTGCATGCGGGGCACGCCACTCAGGTCAAACTGGCCGCCGTGCAGGGCCGAGAGCAGGGCCAGCGCCGCCGTCAGCGGACGCATGGCCGTGCCCGCATTGCCCAAAAACAGGCTGGCTTGGCGCACCGGCAACTGTCCGCCCAAGCCCTGTACGCGCAGGGCACCGTCGGGCAAGGTTTCTAGGTGGCAGCCCAGCTGGCGCAAGGCTTGCAGCATCACTTGGGTGTCGTCTGAGTCCAGCAGGTCGGTCACATCGGTGTGGCCGACGCTGAGGGCGGCCAGCAGCAGTACCCGGTTGGAGATGCTTTTGGAGCCGGGCAGTCGCACCGTGCCACCGGCGCTGCTCAGCGGTGGAATGTCGAGATGGGCAATGCTGAACATGAATCAGGAATCAGTGTTTGGGCTTGTGGCTGGACATGCGCCAGTGTGCGCGGCTGTGGCTGGCTTGCTGGATCAGCGTTTCCAGGGCATCGGTGTTGCCGGCCTGCAAGGCTTGCTCCAGGGCATGCAGGGCACGCTGGAAATGTTGGGTCTGCGTGCGCAGCTCTTCGCGGTTGGTGATGAGGATGTCGCGCCAGACGCTGGGCTCGCTGGCTGCAATGCGGGTGAAGTCACGAAAACCGGGGCCTGCGAGCGAAAGGAAGTCATCGCCCTGGGGCTGGGCCTTGATGCCGTTCATCAGGGCAAACGCGATCAGGTGTGGCAGGTGGCTGACCGCGGCGTAAGCCGCGTCGTGCGCGTCGGGCGACATTTGCTTGACGTGGCAGCCCAGCGCCGTCCAGACGGCCTCGGCTTTTTTGAGCTGGACAGTCAGGGTGCGCTCAATCGGGGTCAGAATCACCTGACGGCCTGCATACAGGTCGGCATCGGCATGCTCCACACCGGCCAGCTCCTTGCCAGCAATCGGGTGCGCAGGAACGAACACCCCTACTTGATCGCGCAGCACGCGGCGTGCCGCATCAATCACGTCGCGCTTGGTAGAGCCCACATCCATGATGAGCAGATGGGGCATGATGTCAGGCCGAACCAAATGCCGGATGGCTTTCAGTGTGGCTTCGGTGGCCGAGACGGGCACAGCCAGCAGCACCAGATCCGCCCCCGAGACGGCCAGCAAAGCGGAAGGGGCTTCGATGTCGATAACGCCCATTTGGCGCGCACGTTCAGTGGTTGATGGCGATTTGCTGTAGCCCACCACGCGCTTGACGAGACCAGCCCGCTTGAGTGCCAGCGCGAACGATCCCCCCATGAGACCGCAACCAATCAAGCCCAATTGTTCAAACATACATGTCCATTGCGCCTGTCTGCCAGGCCTGTTTTGCTGTGACGGCTCCCTGGATTGGATGTGTCATCGGCGGGCTCAATCGCTCACCGGGTAGGCCCCGAGCACTTTGTAAAAAGCGCACAGGCCTTTCAGTTCTTCCAGTGCCGCAGCCACATGAGGCTGCGAGGGGTGGCCCGCCAGATCGATGTAGAAATAGTATTCCCACTGCCCGGACTTGGCCGGACGCGATTCAAACCGCGTCATGGACACGCCGTTGTTCTTCAATGGCACCAGCAGGTCGTGGACGGCACCGGGCCGGTTGGGCACCGAGACCACCAGACTGGTGCAGTCACGCCCCGTGGCTGGTGGGCTTGCCATGATTTGCGGCAGGCAGATGATGGCGAAGCGGGTGCGGTTGTAGGCCTCGTCTTGAATGGCGTGGTGCACGATGTGCAAGCCAAATTGGCTGGCCGCCCGTTCACTGGCCAGCGCAGCCCAGTTGGGCTGGGTAGCGGCCAAGCGTGCACCTTCGGCATTGCTCGACACGGCGCGTCGCTCGGCCAGGGGCAGGTGCTGGCTCAGCCAAGCTTGGCACTGGGCCAGGGCCTGCGGGTGTGCCATGACCACGTCAATGCCCGCATCAGCATTGATTTGGCGCAGCAGGTTGTGCCGCACCAGCAGGCTGACCTCGCCCACCACATGCACCGGCGAGCGCAGGAACAAGTCCAGCGACCGGGCCACCACACCCTCTGTCGAATTCTCCATGCCCACTACGCCAAATTGGGCTGTTCCGGCGGCGGTGGCGTGGAACACCTCGTCAAAGTTGGCGCAGTAAATCAGGTTGGCCGCGCTGCCAAAAAATTCAATCGCAGCCTGTTCGCAAAAAGTGCCCTGCGGCCCGAGCACGGCCACCCGCTGCGGAGCTTCTAGGGCTAGGCAGGCGGACATGATTTCGCGCCAGATGGCGGCCACATGCGCGCCCTTGAGCGGCCCTGGGTTGGCACGGGTGATTTTTTCAATGACCTGGGCGACCCGGTCAGGCCGGAAAAACGGGGAGCCTTCGGCGCGTTTGATCTCGCCCACCTGTTCGGCCACACGGGCACGCTGGTTGAGCAGGCTCAGCAGTTGCTGGTCGATGCTGTCAATCTGCACCCGCAGACCCGCCAGCGCTTCGGATTGAATGGGTTGTTGGCTCATGGGGATAGTCCCGGTATCGGGCTCAGGCCTGGGTTTGCTCAAAGTCACGCATATAAGCCACCAGGGCCTGCACGCCTGCCAGCGGCATGGCGTTGTACAGACTGGCGCGCATGCCGCCTACCGACTTGTGGCCCTTGAGTTGCAACAGACCTTGCGCCTGCGCACCGGCCAGGAAAGCCTCGTTGCGGCTGTCATCGCGCAAGAAAAAGGGAATGTTCATGCGCGAGCGGCAGGCCGGATCGACCCGGTTCTCAAACAGGCTGGACTGGTCGATGAAGTCGTACAGCAGGGCGGCCTTGGCTTGGTTGCGCCGTTCCATCGCAGCCACACCCACCGCGTCGCCTTCGCGCTGTTGTTTCAGCCATTGAAAGGTCAGGCCCGCCATGTAAATGGCAAACGTGGGGGGCGTGTTGTACATAGAGCCGTTGTCGGCCACGGTTGTGTAGTTGAAGGCGCTGGGGCAGATGCTCAGGGCGTGGCCCAGCAAGTCTTCGCGCACCACCACCAGCGTCAGTCCGGCTGGGCCGATGTTCTTTTGCGCGCCGCCAAACGCCAGCCCAATCCGGCTCCAGTCGATGCTGCGCGAGGCCACATGCGAAGAAAAGTCGATCACCAGCGGCGCATCACTGCCCAGCGCCTTCAGGTCGGGCAGGGTGTGAAACTCAATGCCGTGAATCGTTTCGTTGCTGCACAGGTGCACATAGCGCGCGTCACGGCTCAGTTGCCAGTGCGCCGGGTCGGGCAGCTGGGTGTGGTGGCTGGCCTCGTTGCTGGCAGCCAAGTGGGGCAGGGCGTATTTACTGGCTTCCTTGAATGACTTCTGGCTCCAACTGCCGGTGACGACGAAATCAACCACCCCGCCTTGTGACAGGTTCAGCGGCACGATGGCGTTTTCGGCCAGCCCACCGCCTTGCATGAACAGAATGCGAAAGTTCGTCGGCACCGCCAGCAGTTCGCGCAAGTCGGCTTCGGCCTGCGCCAAGATCGACATGAAGGCTTTGCCCCGGTGGCTCATTTCCATCACGCCCATGCCAGTGCCTTGCCAGTCCAGCATTTCAAGCGCGGCCTGTTGCAGCACCTCGGCGGGCATGGCCGCAGGGCCAGCAGAAAAGTTGTATGGACGGTTCATGGTGTGATTTTCAAAAAATCGGCGACAGACCCAGCACGGCGGCTCGGTTCAGCCCGCATTGGGTGTGGTGCCATCCTCGGGCGCAGGGTTGACGGGTACATCGCCCAGCGTGTCGGAGGGTGTGTCAACTTGCGCATCGTTCTCGACAATGCGTTGCAGGCCAGAGAGTTGTGCTCCCTCATCCAACGCGATCAGGGTAACACCCTGCGTGGCACGGCCCATCTCGCGGATTTCGGCCACCCGCGTGCGCACCAGCACACCGGTGTCGGTGATGAGCATGATCTCGTCGTCCGCACGCACCAGCGTGGCCGCGACCACCTTGCCGTTGCGCTCGCTTTGCTGAATGGCAATCATGCCCTTGGTGCCGCGTCCGTGGCGGGTGTATTCGCCAATCGGGGTGCGCTTGCCGTAGCCGTTTTCGGTGGCGGTCAGCACGCTCTGACTCTCATCTTCGGCCACCAGCATGGCAATCACGCTCTGGCTGTCTTCGAGCTGCATGCCGCGCACGCCACGGGCGTTACGGCCCATGGGGCGCACGTCGTTTTCATCAAAACGCACCGCTTTGCCACCGTCAGAGAACAGCATCACGTCGTGCTGACCATCGGTCAGCGCCGCACCGATCAGGTAGTCGCCCTCATCCAGATCGACGGCGATGATGCCGGCCTTGCGTGGGTTAGAAAATTCATCCAGCGCCGTCTTTTTGACCGTGCCCTTGCTGCTGGCCATGAAAACGTAATGGTCAGCCGGGAAGCTGCGCATACCACCCGTCAGCGGCAGCACCACGTTGATCTTCTCGCCCTCTTGCAGCGGGAACATGTTGACAATGGGCCGCCCCCGCGAGCCGCGAGAACCGGCGGGCACTTCCCAGACCTTGAGCCAGTACAGCCGTCCCCGGTTAGAAAAACACAAGATGTAGTCGTGCGTGTTGGCAATGAAGAGCTGGTCAATCCAGTCATCATCCTTGGTGGCCGTGGCCTGCTTGCCGCGTCCGCCACGTTTTTGCGCGCGGTATTCGCTCAAGGGCTGGCTCTTGATGTAGCCACTGTGGCTGAGCGTGACCACCATGTCAGTGGGCGTGATCAGGTCTTCCGTGCTCAAGTCTTGGGCGCTGTGTTCAATCTCGCTGCGGCGTGCGCCCAGACGGGTTTGGCCAAATTCTTGCCGGACTTCGGACAGCTCGTCGCCAATGATGACCGACACCCGCTCGGGCCGCGCCAGAATGTCCAGCAGGTCGTCAATGACGCTCATCACGTCCTTGTATTCGGCCACGATCTTGTCCTGCTCCAGCCCGGTCAGGCGTTGCAGGCGCATTTGCAGAATCTCTTGTGCCTGCGTCTCGGACAGTCGGTACAGGCCATCAGCGCCCATGCCAAACGCCCGCTCTAGGCCCTCTGGGCGGTAGTCGTCGGCATTCACCTGCCCTCCATCGGCACGGCTGCGGGTCAGCATTTCGCGCACCATCGGGCTGTCCCAAGCACGCGCCATCAGCTCGGTTTTGGCCAGCGGCGGCGTGGGCGATTCGCGGATGATGCGGATGAATTCGTCAATATTGGCCAACGCCACCGCCAGGCCTTCCAGCACATGACCACGTTCGCGGGCTTTGCGCAGGTTGAACACCGTGCGTCGCGTCACCACTTCGCGGCGGTGCCCCAGAAATACCTGAATCAACTCCTGCAAATTGCACAGCCGGGGCTGACCATCGATCAGTGCCACCATGTTGATGCCAAAGGTGTCCTGCAACTGCGTTTGCTTGTACAGGTTGTTCAGCACCACTTCGGGCACTTCACCCCGCTTGAGCTCAATCACCAAGCGCATGCCCGACTTGTCCGACTCGTCCTGAATGTGGCTGATGCCCTCAATCTTTTTCTCTTGAACCAGCTCGGCCATGCGCTCTTGCAGCGTCTTCTTGTTCACCTGGTAGGGCAGCTCATCAACAATGATGGCTTGGCGCTGCCCCCGGTCAATGTCTTCAAAATGGCACTTGGCCCGCATCACCACACGCCCGCGCCCGCTGCGGTAGGCATCGCGAACGCCATTGATGCCGTAAATGATGCCAGCCGTAGGAAAGTCCGGGGCCGGAATGATCTCCATCAGTTCATCCACTGTGGCCTGCGGGTTTTTCAGCATGAACAGGCAGGCATCCACCACTTCATTCAGGTTGTGCGGTGGAATGTTGGTGGCCATGCCCACGGCAATGCCCGACGAACCGTTGACCAACAGATTTGGCCAACGCGTAGGCAGCACCAGCGGCTCTTGTTCGGAGCCGTCGTAATTGGGGCCGAAATTCACCGTCTCCTTGTCGATATCGGCCAGCATTTCGTGGGCGATTTTGGACAGACGGATTTCGGTGTAACGCATGGCAGCTGCGTTGTCGCCATCGACTGAGCCGAAGTTGCCTTGACCGTCCACCAGCATGTGGCGCAACGAAAAATCTTGCGCCATGCGGACAATGGTGTCGTACACCGCGCTGTCGCCGTGCGGGTGGTACTTACCGATCACGTCACCCACAATGCGGGCCGACTTCTTGTAAGGGCGGTTCCAGTCGTTGTTCAGCTCATGCATGGCGTACAGCACACGCCGGTGCACGGGCTTGAGACCGTCACGCGCATCGGGCAGGGCACGCCCAACGATCACACTCATGGCGTAGTCGAGATAGCTGCGACGCATCTCTTCTTCAAGACTGATGGGCAGTGTCTCTTTGGCGAACTGTGTCATGAGTTGTGGGTGTTTTGAATCTGAAAATAACCCGACATTTTAGTCTGCCGCACCAAGGACAGACTTTCTAAACCGCTGCGTTGGCAGGTCGTTGTGTCGTTGTCGTGCAGCAACAACCGAAGTCTGGCTCTCCATTTGCATGATGCTTGGTGACCAGCGTGCCAGAGACAAAAAGAGCCTTGTGGCAAAATCCAAACAGAACGTTTTGAGTGATGGGCACTCTGACGGGGTCACTACGCAGATATTCTGCGGTTCAACCAAGAGAAACACCATGAAACAACTGAACAAAATTGTCATGCTGGTGGCTGCTGCTGCCATGGCCACTGCTGCTGGCGCCCAGACCATCGACAACTGGCGCGCAGCCGATGGCACCGTCTGGAAAAACGGCACCAATGAACACTGCTGGCGCGATGCCAACTGGACACCTGCCACCGCTGCTGCCACCTGCGATGGTGCCATTGTTGCCAAGCCTGCTGTGGGCGCTCCTGCTGCTGGTGCCACTGCTGCTGCATCGGCTGCTGCAACCGCTGCAACCGCAGCAGCTGCTGGTATTGCCGCTGCCGCTGCTGCAGCACCCGCCGCAGCGCCTGCTGCACCCGCAGCACCTGCTGTACCCGCCGCTGCTGTTGCACCTTCCAAAGTCACTTATGCTGCCGATGCGTTCTTCGACTTTGACAAGGCTGTCCTCAAGCCCGAAGGCAAGGCCAAACTCAGTGACCTCGCCAGCAAAGTAGCTGGTATCAATCTCGAAGTGGTGATTGCCGTGGGTCACACCGACTCCACCGGCCCTGCCAAGTACAACCAAGCCCTGTCGGTCCGCCGTGCTGAAGCCGTCAAAGCCTATCTGGTGAGCAAAGGCATTGAAAGCAACCGCATCTACACCGAAGGTAAAGGCCTGACCCAGCCTATCGCCGACAACAGCACCCGCGAAGGCCGTGCGAAAAACCGTCGCGTGGAAGTTGAAGTGGTCGGCACCCGTCGCAAGTAATCTGCGGCTTCGCTTCACCCTCTAAAAAACCGCGCACTAGCGCGGTTTTTTGCATTCATCGACGATACCCATCATGAACCCACACGCCAACGCCGACCCTGCAGAACTGGCCAAATTTTCTGAGCTTGCCCACCGTTGGTGGGACACCGAGAGCGAGTTCCGCCCACTGCACCAAATCAATCCGCTGCGCTTAGACTGGATCGATGCGCTAACAGCTTTGAACGGTAAGCGCGTGCTGGATGTCGGCTGTGGCGGTGGCATCCTGTCTGATGCCATGGCCCGCAAAGGCGCACAGGTGCTGGGTATTGACCTCTCGGTCAAAGCGTTGCGTGTGGCTCAGCTGCATGCGCTCGAAGCTGCAACTCCGCAAATTAATTACCGCGAAATCAGCGCCGAAGACCTTGCGCAAGAACAACCCCAAAGTTTTGATGTGGTGACCTGCATGGAAATGCTGGAGCACGTGCCCGACCCGGCATCTGTTGTCAAAGCCTGCGCCGATTTGGTCAAACCCGGTGGCTGGGTGTTCTTTTCCACCCTCAACCGCAATCCCAAATCGTTTCTGTTTGCCATCATCGGTGCTGAATACCTGCTGCAATTGCTGCCCAAGGGCACCCATGAATACGCCAAGATGATTCGGCCCAGCGAACTGGCCAGTTTTTGCCGTGCCGCTCAACTGGAACTGCGCGGATACCGAGGCATGGAATACAACCCCTTCACCCGTCGATACAGCCTGAGTCACGACACCAGTGTCAACTACTTGCTGGCGACGCAAAAGCTGTGAAAACGCCCCTTTTTCCTGGTATCGAAGCCGTCTTGTTTGACCTTGACGGCACGCTCATCGACAGCGCGCCTGACCTGGGCACTGCCGCTGACCGCATGCGCACCCGCCGTGGCTTACCCTCGTTGCCCCTGGCGCAATACCGACCCCATACCGGCTCTGGGGCACGCGGTATGTTGCAGGTAGCCTTTGACCTGTCCCCCGAACATGCTGACTTTGAAAGCTACAAGGCCGAATTTTTCACCCAATACGAAGCCTGCATGCTGGAGAAAACGCGCCCTTTTCCTGAGGTCGAGGAATTGCTTGCCGCATTGACCCGGCACGGTTTGCGCTGGGGCGTAGTCACCAACAAATCACAACGCTTCACCACCCCGCTGACCCGCGCCATGCCCCTGTTTCAGGGTGCGGCTACCATCATCAGTGGCGACACAACGCCACATGCCAAGCCCCATCCAGCACCCCTGCTAGAAGCTGCGCGGCAACTTGGCCTGCACCCTGCACGCTGCATCTATGTGGGTGACGACGAGCGTGACATCGTTGCAGGCCGTGCCGCAGGCATGCCCACGGTGGCTGCATGCTATGGCTATTTAGGTCTGGATGCAGATGTCTCACGCTGGGCCGCCAATGCCCACATAACTTCGCCCTTGCAGGTCTTGAAATGGCTGGAACTGGCTTAAACTAGCCGGTCTTGGGGCTGCATTGGTTTCGACGTGGGTTCGGACGCGGCGCAGGGCATGTCGAGGTTCTGTCACCTCGTTAAACCGCAGAAAAAAAGTAACTGCAAACGACGAACGTTTCGCACTCGCCGCTTAATTGCGTGTGAGCCTCACAACAGCAAGCCGATAGGCTGGGCAAGGGTGGCGTAAGCTGTCCAGGCTGTGGGGTAACTTCATTCGGCTGGGTTCATTCCGGGCAACTTGGGACGGGCTGAGATACAAGGTTGCTGGTCTTGGGCAAAGCGTGCCGCTGTGCGTTGTCCAAGGCGAGACCCAAACCAGACGGCTACACATGTAGAACTGCTCGAAGAAGGCTTGCGGACGGGGGTTCAAATCCCCCCAGCTCCACCAATACCCAAAATCCCAACCCTGATCCGGTTGGGATTTTTTTGCCCGTTCCCCCTGTGTTGGCGCGGTTTTCGGGCCTGGTCTCGCGTGGAGTTGATCCCATTTCACGGACACCTTACTGTTCATCAAGAAGGAGTCCGAAATGCCTATACCGAAGCCGCCGTATCCGGCTGCGTTCCGTCAACAAATGGTCGAACTGGTGCAAGCTGGGCGAAAGCCCAGTGAGTTGGCA
Organism: Pseudomonadota bacterium; assembly: GCA_041192045.1. Taxonomy (GTDB): domain Bacteria; phylum Pseudomonadota; class Gammaproteobacteria; order Burkholderiales; family Burkholderiaceae_C; genus Hydrogenophaga. The sequence continues at coordinate 84,989 of JBEENR010000010.1, read as the reverse complement.
CAGGAGTTTGGTTGCCATGTCACCTCTATCCTGGCCTGGGTTCGCCGCGCTGGGGTGATCATCCCAGCCACGACACAGGGTTCTGCCAACGCCGCGCTCAACGCGGCAGAGCGCCAAGAGCTCATCGAACTGCGCCGCAAGTTCAGACAAGTCCATATCCGCAGTGCCGAGGTGTGCGGTCCCTGTCGTGATGTGAAAGCTCTCTTTCATTGTTGCGACGCAAATTAAAGAATGGTTTAATTTGATTTTTCAAATTAAAGTAGGCTTTAAATGAAACGGATCACGGGCGCTTATGCGATATCCACGACGCTGGGTGAGTCGGTGCGTGCATTCATGCCCCATGCCTTGCCACCGTCCGATCCGGTCCTTTCACCCAAGGTATTCACCGAACTGAATCGTCAAGCCGAACTGGCCCTCGCGCGACTGGCGGGGGTATCCGGTCTGGTGCCGTCGGTGGACTGGCTTTTGTACAGCGCCATCCGCAAGGAAGCCCTGCTTACCTCACAGATTGAGGGCACGCAGGCCACACTGACCGACCTTTTCGATGAAGAGGCTGGCTTCAAAGTCAGCAACACCGATGATGTGGAGGAGGTCACCAACTACCTCCGTGCTTTCCGCTGGACTCAGGAGCAACTGCGCGATCCCAAAGGGCTGCCCATCAGCGTACGGCTGCTTTGCGAGGCGCACCGACGCTTGCTTGATGGGGCACGCGGTGCAGGCAAGCAACCGGGTGAGTTGCGTCGGTCGCAAAACTGGATCGGTGGCACACGACCCGGCAACGCGGTCTTCGTACCACCACCTCCTGAACACGTTCCTACGTTGCTGGCCGATATGGAGCGGTTCATTCACGATACTGCGACGGATTTGCCGCCGATGGTCAAGGTGGCACTGATTCATGCGCAGTTTGAAACCATCCATCCGTTTCTCGACGGCAACGGACGCATTGGCCGACTGCTGATCGCAGCCCTGTTCGAGCATTGGGGATTACTTGCAGAGCCCTTGATGTACCTCAGCGGGTACCTGAAACAACACCAGGCGGAGTATTACCGTCGCCTGTCGGCCATCCGCACGGACGGCGAATGGGAGTCTTGGGTCACCTTCTTTTTGGAAGGCGTAGCGATCGCTGCTGCCGATGCCGAAAAAAATATCATTGGCGTTGCCACTCTCGTGGCTACTGACCGCAGACGCCTATTGGAATCAGCCAAGGCCAGCCCGGCAAGCTACCGGCTGTTCGAAATGCTGCCAATGATGCCGCGCTTCACCATCGAACGTGTGCGTCAGCAATTGGACACGAGCTTCCCGACCGCGACGGCTGCGGTCAAGGTGCTAGAAGAGTTGGGCATCGTGACCGAGATGACTGGCCAGAAAAAGAACCGGAGTTACAGCTATCAGGCCTACGTTGAACTGCTCTCTAGGTGACAAACACCCGCAAGCCCGCAGCAACCCGCACCAATGCTCCTAAGGCCAGTCGGCACATGGTCAACCATCCGCCACCATACACAATGCCGACCCATCCCATGGATGAACAAGCTTTCGCGCAGCACACCATACCCCATCAACATTGAGAAAGCCTCCACCATGAAAAAACTGTTTATCTCCTTTGTTGTGCTGTTGCTGGTTCTGGCGGGTTGTGCACATTCACCCCCGGTACCGCCTTTCAGCGTTGACAGTGAACGGGCGCGCTTCATTGATGCGCGTGTACAGCAGGTGGGGTATCCTAAAAATACCTCCATCAAATCGCTCACGGCGACGCTGGTCAAGGGGTTGAACAATGATCACGAACGGCTGTATGCGGTTTACCGCTGGGTCAGTCGGTACATTGATTACGATGTGCAGGCTTATTTGTCCGGTCGTTTCATCAGCGACAGCAGTCCATCGGAGACCTTCAAGACCGGTGTGGCGGTGTGTGATGGGTTTTCTGAGTTGGTGGCCGAAATGGGATCGCAGGCTGGTTTGCAATTGGTCACGGTCGAGGGTTTTGCCAAAGGTTTTGCAGCAGCGGTAACGCCGGGTTCAGGCCAAAAGTCCAACCACATGTGGAATGCGGTCAAGCTCGACGGCCGCTGGCAATTGCTGGATGCCACATGGGATGCCGGTAAGGTGGACGAAGCCACGGGCCGTTTTGTGCGCAAAGTGGGGGTGCCGTCGTACTTTCTGGTCGATCCGGCATCGTTTTCTACCACCCATTTCCCGATGGACAACCGTTGGCAGTTGCTGGAGCGGCCCGTGGATTTCAAAACCTTTGTCGGCAACACCCAATTGATGCCGCAACTGGCTCAATTCAAACTCGATCCCAGTTTGCATACCCAAGAAAAAATACAAGTACCCGACACCCCGTACCGGTTTCACTTTGGTCACGAGGTGCAGCACATCCGCATGGGGCTCAAGCAGAACGATCGGGCGGTGGAGGGCAACTGGTCGATGTTGGTGTGGGATGCGAATGGCCGCCCCGATTTGTGGGTCAGTGCACCTCGGCCTGGCACTTACGAAGCCAATTTGTTTGCGGCACCCAATACCCAGACAGAGGAATTGACACAAGTGCTGCACTACAAACTGGATGTGCGCCGTGCTGCCACGTTGAATGCGGGCTTTCCTTTGGCCTACTCGGCTTATTACGCCCACAAAACGCAGTGGGTCGAGCCCATGTCGGGGGTGCTGGTCGCCCGCAAGCCGGTTCGTTTTCAGTTCAAGGCGGGGCGGGCGCGGTATGCAGCGGTTTTTTTGAACGGGGCTTATTTGCAGGACTTGAAGTTTTCTCAAGGGCGCTTTGATGGTCAGGTCACGCCACCGCCCGGAACCCTGAGCGTGGGAGTGATGCGCCCAGGAGAAGCCGACTTTCAAATGGTGTTGAGTTTTCAGGTACTGCCTTGAGGGGTGGTGGCAGGCCTTGAGCTGGACGGTTGGCCGTCAAGCACAGGGTTTACCCCATGCCTGTGCCTGTTGAAGGCCACAGTTGCCGGGATGTTGGTGTGTGGGTATCGTTCAGGTTCGACGGGTGGCGGTTTTCACCCTTCGTCGAAGCCAACAATGCTCTCAAACACAGGAGATACCCATGAAGTTTTCTAAGTTATTGGCAGGCCTGGTGGTCTGTGCCGCTTCGGTGCTGGCCTATGCGCAGCAACCGATCGTCATCAAATTCAGCCATGTGGTGGCGGCTGACACGCCCAAGGGCAAGGCTTCCGAATTCTTTGCCAAGCGGGCGGCCGAGCTGACCAAGGGTGCCGTGAAGGTCGAGGTGTATGCCAACTCCGCCCTGTACAAAGACAAGGAAGAGATGGAGGCCCTGCAAATTGGCTCTGTGCAGATGCTGGCCCCGTCGCTGGCCAAATTTGGCCCGCTGGGTGTGAAGGAGTTCGAGGCGTTCGACTTCCCGTTCATGTTCGACAACTATGCCGAGCTGCACAAAATTACCCAAGGCCCTGTGGGTGCGGCCATGCTGGCCAAGCTGGAGCCCAAGGGCATCAAGGGCTTGGCTTACTGGGACAACGGTTTCAAGTCGTTCTCGGCCAACACCCCCATCAAAACCCCGGCTGACCTGCGTGCCAAGAAAATGCGCATCCAGTCGTCCAAGGTGTTGGAAGAGCAGATCCGCGCGGTGGGTGGCATTCCGCAGGTCATGGCTTTTTCTGAGGTGTACCAAGCCTTGCAAACCGGTGTGGTTGATGGCACTGAAAACCCCATCTCCAATTTCTACACCCAGAAAATGCACGAAGTGCAGAAGCACCTGAGCCTGACCAACCACGGTTATTTGGGCTATGCCGTGATCGTGAACAAGAAGTTCTGGGATGGTTTGCCTGCCGATGTGCGCGGACAGCTTGACCAAGCCATGAAAGAAGCCACGGTCTATGCCAACAAGATTGCCCAAGAAGAAAACGACCAGTCGCTGGAAGCCGTGAAAAAGTCGGGCAAGACCGCCATCTACACCCCCACCAAGGAAGAGCGCGATGCGTTCAAGAAGGCCATGGGCTCCGTCCACATCAAGATGGCTGACCGTGTAGGCAAAGAAACCTTGCAGATGTTCTACAAAGAAACGGGTTACACCCCCGAGTGATGCTCCCCGTGTTCACGCAGGGTTGCGCCGTGTAACCCTGTGCGTGCAGTCGGCAGCCGATGCGGCTGCACGCTGCAAAGCCCGCTCAGACCCATGCCTGTCTGGGCATGGAGGCAGCCCCGACCAATGGCGGCTGCGTTGTCCCTTTCAACCGAAAGAAAACCATGAAATTCCTCGATCGTCTGGAGGAGTGGCTCGTCACGTTCCTCATGGGCGGAGCCACGCTCATCATTTTTGTGGCGGTGGTTCACCGCTACCTCGCCGGGGTCAGCATACCCGGTCTGCAAGACTGGCTACTGAGCCTGAACTTCAGCTGGGCGCAGGAGCTGACCATCATCATGTTTGTGTGGATGGCCAAGTTTGGCGCGGCCTATGGCGTGCGCACCGGCATCCACGTGGGGGTGGACGTGCTCATCAACCGCCTGGATGACAACATGCGGGCCAAGTTCGTCATGTTCGGCTTGGCTGCCGGTGCCCTGTTCACCGCCATTGTGGCCACACTGGGCGCGGGGTTTGTCTGGGAAAACGGTGCCCACCACTATTTCTTCAACCTGATGGGCTATTCGGTGGAAGGCATCCCCGAAGGCCCCACCACGCCCGACCTGGAGTGGCCCACCTGGATCGTGTACAGCGCCATTCCGCTGGGCACCAGCCTGATGTGTTTCCGCTTCTTGCAGGTGCTGGTGAGCTTTATCCGTACTGGTGAGCTGCCCCACCACGACCACGGCCATGTCGATGGTCTGGAAGAAGAATTGCCCGTCGATGCGGATGTGTACGCCATGAACGACAACCTGCACCCGCATGACCTGAAGCACCCCGCCCCCGGCCAGTCAGCCAATGCATCCAAAGGAGCGCACAAATGAACGCTGCCATCATCTTTTTCTTGTTGCTGGTGCTGATGCTCACCGGCATGCCGATCTCGATTTCGCTGGGCCTGACGGTACTGACCTTTTTGTTCGGCTTCACGCAGGTGCCGCTGGAGTCGGTAGCGCTCAAGCTGTTTACCGGTATCGAGAAGTTCGAGATCATGGCCATCCCGTTCTTCATCCTGGCCGGTAACTTTCTGACCCATGGGGGTGTAGCGCGGCGCATGATCAACTTTGCTTCCAGCATGGTCGGTCACTGGTACGGCGGCTTGGGTTTGGGCGGTGTGCTGGCTTGCGCGTTGTTTGCTGCGGTGTCGGGCTCCAGCCCGGCCACGGTGGTTGCGATTGGCTCTATTTTGTTGCCCGCTATGGTCAAAGCTGGGTTTCCGAAGGACTTTGGTGCCGGTGTCATCACCACCTCGGGTGCGCTGGGCATCTTGATTCCCCCCTCCATCGTGATGGTGATGTATTCCGTAGCCACCAACACCTCGGTGGGTGCGCTGTTCATGGCCGGTGTGGTGCCCGGTTTGGCGCTGGCTGGCGTGTTGGCTGGTGTGACCTGGTACCGTGCCAAGAAGTTTGATTACCCGCGTCTGCCCAAAGCCACATGGGGGCAACGTCTCATCGCTTTCAAAGAGTCTGCCTGGGGTCTGTTGCTGATCGTCATCGTGATGGGAGGCATCTACACCGGGATGTTTACACCCACCGAGGCGGCGGCCATGAGTGCGGTCTATGCCTTTTTTGTGGCCGTGTTTGTGTACAGAGACATGGGCCTGAAAGATGTGCCCCGCGTCCTGCTGAACTCGGCCAACATGTCGGCCATGCTGCTGTACATCATCACCAATGCGGTGCTGTTCAGCTTCATCATGACCAATGAGAACATTCCGCAGGCCTTGGCCGACTGGATGTTGGGCAATGGTCTGGGCCCCATCGCCTTCTTGCTGGCCGTGAACGTGATCCTGCTGCTGGCGGGTAACTTCATGGAGCCTTCCAGCATCGTGCTGATTTTTGCGCCCATTCTGTTCCCGGTGGCGATGAAGCTGGGCATCGACCCGGTGCATTTCGGCATCATCATGGTGGTGAACATGGAGGTGGGCATGTGCCACCCCCCTGTGGGACTGAACCTGTATGTGGCCTCGGGTATTACCAAAATGGGCATCACCGAGCTGACGGTGGCGGTCTGGCCTTGGCTGCTGGCCATGATTGGTTTCTTGTTGGTGGTGACGTACTGGCCGGGCTTGTCTTTGTGGTTCCCGCGCTGGTTGGGCATGATGTAAATCTGTCTGTCCACACCCCTCATCAGGTCAGGTGGCGCGGTGCGTGCTGTGCTGCATGCCGTGTTCGACAATACGGGCTTTGGCAACTCCCATCGCCCGTTACTGCCGGGCCAGCACCACCGTGAATCCTGACTTCCATACCTCCACTGCCAGCCAGAGTAAGCGCCGCGTGGCCGGGGCGGCCCCCGAGCTGCTGCTCCCCGCCGGTTCGCTGGCCAAAATGCGTGCCGCTTACGACTTTGGTGCCGATGCCGTTTATGCGGGCCAGCCGCGCTACAGCCTGCGGGCGCGCAACAACGAATTCCGCCTAGAGCAAATTGCGCAAGGCATTGAAGAAGCCCACCAGCGCGGCAAAAAGTTCTTTTTAACCAGCAACCTGCTGCCGCACAACGACAAAGTGCGCACCTACCTGCGCGACATCGAACCCATCATCGCCATGCAGCCCGACGGCATCATCATGGCCGACCCTGGGCTCATCATGATGGTGCTGGACAAAATGCACAGCGGTGCTTGGAACCATGTGCCCATCCATTTGTCGGTGCAGGCCAACACCGTGAACCATGCCACGGTCAAGTTTTGGCAACGGGTGGGCGTGACGCGCATCATCCTCTCGCGCGAATTGAGCTTGGACGAAATTGCAGCCATTCGCAACGAATGCCCCGACATGGAGCTGGAGGTGTTTGTGCATGGCGCGCTGTGCATTGCCTATTCGGGCCGTTGCTTGCTCAGCGGCTATTTCAACCGCCGCGACCCCAACCAAGGCACCTGCACCAACGCCTGCCGCTGGGAATACAAACCCACCAGCACCCAGACGACGGACAGCGGCGATGTGATCCCGATTCAGCTGGACAAAGACTTCAGCTTTGCCCAAGAACAGCAGCAGGCCGAAAGCGCCTTTGCCGCTTGCGGTGGCGGTGCCCGTCACCCCGCTGCGGATCAGGTGTACCTGTTAGAAGAATCCGAACGCCCCGGCCAGCTCATGCCCATCATGGAAGATGAGCACGGCACCTACATCATGAACAGCAAAGACCTGCGCGCTGTCGAGCATGTGGCGCGGCTGGTCAGTATCGGTGTCGATTCACTGAAAGTGGAGGGCCGCACCAAGAGCCAGTACTACGTCAGCCGCACCGCACAAATCTACCGCCGTGCCATTGACGACGCGGTGGCGGGCAAGCCCTTCAACCCCGAGCTGATTGCCCAGCTGGAGAGCCTGGCCAACCGGGGCTACACCAGCGGCTTTTTAGAGCGTCGCCCCGCACAGGACTACCAAAATTACGAGACCGGCGGCTCTGAAGTGCGCCACAGCCAGTACGTCGGCGAGGTGCTGAGCGTGGCCGACGGCTGGGCCGAGATTGAAACCAAGAACCGGTTCTCGGTAGGCGACACCATCGAAATCATCCACCCGGCTGGCAACCGCGTGGTCAAGCTGGAACAGATGAAAAACGCCGACGGCGAGCCGGTTGCAGTGGCCCAAGGCAACCCTGTGCGGGTGTGGATACCCGTAGCCGGACAAGAAGACCACACACGCGGGGCCTTGCTGGCACGGTTGCTCTGAGTGGTGGCTTGAACTTGTAAAACCTTGGTCGTCAATTTTCTAAATTGGCTGGATACTTTGTATTTCAAATAACGATTTTTGAAATCGTCGTTGATAAGAAAAAAGCAAAATGGATCCCGCTGGTTTTTTCAAAAATCAGTCAACCTAGAAAATTGACAATTTATGCAATATTCCACAAAAAATGATATTGCTTGATCGAGTAGCTTGACCCAGTCAGCAGGTAAGAACAAAATACAGGCAGGATTGTTTGAAAAGGACTCTTTATGAAAACTGCATTGCGAACCGGTGCCGTCGCCGCCACGGCCTTGCTGGCTACAGCGACTCTGACGGGCTTCACCACCATCAAGATTGGCGACCCACAGCGCATTAACTGGCTGTACGAGAGAGCGTCCGCCGCGCCAGAAAGTGGTACGGGGGACAAGGTTAAATTGAATTTTGGCGATTACGCATCCAACCCTGCCGGTACCGCGGCAGGTACTGCGTTTGACACCAAAGACGGCTTACCCGCCGAAAAGCCTGGTGTGTTCAGCCTGCGCGGTGCCCGTGGAGCCGGTTCCACCAGTACCAGCATGCCTGGTTTGAATGATTTGTTGACCAAGACGCACACTGCTGTCACCGGCACAGCTACCAGCGGTACCTACAACAGCACCACCAAAAACGCTGACCTGAGTGCTCTGAGCGCCGTGGTACCCAATACCTTTGCGGCATCGGTTGCCAAGGCCCTGCCCGAAGGCAAGAACATTTTGGATAACCCCACCTTCAAACCGGTGGCCGATGAGCAGGCCAACCTCATCATGAAGGACGGTAAGGCAGCCACGAGGGTCTGGGCTTCTTTCGTCATGGAAGGCGCAGGCCACAAAAACAGCTTTGGTTATTTCATTTACGACCCGCTGTGCCCGCCCAAACACCGCAACCAAGTGCAGGCGTTTGATGGTAATACGGCGATCAAGACGGTGCCTATTTTTGATCCTGCCAATACTGCCGCCAAAAATCAGACAGTCTATTTGCAAGGCAATGCGGATAGCACGCGAAACTACGTTGAAAAACGTACTGATGAATCTGATACTGCGCCTATTGAAACCCGTAGCTGCAAACCCCGTGCAGGCACCACGCGTGAAATTATTGTGTTGCCCAACGCCTCACAAGACTTGCCCCTGCCCCGCGCAGGCAGCACCAATGCCAGCATCAACACCAGCGGCACCGGCCCCACGGCCTATCTGGGTGAAATTCCGACAGGGATGGCTATGGGTTTTGTGGTCGTCTCGAATGGCTGGACGCAGACTGGATCGAACACCAACACGCCCGGTACCAGCAAAAGTCAGAATACAGAATGGATTTTCTATTCACTCTCTGCTCTGAACCCTGAACTTAGAGGTCAGCAAACAGTTGGTACCCGTACCTATGACGACCTGACTAAACACGTCATCTTGCTCAAGGACGGCAACCTCGAAAACTATGCCACCGGTTACCACCGTTTTGCACTGGGTTTTGAGGACTTGAACCGCAACAACGCCAGCGCCGACAACGACTTCAACGACTTGGTCATGATGTTGCACGTCGAAAAGAAAGACTCTCTGAGCAACGTCAAGGTAGCCGCCACGCCCACCGATGTTGTGACCACCGACGTGGTCGTGAAGTCTGTGACGGACACCAGTACCAGCTCTGTCGTCCACTACCCCAGCGCCACCACTTGGGCCACGCTGGCTTTTGAAGACCTGTGGCCTGCGGCACCCAGCGGCTTCTTCTACAACTCGGTCACAGCCACTCAAGCTGACTACGACTTCAACGACCTCGTGGTGAAATACCGCAGCAGCCAGACGCTGGTGAACGATCGCATCACCCAGATTGACCTGACCTACCGACTGGACGCACGCGGTGCTCGAATCAAGAGTGGTTTTGCTGTGCAGCTGCGCGGTTTGAAACAGTCTGAGATTGAATCCATCCGTGTAACTGACCCTAGCAGTGTTCCCACAACCCTGAAACCCAGCGATGCCTACAAACTGGCTGCGCCTGCCTTGGGTGCTTACGTCGGGCCCAACAACGTCAATAACGCGACAGCCGTGAACAAAGCGGTTGATTCTGGTAACAATCAAGTCACCATCCGTCTGTTCAACAATGCGTTTGAATGGCTTCCAGAATTCACAAACTACGCCATAGATGATTGCAATAAGTTCTACAACACGTATCGAAAATGCTCTGTAGAAGACAGCAAAACCTTTACGGTACAGATCAAATTTTTAGGTACTGGTGTTGCCAAAGTTGGCGGCCCAACACCACCCTACAACCCATACATCTTCAACTTTGACAGCCCCACCAAAGAAGTGCACTTGCCCAACCAGCAACCCACCCAGTTTGGTAAAGACAACAGCAGCTTTGGCACCCTTCAAGATGTGACCGACAAAGCCAACTGGAGCAAAACCTACGTCACTGCGGACGGTCGCCCCTGGGCTGTACACATTCCTTACGAGTGGGATCACCCGCAAGAATCCAATCGGATTGGTGACGTGTTTAGCGGCTTTAAGCCCTGGGTTGAGTCCAAAGGTGTGAGCAACACCGACTGGTACACCAAGCCTACGGTAGCCAATACCTTCCGTGGCACCCGCAAATTTCCGAAATGAAAACCCCTGATCACGGAGCAACGAACATGAAAACCAACATGACATCTTGGGTGATTCCGGGCGTTTTGTCAGCCATGCTGCTGGCCGCTTGCGGTGGCGGTGGTGGCGGCACCAGCACTACCGATGGTGACACCACAACCAGCGTGCCGTCGCTCACCATCACAGCGGTGAATGCGCAAACAGCAGCTGTCACGATCAACACCAGTACGGCTATTCAGGAAGTTCAGGTACTGGTCTCTACCGTGCAAACCTTGAGCGAAGAAAACGCGACATCGGCAGATGCTGAATCCACCACCATCCGCGGTGTGTCGCTCTACAACTCTGCAGAAGGTGTCACGACGCTACCCAACGTGGCTGCTGGTACCCCCACCACCTTTAGCCTGAAAAACGTCAACTTCGCCGCCGCCAGCAGCGACACCAGCGCATCGGCCTCGGCAGCCGTTTGTTCAAGTGATGCAGACACCGCACTGGGCACCGTGCGCTTAGAGGTCTTCAGCCAAGGCAGCCAGCTGCTAGAGAAAGACGTTCCCGTGTGCGCCATGCAGGGCAAGACCTACAGCGTCAGCCTGTAAAGCGGCCCAATCAGACCGATAAAACCGGTTCTGTTCAACCCACTAAAAAAGCCACCGCAAGGTGGCTTTTTTGATGTCAAATTTTTGCACTAATTACCCCATAAAAGGTAGAAAATTATCTTTCATATCCCTAATAAGGGGGGTAAATAGGCCAATTTATCGCCGGGGACTTGTATACCCCTTATGCAGTCTGCGACATTACCACCATGAACACTGTTTTAGATGATATTTCTCTTCTCTCCCCTGGCAAAACGCGCTTGCCACACGGGTTGTTGGATGGCGTGTTGCCCGATCAGGCCACGGCGCTCTACATCAGCCTTGATGAAGCGGGGCTGCCGCTGAGTGAACCCGAGCAGGCACAGACTTGGGCGGCTGTGCAGCGTTTTGTGGATCAGCGCCTTAGCCGGGGTGGTGGTGCTTGGTGGCACCAGTCCAGCAAAGGCTGGTGCGCGGTGTTCGCCGAGCGCCAGTCGGCTTTGCAATGCGCTTGGCGACTGCCTAACCTGACAAGTTTGCGCCCCCGGCAGCGTTGGCGACTCTGCTTGGATGTGATGACTCCCGAGGCACAGCGTGGGCCGGGTGCTGAAATGGCCCGTTTGCACGCGCTGGCCCAACTGGGCCTTGATGGCCTGCCGGTGATGGGGCATCGCCTGCGTGACGCGGTGCTGGAACCACTCGATGGCGAGGTACAAGACCTGGGTTTGTGCCATCTGAAGCACGTCCAGAGCGCGGTGCGTGCCTACCAGTTGCACCCACCTGTCGTGCCCCAGCCAGCAGTGACGCATCCCGGTGGCTTGCCCCGGCTGGTGCTGCTGCCGCCTCAGCCGGTGCATGACAGTCCAGCGCACCGTGCTTTTGGCCCCTTGCTGGTCGATCGCGTGTCTTACCAGTTGGGGCGGTCGCAGCATGTGAGCTTGGTTCACCCCTTGAGCAGCCGTGCGCTGGCCAGCCGTGTGCAGGCTGAAGCCGACGCGCAGCGCTGTTTGGGAGCCAACTATGTGCTCAGCGGCCAGTACAGGGTGCTGGGTGAACGCGGTCTGGGTACGCTGGCATTGGACTTGACCCTGTACGCGCAGCATGACAGCGAGCCGGTCTGGGCGCAGAGCTTTCATGCCGAGGTGGGCGATGTGCTGGCCGCAGACAGTGCCTTGGTCAACGATGTGAGCACGGGTGTTCACCATGCGGTGCTGCATGCGCACATGGACTGGGCCAGTCAGCAGGCCCTGCGTACGCTGGACGACTATGCCTTGCTGCTGACCGGTGTCGGCCTGATGCACCGCAGTGCGCCGGATGACTTTGACATCAGCCGGCAGGCGCTGCTGACCTTGCTGGAGCGCTCACCTCAAATGGGTCAGGCCCATGCGTGGCTGGCCAAGTGGCATGTGTTGCGCGTGACCCGCGCCCTGACACAGCACCCGCAACAAGAGGCGGCGGTGGCCGAGTTGCACGCAGTGCAAGCCGTGCAGGCCAGCGATGCCGCAGGGCTGGCGCGGGCCATGCAGGGTTTTGTGCGCCTGCACCTGCGTCGGGATTTACCCGGTGCGCTGCAAGACTTGCAAAGCTGCACCGCAGAGCATCCCAACGAGCCGCTGGCTTGGCTGTTTCGCGGCGTGGCCGAGGCTTTTGCCAACGACGGTGATGCGGCTTTGCAGGCCAGTCAGCGGGCACTGACGCTGTCCCCGCTAGACCCGTTGCTGTACTACTTCGAGTCGCTTTCGGCATCGAGTGCGTTGGTGGCAGGGGATGCTGCCCAGGCACGGCGTTGGTGCGAGCAGTCTTTGCGCCGCAACATGATGCACCTGCACACCCACCGAGCCTTGATTACCGCCCTCTACATGGGCGGGGAAGCCAATGCGGCGCGGCGGGCGGCGCGTCAGTTGTTGGCGCTGGCCCCCGGTTACACGGTGGCTCAGTTTGCCCGCACGGGCAGCAGTGCACAGACCCGGCTGGGTCAGTTGATGCGCGAAGCCTTGACACAGGCGGGCATTCCGCTGGATGAGTCGGCTTGAGGCTTGGCTCTCGGTCTGGTGAACAGTTGGGTGAACGGTTTGATTCAGGGCCTGCTTGTCAGGCCGGTGTGACAAAGCTGGTGAGGTTCAGGGTTTCAGGGAGGACAACATGTCGAATTGGGGCGGTAGTCAGTGGGGTGGCAGTGGCGGCAGCTCGCTGCTGGGTGGGTCGGGTGGCAGTGGAGGGTCAGGTGGCTCAGGTGGCAGTGGCGGCTCGGCTAGTCTGGCCGATGCTTTTGCCAACCCGCTGGTCGTGCAGGCCCTGATGATGACGCGGGACGGGATTTTTGAGCCCGACGCGCACCACAACGCACCGCCCGCGCATGGCTGTTTGGACAATCCGACCGAACTGGAGAACTGGGATGCTTGGGTGCGCGCCAGCTTGCTGCAAGCCGAATTGAACGAGGGGCTGCATTTCGTGCCCGCAGGGGCTGATGGCCTGACCCTGCAAACCCGCATTGGGAATACAGCGGTGCCGGTGTTCACCCTGACCCGGCCAGCGCCAGCATTTTTTGCCGCGCAGCTGCCCCTGGTGCAGAGCTGGGCCAGCCTGCGCGAAGAGCGCATGGCCGAAATCCTGAGCCAGATTGACCACCAGCTGCCCTTTGTAGGGGCGATCACAGGCCTCAAGGCGGAGCGCCACCGCCGCACTGCCGAATGGCTGGCCGCTGCTTTGTCGCTGGTCATTCCGGTGGAGGTGCGCTTCAAGCATGCGCTGGCGGTGCGTCGCCCTGTGGTCTATTCCGCGCAGATTCAACCCATCGTCACCACGCCGGGCCATGGGGCCTATCCGATGGGGCATGCGGCACAAATTTATCTGCTGGTCGAGGTGCTCAAAGCCTTGCTCTGTCTGCGCCAGCGACCTGCTGTGGCCGTTCAGCTCGACCGTTTGGCTGAGCGTGTCAGCGTGAACCGGGTGGTGGCTGGGGTGCATTTCCCGGTCGATGCGCATGCGGGCAAAGCCCTGGGGCTGACGCTGGCGCGGTACTTTCTGCAACGCTGCGGACTGGATGCGCAGGCCGAGGCAGTGGCAGAGGCACGCACCGGGTTTGGTCAAGGCCTGGCGGGTGAAGCGGCTGCTCAACCAGCCGCTGAATGGGATTTTCCTGCTGACCAACACACCGACGAACACCGTGCCAGCTTCAAAGTCCCGCCGGGTTCTTTGCTCAGGCGCTTGACGCAACTGGCCCTGCGTGAATGGCAGGTACCGTGTCAGGATAAGTCACCGCTGTCGCCCTGCGCTGACACGACCTGCGCATGCAAGCCCGTACCGCCGGTGGTGTGATGAGTCCGCTGCACTTTTCTGGGTGGGCCGATGCCTATTTGGAATGGGCCGTTGCCACCGACTTTGCCTGGGTGGGCCATGCCACGGGCCAGCGGGTGTCGGTGCTGGTGGACAACCCAACGACCGTTTCAGTCGCTGCTGCCAGCACATCCGTTCAATGTCAGCAGGTGACGGAGCAGGACTTGCGCCGTGGTGTCGCCGGTCTGCCCCAGGGGGTTTGGTTCGAGCTGGCGCAGGCGGTGGACGACGACCCGGCGATCAACCCTCCGCACAGCCCATGGCCTTCAACGCAGAACCGTGTGGCAGGGGAGCCTGTGGCGCTGGCCTGCATCGACTCGGGCATAGGCCGTTCGTGGCTGGCAGATTGGCAGTACGCCCACCCGGCCCGGCGCGTGTGCCACTGGGACATGGATGCCCCCGGTTGGGGTGTGCAGCGGCAGGTGTCGCACGGCGCGCATGTGCTGAGCTGGCTGGCCGGGCAGCCCCCCTACGCGGGCTACCACTTTGAATCCGATACCGCCAGCCACTGCCCGCTGATTCTGGTGAACCTGCCCCGTGACGCGGTGGAAGACCCCACCGGGCGCTGGCTGGGGCGTTATATCTTGGATGGGCTGGACTTTGCCATTGCCCAGGCGCAGGCGTGGCGGGTTCAGCGTTTGGTGGTCAATATGAGCTGGGGGCCGCAGACGGGGCCGCACGATGGCAGCAGCTTGCTAGAGCGTGCCTTGGCCGAGCGGGTGCAAGTCGCAGCCGCTGCTGGTTTGCAGGTGGATGTGGTGCTGGCCGCCGGCAACAGCCGCGAGAGCCGCGCCCATGCCCAGTTTGCAGCACGCACGGGTTGCCCTGAACTGGTGTGGGCCGTGCCCCCGGCCAGCCGTGTGCCGTTTTTTCTGGAACTCTGGTGGCCAGCGGGGACGGCACTTGACCAAGTGCGTGTTGAGGTAACAGCCCCCAATGGCCGCACGCTGTGCCTAGACGGTGTGCATGGGGCGGGGGTGACGCGCAGCCACTCTGCTGTGGGCGTGCTGCTGAACCACCCCCAGCCGCAGCAGGCCAGCCGCCCCATGGCGTTGCTGGCGCTTGACCCCACCGCGACCCATACCGCCCATGGCCGCTGGCGGCTGCGTGTGGCGGGTCTCCAACAAGCGGATGCTGCCCATCTGGTGCATGTGTATGTGGCCCGTCAGCTGACCAACCTCGGCGGGCGCTACCGGGGGCCAGACAGTTACCTCGATGTGCCTCCAAGCCAGCCGCGTGAACCACGCTACCCCCGCCCGTCACCCGGTGTACCGGTGACGGCGGCAGGCACGCTCAGTGGTCTGGCCACCGCAACATCCCCCTGTGTGCATGTGGCTGGGGGTTGGATGCTCAGCACCCGTGAGCCCGCTCGCTATGCCAGCGAGGGCCCTGCCGTGGCGGGGCTACCGCGCCCTGACTGGGCCTTGCCCACGGACGAAACCCCGCTGCTGCGCGGTCTGCTCGGGGCCGGTACACGGCCCGGTTCGGTGGTGCGGCTGGTGGGTACCAGCATGGCCGCACCGCAACTGGCGCGCTGGCTGGTCAATGGCATGCACCTGCCGCCGCTGGGGGTGCACAACCCCCGCACCGGTTATGACCTGCTGCACTTGGGCTGGACCAGCCGCCAACGCGTTTAAGGGCAGCGACCTCAGTCCAGCGTGCGCACGGCGCTGACCACGGGGGGCAGCACGGACAGTTTGTTGAGCATTTCGCGCATGCTGGCGCTGCGGGTTTTCTGGCGCAGCTGCTTGACGTGGCTGCGCACGGTGGCAATGGCCATCTCCCGTTCTTGGGCAATGTCTTCCACCTCCAGGCCATTGACCAAGTCGCTCAACACCCCTTCTTCGGTGCGGGTTAGGCTGTGTGTCTGGGCAAAAAAACGCAGGCTTAGGGGTGCGCACAATACCGGGCGGCAGGCAATCAGCAGCACGGGCACGGCCTGTCCTGGGCATTCCGCCGGGTGGGCCATGGGCACCAAAGCAATGGCGATATCGCTGTTGGCGTGACCTGGGCCTTGTGGATGCGCTGACGGCACGTCGAGCAGGCAGCGGACACCCTGACCAGCGCGGGCAAAACACGCCTGCAACTGGGCTTGGTAGCCACTGACGCGGGCTCTGAGTTGGCCGTTTTCCAGAAACAGGCGGTCGCCTCGGCTCAGCATCACGCGGGCTAGGTGGTTGCCGTGCCAGTAGCTCATGTCACGGTGCAGCAGCATCAGGCCGTAATCCACTTCGTCCAGCACCCGCATCAAGTGCAGTTGCAGGTTGGTCGTGTCGTAGTTCAGGAGGGGGGCAGGGTCGGTTGTAGCATTCATGCCCTGCTTTGTAACACCTTTCATAGCCGTTCAGCCTCGGGCAATGCGGGTGGATTCACGTACCACCAGTTCGGCGGGGATGACGCGCGATGGCGGGGAGCGTTGCGCGAGCAAATCCAGCAGAGCGCGGGCGGCACTTTTGCCCACTTCGTACACCGATTGCCGCACCGTGGTCAGCGGCGGCAGGGTGTAGGCGGAGTGGGGCAGATCGTCAAAACCGACGAGTGACACGTCTTCGGGCACACGCAGCCCAGCGCGCTGCAAGGCCAGCCGGGCACCGTAGGCCATTTGGTCGTTGGCGGCGATGACGGCTGAAAACAGCCGTCCCGCTTGCAGCAAGGCGTTCATGGCCCGAAACCCCCCGGACTCTTGAAAGTCGCCAATCACCACAGCTTGCGGGTCGTAGCCCGCGCGGTTGTGCTGCATTTCCAGCTTGTAGCCTTCTAGGCGTTGTAGAGCATCGGGGTGATCCAGGGGGCCGCTGATGAAGGCAATGCGGCGGTGGCCCAGCGCGTACAGGTGCTGTACCGCCAGCCGGGCTCCTTCTTCGTTGTCGTAGTCGATGCTGAAGAGGTGCGGCGCACTCAAGCGTCTGCCGGTGATGACGACGGGCAGCATCTGTGCCATGTTCAGCAACACCTCGTCAGACAGCCGACCGGTGAGCACGATCAGACCATCGACCTTGCGCTCTTGCAGCAGGGCCAGGCGGCTGGCTTCTTCGTCGGCATTCCAGTGGCCACTGACGAACAGCGGCGCGTACCGGGCTTGGTGCAGTTCATCTTCAATGCCGCGCAGCGCTTCGCCGTAGTAGGGGCTGTCAATGAACTGGGTGAGCACGCCCACGCTCATGGTGCGACCACCGGCCAAGCTGCGCGCCACCGGATCGGGTCTGAAACCCAGTTCTTCAATGACACTTTCCACCAGCGTGCGCTTGTCGTCGCTGACCTTGGCGGTGCCATTGAGGATGCGTGACACCGTGCTGGGCGAGACACCGGCCCGCTGTGCCACCATGCTCAGCGTGGCCCGCCCGCGCTGCACGGGGTGTACCGGGCGCTCTTTGCGCAAGGGTTTGCCGGGTTTGTCTGGCTCGGGCGGTGCGGCGGGTAGGGGGGGCTTGTTCATGAAATCGGTGTCAGAAAACGCATGGACTGAATTTTCTTCGTTTTCAACCCTGAATCCGCCCGACTTTTGCACCCTGACCAGCCTGCGGCACGCAGGTCGGGCTGGGTTCAGCGGCTCCAGTGGATGTCGTCTATCCAGACCACAGGCTTGGCCCCTGCCGTGTTGCCGGTGACGGCAAAGCGGTCTGCAATCACAAACAGGTTGCTGATGCGGTTCATTTGCAGGCTGGCGCTGGCGGGCATGTTGAAGGCGGGTGCGCCGCGTGCGCTGATGTCCGCCACCGGGATGGACACGCTGTGCCAGTTGCCGTCGTTCTGGTAGCCATAGCTACCTGGGGCCATGGGCAGGTACACATCAAACGCGCTGCTGTCTAGGGTGCTGCCGGTCAGGAAACCCACTTCTAGTTTGCCCGTGTAGGTGGTTTTGATGCGGAAGTTCAGCCGTGCGCTGCTGCCTGCAAAGTTGCTCAGGTCGGTTTCGGTGCCAGACACACCCCAGGTCATGCCCCAGCCCCACGAAGCGGGTGTGGGTGTGATTTGAATGGCCTTGCTGCCGTCGCCTGAGCTGGCATCCAGTTCGGTGGCGCTGGCGGTGGTGCCGTTTTCCCAAGCGTTGAGCAGCACCGTGCCACTGGGTCGGGCTTCGCCAGCGGTGGTGGTTTCAGCGGATACCGTGAAGCGGCTGGCCGTGACAGGCCCGGCGTTGCTGGCCCCTTCGTAGTGCAGGGCGGCGCTGGCATCGCAAGAGCCTGCCGCTTTGCTCAGGTTGGCATTCAGGGCCTGGGCCACGCAGCGGGCTTGGCGCTGCACATTGAACAGGCCCCATTTGTCGTCGCCCTGCTTCCAGGGTTCGTCAAAGGCGGCAAAGTGAACCACGGTCAGCGGGCCCGTGCCCGAGGCTTTCCAGGTTTCCAGCCGGTCGAAATACATTTTTTGATTGACTGGGTGGGCACGCTGGGTTTCGCCGCCCGAGGGCTCGGCCTTCCAGCCGGTTTCGCCCACGATGATGGGCAGGTTGTCGTAGCCCGATGTGTTGAGGTGCTGGCGCACGGCGCGGTATTCAAATTGCAGCCGGGCCACGGCCGCATCCATCATGGCGGTGGCACGCTGTGGGGTGTCGGTGCCGGTTTGCTTCCAGTCCCACAACTGCGGGTTGTGGATGGTGTCCAGCAGTGGGTAGGAATGCATGGCCACAAAGTCAATCTCGGCCAGCACGGCAGCGGGTGGCTTCACACCTTGGGCATTGGCAAAAAAGGCCCAGTTGTCGTCGGTGGTGACGGGCTGCGACACGGCAGCGCGCACCTTGCGCAGGTAGCCCGCCATGACCGCCACGTCTTGTGGCACGAAGGACCACGACACCAGCGTTTCGTTGCCCACGCTCAGGGCCACCACGGTGTTGGGGTGGGCTTTGGCCAGGGCAATGCCACGATCCAGCTCGGCTTGGTTGGCGGCTTCGGTATTGGGGTTGACGTACATGCCCAGCATGACCTTGATGGGCAGTTGCTGCGCGGCAATCACCTCCAGCGTCTGCCGGGCCACGGCATCCGACGCATCAAACAGCCGGATGAGGCCAATGCCCGCCTGTTGCAGCAGCAGCAGGTCTTGCTCAATCATGGCCTTGGTGATGGTTTCGCTGTCGCGGTTGGCAGACCGGTAGGGCGAATAGGCCACCGCTTTTTGCTGCATGACCGCCGTGGGCAAAGCGCGGGTGGGGTTTACGCCGGGTGATGGAATGGTGCCGCCCCCGCCACAGGCGGCCAGCAGCAGGATGCTGCCCAGCAAGGCAGCGGACAGCAGGCGCACAGCAGGCTGTGCGGACGGAGCGGGCAGGGTGGGCATGTGAGGCATGGTGCAGTGACCCGATCAGAAGGTGTAGGTAGCGCCCAGACCGATCCAGCGGCCATGGCGGGCAATGCGGGCATCAACCCCGCTGAAAGCGCTGTTCGACGGCATGGACAGCGGTGCCAGCCCCAGCCGTTTGTAGGCCACCCAGCCGCCCAGGCCATACACCTGCCAGCCGTTGCCCAAGTTGCGCGATGCACCCACGGCCAGCAAGTCCATGGCGTTGCTCTGGCCGCGCTCAGACGGGTTGTCGGTGTTGGCGGTGCTTAAGCGGACATAGCCGCTGCTGTAAGTCCAGTCGCCCTGGCGGTAGCGCACGCCCAGCGACAGGTCGGTGCTGGTGGCGGCATAGCCGGGGTTGGGCACGCCGCGCAAGCTGCCGTTCCAGTGCACGTTGAACATCTGGTTCCACAGGTCAACGCCGTTTTCTTGCCCGGTGACCACGGCATAGGCCCCGCTCCAGCGGTTTTTGCGCAGCCCGGCAGACAGTTGCCACTGGCTGTTCAGGTCGTAACGCGCCATGACCATGGCCATGGACTGGCCGGAGCCGCCCAACTTGGCATCGTCAGACGGGTTGGGGGTCAGGCCGGTGAAGGGGCCATGGCCCCAGGACGAAGGCGTGCCGTTGCGGCTGTTTTGCACCACCGCGTCCAAGGCCAAGTCGCCCTTGCGGTACTGCGCCCACACCTCCACCAGCCGGGGTTTGTTGATTTTGAAGTCGGTGTCGCCTTGGTCGTGGCTCACTTCTAAAACCAAGTCACCGGCCAGCACATCCAGCGGGCGGCTGGTGTAGCGCACGGCGCGGGTCAGCAAGCCATAGCCCGCGCCGCTGCTGGCCCAGGCATCGGCCACGCCAATGTCGCTGCCGTAGGGGTAATCGGCCACGCTCCAGGCGCGTGATGTCATGGCCCCCACGCTGAGCCGCCCAAATTCTTCATGGCTGATGGCCACATTCTTTTCGTACCACACGCCGGGAATATCGGTCTTGCCGTCGCGCCAGCGTTGGCTCAGCAGGCCGTGCAGCTTGATGCCGTGGCCCACATCTTGGTTGTAGGCCAGCCAGGGCTGGAACAGGGTGACGGTTTTGTTCTCGGTGCCATAGCTTTTGCCCGACACCAAGTCGTCAGCCCACAGCCGCTGCCGCCCCTCGTCGGGGAAGCGCTGGCAGTCCTCGCACTGGTTGCCTGCGGTCACGGTTTCGGCCTTCACAAAGCCGGTGATGCGAAACGGCCCCAGGTCAAGCGCCTGAGCCTGCGGCGCGCCCAAAACCGCCAGACAGGTCAGCAGGGCAGAGCGCAAAGGGGTGAAACGGAAGGTCATGGTGCAGGCCGGTTTCATGAAAAGATTGAAAGCGCTTTCAAAGCGTCTGGAAATTTTGCAACAACCAAAAAACCCCGTCAACGCAAGCCCGTTGGGATAAACCCTTGGTTCGTCCCTGATTCTGAAACGGGTTTCATGTGGAAAACCCTTATTTGCATTGAAAGCGCTTTCATTACCATTCATGGCATTGCTGAAGTCCTTTCTTCTGTGACTTTTCTGTGCTGCCTTGTGAACGAGCCCTGCCATGAAAACCTGCTTTCAACGCCTTGTTCTGTTGTGTGCCAGTGTGCTGGCGGCGGGTGCGCTGGCCCAGCCGGTGCCTGCCAGTTTGCAAGCGGGCAGTGGCCAGCTGCTGCTGCAACCCCGGCCCACCGACCGGCCCGCCCCACCCACCCTGCCGCGTGAGGGCGAGGCCCTGCGCCGGGCCGTGCCCACCAACCAGTGGTATTCCAGTCTGGTGTTCAGCCCGCAACCGCAGCCGCTGTATGCCCAACCCCTGACGGGGCGGGCCACGTTGCAGGGCTTTGAACTGTCACTGCCGCGCAAGCAGGTGGTGCCCACCGAGCGCAAAGACAACGAAATCCACTACCCGCACCGCGCCGCCCTGACCGTGCGTCCGGCTGACTTTGCCCTGACCCCCGCCCGCTTGGCCCAGTTCAGCGACTGGGCCATTGACATCGCCATGGGCAGCGATGCCGCCCGCTTTGACCTGACCATGGCCCACGGCAGCCCCTATGTGTGGGGACACATTGGGCAGGGCGATTTGCTGTTGCAGGCCGAAGCCGGTGCCCGCCGCCTAGAGCACCCCGACCCGCGCCTGCTGCTGCTAGAACTGGCTGGCCAGCGCTATATCGCCCTGGCCCCGCTGGGTGCGGTGTGGCAGGCCGATGCGGGTGGCTGGCGTGCCCGCATGCCCGCACAGGCCCGCCACTTTGTGCTGGCCGCCACGCCCGATACCAGCGAGGCCAGCCTGGCCCTGCTGCTGCAACATGCGTTTGTGCGCTATGCCCACACCGCCGTGGACTGGCGCTTTGATAACGCCAGCCAGACGCTGCACACCCGCTACCGCGTCACGCCGCAAAGCCTAGAGGGCAGCGAACGCACGCCCCTGCTGGCCCTGTACCCGCACCACTGGCACAACAACCCCACGCTGGCCGGGCGCTTAGGCCCCGCTTTTGACAGCGTGCGCGGCCCGCTGAAGCTGCTGGCCGCCCCCGAATTTGCCACCAGCCTGCGCCACAAAGGCTTTGTGCCCTGGTGGCCACAGGTGCCCGACACCGAGGCCAGCGCCACCCTGCGCAGCATCCTGCAAACCGATGTGCGCGATGCCCGGCGCAACATGCTGCACATCGGCAAAGGCCCCTACTGGCAGGGCAAGGGCCTGCTGCGCACCACCAAACTGCTGGACGTGTTGCAGGTGCAAGGCACACCCGAGCAAGCCCAGCGGGTGCAGCAACTGGTGCAAGGGCGCATTGAAGAATGGTTCAGCGGCACCGACCGGCAGCGCTATTTCCACCTCGACAAAAGCTTGGGCACGGTGCTGTCGTACCCCGAGGAATACTTTGCCGTCGAGCAGATGAACGACCACCACTTCCACTACGGCTACTGGATTCGGGCCATGGCCGAACTGGCCCTGCGCGACCCCGACTGGGCCAGCACCGAGCGCTGGGGCGGCATGGTGCCTTGGCTCATCAAAGACATTGCCACCGCCGAGCGGGGCCGGGCCGACTTCCCGTTTCTGCGCCCCTTTGATGTGTACGAAGGCCATTCTTGGGCATCGGGCATTGCGCTGGGCGATTTGGGCAACAACCAAGAATCGTCGTCTGAAGCCATCAACGCCTGGGTGGGCTTGATTTTGTGGGGCGAAATCCACAACGACACCGCCCTGCGCGACCTGGGCCTGTACCTGTACAACACCGAAATCGAGGCCATTCGGCACTACTGGTTCGATGTGCACGGCCTCGTCTTCCCGCCCGAATACCCGCATGTAGAAACCAGCATGCTGTTTGGCGGCGGCTACAAGCACAACACCTGGTGGACTGACGAGCCCCGGCAGATCAAGGGCATCAACCTGCTGCCCATCACCACCGCGTCCACCTACCTGGGGCTGGACCCCGACCACACCCGCCGCAGCCTAGCCACCCTGCCGCGTGACACCGAGGTATTTGAATCCCGTGGCAAACGGGCCGACCCGCGTGACATCTGGCAAGACCTGTTTGCCAAATACCGCGCCCTGAGCGATCCCGCCGCTGGCCGCGCCGAATGGAACCGCTGGGGCGCGGTAGAGCTGGGCGAATCGCGCAGCCACACCCTGCACTTCCTGCTGAGCCTAGAGCACATGGGCACACCCGATTTCAGCCTTTGGGCCGACACCCCGCTGCATGCCGTGTTCAAACACCCCTCGGGCCAGCGAACCTACTTGGCCTTCAATGCCAGCACGCAAGCCACCACCGTGCGCTTCAGCGACGGCACCACCTTGCAGGCCGCCCCGCGCACCCTGGCCCAAGTGCGGCGCTAAGCCCGCCCGCAGCCCCTGTTTTCTTTGTTTTCCCCGCGCATTCCGCGCCCCCGCCAGACCGACCGCCCTAAGGAGACAAGCCCATGAAACCCCAACCCACCCTGTTTCGCCCCACCTGGGCCGCTCTGGCCACGGCCGCCCTGCTGGCCGCCTGCGGCGGTGGCGATGCCGAAGCGCCCCCCGGCACCAAAGACACCACAGCGCCCACCCTCAGCATCAGCGACAGCGTGAGTGCCGCCACCGCCAGCGGTGACATCACCTTCAACTTCAGCTTCAGCGAAGCCGTGACCGGCTTCAGTGCGGACGACATCAGCGTCACCGGCGGCACCAAAGGCAGCTTCAGCATGGCCAGCAACGGCCTAAGCGCCACGCTGGTGGTGGCACCCACCGCCAACAGCACCGGCACCGTGCAAGTGAGCGTGGCCGCAGGCACCTTCACCGACGTGGCCGAAAACCCCAGCACCAGCGCCGCGAATGCCAGCCAAGCGTTTGACACCACCACGCCGCCCGAAGAGCCTGCCAACCTGGTGAGCAACGGCAGCTTTGAGCAAGGTGTCGGTGGCTGGACGGGCAATGCCGCCAACGTATTGACCGAGGGCGGTAACAGCTACAACTTTGCCAATGTCGAGACCGCCGGCAACCCCTGGGATGTCAACCTGTCTTATGTGCTCAACATTCCCACGGCTGGCGTTCGTTACAAACTGAGCTTCACCGCCGCTTCTAACAAAGCCCGGACGCTGAAGGCAGGTATTGGCCTGAACCAAGACCCCTGGACCAACGATGTCAAAGACATCAACCTGACCACCACGCCGCAGACGTTTGAGCTGACCCTGACCTCCAACTTTGCCAATGCCAACAGCCGCATCATTTTTGACATGGGCCATGACACGGGGCATGTCGTCATTGACAACGTGGTGCTGCAAGCCTTGGCAGACGAGCCCACGCCCAACGGCGGCACGCTCACCTTCTCGTCAGGCTTCAGCAGCGCCGTGCTCACCGCCAGCGGCGGGCTGGTGGCGACGGCAGGCGGCAGCAACCAAGACAACTGGGGCTGCAACGGCACGCCCGAATGGTGTGGCAGCTTTGCCGGTGGCAGCGGGGCAGATAGCTACGCAGGCTTTTACTACCAGACCCCGTCTGCCGCTGAAGGGCTGTACAGCCAAATGGAAGTGTTTGGCCCCAACGTCACGGGTTTCAACGCCACGGGCGATACCGGCGGTGTCACCCTGAACGGCCAAACCCGCTTGAACTTCACCTTCAACCAAAACCCCGAATGGTTCAACAGCGCCAACAACCGCTTTGCCGTGGTACTGACCCTGGGCAAGCGCTATGCCATTGACAACGGTTGCCGCCTGCAACTGCACGGCGTGAAAACCCCCACTTCGGTCGATGCCACCGCCTACACGATGACACTGGCAACCGACTTCCGCGTCGCTGCCGACTGCGGCACTGGCATCGCCCCAGACAACGTGGCCGCTGCACTGGCAGCATCCCCGGTGGTCAGCAGCGTCAAGGTCATGGGCGCTGGGGGTGGCGCGGCCATTCTGGGGCGCAACAACATCAGCAGCACCGCCAACCTGACCGTCCCTAACAACGAGGGCAAGATACCCACCACGGTGGTGCTCAAAGGTGCCATCACCTTTGACTGATGCGTCAGCAATGGCTGGATGCCTCGCCTCTAACCCCCTCCCCCCTGCGGGGTACTCCCCCTTGGCAGGGGGAGAGTTGGGGGGGGACTTAACTCCCCTCCTGCCAAGGAGGGGTGCCCCGTAGGGGCGGGGTGGTTGGGTGGCGGGGGCAGTAGCCTCTGTTTAAAAGTGACCGGCACGCCAGCAACCCCCTCCCCCCTGCGGGGTACTCCCCCTTGGCAGGGGGAGAGTGGGGGAGCCTAACTCCCCTCCTGCCAAGGAGGGGTGCCCCGCAGGGGCGGGGTGGTTGGGTGGTGGGGCAGTAGCCTCTGTTTAAAAGTGATCGGCACGCCTGCAACCCCTCCCCCCGTTCCGGGGTACTCCCCCTTGGCAGGGGGAGAGTGGAGACATAACTCCCCTCCTGCCAAGGAGGGGTGCCCCGCAGGGGCGGGGTGGTTGGGTGGTGGGGCAGTAGCCTTTGTTTAAAAGTGACTAGCACGCCAGCAACCCCCTCCCCCAGTTCCGGGGTACTCCCCCTTGGCAGGGGGAGAGTTGGGGATAGCAAACTCCCCTCCTGCTAAGGAGGGGTGCCCCGTAGGGGCGGGGTGGTTGGGTGGTGGGGGCAGTAGCCTTTGTTTAAAAGTGACTGGCATGCCTCTAACCCCCTCCCCCCTGCGGGGTACTCCCCCTTGGCAGGGGGAGAGTTGTGGGAGCCTAACTCCCCTCCTGCTAAGGAGGGGTGCCCCGAAGGGGCGGGGTGGTTGGGTGGTGGGGGCAGTAGCCTTTGTTAAAAAGTGACCGGCATACCAGCAACCCCCTCCCCCCGTTCCGGGGTACTCCCCCTTGGCAGGGGGAGAGTGGGGGAGGCCTAACTCCCCTCCTGCCAAGGAGGGGTGCCCCGCAGGGGCGGAGTGGTTGGGTGGTGAGAGGGGGTTTTCCTCAGGTTGGAAGCCGCAGCCCCTGCGCATCAAACAACAGCGCGGCCTGTGTGGGCACCACGCCCACCGGGTCGCCGGTGCGGGCGTTTTGATTGGTAGCGGTGTCTTTGATGGCCAGCAGCTCGGTGTGGGCTGGGGAGCGCACATAGAGGATGCTCACATCACCGAGTTTTTCCACAAATTCAATCTGACCCGGCAGGCCCTCGCTGGG
Source organism: Pseudomonadota bacterium (assembly GCA_041192045.1). Lineage (GTDB taxonomy): Bacteria > Pseudomonadota > Gammaproteobacteria > Burkholderiales > Burkholderiaceae_C > Hydrogenophaga. The sequence continues at coordinate 58,846 of JBEENR010000010.1, read as the reverse complement.
GGGGCCTAGGCGCAGGTTTTCGGGCCGCCAGGCCACGAAGGCGGCGCTGGTCAGTGCTGCCACAGGTAAGCCCAGGCTGTGGGCGGGCAGGGCCAGGGCACCGGCACCGAAACGGGCTTGCCCGCTGGCAGCGTCCCACTGGCAGGGCAGCATGTTGATTTTGGGTGAGCCCAGAAACTCGGCCACAAAGCGGTTGGCGGGTTCGCGGTACAAGTCCATGGGTGCGCCCACCTGTTCAATACGGCCTTGGTTGAACACCGCAATGCGGTCGCCCAGGGTCATGGCCTCGGTCTGGTCGTGGGTGACGTAAATCATGGTGGTGCCCAGTTGGCCGTGCAGCCGGGCCAGTTCAATGCGCATTTGCACCCGCAGGGCGGCATCGAGGTTGGACAGCGGCTCGTCAAACAAAAACACTTTGGGCCTGCGCACAATGGCCCGGCCAATGGCGACGCGCTGGCGCTGGCCGCCCGAGAGTTGTTTGGGGTAACGGTCTAGCAGGGCGGTCAGTTGCAGGGTTTGCGCCACTGCCTCCACGGCCGCTTGCCGATCGGCCTTGCTTTGCCCGGCCATGCGCAGTGCAAAACCCATGTTGTCGGCCACGGTCATGTGCGGGTAGAGGGCATAGCTCTGGAACACCATGGCCGCGCCACGGTCGGCAGACGACACCTCGTTCACCCGCTGGCCGTCAAACAGCACATCGCCGCTGGTGATGCTCTCCAGCCCGGCCAGCATGCGCAGCATGGTGGATTTGCCGCAGCCCGATGGCCCGACAAACACCAGAAATTCGCCGTCGTGAACCTCCAGGTTCACACCGGGTATGACGTGCACGCTGCCGTAGGACTTGCTGACCTGTCGCAGTTCAATCTTGGCCATGTCGGGGGGCTTTCTTAACGGGTCAGGAATTGCTGATACCAGTGGGCGCTGCGCTTGAGGGTGCGCTGCTGGCTGGCGTAGTCCACATAGACCAGACCAAAGCGCTTGGCATAGCCGCTGGCCCATTCAAAGTTGTCCATCAGGCTCCAGGCAAAGTAGGCATTCACCGGCACACCTTGCTGGCGGGCTTGCCAAGTGGCGGCAATGTGGCGGCGCAGGTAGTCTTCGCGGTCGGCATCGTCCACCACGCCATCGACCCAGCAGTCTTTGAAGGCGGCTCCGTTTTCCGTGACCCAGAGCGCGGGCAGGGGGTAGTCGCGGTGCAGGCGGCACAGCAGTTCGGTCAGGCCCTCGGGGTACACCTCCCAGCCCATGTCGGTGACTTGGTTGCCGGTGGAATGCACGTCCCAAGGGTTGCCGCTGGAGGCAAAGTTGCGCGTGTAGTAGTTCACGCCAAGGAAGTCCAGCGGCTGGGCGATGGTGGCCAAGTCGCCGCCGAGCACGCTGGGTGCGTCTTCACCCAGGTGCGCCCACACATCGTCGGGGTAGCAGCCCAGGAACAGCGGGTCCAGGTACCAGCGGGCATTCAGGCCGTCGTCCAGCCGTGCCTGTGCCACGTCTGCCGCGCTGTCAGAGGCGGGGTAAATGGGCGACAGGTTGAGCACAATGCCCAGCGCGGCGGGTACGCCGTCTTGCCGCAGGGCCTGCAAGGCCATGCCGTGGCTCAGCAGCAGGTGGTGCGCCACCTGCATGGCGCTGCGCCGCGAACGCAGACCGGGCGCAAAAATGCCGTGTTCGTGGCCCAGCACGGCCATGACCCAGGGTTCGTTGTGGGTACACAGGCTTTGCACCTGGTGGCCAAAGCGTCGGCCCACCTCTTGGGCATAGCGCACAAAGTGGGCGCAGGTGTCGCGGGCCATCCAGCCGCCTTGGTTTTGCAGGGCCTGGGGCAAGTCCCAGTGGTTCAGGGTGACGTGGGCGGCAATGCCGCGCTCGGCCAAGGCATTCAGCAAGCGGTCGTAAAACGCAAAACCGGCCTCGTTCCAATCGCCCTGGCCCAAGGGTTGCACCCGTGGCCAGCTGATGGAGAAGCGGTAAGCCCCCACGCCCAGGCTGGCAATCAGCGCCACGTCGTCCGCCCAGCGCTGGTAGTGCTCGCAGGCTTGGTCGCCGTTGCTGCCGTCGGCAATGGCGCCGGGCTGCTGGCAGAACACGTCCCAGATGGAGGGGCCACGCCCGTCTTGCTGGGTGGCTCCTTCAATCTGGAAGGCCGAGGTGGCCACGCCCCAGATGAATGAGGCAGGAAAGTCGGCGCGGGTCAGCGCCTCGGCTTCGGGGGCAACGGTTTTCATGAGCATGCTTGAGCCCTTGCGTGTGGTGGTGGGGAATACGGTACGGGTTGCGCCGGAGCTTTAGCTTTTGACGGCACCAGCCGTTAGGCCCGAAATCAGGCGGCGTGACGAGAACAAGAAAATGACCAGCAGCGGCAGCACCGCCACCACCGAACCGGCCATGAGCGCGCCCCATTCGGTATCCACCGGGCTTTGCACGCTGCGCAGGGCCAGGGGGAAGGTGTAGCGCTCCACCGAGCGCATGACGATGAGCGGCCCAATGAAGTTGTTCCATGAGGCGATGAAGGCAATCAACCCCAGCGTGCCAAAGGCAGGCCCCAGCAGGGGCACCACAATGCGCCAGTAAACCGCCCATTCGCCGCAGCCGTCCATGCGGGCGGCCTCCAGCAGTTCGCGCGGGATGGCCGATTCGATGTACTGCCGCATCAAAAAAATGCCCATGGCCGGTGCCGCCGCCGGTATGTACAGCGCCCTAGGCTGGTCAATCCAGCCCAGCGCGTCCATGATCATGAAGGTGGGAATCATGCCCAGGAAGGCCGGAATCAGCATGGTGCCCATGACCAAGGCGAACAGCATTTGCTTGAAGCGGAAGTCATACACCGCAAAGGCAAAACCGGCCATGGAACAAAACAGCAGCGTGAGCCCGGTGCTCAGCGCCCCCACATAGAGCGACCAGCCCAAGTTGGTCCAGAACGGAATCTTGGCCATGAGGATGCCCAAGTTGTCCAGAAAGTGCGGCCCAAACCACAGCGGCGGCGGCACCCGGAAGATGTCGGCCCGCAGGTGGGTAGAGAACACAAACATGAAATAAAAGGGCGCGAGCATGGCCAGCCCGCCCAGCACCAGAAACACCCAGCCCAACGGGCCCATGGTGGCTTTTTCGGTGCCCGATGCAGCATTTGCCTGGGTTGACATGGGCTTCTACCCCTCTTTGCGCTTGAAGGCGCGGTTGGTCAGTACCGTGAGCACCAGAATGACGACAAACAGCATCCAAGAAATGGCGCTGGCGAGGCCAAAGTCATTGAAGTCGAAGGCGGTGCGGTACATGTACATGGCGGTGGTCATGCCCGCGTATTCAATGCCGCCCTTGCCGCCGGTCAGGATGAAAGGCTCCTCAAAGAGTTGCAGGCCACCAATCACGGTCAGGGTGACACCGAAATACATCATGGGCTTGAGCTGCGGCAGGGTGATGAACCAGAAAATCCGCAGCCCGTTGGCCCCGTCCATGCGTGCGGCTTCGTACAGGTCGCGTGGAATGCTTTGCATGGCGGCCACATACAAAATCACGTTAAAGCCCACATAGCGCCAAAACACCACCAAGGCCACCACGGGTTTGATGGTTTCGGGCTGGCCCAGCCAGTCAATGTTCTCGGCAGGCAGCACCGCCCCCAGCAGCGGCCACTGCGCCAGCGCCTGCAACAGGGCATTCACCGCGCCAAAGTCGGTTGAAAACAGCGTGCTGAACATGATGGCAATGGCCACCGTGGAGGTGATGTAGGGCAAAAAGTACACCCCCATGGCGGTGTTGCGCCACGGCCCCAGTCGCTCGTTGATGAGGTAGGCCAGCGGAATGGCCACCAAGTGCTGCGGCAGACCCGAGGCCACCGCCAGCCACAAGGTGTTGTACAGAGAAGTCCAGACCAGTGGGTCTTCCGCCGCAAAGCTCAGGTTGTCCAGCCCCACATAGCTCATCGAATCCAGCCCCTGCACCGGGTCCCAGGTGTGGAACATGAGGTAGAACGAGAACAGGATGGGGAACAACCCGAACACCAGAAACAGCACAACAAAGGGGCTCAACAGCACATAAGGTGCCGCGTTTTGCCCCAGTGAAAACCGGCGCATGGACAGACTCACCGCTGTGCGCGACGTTGAATCAGGCGGTGCGCATCAGCCAGCGCCGCATCCACCGACTTGCCGCGTGTCAGCACCTGATCCAGCTCGGCATTGACGATTTCCTCGGCAATCGGGTCGTTGCGGAACACCTCGGTCGGCGCAATCTTCATGGCCGTGTCACGCCACTGCACCCGCGCCACTTGGTTGCCCAAGAAGGGCACGGGCTGTTCAAAGAACGCGCCGCTTTGCGCCTCAATCAGCGCCGGGAAGGCGTTGAACTTTTCAAAAGCCGCTTGCTGCTGCGCTTTGTTCAGCGTCAGGTGCTGAATCAAATCCCAAGCCAAGGTTTTGTTCTGGGCTTTTTTCGGAATAGCGTAAAAAGTGCCGCCCCAAGAGGTGGCCAAGCCCTCCGGCAGCACCGTGCTGCGCCACTGCCCGGCGGTGTTGGGTGCCAGCCAGTTTTGCAAATGCCCGCCCAGCCAAGCCCCCATCATCTGCACCGTGATGCTGCCGCGCTTGAGGCCTTCGCCCCAGTCGTTCGACCAAGCGTTGATCTTGGCATCCAAGTCGTTGTCGCGCACGCTCTTGGCCAGGGTGAACGCCTGTTTGAAGCGTGGCGATGTGCCCACCACCGACTCGCCCTTGGCGTTGTAGTAAATGCCCTCGCCCGCCGGAATGCCGCTGCGGATCACGATGTCTTTCACATCCCGCGCATGGGCCACCAGATAAGCGCCGGTTTTGGCCTTGATCTGTTTGCCCGCCTCCACAAAGCTGGGCCAGCTGGCGGTCAGCTGCTCGGGCCGCACACCGGCCTTGTTCAGCGTGTCATGGCGGTAAAACAGCGCCCCCGGCCCAATGTCGGTGGGCATGGCGGTCTGGCCGTTTTTCTCGTCTTTGGCCTGCGCCCAAGCAAAGGGAACAAAGCGCTGCTGAAAGGCCCCCGCCGAATAGGGCGCAGCCATCAGGTCTTCTAGGCCACCGCTTTGCGAAAAGCGGCCCAAGTAGCCGTATTCAATCGTCATCACATCCGGCAAGCCCGACGAAGCCGCCAGCGCCGTGGTCATGGCCGTGTGGTGGTCGGCATATTCACGCCCCACCACGCGCACCTCCACATTCGGGTGCTTCTTCTGCCATTCGGCCAGCGAAGCCTTGACGATCTCATCCACCGCCGGAAAGGCGGCCACAGTCAGCACCTGTTTTTGCGCCATCGCACCCGACGCGGCAAGCGCACACACAGCCAGTACAAGAGGTTTGAGCATGAAAGTCTCCGTTATGAAAGCGCTTTCATTCTAGTGAAACAAGCTGAAAAAGCACCTAGGGTATTTCCTAGCTGGGGGCTTGGTGGGGGGCTATCAGTCGTTCTAGTCTTTTTCACGCTTTTGTTGGTAGGTTTGACCCATATTGACATTCAAGAAACGTTGCTGAATAATTTCGTAAACGTTGAAAGGAATATATGTCTTCTCTACCTAGTCACTTTTCCCCACTAGAAGTTGGTAGTCGTTTGACTCAACTTCGTGAACGGGCTGGTTTGAAACAAGCGGAGTTGGCTCGAAAAGTCACTTGGAGCCAAGCTGTTTTGTCCCGCATAGAAAGCGGTGACAGATCTGTTGCTCCGGAAGAACTCGAACAGTTGCTCAGAGCCATCGGCACACCCGAGTCGAGGCAGCTGGAGGCAGCGCTTGGGCGGGAGTGGGCTGTGATTGATCGGCCTGGCCTCGACCATCCTGATCAAGATCTCCTCTGGTCAGCTGAACAGGTTGCACAGCAGTTGCAGTTTTTGGCTCGGCAACCCGATGTAAAACACGCTTTTGAACGTCGGCTGTCTGCTTACGTTCAGGAGCTGAGATCCGTTGCAGACGTGTTGCTCAAGCGCGAACACCAGGTTGCCTTCATTGGCAGCATCGGCATTGGTAAGTCCACGGCTATCTGTCGACTTACCGGGCTAGAGGTGGCGGTATCAGACTCACCCAACCCTGCGCCAGTGCTCGAAGCAGGGGCGGGTGGTATCACGATCTGTGAGGTACACCTGCGCCGTGGCCCTGGATACGGCCTGATCATTGAGCCGCGTAGCGACGAGGAGGTCCGTGCCGATGTCACCGACTTTGCAGAGTATGTGCGCGGTGCTAATGTGTCTCATGCCGATGGTGAAGGCGACGAAGATTCTCAAGGCATTTCTAAAGAGGTGGAGCGAGCCATCCGCAACCTAGCCGGCCTGCGCATTCGGCGAGAGAAGGGTGCTGATGGCAAGACTATCCGACGCGACGAGGCCAAGGAGCTGGCCAAGAAGTCGGGCAGCACGCGGGAGCTGGTGGTCGAAATCCTGTCCCTGATGGAGCTGCATCGTCGAGATCGTCGAGATATTTGGCACGATGCCAATACCGGCAAACAGCCTTTGGAATGGTTGAAAGACACTTTCGAGAAGGTCAACAACGGTCGGCACCCAGACTTCACGTTACCGCGAAGAATTGAGGTCATCGTGCCTGATGCGCTGCTTCAGGCAGACGATCTGTCGATTCGATTCATCGACACTAAAGGTATCGACCGTACTGCTGCACGGGCCGACCTCGAAGGGTTGCTGGATGACCCTCACACACTCGCAGTCCTGTGCTCTGGCTTTAACAACGCTCCCGCAGCGGAGGCGCGGCTGCTGCTTGAACGCGCGAAAGAGGCTGGCGTACGTGGACTGAATGAAAAAGCAGCCTTACTTATCTTGCCAAGGCCCAGCGAAGCTTTGGCTGTCAAAGACGAGACGGGTCAGAAGGTGGGAAACGCGGAAGAAGGATACGAACTTAAGAGCGAGCAGGTTGCCATGAGCCTACAGCCGATTGGCATGGATAACATGGCGGTTGGCTTTTTCAATTCGTACCAAGACGACCCAGCGGCTCTCCGCGCCTTTTTAGCCGACCGCTTGCTGGCTGCGCGCAAAGCTTTCCGAGGACGGCTTTTCGAGATCCTCACCAATGCCAAGGCTCTGCTACTTAATTACGAGCAGGAACAAGCCCAGGCTGTTATCCGACAAGCGGCATCGCAGTTACAAACTTGGATACAGCGCAATCGCACCCCGAAGCGGCTGAACGTTCATGTGCAAGACAGTCTTCTGGAGCAAATGACGCGTGCCTACGCAGCGACGTTGCGCGCCTCCGTCAATCGTGAGGGTGAATGGCACAACTTGAATTACGGTCATCACCTAGGCTACGGTGCCCGTCGCATGGCTGCCCTGTCGCTCGGAACGGCTGTACAAGGCTTCACAGAAGTCTGTCAGACCATGGCCGCGACCCCCGAGTTAGAGGATGCAAAAGAACTCATTGCCCAGGCCGAACGCTTGCTACAGAACGCCTATGACGAACTGCTACTCAAAGTACAGTTGATGGGCCAGACTTCATTTCGCGACGAGTTGAAGTTGGATAAGGCTTTCTGGGGTGCTTGCCAGAATGAGTGGGGACGCGGTAGTGGTTACAAGGATCGCGTGACCAACCACAGCCGAGACTGGTTTGATCAGACTGGGCGGCTTGACTTGGAAGGTGAGTTGCTGTTGATGATCCAGCGCGAGTGGGATGCAGCCCTCTCGCGAATTGAATCATTGCTTGGGACAGATGACTGAGTAGCGATCTACGAAGGAGGTTCTCATGTTTCAGTCAAATATCGCGTATGTATCCGATCGTCAACGTAAGTACGAGCTCACACGCCATGCCGAGAAACGCTGTGCGCAGAGGGGTTTGTGTAAAGACGTGGTGCCACTCCTTACTGTGTTTGGAGATGCCAGTCATGACGGATACGGAGGTATCCGTTACGTCATGACCGATCAAGCACTTGAGCGTCTAAAGCGCGTGATCGGGCGGAATCAGACCATTGATAGGCTGGCTGGTGTCTATGCGGTAGTTAGCGCCAGTGACGGACAAGTCATCACACTCGGACACCGTTACCTGTGAAATATGAACACGCTCGACATCCCCGAGCAGGTGTCCTTGGCGCGAACCAGTGGGATGCCTCTCTGGGCTTATCCGTTCATACGGCAGTGAAAAACAAACGCTGTTTCAGCAGAGTGAACGGCGTACACAGCGCGGTAGGTCAATCGCTATGCCAAAGTCCAAAACACTGATTGACGAACAAGGTCAAGTGCGTGAACTCTCTATCGCCGAGATCAGGCAGATGCGTCCTGCTCAGCTTGCGTTGCCCGCTTCGTTGCTGGTCAAGCTGCGCACCCCTAGCCTGAAAAAAACCTTTCCGGCGGGACCAAGAAGCGCCAGCAACAGGACATCGACCAAGCGGTAGCGCTGTGGGAAGGCTACAAACGCCGCAAGGCCTCCACCCAGAAAGGAAAGTGAACATGGCACTGACCCGTGATTTCAAAGAAACCGTGGTCACGCGCGTGCAAAGTGACCCGGCCTTTGCGCAAGCCCTGCTGGATGAGGCCATTACCCTGTTCGTCAACGGCGAGCCGGAGTCGGCCAAATTGATCTTGCGCGACCTCGTTAACGCCACTATGGGCTTCGAAGCCTTGGCCAAAGAAATTCAGAAGCCTGCCAAGAGCCTGCACCGGATGCTGTCTCAGTCGGGCAATCCGACCATGAGCAACATCTCGGCAGTGTTTGCTGCCATCCAGCGCGCACTGAAGGTCGAGGTTCACACCCAGATCGTCATAGCCTGATTTCAGCCCTCACTCCCCCAGCGCATCCAGCTCTGGCTGGGTAAAGCCCGCTGCGCGCCGGGCGGCTTCGTTGAAGGGGGGTTTTAGGCGTGGGGCTTTGTGTTGGCGGGCCAGGGTGCGGTAATGCGCCAGGGGCTCTAGGCCCTGCTGGGTGCAGAGCCAGCCGTACCAGCGGTTGCCCACGGCCACATGGCCGATTTCGTCGCGCAGGATCACGTCCAAAATTTCAACCGTGCGCAGCGCTGCCGGGGTGTTGACCTTGCGCAGCCGAGCCTGCATCAGCGGCGTGGCATCCAGCCCTCGGGCTTCTAGGGTGCGCGGCACCAGAGCCATGCGGGCGGTGATGTCGTCCTGCGTTTTCACGCACATCTCCCACAGGCCATCGTGGGCAGGGAAGTCGCCGTACTGGTGGCCCAGGCTGTTCAAGTGGTGGTGCAGCAGGCCAAAGTGGGTGGCTTCTTCGTCGGCCACGCGCAGCCAGTCGCGGTAAAAGGCCAGCGGCATGCCCGCAAAGCGCCACACCGCGTCCAGCGCCAGGTTGATGGCATTGAATTCAATGTGGCAGACGGCATGCAGCAACGCGGCCAAGCCACCGGGCGTGAAGGGGGATCGGTGCGGCACCTGCATGGGGGGCAGCAGCACCGGCTGCGGCGGGCGGCCCGGCAGAACTTGGTTGGGGTCAGGCAGCAGCGGGGTGCTGGTGTGCCAGCCGCTGTCGTCGGCCTGCTGCTGTGCGGCAAACAGGGCATGGGTGGCGGCCATTTTGGCGGCGGGGTCTGTCAGGCACAGCACGCGCCGTGCCTCGGTGCGCCAACAGGGTGCGGCGTTTGCGCCAGAGGCGGTGTCGGCTGGCGGGGCTGGCGCGCGGGGCGCAGGGTCTGGGGTGTGCATCCCTACAATTCTAGGCAGCGCTTTTTCAGCCCCTTACAGGAGACCTGCTTCATGGCTATTTACGAACTTGACACCTTGGTGCCGCAGATTGACGACTCGGCCTGGGTGGCTGACAACGCCCAAGTGATTGGCGCGGTGGTGATGGGGCCAGACAGCAGCGTCTGGTTTGGTACCACGGTGCGTGGCGATACCGAAACCATCACCATTGGCCAGGGCAGCAACATCCAAGACGGCAGCGTGCTGCATGCCGATGTGGGCATGCCGCTGCACATTGGTGAGCGTGTGACGGTGGGCCACCAAGTGATGCTGCATGGCTGCACCGTGGGCGATGAGTCGCTCATTGGCATTGGTGCGGTGGTGCTCAATGGGGCGCGCATTGGCAAGCACTGTTTGGTGGGTGCCGGTTCGCTGGTGACCGAGGGCAAGGTGTTTCCCGATGGCTCGCTCATCATGGGCAGCCCGGCGCGGGTGGTGCGCCAGCTGACACCCGAGCAGATCGAAGGTTTGCGCCAGAGTGCGCGTCACTACATGGACAACGCCCGCCGCTTCCGTGCTGGCCTGAACAAACTGGCCTGAACAAACTGGCCTGAACACGGTTGACCCTACCCGCGTTTTTTTACCGAAAGAATCCCTTTGTCTGAACTGCATAAATTCCTGTTTGAAGGCCTGCCGGTGCGCGGCATGCTGGTGCGCCTGACCGATGCTTGGCAAGACATCTTGCAACGCCGTGCGCAGAGTGGCGGCTACCCCGAGGCCGTGACCGAGTTGCTGGGCGAAATGACCGCTGCGGCCACGCTGATGCAAGCCAACATCAAGTTCAACGGTGCGCTGGTGCTGCAAATCATGGGTGACGGCCCGGTGCGGCTGGCCGTGGCCGAAGCCCAGCCCGACCTGTCTGTGCGCGCCACCGCCAGCGTGGTGGGCGAGGTGGCGGCTGATGCACCGCTGTCGCACATGGTCAATGTCAACAACCAGGGGCGTTGTGCCATCACCCTCGACCCCAAAGACCGCCTGCCCGGCCAGCAGCCCTACCAAGGCGTGGTGCCGCTGTTTGGCGACCGCCGCGAAAAGCTGGAAAAGCTCAGCGAGGTGCTGGAGCACTACATGCTGCAAAGCGAACAGCTGGACACCTGCTTGGTGCTGGCCGCCAACCAGCAGGTGGCGGCGGGCTTGCTGATCCAGCGCCTGCCCCTGCAAGGCGAGGGCAACCTGGGCGGCAGTGGCCTGCTGCGTGCCGACGAAGACCAGATTGGCCGCAACGAAGACTACCGCCGCATTGCCCTGCTGGCTTCCAGCCTGAAACGCGAAGAACTGCTGGAGCTGGACGCGGCCACCATCTTGCGCCGCCTGTTCTGGGAAGAAGACCTGCGCCTGTTCGAGCCGCTGGCCGGCGAGCAAGGCCCGCGCTTTGCCTGCACCTGCTCGCGTGAGCGGGTGGCGGGCATGCTGCGCAGCTTGGGCACCGACGAGGTGGAATCCATTCTGGCCGAGCAGGGCCGCATTGAAGTGGCCTGCGAATTCTGCGGCGCGCAGTACCACTTTGACCCGGTGGATGCCGCGCAGGTGTTCTTGCAGCCCGTCAAGCAAACACCGGGCTCCAGCGACATTCACTAGGTTTCACGCGACTGGCAGGACTTTGGCCGGGTAGCCCAGGGTCTCCAGCACATCCCAGCAAACCCCGATGGTATGGTAGTCCACCTTGCCAGCGGGGCTTTTTTCATCGCTGATCTTGCGGTTGTCGGCCCGCAAAATGCGCCACCAAGCGCCGTGCTTGTGGTCAACAAAGTGTGCCCAGGCATAAGCCCACAGCCGGTCATAGTCGGCCCAGTAGCGCGCTTCGCCAGTGACCTGCGCCAGCCGGGCCGCAGCGGCCAGCGACTCGGCCTGCACCCAGAAATACTTGTCGCTGTCGCAAATGCTGCCATCGGGCGCAAAGCCGTAAAACAGCCCGCCGTGTTGCGCATCCCAGGCCCGCTGCATGGCGGTATCAAAAAACCGCTGAGCGCGTTCCACCAAACCCGCCTGCGGACGGCGTGCATGCAGCATCAGCAGCAGCTTGGCCCATTCCGTCAGGTGGCCGGGCTGAAAGCCCCAGGGCCGAAAAATGTTCGTTTTGTCGTCGCGGTTGTAGTCCCAGTCCACCGACCAATCGGCCCGGTAGTGCTCCCACACCAAGCCACCGGCCAGCGCGGCCTGCCGCACCGTGATGTGCTCGGCCAGCAGCGCCGCACGGTCTAGGTAATGCACTTCGCCCGTGGCATCAAACGCCGCCAGCAGCGCTTCGCACAGATGCATGTTGGCGTTTTGGCCCCGGTAGGGCTGCAAGTGCCCCGCTGGCGTGGCCTCGTCGGCATACAAGCCGTGCTGCGGCTCCCAAAAACGCTGCTCTAGCAGGGCAAAGGTGTTGGCAATGCCCGCCTGCGCCCCTGGCAAACCGGCCATGTGCGCGTGCGCATGGGCCAGCAGCACAAAGGCCAGCCCATAGGCATGCAGCGTGCCATCGAGCACGGTTTTTTGACCATTGCGCCAGTCCAGCAACCACACATAGCCGCCACTGGTGGGGTCGTGGTGAACGCGCAAAAAGTCAAACGCCTGTTGCAGTGCTTGCTGGTGCAGCGCGCAAGGCTGCCAGCGCTGCGCCATGGCACAGGTCACCACATAGCGGGTGCTGCTGACCAGGTGGCGGGTGTGGTGGTCGTACACCGTGCCGTCGTCGCGCAAAAAATGAAACAGCCCGCCCGACGGGTCTAGCGCACGGGGCAGGTAAAACCCCAGAATGTCTTGCGCATGCGCCCGCAGGAAGTCGGGGGAACGGAAGTGGGGTGTGGGGTTGACTGGGGTCATGAACGTGTCTGAGGCCTGACGATCCGTTCCGTCGATGCCGGGAACTTGGCAAGCTTGGATGCGGGTCGTCGCGGTCGGGCAACCAGCTCGCCCCCGCAGTTGGGGCACTGACTTGCCAGCGTATGGACGGCGCAGTTCTCGCAGAACGTGCATTCGAACGAGCAAATGCGTGCCTCTGTGGAATCAGGCGGTAAATCCTTGTTGCACCATTCGCAGTTTGGGCGTAGTTGAAGCATGTTGGGGCCTTGTTGGGTATTTTGGAGCGTTGCTAGCGGCTTGTTGCGATTGTTAGATTCTTCTCAATGGCTTCACAATATTTTTCAATAAAGTGACATTCTGCAAAGCTTGGTGCCCAGTCAAAGTCCTGATGAAATACACCTTCGACCCTGTCCAAAAACTCTTGCCAAAAGCTGATATCTTGGTGGATATCTTTGTTGTCATCAATATATCGGAGCGAACCGATATGGCTGTACAGCAATTCACGTGGAGGGACGCGGGTAACTACATCATTGTTGTTGACAAAACGAAAGCTAAGATTTTGAAGTTCCGCGTTGTAAACCCTCGCAAATGATCTGTCGCCGACCCGTGGCTGACCAAATGTATAAATACCGCGTATGGGTTTGTCAAGTTCCAGCTTGAATTTTGCAGCGGCCAGCGTTGCCAAGGCACCCCCCAAACTATGGCCAGTTATCCAAATCGCTTGTGCGTTTTTTTGCGTTTGTTTGATGTGAGACACAATATCAGACCATACATGGTTGAGTGCCTCATAGAATCCGGCATGAACCTTCCCTTGGTTGTCGGGAGCGTTTGTGTATGTCAGTTTTGCATCCGTTAACCAGTCCTTGATACTGGAAGTTCCTCGAAATGAGATGACGATGTCTGATGAATTTGAAGCGATAAAAAGTTGAGTGTCTTCGTGGTCTATATGCTTGACGGAATATCCCAATGGAATCAAGAAAGAATCTATTTGATTTTTTGGTTTGTATGCGAGATCAGAACAGCGTGCAAGGGATAGCGCGTTTTCTAAAGAGAATTGAGTGCTTTGGCTTGTGAATTTCATCATGGCTCCATCCTTATGAATCGGTTTTCATGAACAAGATATTAAAAGCTAGCGGGCGCGGGTAGTCAGCAGGTTGGTGAACAAGCGGTGTTCGCAGACGGGGTCGCTGCATGTTTCGCAGTGCCAAGTCACGCGGCCTGTGCTCAGGCTGTCGTCGGGGGGCAGCAGCGTTTGGCCTAGCCGGGGGCCGATGCTGCGCAGGGCGTTTTGCAAGCGAGTATCGCCTTGACCGTACACGGTTTGGAAGGGGATGTGGGCTGATTGCAGGGTGCGGCGCAGGGCGGTGTCGGTGGCTTCGCGCAGGGCGGGGCTGTCGCGGAACAGGCCGTCGGGCACCCAAGGCAAGTCCAAGCCCATGAGCAGGTGCAGGTCGTAGCCTTGTTGCTGGGCCAGGGCGGCGGGGTAGAGGCTGTGGTCCTTGAAGTACAGCTCGCTGTAGGTGGCCACCATCAATGCAGTGGTATCGGCGACTACCACGCGCACGCCGGGCTGGCAGGCGCTGGCAATGTCTTGGTTTTGTTGGGCGGCCAGGGCGGCCTGTTCGTGCTGGTGTGGGGCACGCCCCATGCGGGCGCACCAGTGGCGCAGGTGTTCTGGCACCACCACGGTGGGTATGCCAACTTGGTTCAAATGCTGGCCCAGGGCCGTGGCTAGGCTGGATTTGCCGCTGGATTCACCCCCGAGCAGGGCGATGGTCAGAGCCATGGCGGCGGGGTGGCTGTGTGTTGCGCTGTGCTGCGACAACCCGGCTCAGGGGCGGGCCGGGGAGACGTGCACAAAGATTTCATGGGGCTTGACCATGCCCAGCTCCAGCCGGGCCAGTTCTTCAACCATGGTTTGCCCTTGTTGCAGGTCGCGCACCTCGGCGGCCAAGCGGTCGTTGCGCAGCCGGGCTTGGTGGTTGGCGGTGTCGCGCTGGGCCAGTTGCTCGCGCATGCGCTGCACTTGCGGCACGCTGCCGCGTCCCCACCACAGTTGGGCTTGCAGCACCAGCAGCAGGCCCACCAGCAACACAGCCACCCAACGCGATGCCATGGTGCGCAAAACCTTGCCGCTTACTTGAGGTTGTAGAACGCAGCGCGGCCAGGGTATTGGGCCACTTCGCCCAGGTCTTCTTCAATGCGCAGCAGCTGGTTGTATTTGGCCATGCGGTCGGAGCGGCTCAAGCTGCCGGTTTTGATCTGACCCGCGTTGGTGCCCACGGCAATATCCGAGATGGTGCTGTCTTCGGTTTCGCCCGAGCGGTGGCTGATGACGGCGGTGTAACCGGCGCGCTTGGCCATTTCAATGGCGGCAAAGGTTTCGGTCAGGGTGCCAATTTGGTTGATCTTGATCAGGATCGAGTTGGCAATGCCTTTGTCAATGCCTTCTTTCAAGATTTTGGTGTTGGTGACATACAGGTCGTCGCCCACCAGTTGCACTTGTTTGCCCAAGCGTTCGGTCAGCACTTTCCAGCCGTCCCAATCGCCTTCGGCCATGCCGTCTTCAATGCTGATGATGGGGTATTTGTCCACCCAGGTGGCCAGCATGTCGGTCCATTGTTCTGCCGTCAGGGCAATGCCGCCTTCGCCTTCGAGCACGTATTTGCCGTCTTTGTAGAACTCGCTGGCGGCGCAGTCCAGGCCCAGGGCGATTTGCTCACCGGCGGTGTAACCGGCTTTGTCAATGGCTTGCAGAATGAGTTGCAGGGCGGCTTCGTGGTTTTCGACCGACGGGGCAAAGCCGCCTTCGTCGCCCACGGCGGTGCTGATGTGCTTGTCGTGCAGGATGGCCTTGAGGGCGTGGAACACCTCGGCACCCCAGCGCAGGGCTTCGCGAAAGCTGGGCGCGCCCACGGGGATGATCATCAGCTCTTGCAGGTCCAGGCTGTTGTTGGCGTGTGCGCCGCCGTTGATGATGTTCATCATGGGCACCGGCATTTGCACCGCGCCCATGCCGCCAAAGTAGCGGTACAGCGGCAGGCCAGCTTCTTCGGCAGCGGCGCGGGCCACGGCCATGGAGACGGCCAGCATGGCGTTGGCACCCAGGCGGCTCTTGTTCTCGGTGCCGTCGAGGTCGATCAGGGTTTTGTCCAGAAAGGCTTGCTCGGCGGCATCCAGGCCCAACACGGCTTCGCAGATGTCGGTGTTGATGTGTTGCACGGCCTTGAGCACGCCTTTGCCCAAATAGCGGCTCTTGTCGCCGTCGCGCAGTTCAATGGCTTCGCGCGAGCCGGTGGATGCGCCGGACGGCACGGCGGCGCGGCCCATCACGCCACTTTCCAGCAACACGTCGCATTCGACGGTGGGGTTGCCACGGCTGTCCAGAATTTCGCGGCCTACGATATCAACAATTGCACTCATGATGTCCTTTCGGTGGGGGGTGAAGGGGGAAAGCAGAAAGTAGGGAGGAGAAACAAGAAACGAGAGAATAGCGGCGCGGTTTTAGCTGAAATCGGTTTCCAGCAGGGGCTGCTGTTTGGTCACGCGGTCCAGCGCCACCAGGGTTTGCAGCAGCGCTTTCATGCGGTGCAGCGGCACGGCGTTGGGGCCGTCTGACCAAGCTTCGGCGGGTTTGGGGTGGGTTTCCATGAACAGGCCCGCCACGCCAGCGGCCACACCGGCGCGGGCCAGCACCGGCACCATGTCGCGGGCACCACCACTAACGGCACCGAGGCCGCCAGGTTTTTGTACCGAATGGGTCACGTCAAACACCACCGGCGCGCCACTGTTGCGCATTTCGGCCAGGCTGGTCATGTCGGCCACCAGGTTGTTGTAGCCAAAGCTCACGCCGCGCTCGCAGGCCAGAAAGCGGTCTTCCGACAGGCCCACTTCACGCGCTGCGGCACGGGCTTTGTCGATGACGTTTTTCATGTCCCACGGGGCCAAAAACTGGCCTTTTTTGATGTTGACCGGCTTGCCCGATTGCGCCACGGCGCGGATGAAATCGGTCTGGCGGCACAAAAAGGCGGGGGTTTGCAGCACATCGACCACGCTGGCCACTTCGGGCACCTGCGCGGCATCGTGGACATCGGTCAGGATGGGCAGGCCGAGTTGGCGGCGCACCTCGCTCAAGATGTGCAAACCCGCTTCTAGGCCCACGCCGCGCTGGCTGCTGCCTGAGGAGCGGTTGGCTTTGTCAAACGAGCCTTTGTAGATGAGGGGAATGCCCAGCGCGGCGCAGGCTTCTTGCAACTGGCCCGCCACATCCAGGGACATTTGCAGCCCTTCAATGGAGCAGGTGCCCGCAATCAGGAAGAAAGGCTGGTCGAGGCCGACCTTGAAGCCGCAGAGTTTCATGGCTGTCTCGCTGTTCAATGCAGTGGGGGAGGGTGGGTGCGGTGGCCTCAAGCCGCCTGCCGCTGCTGGCGCTGCACCATCGCGGCTTGGATGAATGCGTTGAACAGCGGATGCCCCGCCCACGGGGTCGATTTGAATTCGGGGTGGAATTGCACACCAATGAACCACGGGTGAGCGCTGGCGGGCAGTTCCACGATTTCGGTCAGCTGGTCTTCTTGTGTCAGGGCTGAGATGACCAGCCCCGCTTGGCGCAAGCGGTCGAGGTAGTTCACATTGGCCTCAAAGCGGTGGCGGTGGCGTTCGGTCACGGTGTCGCCATAAATGCGGTGCGCCAAGGTGCCGGGCACCACGTCAGAGGTTTGTGCGCCCAAACGCATGGTGCCGCCCAGATCCGAGCTGGCGCTGCGGGTTTGAATGCTGCCGTCGGCATCTTTCCATTCCGTAATCAGGGCAATGACCGGGTGCGGCGTGTCGGGGTCGAATTCGGTGCTGTTGGCCCCTGCCAGCCCGGCCACATGGCGGGCGTATTCAATGGTGGCCACCTGCATGCCCAGGCAAATGCCCAAATAGGGCACTTTGTTTTCGCGGGCAAAGCGGGCGGTGCTGATCTTGCCCTCCACGCCGCGCTGCCCAAAGCCACCGGGCACCAAAATGGCATCGTACTGAGCCAGTTGCGCCGAGGCATCGCCCTCAATGGTTTCGGAGTCGATATGGTCAATGTGTACCCGCACATGGTTGCGCATGCCCGCATGCCGCAGCGCTTCGTTGACCGACTTGTAGCTGTCCGACAAGTCCACATACTTGCCCACCATGGCCACCCGCACCTCGCCTTGGGGGTGCGCGGTTTCATAGACCAGATCGTCCCAGCGCTTGAGGCTGGTGGGGCGGGTGTTCAGGCGCAGTTTGTCGCAGATCAGGCCATCCAGCCCCTGCTCGTGCAGCATGCGCGGCACCTTATAAATGGTGTCCACATCCCACATGGAGATCACGCCCCACTGCGGCACGTTGGTGAACAGGCTGATTTTTTCGCGCTCATCATCCGGAATGGCGCGGTCGGCGCGGCACAGCAACACATCGGCCTGGATGCCGATTTCGCGCAGTTTTTGTGCGGTGTGCTGGGTGGGCTTGGTTTTCAGCTCTCCGGCAGCAGCAATCCAAGGCACATAGGTCAGGTGCACAAAAGCCGAGTTGTTAGGCCCCAGCTTCAGGCTCATTTGGCGCACGGCTTCTAGGAAGGGCAGCGATTCAATATCGCCCACCGTGCCGCCGATCTCGACAATGGCCACATCCACCGCGTCTGGCGTGCCAATGCCCGCACCGCGTTTGATGAATTCTTGAATCTCGTTGGTGATGTGCGGAATCACCTGCACCGTTTTTCCAAGATAGTCGCCCCGGCGCTCTTTTTCCAGCACCGACTGGTAAATCTTGCCGGTGGTGAAGTTGTTGGTCTTCTTCATGCGCGTCTCAATGAAACGCTCATAGTGGCCCAAGTCCAGGTCGGTTTCGGCCCCATCGTCGGTGACGAACACCTCACCATGCTGGAACGGCGACATGGTGCCGGGGTCCACATTGATGTAGGGGTCGAGCTTGATGAGGGTGACTTTGAGGCTGCGCGATTCGAGAATGGCAGCCAAGGATGCAGCAGCGATGCCCTTGCCCAGGGAGGACACCACACCGCCGGTGACGAACACAAATTTGGTCATGTCTCGGGCGGGCCTTGAGCCCGCAGGAGGTGGAAACGGCGATTATAAAGGCCGGTTTTGGGGCTCCCACAGCCCGGAAAATCCCGAAAAACAGCCACACAACCCCGGAAAAACCCGCTCTCCCAAACTGCTACAGTGCCCGCCATGAACGAACGGCCCGTGAACCAGGGCACCAGACAGGCAGGGCGACACGTCAACGTTAAAGACACCATGGCACGCAACGACAGCACCAAAAATGGCAACGGAGGCAACCTCGGCTTCGAGGCCGACCTTTTCAAGACCGCCGACAAGCTGCGCGGCAACATGGAACCCAGCGACTACAAGCACGTTGCCTTAGGGCTCATCTTCCTGAAATACATCTCGGATGCCTTCGAGGCAAAGCACAAGGCGTTGCTGGCCGAAGACGCTCAGGCGGCAGAGGACAAAGACGAATACTTGGCCGACAACGTGTTTTGGGTACCTAAAGAAGCCCGTTGGTCGCGCCTGCAAGCCAGTGCCAAGCAACCCAACATTGGTAGCCTGATTGATGAAGCGATGCGCGTCATCGAGAAAGACAACGAGTCACTCAGGGGTGTGCTGCCCAAGGACTACGCCCGCCCCGCGCTGAACAAAGTCATGCTGGGTGAATTGATTGACTTGATCTCTGGCATTGCACTGGGCGATGCAGGCCATGCTTCCCGCGACATCCTCGGGCGCGTGTACGAGTATTTCCTAGGCCAGTTCGCCGGTGCCGAAGGCAAGCGTGGCGGCGAGTTCTACACGCCGCGCTCGGTGGTGCGCGTGCTGGTTGAAATGCTGGAGCCGTACGCCGGTCGCGTGTACGACCCGTGCTGCGGCTCGGGTGGGATGTTCGTGCAGTCGGAAAAGTTTGTGCAGCAGCACGGTGGCCGCATGGGCGACATTGCCATTTACGGGCAGGAGTCGAACTACACCACCTGGCGGCTGGCCAAGATGAACTTGGCGGTGCGCGGTATCGACTCCGACATCCGCTGGAACAACGAGGGCAGCTTTCACAAAGACGAACTGCGCGACCTCAAGGCCGACTACATCCTGGCCAACCCGCCCTTCAACATCTCCGACTGGGGGGGCGATCGCCTGCGTGAAGACGTGCGCTGGAAATTCGGCGCACCGCCCGTGGGTAACGCCAACTACGCGTGGCTCCAGCACATTTACCACCACCTCGCACCCAACGGCACGGCGGGCGTGGTGCTGGCCAATGGCTCGATGAGTTCCAACCAGTCCGGCGAAGGCGACATCCGCAAGGCGATGCTCGAAGCCGACGCGGTGGATTGCATGGTGGCGCTGCCTGGGCAGCTCTTCTATTCCACGCAGATCCCCGCGTGCCTGTGGTTCCTGGCCCGCAACAAGAACCCCGCCAATGGAAAGAAAGTGGGCCTGCGTGACCGGCGCGGGCAAGTCCTGTTCATTGATGCCCGCAAGCTGGGCGTACTAGTAGACCGAACCCGGCGCGAACTTACCGATGAGGAAGTCCAGAAAATTGCAGACACTTACCACGCTTGGCGTGGCGAAGAAGGCGCAGGCCAATACGCCGACGTGGCGGGCTTCTGCAAATCGGCATCTATCGACGACATTCGCAAGCACGGCCATGTGCTGACACCGGGGCGCTACGTGGGTGCTGCGGACGTGGAGGACGATGGCGAGCCTTTCGAGGAAAAAATGCAGCGGCTCGCCGCAGAATGGCGTGCGCAACGCGAACAGGCGGCTAGGCTGGACGCTGCGATCGAGGTCAATTTGAATCAACTTGGTTTTGTGGGGAATTAGCCATGTCACTCAACGTCGATCATCTGTTGCGCACAGCACTCACGTTGGAGCAAGCCTTGGATGCCATTTCATCGCATGGGCGATATGACGATGTGCGGTTTGACCTGTTTCGTAACGCAGCGCTCAAGAGCTTTGAGCTATCTTTAGAAACAGCCGGAAAGCTGCTGCGAAAAGCGCTCAAATCCTATGGCGCAAGCCCGCGCAGCGTCGATGCCCTGGTCTTCAACGATGTGCTGCGACACGCGGGCAAACACGGTCTGATGGATGCGCAAGCCGTTGAGCGCTGGTTGATGTACCGCGCCAACAGAAACAACACCGCACACGACTATGGCGAAGGCTTCGCCAATGAAACCTTGCAACTGCTGCCGCAATACCTGAGCGATGTGCGACAACTGGCCCCAGCGATACAGGCGGTTTTCGATGCCAGCGCTTGAACTCTCGCGGTTGCAGATGCCCGCCCAACACCTGAAAACGCTTCAAGCACTGCTGGCGCAGCACGTGCCGCATGCTGAAGTCTGGGCGTATGGCAGCCGTGTCAACGGCGGTTCGCATGAAGGCAGCGACCTGGATTTGGTGCTGCGCCACAGCCGCGATCTGGCGCAAGACGTAGAAGACTGGTTCGACCTCAAAGAGGCGCTGCAAGCAAGCAGTTTGCCGATGCTCGTTGAAGTTCATTTGTGGTCGCGCTTACCCCAAACATTTCATACCAACATCAAGGCGGGGTATGTGGTGGTGCAAGCGGGAAAGGATCTGGGGCATGGCGAGTAATACAAATAAGCTCAGTACACCCCGTGCGGAGGACTACCACCAGTGGCTGATCGACCTCAAAACCCGCTTTCGCCAAGTGCAGCTCAAAGCCGCCGTGGCGGTCAACACCGAACTCTTGCGGTTTTATTGGGAACTGGGGGCTGACATTTTGGCCCGGCAAGCCAGCCAAGCATGGGGCAGCGGTTTTTTGGAAAAGCTGAGCCAAGACCTGATGCAGGAATTTCCCGAGATGAAAGGGTTTTCTGTCCGAAATCTGAAGTACATCCGGCAGTGGCATCGTTTTTGGGTGGAAAGTGCAATTGGGCAACAGGCTGTTGCCCAATTGACCGGCATTCCTTGGGGCCACAACCTTGCCATTCTCAGCAAGTGCCCAAGCCACGCACAAGCCCTCTATTACGTGCAGCAAACCCAGGCGCACGGTTGGAGCCGCGTCGTGCTCACCCACCAAATCGAAAGCGGCCTGTGGCAACGCGAAGGGCAGGCCCTGACCAACTTCAAACAAACCCTGCCAGCGCCGCAATCGGAATTGGCGCGCCAAGTGCTCAAAGACCCCTATGTGTTCGATTTTTTATCGCTGACCCCCGAACACACAGAACGCGAGTTGGAAAAAGCCCTGATTGACCACATCACCCATTTTTTGCTGGAACTGGGGGCAGGCTTTGCTTACATGGGCCGCCAAGTGCCCGTGCAAGTGGGCGAACGCGAGTTTTTTTCTGGATTTGCTCTTCTACCACGCCCGGCTGCATTGCTATGTGGTGGTCGAACTCAAAACCGTGGACTTTGAACCTGAGTTTGCAGGCAAACTCAACTTTTACCTCAAAGCCGTGGACGAGCAACTGCGCGGCGAGCGCGATGCCCCCACCATTGGCCTGCTGCTGTGCAAAAGCAAAGACAAACTGGTGGCCGAATACGCGCTGAGTGACATGAGCAAGCCGCTGGGTCTGGCCACCTACGAGCTTTCGCACACCCTGCCGGCCAACCTGCAAGGCCAATTGCCCAGCATTGAGGCGCTGGAGAAGGAGCTTGGATATGGGGAGTGAGTGGCGCGAAGCCAAGTTCTCAGAACTTTGCAGTATTTCAAGGGGAGCGTCACCGCGCCCTATCCATGACTAGATAGTCGGTGACGGGGCACATAATCACACGGAACCTGACACGCGCACGAATGCGGGTGCTGGTGAAGCGCATTCTGCGAAAGTACGGTTATCCGCCTGACCTGCAAGATGCTGCCGTGCAGACTGTTTTGCAACAGGCAGAGGCTTTGTCATCCCAGTGGGTAGCGTGAAGCGCCCAAACCCAAACTGCTACAGTGCCCGCCATGAACGAACTGACCGGAAAACACATCGTTTTGGGCCTCTCTGGGGGCATTGCTTGCTACAAGGCGGCTGAACTCTGCCGCGCCTTGGTCAAGCAGGGTGCCACCGTGCAGGTGGTGATGACCGAGGCCGCTGAGCATTTCATCACCGCTGTGACGCTGCAAGCCCTCTCGGGCCGCCCGGTGTTCACCTCGCAGTGGGACAGCCGCAGCGCTGCCGGGGTGGACAACAACATGGCCCACATCAACCTCAGCCGCGAGGCCGATGTCATTTTGGTAGCACCCGCCAGTGCCGATTTCATGGCCAAACTGCTGCATGGCCGGGCTGACGATTTGCTCAGCCTCATGTGTCTGGCCCGGCCCATCAGCCAAGTGCCGCTGATGGTGGCCCCGGCCATGAACCGCGAAATGTGGGCCCACCCCGCCACCCAGCGCAATGTGGCGCAACTGCGTGCGGATGGCACCACCGTGCTGGACGTGGGCGTGGGCGAGCAGGCTTGCGGCGAAACCGGCGATGGCCGCATGCTGGAGCCCGACGAGCTGCTGTACGAACTGGTGCGCTTCTTCACGCCCAAGGTGCTGGCTGGGCAGCGGGTGCTGGTGAGTGCAGGCCCCACCTTTGAAGCCATTGACCCGGTGCGCGGCCTGACCAACCTCTCCAGCGGCAAGATGGGTTTTGCCGTGGCCCGTGCCGCCCACGAGGCCGGTGCCGAAGTGACGCTGGTGGCTGGGCCCGTGAGCCTGCCCACCCCGCGTGGCGTGCGGCGTATCAACGTGCGGTCTGCCCTGGACATGCAAGCCGCCCTGACCCTGCACAGCCAGCAGGCCAGTGTGTTCGTTGCCACCGCCGCCGTGGCCGACTGGCGACCGGCCAACACAGCGCAGCAAAAAATCAAAAAAGACGGCAGCGGCAGCGTGCCCACCCTGTCTTTCATTGAAAACCCCGACATTCTTGCGGGCATTGCCGCCAGCCCGCGTGCCCGCAGCGGCGCACTGTTTTGCGTGGGCTTTGCCGCCGAAAGCCACGACCTGCTGGCCCATGCCCAGGCCAAACGTGCGCGCAAAGGCGTGCCGCTGCTGGTGGGCAACATTGGCCCCGACACCTTTGGCCAAGACGACAACGCCCTGCTGCTGGTCGATGCCCACGGCAGCACCGAACTGCCCCGCGCGCCCAAACTGACACTGGCCCGCCAGCTGGTGGCCGAGCTGGCGCGGCGCTTAACCCATTGAACGGCCAGAAAAAGGATTTCAAACCATGCAAACCGATCGCAGAACCGCCTTGCAGCGGCTGGGTATGTACGGGCTGGGCGCTGTGGCCCCGGTTTTGATGAGCGCTTGCGCAGGCGTACAAAGCGGCAGCAGGCACCGGCAGGTGGCCTCGGTCTTGAATTTTTTGTACCCCAACGCGGATAAGCCCGATTTCAACAACGACCGCATCACCGAACTGAACGTGCCGTTTCGGGTGGGCATTGCCTTTGTGCCCGACACCGGCAAGTCTGACCTGCGGCTCTCGGAAACCGAGCGGCTCATGTTTGCCGGGCGTGTGCGCGATGCGTTTGCGGCGTATCCGTTCATCCAGCAAATCGTCACCGTCGATTCGCTGTTTTTGCAGCCAGGTGGGGGTTATGACAACCTAGACCGCTTGGGTGCCATGCTGAACCTGGATGTGGTGGCGCTCATTTCCTACGACTTGGTGCAGCATGCCGACGCGACAGGCTGGTCGTTTTTGTACTGGACGGGTGTCGGAGCCTACTTGGTCGAAGGTGACAGCCTAGAGGTGATGACCGCCGTGAACTGCGCGGTGGTGGACATTAAAAGCAGGCGCTTGCTGATGAACGCCACCGGCACCGCCCGCGACCGCGACAAGGCCACGCTGGTGGGTTTTGGCGAAAAGTCGCGTCAGGCGCGAACCCGCAGTTTTTCGACAGCCATTGAACAGATGATCCCGGCGCTGAAAGCGGAGTTGAGCCGCTTTCGGGAACATGCCCCGCACGACCCCAAAATCCGCCTGAACCTGCCACCCGGCTACGCGCCCGCCACCTAGGCCGTGCTGCCCGCTTGCTGCGCTGCTGCCGTCTTGGGCTTGAAATCGCAATAAGCCGCCACCGCGCACTGGTGGCACAGCGGTTTGCGGGCTTGGCACACATAGCGCCCTAGCAAAATCAGCCAGTGGTGCGAGTCCACCGCATAGGCCGCAGGCACCCGCTTGATGAGCTGCTGCTCGACGGCCAGCGGTGTCTTGCCGGGGGCTAGGCCGGTGCGGTTGCTGACCCGGAAAATGTGGGTGTCCACCGCCATGGTGGGCTGGCCAAAGGCCACGTTCAGCACCACATTGGCGGTTTTGCGCCCCACACCGGGCAGGGCTTCTAGGGCTTCGCGACTGCGCGGCACCTGCCCGCCGTGCTCGGCCAGCAGGATGCGGCAGGTCTCTAGCAAGTGGCGGGCTTTGCTGTGGTACAGGCCAATGGTTTTGATGTGCGCTTCCAGCCCCTCCAGCCCTAAGTCCAGCAGCTTTTGTGGCGTGTTGGCCACCAGAAACAGGCGGCGCGTGGCCTTGTTCACACTCACATCGGTGGCCTGGGCCGACAGCAGCACGGCGGCCAGCAGCTCAAAGACGCTGGTGTATTCCAGCTCGGTCTGTGGCGTGGGGTTGGCTGCTTTTAGGGTGGCAAAGAAGGGCTCGATGTGGGCGCGTTTCATCGCTGGGGGGCGCTTGTTCAGCTACCGGCAAAGGCCCGTTCGATCACGAATTCGCCGGGGCGGCTGGTGCTGCCTTCTTCAAAGCCGTAGCGCTCAGACAGGCTCTTGAGGTCGCGCAGCATTTCGGGGCTGCCGCAGATCATGATGCGGTCTTCTGCCGGGTTGAGCTGCGGCAGGCCCAAGTCGCGGGCCAGGGTGCCGCTTTCAATCAGGTCGGGAATGCGCCCTTGGTGCACAAAGGGCTCGCGGGTCACGGTGGGGTAGTACAGCAGTTTTTCTGCAACCAGCTCACCCAAAAATTCATCTTGCTTGAGGGTTTCCGACAGCATGTCGCGGTAGGCCAGTTCTTTGACTTCGCGCACGCCGTGTACCAGCACCACTTTCTCGAAGCGCTCGTAGGTTTCGGGGTCGCGCACCACGCTGAGGAATGGGGCCAAACCGGTGCCGGTGGCAAACAGGTACAGCCGTTTGGCGGGCAGCAGGTAGTCAATCAGCAGCGTGCCGGTGGGTTTGCGCCCCACCAAAATGGTGTCGCCCACTTGGATGTGCTGCAACTTGGAGGTCAGTGGGCCATCGGGCACCTTGATGCTCAAGAACTCCAGGTGTTCGGCGTAGTTGGCGCTGGCAATGCTGTAGGCGCGCACCAGGGGTTTGCCGTTGATGCGCAGGCCGATCATGGTGAAGTGACCGTTGGAAAACCGCAGGGACGAGCCCCGTGTGGTGGTGAAGCTGAACAGCCGGTCGGTCCAGTGGTGAACGCTCAACACGCGCTCTTCGTCAAATGCACTCATGGGGTAGGAGAGGGTAGGGACTTGGTGTCGGGGATGGTGACCCGGAAGATGGGGAGGCCGGGTGTGGCTATCCGGGAAGGTGCGGATTGTAAAACGCCCCTCAGCATGGCCTGAAATCTGCTGTGGGTACGCAGTGCCGGGGGCAGGCCGTGGGGTTGCTGGTCTGCGCCGTCACGCAAGGATTACCATGCAACGCATGAACACACACATTCGTTTTCTGGGTGCCGCAGGCACCGTCACGGGCTCCAAATACTTGGTACAGCACGGCGGCCACAGTGTGCTGGTGGACTGTGGCCTGTTTCAAGGTTACAAGCAGCTGCGCCTGCGCAACCGCGATCCCCTGCCGGTGCTGCCGCACCACATCCATGCCGTGGTGCTGACCCATGCCCACCTGGATCACAGTGGCTATTTGCCCCTGCTGGTGAAAAACGGTTTTCAGGGCAAGGTGTACACCACCCCGGCGACTTACGACTTGGCCAGCATCCTGTTGCCTGACAGTGGTCACATCCAAGAAGAAGATGCCGCGTTTGCCAACCGCAAGGGCTTTTCCAAGCACTCGCCCGCACTGCCGCTCTACACCGAAGAAGATGCCCGTGCCAGTCTCAAGCTGTTCAAGACCGTGCCGCCGTCGCAATTGTTCAAGCCCTTGCGGGGCTGGCATGCGCAGTTTTCGGGGGCGGGGCACATTTTGGGGGCCTCCAGCCTGCTGCTGGCAGTGGGGGGCCGTCGCATTTTGTTCTCGGGCGATCTCGGGCGGCCCGATGATGAGCTGATGCGCTCCCCCAGCCCGCCCCCGGCGGCGGATGTGGTGGTCATTGAATCCACCTACGGCGACCGCGAACACCCGCCCACTGACATCCAGGCCGAACTCGGCCCGGCCTTGCTGCGGGTGGCCGCACGTGGCGGTACGGCAGTGATTCCGGTGTTTGCCGTGGGCCGTGCGCAGGAGTTGCTGCACATCATTGCCCAGCTTAAAGCCAGCGGTGTGCTGCCCGCGTCGCTGCCGGTGTACTTGGACAGCCCCATGGCCATTCACAGCACGGGCTTGTTTGGGCGGCATTTGGGTGAGCACCGGCTCAGCGCGGCGCAATGCGCGGCCATGGAGCAAGTTGCCACCATGACGCGCAGCGTTGAAGAGTCGCAAGCCATCGCCCAGCAGCATGGCCCCAAGGTGGTGCTGTCGGCCAGCGGCATGGCCACCGGGGGCCGTGTGCTGCACCACTTGGCGCAGTACCTGGGGCACCCGCGCAATTTGGTGGTGTTGGCGGGCTACCAAGCCCCTGGCACCCGCGGGGCCACGCTGGCCGACATTGCCCAGGCCAGCCACGAAACGCACAGCGGCGTGCGCAACACCCTGCGCATTCACGGGCAGGATGTGCCCGTGCGTGCCGAAGTGCTGCAACTGCGCTCGGCATCGGCCCATGCGGATGCCAAGCAGTTGCTGGACTGGTTGCGTGCCATGCCCACCGCGCCCTCGCGTGTTTTTGTCACCCATGGCGACATGGCCGCCTCTGACCGGCTGCGCCAGCGCATCGACGCGGAACTGCACTGGCCAGCTACTGTGCCCGAACATGGCAGCACTTGGGCCGTTTGATGCCCTGACCTCACCTGACCTGACCAGTCCATACCTAGTCCCTCTCGCTTACCGCATGAAATCTCCAGTCTCCCGCCTCTGCGCCGGTTTGCTGGCTGCTGGTCTGTGCACGCCGCTGGCTGCACAAACCAGCGATGCCGAATTCCGCGCTTGCGTGCAGCAACTGCGCGCCCCAGCCCTGGCCGCTGGCGTGTCTGCCGCCACCTTCAGCGAGCACACCCGCCAACTGCAACCCGACCTCAGCGTCATTGACAAGCTGAACTTTCAGCCCGAATTCCGCATGCCCATTTGGGACTACCTCTCGGGTCTGGTGGACGACGAGCGCATCAGCCAGGGCCAGGCGCTGCTGGTGCAGCATGCCGACACGCTGGCGCGTGTGCAGCAGCGCTACGGCGTGGACCCGGCCACCGTGGTGGCGGTGTGGGGGGTTGAGAGCAATTTTGGTCAGACCCTGGGCCAGTACCCACTGGTGCAAGCCCTGGGCACGCTGTCTTGCATCGGGCGGCGACAGGCCTTCTTCCGGCAAGAGCTGTTTGCCACCCTGCGCATCCTGCAAGCTGGTCACATAGCGCCCGAGCGGCTGCGCGGCTCGTGGGCGGGCGCTTTTGGGCAAACCCAATTCATGCCCACCACCTTTGAGCGGCTGGCCGTGGACTTTGACGGCGATGGCCGACGCGACCTGATGGACAGCACGGCCGATGCCCTGGCCTCGACCGCGCATTTTTTGAGCCGCGCAGGCTGGCAAACCGGTCAGCCTTGGGGGTTTGAAGTGCAATTACCGCCCCGGTTTGATACCCGCCAAGAGAGCCGCCACCAAACCCGCCCGCTGGCCGAATGGGCCGCACGCGGCCTGCGCTTGGCCGACGGCAGTGCCTGGCCCGACTTGCCCGCGCAGGCAGGCTCCGCTGGCCTGATGACCCCTGCTGGCCCTGAAGGCCCGGCCTTTTTGGTGCTGCGCAACTTCAACGCGCTCTACAGCTACAACGCTGCCGAAAGCTACGGTCTGGCCATTGCCCACCTGAGCGACCGCTTGCGCGGTGGCGGCCCACTGCGCACGCCTTGGCCGACCGACGACCCCGGCATCTCACGCGCTGAACGCCGGGAACTGCAAGGCCTGCTGATTCTGCGCGGGCATGACATTGGCCCAGTCGATGGCATGCTGGGCGAAAAAAGCCGCACCGCCATTCGCGCCGAACAGACGCGGCTGGGCCACGAAGTCAATGGACGCGGTGGCCTGAAGTTGCTGCAAGCCCTGCGCGGGGGCTGAACCGCACCCGGCAGGCGGGTGCAGGTGGAGTGGGGTGCCAGGGGCGGCTTACATCGAGTCGATGAAGCTGCGCAGCTTGTCCGAGCGGCTGGGATGTTTCAGCTTGCGCACCGCCTTGCTTTCAATTTGACGGATGCGTTCGCGGGTCACGTCAAACTGCTT
This sequence comes from Pseudomonadota bacterium, assembly GCA_041192045.1. Classification (GTDB taxonomy): domain Bacteria; phylum Pseudomonadota; class Gammaproteobacteria; order Burkholderiales; family Burkholderiaceae_C; genus Hydrogenophaga. The sequence goes on along the minus strand of JBEENR010000010.1, from coordinate 29,988 downwards.
GCCCACTTCTTCTAGGGTGTGGTCGGTGGACATTTCAATGCCGAAACGCATGCGCAGCACCTTGGCTTCACGCGGGGTCAGGCTGTCCAGAATTTCCTTCACCACCTCGCGCAAACCGGCCTGCATGGCTGCATCAATGGGGGCGGTGTTGGCCTGATCTTCAATGAAGTCGCCCAAGTGCGAATCATCGTCATCGCCAATCGGTGTTTCCATCGAGATAGGCTCTTTCGCAATTTTCATGATCTTGCGAATCTTGTCTTCCGGCATGTCCATCTTTTCAGCCAAGATCGAGGCATCGGGCTCGAAGCCGTGTTCCTGCAAATGCTGGCGGCTGATGCGGTTCATCTTGTTGATGGTTTCGATCATGTGCACCGGAATGCGGATGGTGCGGGCCTGATCCGCAATGGAGCGGGTAATGGCCTGGCGAATCCACCAAGTGGCATAAGTCGAAAATTTGTAGCCCCGGCGGTATTCAAATTTATCGACCGCCTTCATCAGGCCAATGTTGCCTTCTTGAATCAGATCGAGAAATTGCAGGCCACGGTTGGTGTATTTTTTGGCAATTGAGATGACCAAGCGCAAGTTGGCCTCGATCATTTCCTTTTTGGCATCGCGCGAGGTGGATTCACCCTGGTTCATGCGCTTGTGAATGTCTTTCAGGTGCGCCAGCGGTACTACCACATTGGTTTGGATGGCAATCAAACCATTCTGCAATTCCTGCACGGGCGGAATGTTGCGCTGCATCACCGCGCTCCAGGGTTTGCCTGCGCTGGCTTGCTTTTCAATCCACTTCAGGTTCAGCAGGTTGGCTGGAAATTCGGCAATGAATTTTTCTTGCGTCATGCCGCATTTGTCCACCAGAATGCGGCGCAATTCGCGTTCTTTTTTGCGCACATCGTCCACTTGGCCGCGCACGGTGTTGCACAGCTTTTCAATGGCTTTGGCGGTGAAGCGGATGGTCATCAGCGTTTCGGTGATGGCCGCTTGGGTTTTCATGTAGGCGGGGGTGCCGTAACCTTCTTTTTCGTGAATCTTGCCGAGTTTTTCGTGCAAGGCGCGCAGGTTGTCAAAACGGGTGAGGGCTTCGCGTTTGAGCTCTTCCATCTTGCGGGTCAGCGCTTTAGAGCCGCCTTTGCCGTCATCGTCGTCGGCTTCGTCGTAATCGTCAAAGTCTTCTTCGGCCACGTAGTCATCGGCGGCATTGCTGTCGGCAAAGCCATCGACCACGGTCGAAATCACCACCTTGCCTTCCCGAATTTCTTCGGACATGGCCAGAATTTCGGCAATCGTGGCCGGGCTTTCTGAAATGGCGGCGATCATGTCGTTCAAACCGCCTTCAATGCGCTTGGCGATTTCAATCTCGCCCTCGCGGGTCAGCAACTCAACCGTGCCCATTTCGCGCATGTACATGCGCACCGGGTCGGTGGTGCGGCCAAATTCGCTGTCCACGGTGGACAGGGCTGCTTCGGCTTCCTCTTCGGCTTCCTCTTCGGTGGCGGCGGTGGGGCCGGTGTTGTTCAGCAGCAGGGTTTCGGCATCGGGGGTCTGTTCGTACACCGCCACACCCATGTCGTTGAGCAGCGAGACCACGACTTCCAGCGTCTCGGCCTCGACGAGTTTGTCGGGCAGGTGGTCGTTGATTTCGCCGTGGGTCAGGTAGCCGCGTGTCTTGCCCAGCTTGATCAGGGTTTTCAGGCGGTCACGGCGGCTTTTGGCCTCTTCTTCGGACAACACGGTTTCATCAAGCCCGAATTCCTTCATCAGCGCCCGCTCTTTGGCCTTGCTGATTTTCATGCGCAGCGGCTTGACTTTCTCGACGGGCTGGGCGTTGTCGTCCAGCACCTCGCCGTCGGTCTCGGCTTCGGCCTCGGGTTCACCGCTGAGGTCGTCCTCAATGTCGCTCAAGTCGGCATCGTCCAGGTCAGAGGCGGACGATGCGGCTTCGGCCTTGGGTTTGCGGCCCCGTTTGGCGGCGGGTTTGCTGGCGGTTTTGCTCTCGGCCTTGCCTTCCGGTTTGTCCGCAGCGGCCTTGCTGGGGCGGCCACTTTTTTTCTTGGATGCAGCAGCGTCGGCCACGGTCTCGGTCACTGCATCAAGGGCTGGCGCAGCGGGGGCTTCTGGGGTGCTTTCGCTGGCACTGTCCGGGCTGCTGGCGGCTTTTTTGGTGCTGCTCTTGGTGCTGGTTTTGCCAGTTGCTTTGGCCGTTTTTTTGGCCGGTTTTTCTGCACCAGCCGCAGGGGCGGACACGTCACCGCTCAATGCGCTGTCTGCCGTGTCGGCGGGCAGCTTGTCGGTGGTGGCAGGGGTGGGCACGAGGGGCGCACTGGACTTCTTGGCGGGCATGAGAACCTCAAACGTGGTGACAAACAGGAACCGGCAGGACAGACAAAAAACCTGCGCAAACGCACGAATGCCCCATCAAGGGCACCGGCAGAGAGGCTTTTGTGGTGCACAACCCCCGTTCTTCGCCGGAAAAAACGGGTCTGCAAGCTGTTGGGGCGATCATTTGGTGTGCAGTCCTTGCGGGTGCCTCAGGACGCTAGGGTCGCTGGGGTGGCCGGATGTCGCGTGTCGGGCGGTGCGGCCCCTGGTCTTCAGGGTGCCGGGCCAAGCCGGAGGTGCTGCTGTCGCGCTTGCGGTGCAAAACCCGGCATTATAGGACGCTGCTCACATCGGGCATGGGCGTTGATGTCTGGTGCTTGACTTGAAGGGGTATCCTTCGGGTGGACTGGTTTTTACACTGTGGTGCATGACACACCTTAACGATCGCCCCACACCGACAGAGACCACACCCGCTTGGCACCACCTGCCACCCGATGAGGTGCTGGCCCAACTCGGCAGCACCCGCAGCGGTTTGCGCAGTGCGCAAGCGCAGGCCTTGGCGCAGCGGCTAGGACGCAACGTGTTGGAGGCTGCGGCCACCGTACCGCTGTGGCGGCGGGTGGCGGCGCAGTTTCACAACCTGCTGATTTATGTGCTGCTGGCCGCTGCTGGGACCACGTTGCTGGTGGGCCACACGCTGGATGCTGTTGTGATTCTGGCCGTGGTCTTGCTGAACGTGGTCATTGGCGTGCTGCAAGAAGGCAAGGCCGAGAAAGCCTTGCAGGCCATTCGCCACCTGCTGGCCCCACAGGCTATGGTCTGGCGTGATGGCCGTTTGCAGGAATTGGATGCCGCCGAGCTGGTGCCGGGCGATGTGGTGCAGCTGGCCTCGGGCGACCGGGTGCCCGCTGACCTGCGACTGCTGAGCTGCCACAACCTGCGGGTGGACGAGTCTGCGCTGACGGGCGAGTCGGTGCCAGTCGATAAAGCCCTGCCCGCGGTGGCGCAACAGGCGGCCCTGGGCGACCGTTTGGGTATGGCGTATGCGGGCACCATGGTCACGCAGGGGCAGGCCAGCGCGGTGGTGGTGGCCACGGCGGGGCGCACAGAAATGGGACGCATTGGCCACTTGCTGGCCTCGGTAGAACCCAACACCACGCCGCTGGTGCGCAACATGGCCCAGTTGTCGCGCTGGCTCACCGTGGTGGTGCTGTTGGCCGCCATGGCCTTGTTTGTGCTGGGCACGGCGTTGCGTGGCATGCCTGTCGTGGACATGTTTCTGGCCGCCGTGGGGCTGGCGGTGGCCGCCATTCCCGAAGGTTTACCGGCCATCCTCACCATCACGCTGGCGATTGGGGTGCAGCGCATGGCAGTACGCCATGCGGTGGTGCGCCGCCTGCCAGCGGTCGAGACGCTGGGTTCGGTGACGGTGATTTGTTCGGACAAAACAGGAACCCTGACCCGCAACGAGATGACGGTGCAGCAGGTGGTGCTGGCCGCTGACGTGGTGCAGGTGCAAGGGGCTGGCTACGCCCCGGAAGGAAGCTTGCTGCGCGGTGGGCACCATTTGCAGCCCGCAGAACTCTTCAAAGAAGCCCCGCCCCTGCTGGCCCTGGCCGAAGCCGCTGCACTGTGTGTCGATGCCAGCCTGCACCCAGAGGCCGGGCAGTGGCAACTGGTGGGCGACCCGACCGAAGGAGCCTTGCTGACGCTGGCCATGAAAGCGGGCATTGACCCCGCCGAGCTGGCCCAGGAGCAGCCCCGCTGCGGCGTGATTCCTTTCGAGTCGGAACACCGCTACATGGCCACCGCCCACCGCACCGCCGACGGGGTGCGCCTGCTGGTCAAAGGTGCGCCCGAGCGGGTGCTGGCCATGTGCAGCCAGCAACTCGATGCACGCGGGCAGCCCCAAGCCTTGAATGCCGCCAGCTGGCAACAGGCCATGGACAGCCAGGCCCGCGCGGGTCGCCGGGTGCTGGCCCTGGCACGGGCTGAGCTGGGCACGGCGTTTGAGCCCAGTCAGCTGGCCAGCCAGCCCTTGCAGGGCCTGTGTCTGCTGGGTCTGGTGGGCATCATCGACCCGCCACGGCCCGAGGCGGTGCAGGCCGTGGCGCAATGCCGTGCGGCGGGCATTCGGGTCAAGATGATCACCGGTGATCATGGTGTGACGGCCAGCGCGATTGCAGCCCAGTTGGGCATGGGGCAGGGTTTGCGCGCCATCAGTGGCCATGACATTGAAGCCATGGACGAGGCCACCCTGCGCCAGGCCGTGCGCGAGGGGGATGTGTTTGCCCGCGCCAGCCCCGAACACAAGCTGCGTTTGGTGCGCGCCTTGCAGGCCAACGGCGAGGTGGTGGCCATGACGGGCGACGGTGTGAACGATGCTCCGGCATTGAAGCAGGCCGATGTGGGCGTGGCCATGGGGCGCAAGGGCACCGAAGCCGCTCGGCAGGCCGGGGCCATTGTGTTGGCCGATGACAACTTTGCTTCGATTGCCCACGCGGTCGAAGAGGGGCGCACGGTGTACGACAACCTGCGCAAGACCATCACCTTTTTGCTGCCCATCAACGGGGGTGAATCGCTCTCGCTGCTGGTGGCCGTCTTGCTGGGGCTGGCCCTGCCCATCCTGCCGGCGCAGATTCTGTGGGTGAACATGGTCAGCTCCATTGCCCTGGCCATGGTGCTGGCGTTTGAACCCACCGAGCCCGATGTGATGCGCCGCCCGCCACGCCGCGCCAGCGACCCCATGCTGTCGTCCTTCATTGTCTGGCGCATCGTGCTGGTATCGGGCCTGTTCTTGTCGGGCATTTTTGGGCTGTACCGCTGGGCCTTGGCGCACGGAGCCGATGTGCAGACGGCCCGCACCGTGGCGGTCAACACCTTGGTGGCGATGGAGGTCTTCTACCTGTTCAGCGTGCGTTATCTGAAAGCGCCGTCCTTCACCTGGCAGGGCGTGCGCGGCACGCCCCGTGTGCTGCTGGCGGTGGCTGCGGTGCTGCTGCTGCAAACCCTGTTCACCTATGCGCCCTTCATGCAAGCCTTGTTTGATACCCGCCCGCTGTCGCTGGCGCAGGTCTTCATGTGTGCCGGGGCTGGTCTGGCGGTGCTGCTGATCTTGGAGCTGGAAAAAGCCCTGTTGCGCCATGTCAAACCTGGGTGACCCATGGTGTTGGTGTGGCGGTTGAATAATCCAGCATTCCCCACCGGGTTTCCCCAGCCTTGATTTCAGCTACCCTGCGCATGACAGCCACCCGCCCCATCATCCTCATCGTCGATGACAACCCGCAGAACCTGGCCTTGCTGGGTGAGCTGCTGGAGCCGCTCTACAAAGTCCGTGTGGCTATCTCGGGGCTGCAAGCGCTGTCGGTGGTGCAGCTGGTGCCACCGCCCGATTTGATCTTGCTGGACTTGATGATGCCGGGCATGGACGGCTACGAAGTCATTCGCCGCCTCAAGGCCAACAGCGCCACGGCCAGCATTCCGGTGATTTTTGTGACGGCCAAAGATGCCCAAGAAGATGAAGAGCAAGGCCTGAAACTAGGGGCTGTGGACTATGTGAGCAAGCCCGTCAACCCCACGGTGCTGCTGGCGCGGGTGGCGGTACACATCGAACTCAAGCAAACCCGCGATGCGCTGGCCCGTCACAACGCCGAACTCGAAGCCGAAGTGGCCCGGCGCGTGCAAGACATTGTGCTGGTGCAAGACGTGAGCATCCGTGCCCTGGCCTCGTTGGGCGAGGCGCGCGACAACGAAACCGGCCACCACATCCGGCGCACCCAGCTCTACATTGACGTGTTGGGGCGCTATTTGCAAAACCATCCCCGGTTCAAGGCCGCACTGACCCCAGACAAATTGAACCTCATCGTCAACGCAGCACCCTTGCACGACATTGGCAAGATTGGCATTCGCGACGAAATCCTGCTCAAACCCGGCAAGCTCACGCCCGAAGAATTCAGCGTCATGCAAACGCATGCCCTGATCGGGGCCGATGCCATTGCCCGCGCCATTCATGAAGTGACCGACGACCAGACACGCCAAGATTCCCCGTTTGCGCGCTTGCCCCGCATCCAAGCCACATCCGCCGGGCCACTGGAATTTTTAGAAGTGGCCCGAGAAATTGCCGCAGGGCACCACGAAAAATGGAATGGCTCGGGTTATCCGGCTGCGCTGCGTGGCGACGACATTCCGGTGTCGGCCCGCCTTATGGCCCTGGCCGATGTGTTTGATGCCCTCATCAGTCGCCGGGTTTACAAAGAATCCATGCCGGTGCAGGATGTGATCCGCATCATCCGAGAAGGGCGGGGCACGCACTTTGACCCCGACATCGTCGATGCCTTCTTGGCCAACCTCGATCAGTTTCTGGACATCGCCGCCCAACTCGCCGACGGTGCTGCGTCCACAGCGCCCACCACACCGTCCAAACTACCCACCTCATCACCATGAACGTCATGCAGTCCACACACCACCGCCGCGCTTGCTTGCGTTGGCTTGCGCGGGGCGGCATGGCGGCTGTCGCGGCTTCGGCAGCTTCGGTCTTGCCAGGTTGTTCCCGTTTGTATGCCGAACCTCTGCGCATTGGGGCACAACCGTGGCCGGGCTACGAATTTTTGTACATGGCCCGCGAGTTGAAGCTGCTCGATGCCACCCAAGTGCATTTGATTGAAACCCCCTCCGCACCCGCCAACCTGCGCGGGCTGGCCACCCGTTCCATTGATGGTGCCTGTCTGACCTTGGACGAGGTGTTGACCGCACGCGCCAACGGCGTTGACCTGACCCTGGTGGCTGTGCTGGATGAATCCCGTGGGGCCGATGCCCTGATTGCGCAAGCGGCCTACACCAGCATGGCCCAGTTGCGCGGTAAAACCATTGGGGTTGAGCAAACGGCAGTGGGTGCGGTATTGCTCAACGCTGCGCTGGAATCCGCCGGTCTGACAGCGCGTGATGTGCAAACCCGCTTCATTGCGGTGGACAACCATGTGTCGGCCTTTCAAAGTGGCCAGGTCGATGCGGTGGTGACTTACGAACCTCACAAATCGAAATTGCTGGCCAGTCAGGGGCATTTGGTGTTCAGCAGTGCCACGACATCGGGCCTGATTCTGGACACGGTGGCCATTCGTACCGAATTGCTCACGCAAAAGCAGCAGCAAATCAAAGCCATGCTCCATGCGCATTTCCAAGCCTATCAGCAATGGCGCACCAATCCTGAGCAACACAATGCTTTGCTGGGTAGTCGGCTCGACCTAGAACCCAGCGCAGTCGGTCAGATTTTTCAGGAAATCTATTTCCCGAGTGCCCAAGAAAACCGTCAATGGATGACGGGAACACCGGCCAAATTGCATGTCACCGCGGAAAAACTCGTTGCCATCATGCTGCGTCAGGGTTTGTTGTCCGAAGCACCTTCGTTAGATCGGCTGTTCAGCAGCGATTTTTTACCCTGAACACCTCTGGCAGCTCGCCATTTTGCCCATGCTCAAACGACTCAACGCTTTGCTCAGCCGTGTCCGGCAAACCCAGTCCAGCCAATTTCGTTTACCGACTTTGCCGCTGAATGGGATTGCCTTTCTAGGAGTCAACGTTATCTTTTTAATCTGTTTTGCATTAGGTGCCACGCTGGCTTGGGTAGAGCATGTGCGCTACGCCCAAGCCGAGGCCCAGCGCAAAGGCAGTGTCGTGTTGGCTGAATTGCTGATTTTGGCTGAGCGCCCAACCGACAACAACATTTCATTGGCCAAAGAATTGCTGATGCATGCAGCCACAGACCAGTTGCTCAAATATGTCGCCATTGTGCGTCCTGACGGGACGGTGGTGGTGTCCACCCGCTTGGTTCATTTGAACAAAATGGCTGATGTGGTGTTGCCCGAGACGTATGTGCAGCGTTTGCAAAGTGCCCGTTTGGGTGTAGCGACCGAATGGCGCAATGAGCAGGACGACACCCTGGTGTTTTTCCAGCGCTTTCAGTGGATCACGGCTGACAATCCAGATCGCAACAGCCCCAGCGGTTCTATCGTGGTGGTGGTGGACACCGGTAGGGCGGTGCAATTGACCCTGCGCAACCTGCTGCAAGACCAAGGTCGTTTTGCGCTGGTGATGCTGCTGGCCACCTTGTTGCTGTTTTATTTCCTCTCTCGCAGTCTGCTCAAACCCATCAATACCCTGCGCCAAGGCGTGCATCGCATTGGGCAGGCGCAATTCGGTATGCAGTTGCCCGATTTCAGAATCATGGAGTTGCAAGAATTGGGCATGGCCTTCAATGGTATGTCGCAGGCCTTGCGTCAGCGCATGGAAGATATTCAGGCCAGTGAAAACCGCCTGCGCACCCTGATTCAAGCGGCACCCGATGCCATTTTGGTACTCAACCGCCAATTCCAACTGGTGCATGCCAACCCAGCAGCCCTGCAACTGTTTGGTTACCAAGCCGACGGCTTGGTGGGGCAGTCGGTCAATGTGTTGCTGCCCGAAGCATTCTGGGTACAGCACCTGCAATCGATGCAGCAGTTTGCTGCCGATGACCATGGGCTGGCCAGCCGCATCATGATGAATGGGCGGGTGGTCAACGGGGTACACCGCAGCGGACGGCAATTGAATCTGGAAATTGGCATTTCACGCACAGGCGTGGGTAGCGACATGCTGTTCACCGCTGTGATTCGCGATGTCACTGAACGCCTGCAAATGGAAAAGGAGCTGGAACACCACCGCAACAATTTAGAAAATGAAGTGGCGCTGCGCACCCAAGAATTGCAGGTACAACGCGACCGTGCTGAAGCGGCTACCCGCGCCAAGAGCGAATTCTTAGCCAATATGAGCCATGAAATCCGCACACCCATGAATGCGGTGATTGGCATGACGCACTTGTCACGTCGGCTGGCCAGCGATCCGGTACAGGCCTCGCATCTTGATAAGGTGAGCGAAGCCGCGCAACATTTGCTGGGTATCCTGAATGACATTCTGGATTTTTCCAAAATTGAGGCAGGCAAACTGGACATTGAACACCGCAGCTTTGAATTGCATGGCCTGATCGATCAGGTCTGCCAAATGCTGAGCGAAAAAGCGGCGCAGAAAAACCTGGAACTGGTGGAGTGGGTCGATGCCGATGTGCCCAACTGGGTGGTGGGTGACGATTTGCGTTTGCGCCAGGTGCTGTTTAACCTGATTGGCAATGCTGTCAAATTCACCGACAGCGGTCATGTCACCGTGCGGGTTCGTGCTCAGGGCACGGCCCCGACGGGGTATTGCCGTCTTGGCATCGACATCATCGACACCGGTATTGGTATCAGCCATGAAACGCTGGGGCGGTTGTTCCAAGCCTTTGAGCAGGCCGACCAATCGACCACCCGCCGACATGGCGGCACAGGCTTGGGGCTGGCCATCAGCCGCCGATTGGTGCAACTCATGGGCGGCGAGATCACGGCCCAGAGCACGCCGGGCACGGGCAGTGTGTTCCGTGTCGAGCTGACGCTGCAACAGGCCAGCTCGCCCACGCCCGACGTGGTGCCCCCCCTACACGGCAAATCCTACCGTGCGCTGGTGGTGGACGATAACGTGGATGCCCGCACGGCCTTGCTGGCCGATCTGGCCGTATTGGGCTTTGCCGCGCATGGGGTGGCTGATGGTGTGTCGGCCCTGCAATACCTGTCACCGTCTCTGTCACTGTCCCCGTCGCAGCCCGCTGCCCAGCCGCCAGCGGGTGTGGATGTTTGCCTGATCGACTGGCGCATGCCTGGCATGGACGGCTTCGAATTGGCCCAGCGCATTTCAGCACTGGGTCTTGAAAAGCCGCCACGCCTCATGCTGGTGACGGCCTACGGCACCCAAATCAGCACCGAAAAACTCTTGCAACACGGTTTTTGTGGGTTGATGAGCAAACCCGTTTCCCTGTTGCAGCTGCGCGAACAGATGCTGGAAGTGCTGCAACTCAAGGCAGACGCTGCCGAGCGTGCCGACAGCCCCGGTGCCCACACCGAAACCCTTGGCACGGCTGTGGGTGCATCAGCAAACACCCCCGACTGGACACGGCATGCCGGGCGCCATATCTTGCTGGCTGAAGACAACCCACTGAATCAAGAAGTAGCCACGCAGCTGCTCAACGTGGTGGGCCTGCCGGTGGTGTTGGCCCATAACGGTGTTGAAGCCTTGCAAATTCTGCAAGGCCAGAACGACATCGCCCTGGTGCTGATGGACATACACATGCCCCTGATGGACGGCATGGCCTGCACCCGCGCCATTCGTGAGTTGCCCGACTACCGTGAATTGCCGGTGCTGGCGATGACGGCCAGCGTACTGGGTGAAGACCGCCAGCGCTGCACCGAAGCGGGCATGAACGACTTCATTGCCAAACCCGTTGAGCCCGAACAGTTCTATGCCACCCTGTGGCAATGGTTACAACGAACACCCCGACGGGTGGCAGGTGTGCCACGGGTGCCAGGGCTGCGCCCAACGGTGTCAGCACCGAATGACGAATCGGCCCGCCACCATGCGCTGCTGATGGCGCACTGGGGTCGTGTCATGGGTTTGCGGGTTGATGCCGGTTTGAAGACCGTGAATGGCAACCTGAACCTCTACGGTCGGCTGATCACACGCTTTGTCGAATCGCACGCGGGTGATGTGGCCACGCTTGAGCAAGCGGTGGTCAATGGTTACTGGGATCAAATCCGTGATCTGGCCCATGTCCTCAAATCTACTGCCGGATCGATTGGGGCACGCAAACTGGCTGCGCTGGCCGACGAATTTCAGACCCAGGGCCGTCAGGCACCGATTCCGCAGCGTACCCGCATGGCCTTACAACTGGCACAAGAGCTGGCGCTGCTGCACAAAGACCTGGAGCGTGCCCTGTCGCAACTGCCGCGCAGCGAAACGGCACCCACCACCGACAAGCCCTTGCCTGATGTGGCTTTGCGGGCGCTACAGGCCGAGTTGAGGACGTATCTGCAAGAGCAGGACATGGCAGCACTGCGTCTCGTGCGCGAACACGGCACCAGCCTGAAGGCCTGTTGGGGCGATGCAGCACAGCCCATGCTAGAAGCCGTGCAACGCTTTGACTACGCGCAGGCCCTGAGTCTGTTGGATGGGCTGGAAGCGGCCAGCCGCTGAACAGGCCGCTTGCTCACGCTGCCCTGATCCGGGGCGGTTCAGCCCTTGACAGGCGGGCGGAAGCGGTGGGCCTTGAGCACCGAAGGCGTGCGCTTGAGGGCGCGTAGCACATGGGCCAAGTGCACCCGGTTGTGTACGGCCACCGTGAAGCGGATGTCGGTGGTGATTTGGGCGGGTTCCTCGCCCATGTTCACGTGGGTGATGTCGGCCTCTGTGGCTGAAATGGCCGAAGCCACCCGCCCCAGCACGCCTTTGCCGTTGCTCACTGTGACCAGCAGCACGGTTTCAAAGGCGCGAACGGGCTCGTCAGCCCATTCCACTTCCAAGAAACGCTCGCTGTCGCGCATCAGCAGCCGTTTGCCCACGGCGCACTCACTGGTGTGTACGACCAAACCCTCGCCCCGACCCAGATAGCCGACGATGTGATCCCCCGGAATGGGCTTGCAACACGCGGCGTATTGCACCGAGAGGCCTTCGCTGCCATCCAGCGTGACCGCACCCTGCGCGAGCGAACCCTCCGATTGGCCCAAATAGCGCTCCGTGCTGATGAGCAGCGGGTTGGGTTTTTGTCCGGACTCGCTCAGCAGCATGGCCAGCTTTTTACCCACCATGCTGGCAATGCGCTTGCCCATGCCAATATCGGCCAGCAGTTCATCGGGCGTTTTGTTGCCTGTGAAGTGCAGCAGCTTGTCCCAGACAGCCTTGTCTGCGCCTTGGTTCTCCGGTAGCGTGGCAAAACCCTCCGAGCGCAAGGACTGGCTGAGCATGCGCTCACCCAGCGCGAGCGATTTTTCATGCGCCATGGTTTTGAGGTGGTGCCGGATTTTGGAACGCGCACGCCCTGTTTTGACGAATGACAGCCAAGCCGGATTGGGCTCGGCCTTGTCGTCGGTGATGATTTCGACCACATCACCGTTGTTCAACTCGGTGCGCAGCGGTCGCTGCTCGCCATTGACGACTGCGGCCACCGCCCGGTTACCGACCCCGCTGTGGATGGCGTAGGCAAAGTCCATGGCCGTGGCCCCGTGGGGCAGGGCCATGATCCGGCTTTTCGGGGTGAACACATAAACCGCATCGGGAAACAGGTCAATCTTGATGTGATCCCAGAATTCGGAGGCATCGCGGGTTTCTTGTTGAATGTCCAGCAGCGATTGCAGCCACTGCATGCCCAGTCGCTGTGAAGTCTCGCTGTTGGGTTCGTTGGCTTTGTACAGCCAGTGTGCTGCTACCCCCGACTCGGCCACCACGTCCATCGCGTGCGTGCGCAACTGGAATTCAATGTTGGTGCTCAATGGGCCAATGAGGGTGGTGTGCAATGACTGGTAACCATTGATTTTGGGAATGGCGACATAGTCGCGGAATTTGCCAGGTACCGGTTTGTAGAGTTGATGCAGGATGCCCATGCCGGTGTAACAGTCGTGCAATTCGGGCACCACAATGCGAAAACCATACATATCAGTGACTTGCGAAAAAGACAGGTGCTTGCTGTCCATCTTTCGGTAAACCGAATACAGGGTTTTTTCGCGCCCCATGATGCGTACCGGCATGTTGTGCCGAGCAAACAGGGTTTCCACTTCGTGTTGCACCCGGCTGATGAGCTCGCGCCGACGCTGTCGCGATTTGATCAGGGCTTTGCTGAGCACCGAATAACGCCAAGGATGCAAAAAGCGGAATGACAGATCTTGCAATTCACGGTAAGTAAAATTCAAACCCAATCGGTATGCAATAGGAGCGTAAATCTCCAGGGTTTCGCTGCAAATACGCTTCCATTTCGAGGGCGGCATATCGGCCATGGTGCGCATGTTGTGCGTGCGGTCGGCCAGCTTGATCAGGATCACCCGCACATCCTTGGCCATGGCCAGCAGCATTTTGCGGAACGACTCGGCCTGATTTTGTTCACGGCTGTCAAATTCCAGCTTGTCCAGCTTGGTCAGCCCATCGACCAGTTCGGCCACCACTGGGCCAAAACGCTCACTCAAGCCGGTTTTGCTGATGCCGCAGTCTTCCATCACATCGTGCATGAGCGCGGCCATGAGCGCTTGGGCATCGAGCTTCCATTCGGTGCACTGAACGGCCACTGCAATGGGGTGGGTGATGTAGGGGTCGCCGTTTTTCCGCATCTGGCCGGCGTGGGCTTGTGCCGCGAAGGCATAGGCATCACGGATGTTGGTGATATCCACACCAGACAGGTAGTCCAGCTTGCTCAACAAGGCGGCAAAGCTGGCGGCGGCAATGTCGTCTGACCGGGAATCGGTGGGCTGGGTGTCGTGCGCAATCATCATGGCACTACTTTAGCCGGTGAAGGCGTGCTTGGCTCAAGCTGGGGGGCTTCTCGTCGGGACTTAGACGGACGTTTTGTAAATTTTGTGAAATATCACGTCGATTTGGCAGCATCTGGATACAAAAAAACACCGCAAGCGGTGTTTTTTGATCAGCCTGACTGCACAGGTCAAGTTCTTCAACGTGCAAGTCTTGTATGAAACGGCATGTTTAGAGCGGGACTTTTTTGAGCATTTCTATGCCCACTTTGCCCGCAGCCACTTCACGCAGGGCGGTCACACCGGGCTTGTTTTTGCTCTCGATCTTGGGCGCATGGCCTTGGCTGAGCATGCGGGCGCGGTAGGTGGCGACCAAAACAAGCTGGAAGCGGTTGGGCACTTTTTCCAGACAATCTTCAACGGTGATGCGTGCCATGGGGGAGCTTTCAGAAAAGTGGGTGACGTGTCAGAGGATGTGAAGCGCCCGGAAGGTGTCACTGCGGGCATTGCGCTGGGCGATGTACTTGAGCCGCTGCGCATGAACGATGGCCTTGAGGTCAAACAGGGCGCGTTCAAATAACTCGTTGATTATAACGAAGTCAAATTCACAGGCATGCGCCATCTCGGTGGCGGCGTTCTGTAGGCGCAGTTCAATCACTTCAGGGCTGTCCTCGGCGCGTCGCTCCAGGCGCGAGCGCAGTTCCGTCCAGCTTGGCGGCAGGATGAAGATCAGCACGGCATTCGGGAATATGCGTTTGACCTGAATGGCACCTTGGAAGTCAATTTCCAGCACCACATCTACCCCTTGTGCCATGCGCTGTTCAATGGCTTGTTTGGATGTGCCGTAGCGATTGCCATGCACCAGTGCCCATTCGAGAAAGGCATCCTGAATCACCATTTGATCAAACGTTTCCTGCGAGACAAAGTAATACTCGCGGCCATGCAGCTCTTGTCCACGGGGTGCGCGTGTGGTGTGTGAGATGGAGGGCGAGACGCGGTTGTCAAGCTCCATCAAGGCTTTGACCAGGCTCGATTTACCTGCACCACTGGGCGCTGCGACGACGAAAAGGTTGCCTGGGTAGTCCATAAAAAATCAAAAATCGCAGGTGAATGGGTAGAGAACGGGTGGAGGAGAGCAGAGGAGGGCAGAAGAGAGCGAAAACTTGTTCGATGTTTTCTTATTCGATGTTTTGCACTTGCTCGCGCATTTGTTCGATCAGCACTTTCATATCAACCGAAATGCGGGTCAGATCCAAGTGTGACGATTTGGAGCCCAAGGTATTCGCTTCGCGGTGCAACTCCTGAATCAGAAAGTCTAGGCGTTTGCCGATGTGTTGTCCCTGACCCAGCAGTCGTTCGATTTCGCTCAGGTGCGCGTCCAGTCGGGTCAGTTCTTCGGCCACATCAATGCGCAGGGCAAATGCGGTGGCTTCGCTCAGGGCGCGATCCTCGGCGGCCTCGCTGCTGAGGGTAGAACGTGCGGATTCCTGCGATGCACCGGCTGGGCTGGCACCATTCAGCGCCTCAGCCCACCGGTCCAGAAAGCGCTGCCGCTGTTGGGCCACGAGCAGCGGAATCATGGGTTGTGCATCTTGGGCGAGCTGGCGCAGGGCTTGCAGGCGTGTCAGTAGCGAATCGGCGAGGCGCTGGCCCTCGCGGGCGCGGGCCTCCATCAGGCCCTCCAGCGCAGTCTGTACCAGGGGCAGCAGGTTCTCGTGCGGTTCGTTCGTGTTGCTGTTGTTGCCGTGTGAACGGGTGCTGAGTTGCAGCACATCGGCCACGGACAAAGGCGCGGCGGTGGGCAGCCAAGCGCGGATGCTGTCCTGCATGGACAGCAGCTTTTGCAGTTCTGCCGCACTGGGCGCACGCAGGCCCGATTCGTTGCGTCCCTCGACCCAGGCCCTGAGCTCGACCTTGCCCCGTTTGAGCCGCGCACTGAGCAGCTCCCGAATGGCGGGTTCGCTGGCGCGCAGTTCTTCGGGCAGTTTGAAGCTGAGGTCTAGGAACCGGCTGTTGACCGAGCGGATTTCAATGCCCAGCGCGGGCCGGGTTTCGCGAAGCGTCTCACCGCCGGGCTGTGCTGTGGCTGCACCGGTCTGGGCGGTGGCGTAACCGGTCATGCTGTAAACTGCCATTTCACTGCGTCCCATCAGGTTGAATGGGCCGAAACGAGAGGCGTTCCGGAGCCCACCCGAATTATGTCAAAGGTCAAACCCGCCCCGCTTCCCCCCGATACCGTCATTGGCGGTTACCGCATTGTTCGCAAACTGGCCTCTGGCGGCTTTGGGGTCGTGTACCTTGCGGTGGACAACCAGGGGCAGCAGGTGGCTATCAAAGAATACCTGCCCTCGTCCCTTGCCAGCCGCAAACCGGGCGAACTGTTGCCGCAAATTCAACCCGAGAAGCTCTCGCTCTACCGGCTGGGCTTGAAAAGTTTCTTTGAAGAAGGCCGCGCTTTGGCGCAAATTTCGCACCCTGCGGTGGTCAGTGTGCTGAATTTCTTCCGTGAAAACGAAACCGTTTACATGGTGATGAATTTTCTGGAAGGGGCTTCCTTGCAGGAATACATCATCACCGCGCGCAGCTTGAAGCAGCCCAAGGTGTTTCGCGAATCCACCATCCGGTCGTTGTTTGATGAAATTTTGCGCGGCTTGCGTATCGTGCATCAGCACAAATTGCTGCACCTGGACATCAAGCCAGCCAATATTTTCATCACCGACGACGACCGGGCCGTGCTGGTCGATTTTGGGGCGGCACGCAAGGTGCTCAGCAAAGAAGGCAGCTTCACCCGGCCCATGTACACCCCTGGCTTTGCCGCACCCGAGATGTACCGGCACGACGGCAACTTGGGGCCGTGGACGGACATTTATGCCATTGGTGCCTGCATGTATGCCTGCATGCAGGGGTATCCGCCCAGTGATGCCGCTCAGGCGATCGAAAAAGACAAGCTCGCGCTGGCACTGGCCCGTCTGCGGGGTGTGTACTCCGACAACCTGATTGAAGTGGTGCAGTGGTGTATGTCGCTGGACCCGCTCTCGCGCCCACAGTCGGTGTTTGCGCTGCAAAAAGAAATGAACAACGAAGGTGAGCGCAACTACACCAAGCTCTCGGTGGCCGAAAAGGTGCGTTTGCAGTTTGACAACATCGTCTCTGACAACAAGAAGAAACCCGCTGCCAAACCCGGTCTCTGGAGTCGTTTCCGATGAAATTTTCGGTGTATCAAAGCAGCAAGCAAGGTGGGCGGCCCCGCAACGAAGACCGTTTGGGCTACAGCTACACCCGCGAATCCGGTATTTTTGTGCTGGCGGATGGCATGGGGGGGCATCCTGAAGGGGCCATGGCGGCGCAACTGGCGCTGCAAACCTTTTCAACCTACTTCAAGAAGGCCGCCAATCCGGTGGTGCAGGAGCTGCCCGCTTTTCTGTCCCGCGCTGTGATGGCTGCACACCACCAGATTCAGCGTTATGCCGCCGAAAAAGGCATGTTGGACACGCCGCGCACCACCTTGGTGGCCGCCCTGATGGAAGGTGGCCAGTTGCAGTGGGTGCATTGCGGGGATTCGCGGCTCTACATCGTCCGTGATGGCGTGCTGCTGTTTCGCACCCGCGACCATTCCTGCTTAGAACAGCAGGTCACGCTGGGCCAAGATACCAAGCAAACCAACCGCAACATCCTGTTCACCTGCCTGGGTTCACCGGCCAAGCCGCTGTTTGAGCTGTCGCAGCCACTGCCCCTGAAGCACAACGACCGCATCTTGCTGTGCTCTGACGGTCTGTGGGGCAATTTGAGTGACGAAAGCATTGCCGCTGCCCTAGGCAGCGACCCGATGGACAGCGCCTTGGAGTTACTGGTCGAGCGGGCCCTGAAGCAAGGTGGCCCACGCTGTGACAACGTCAGCGTGCTGGCTGTGCGCTGGGAAACCGAAAACAGCAAACTTCGTCAGACCCCAGACGTGCCCGAGACACCGTACTTCGCGTCCACCATCCAGACCGGCGAGCTGGACCCCACAGCCGAAGACTTGGACGACGAGGCCATTGAGCGTTCGATTGCCGAAATCAACGAGGCGATCCGGCGCAGCACCTTGCGTCATTCCTGAACTGAAAGCACACCCATGGATTTCATCCGTCCCGATCAGCGGGCGCACGATGCCCTGCGCGTGGTTCGCATCAACCGCCACCACACCCTGCACGCCGAAGGCTCGGTGCTCATCAGCTTTGGCCATACCCAAGTGCTCTGTACCGCCTCGGTGGAAGAGCGGGTGCCACCCCACAAACGGGGCAGTGGCGAGGGTTGGGTGACTGCCGAATACGGCATGCTGCCGCGTGCCACCCACACGCGCAACGACCGCGAAGCGGCCAAAGGCAAACAAAGTGGACGCACCCAAGAGATTCAGCGCCTGATTGGCCGTTCATTGCGTGCCGTGTTTGATCTCAAGGCGCTCGGCGAGCGCACCATTACCCTGGACTGCGATGTGCTGCAAGCCGACGGCGGTACGCGCACGGCCAGCATCACCGGCGCGTTTGTGGCGGCGCATGATGCGGTGACGCAGCTGCTGGCGCAGGGCAAGCTCAGCACCTCGCCCATCAAAGACCATGTGGCGGCCATTTCGGTGGGCATTGTGCAGGGCACGCCCCTGCTGGACTTGGCGTATGCCGAAGACTCCGCTTGCGACACCGACATGAACGTGGTCATGACGGGTGCCGGGCATTTTGTCGAGGTGCAAGGCACCGCCGAAGGTGCAGCTTTTACCCGCACCGAGATGCAGGCGCTGCTGGATTTGGCCGAAAAGGGCATCGCCGAGCTGGTGGTTTTGCAGCGGCAGGCCCTCGGGCTGGCCTGAGTGCAGACATCTGAGAGGGTTTTCATGACCATGAAACTTGTCCTGGCTTCCAACAACGCGGGCAAGCTGGCCGAATTGCAGGCTCTGCTGGCCCCACTGGGTGTGGAGCTGGTGCGTCAGTCTGAGCTGGGTATCCCAGAAGCGCCCGAGCCACACCGTACCTTCATTGAAAACGCGCTGGCCAAGGCGCGGCATGCCGCACGCATCAGCGGCTTGCCTGCGCTGGCCGATGACGCGGGCTTGTGTGTGGAGGCATTTGGCGGTTTGCCCGGTGTGGACACGGCTTACTACGCCACCCAGTTTGGCTACGCCAAGGGCGACGACAACAACGTGCGTGCCCTGCTGGAGCAGATGCAGGGCATCAGCGACCGCCGGGCCGCGTTGGTCAGCACCTTGGTCGCCCTGCGCAGTGCCGACGACCCCGAGCCGCTGGTGGCCACAGGCCGTGCGCCGGGCCTCATCACCACCGAACCGGTGGGCGACAACGGTTTTGGCTTTGATCCCGTGATGTACCTGCCGCCCTTTGGCAAGACCTTTGCCCAGTTGCCCACCGAAGTCAAGAACGCCCACAGCCACCGCGGTCAAGCGGCTGTGCAGATGCTGGCTTTGATGCGTGAGCGCTGGTTTGCCGCTCCGCAGCCATGACGCTGGCCCCGTTGACACCCCCGCCTGCGGCCTTGCACGACATCCAGCACTGGATGCGCCCCGGCACCTTGCAACTGCGCAGCCTGCCGCCCTTGTCGCTCTACATCCACCTGCCGTGGTGCCTGAAAAAATGCCCCTACTGCGACTTCAACTCGCACGAATGGAGCGCGACATCGGCACCCGGCCAAACCCTGCCCGAGCAGCTGTACTTGGATGCCTTGCGTGCCGACCTGGAAGCCTCGCTGCCGCTGATTTGGGGCCGCCCTGTGCACAGCGTGTTCATTGGGGGTGGCACACCCAGCCTGTTTTCACCCGCCGCCATTGACCAACTGCTGGCCGATGTGCGCGCCCGCGTGCGGTTGGACGCGGACGCTGAAATCACCCTAGAAGCCAACCCCGGCACCTTTGAGAAAGACCGCTTTCGGGCTTTTCGCCAAGCCGGTGTCACCCGCTTGTCGGTGGGGGTGCAAAGCTTCAACGACGCACACCTGAAAGCCCTGGGCCGGGTGCATGACCGGGCACAAGCCCTGGCCGCCGTGACAGAGGCCGTGCAGGTGTTTGACACCTTCAACCTTGACATCATGTACGCGCTGCCAGGGCAAACACTGGCCGATTGCGAAACCGACATCCGTACCGCGCTGGCCTTTGCGCCGCCGCACATCTCCATCTACCACCTGACCCTGGAGCCCAACACCTACTTTGCCAAGTACCCGCCCACGCTGCCGCCCGACGACGATGCCTATGCCATGCTGGATCGCATCACCGAACTGACCGCCGCCGCAGGGCTCAACCGCTACGAAATTTCAGCCTACGCCCGCGACGCGCACCGCTGCTGGCACAACCTGAACTACTGGCAGTTTGGTGACTACTTGGGCATTGGGGCCGGTGCCCACAGCAAGCTGAGTTTTGCGCACCGCGTGGTGCGCTTGGCGCGGGTGCGCGAGCCGCGTCTGTACATGGAGCGGGCAGGGCAAGGCAACGCGCTGGCCGGTGCCGACGAGGTGGGCCGGGCCGATTTGCCGTTTGAGTTCATGCTCAACAGCTTGCGCCTGAAAGAGGGCTTTGCCCTGCAAGACTTTGCCGACCGCACCGGCTTGCCCCTGTCGGCCATTGCGCGGGCGCTGGAGTCGGCGCAACAGCGCGGCCTGCTGGCCCGCGATGCTGTGCGCGTGTGGCCCACCGAGCGCGGTTTTGACTTTTTGAGCGACTTGCAGAGCCTGTTTCTGCCGGATTGAGTGTTGCCGGATTGAGTCGTGTGGACAACCTTCTCTGACGTTTGAATGATGACCCCATCCACCGTGGTATTTGACTTAGGCGGCGTGCTGCTGCACTGGCAACCCCTGGACTTGTTGCAGCAGGTGTTGCCCCACCATGCCCCGCACGAAGCCGGTGCCCGCGCTCTGGTGCAACAAATTTTTCAGGGCTTTGACCCCGGCAGCGATTGGGCGCACTTTGACCTGGGCCTGATCGAGCCCGGCCCCCTGGCCCAGCGCATTGCCACCCGCACCGGCCTGGCCGTGGCCGAGGTGCAAGCTGTGATTGATGCCATTCCCGCCCACCTAGCCACACTGGAAGACACGGTGGCCCTGTTGCACGCCCTCAAGGTGCAGGGCCACCGCCTGTGTTTCTTGTCCAACATGCCCGCGCCCTATGCCGCGCATTTGCTGCAACACAAAAGTTTTTTTCAGCACTTTGAAGACGGCATTTTTTCGGCCCATGTGCAGCACATCAAACCCGATGCCGCCATCTATGCCCACGCGGTACAACGCTTTGGCCTGCAAGGGCAAAACCCTTGGTTTGTGGACGATGTGCAGCGCAACCTAGATGCCGCCGCGCAACACGGCTGGCAGGGGCTGCGCTTTGAATCGGCAGCGCAGGTGCGGGGGGAAATGGTTTTGGCGGGGTTGTTGGCGGCCTGAATTTCAAGTCGGTCAAGGTTTGGCGGGCAGGGTGTTTACCTCGCGCTGGTAATCCTCATAAGAGCCGCTGGCGCTTTTCAGGCAACGCTGGCGCTGTTGCGGGTCTTCTAACTTGAAGCACTGCTGGCGCTGCCAGCCTTGCGCGCTGTAATACGCCAGCGGTGTAGAGCAAGCGCTGAGCAGCAGACACAGGCAGGCCAGGGCACCGTGTTTGAGTGGGTGAATGTTTGGCATGGGGTGTTTTCTGTGGTTGGAGGGTTCAGTTTTTCGCCCCCAGCGCCAGCGCCCGTTCTCGGCTGGCTTTCAGCGCCATCGGGTCGTCGGTCTGTTTGGTGGGCCAGCCTTGCAGGTGGTTTTCGACCAGATCGCTCAAGGCACGGACCCAGCTGGGGCTGTCGTTCAAACAGTCGATGTACTGGAAGCGCTGACCGCCCGCGTGCAGAAACGCTTCGCGAGCTTCTTGGTTGATTTCTTCCAGCGTTTCTAGGCAGTCGCTGGTGAAGCCGGGGCAGACCACATCCACACTGCCCACACCCTGCTGCGCCAGCGCAATCAGCGTGGGTTCGGTGTAGGGTTCCAGCCACTTGGCTTTGCCAAAACGGGATTGAAACGTCACCACATAGCGGTCTTTGCCAATGCCGAGTTTTTCCGCCAGCAAGCGCCCAGTCTTGTGGCATTCGCAGTGGTAGGGGTCGCCCAGGTGCAGCGTGCGCTCGGGCACGCCGTGGAAGCTCATCACCAGCCGCTCACTCTGACCATGGTGCAGCCAGTGCTGCTGCACCTTGTCGGCCAGGGCTTGGATGTAACCGGGGTCGTCGTGGTAGCGGTTGATGAAGCGCATTTCGGGCAGTAAACGGGTTTTTAGGCCCCAAAGTGCCACGCCGTCAAACACGCTGGCGGTGGTGGTGCCGCTGTATTGCGGGTAGGCGGGCACCAACAGCACGCGGGTCATGCCTTGGGCCTTCAGTTCGTCCAGCACGGCGGGAATGGACGGGTTGCCGTAGCGCATGGCATAGCGCACCGTGACTTGGTGGCCGCGTTCGCCCAGATAGCCTTGCAACAGGCTGGCTTGCTGTTCGGTCCAAATCTTCAGGGGCGAGCCTTGCTGCGTCCAGATGCTGGCGTATTTGGCCGCGGATTTTTTGGGGCGCACGCGCAGGATGATGCCGTGCAGGATCAGCCACCAGATGGGTTTGGGAATTTCAACGACGCGACCGTCGCCCAGAAATTCGGCCAAGTAGCGACGCACAGCGGCGGGCGTGGGTTCGTCGGGGGTACCCAGGTTGCACAACACAACGGCGGTGCGGGGGGCTTGACCGTGAGAAAAAGCGGGTTCTTGGTGAAAAGGCATGCGCTATTCTCCCGCAGACACGAAAACCTTCTACGGTGCTGCGCTCTTTGCGCTTCATTGCGGTTTGATTCAGACTTTTCAGGAACAAGACACCATGAGTCTCACGATTTACGGCATTGCTGCGTCCCGTGCCATTCGCCCGCTGTGGGTGGCCACCGAACTCGGCCTGCGCTTTGAACACCAGAACCTGCCCTACCAAGGCGGTACCACCCGCACGCCCGCGTTTCTGGCGCTCAACCCCAATGGCCATATTCCGGTGGTCGTTGACCAGCGACCGGCTGAACAAGGCGGTGATGTGGTCGTGTGGGAAAGCATGGCCTGTGCGCTGTACTTGGCCCGCCACCACGGGCAGCCCGATGGTGTGGGCATTGCGCCAGCCAACCCGCGTGAAGATGCTGAGGCGCTGCGCTGGAGTTTCTGGGCCGTGACCGAGGCAGAGGCCGATGCGCTGACCGTGCTCATGCACCGCATGGCCATGCCGCCCGAGCGTCGCAAGGCCGAACTGGCTGACGCTGCCGAGCGCCGCTTGGTGGTGCCGTTTCGCGTCATCGAGCAGCACTTAGAGCGCCAGCAGGCAGCTGGCATGGCGTATCTGGCCGCGGCCCGCTTCACGGTGGCCGATGTGTGTGTGGCCAGTGTGCTGAACTGGGCGCGCCCCGCCGCTGGGCTGATGGCGGCCTACCCCCTGACGCACCAGTGGATTTTGCGCTGCATGCAGCGGCCTGCCTATCTGGCCGCCAAGGCCCTGTGAAAACCATGAACGAGAAACGAAGGTTCATGCCCGCATGGACAAACAGGCTGCGCGCTTGGGGAATGCTCTGCCTGGGTGTGCTGCTGTCGGCATGCCAACCCGCCACCGAAGCCGATGCGGCCCGTGCCGCAGGTACGGCGGTTTGTGGGCGGGTGACGGTGGCCGAGATGAGCTGGGCATCGGCGCAGTGGCTGGCACAGGTTGACGCATTCATCCTGACGCACGGTTATGGTTGCACCGTGCAGGGCGTACCCGGCGACACCTTGCCCACTTTGAGCAGCATGGTGGAGCAGGGGCAGCCCGATGTTGCCCCCGAAGTGTGGCTGTCTGCCGTGCGCAAACAGGTGGACGGTGCGGTGGCTGCTGGGCATCTGTTCCGGGCTGCCACGGTGCTGAAGGATGGCGGTGTGGAAGGCTGGTGGATTCCGCGCTACCTCGCCCGAGCCAGACCCGACATCAAAACCCTGGACGATGCCCTGCGCCACCCCGAGTTGTTTGCCGCGGGCACATCCTCCGGACAGGGCGTGGTGCACAACTGCCCAGCGGGCTGGAACTGCCACACCACCACCCGCCAAGCTTTCAAAGCCTGGGGTGCTGCTGAAAAAGGCTTTGTGCTGCGAGACACGGTGTCTGCGGCGGAATTGGACGAATCCATCATCCAGGCCCACCAGCGACGACAAGGCTGGCTGGGTTACTACTGGGCACCGACGGCACTGGTTGGGCGTTACGACATGGTCAAGCTGGCTACGGGTGTTGCGTACCAGCCCAAGGAGTATGAGCACTGCAACACCCGGCCCGATTGCACACAACCCAGTAAAACCGACTGGCCTGCGGCGGAGGTGGTGACACTGGTGTCGAGTCGCTTGCAGCAGACGGGGGGTGCCGCGCTGGTTTATCTGGGGCAGCGCTCGCTGGAGCGTGGCACGGTCAACCGCTGGCTGGCTTGGATGCAAGAACAACAGGCCAGCCCTGCCGAGGCGGCCAAAGAGTTCCTGAAAACCGAACCTGAGCGTTGGCAGTCTTGGGTGAACCCCATGGTGGCTGAGAAGGTTCGCCGGGCGCTGGGCCTGTGATGGACAAAGAAAAAAACCAGCAAAGAAAAAACCGCCCGAAGGCGGTTTTTTCTTTGCTGGCAGCGCACCGGTTTCAAACGGCAGACCTGTACAGGTCTGGGCTGGGAGTCTGGGGGGTCAGTCTGGGCTCAGGCAGCAGCCAGGGCCAGGGCTTTGACTTTGACAGACAGGCGGCTCTTGTCGCGGGCAGCCTTGTTCTTGTGGAAGATGCCTTTGTCGGCCACGGTGTCCACCACTTTTTGCATTTTGGCGAACAGCTCGGTGGCCTTGGTTTTGTCGCCAGCCAGAACGGCTTTTTCAACGTTCTTGACGGCAGTGCGGTACTTGGAGCGCAGCGAGGTGTTGGCTGCGTTGATTTTCACGTCTTGGCGGACGCGCTTGCGGCCAGAGGCCAGACGGGGGTTCTTTTTCTTCGGCTTGGTTGCCATGATGATGTCTTTCGATTGTTTGGAGATGTTGCCAGCAAAGCCCGCGATTCTAGCATTCCGGCATTGCTGGACCTGACCCAGCGATGGGGTTCAGGGCTGGCTGAGGTGGCGTTGAATCGCCAGGGCCGATTCGCGGACCAAAGCCGGCCCTTTGTAAATCAGGCCGGTGTACAGCTGCACCACGTTGGCCCCGGCTTGGATTTTGCTCACCGCGTCAGCCCCGCTCAAAATGCCGCCCACCCCGATGATGGGAAAGTCGCGCCCTAGGCTGGCGCGCAGTTGGCGGATGACGCGGTTGCTGGCCTCGCGCACCGGCGCACCCGAGAGGCCACCCGTTTCTTGTGCATGCGGCAGGCCCGCCACGGCTTCGCGGCTGAGCGTGGTGTTGGTGGCAATCACGCCCAGCGTGTGGCTGACGCTGCCGTCGCTGTGGCAGCCGTAGCGGCGCAAGGTGGCGGCAATCACCGCAATCTGCGCATCGTCCAAGTCGGGGGCAATTTTCAGGAACACGGGTACCTGTCGCCCGCTGCGCTGCGCCAGTTGTTCACGTCGCTCGGCCACCGCGCCCAGCAGCGCGTCTAAGGCCGCATCGCTTTGCAGGCTGCGCAGGTTTTGCGTGTTGGGGCTGGAGATGTTGACCGTCACATAGTCGGCGTGCGGATACACCCCGTCGAGGCAGGTCAGGTAGTCGCTGGTGGCGTTTTCAATGGCGGTGCTGGCGTTTTTGCCAATGTTCAGGCCCAGCAGCATGGCAGGTTTCTGGGCTGTGGCGGCTGTGCGAAAGCGGGCGCGCTGCACATTGGCCACAAAGGCATCCAGCCCCTCGTTGTTAAAGCCCAGCCGGTTGATGAGGGCCTGCGCCTGCGGCAGCCGGAACATGCGCGGCTTGGGGTTGCCACTTTGGCCTTTGGGGGTGACGGTGCCGACCTCGACAAAGCCAAACCCCATGGCGGCTAGGCCGTCAATGCAGCGGGCGTTTTTGTCCAGCCCAGCGGCCAGCCCGACGCGGTTGGGAAACGACAGCCCCGCCAGCGTCACCGGGTCTTGGACTCTGGGTTCGCTGTACAGGCAAGTCAGTGGCGTGTGTTGCAGCCGCGCCAGGGTGTCGAGCGTGTGCTCGTGCGCGGTTTCGGGGTCCATGCCGAACAGGATCGGGCGGGCCAGGGCGTAGGGCAGAAGTGACATTGGATAATCAGACGGTTATAGCTTCAACCAATTGTCTCAAATGACCCAAGACGAACTCAAAACCCTGGTCGGCCAGGCCGCCTTGCAGTATGTAACCCCCGGCGAGATCGTGGGCGTGGGCACAGGCTCCACGGTCAACAAATTCATCGAGGCGCTGGCGACCCTCAAAGACCAAATTCCGGGGGCCGTCTCCAGCTCGGTGGCTTCTACCGCACGCCTGAAGGCGCTGGGCATTCCGGTATTCGAGGCCAACGAAGTGGGTGAGCTGTCGGTGTACATCGACGGCGCTGACGAGATTGACGCACAAGGTTTCATGGTCAAGGGCGGCGGCGCGGCCCTAACCCGCGAAAAAATTGTGGCGGCTCAGTCGCGCCGTTTTGTCTGTATTGCCGACGATTCAAAAATGGTGAAGGCGCTGGGCGCGTTCCCGCTGCCGGTCGAGGTGATTCCCATGGCCACCGAGCGGCTGCGGCGGCAGTTTGCAGCGCTGGGTGGCACGGCCAGGGTGCGGCTGAAAGACGGTGTACCGCTGGTGACCGATAACGGCCAGCACATTTTGGACGTGACCGGCCTGCACATTACCGACCCGTTGGGCTTCGAGACCACGGTGAACCAGTGGCCCGGCGTGGTGACGGTGGGCGTGTTTGCCCATCAGCGTGCCCATGTGTGCCTGCTGGGCACCCCGCAGGGTGTAAAAACCCTCAGCTTCTGAGGCGCTGCGCCCGCGACAAGAGCATCCGCTACAGCAGCACCCGCTCCACCGCGTCACCGAGCAGCGGTTTGCACAAAATTTTGTAGCCGTCGGCATCAAAAGCCGTCGCCACCCGGTCTAGCCTGCGCGCCTCGTCCAAGCTGCTGGCGCTACCCAAGTAGCACCAGTTGCGCACCACATGCCACTGCACCAGCGATTCGTGGCGCTCAATCAGGGCCACCGCCCCTGGGTAGGGCCAGCAGGCAATGCGCAGACCCTCCAGGCTGGTGAACAGGCGCTGCCGGTGCGCTTCGGGCGTTTCATCGCCGCGGCAGACACCGGCACACTGCTTCAACATGGCCCGGAAACAAGGGCGGCCCGGACTGAGCTTTTCCAGGCCCAGCGCGCCGTAGCACAGCCGGTGCCGGTCGGCCAAGCTGCGCAACCCCTCCAGGGCGGCGTGGCGGCTGGCGTAGAGCCCGTACAGGTGGGGTTCGGTGGCAAAGTTCAGTTCGTTGGAATACACCACGTCGGGCTGCCTGTCCGTCAGGCGCAAGGAGCACAGCTGGCGGTTGCGCCGCAGTTTCTGGTTCAGCAGTGGTTGTTGTTGTTTGATGAGGCTGGCCTCTAACAACAAGGCACCAATTTCACCCGCGGTGCGGATGTAGCTGATGCGCTCGGTCTGGCGCAGCAGCCGGTCTTCGTCGGGGTTGCGCAGGTGTGAGAGCACACGCTGGCGCAGGTTGACGCTTTTGCCGATGTACAGCGGCAAGTCCCCCGCTTGGCCGTGAAAGGTGTAAACCCCTGGCGCACAAGGCAGGTCTTCAATGGCCGCACGCAGGTGGCTGGGGTATTCAAAGTGGCGGGCCTGTTCAAATTCAGGCCGGCGGCGCTTGGGCAAATGCATGGCCTGCAAGGGGGGTCAGTGTGTCTCGAACTGATCGGCGTTTTTGCCTTTGAACGGGGCGTAAAAGGCTTTGATGGCCGCCATGTCCACCTGCACATCGCCCGTGGGCCGAAACAGCGGGCCAATGCCGCTGCGCTTGGTGCTGTAGTCCATGTAGGCCATGACGATGGGGACTTGCGCGCCTTGTGCAATGAAATAAAAACCGGTTTTCCAGTAGCGGGTTTTGCTGCGCGTACCTTCGGGCGGCACGATGAGTTGCAGTGGCCCGTCCGCGTCGCGGATGGCCTGTGCCGATGCCGCCACCAGGTTGCTGGACTGTTCCCGGTTGACTGGGATGCCGCCCAACCAGCGCATGAGGCCACCAAACGGAGCCCTGAAGATGCTTTGTTTGCCCATCCAGTACGGGTTCAGGCGCAAGACAAACGCCACCATCAGGGTATAGGGCAAGTCCCAGTTGCTGGTGTGCGGCGCGGCAATGAACACGCTTTTGTGCGCCTCGGCGGGCAGGGAGCCCTCTACCGTCCAGCCCGTGAGTTTGAGGAAGGCCACAGAAAAACCACGCAGCACGGTGTTGACGACCGGGGTGGTGAAGATGGTTCTTTGCATGGCGGGCGAGTATCGCCGATCCCGTCACAGCCCCAGTGCTTGCAACACGCGGGCGGCGGCATAGGCATCGTTGGCGGCGTACACCAACTGGCCCTCGCTCAGCTGCGGGGTGGCCCAGTTGGAGGTGGCGGCTTTTTTAGACTTGATGAAACGCTGTCCAAACAGCACGGCCACTGCCGCTTTCACGCCCATGTCTTTGCGGTAACTGCGCTGGCGGAACACCTGGTTGAGTTCCAGCACCCCGGCAGGCACCACGCCCAGTTTGGCGTGGATGCGCCGGGTGTCGTCCCGCAGCCCGAAACCGGCCTTGGTGTGCGCGGCATCGGCCAGCAATTCGGCCACTTGTTCGCGGCAACCGGGGTCGGTCAACTGGAACACCCAAGCATGATCCAGCGTGGCCAACTGCACGGTGTGCGGCCCGTCAGAGGTCTGGTTTTTCAAGAAGGTGGGTCTGGACTCGGTGTCAAAACCCCAAGCCGGGTGCTGGCGCAACGCCGCCGCCGCTTGCGCCGCCTGCTCAGCTGTCACCACCAGCGTGATGCGATCAAGGCCTAGGCGCTCAAATTCGGGCAGCAGGGCGATCTCATCGGCGCTGGGGCAGGGCAAGGTGTGGTGCATAGAAGACGGCAATCAATGACAACGGGGCAAGCAAGAAAAAAACCCGTTGTCCTGACTGGATCAACGGGTTTCTCCCTGGCCTGTGAGGCTGTTTTTTTGTGGCTGTCTGGAGCGGGTGATGGGAATCGAACCCACGTTATTTGCTTGGGAAGCAAGAGTCCTACCATTGAACGACACCCGCGAAGTCCGGCATCATACCCCAGTGGATAGCCGCTCTCTGGCCCTCTCTGGATTTTTTTGTGCTTTTCTGCCACTTCCTGTTAGTTCCTGTTTTTGCTCGCCCGTACACTCCGGCTTTACCCACAGCCCAGACCTTGACATGAAAACCATCCTCATCCTCAACGGCCCCAACCTGAACCTGTTGGGCACACGCGAACCTGCCCAGTATGGCCACACCACCCTGGCCGATGTCGAGGCTTTCTGCCACGCACACGGCCAGCGTCTGGGTTATGCGGTTGAATGTTTTCAGAGCAACTGGGAAGGTGCCTTGATCGACAAAATCCACGAATACGGTCGCCTGTTTCGCGATGGGCGGGTGCTTGGCGTGGTCTTCAACCCTGGGGCACTGACCCACACCTCGGTGGCCTTGCACGATGCCATCAAGGGCGTGGAGCCCATGCCTGTCATTGAGTGCCACATCTCCAACGTGCACGCACGCGAAGCCTTCCGTCACCATTCTTGGGTGTCACCGGTGGCCGCGGGCATTGTGGTGGGCTTTGGGGTGGATGGTTACCTGATTGCCATGGACGGATTGGTGCGCAAGTACGTGAACCCGGTGGCCAGCAGCAAGCCTTGACTGGACGCAGTCAGCGGCACCGGATTCAGGATTCCAGCCAAGCCCTAGCCAGAACTTCATGATCGGCGGAAAAGAATTCCATGGGGAAGCTGGACACCGCCGACATGAAAAACAGCAGCGCACTGTCACGCCAGCGCAAATTGCCCACAATGGCCATGCGAATGACATGCTTCTGGATGTCTTTGTCCAGCTCAATGTCGTCCCATTGCACAAACGCTTCTAGGTTTTGAAAGTCAGGGTCGATCTGAATCATGACCCGCACCGGGCCATGTTTCATCACGTATTCGTGCAGCGCATGCTTGACCTCGTCCACCTCTTCACGCTTGAGCACGCCCGAACCATGGAAAACGGCCAATTGGGGAGATTCAAAGTAGAGGCTGACAGTCATGATGGCGGGGTGAAAGTGAAGCCGCGAGTGATTTCAAGGTGCCCCCGCCAGCAGTTTGGCCAGGGAAACATGGGGTTTGCGGGGATTGTGAACGCGCTTGGTGGGGGGCTTAGGTGCGCTCTT
>JBEENR010000009.1:0-105853 GCA_041192045.1 Pseudomonadota bacterium | reverse complement strand
AGAACTTGCAGTGATCAGCGAAGCCTTGAATTCTATACCGCTTTTCTACACAACGTCAAACTCCATGAGAAAAAATTTCAGAAATCACTCGGATGCACCAGAAAGACGCACTGAAGAACCTATACAAGATGTCATGTGTAAAGGATCAATTGGCCGTGGCACCTCTGCTGGCAAGGTCAGTGGGTTGCTGTGTCAGGTTGACGCGTCTCGCACCGTTGAACCGTTTTTGCCAGTACGCCTGCCTCATGTCTTCAATGCGAACGTTAGAACCCTTACGAGGCGAGTGGATGAACTTACCGTCTCCGATGTAGATGCCGACATGACTGAACGCACGGCGCATGGTGTTGAAAAAAACCAAGTCACCTGGCTTGAGTTCGTTGTGTTCGATGACTTGAGACACGGCAGCCTGCTCCTCGGCACGCCTAGGTAGCACTTTTCCGAACGACTCTTCAAAAACCGTACGGACAAAACCACTGCAATCGAAACCCGTCTCTGCCGACGTGCCGCCATACTTATAAGGCACGCCCAACAGGCCCATGGCGTTGACGATCAGACTGGTTGCGCGCTCACTCACAAAGTCCCGTGTTTGCTGAAAGTGGTCGCCGATCTGCTGGATGAGCGCATCGCCTGTCAACGCAGACTCTTCGGACACAACCGAGGGTGCAGCATGGCTGATGAGGCTGGCACTGAACAAGAAAAGCACAAGCAGAGACTTCATGCTGTGAACCATACCTGCCGAAGCTGTTTTAGTCAAGGAGAAAACCACCTAAGTTATTGATTTTGTTTACATTTATCGTATTCATATTCTGAACGTCTATACAGTGAAGCAAACATTTGCGTGCATATCGTCGCGTGCAGGCTATTCACCTTGGCAGGATGCCGCCGATAATGGTCGGCTGAAATTTCCTTGGCTGACATGAACACCGCGACCCTAACCGTTGATCCGATGCGCTGCCCGCTGTGCGGGAAAGACAACCGGTGTGCGATGGAAGTTCAACGCACCACAGGCATTGACACCGGGCCGTGCTGGTGTGTGTCACAGAGATTTACACCGTCGTTGCTGGCCCAAGTGCCCACAGGTTTGCAAGGCTTGGCCTGTGTGTGCGCTGACTGTGTCCGGCAGTTTCATGAAAAAGACCCGTCAAAATGAACAGGCTGGATCGCATCCCCCTGCTGTGGTTGGTACTGATCGCCTTATGGCTCGCCGTTGCCCCAGTGGTGCCCGAGCCTCACCTGGTGGAAAAACTGCGGATGCTGCGCGATAGCACCTTGGTCAAACCACTGGATATTTTTGACTTGCTCATGCACAGCACACCACTGCTTTTGCTGGCCGTGCGACTGGGTCGTGCTTGGAAGCACTGCTCATATTGAACACACCCCTGCTGCCCCATGTGTCAACTGCTCGGCTTGAACTGCGCCACCCCCACCGATGCCTCATTCAGTTTCACTGGCTTCTGTCAGCGCGGTGGCGCGACCGATCATCATGCTGACGGCTGGGGCATTGCTTTCTTTGAAGGGCGTGGTCTGCGCCTGTTTGTGGATCACGAGTGCGCTGCTGAGTCGCGCATGGCAGCTTTTCTGCGCAGCTATCCGCTCAAAAGTCGCAACATTGTGGCCCATGTGCGCAAGGCCACTGTGGGCGCTGTGTCCCTAGAAAACACCCACCCATTTACACGGGAGCTGTGGGGACGGCATTGGGTTTTCGCGCACAACGGTGACTTGAAGGACTACCGCCCCAAACTGCACAGCCACTTTCAGCCGGTGGGTCATACCGACAGCGAGCGGGCATTCTGTTGGTTGATGCAAGAGTTGTCCAAATCACATGCCAGTCTGCCGACTGTGCAGGAACTGACCTTGACACTGCAAGAGCTGGTGCCGCAGGTGCGTCGCTTTGGCACGTTCAATTTTCTGCTCTCGCACGGTGAAGCACTGTGGGCACACTGTTCGACCCGTTTGCATTACCTGGTGCGCCAGCACCCCTTCGCGCAAGCCTCCCTGATGGATCAAGACTGGACGGTCAATTTCGCGGAGGTGAACCAGCCCGGTGACCGCGCCGCGGTGATCGTTACCACCCCGTTAACCAGCAACGAGACATGGACAGCCTTTGCACAGGACGAACTCAAGGTGTTTGTCGATGGTCTACCGCTGAGCATGCCCGATGCAGGGCGTTGACCGGGCGAAACCAGAACACCCAGCGCATCAGCTTGACGGTCACGTCTGCAAGCGGGCCTCCAGGGCGCTGGCAAACATCGCAGCCACGTCAAAACCGGTCTGATCGGTGATTTCTTGAAAGCACGTTGGACTGGTGACGTTGATTTCGGTCACTTTGTTGCCAATCATGTCCAGCCCCACCAGCAGCAAACCACGCTGGGCCAGTTTGGGCGCAATCGCTTGCGCCACGGCACGGTCGGCCTCCGTCAAGGACTGGGCCACGCCTTTGCCGCCAGCGGCTAGGTTGCCGCGGACTTCGTTGCCTTGTGGGATGCGTGCCAGCACAAACGGAGCGACTTGGCCACCGATCAGCAAGACGCGCTTGTCCCCTTGGGCGATCTCGGGCAGGTAGGCCTGCGCCATCACGCTGGTGGTGCCGTCCCGATTCAGCGTTTCGATGATGGAGCCCAGGTTCATGCCATCAGGGCGGACACGGAAGATGCCCATGCCACCCATACCATCGAGCGGCTTGAGGATGATGTCGCCATGTTCGGCATGGAAATCGCGCAAGGCCTGCGCTTGGCGGGTGACCAGGGTTGGGGGCGCAAAGGCAGCAAACTCCATGAGCGCGAGTTTTTCGGGATGGTCGCGCAACGCACGCGGGCTGTTGAAGACCCGTGCCCCTTCGCGTTCGGCCTGCTCCAGTACGTGAGTGGTATAGAAAAACTCGCTGTCAAAGGGCGGGTCTTTGCGCATCAGGACGGCATCGAAAGCGTGCAGCGGCTCCATGGCCTCGCCGGTCACGGTAAACCAGTCTGGAACATGGCCTGTGAGCTGTAGATGGCGCACCTGTGCCATCACGGGCTGCCCGCTGCGCCAATGCATCAGGCGCGGTTCGGTGCTGGCGACGCAGTGGCCACGCTGCTGCAGGGCACGCATCATGGCGAATGTGGTGTCCTTGTAAATCTTGAAGGACTCAATGGGATCGGCAACGAAAAGAATGTTCACGGCAGGCTCACCTTGTGGCGCTGAAAAAAGACCGAATGTACCGACAACAGGCCTATCCGGCAGCAAAAAGGTCTGTCGTGCCCCTGGCCTAAATTTCGATTTGAGAACCCAGCTCGATGACCGAGTTGCTGGGCAGCTTCAGGAATTCGGCAGCAGCCCCTGCGTTGTGGTGCATCTGGGCAAAAATCTTTTCACGCCAGAGCGCCATGCCACTGCCCAGCGCCGGAACGACCAGATCGCGAGACAAGAAGTAACTGGTCGTCATGGCTTGCGGCTCACAACCGTGCTCGTGCAGCAGGGCCAGTGCCTTGGGGACATCGGGGTTGTCCTTGAAGCCGTAATGGATCACGATCTGCCAGCAATCGTGCCCCAGAGGCTTGACGGCCAGTCGCTGCTCTACGCTGATCCAAGGAATTTCGTGGCTCGTGACGGTCACAAAAAGATTTTTGCGGTGCAGTACCTTGTTGTGCTTGAGGTTGTGCAGCAAGGCATTGGGCACTCTGCCGGTGTCGGGGGTCAGAAACACCGCAGTTCCGTCCACCCGAGTCGGCGGCATCAGAAAGACCGATGCCATGAATTCGTCCAAGTCAAGCGCCTCGGCCTGTTGCTTGGCCAGCATCAGCGTACGACCTTGCTTCCAAGTCATCATGAGGCCAAACACCACGCCACCAATCATCAGCGGGAACCACCCGCCAGCAAACAGCTTGAGCATGTTGGAGGCAAAGAAAGCCAAGTCCACCGCAAAGAAAAAACCAGTGCTCAGCAGGCACAGGCTCAGCGGGTATTTCCAGCCATACCGGATGACAAAGAAGGTCAGTACCGTCGTGATCAGCATGTCCAGCGTGACGGCAATCCCGTAGGCAGCGGCCAAGTTGGAGGAAGACTTGAACATCACAACGGCCAGCACAATCGCCGTAAAAAGCCCCCAGTTGACCACGGGGATGTAGATCTGCCCGGTATCCTGCTCACTGGTGTGCAACAGGTTCAGCCGTGGCAAGTAGCCCAGCTGAATCGCCTGTTTGGTGACACTGAATGCACCCGAAATGAGTGCCTGTGACGCGATGACCGTTGCCATGGTGGCCAGCCCCACCAAGGGCAGCAACACCCAGTCGGGGGCCATGTTGAAAAACGGGTTTTTCACCGCCTCGGGGTTCTCCAGCAGCAGCGCGCCCTGACCAAAATAATTCAGTGTCAGACACGGCATGACGATGGAAAACCAAGCTAGGCGAATCGGCTTTTTGCCAAAGTGGCCCATGTCGGCATACAGCGCCTCGCCGCCGGTGACGCACAGCACCACGGCACCCAAAATGATGAAGGTCGTACCGGGTTGTTCCCACATGAACCGCAGCGCGTGGTGTGGGCTGAGCGCTGCCAAAATTTCTGGGTGCCCCACAATGTGCGACACCCCCAGCGCCGCAATTGAGAGAAACCAGAGCACGGTGATGGGGCCAAAAAACCTGCCAATGCCGCCTGTACCACGCTTTTGCACCATGAACAGCGCCAGCAGCACCAGCAGGGTAATGGGCACCACGTATTGCTTGAAGGTTGGCGAAATCACCTCCAGCCCCTCCACCGCCGACAGCACGGAAATGGCCGGGGTAATCACACCATCGCCATAAAACAATGAAGTGCCAAAAATACCCAGCACCAGCAGCACCTGGCGCAGCGCTGGGCGGTCTTTGACGGCCTGCGAGGCCAGGGCAAGCATCGCGATGAGCCCACCCTCACCCGCGTTGTCCGCACGCAAGACCAGCACCACGTATTTGAGCGAGACCACGACGGTGAGCGTCCAGAAAACGATGGACAGCACCCCATAGACGTTCGCGTGGGTAAAAGGAACGTGGCCGGAGCCAAAAATTTCCTTGATCGCGTAGAGAACGCTGGTTCCGATATCACCGTACACCACGCCAATTGCACCGAGTGTCAGCGTGGCTAAGGAAGATTGACTGGTTGAGGACATACGACTGTCCAACGCGGTGGCGTTGGATCCATTGCTTTCATGCTCACCGCTGCACGTCAAGGGCGCTCCCGGCATCGACCGGGGAGCCATGGCGTATCGCTTCAAAGATTGACAACAGCCTGCTGATCATTCATACACTTCGGCATCGGGGTCGGTAGCTTCCAGCTCGTAGCTGGCAGCCAACATGGCCAAGCGCCCCATGACACCGTACATATAGAAACGGTTGGGCACACTCGCCCCCGGTTTGGCACCCGGCTGGGGCAATTGGGCGCTGTGCTCAAACGCCAGCGGCACAAAGTGCGACCCTGGTGCATTGAGGTTGTCGTCAGTCGCACGGTCTGCATGCACGCGGTAGAAGCCGCCCACCACGTAGCGATCCATCATGTACACCACCGGCTCAGCCACCGCAGACTTCACACGCTCTTGTGTCAACACCCCTTCTTGCAGCACCAGCGGACAGGGATTGATGCCCTGGACACCCGCTAGACGCTGGCCGATGCCGGCCCCCAAAGCATCCAAGTCTCTGACATCGCGCACAGTGATGATGTCGCTCGCGCCACTGTCGGCTTTGATCTGGACAAAAGGCTTTTCGGTAATGCCGTATTCCTTGTACTTGCGCCGGATCTTGTTCAGCAGGGCATCGACTTGCCCTCGCAAGGCCTCGGTACTGCCAGGGTCTGCACCGTCCAGCTCGCACAGCGTGAACAAGGGTGTGATGAGCCAGTGATCCATGCCCAACAACTTGCCAAAGCGCTTGGCCACTTCTTCATAGGCTTTGAGGTGCTGGCTTCTGCGCCGCATGGCCCAACTGGCGTGCAGGGGTGGCAGCAGGTATTGCTCGTGCAAGTCTTCCACCATGCCGGGCACACCGGCGCTGAGGTCGTTGTTGAGCAAGATGGTGCAGGGGTCAAAATGCTTGAGACCTAGGCGGCGTTTGCTGCGCATCAAGGGCTCTAGGGTGACGCGCTCGCCACCGGGCAAATCGATGTGGGTAGGCTCTTGAATGTCGTTGGACAAGGAGCCCAGCCGGACATGCAAGCCCGCTTGGTAAAAAATGTGCTGCAACTGGCGCAGATTGCTCAGGTACTGAATATCGGTACTGTTCTCCGGGATCAGCAGCAAATTTTTGGCTTCGGGACAAATTTTTTCAATCGCAGCCATGGCAGCCTGCACCGCCAGCGGCATCATTTCTGGGGTCAGGTGGTTCCAGCCGCTGGGGAACAGATGCGTCTCGACGGGTGCCAGTTTGAAGCCCGCATTGCGCACATCCACCGCGCAGTAGAAGGGTGGCGTGTGCTCCATCCATTCCAGCCGGAACCAGCGCTCGATCACCGGCGTGGACTCCAAAATACGCTGCTCCAGCTCGTTGATCGGGCCAGTCAGCGCAGTAACAAGGTGCGGAACCATAAAAGCCTTTGCAAAAATTGGACAGACTGCGTCCATTGTAGGGACGGGCCATGACGGCCCCGCCCATGCGGCCCCTGTTCAGCCCCGGACTTCCCCTTCGCCCAGCACCACATATTTGAGCGAGGTCAAGCCCTCAACACCTACTGGGCCACGGGCGTGGAATTTGTCGGTCGAAATGCCAATTTCAGCGCCGAGCCCGTACTCAAAACCATCGGCAAAACGGGTACTGGTGTTGACCATGACGCTGCTCGAATCCACCTCGCGCAGAAAGCGCTGTGCATGCCCGTGGTGGGTGGTGAGGATGGCATCGGTGTGGTGCGACGAGTAGTGGTTGATGTGGGCAATCGCCTCATCCAGCCCGCTGACCACCTTCACGCTGATGATGGGAGCCAAGTACTCTTCAAACCAGTCCTGTTCGGTCGCTGCCTTCAGCTGTGCGCCGGGCACATGGGCCAGCAATGCCAAGGCTTCGGGGCAGCACCGCATCTCCACCCCCTTGGCGGCAAAAACCTGGCCGATGCGGGGCAGAAATTCTGGCGCTACCCCACGGGCAACCAGCAGGCTTTCTGTGGCATTGCAGGGGCTGTATTTCTGGGTTTTGGCGTTGTCGGTCACTTTGACGGCTAGGGCCAAATCGCACGGGTCGTCCACATAGGTGTGACAGTTGCCGTCTAGGTGTTTGATGACGGGCACCTTGGCCTCGGCGCTGATGCGCTCGATCAAGCCTTTGCCGCCGCGCGGAATGATCACATCCACATACTGCGGCATGGCGATGAGCTGCCCCACTGCCGCGCGGTCGGTGGTAGGCACCAACTGCACCGCATCCGCCGGCAACCCGGATTCGTGTAACGCCTGCTGAACCAGCGCTGCCAAGGCCCGGTTGGAGTCAATCGCCTCAGAACCCCCGCGCAAAATGCAGGCATTGCCACTCTTGATCGACAAGCTGGCGGCCTCAATCGTGACGTTGGGACGGCTCTCGAAAATCATGCCGAACACGCCAATCGGCACCCGCATCTGCCCCACCCGGATGCCACTGGGCAGTTGCCGCAAGCCCGAGATGTCGCCCACGATATCGGGCATGGCCGCCAGTTGTTCGCAGCCTTGCGCACAGGTCTCAATGGTCTGCGGCGAGAGTTTCAGTCGATCTACCAGCGGCTCGGCCAGCCCAGCGGCGCGGGCACGCACCAAGTCTTTGGCATTTTCTGTTTGCAACGGTGCCACTTGGGCACGCAGCAAGGCCGCCAGCAGGCGCAAGGCCCGTGCTTTGGTGGCGGTACTGGCCGCAGCCATCTGGGTCGATGCAGCCTTGGCCTGGCGACCCAGGGTGTTCATGAGGTCGGTGGTGGATGTGGTGGGGTTCATGGTCGTGCATTTTCGCACCGCCAGCCGACGTGCGGTAGCCCATTGGCCCGTCGGTCTGTGCTGGCGCAGCACCGAAAAACCGGTCTGTCAAGCCCAGTTTTCCCTCAATGGGGTGTTCATGTAAACCATGGCACCCGGCTGACCCAACGGGGATAATGATGCCCTTCCCGACTGCCTTTTGCACCCTCTCAAAGCCTTGCTTTGGTGGCAGACGAGGCGGTCGGCGTGTCGGATAACACGCCGACCTGATGCCGCAAGCCCTCGCAGTTTGCGGGTCAACCCGATCACCCCGCTCGTGTCTTGATGACCTCGTCAAACAGGCCATGCGCCCCTTCAGAAAGTACCCGCCATGAAACGTGACACCAACCTGCGCCCACAGGATCAGACCCACACCCAACCCATCAGCCTAGACGTCCTGCGCGAAAAATACCTCAAACCCGGCGAGCACGGCATTGAAGACCTGTACCGCCGCGTCGCCCGCGCCCTGGCCTCCGTCGAAGACCCGAAAGACCGCACCGAGTGGGAGCAACGCTTCCTTGCCAACCTGCATGCCGGGGCCATCGGGGCCGGGCGCATCATGAGTGCAGCGGGCACCGAGATTCAATCCACCCTCATCAACTGCTTCGTTCAGCCCATTGGTGACGCGATTCAAGGGTTTGACGGCGACGGCTACCCCGGTATCTACGAAGCCCTGCGCGAAGCCGCTGAGACCATGCGCCGTGGCGGCGGCGTGGGTTACGACTTCTCCCGCATCCGCCCCAAGGGTGCCGAGGTCAAGGGCACCCACTCCATCGCCTCCGGCCCGTGCAGCTACATCAACGTCTTCGACCAATCCTGCTCCACCGTCGAGAGCGCCGGTGCCCGCCGAGGTGCGCAAATGGGCGTGCTGCGCATCGACCACCCGGACGTGCTCGAATTCATCACCGCCAAACGCACCCCTGGCCGTTGGAACAACTTCAACGTGTCGGTCGGCGTGTCCGATGCCTTCATGGAAGCCGTCGGCAGCGACCAGTCTTGGGACTTGGTTCACAAAGCCCGCCCCAACAAACACCTCATCGCCAAGGGGGCCTACCAACGCACCGACGGCCTGTGGGTCTACCAAACCCTGGCCGCCCGCGAGCTGTGGGACACCATCATGCAGTCCACCTACGACTTTGCCGAACCCGGCATCCTGTTTCTGGACCGCATGAACGCCGACAACAACCTGCACTACTGCGAGACGATTGAGGCTACCAACCCCTGCGGCGAGCAGCCCTTGCCGCCCTACGGTTGCTGCGACCTCGGCCCCATCATCCTCACCCGCTTTGTCCGCAACCCTTTTGGCATCGGTGGCCTGCCCGCGTTCGACTTTGAGGCTTTTGAGCAAGTCGTCAAAACCCAAGTTCGCGCACTTGACAACGTGCTCGATGTCACCTTCTGGCCCCTGACCCAGCAGCAAGAAGAATCCGCCGCCAAGCGCCGCATCGGGGTCGGCTTCACCGGCATGGGCAACACCCTGGCCATGCTCTGCCTGCGCTACGACCGTGCTGAGGGCCGCACCATGGCCGCCCAGATCGCCGAGCGCATGCGAAACGCCGCCTACGCCGCCTCCATCGACCTCGCCCAAGAGAAAGGCCCCTTCCCAAAACTCGACGTTGACCAGTACCTCGCCCCCGGCACCTTCGCCAGCCGCCTGCCCGCCCAGCTGCAAACCCTCATCCGCCAGCACGGCATCCGCAACAGCCACCTGCTCTCCATCGCCCCCACCGGCACCGTCAGCCTCGCCTTCGCCGACAACGCCTCCAACGGCATCGAGCCCCCCTTCTCCTGGATGTACCGCCGCAAAAAGCGCGAAGCCGACGGCAGCACCAGCGAATACGCCGTCGAAGACCACGCCTGGCGGCTCTACCGCGAGCTGGGTGGCGACGTGGAGCAGCTGCCCGACTACTTCGTCAACGCCCTGGCCATGAGCGCGGGTGACCACATCGCCATGATGGAAGCCGTGCAACCCTTCGTGGACACCGCCATCTCCAAGACCGTCAACGTCGCCGCCGACTACCCCTTCGACGACTTCAAGGGCCTGTACCAACAGGCTTGGAAAGCCCGCCTCAAAGGCCTAGCCACCTACCGGCCCAACAACATCCTGGGCTCCGTGCTGGACACCGGCACCCCTGCCGCATCCGCCGCTGCTGCCACCCCCGCAACACCCGCTGCCGCCCCGGTGGACCCCATGCGAACCGTCATTGAGAGCCGCCCCAAGGGAGCCTTGTCCGCCGTGGCCGACAAGGTGGAATACTGGACGCAAGAAGGCCACAAGACCCTGTACATCGTCGTCTCCTTCCTGCCGGTGCCCGCCGCCGACGGCACCGGCACCGTCGAGCGGGCGATTGAGTTCTTCATGCCCGTGGGCCAAAGTGGTGAGTCGCAGCAGTGGATCACCTCCACCATGCGGATGCTCTCACTGGCCGCTCGTGGTGGCTTCTTGGAACGTGCGCTGGGCGACATGCGCAAGGTCGCTTGGGACCGTGGCCCGGTGCGCTTAGGCACCCACGAGAAGGCCGACGGCACCCATGTGCCGAAGTGGCACGACTCGGAGGTGGCGGCTGTGGCGTATGCCATTCAGACGATCATTGCACGGCGTGGGCAGGCGAAAGTGGCCGTGCTTGACACCGCAGAAGCCGATGCCACCCAAGTGATCGCCGGTAAAAAGTGCCCCGAGTGCGGTGCCCATGCCATGATCCGCAAAGACGGCTGCGACTACTGCACCCAGTGCGGGCATTTGGGGACTTGTGGCTGAATGCCGCCGTCTGTACACCCCCAGCATCACCTTTGCGGAACAACGCCATGACCGTCATTCACCACGCCCTGCCTCTGCTGAAACGTCGCCAAGTGCTCCAAGCTGCTGCCTGGGGTATCGCAGCCAGTTGTGTGCCCTCACTGCACGCGCAGGACAGCGGGCCGGTGTTGCGTTTTGGGCAATCCACTGCCCTGACTGGCCCGCTGGGTGATTTGGGGCAAGCCCTGCACCAAGGTGCGCGGGCGTGCTTTGACGCGGTCAATGCGCGAGGAGGTATTCAGGGGCGGAAGATCGAGCTGATCACGGAGGACGATGGCTACGATGTGAAACGTGCCGTGACCAACATGGAAGGCTTCATGGCCAACGACTCGGTGCTGGGGCTGTTCAACTGCTTTGGCACTCCCATGGTGGAAGCGATACTGCCCAAGGTGCTGAACACAGGCATTCCTTTCTTCGCCCCGCTGACAGGTGCTTTGCTGGCGCGTCCAACAGCCCGTAACGTGTACAACGTGCGTGCCAGCTACCCTGACGAGGTTGAACTGCTGGTGCAACACTTGGCGACGGTGGGTATCAAGCGCATTGGCGTTGCGTACCAGAACAACACCTTCGGCAAAGAAATTTTTGAAGCCGCACGGCAAGCCATGGAGCGCAGGGGCTTGAAGGACATGAGCGCCGTG
This sequence comes from Pseudomonadota bacterium, assembly GCA_041192045.1. Classification (GTDB taxonomy): domain Bacteria; phylum Pseudomonadota; class Gammaproteobacteria; order Burkholderiales; family Burkholderiaceae_C; genus Hydrogenophaga. Next base: position 94,512 of record JBEENR010000009.1, on the reverse strand, counting down.
TCCATCGAAAACACGGGGGCAGATGCCGCCACGGCGGCCAGCAAACTGCTGAGCTCCAGCCCCGAGGCTGTGCTCATGGGCTTGGCTGGCAAGCCGACGATCGATTTCGTCAAAGCCATGCGCCAGCAGCGCAAGGGCATGCCGCTGTACGCCCTGTCGGTCATGGGCTCGGCAGCTACCTTGCAAGCGCTGGGTGACGATGCGGTGGGCATTGCCGTCTCGCAGGTGGTGCCTTTGCCCAGCGCGGTGGGTGTCTCGGTGGTGCGTGAGTTCTTACAGGTCTGGAAGCAGGCAGATGTCAAGCTAGAACCCTCGCACTTGGGGCTGGAGGGCTACATCAACGCCCGCGTGCTGGTGGAAGCCTTGCGCCGGGTCAATGGGCAGCCCACCCGCGAGAGCCTGATCAACGCCCTGTGGTCACTCAAGCGGGTGGATCTCGGTGGCTTTGAGATCAACGCCACCGAACCGGGGCGCAATGCTTCGCGCTTCGTGGAGCTGACCATGATCGGCAGGGGCGGGCGCTTTATCCGCTAAATACCAACCCCTGTCTGCTGCACATCCGCTACAAAAACAAAACCCGCTAGGCACTTTCAGCGTGCCTAGCGGGTTTTTCGTTGATTGGCCGTTTCTTATTCAGCAGGCCCCAGCGTCAGGGTCACTTCACCCACCCCTTCAAGAGAGCCGCTGATGTGGTCACCCGCCACCACGGCACCCACGCCTTCGGGTGTGCCGGTGTAGATCAGATCACCCGCTTGCAAGTGGTAGTAGGTTGAGAGGTCGGCAATGATTTCGCGCACGTTCCAGATCAACTTGTCCACGTTGGACGACTGACGAAGCACGCCGTTGACCGCCAGCGTGATCGCGCCTTGGCTGAGCACCACGCCCGGCATGGGCACGATGGCGGAGCAGACGGCACCCTGTTCAACATCTTTGCCCGTGTCCCAAGGACGGCCCTTGTCGCGGGCCAGCAGTTGCAAGTCGCGTCGGGTCATGTCCAAGCCAGCGGCGTAGCCGTAAATCAATTCATGGGTCTGCGCCTCAGAGACGCGAAAACCCGGTTTGCCCAAAGCAATTACCAGCTCCATCTCATGGTGGTAGTTGCGGGTGTGCGGTGGATAAGGCACCGTGGCACCGCTGTCCACCAGGGTATGCGCAGACTTGGTGAAATAAAAAGGCTGCTCGGTCTGCTTGTCCACCGAAAAACCCATCTCGACCGCGTGAGCGTGGTAATTGCGGCCCACACAAAAAATGCGGCTGACAGGAAAGCGCTCGGTCTGACCACGAATGGGCAGCGAGGGCACGGCGGGTGGCGGGAACAGGTAAGTGGTCATGGTCAGGTCAAGTGATTCAGGGGTGGATGCGGCGCAGGCAGGAGCAGGCAGGGCTTCATCGGGTTTCGTCTAGGCCGAGCTTGCGGTGCAGCGGCGACTCGTCAGCGATGAACACGAACGAGGGGCTGTCTGTCCGTCGATTGTGCAGGCAGACCGGCTCGTAGCCGGGGGCGCAGCAGGTGTCGGCCTCGGCCAAGGCGAAGTGTTTGCCGCAGGTGGACACGTCCACCGCACCTTCAATCAGGTGGAACACCTGCGCGGGTGAGCGGGCGGGCAGGTTCAACGTCTGGCCGGGTCTGAGCATCAGGGCGTAAAAACCCAAGATGTTTTCAGCGTCTTCACCCGTGGCCGGGTTGGCGTAAGTCACCTGCACGCAAGCCTCATCGGGCGCGTTGTCGGCCTGGGCCAACAGGGCAGCGCGGGTGTCGGCCCAGGGGTAGCGCAGCAGGGGGTAGCGCCGATCATGGCGGGCAAACATGCGCGTGGGCACCAAGCCAGCGCGGCTCCAAGCGCGCTCGCCTTGGCCGGGTTTGACCGTTTGGCGTGTGCCGTTGACGTGGTAACTCGCCTCCAGGTAATAGACCAGGGGCAAATCCAGCACATCCAGCCAGATCACGGGCTCGGAGCCGTCGTGGCCGTGTTCGTGCCACAGGCCGGTGGGCGTGAGGATCAAGTCACCCCGCTGCATGGGGCATTTCTCGCCGTCCACCGTGGTGTAAGCGCCCTCGCCTTCGACCACCATGCGCACCGCGTTGGGCGTGTGCCGGTGGCTGGGTGCCCACTCGCCGGGCAACAGCAGCTGGAGGCCCAGGTACATGGCGGGACTGGCTTTCATGTTCTCCAGCCCATGACCGGGGTTGGCCAGCACCAACACGCGGCGCTCGGCCTTCTCGATGGGGGTCAGTTCGCCCGCTTTGAGCAGCAGCGGACGCAAAGTGGCGTAAGGCCAGTGCACCGCCTGGGTAGCACGCTTGGGCACACCGGGCGGCAGCACCGCACGCAAACTGGGCCACAGAGGCACCAGATTCAGCCGGGTGAGGTCGTCGCGGTAGTCTTGCGGCAGGTCTTGCAGTCGGCCCAGTTCTTGGCTCATCAGGAGGTCTCCTCGGTTGCATGGGGGTTGACGGCGGCAGGACTTAGGCAGTTGTCCACCGTCCAGCCGTAGAGCCATTCCAGCGCATCGTAAAAGCGCTGCTGGGGTCGGTTTTGCCAGAGCTGGTTGCGGATCAGGCGTTCCACACCCGTGGCATGGTAGAGGCGACCCATCTCGCGGCTGCTGAGCACAATGCGCCCGGTGCGCGCCACCCGACTGCGCTGGTAGAGGGCCAGCGCAGCGGGCCAGTCGTGCTGGCTCACCCGCAAGGCCTCACCCAGGGTGACGGCATCTTCCATGGCCATGCAGGCCCCTTGCGCCATGTATTGCGTGGTGGGGTGTGCCGCATCGCCCAGCAGCGTCACGCGGCCAAACACCCACTGCTCAATCGGTTCTTTGTCGGCCGTGGCCCAGCGCTTCCAGCTTTTGGGCAGATCAATCAGCTGTCGCGCCTGCGGGCAAATGCCCTGAAAGTAGCTCTCCACCTCGGCCTTGCTGCCATCGGTCACGCCCCACTGTTCCGACTGGCGGCTATGGAAAGTGACGACCACGTTGTACTGTTCACCCCCGCGCAGCGGGTAGTGAACCAGGTGGCACTTCGGCCCGGCCCACAGGCTGGCAGCGTTCCATTTCAGGTCGTCCGGAAAATCGGCCTGATCCACCACGGCGCGGTACACCACATGGCCAGTGACACGGTGCGGATCGCCCACATACTGCTGGCGCACCACCGACTTGACCCCATCGGCGCCAATGAGCGCCTGCCCCGGCCAGCGCCTGCCGTGCTGGTCAATGGCGGTGACGGTGCCCGCAGCGTCGTCCTGCTCCATCTGCACGATGCGCGTGCTGGTGAAAAACGCCACATCGCCACTGGCCTGCGCGCCCTCAAACAGCGAGCGGTGCACATCCGCCCGGTGGATCACCGCATAGGGGTTGCCAAAGCGCTCTCGGAAAGCCGCCCCCGTCTCGATGCGGCCCACCAGCGATGCGTCCACCGCATCGTGCATGACCATGCTGTCGGTATAGACCGCACGGGCACGGGCTTGCGGCCCCACACCCAGGGCATCGAAAGCATGAAAAGCGTTGGGGCCCAGTTGAATGCCCGCGCCAATTTCACCGATGTCAGGGGCCTGTTCAAACACCTGCACCCGAAAACCCTGACGCACCAAGGCCAGCGCCGCCGCCAGACCCCCAATGCCACCACCGGCCACCAGCACAGGCCGCTCAGCGGCTGTTTTGTTCATGTGTCACCTCGTCGTGTCAAAATATGTATGCATATCATCAGTATGCTTACGATTAAGTTTAGTGCAGGTGTTTTGACCACATTCACCGGGTTTACCCGTATGCTTCGCGGCCATGAACACCTATCCCTTCACCCACATCCAACTCGACTTGCAGCCCGGCCATGTGATTCGTCGGCTGCAACAAATTTCGGTGGGGATCTTTTTGCAAGAAGCGGCGGAAATCGGCATCACGCCGGTGCAGTACGCGGTGCTGCAAACCGTGGGCAACCAGCCCGGCATTGACCAGCGCAGCTTGGCGCGCCACATTGCGCTCGATGCCTCGACCACAGGCGGCGTGGTGGATCGGCTGGAGGTGCGCGGCTGGCTGGAGCGCCGCACCAGTCCCGAAGACCGCCGCGTGCGCGAACTCACGCTCACACTCTCGGGCGAGCAGGCCCTGCGCGAATGCATTCCCGTCATGCTGCGCGTGCAGGAGCAAATCCTCGCCCCCCTGGATGCCGAACAACGCCAGACTTTCATGACCCTGCTGAACCTGCTGGTGACGCACAACAACGACCTCAGCCGCGCACCCAGCGAAAGCGCCATTCGGTAACCCGCGCGTAACCGCCGCATGGCGCGTGCTGTAACGACCCTGTAACAGACAGGGCCTGACTTGGGCGGATAATTGAAATCAAATTACAAGCTGACCGCCTGTGCGCGGTCAACGCATCCCGTCCCCTCCCCACTTCAGAGACTGCCCCATGCCCCAACGCGCCACCAAAATCGTTGCCACCCTCGGCCCTGCTTCCAGCGACCCCGCCCTGCTCGAAGCCATGATCCGTGCGGGCGTGAATGTGGTGCGGCTCAACTTCTCGCACGGCAAGGCGCAAGACCACATTGACCGCGCTACTTTGGTGCGTGAAGCCGCCCAGCGCGCCGGGCGCGAGGTGGGCATCATGGCCGACCTGCAAGGCCCCAAAATCCGCGTCGGCAAATTTGCCGCTGGCAAGGTGATGCTGGAGCCCGGCATGCCCTTTGTGCTGGACGCATCGCGCAGCGCACTGGGCGACATTCAAGGCGTGGGCTTGGACTACAAAGAACTGCCCCGCGATGTCAAAGCCGGTGACACGCTGCTGCTCAACGACGGTTTGATCGTGCTGACGGTGGACAAAGTGATCGGGCCAGCGGTGCATACCACCGTCAAGTTGGGCGGCGAGTTGTCCAACAACAAGGGCATCAACAAACAAGGCGGCGGCCTGACCGCCCCCGCCCTGACCGCTAAGGACATGGAAGACATCAAGACGGCCATGGGTCTGAAAGCCGACTACGTGGCCGTGAGCTTCCCGAAAAACGCCACCGACATGGCCTTGGCCCGCCAGCTGTGCAACATGGCGGGTGAATCGATCGGCCACCGCCCCGCGCTGATTGCCAAAATCGAACGCGCCGAAGCCATTCCCGAACTGGCCAACATCCTCAAGGAATCCGACGGCATCATGGTCGCCCGTGGCGACTTGGCCGTCGAAGTGGGCAACGCCACCGTGCCCGGTTTGCAAAAACACATGATCAAGCTGGCCCGTCAAATGGACAAGGTCGTCATCACCGCCACGCAGATGATGGAGAGCATGATCGTCAACCCCGTGCCCACCCGCGCCGAGGTCAGCGACGTGGCCAACGCCGTGCTCGACGGCACCGATGCCGTGATGCTGAGCGCCGAAACCGCCGCCGGCAAATACCCGCTGGAGACGGTGAAGGAAATGGCCAACATCTGCCAAGAAGCCGAAAAAACCGACTACGACCCGCTGGAGGATGACTTCGTCGGGGCGCAATTCACCCGCATTGACCAAGCGATTGCCATGGGCGCGCTGTTCACCGCCCACCACCTGCAAGCCAAAGCCATTGTGGCGCTGACCGAATCGGGCTCGACGGCCCTGTGGATGAGCCGCCACAGCGTGCGCATGCCCATCTATGCCGTCACCTCCAGCCTGAGCGCGCAGCGCAAGATGACGCTCTACCGCAACGTGCGCCCCCTGCTGGTGAGCACCAGCGCCGACCGCGACACCGCCCTGTCCGAAGCCGAAGCCCACCTGAAAGCACGCGGCATTGTGCAAACGGGTGACATGTACGCCATCACCGTGGGCGAGCCCATGGGCCAGCCCGGTGGCACCAACACCCTGAAACTTTGCCGCGCCGCCTGACCCCAGCAGCCGCATAAAAGCGCTGCCACAGGTCAGGGTTTTCCTGGGTTCAGGCGCTAAAATTCCCCGGAGTTACAAACCGGTTACCAACTTTTCTTTGGGGATATTTATGGCACTCGTTTCCATGCGCGAACTGCTCGACCATGCAGCAGCCAACGGCTACGGCATTCCAGCGTTCAACGTCAACAACCTTGAACAGGTGCAGGCCGTCATGGCCGCCGCTGACGAAGTCGGCGCACCCGTCATCCTGCAAGCCAGCGCAGGCGCACGCAAATACGCGGGTGAGCACTTCATCAAGTACCTCATCCAAGCCGCTTGCGAAGCCTATCCGCACATTCCGCTGGTCATGCACCAAGACCACGGCACCAGCCCCAAAATCTGCCAAGGTGCCATTGACCTGGGCTTTGGCTCGGTGATGATGGACGGCTCGCTCATGGAAGACGGCAAAACCCCGTCCAGCTTTGACTACAACGTAGAAGTCACCCGCAAAGTGGTGGACATGGCCCACAAAGTGGGCGTGACCGTGGAAGGCGAACTCGGCTGCTTGGGCAACCTGGAAACGGGCGATGCCGGTGAAGAAGACGGCGTGGGCGCAGAAGGCAAGCTCGACCACAGCCAAATGCTGACCGACCCCGAAGAAGCCGCCACCTTTGTGAAGGCCACCCAGCTCGACGCACTGGCCATTGCCATTGGCACCAGCCACGGCGCATACAAATTCAGCCGCCCACCCACGGGCGACATTCTGGCCATCAGCCGCGTCAAGGAAATCCACGCCCGCATCCCCAACACCCACTTGGTCATGCATGGCAGCTCCAGCGTGCCGCAAGACCTGTTGGCCATCATCAACCAGTACGGTGGCCAAATGAAGCAGACCTACGGCGTGCCCGTGGCCGAGATTCAAGAAGCCATCAAACACGGCGTGCGCAAAATCAACATCGACACCGACATCCGCATGGCCATGACCGGCGCGGTGCGCAAATTCCACGCCCAATACCCCGACAAGTTCGACATGCGCGAATGGATGAAGCCCGCCCGCGAAGCCGCCAAGGCCATCTGCAAGCAGCGCTACCTGGAATTCGGTTGCGAAGGCCAGGGCAGCAAAATCAAGGGCGACAACCTCAGCATCATGGCCGCCCGCTATGCCAGCGGCGCACTGGCGCAAGTGGTGAACTGAAGTCCGCTGGGCGTGTGTTGCGCGCCCGCTTCTTGCGATAATTCGCAACCCGGTTCAAAAGCCCGTTGGCTGTTCAACGGGCTTTTTTCTTGGTGTTACGAACCACGACTGCACCCCGTTTCCTCCGCCTACTGCCATGACCTCTGCCCTGCACACCTCCGCCCTCAAGTCCCTGCCGCTGCTTGCACGCGGCAAGGTGCGCGACAACTACGCCGTGGGCGATGACCGCATCCTGATGGTGGCCTCCGACCGCATCAGCGCCTTTGACGTCATCATGGGCGAGCCCATTCCCGGCAAGGGCGCGCTGCTGACCCGGCTCAGCCTGTTCTGGTTTGAACAACTCGGCCCGCAGGGCCTCAACATCTGCCCCATTCATTTAACCGGCGACGCGCCCGAGAGCGTGGTGTCTGCCGACGAAGCCGCGCAAGTCACGGGCCGCTCCATGCTGGTGCAGCGGCTCAAGCCCATTCCCATTGAGGCGGTGGTGCGTGGCTACTTGGCGGGCAGTGGCTGGAAGGAATACCAGCACAACCGCGCCGTTTGCGGCGTGCCGCTGCCCGAGGGTTTGCAAAACGCATCGAAACTGCCCGAACCCATTTACACCCCCGCCGCCAAGGCCGAGATGGGCGAGCACGACGAAAACATCACCTTCGAGCAAACCGTGGCCCTGGTGGGTGCTGACATTGCCGCGCAAATCCGCGACAAAGCGCTGGCCCTGTACCAAGCCGCTGCCGAGATCGCCCTGAAAAAAGGCATCATCATTGCCGACACCAAGTTTGAATTTGGCCTCGATGCCCACGGCACCGTGGTGCTGATGGACGAGGTACTCACCCCCGACTCATCCCGCTACTGGCCCGCTGACCAGTACACCGTGGGGCAAAACCCGCCCAGTTTTGACAAGCAATTTCTGCGCGACTGGTTAGAAGCCGTCCAGGTCAACGGCAAGCCCTGGGACAAAACCCCACCCGCCCCGCGCCTGCCCAAAGACGTGATTGAAAAAACCGCCGCCAAATACCAAGAAGCGCTCACGCGCATGCTGGGCTGAGGTGGGGGTTGCTGGGATTCACCGTGCTAAGCTTGAACGCCCGTACAACTTGACAGTCTGTAAAACCATGACAACGGTATCCGTCTCACCCAAATTTCAGGTCGTGATTCCGAAAGACATCCGCGAAGCGCTGCACTTGGTCGCTGGGCAGCGCATGGAAGTGCGCTTGAACGATGGCAAGGTGGAGTTCGTCCCCGAAAAATCCATCTTGTCGTACCGGGGACGCTGGCCCGGTATCGACAGCACCATCGTGCGCGACGCAGATCGGGTGTGAACATGGCACCCAGTCAGACACCGAATGCCCCACTGAACGTGGTGGACAGCTGCGGCTGGCTGGCCTTTTTTGGTGGTGAAGCGAATGCCAGTTTTTTTGAAGCTGCGTTTGTCAACCCCCATACGCTGATCGTGCCTGCACTCACCCTCTACGAAGTGGGCAAACGCATGCTGCAAGACCGGGGTGAAGATGCCGCGCTAGAAGCTCTGGCTGTGATGCAAAAAGGGCGTGTGGTGCAACTGGAGCCCGCCGATTTGTTTGCAGCAGCCAAAGCAGCAGCCCTGAACAAGCTCTCTATGGGTGATGCCATCATCTGGCAAACCGCACAGGTGCATGGCGCGGTGCTGTACACCCAAGATGCCGGCCTGAGCCGAATGCCCGGCGTGCTGTTCAAGGCCAAGTAAAACCTGCTTGGCCATGCCTACCGGCTCAGCCCGCCAAGCCGCCATCGCCCCCGAACCACAAGGCCAGCGCAATACCACCGGTGCCTACGACTTGTAAACGGGCTTGCGGGTACAAGCGGCCAAACGCATCCAGCCCGCTCAGGTTGCCGGTGTTCAGACCGCTTTTCACTTCCAGGGCCAGCAGTTCGGCACCGTGCTTGACGACATAGTCCACTTCTTGCTGCCCATCGTTCCAGTAGTACAGCACCGGCTGTGTGCTGCTGTGGCGCACATGCCGGGCCAGCAGTTCGGCACCGACGGCACTCTCTACCATGCGCCCCCACAGCGGGGGCTGTTGCTTGATCTGACTCAAACCCAAACCCGAAGCCACGGCATGCGCGCCCACCAAGGCCGTGTTGAATACCTGTAGCTTGGGGCTGGAGGCACGCTGGCGCAGCACTTGCCCGGTGTACTTCTGCAAACCACACACCATGCCCGCCCCTTCAAGCAATTGCAGGTAATGGGCCAGGGTGGTGGTGTTGCCTGCATCGTCGAGCTGCCCGAGCATCTTCTGGTAGCTCAGCATCTGCCCACTGTAGTGGCAGGCCAAGTCAAACACGCGGCGCAGCAGTGCGGGCTTTTGGACGGGCGACATCATCAGCACATCTTTACTGATCGTCGTTTCGACCAAGGCATCGCGCACATAGTCGGCCCAGCGTTGCGGATCGCTGATCAAGGGTGCAGCCCCTGGGTAGCCTCCAAAAAAAATGTACTCGTCCAGCGACAAACCAAAGGCCTGTTGCATCTCTTGGTAGGTCCAGTGGCCTAGACGCGTCATTTCAAAACGACCCGCCATGCTCTCGCTCAGGCCTTGGGCAATCAGCAGTGGCGCAGAACCCAAAATCACCACCCGCACATCGCGTTCAGCTGCCGTATCCTCGTCCCACAGGCGTTTGACCTCGCTCGTCCACTGCGGCAGTTTTTGGATTTCGTCCAGCACCAGCACACAAGCCCCGGCTTGCGCAGCCAAGGCACGGGCGGTTTCCCACTGCGTAACCAGCCAGGCACGGCTTTGCAAACCCGGCGCGTCGGCACTGACGCTGTGCTGTGCCACAGACCCAGGACCCGCCCCAGACCCCGTGACCGCCGACGGCTGTCGCAGTTGCTGCAAAGCTTGTTTCACCAAAGTGGTTTTACCCACCTGACGCGGGCCAGCAACCACTTGTAAAAACTGGCGCGGTGCTTGCAAACGCCGCACCAAGCCCGCCAGCGGGGCACGTTCCATCAGGTTTTTCATCCATTACTCAATAGTCTGAACAAATTTACTCAGTACATTGGGTAATTTATCTCAAACCAAACAAGGTGCCGTCACCCTGGTGTCAAGCATTGGCCCTGTCATGCGGGTTACTGCTGGATCAAGGCCAGGGAGCAATTTCCTGAACAATGGGCGCTGTTTGGGATGCCTCTCCCTTTGGCGTTAGCGTTAGCGTTGGCGTTAGCGTTGGCGTTAGCGTTGGCGTTCGTGTTGGCACTGGCTGGGTGGGCATCGTTTTTTCAACCGCCTGACTGTTCATTCCCTTCCATGACCCCTGCCATTCCCCACCACATTGCCGGTGTCCGCACCGCTGGTTCGTCTGAGCGTGCGCAAGACGTGTTCAACCCCGCCACCGGGGCGGTAACGGGCCGGGTGCATCTGGCCTGCGCGGCGGATGTGAACGTGGCCGTGGCGGCAGCGCAAGCGGCTTTTCCGGCTTGGGCCGATACGCCGCCCATTCGCCGGGCGCGTGTCATGTTCAAGTTTTTGGAGCTGGTCAACCAGCACAAAGACGCGCTGGCCCGCGCCATCACCGCCGAGCACGGCAAAGTGTTCACCGATGCGCAGGGCGAGGTGTCACGCGGCATTGACATCATCGAATTCGCCTGCGGCATTCCGCAGCTGCTCAAGGGCGATTTCACCGACCAAGTGTCCACCGGCATGGACAACTGGACCATCCGCCAGCCGCTGGGCGTGGTGGCGGGCATCACGCCGTTCAACTTCCCGGTCATGGTGCCCATGTGGATGTTCCCGCTGGCCATTGCAGCGGGCAATACCTTTGTGCTCAAACCCAGCCCGCTGGACCCCAGCCCCAGCCTGCTGATGGCCGAGCTGCTGCAACAGGCCGGCCTGCCCGATGGCGTGTTCAATGTGGTGCAGGGCGACAAAGACGCGGTGGACGCGCTGCTGGTTCACCCGGACGTGAAGGCCATCAGCTTCGTCGGCTCCACGCCCATTGCCAATCACATCTACGAGACGGGTGCCCACCACGGCAAGCGGGTGCAAGCCCTGGGCGGGGCCAAGAACCACATGGTGGTCATGCCCGATGCCGACCTGGAGCAGGCGGTGGATGCGCTGATTGGCTCGGCTTACGGCTCGGCGGGCGAGCGCTGCATGGCCATTTCGGTGGCGGTGCTGGTGGGCGACGTGGCCGACCGCATCATGCCCCGGCTGGTTGAGCGGGCCAAAAGCCTGAAGGTGCTCAACGGCATGAACTTGGTGGCAGAAATGGGGCCGATCGTGACCGAGGCTGCGCGCCAGCGCATCACCGGCTACATCGAATCCGGCGTGGCCGAGGGTGCGCAGTTGCTGGTGGATGGTCGGGGTTTTGACAGCAAGACCGCTGGCGAAGCCTGCGGCACCGACACAGCGGGCGGCTTCTGGCTGGGCGGCACGCTGTTTGACCACGTCAAGCCCGAGATGAAGATTTACCGCGAAGAAATTTTTGGCCCGGTGCTCAGTTGCGTGCGCGTGCCCGATTTCCATGCAGCGGTGCAGCTCATCAACGCCCACGAATTCGGCAACGGCACCTCATGCTTCACCCGCGACGGCTTCGTGGCCCGCGAATTCGCCCGCCGCATCCAAGTGGGCATGGTCGGCATCAACGTACCGATTCCGGTGCCTATGGCCTGGCAGGGTTTTGGTGGCTGGAAGAAAAGCCTGTTTGGCGACATGCACGCCTACGGCGAAGAGGGCGTGCGCTTCTACACCAAGCAAAAATCCATCATGCAGCGCTGGCCCGAGAGCATTGGCCAGGGGGCTGAGTTTGTGATGCCGACGGCGAAGTAAGCGCTTTCGCTTTTTGTTGGCCTCGTTGCGCAAAAGGCGGTGTTTTGCGCAGCCTGAATCGCGTGGGCTGGTGTGAGAAAGTGAGAAAACAAGCTCCTCAAAACGAGGAGCGAAGGGTTCTTAGGGCTTGTCGCTAGGGCCAAGGGGTGAGCATAATGAAACCCACGACGGTGGATAAGAGCAACCATCCCCTGTAGCGAAAAATCACAGGCCACCGCTGCGACGGCAATTCAGTTCAACAGGGTTTATCCGCAGCGAATAACACGGCTGGTTTTGGCCGACTTCGTTGGCGCGGCGGATAAACGATTAGTGTTAGGTAAAATGGATGCCATTTCGATGCAAGCAACATACGAAGAAGTAAACTGCGAAACAGTTACTGAACTGATCGATTTTTTCCGAAGATACCAGATTTTAGAAAAAAATGCGAGACGTCCGTTAATTCGAGGGGAGCGGAAATTCTCTTACGAACCAACAGCGGGCATTTTTCGGAACAAAGTTGCGGAGAAAAGTGAAGTCGCAATATTTAATGAGTTCCAGAGGCACATACCGGCCTACTCGTCGGCTGACACATCAAACCTCTGGAATGTTATGGCATTAGCTCAGCATCACGGATTGCCAACGCGGCTTCTGGACTGGACAACAAATCCGCTTGTAGCAGCATACTTTGCTTGCGAAGGTGAGTCAGACAGTGATTCCGCTGTATGGATTGTATGGGGTTTCGACCACGAGGATACTTCTCCACTGCCGGCCAACCCTACAGACATAAAGCAGGTCTTTTGTGTGACCCCTTGGGTAATAAGTCCAAGAATACAGGCTCAATCCGGTGAGTTCACCGCACACCCAAACGGAAAGCCAATATCAGAGTTTCTGACGCATGAAGATCGGATATTGAAAATTCGAATCTCTAGAGAAAAAAGAGTTCGATTTCTTTTACAGCTTGATTTGATCGGGATAAATCGACGCACTCTATTTCCAGATTTGGACGGACTTGCCCAGTATCTTCGATGGAGAACGAACCCTGATCATATTGATTTAGGCTTTGTAAGAAATTAGTGAGCAAACTACCTTGGATGCTTTGCCTAAGGAGTCCCCCTGAAAAACTCTCAACCCGTTGATCTACAACGATATTCCATTGCTTCCCCATAAAATATCCCCCAGCCCAAAGCCTTGTACACGCTGATTTCTGGGAGTTTTCAGATGTTTGCCTGCCCTGCCACCGAAGCCTTCTTCTGCGCCACCCCCTGTGCGTGCTCTCCAGCCGCATGCCCTGGCAGCAGCTCGAAGCCCGCATCTCTGATCTCTTGATGCGCAAGGCCCGTGCCTCGGTAGCCATGCCCGACCTCAAGCTCTTTGGCGAAGCCCCAACCCCTTCTGGTTTTGAATTTTTCAGGGGCGACGACTTGCAAGTGCAAAGCCTCTGAAAATAAGGTTTTGCAGACCTTCCTTAACGCAGGCAAGGATTCAAAGGTACAACCGGGCTGCGGTTCACGCCGCCTGCTCGGCCACCCATTGCGCCGCCACCCGAGGGCACACAACCTCAATCCCCTCCTTCATCGGGTACGGCTGCGCCACCGGTGCCACCACCAGCTTGCGTGTGGCCCCCAGGTCGGCGCTGGCGAGGTGAAAGCCCTTGGACACCGTGGGCGCTGAAGAGCGCTTGATCTCAATCGCCCAGCGCGGCCCGTGGCGAAATTCCAGCACCAAATCCAGTTCGGCACCGTTGCTGGTGCGGTAAAAGCTGGCCTGCGCGCTGGGCGCAGCGTTCACCAGTTGTTCCACCACAAAACCTTCCCAACTCGCGCCCGCCGTGGGGTGGCTGAGCACCGCGTCCAGGTTTTGCAAACCCAACAGGGCATGCACCAGACCACTGTCTCGCACATACACCTTGGGCGAACGCACCAGGCGCTTGCCCACGTTACCGCTCCAGGCGGGCAAGCGCCGCACCAGCATCAGGTCACACAGCAGGTCGATGTAACGGCCCACGCTTTGCCCACTGATCGCCAAGGCCGAGGCCAGCTTGGACTGGTCCAACAGTTCACCTTGGTTGTGGGCCAGCATGGTCCACAGTCGGCGCAGGGTGGTGGCCGGAATGCGAGGGCCCAGCGCCGGAATATCGCGCTCCAGGTAGGTGGTGATGAAGGCGTCGCGCCAGGTCAGGCTGGCCGCATCGCTTTGGGCCAGCCAAGACAGCGGGAAGCCGCCGCGCACCCACAGGCTGTTGAGCGCAGTCGGCGGGCTGGTGGGACTCAAGACCTCCCGCGCCTGAAACGGGCTGAGTTCAATCTGCGCCACGCGTCCGGCCAGGCTTTCGCTGGACTGCTGCAACAGCACGCCAGAGGCCGACCCGAGCAGCAGAAACTGACCGTTGGCTTCGCCGCTTCGGCGGCGCTGGTCAATCACACCCCGCAGAATGTTGAACAGATCGGGCATGCGCTGCACTTCGTCCAAGATCACCAGTTGGTTCGGATGTGCCATGAAGAAGGCTTCCGGGTCGTCGAGCTGCCGCTGGGCGGATGGCAGTTCCAAGTCCAGATAGAGGGCGCTGGGCTCGATCGCCTGTTGAGCGAAAGCCAGCGTGGTCTTGCCCGTTTGCCGAGGCCCGAGCAAGGCCACGGCGGGGAATTGGGCGAGCAGCTCGCTCAGGCGGTGTTGGATATGCCGTTTTTTCATCCATGCATTTTATCCAATTTATTTAGAAAATACATGGTTAAAAATCCCGACTGAGGGCTTGTGTGCGCCGATAAGCGCGGCGGAGCGACTTCGGTGGCAGTTGGTACGGCGGCTGATGTGAGGGGCCTGAGTGGGTCTTGACTGGCGACACGACATCTGAAAATTTAGAGGACCGACCGCCCCAGCCAAGCCGCAAACTCCAACGGCCGAATCCCAAACCGCACCGCATTGCCCGCATGCAGCGACGCAAATTCGGCCAGCACCAGCGATATGAAGTGCGCGTGCTCGGCCAGTGGCACCGAGGCGGGTATCTTGCTTTGCACCGCCTGCTCGGTGGCGGCTTCGCCCTGGCGCACGATGGCCGCGACCACCTCGGCCAGCGCCTGCCGGTGGCGCAGCCGGAAGGTGTCCGGCGGCACCAAAGCCTGCTGGATGGCGACGTATTGCTGGCATGAGCGCTCAAAGGCCCACACGAACACGTCGCGCAGCAGCTCCACGCGGTTGAGTTCGTACACGCCCAGCATCGCGTTCACATAGGCCTGCTGCGGCACGTCGATGAACGACAGCGGGCAGAGGTTGTGCCGGATGAACGGGATGTTGGCGGCCAGCCGCGAGACGCGTTTGTTCACGTCTTCAAACGGTTGCAGGTAGGGCAGATGCACCATCAGAAAAAAGGCTTGCTCGAACGGGTCGGCGATCTCGGCGGCCATCTGCACGACGATGCCCAGCAGCTCCTCCAGCCGCTGGGGCAGGGCGATGGGCAAATACACGCTGCCGCCGATCTCCACCGCGCGGCGGCGCACGCGGCCCACAGCGGCGGGGTCGGCCATCAGGCCGTCTGACAAAAAAGCGTGCAGCGCGATCAGGGTGTCGGTCTGCACGCGGGCGTTGTCGGGGTTGAGCACCAGGTATTCGATGGCCTGTTTGTGGTTCAGGATCATCTGCGTTTCCAGCGCGTCCTTGCCCTCGGCGGCTTGGCCGAACGCGATCAAGCGCTCGGTGTCTAGGCGGCTGTAGGTGTTGCCTTCCAAGTGCGACGAGGCCCATGACAGGTCGATCAACAAGCGGTTGAGGATGTCCTTGGCAAAGGTGCCCGCCGGGGTCTGCTCTGCGGGCGAACGGCCCATGGCGTGCAGTTGCTCGCGCAAGTCAGGCGGCAGGTAGGCCGTGTGGTTGGGGTGGTATTGCTCCAGGAACGACTGCCGGTAGCCCACCGGGCTGCGCAGGTGGCGTGGCTGGGTGACGTAGGCGCGAATCTCGGCCCCGGCTGCGGATACGGGCATGTCGTTCTGCGGCGCAGCAGGTCGCCAACTTGCCTCGGGCTCTTCGGTGCGGATGGCTGGTGAAGTTCGTCGGCGGTAGCGTGCGCTGCGGCGCTCCCCCAGCATCTCGATGCGTTGCTGTTCCACCAGCAAGGCCAGGCGACGTTGCAAGGTGCGGCGGGGCAGCGGCGTGCCCAGTTGCTGCGCGATGGTTTCAATGCCCATGCCGTCGGGCGTGGTGCCAATGTGTTCGACCAGCTCGTCCAGTTCTTGGGTGGGGGTGATGCGTGGCATGGTGTTTACGACAGTTTTTTGTCGCAAACCATTTTATACGACACATAAAAAGTCATAAACACCCGTTTTGCGACAGTACGGCCCCCAGTTTTCCTATCGAAAGATCGGCGGTGAACGGTGACTCTGCGCTTGATGGGCGATGGCGACACCGTTACCACCCGGTTACTGGGTAGAGTGCTGCACCCCCACAACCGGAGCCTTCAGCATGTACACCGCCCACCCCGACCGCTACACCCGCATGCCCTACCGCACCAGTGGGCGCAGCGGCCTGAAACTGCCCAGCATCACCCTGGGTTTGTGGCACAACTTTGGCGATGCCACGCCCATGGACACGCAGCGCGCCATGCTGCGCACCGCGTTTGACCTCGGCATCACCCACTTTGACCTGGCCAACAACTACGGCCCGCCCGCAGGCAGTGCCGAGACCAACTTTGGCGAACACCTGCGGCGCGATTTCAAACCCTACCGCGACGAGCTGATCATCTCCAGCAAAGCGGGCTGGGACATGTGGCCGGGGCCGTATGGGCAGGGTGGCGGTTCGCGCAAATATGTGTTGGCCAGCTTGGACCAAAGCTTGCAGCGCATGGGGCTGGACTATGTGGATATTTTTTATTCGCACCGCTTCGACCCCGACACGCCGCTGGAAGAAACCATGGGGGCGCTGGCCAGCGCGGTGCAGCAGGGCAAGGCGCTGTATGTGGGCATTTCCAGCTATTCAGCCGGTAAAACCCGCGAAGCGGCGGCCATTTTGCGCGGCATGGGCGTGCCGTTGTTGATTCATCAGCCGTCGTACAGCCTGCTGAACCGCTGGGTAGAAGCCGATTTGCTGGACACCTTGCAGGCCGAGGGCATGGGCTGTATTGCCTTCAGCCCGCTGGCGCAGGGGCTGCTGACCAGCAAATACCTGAACGGTGTGCCCGCCGATGCGCGCATCAATCGCCCCGGCGGTGGCTCGT
Organism: Pseudomonadota bacterium; assembly: GCA_041192045.1. Classification (GTDB taxonomy): domain Bacteria; phylum Pseudomonadota; class Gammaproteobacteria; order Burkholderiales; family Burkholderiaceae_C; genus Hydrogenophaga. The sequence continues at coordinate 77,512 of JBEENR010000009.1, read as the reverse complement.
TCACCGCTGCACACCTGAGCGCGCAAAACCTAGCGCATGTGCGTGCCCTGAACGACATGGCGCAAGCCCGTGGTCAGACGCTGGCACAGATGGCGGTGGCCTGGGTGTTGCGCCACCCCGGCATGACATCGGCCTTGGTAGGGGCCAGCAAACCCGAGCAAATTGTGGAACTGGTGGGTGCCCTGAACCAATTGGATTTCAGCGCCGAAGAACTGGCCGCGATTGACCAGCACGCGGTGGACGGCGGCATCAACCTCTGGAAAAAGCCTTCCACCGATCAGCTGCCTTGAACGGATCGTGCTTGTTGGTGCTGCCGTGGGGCAAACGCCAGCGGCACAATCCCGTTCATCATGACCACACCCACACAACCCCTATGCAAGCCTTAAGCAAACGCGGCCCGTTGTGGCGCGCTGGTCTGCTGGCACTTGGCCTACACCTCATCACACCGGCACTGGCGCAAAGCACACCCCAGCCCGCCACAGCGCCCGTGGATGCACCCGCTTGGGGCTTGATCGTGGGTCTGCGCAGCATGGGTAGCGACACCATCGCCCGGCTGAGTCCAACACGCCAGCCGCCCGCGCTGGAACGGGCTGCTTGGCAGCAGCACACCCAAGCAGGGCGTGAACGCCTGCGCCAAGTGGCCCTGGAAGCGGGTGTACCGGCACATCAGCTGGGCGAGGCTGGCCGTGCGCAGTTACTGCGTTTTGACCAGCCCCTGCGCGGGACTGCGCTGCAAGATGCCCTGCGCCGCCTGCGCCTGCACCCCGATGTGGCCTGGGTGGAGCCCAATGTGCGGCTGCAACGCCTGCAAGCCACGCCCACCGACCCCGACTGGGTGAAGCAGTGGCACCTGATGGCACCGGCCACCGACTCAGTATCGGCCCTGAACATGCCCGCTGCCTGGGCCATGCAAACGGGCGATACCAACGTGACGGTGGCGGTGCTGGACACCGGCATCTTGCCGCACCCGGATTTGCAGGGGCGCGTGTTGCCGGGCTACGACTTCATCAGCGAAGTGGAATACGCCAACGACGGCAGCGGACGCGACAGCGACCCCAGCGACCCCGGTGACTGGGTGGGCCAAACCGGCAACAACAGTGCCGTGCAAGACTTGGTGAACCGAAGGCTCTGCAACGTCGAAGACAGTTCGTGGCACGGCACCTTCATTGCGGGCCTGATCGCGGCCAATGCCCACAACGGGCTGGGCATTGCGGGGGTGGACTGGGGTGCGCGCATTCTGCCGGTGCGGATATCGGGCCAATGCGGTGCCATGCTCAGCGACCTGCTCGACGGCATGCGCTGGGCGGCAGGACTGCCGGTGGCGGGTGTGCCTGACAACCCGCACCCGGCCCGCATCATCAACCTGAGTTTTGGTGGCGACGCTTCATGCAGCAGCAGCCCGCTGTACCAGGCCGCCATTGACGAGGTGACCGCACGCGGTGCCCTGGTGGTGGTGGCAAGTGGCAATGCCAACACCGCCCTCAAGCGCCCCGCCGACTGCCAGCGTGTGCTGGCCGTGGGTGCTGTGGGCCACGATGGCCTGAAGACCGACTATTCCAGCTTTGGCCCCGAACTGGGCCTGATGGCCCCCGGTGGCTCGGTAGAGCACAAGCTGTATTCCACGCACAACGCGGGCACGACCAGCCCGCTGTTCACCGACAACACCCAACAGCGCGCACAAAACGACTACGGCTTGCTGCAAGGCAGCAGTTTTTCAGCGCCGCTGGCCGCTGGGGTGGCCTCGCTGATGCTGGCGGTCAACCCGGCCTTGTCTCCGGCACAGCTGATTGAACGCCTGCGCAGTTCGGCACGGCCTTGGTCGTCGGTGGCGGTGCCCGGTGCTTATTTGGCCTGCAACCCCGCGTCGCTCATCAAGCCCGGTGTGTGCCGCTGCACCAGCAACGCCTGCGGAGCGGGGCTGCTGGATGCGGGCAACGCGGTACAGGTAGCCCACAACCCGGCAGTGCTGATTGATGTGCTGGGCAGCGCCTCGCCGGGGGCCGTGCTGAGGCTGGATGGCCGAGCCAGTGCCGCTGTGGCCGGGGCCAACATCACCCGCTACCAGTGGCAACAAACGCAAGGGCCGACCGTGTCGCTGAGCAATGCCAGCACGGCACAGGCTGAAATCAGACTCGCAGCACAGGGCGGGGTGTACGGCTTTGAGCTGCAAGTGACCGACAGCGCAGGCCGTACCGGGCGCGACACGGTGACGCTGGATGTGGATGGCCCTTCAGCCAGCGAGGGAGGCGGTGGAGCGCATGGTCTGCTGTGGGGCGCTGCCCTGTGGGCCTGGGTGCTGGCGCTGCTGTGGGTCAGGGGCAGGTCTGCCACGCTTTGTCAGCCAGCGGTGCCACGGCCTGCGCCACCGCGTCGCGCTGCGCCACACTGACCGCTGGCAGGCGCAGGGTCAGGGTGGTGCTGCCCGAGCGGTCTTGCAGCACACGGGCGGTGCGCACACCCAATTCCAGCAAGGCTTGCAGGGCTTGCTGGGCAGCGGCTTCGGTGGTGTGGCTGCTGAGCACCAAGCCAGGGCTCATGCCGGGCAGGGCGGTGTCACTGAACGCCACGTTCAAGGCCCGGAGCTCGTCTTTCTTGCGCGCCAACTGGGCCTCGTTGCTGTAGCGCCCCATGTAGAGCAGCCACTGGCCGCTGCTGCGCACATCGTCCAGTTGCCAGCTGCCCTCGGGCAGGTTCAAGGGGGCGATGGCACGGCGCAGGGCGTTGGCTTGGCGCGGGCTCCAACCCTCAGCCTGCCAGCAGGCAGCGGTATTGGGCTGCGCTGCGCTGCTGGCGGCTTCGGTGGTCAGGGCAGACGCGGCGGCGGGGGGTTCGGGGGCTGGACTCGGCGGCTCAGCGGGGGCGGGTGGTGGGGCTGGCGCGGGGGGCGGCAGTGGCAGCAGGCGCATCACCTCGGGGCGAATTTGTGCTTGCAGGCGCTGCGGTTCACGTGGCTCGGGCTCCGGCCAGCCCCAAGCGCTCAAGTAGCCTTGTGCGCCCGCCCAGTACAGCCCATTGGCCAGCAGCAGGGCCACGAGCAGCGGCCTCAGCATGGCCGCACACCCACTTCGCCACTGTGCACGGTGCGCAGCCCCTGCGCCGTTTGCAAGCGCAGGGCACCGCTGTCGTCCACCCCGCAGGCGGTGCCGTGGCTGCCGTCGCTGAGCTGCACCGGCAGGCCGTACAGGGCATCGCGGGCGGCAAAGCGCGGGGCAAAGGCGGCAAAGCCTTGCGCCTCAAAGCGCAACACATCGCGCACCAGCGGCGCAGCCAGGCGGGTCAGCGCTTCGCCAGGGGTCACGCCCATGCACAGCTCACACAGCCCTGCTGGGGCCATGGCGGGCAGGGCGCTGTGGGCCGGTGCGGCCACCGCCGCCGCGTCGGGCCGGTTGATGTTGAGCCCCACGCCCACCACCAGCAGCCGCTGGCCATTGGCCGCGCTGTGGCTGTTGGGGGGCACGGCGGTTTCCAGAAGAATGCCGCCCAGCTTGCGCTGCTGCCACCACAGGTCGTTGGGCCATTTCAGGCGCAGTTGCGGGTGCAGGCTCTCGGCCAGACTGAGCCCCACCACCAGCGACAGGCCCGACCAGTCGGCAGGGGCCAGTGGCAGGGCCAGCGAGAAGGTGAGCGACTGCCCGCTGCGGCTGTGCCAAGGCTTGCCCAGGCGACCCCGCCCAGCGGTTTGCTCATCGGCCACCAGCAGCACGGGGGACACATCGCCAGCGCGGGCACGGCGCATCAGTTCGGCATTGGTCGAGTCGATGCTGGGCACATGCTCCACGGTAAAGCCGGGCAAGTCAGGCACCACAGCCTGCCAAATCCCTTCCAGTTCGGCGAGTAACGACATTCAACAGCCCTCCCAAGCCGCAAGGCAGCGCAGGGCAAAACCGGCAAGACCAGCGGCGTTTGTCGTCACGGCCAAATTTTTTGGTAAGGTTGATTCATGCAGGTGTGCGCCAGTGCGCGTGCCCAAGTGTGCGCGTGTGTACGCGCGAAAGCGGATTTTAGAGATGAAAACAGAAGGTTTTGCCAAAACGCTGGTCATTGCCGAGAAGCCCTCGGTGGCCCAAGACATCGTGCGCGCCCTGACCCCGAGCGAGGGCAAGTTCGACAAGCACGAAGACCATTTTGAGAACGAGCGCTACGTCGTGACATCTGCGGTGGGTCACTTGGTGGAAATTGCCGCGCCCGAAGCCTTCGATGTCAAACGCGGCAAATGGAGTTTTGCCCACCTGCCGGTGCTGCCGCCGTACTTTGACCTCAAGCCCATCGACAAGACCAAGTCCCGCCTGAGCGCCGTGGTCAAACTGGCCAAGCGCAAAGACGTGGGCCGCCTCATCAATGCCTGCGATGCCGGACGCGAGGGCGAGCTGATCTTCCGCCTGATTGAGCAGTACGCCGGTGGCCAGAAAAACGGCCAGTATCAAGGCTTGGGCAAACCGGTGCAGCGGCTGTGGTTGCAGTCCATGACCCCCGCAGCCATTCGCGAAGGTTTTGCCCACCTCAAGAGCGACGCGCAAATGCAAGGCCTGGCCGATGCCGCCCGCAGCCGCTCCGAAGCCGATTGGATGGTCGGCATCAATGGCACCCGCGCCATGACCGCCTTCAATTCACGCGACGGCGGCTTCTTCCTCACCACCGTGGGGCGGGTGCAAACGCCCACGCTGTCCATCGTGGTGGAGCGCGAAGAGAAAATCCGCGCCCACCGCAGCCGCGATTACTGGGAAATTCACGCCAGCTTCCAAGCCGAAGCGGGGCTGTATCCGGCCAAGTGGTTCGACCCGACCTTCAAGAAACCCACGGGCGACGATGCCGATGCCGAACTGCGCGCCGACCGCCTGTGGGATGCCGCCAGCGCCCAGGCCATTGCCGATGCGGTGCGCGGCCAGCCCGCCAGCGTCAAAGAAGAAAGCAAGCCCACCACCCAGGCCTGCGGTCTGCTGTACGACCTGACCAGCTTGCAGCGCGAGGCCAACAGCCGCTTTGGCTTCTCGGCCAAAACCACGCTGCAACTGGCGCAAAGCCTCTACGAGCGGCACAAGGCCCTGACCTACCCGCGTACCGACAGCCGCGCCCTGCCCGAGGACTACCTGCCCACCGTCAAGCAAACCTTTGAGATGCTGGCCGACAGCGGCATGCGCCACCTGGCCCCGCATGCGCTGACCGCGCTGAACAACGGCTACATCCGCCCCAGCAAACGCATTTTTGACAACAGCAAGGTGTCGGATCACTTTGCCATCATCCCCACCCTGCAAGCGCCCAGCGGCCTGAGCGAGGCCGAACAAAAACTGTACGACTTGGTGGTGCGCCGCTTCTTGGCGGTGTTCTTCCCAGTGGCTGAATTCATGGTGACCACCCGCATCACCACCGTCACACTGCCCGCCCAGCCGGCGGGCCACCACTTCAAGACCGAAGGCAAGGTGCTGGTCAAACCGGGCTGGATGGCGGTGTACGGCAAAGAAGCCGCCGAAGACATGCCCGATGCCAAAGAGGGCGACAAAGGCCAAAACCTGGTGCCGGTGCGTGCCGGTGAAACCGTACACACCGACAGCGCCGACCTGCGGGCCAACAAAACCCGCCCGCCCGCCCGCTACTCCGAAGCCACGTTGCTCGGGGCCATGGAAGGCGCGGGCAAGCTGGTGGACGACGACGAGTTGCGCGAAGCCATGCAGGAAAAAGGCTTGGGCACGCCCGCCACCCGCGCCGCCACCATTGAAGGGCTGTTGACCGAAAAATACATCGTGCGCGAAGGGCGCGAAATCATCCCCACCGCCAAAGCCTTTCAGCTCATGACGCTGCTGCGCGGCCTGGGCGTGGAAGAACTCTCCAAGGCCGAACTGACCGGCGAATGGGAATACAAACTGGCGCAGATGGAAAAAGGCCAGCTCAGCCGCCGCGCTTTCATGGCCGACATTGCGCAGATGACCGAGCGCATGGTCAAAAAAGCCAAGGAATACGACCGCGACACCATCCCCGGCAACTACGCCACACTGCAAACCCCCTGCCCCAACTGCGGCGGCATCGTCAAAGAAAACTACCGCCGCTACGCCTGCACCGGGGCCGACGGCCAAGGCGAGGGTTGCGGTTTTTCGTTTGGCAAATCGCCCGCTGGGCGAACCTTTGAAACCACCGAGGCCGAACACCTGCTGGCCGAGCGAAAAATCGGGCCGCTGGAGGGGTTCCGCTCCAAAGCCGGTTGGCCGTTCGTGGCCGAGATCGTGCTCAAGTTCAGCGAGGACGAGCGCAACTGGAAGCTGGAATTCGACTTTGGCGACGACAAGCCCGGCGAAGAAACCGGCGAACTGGTGGACTTCAGCGACAGCGAACCGTTGGGTACCTGCCCCAAATGCGGCAGCCCGGTGTTTGAGCACGGGGCCAACTACGTGTGCAGCCATGCCGTGGCCAGCACCACCCAACCCGCCGCCACCTGCGACTTCAAGAGCGGCAAAGTCATCCTGCAACAGCCCATTGAGCGTGCGCAAATGAGCCAGCTGCTGGCCCGTGGCAAAACCGACTTGCTGGACAAGTTCGTCTCGCTGCGCACCCGCCGCGCCTTCAAAGCCTTCTTGGTGTGGGACCCTGCTGCGGGCAAAGTGAATTTCGAGTTTGAAGTGCGCCCCGGCAAACCTGCGCCCGCCAAAGCAGCGCCAGCGACCAACAAGGCCCCAGCCAGCAACACCGCCAGCAAAACGACGCGAAGCCCCAAAACCGCAGCCACCCCGGCAGCCACCCCAGTCGCTGCACCCAAGCCCGTCAAAGCCCCGCGCAAGGCACCCGCTGGTTTGCAGCCCAGCCCAGCGCTGGCCGCTGTGGTGGGGGAACAGCCGCTGCCGCGCACCGAGGTGATTCGCAAAGTCTGGGACTACATCAAGGCCAACAACCTGCAAGATGCCAACGACAAGCGCAGCATCCATGCTGATGCACGGCTGGCCGCTGTGCTGGGTCAGCCGCGCATCAGCATGTTCGACCTGGCCGGTCTGCTGGCCAAGCACCTGAGCTGAAGCCCTGCCCGCCGTTTTTGTTTTTTGTTCCCCCGTTCTGACCACTGACTTAGGAGACATGAATGACCTTGAAACTCTACTTTGCCCCCGGTGCCTGCTCGTTCGTGCCGCACAGCATGCTGGAGCTGGCTGGTGCGGCCTTTGAACCCATCAGCGTCAAGCTGCACAAGGGTGAGCAGCGCTCGGCCGAGTACCTCGCCCTCAACCCACGCGGACAGGTGCCGGTGCTGGTCGATGGTGGTGATGTCATCACCCAAATCGTGGCCATCGTGCTGCACTTGGACAGCCGATTCCCTGACGCTGGCATCCTGCCCGCCAGCGGCCTGGCCCGCACCCGCGCCCTGCAAACCCTGGCTTGGATGAACAACACGGTACACCCCACCTTCACGCATGTGTTCATGCCGCAAAAGTTCACCGACGATGCGGCGGCCCAGCAAGCCATCCGCAGCTTTGCAGCGGCCCGTTACCGCGAGCTGATCGCGGAAATCGAAGCCCTGGCCACCCAAGCCGCGCCGTGGCTGACCGGTGCACAGCCCGGTGCGCTGGATGCCTACGCCCTGACCCTGTTGCGCTGGGGTGGTTATGCCGGCATCAACCCCACCGACTTCCCCGCCACCTGGGACTTGTCACAACGCTTTGCCGCCCTGCCCGCCGTGGCCCGTGCAGTCGAGCGCGAGCGCCTGCAACTCAACGTCTATACGGGCTGAAGTGACTTGAGGCGGTTGAAGTGGCCAAGGCGGCCACTTCAAGCCAAAGGCAGTTTGTCCGGGCTGAAACGCACCGACACCAACAAGCCCCGGTTGGCCTGCTCGGCGGGGTGGGCATCGTCCATGGACACGCTGGCCCCGTGCTGCTGGGCAATTTCATGCACGATGGCCAGGCCCAAGCCCGAACCATCGACGTTGGTGCCCAGCGCACGGTAAAAGGGTTGCAACACCAAATCGCGCTCATGGGCCGGAATGCCGGGGCCGTTGTCCTCGACTTGCAGAATCTGCACCCCGCTGAACGGGTCTAGCAGCACACGCGCTGTCACCACACCACCCCTACCTGAGTAGTTGATGGCGTTGTCCACCAAGTTGCGCACCATTTCCTGCAACAGGGTGGGGTTGCCCTCCATCTGGCAGTCGGGCGGTACGGCATCGGGGCCTTCGTAACCCAGGTCGCTGCCATGGTCGAGGGCACGCGGCACCGAATCCTGCACCACACCGCGCACCAGCTGCGCCAAGTCCAGGCGGGCACTGGGCAAGGTGCGGCCCGTGGTCTCGGCGCGGGCCAGGGCCAGCAACTGGTTCACGGTGTGGGTAGCGCGGGCACTGGCACGGGCAATTTGTTGCAGCGAACCACGGATTTCCCGCGCGTCGGTCTCGCGCTGTGCCAGTTCCGCCTGCATGCGCAAACCGGCCAGCGGCGTTTTGAGCTGGTGCGCCGCATCGGCCAGAAAACGCCGCTGCGTGGTCAACGAGGTTTTGAGGCGCGTCAGCAAATCGTTGATGGACGACACCAGCGGGGCCACCTCTTGCGGAATAAAGGCTTCCTCCAGCGGGCTGAGGTCATCGGGTTTGCGTGCGCGGATGCGTTGCTCCAAGTCGTTCAAGGGCCGGATGCCGCGCACCAGCGCCAGCCAGACCAGCAGCACCGCCAGCGGCAAGATGATGAACTGCGGCACCATCACGCCCTTGATGATCTCGGTCGCCAGCGTCGAGCGTTTGCCCTTGGTCTCGGCCATTTGCATCAGCACCAAGCGCTGCCCATCGTGGCCGGTGCCGCGCACAAACCAGGTGTAGGCCACCCGCACCTCATCACCGCGCAGCACATCGTCGCGCATGAACACGCGGTCTGGCACTGGGGTTTCGTTGTGTCGCGGCAGTGGAAAGTCGGTCTCGCCACTGACGACCGTGCCGCGCGAATCCATGACGTGGTAGTACACCAAGTCGCTGTCATCGGCGCGCAGCAGGTCGCGGGCCTGCGGTGTGAGGGTGAAGCTGACCTGCCCGTTCTTGCTATCGACAAACTGCGTCAGCGCTTGCAGGTTGTATTCAAGGGCGCGGTCAAACGGTTTGCTGGCAATGCCTTGGGCCACAAACCACGTCAGGGCCAACGACAAGGGCCACAGCAGCAGCAAGGGCGTGAGCATCCAGTCCAGGATTTCGCCAAACAGGCTGCGCTGTTCGCGCTGGAACAACCCGAACGAGAATTTTTCTGGGCCAGGCTGGGGCGGCTCAGTCATGCTGCGCGAGCCTGATCAGATTTTCTCCAGGCAATAACCTAGACCGCGCACCGTGGCAATGCGGATGGGGCCTTTTTCAATCTTCTTGCGCAAGCGGTGGATGTACACCTCAATGGCATTGTTGCTCACCTCTTCGCCCCACTCGCACAGGCGCTCGACCAGCTGGTCTTTGCTGACCAGCCGCCCGGCACGTTGCAACAGCACTTCCAGCAAGCCCAGTTCGCGGGCCGAGAGTTCCACCATACGCCCTTCAATGGTGGCCACCCGCCCCGCCTGGTCGTATTCCAGCGGGCCATGCTTGATGACATTGGTACTGCCACCCATGCCCCGGCGGGTCAGCGCACGAACCCGCGCTTCCAGCTCCTGCAAAGAAAACGGCTTGGCCATGTAATCGTCAGCACCGTAGTCCAGCCCCTTGACACGCGACTCAATGCTGTCCGCCGCCGTGAGGATGAGCACCGGCAGGGCAGAACCCCGCGCGCGCAGCCGCTTGAGCACCTCCAGCCCATGCAACTTGGGCAGCCCCAGATCGAGGATGAGCAGGTCGAATTCGTTGTTCGTCATCAGCGCCGCATCGGCCTCGCTGCCGCTGGCCACATGATCCACAGCCGCGCCCGATGCGCGCAAACCGCGCAACAGGCCATCAGCCAAGACTTGATCGTCTTCGGCAATCAAAATGCGCATGGGTGTCTCCTCGGGGTGGCTCAAGGTGCTGTATGGCCACCAACCTGCATTAAAAATGCGAATTTTAGGCGCTTAACCCCAGGCTTTAACCCATACCCCGGCGTGCGATAGGTAGCACTTCGGCACCATAAACCTCCAGCCCCAGAGCCACCACCGTGGCCACCTCTTCGCCGACTTGCTGCCGGAATTCATGCTCGGCCTGTGCCACCGCCCAGCGAAAAGCCGCCAGCCACTGCAAACCCGTGGCAGTGAACACAATGCGCCGCGCCCGTGCGTCGGCCTCGTCGGCTTCGCGTCGCACCAAGCCCCAGGCTTCGCACTGGTTGACCAGATCGCCCATGGCCTGCTTGCTCATGCCCGCCTGCTGTGCTAAGTCAGTCAGCCGCGACCCGCCCAGCGCCAAGTGGCGGGTGATGTGGATGTGTGCTGCACCCACCTGCGCCCGCGCCGCCAAGTGGGACAGGGCCAGCGGCACCTCGGGGTGGTGCGACATCAAATACAGCACCCGCTCGTCAAACCGGCGCAGGGCCTGCCCCATGAGCCGCCCCAGGTGGCTGCTGCGCCAGCGGTCATCGGGCCAAGGTGCATCCGTCTGGGGCTGAGGGGCAATGTCGGTGTTGACAGGCATGGCTGAAATGGTAAGTCAAACTGACCAAAAATTGAACGTTTTAAGTTTTACTTGCCTGTAAACTGCTGTTCAAGCATACAGACTGTGAATAAAACCAGTCTTTTCCTTGACCAACCCCCCTTCTCAGGAGCGCACCATGGAACCCACCAGCAAACCGCAAGCCCTCAACACCGAAAAAGCCAAAGCCCTGCAAGCCGCCCTGGCCCAGATTGAAAAGCAGTTTGGCAAAGGCACCATCATGCGCCTGGGTGAAGGCGAGGTCATTGAAGACATTCAGGTGGTGTCCACCGGTTCGCTGGGGTTGGACATTGCGCTGGGTGTAGGTGGTCTGCCACGGGGTCGGGTGGTTGAAATCTACGGGCCGGAATCCTCGGGTAAAACCACCCTCACGCTGCAAGTCATTGCCGAAATGCAAAAACTCGCTGGCACCTGCGCCTTTGTCGATGCCGAGCACGCGCTGGACATCCAATATGCGCAAAAACTGGGCGTGAACCTGCAAGACCTGCTCATCTCGCAGCCCGACACCGGCGAGCAAGCCCTGGAAATTGTGGACAGCTTGGTGCGCTCCGGCGCGGTGGACTTGATCGTGGTGGACTCGGTGGCCGCCCTCACGCCCAAGGCCGAACTGGAAGGCGAAATGGGTGATGCCCTGCCCGGCCTGCAAGCCCGCCTGATGAGCCAGGCCCTGCGCAAGCTGACCGCCCACATCAAGAAAACCAACTGCATGGTGATCTTCATCAACCAGATCCGCATGAAGATTGGCGTGATGTTTGGCAGCCCCGAAACCACCACCGGCGGCAATGCCCTGAAGTTCTACGCTTCGGTGCGCCTAGACATCCGCCGCACCGGCACCATCAAGAAGGGCGAAGACTCGATTGGCAACGAAACCAAGGTCAAAGTGGTGAAGAACAAGGTATCGCCCCCGTTCAAAACCGCCGAGTTCGACATTTTGTTTGGCGAAGGCATCAGCCGCGAGGGCGAAATTCTGGACTTGGCCGCCAACAACAAGATCATCGAAAAGTCGGGTGCTTGGTACGCCTACAACGGCGAAAAAATCGGCCAAGGACGCGACAACGCCCGCGAATTCCTGCGCGAAAACCTGGATTTGCGGGTCGAAATTGAAAACAAGGTGCGTACCGTGCTGGGTGTGCCCCTGCTGCCGGTGGACGAAAGCACCGCTGGCAAAAAACCCGCCCGCCCCAGCAAGGCCGATAAAGCCGACAAGCTGGATAAGGCCGCCAAGGCGGATGCCAGCCCAGCAGCCGATGCCAGCGGCAACCCATGAACGCTGAGCGGCCCGGCCCATCACTGAAAGCACGGGCACTGCGCCTGTTGAGCCAGCGGGAACACAGCCGGGCCGAACTTGAACGCAAGCTGCGCGAGCATGAAACCGAGCCCGGCAGCTTGGCGCAAGCCCTGGATGAGCTGACGGCCAAAGGCTTCATCAGCGAGCAGCGGGTGGTCGAGTCGGTGCTGCACCGCCGTGCCAACAAGCTGGGCACAGCACGGGTGCGGCAGGAGCTGCAAGCCAAAGGCTTGAGTGCGGAGGCCGTCGTCGAAGCCGTCGTCCGTCTGCAAGACAGCGAACTGGAACGCGCCCGCGCCGTCTGGATGAAAAAATTCGCTACCCCAGCCACCGATGCCGCCGAGCGTGCGCGGCAGATGCGGTTTCTGGCCGCCCGCGGGTTTACGGGCGATGTGATCCGCAGCGTGGTACGGGGCGCGGAGGACGACTGAGCCGATCCGCGCAAGGTGTGCGGGCGGGGGGCGGCTCAGAGGCCGAGCATCAGGCGCAGGTTTTGCACCGCCGCGCCGCTGGCCCCTTTGCCCAGGTTGTCTAGGCGCGCCATCAGCACGGCATGGCGGTGCTGTTCATTGCCAAACACGCGCAACTCCAGCCAGTTGCTGTCTTGCAGCGCGGTGGCATCGAGCTTGCCATCTGCCGTGGCGGGCTCCACCCGCACCCAGCCGCCTGCGGCAGCGCTGTCGGCATAGTACGCGGTCAGGGCTTGGTGCAGGTCGGCAGCGGTGGGTTGGCCGGGCAGCAAGTCCAGGTGCAGCGGCAACTGCACCAGCATGCCTTGGCGGAAATTACCCACGGAGGGCACAAACACCGGACGGCGCGTCAAACCGGTGTAGCGCATGATTTCGGGCAGGTGCTTGTGGCTCAGGCCCAGGGCATAAGCCTCAAACAGCGGTGCCGTACCGGCCTCGTAGGCTTCAATCATGGTGCGGCCACCGCCCGAATAACCACTGACGGCAGGCAATGCCAGCGCCTGGTCGGGGGCGATGAGGCCCGCATCCACCAACGGACGGATCAGGGCAATGGCACCCGTGGCATAGCAGCCGGGGTTGGCCACGCGCCGTGCCTGCACCACCGCCTCACGCTGGCCTGCGCACAGCTCGGGAAAGCCAAACACCCAGTCGGGTGCGCAGCGGTGCGCAGTCGAGGCATCAATGATGCGCGGCTGGTGCCCTGGCAGGCTGTCGATCATGGCCACCGAGGCGATGGCGGCATCGTCATGCAAACACAGAATCACCACATCCACTTGCGCCATGAGGGCACGCTTGGCCGCCGGGTCTTTGCGCTGTTCAGGCGCAATGCTGACCAGTTCGATGCCCGGCAGGTTATGCAGGCGATCACGGATTTGCAAACCGGTGGTGCCGGCCTCGCCGTCAATGAATACTTTGGCCATGTCGTGTAGGGTGAATCTGTTTGATATTTGTCAGCTTGAGTTCAGCGACGCGTCAATATAATTATGCATTACGTACCGTGTCGCCCGTACTTTTGGTGCATCGCAGCATGATACATTCGTCGGTTGCTGTCCCCGCAGCGCCATTGTTCGGTCTGCACTGCCGGGCCGATGCCATTTTTCATTCATTCCTGAGAGAGACCTCATGAAGATTCACGAGTACCAAGGCAAGGAAATCTTGCGCCATTTTGGTGTGCCAGTGCCCCGTGGCATTGCGGCGTTTACGGTGCAAGAAGCGGTCGAAGCTGCGCAAAAATTGGGCGGCCCGGTGTGGGTGGTCAAGGCGCAGATTCACGCTGGTGGACGTGGCAAGGGTGGTGGTGTGAAAGTGGCCAAGTCGATTGACGACGTGAAAGCCCGCGCCAGCGACATCCTGGGCATGCAACTCGTCACGCACCAAACCGGCCCCGAAGGCCAAAAAGTGCGCCGCCTCTACATTGAAGACGGTGCCGACATCAAGAACGAACTCTATGTATCGCTGGTCACCGACCGCGCGACACAAAAAGTGGCCCTGATTGCCTCCAGCGAAGGCGGCATGGACATTGAAGAAGTGGCCCACTCCACGCCCGAAAAAATCATCACCGAAATGATCGATCCGCTGACCGGCATCACCGAAGCGCAATCGCGCAAGGTCGCTGCCGCCATCGGCCTGACCGGTGGTTCGGTGGAACAGGCTGTTGACCTGTTCGCCAAGCTCTACAAGTGCTACATGGACACCGACGCATCGCTCGTCGAGATCAACCCGCTGAACTGCAACAGCAAGGGCGATCTGATGGCCCTGGATGCCAAGTTCAACTTCGACTCCAACGCCCTGTTCCGCCACCCCGAAATCGTGGCCCTGCGCGATCTGGACGAAGAAGACCCGGCTGAAATCGAAGCCTCCAAGTTTGACTTGGCCTACATCAGCTTGGATGGCAACATCGGCTGCTTGGTCAACGGTGCCGGTCTGGCCATGGCCACCATGGACACCATCAAGCTGTTCGGCGCAGAACCCGCCAACTTCCTTGATGTGGGCGGCGGTGCCACCCCCGAGAAAGTGACCGAAGCCTTCAAGATCATGCTGAAAAACCCAGAAGTGAAGGCCATTTTGGTCAACATCTTCGGCGGCATCATGAAGTGCGACACCATCGCCACCGGCGTGATCACCGCCTGCAAGGCCGTGAACCTGAACGTACCGCTGGTGGTGCGCATGAAGGGCACCAACGAAGAGCTGGGCAAGAAGATGCTGGCCGAATCCGGCCTGCCCATCATCAGCGCAGACAGCATGGCCGAAGCGGCCCAGAAAATTGTGGCAGCGGTCCAGTAAGGCGGAGCACGAAACATGTCTATCTTCATCAACAAAGACACCAAGGTCATTACCCAGGGCATCACCGGCAAGACCGGTCAGTTCCACACCGAAAAGTGCCAGGAATATGCCAACGGCAAAAACTGCTTCGTCGCTGGCGTGAACCCCAAAAAGGCTGGCGAGAAGATCTTCAACATCCCCATTTACAGCTCGGTCAAAGAAGCCGCTTCTGAAACGGGTGCCACTGTTTCCGTGATTTATGTGCCGCCCGCCGGTGCCGCTGCCGCCATTTGGGAAGCGGTAGAAGCCGACCTCGACTTGGCCATTTGCATCACCGAAGGCATTCCGGTGCGCGACATGCTGGAAGTGCGCAACCGCATGAAGGCCAAAGAAGCCGCCGGTGGCAAGAAAACCCTGCTGCTCGGCCCCAACTGCCCTGGCTTGATCACGCCCGACGAAATCAAGATCGGCATCATGCCCGGCCATATCCACCGCAAAGGCCGCATTGGTGTGGTGTCCCGTTCGGGCACGCTGACCTATGAAGCCGTGGCACAGCTGACCGAAATCGGCCTAGGCCAGTCCAGCGCCGTGGGCATTGGTGGCGACCCGATCAACGGTCTGAAGCACATCGACGTGATGCGCGCCTTCAACGACGACCCCGATACCGATGCCGTCATCATGATTGGCGAAATTGGCGGCCCCGACGAAGCCGAAGCCGCTCAGTGGTGCAAGGCCAACATGAAGAAGCCCATCGTCGGCTTCATCGCTGGCGTGACCGCTCCGGCTGGCAAACGCATGGGCCACGCCGGTGCGCTCATCTCCGGTGGTGCCGACACGGCTGATGCCAAGCTGGCCATCATGGATGCCTGCGGCTTCAAAGTGACCCGCAACCCGTCTGAAATGGGCAAGCTGCTCAAGGCACTGCTGTAAACCTGCCGCTAGCGGCCTCATCAGCCGCTTTCTGCCAAACAGGGCAACGGAGACGTTGCCCTGTTTTTTTATGTGCTAAGACATGGCCTGGCAGCGGGCAAGTCGGGTAAATTTCCCAAGTCCGCCACCCGAGGAGGTTCCCCCATGTCCAACACGCCTGCGGCTCCTGCTGCGCCCGGCTTTCAACTCACACCGCCAGAGGTTTTGGCCCCTGTCACGCCCGCCGTGGCCCGCGAGGCTCTGCCCCTTAGGCCCGAGCTGCAAACCGCGGTGGATGACCAGGTAGAACGCTTCGTCAATGCCCTGCTCAACGAAGACCTGCACAGCGATGCCTTCAAGGCCAAACTCGACAGCGCGTTTGCCCTGGGCAAGGAAGAAATCTCAGTCGCTGCCAGCCTGATGCAAGGCCGCTTCATGCAGCGCAATTTTGTGGGCGTGGAAGACAGCCCCGCCTTCAAGGCCATTCAGGAAATGCGTGCTCACCTCGACGCACTCAACCCAGGCCGCGAGGGCGATCTGCTGCAACCGCAAAAACTGCTGGGCTTCATCCCGTTTGGCAACAAACTGCAAACCTACTTTCGCAAGTTTGAAAGCGCTGGCACGCAGTTGCAAAAAAGCATGCAGCAGCTCTATGCCGCCCGCGACGACATGCAGCGCGATGTGGTGGAAATTGAAGCCGTGCGCACCAAGCTCTGGGAAGCCATGCAGAAACTGGCCGCCGCCGTGCGCTTTGCCGAAACCCTGGACAGCAAGCTGGCGACCAAGGTTGACAGCCTGCAAGCCACCGACCCCAGCCGCGCCCAGGCCCTGCAACAAGAAGTGCTGTTCTATGCCCGGCAAAACCTCAGCGACATGCTGACCCAGCAGGCTGTGTGTACCAACGGCTATCTGGCCCTGGATGTGCTGAAGAAAACCGGGCGCGAAATGATGAACGGCTGCACCCGTGTGGCCACCACCGGCATGAGCGCCCTGGCCGTGGCCCAAACCGTGGCACGGGCCACCGGCAACCAGGTTCAGGTGATGGACATGCTCGGCGGGGTGAATGCCACCATTGGCAACCTGATTGCCGAAACCGGGCGGCAACTGAACAACCATGTCGAGCGCACCGCCGAATTCGCCAGCAACCCCATGCTGGGCATCGACAAAATCCGGGAAATGTTCGACCAAACCTTCAAGGCCATGGATGCCATGGACAACTTCCGCAGCAAAGCCATTGACGTGATGGGCCAGAACAATGCCATCATGCAGCAGCAACTGGCCCAAGCCGATCAGTACCTAGACCGCGTTCGCCAGGCCCGCGCCCGCGAAGCCAGCAGCGCGGCCCTCAGCGGCCCGGTGGCACTGTGACCCGCTGCATCCCTCCCCTCTGTTTTGTTGCAACCCCTAAGCCGAAGGACTTTTGAACATGCCCAAATACATCATGCAGCGCGACACCTCGGGCTGGCGCACGCAGGTCTGGATTTCATTTGCCTGCGCCGTGGGCGCGTGCGCCTATGGCGTGCTGCTGCTGCCCAGCCAAGAGCTGGATCGCGCCTTTCTAGCCATTGGGCTGTTTTTTTGCCTGTTTGCCTCATTCACGGTGGCCAAGACCATCCGTGATAACCGCGACGGACAGGTGGACACCAGCGCCTGGATCATGACGGTGTGGACGGGCTTTGCCGCTGCGTTTACCCTGACCGCGTGGGGGTTGTGGCGCATGACGATTGAAGACTGGCAGAAAGCCTACATGGTGGTGAGCTGGCTGTTTCTGGTCAGCAGCACCTTCACCGTGGCCAAGACGGTACGTGACAAACACGAAGCCGACCTGATGGATCGGGGAGCCGTGCCCAGCGACATGCAGGACACGGTGATTCACTGAACTTCCGCGCTGTGCCTCAGGCTTCAGGCCGATTGCGGCTGCGTTTGGCTTCCAGAAACCGCTGCTGTTGCTGCAAAGCCTGAGCACTGGCCCGGTTCAGCGCCTGTTCACGACGATCCAGCTCAGCTTGCAGCAAGGTCAGTTGAGCGTTGAGCAAGTTGTGGGCGCTGATGCTGGTTGGGGTCGGGGATGCAGCGGCCAGCGCTTGGTCGCGGTGCTGACGCGGCACTTGGAGATAAGCCTGCAAGGTATCGGGCAGGTAGCGGCGCACGCATTCGGTCACGTAAAAATGATCTTCTTGCGTGAAATGTTCGTTCACCCCCAGGCGCTGCATCAGCGGGGCTATGCGCTCCAGGGTATCGGCCAGGCGGCGCAGCGCGTTCCAGTGTTCGGGGCGCAGGTCATCGGTCAGCGACTGCAAGGCTGTGTCCAAGCGCTCAAGTGCCGTGGCATCAAACAAGGGTAGCAGCGGTTCAATCCGGGTGCGGTCAAGCGGGCGGCGCATCCACCACCCGCCAGCCACCGCAAGCAGCACCACAGCCAAAGCCCCCAGCGCCAGCGGCCAAGATGCCTCCAACCAAGCCAAGAACAGGCCCAGCACACCCACCACAGCCATCGGCAAAGCCAGCGACAAGCGGTTTGAACCCTGTGCCCGATGGCCCGGCACAGCCAGCCGCTGCTGCCAGGAGCGCCCCAAATGCTGCCGCACGCGCACCTGCGCCACGCGCTGACGCAGTGACGCATGGGCTTGTGGCGGCGGTGTACTGACCAGCGGCTGCCGCGCCGTGCGGCGGTTCACAGGGGTATCGCTGCTGGCGTAGCGCGGTGCTTGCTCGGCAGGAGATGGTGCGCCTGTGCGCGTCTTGTCGGATCGAGAATTCATGTCTGCATTGGAACCTGACACCAGCCCAGCTGAAAAGCCCCCGCCCCTAGGGAAACCGCCTGGGGTAGCGCTTGACCCGACTGATAAGATGCGCCCCTAACCCCAGCGGGCTTGACAGGATTGTGTCCGTTCCTTGTTTTTTCACGCTCCAGCACTTATGTCCGTTGCCTTTGCTGCCAACGCACCCACAACCTTCGAGATCAAAAGCGCCAGCCTGCCCTTGGTGGCCTTGATGCTCAAATCGTCCAACCTCAGCCGCTTGCGCACCGAGTTTGGGCAGCAGTTTGGTGACACACCCGATTTCTTCGACCAAGATGCCTTGGTCATTGACCTGTTTCCGCTGCAAGTGGCCGAACCGAATGCGCAGCTGGACTTTGCCACGCTGTTGCATGTGTTGCGCCAGCATCGGCTCACACCATTGGCGGTTCGTGGTGGTAACCCAGCGCAAATGGCACAGGCCATGGCTGCTGGTCTGGTACCAGCCAACGATGCCACGGTAGAACGCTCCCGCGCCACACAGCCACCTGCCGCTGCGCCTGCACCTGCCAGCCCCAGCGTGGTGGCTGTGCCCAGCCCGCCCGTACTGACATCGGCCCTGGTGGTGGACAAACCCTTGCGTTCCGGCCAGCAGGTGTATGCGCGTGGTCGGGACTTGGTCCTGATGGCCATGGTCAACCCAGGGGCTGAAGTCATGGCCGACGGTCACATTCACGTGTACGCGCCCTTGCGCGGCAAAGCCATTGCCGGTGCGCGAGGCAATACCGATGCCCGCATCTTTGCCCTGAACATGGCCCCTGAGCTGGTTTCAGTGGCCGGCATTTACCGCACCAGCGAGGTGGCTTTCCCGAGCAACGTGCTGGGTAAAGCTGCGCAGGTTCGGCTCGTCCAGGGCAGTGACGGCGAAAAACTGCTGATCGAACCGCTGTCTAGCTGAATGTGATGCCTGCTTGAACTGCCTTTTTTCACCGAATTGCCCTCTATTTCCCCATTGCATGACAGCAGCCCGGTGCTGTCCGAGTTTCAGAAAGAACGCATATGACCAAGATTGTTGTTGTGACCTCCGGTAAGGGGGGTGTCGGTAAAACCACCACCAGCGCCAGCTTCTCCACCGGCCTGGCTTTGCGCGGACACAAAACCGTTGTCATCGACTTTGATGTGGGCTTGCGCAACCTGGACCTCATCATGGGTTGTGAGCGCCGTGTGGTGTACGACCTGATCAACGTGATCCATGGCGAGGCCAACCTGAACCAGGCCCTCATCAAAGACAAACAGTGTGAAAACCTGTACGTGCTGGCTGCCAGCCAAACGCGGGACAAAGATGCCCTGACCCAAGAGGGTGTGCACCGCGTGCTGACCGAGCTGGCAACCATGGGTTTTGAATTCATCATCTGCGATTCGCCCGCTGGCATTGAGACCGGTGCCCTCATGGCCATGCACTACGCCGACGAAGCCTTGGTGGTGACCAACCCGGAAATCTCCAGCGTGCGCGATTCCGACCGCATTTTAGGCATGCTCGACAGCAAGACCCAGCGCGCCATTGAAGGCCGAGAACGGGTCAAAGAACACCTGCTCATCACCCGCTACAGCCCGACTCGGGTGGCCGATGGGCAGATGCTGTCGCTGGAGGATGTGAATGAAATGCTGCGGATCAAACTCATCGGGGTCATTCCTGAGAGCGAGAGCGTGCTCAGCGCCTCCAACCAAGGCACACCCGTCATCCACCTCAAAGAAACCGATGTGGCGCAGGCTTACCAAGATGTGGTCGATCGTTTTCTGGGCCAGGAAAAACCGCTGCGCTTTGTGGAACCCGAAAAAATTGGCTTTCTCAAGCGCTTCTTTGGAAGGAAATAAGGCATGTCGCTGTTGTCATTCCTTCTCGGCGAAAAAAAGAAAACCGCCAGTGTGGCCAAAGAACGGTTGCAGATCATCCTGGCGCACGAACGCGGCAACCGCAACCTGGATGCGCCAGACTACCTGCCTGCCTTGCAAAAAGAGCTGATGGCGGTGATCAGCAAGTACATCCAGATCCATCCCGATGACATCAAGGTCATGCTCGAACGCGAGGACGACTTGGAAGTCTTGGAAGTGAAAATCGAACTGCCCGACCGCAAGTGAAGGCAACATGACAGGGGTGGTGGTGTGTGGGTTGCACGCCACCCCTGTTCAAGGATGAATTTCAAAAATCGCAAGCCCGTGCTACATTAGCGGGCTATTTTTGAAGCGAATGGCTGCGCCACCAGGGCAAGACGTGAGCGCCAATCCGATGCCTGTTTTGCCCACCCCCTGCGCACCCTGCCGTGCAACCTACCCCGTGTCCTGTCGGCTGCCCTGTGACGACTTGGCACCACCCGCTTAAGGCTGTGTGTTCGCTTCGCAACCCAGCAAACAGCCGCCCACCCAGGGCTGCCACCATTCGTCCGGATTTGCATTGAAAAGGAGGCTTTCATGGCCAAAGAAGAGTTGATCGACATGATGGGTGTCGTTGATGAAGTGTTGCCCGATACGCGTTTTCGCGTCACGCTGGACAACGGTCACCAGTTGATTGCCTATTCAGCAGGCAAGATGCGCAAGAACCACATCCGCATCCTGGCGGGTGACCGCGTATCGCTGGAACTGTCGCCCTACGACCTGACCAAGGGCCGTATCAACTTCCGTCACATCGAAGGCCGTGGCCCCATGGTGCCACGCAAGCCGCGCTGATCCTGTCAAAACCTCGCTACCGGTGACACAGCTGCACCGGTGGTCAAGCACAGCCGCCGCACGGGTGATTGCGCCAGCGCTGCATGGATGCTTGTTTCACAGTCGGCGAAAGCGCACGGGCAGGCTGGCCCAGTAGCGCTGATCGAGCCGATCGAGCCGTACCGTACCGCCGGTAGATGGCGCGTGTACAAACCGCCCTTCCCCCACATAAATGCCCGCGTGCGTCGCCGGGTCGGGGCCAAAAATCACCAAGTCTCCACTGCGCCGCGCCTGCGGTGCCACCGGTTGCCCAAACTGGGCCAGCTGCGCCACGGTGCGCGGTAGGCGCATGCCTGTGCGGCTTTGGTACACATACGCAATCAAACCGCTGCAATCAAAGCCTGATTCGGGCGTGTTGCCGCCGTATCGGTAAGGCGTGCCCACCAAGCCCAGCGCATGAATGGCCAAGTCGCCCAGATCACTTGCGCCCGATGGCGTGGAGGGCACAGCAGACGGTACCGGGGCCACAGGGGTCGTGCTGCAAGCCGTGAGCCCACACACCACCACCAGACACCCACCCCACCACAGAACGGCTTGCCTAGCGGTGAGAACAAGCTTGTGCATAACTTTTGAGTAAGCCACCACTTATCCACCGTTTGATGCTGCCCAACCAAGTTGTTCTACACCAGCTGTTGCCGACCCCGCACGCTTTGCACAGGGTTTTGGCAGGCTTAAGTCCTTGAAAACATGGCAGATCATGCGCTTGTCCACAGAAAAAGCCCCCTTCTACTACTGCTATGAATTTGAAATAGAGATATTAGAAAGAGAAAACCGGACAGCCTGACAAAAGCCCATGTGCAGATCACGGCTGAGTCAAGGCTTCACAGCGAATGCGTGACAAGTTTGAAATCGGGGTCTTCGGCAAAGGTTTTGATGTCGTAACCCAGCCCTTTCATCAGCTTGAGCATGCCGGTGTTGTTGGCCAACACCAAACCTTCAATCTCCGCCAAGCCTTTGTCGCGGGCCTCTTCCATGATGCTGAGCATGAGCCGTGAACCCAGCCCTTTGCCATTGAAGTCGTCAGCCACCAGCAGTGAGAATTCGCAACTCGACTTGTCTGGGTTGGTGATGTAGCGCGATACGCCCACAATGCGCTCGGTCTCAACCGTGTTGCCTTCGTTATCGGTCTTGCGTGTGCGGTGAATGGCGACCAAGGCCATTTCGCGGTCGTAGTCGATCAAGGTCAGGCGCGACAACATGGAGGGCGGCAGCTCCTTGATCGACGACACAAACCGGAAATACCGGCTCTCGGGCGACAGTCCCTGCACCATGGTTTGCAGCATCTGCGCGTCATCGGGGTGAATGGGGCGGATGGTGTATTCGCCGCCGCCGCGCAGCGGCCATACCTGCTCATAACGCGCCGGATAGGGCAAGATGGCCAGGTGGGCATAGTTGCGTGCAGTGGCTGGGGCGTTTTCGATGACGATGCGGGCATCCACCGCCACCGCGCCATTGGCATCGACGATGATGGGGTTGATGTCCATCTCGCGCAGCTGGGGCAGCTCGCACACCATTTCGGACACCCGCAGCAGCACATGCTCCAGCGCATCGCGGTCTGCCGCGCTGGCACCGCGCCACTCACCCAGCGTTTCGGCCACCCGCGAGCGGTCAATCAGCCGTCGCGCCAGAAACTGGTTCAGGGGGGGCAGTTCCATGGTGCGGTCGTTGATCAGCTCGATCATGGTGCCCCCCGCACCAAAGGCAATCACCGGGCCAAAGGGGTCGTCTGTCACCAAACCAATGCACAGTTCACGGCCGCGTTTGTTGGGGGCCATTTTCTGTACCGTCACGCCGTTGATGTGGGCCGACGGTTGCAGCTTGGCGACGGTCTGGATCATGGTGTTGTACACATCGCGCACACCCATGGCGTTGCGCACGTTCAGCGCCACGCCGTTCACATCGCTCTTGTGGCTGATGTCGGGCGAATCAATTTTGAGCGCCACCGGGTAGCCCAGTTGGCTGGCGATCATGGTCGCTTCGTTGGCGTTGCGCGCCAGAATGGTCTGCGTGACCGGGATGTGGAAGGCTGAGAGCAGCGCCTTGGACTCCATTTCGGTCAGCACCTTGCGCCGCTCGGCCAGCACGTTTTCAATCAGCAGCCGCGCCCCTTCAATGTCGGGCTTGGCCAGCGTGGACAGGGGCGGTGGTGTTTGTTGCAGCAGTTGCTGGTTTTCATAGAAATGGGCAATGTTGCTGAAGGCTCCCACCGCAGCCTCGGGCGTGCGAAAGCTGGGAATGGCTGCTGCGCTCAACACTTCGCGGGCTTCGGCCACCGATGCATCGCCCATCCAGCAGCACAGCAGTGGCTTGCTGATTTTGCTTTTCAGTTTGACCAGTGCCTGCGCCACATCGGCGGCATTCGTTCCCGTCTTGGGCGAATGCACCACCAAAATGCCGTCCACCCCCCGGTCGTGCACAGCGGCTTCAATGGCGGCTTGGTAATGCGCGGGCGAAGCCTCTTCAGACAGGTCGATCAAATCACACAAACTCGCTTGTGCGGGCAACTGGCTGCGCAGGCCGTTGATGGAGGTTTCGCTCAGGTGGCCCAGCTCCAGCTTGATCTCACTGATCCAGTCTGCTGCCAACACGCCAGGGCCGCCGCCGTTGGTGACCACAGCCAAGCGCTTGCCCACAGGCCGGTAGCGCGAGGCCAAGCATTTGGCCGCCGAGAACAGCTCCACAAACGAGCGCACCCGCACCGCCCCGGCGCGGCGCAGGGCGGCATCAAACACATCGTCACTGCCCACAATGGCCCCGCTGTGCGTCTGCGCGGCGCGGTTACCGGCATTCTTGCGCCCAGCCTTGAGCACCACCACCGGTTTGGCATGGGCAGCCGCACGCAGCGCGCTCATGAAGCGCCGGGCATTGCTGATGCCCTCTAGGTACATCACGATGCTGTGCGTGTGCGGGTCCGAGGCCAGAAAGTCCAGTACCTGCGCAATGTCCACCGAGGTTTTTGGCCCCAGCGAGATGACGCTGGAAAAACCCACCGCGTTCACGCTGGCCCAATCCAACACCGAAGCGGTGAGCGCGCCCGACTGCGAAACCAGCGCCAGAGGGCCGCTGGCGGTCAGTGGCCCAGCAATGCTGGCGTTGAGGCCTAAGCGGGGCCGCTGGAAACCCAGGCTGTTAGGCCCCAGCAAGCGGATGCCATGGCGGCGGGCCGTGCGGTGCATCTCCTGCGCCACATCAGTACCCACGCCACTGCCCACGATCAAAGCAGCCCGGCAGCGGATGCGCCCGGCCAGCTCCAGCGCTTCCAGCGCCTGTTCGGGTGGCAGCACGATGATGGCCAAGTCAGCCCCTGTGTGTGCCAAGTCGGCCAGGGTACCGGTGGTGTGAATGTCGAAAAACACCAGCTTGCCGCTGAAGCGCTGATGGGTGAGTGCCGACACCAGGGCGCG
This sequence comes from Pseudomonadota bacterium, assembly GCA_041192045.1. Lineage (GTDB taxonomy): Bacteria > Pseudomonadota > Gammaproteobacteria > Burkholderiales > Burkholderiaceae_C > Hydrogenophaga. The sequence goes on along the minus strand of JBEENR010000009.1, from coordinate 53,123 downwards.
CGCTTGTGGCGTTTGCAGTTCGGGGTTGTCGGTGTGGCCGGCAAAGACGGCAATGGTTTCGGGTTGAAACAGGGGGGTGAGGTCGTGTTTGTCCATGGGGGACTCAGGTTGCTGCAAAAATTCAGGCCGTTTAACGCGGGCCAAGCGGACAGATTGCACCGGATGGATGCAAGAAACGTGTCAGGTTTTGCCCATCACTGAATTCATGCGTGAATCAGTCGGCACCGATGAGCACCCGCACATGCGCCGCCACGCTGCGTGCCAGTGGGCTCAGCACATAGCCACCTTCTAGGCAAGACACCACGCGGCCTTTGCTGTGTTGGCGGGCCACCTTCATCAGTTCTTGCGTGACCCAGGCGTAATCGGCTTCCACCAGACCCAGGTTGCCCATGTCGTCTTCGCGGTGGGCATCAAAACCGGCGGAGATGTAAATCATTTCAGGCGCAAAGGCATGCAGTGCGGGCAGCCACTGCTGGGTGACCGCTTCGCGGAAGGCATCGCTGCCTGATCGGCTGGGCAGGCCCACATTGCACATGTTGTCGCCGGTGGCTTCTTCGCCGTTGAAGGGGTAGAGGCCTTTTTCGAAGATAGAGCACATCAGCACCCGCTCATCGCCCCGGAAGATGTCCTCGCTGCCGTTGCCGTGGTGCACGTCAAAGTCAATCAGCGCGACCCGCTGCAAGCCGTGCACATCCAGCGCATGTCGGATGCCCACCGCCACGTTGTTGAAAAAGCAAAAGCCCATGGCGGCAGAACGCTCGGCATGGTGGCCGGGCGGGCGCACACAGCAGAAAGCGGTGGGCACATCGCCCGCCAGCACCAAGTCGGTGGCCTGTACCGCTGCACCGGCGGCCCGCAGGGCGGCGGTCAGGGTGTGTGGGCACATGTTGGTGTCGGGGTCTACCGCATGCAGCCCTTCGGTGGGCGAGGCGTTGATGATCTCGTTCACATACAGCGTGGCATGGGCGCGGCCCAGTTGCTCCACGGTGGCCAGCGGCGCGTCATACGGCAGCATGTAATCGAGCAAACCCTTGACCAGCAGGTGGTCGTTGATGGCCCCCAGCCGCTCAGGGCATTCGGGGTGGTGCGGGCCCATGTCGTGGCGGGCGCAGTCGGCATGGGTGATGTAGGCAGACAACATCGGTTGGGGTCTCCTCGGGTCGGTGGTGAAAAAGTTTTGTCGTCGGCAAGCCAGCATGTTTAGGCGACGCACCACGGTGCAGCGCGCTGGGTTGAACCCCGCAATTTAGGCTGCTGGCTGCGGGTGTGCTTTGATGCAGCGCAAGGTGGGCATCAGGGCTACGCAGGCTCTGGCTGGAATCACGCGCGAAAAAATTGGCCCATGGGAGCATTCCCAGGGCCAAGACGCACCTGCTACAGACTTGGGTGCATCATTGACGCGCAAAAAATGCCCAGATGGCGGCACTCGCGTCAAGTGCGTTGGAGCCTTGACCGCCCAGCGCCTTGCGTCCACCGGGCCAGGCATGGCCGCCGCTGTCGGTGACGCACAGGCGTACCTCTGCCTCGCAACTGGTGCGCACTTCGCACACGACACCCGGTTGCTCCAGCACGCGCTGCGCTGGGCCGCGGCAGGTATTGAGTCGGGTCCATTTTTCGATGGTGGCGGGTACCGACACAAAGTTGGCGTGCGTGGCACTGGCTTGACCCGAACCGCCGTTGAACAGCACCCGGTCGTCATCTCGGGCGTGAATGTGAAATACCGCCACCGGACGCTGGGGGGTGCAGTGTGTTGTGCCATCGGTGCCAGCCACTGCGGCAACAGCGCGGAAGAGGTCAGCGGCATCGCAGGCCAGGCGGTAGCTCATCATGCCGCCGTTGGACATGCCCGTGGCAAAAATACGCTGCGGGTCAATGTTCAAACGCCGCTGCACCTCGGCCACCACGGCGCGCAAAAAGGCCACATCGTCGCTGCCCGTGTCGTGGGCCGCACCACAGCAGATGCCCGCATTCCAAGTGGCGATTCGGCCACCCGGTAGGCGGCTGAATCCGTTGGGAAAAACCACAATCCAGCCGCTGGCCTCGGCCTGCGAAACCAGGCCGTACAGCCGGTCGCGTGCCATGTTTTGCATGTGACCGCCGCCGCCGTGCAGGGCTACAACCAGTGGCACGGGCGTTGCGGCTTGGTAGTTCACCGGTACATGCACGATGAATTCACGCTCGTGCTCGGCATGCCGCAGCACCAGCGTGTGGCTGCCCGGCGGCAGGGCAGCGGCGGGTAAAGCCAGCAGCACCAGCAACCAGCCAGCCAACCAACATGAAAAGCGTGGTTTCAACATGGAACCGTCGCATGCAGGCACTGCTTGTCGTACCCCGTGGCCTCAACACCAACGTTCAGCGCCAACGTTTCGCTTCCAAGGTCTGCGTGACGGTTTGACCCATCAGGGCGTTCAAGCGTGGACTGCCGTGGAAGTTGTCTGCAAACACATAGGTTGTCCACCAATCCGCCTGGGTTTCACCCGCCGGATAGGGTGCTGTGCTCAGCAGTGTTGCCGTGCAGTTTTGAATGGTGTAGGTGGGTAAACCCGTTCCATCGGTGCCGGTGGCTGGGCAGGCGGGTGAGGTGGTGTTGGTCAGACCAAACTGGGTTGGCTGGCTGGTCCACTGGTTGAGTTGGGCGTAAAAGTCCACCACGGCCACTTCGTTGTAGCTGCTCAACCGGGTTTTGAGCCGCTCGTTGAATGCTGTCACCCAGCCATTGGCCACGCCTTTGATCGCTGTGGCGGTGGCAGGGCTGCTCTGACCGATGAAAGCCAGCAGCCCCAAAAAGCGCGGGGTCACGGTCACGTCTGGGGCTGTGATGACGACCACACGCTTGGCCCCTTGGTTCAGGGCTTGTGCGATGAGGGTGTCTGCCAGCAAATCGGCCAGGGCCACCATGTAGGTGTTGCCTGCCCCGACCAGACCGGCCTGACCACCGGCCACGGCAGTTTGTACTTGTGTGGATGCCAGCAGTTCACCCAGCAGCGCGGTGTATGAAGCCCCGCCGTCTGTGCTGATGCTCAGGTAAGCGCCCAGCAGGTCGGCCAGATCGTTGCCTCCTCCATCAACCAGCAGCAGTTCTTGCGCACCATAGGGGCCGCTGGCGGCCAGGTCTTTGAGCTGTTTGACGATGGAAAACGGTGTGGCATCGCCCGCAGTGCCTTGCACGTTGATGCGCCCGCCTGCGACCGCATGGTTGGTGCAGGTGCTGGCCGCTGGGTTGGCGGCCACGGTGGTGGCGCTGGTGGCGATGTAGTGCGGGCACAGGCCGGGCTGACCTACCGCAGCGGCGACGTGCTCAACCCAGAGCAGATTCGGTGCCGTCGTGGTGCCTTGTATGGTGAACCGGAAGCCAAAGACACCGTTGTCGCTCAGGCTGTCACCAGCGACTTTGACCGATGTGGTGGGCACCAGTTCGGGTTGATCGCCGCCGCCGCAAGCGCTCAAGGCCAGTGCCACGGCCAGACTGATACCTGTCAATTGCCATTTCATAAGGGGGTCTCCATCGGTTGATTGAAATCAGGGAAAACAGAAAGCGAAACGCATTTTTCATGCTAGACCCGCAGCCAGCGGGGCAACAGAGGGGAAACCAGAGCAACCGGGGCGACAGCGGGCTGTGGTTGCTGGGTTTGCTGGTTCAAGGTGTGCTGCCTTGTGCCACCCATTCCAACAGCGCTTCCAGGGCCGGGCGAGCTGCTGGGGCGTTGGGGTCGTTGATGATGCCCACCACGGCGTAGCGTCTGCCGTTGGCAGTGTTCACATAACCAGCGATGCCGCTCACGTCGCGCAGGGTGCCGGTTTTCAGCCAGGCGTTGCCACGGACGGCGCTTTGCGCCTGCTGGTGCATGCGGGCGGTGGTGCCACTGACCCCGGCGACTGAGAGTGACTGCACAAACTGCTCGCCCTGCGGGTGGCTGGCGGCGTGGCGCAGCAGGGCCACCAGGGCCTCGGGGGTGATGCGCTCAACGCGCGAGAGGCCCGCGCCGTTGTCCAGTACCGGGGGGCTGTAGCGCAGGCCTAGGGTGCGCCGCCACCAGTGGGTCACAACGTCGCGTGCACGCTCAAAGCGGGCCGGGAGCACCGGTTGCAGGCGTTCGCCGGGACGCATCTCGCTCAGGCTGGGGCTCAGGCGGCCCAGGGTCAGGAACACCTGCTGCGCCATGACGTTGTTGCTCCACTGGTTCACGTCGGTGATGATGCTGGACAGCGGCAGCGACTGCGCCTCGTGCAGCAAGCTGACCCCCGGCGGCGTGAGGCCGGGGCGCACGGTGCCGGTGATGGCACCGCCCGTGGCCCGCCACACCGCTTCCAGCACGCGGGCGGCGTAGCTGGCGGGGTCTTGGTAGGCCACCGGCCACTGGCGTGGGCCGCAGGCCAGTGGGTAGCGCCCTTCAAAGCGCATGCGGCTGGCCTCGTCAAAGCGGGCTTGTAAGCTGCCACGCCAGTCACCGCAGGGGCCAGTGGTTGACAGGGGTACGCTGGCATCCACCACCAGACCGGCCAGCGGTGGCGCGCTGCTGATGCGGGCCACGCCAGCGGCAGCATCGGGCTCAAAGTTCAGCAACACCGACTTGAAGTTGACCAGCAGCGCATCGGGTGTGGCGTTGTAGGGGCGCAGGGCTTCGCCGTCAAACGCGCTGGGGTCGCTGGCGGGCAGGTCAAAAGCACTGTGGTCGAGCACCATGTCGCCCAGGATGACTTGCACGCCCAGCGCCTGCAACTGCGTGAAGGCGGCCTCAATGCGCTCCAGCACCAGTTTGGGGTCGCCACCACCGCGCACATACAGGTTGCCACGCAGCACGCCTTGGCGGATGGTGCCGTCGGTATAAAACCGGGTGTTCCAAGTGAAGTCGGGGCCTAGCAAGTCCAGCGCCGCGTAGGTGGTGACCAGTTTCATGACCGACGCGGGGTTGACCGGCACATCAGCACGGTGGCGCAGCCGTTCTTGTGCGGGGTTATCCACCGACACCACCAAGGCCGACAGGGCACTGCGCGGCACCCCCGCCTGCGCCAGCGCGGCCAGCACGGTGGGCGGCAAGGCGCTGGTCGTCTGGGCTTGGGCTTGCAGTGGGCTTGAAGTCAGCAGCGCCAGCAGCATGGCCGACCACATCCGTACCGCCCAAGTTGTGCCCCGCATGCCGCTGACCCTACCAGCCCAAGCCGATTTTGAGGGGCAGGTACACCACCATGCCCACCACAATCGTGCCCAGTACACCGCGTTGCCAAGCAAACCAAGCGACCCCAGCCAGCGCGGCAAACAGGCGGGCATCTTGCCAAGTTTGTACCAGTGCGCCCTGCGTCATGACCACTTCGGGCACCACCACGGCGGCCAGGGCGGCAATGGGCGCGTATTGCAAACCGCGCTGTGCCCAGTGCGGCAGCGTCCAGGGGCGGCTGGAGATGAAAAAGAAGCCGCGTGTGAGCACCGTGACCACGCCCAACGCGACGATGGTCAGCAGCGTCCACGGGTCGAGGTCAAGCATGCGGGCCTCCGTGGCGTGCAGGCCCAGCAGGCAGGTGTTCTAGGACTAAGCAAATGGCGACCGCACTGGCAATCGCCACCAAGATGTTGAGCTTGAGCGGCAGGGCAAAGGCCGCCACGGCGGCTGCACCGGCCACCGCCGCCGACACCACCCGCAGTGGCGAGCTGGCCAGCGAACTGAGCACACCCAGCAGCGCCAGAATGCCCGCAAACCCCAGCCCCCAGGCGGTCGGAATGGCGTTGGCCAAGGCAATGCCCACCAAGCTGGCCAGCATCCAGGCTATGTAGTTGACGGCGCAGTTGCCCATCAGGTAGGCCTGCTGGCGCGCCAGTTCGTCCGGGGTCTGGCCGGGTGTGGGGTAGCGGCGGGCAAAAAACACATAGCTCAAATCGCCAGTGACGTAGCCCGAGACCAGGCGTTGCCAGCGTGGCAGGTGCATCATGTAAGGTCGCAGGTGCGCAGAAAACACCACAAAGCGCAGGTTGACGCAGAAGGCGGCGGCCAGAATCACCCACAGCGGCGCACCCGCGGCCATCATGGGCACGGCGGCCAGCTGGGCACTGCCGGCATAGACGATGAGCGTCATCAGCACCGCCTCCAGCACGGACAAGCCAGACTTGACCATGGCCACCCCCGTCATCAAACCCCAAGCCCCAATGCCCATGGCGACGCTGGCTTGATCGCGCAGGCCTTCGCGGAATTCGGTGTAGCGGCGGGTTTGGGCGACAAAAAACATCAAACCACCGCTTTCGGGGTGGGGCGTGCGTCTGCGCTGTCCAGTACCTGACCGGGGGCCAGGGCAAAGCCGCGCAAAAACTCAGCCGCAGGGAGCCGCTTGCCGCCAGCCCGCTGCAACTCGGTCAGCACCAGCACGCCCTCGCCGGTCTGCACCCGGATGCCGCCTTGTACCGACAACACCTCGCCAGGCCGTGCGCTACCCGCGTTGGCGGGCTCGGGTTCGTGCTGCGCCATCCACACCTTGACCGGCTCGCCCGCCAGCGCCGTGCTGGCTCCCGGAAACGGGTTGAAGGCGCGCACCCGGCGGGCGATGTGCAAGGCGGGTTCACGCCAGTCGATAGCAGCTTCGGCTTTGTCGATCTTGTGCGCGTAGTTCACACCCTCGGCGGGTTGTGGCACGGCTGGCAGGCCGGTGCTGGCGGCCAGTTGCAGGGCTTGCACCATCAGTTGTGCGCCCAGCGGGGCCAGCCGGTCGTGCAGCGAGCCGGTGGTGTCGGTGTCCGTCACGGGCAGGCTGGTGCGCAGCAGCATGTCACCCGTGTCCAAGCCCGCATCCATTTGCATGATGGTGATGCCGGTCTGTGCGTCACCCGCTTCAATGGCGCGGTGGATGGGTGCCGCGCCGCGCCAGCGCGGCAGCAGCGAGGCATGGATGTTGAAGCAGCCCAGACGCGGTGCCGCCAGCACCCACGGCGGCAGAATCAAGCCGTAGGCGGCCACCACCATGGCATCGGCTTGGACGGCGGCGATGGCCTCGCGTGCTGCTGCGGCTTCGCTGGGGTATTTGCCCTCTAAGCGCAAGCTGCGCGGTTGTGCCACGGGCAGTTGGTGGTCAAGGGCGAATTGCTTGACTGGCGAGGCTTGCAGCTTCAGGCCGCGCCCAGCGGGGCGGTCGGGCTGGGTCAGTACCAGCGCAATGTCGTGGCCCGCTGCGTGCAGCTGCGCCAGCGCCACCTGCGCGAATTCCGGCGTACCGGCAAAAATCAGCTTCATGACGTGCGCCGGGCCTCGCGTTGGGCTTCGTGCTGGGCCTCACGCTGCGCCTTGACCAGTTTGGCCTTGATGCGTCCCTGCTTGAGGGTGGACAAATACTGCACAAACACCTTGCCCATGAGGTGATCCATTTCGTGCTGGATGCACACCGCCAGCAAACCCTCGGCCTCGATCAGGCGCGACTGACCGTCAAGATCCAGGGCCCGCACCCGCACCGCCAAGGCGCGTTCGACCCCGTCGTACACACCAGGCACCGAGAGGCAACCCTCCTCGCCCTTGCGGGTCTCGGGACTGGCCCATTCGATTTCGGGGTTGATGAGCACCAGCGGCTGGTTGCGTTCTTCACTCACGTCAATCACCACCACCCGCTCGTGCACATTGACTTGCGTGGCCGCTAGGCCAATGCCTTTCGCGTCGTACATGGTGACCAACATGCAGGCCACCAGTTCGCGGATGCGCTCATCCACCTCGGCCACCGGACGGGCCACGGTGTGCAAGCGAGGGTCGGGGTAACTGAGAATGTCAAGCAGACGGGTGGGGTTCATGGGTGGCAAGGGTGAACAAGCGTCAACGAGGTCAAGGGCTGGTTATTTTCGCCACTTTTGCGCGCCTGCCGCCCAAGCGGGCGTGTTTCACATTGTTTAATCGAGGGCTTGGGCGCAGAATCCAGCGCCACGGGTGCGCAAGCTGCCGCGTACCCACTCCGTCACGCTCATGCCAGCCTGTCATGCCACTGCCGATTTATGCCCTCACTGCCGCACGTCGTTTGTCTTTGCTGGCCTGTGCCAGCGTTGGGCTGGGCTTGCTAGCCACCCCGGCCAGTGCCCAAAACTTTCCCATCACCGCCACGCAGCGGGCCACCGCCAACCAGGTGGCGCAGCAGGGCGTGCCCCTGTCTGAGCTGGCCCCCAATGCCCCGGACAGCCACACAGTCAAGCGCGGGGACACGCTCTGGGGCATTTCGGGCCTGTTTTTGACCAGCCCCTGGCGCTGGCCCGAACTGTGGGGCATGAACCTGGACGACATCCGCAACCCGCACCGCATCTACCCCGGCCAAGTGCTCTACCTCATCCGTGCCGATGGACGAGCCCGCCTGAGTTTGACCCCAGCGGGCAGCGGGCAGCAGGTATCCAGCGCCACCGTGCGGGTGTCGCCACGCACCCGCTTTGAAAGCCTGGGTGAGAGCAGCATTGCGCCCATTTCATTGCAAAGCATTGAAGCCTTTTTAACCGAGCCGCTCATCGTCGATGAAGCCAGCTTTGCCCGTGCGCCGCGCATCGTGGCCACCGAAGAAAACCGCGTGCTGCTCAGCCGGGGCGACCGTGCCTATGCCCGCGGCCAGTACAGCAGCGGCACAGCAGGCCAGCCCCTGAGCGGTGCGCCGGGTGAGCCTAAGCTGTTCCGGGTGTTCCGCAACGCGGTACCCCTGAAAGACCCCCTGACGGGCGACGTGCTGGGTTACGAGGCGCAGTACGTGGGCAAGGCCGAGCTGGTACGCGGTGAAAGCCTGCGCAACGTGACCGACGCGCAAGGCCAGACGCAGCAGGAATTGGTGCCTGCCACCCTCGACATCGTGGCTGCCAAGGAAGAAATGCGCATTGGCGACCGCCTGCTGCCCGAGCCGCCACGCGACCTGTCGCTGTACGTGCCGCGCGCGCCCGAGACGGCGCAGGCGGGCCACATCGTTTCGGTGTCGGGCAATGCGGTGACTTTTGCCGGACAAAACCAAGTCGTCGTCATCAACCGGGGCCGCGCCCACGGCATTGACCGGGGGCATGTGCTGGCCATTTTGCGCAACAGCCAGGTGGTGACCGACAAAACCGACGAGGCCCAGCCCAGCTTGCGCCTGCCCGGCGAGCGCAACGGCTTGATGATGGTGTTTCGTACCTTTGACAACCTGTCTTATGCGCTGGTGCTGGAGATTACCGACGGTGTGAAGGTGGGCGACCGTTTCATCAACCCCTGAACCCCGGCAGCGCATGGGCCGCGACGAACTCACCAGCTGGCTGCGTCTGTTGCTCACACCGGGCATCGGGCCGGTGTCGGCGCGCAAGCTGCTGGCCGCTTTTGGCCTGCCCGAGGCGATTTTTGGGCACAGCGCATCGGCCCTGCGCACCGTGGTGGGGCCACAGGCCGCCCAGGCGCTGTTGATCGAACCCGATGGGCTGTCAGCCGCCGTGCAGCGTTTGCAAACTTGGCTGGCCGAGTCGCCGCAGCGCCATGTGATCACGCTGGGCGATGCCCACTACCCTCCCGATTTACTGGACTTGGCCGACCCACCCCTGCTGCTGTATGTGGTGGGCCAGCTCGATGCCTTGCAGCACCCCCGCCGCTTGGCCGTGGTGGGCAGCCGCAACCCCACCCCACCTGGGGCCGCCCATGCCCGCCTGTTTGCGCGGGCGCTGGCCGAGGCGGGGGTGTGCGTGGTGTCGGGGCTGGCCTTGGGGGTGGATGCCGCGGCGCACGAAGGTGCGCTCGAGGCTGATGCCCCGACCCTCGCCATCGTGGGGACTGGCTTGGACCGCGTGTACCCCAAGAATCATCACCAACTGGCGCACCGGATTGCGGTGCGCGGCGCACTCATCAGCGAGTACGCCCTGGGCACACCGCCGCTGCCGCCGAATTTTCCGCAACGCAACCGCCTCATTGCCGCCCTGACCCAGGGCACGCTGGTCGTCGAGGCGGCGGTGCAGTCGGGCTCACTCATCACGGCGCGGCTGGCGGCTGAACTCGGGCGCGAGGTGTTTGCCATTCCCGGCTCCATCAACGCGCCGCAGGCCAAGGGCTGCCATGCCCTGATCCGGCAGGGGGCCAAGCTGGTGGAATCGGCACAGGACGTGCTGGAAGACTTGCGCCTGCGCCCATCCACCGCGCCCATGCAGGCACCAGCCAACATCCCCCCACCAGACGACCCCGAAACCACCGACCCGCTGCTGCAAGCCATGGGCTACGACCCGGTGAGTCTGGACAGCTTGCAAGCCCGCACCGGCCTGCCCACCCCGGCGCTGCAAGCCCAACTGCTGACCTTGGAGTTGGATGGGCTGCTGACCCGCCTGCCGGGCGGGCTGCTGCAACGCTGTGCGCAGGGGTGAATCGCTGACGCTCAAACCAACAAGCGCTCGGGGTTGGCATCGAGCTTGAGCATGGCATCGCGGGTGGCGCGCACGGTCAGGGTTTCTTCTTCGCTGGGCACCAGCAAGCCCGCTTGTAGGTAGGCCGCTACGCGGTTGACCTGAATCAGGAAACAGTGTCCGCTGGGCGTGACGAACATGTAGAGCTGGCCGCGCTGGCTGCGCCAAGCCAGTTGCACACTGTCGAGTTTGCCGTTGTGATCCAGGCCAAACCAGGTGCCAATTTGCAGCTCGGCGGCCCAAGCCCGCATCGCCTCGTTGGGCTGGCTGCCGCCCTGGCTGATGACTTCGATCTGGCTGGCATCCACGCCCGTCACCATCTCGATGCTGTCTTTGTCCAAATCCAGATCGCCCACACCTTGCTCGGGCAGGTAGTCTTCAAGTTCGGACAGGCGGGTCGAGAGCCGGTCGAGACTTTCTTGTGACAGGGCTTCGGTGCGCGACATGAAGGCATCGGCCAGCGTGTCGCTCACCGACTTGATGTGCAAGTCTTGCACCGTGGGCGGGTAGCGCAGCAGCGCCATGCCCTGGCGCAGGCGTTGCAGCAAGCCGGGCAGTTGCTGAATCACCCGTGCGCGGTCGCTGCGGCTGGGTTTGGCGCTGGCGGCCCACAGCAAATCAGACGCGACTTGGCGCAGGGCGCGGGTTTCTTCGTGCTTCATGCCGTACTTCACGGTCGCCATGGCCAGCACATCGACCCAGACCTTGAACAAAAATTCGCTCACCTCGTCGCGCACCGTCATGCCATCGAGCAGCTTGCGCAGCTCGATGGTGTACTGCACCGACAGGGTTTCCTTTTGCTCCATCTGTTGCGCCATGGGCACGTAGCGGCTGGCACTGCCTTGTTCGCTGAGGTAGAGCGAGAGGAATTTTTGGAACTCGTCGAGCAGCAACTGGAACACCTTGCGCCCGGTTTCGGGGTACTGCTCCACCATCTGCACCACGCGGCGGATTTCGGTCTCCAGCATGGCCGAGCTGATGCTTTGCTCAAAACCCATCACACACGCCCCCATGCGGTCAATCAACTGCCGCGCAGGGTGCTGCAAAGAGCTGAAAAAGTCCGGCTCGGACAGGGCCACGCGCAACACCGGGATCTGCAAGCGTGCAAACAGCACCCGGATGCTGGGCGGAATGCGCTCTTCGGCCAGGATGCTCTGGAACATCAGCGCCACCACCTCGATGGTGGCGCGCTCGCTGGGGGTGGATGCGGCCTGCTTGAGTTCGGCGGTGCGCTCGCGCAAAGCACCGGCGGCGCGTTCCACATAGGCGGTATCGGTGTGCGTGCCGTCCAGCCCCGTGAAGCCGGGTACGGCCTGCGGCTCGGTCTGAGCGCGCACAGCCACGGCGGACTGCTGCATGGCCTGCTGTAAGGCGGGCGACGGTGGCGGGGCATGGGTGGCCTCGAACTGAGCGCTGACCCGGTCGGTGAGCAATTTTTTCAGCCGTCCCACCACGCCCTGAGCGCGCATGCGTGCCCGTGCCAGGGGGCTGGCCGTCGTCATCATGCGGGTTTCGTCGTGCAGGCCGCTGTAATTGCCTTGCAAGGAGGTGGTGCGGCCTGCGCCGCCATCTGGCGCACCCAGTCTGTCGTCGGTTCGGTGGCTGGAGGGTATGCCGCCGGGCGCGCTGCCGTGTGTGCTGCTGGATGTACCGTGGGCGGTGTTGCCCAAGCGCGATGCCTGTGTGGAGGCCACTGCCGAGCGCTTGATGGGGCTGGCCGGCGCGCGCCGCACCAGCGCCTGCAAATCAATTTCGGGCATGACCCCTTGCGACACCAGCAAGGCGTTGGCCGCTTGGTAGGCTTCGAGCATGTATTGCGCCAGTACCGGGGCCCAGACTTCTTGCATCAGCGCCCAGGCATCGCGTGACATGCCCATGGCCAACCAATGTTCGACCAAGATACGCGGCAGCACATCGGGCAGCAGCACATCGTTGCGTGGCAGTTCTTGGCGTTTTTCTAGGAACTGGATGCGCAGACGCAGGGCATTCAGCTCGCTGGAGGCGGTGTCCAACACCCGCATGGCCAAGCGCGAGGCCATGATCTGATCTTCAATGGTGCCCGTGGCCACCAGCTCCAGCTCGTCGGGCCAGTTCAGGCTGCTCTGGGTCGTGTGGCCGGTGTGGGCAAAGGCGGGCAGCAAGGCCCGCTGCAAGGTTTTGCGGCACTGGCTCAGCCAAGTGGCCTGCCCTTTTTGGAACGTGGCCCAGGCATCGCGGCGTTCTTGCGCTTCGCGCAGCGTACCGGGCTGATCCAGTACCCAGGTCAGGCGCTCTTCGCAGATTTTGGTCAGCTCAGCCAGCACCGCGCCCACGTGAAGCACAAAGCGTTCACGCGCTTGTCGGGCGAGGGGGTTGGCTTGCGAGCTGGAGCTGGACACGGTGAATTCAGTATGACATGAAAGCACGGCTTGAAAAGCCCGCTACCGACACGCCGTTGTGCCCAGACCAGCCAGCCTGAACGACGGCGCGTGCCTTCAGACCACGGCACCCGCGTTGGGGTCGCTGGGGTCTCCAGGGCCTTTCTTGCCACCACCTGCCATCAGGTCTTCACGCTTGATGCCCAGCCACATGGCAATGGCAGCGGCCACAAACACCGACGAATAAATGCCAAACAAAATGCCAATCGTCAGGGCCATGGCAAAGTAGTGCAGGGTCGGGCCACCAAACAGCAGCATGGACAACACCATGATCTGCGTGGAGCCGTGGGTGATGATGGTGCGGCTGATGGTGGAGGTGATGGCGTGGTCAATGATCTCGACCGTGGTCTTCTTGCGGTGGCGGCGGAAGCTCTCGCGAATCCGGTCAAAAATCACCACCGATTCGTTCACCGAATAGCCCAGCACGGCCAGCACGGCGGCCAGCACCGCCAGCGAAAACTCCCATTGGAAGAAGGCGAAGAAGCCGAGGATGATGACCACATCGTGCAAGTTGGCAATGATGGCCGAGACGGCGTACTTCCATTCAAAGCGCACGGCCAAATAAATCATGATGCCCAAAATGACCACGCCCAGCGCTTTCAGGCCATCTTCAACCAGCTCGCGGCCCACCTGTGGTCCCACAAATTCGGTGCGTCGCAGCTCCACCGTGGGGTTCTGGGCTTTCAGGGCCGCCATCATGGCTTCACTTTGCTGGCCCGAAGACTGGCCTTGGTGCGCCGGCAGGCGCAGCAGCACATCGCGCGAGGTGCCGAAGTTTTGCACCGGCACCTCGGCATAGCCCAGGGATTCGACAACCTGGCGCACCGCCGTCAGGTCGGCAGGTTGCTCGTAGGCCACTTCCATCACGGTGCCGCCGGTGAATTCCACCGACAGGTTGAGCCCGCGGGTGACCAGAAAAATGACGGCGGCCACAAAGGTGATGGCCGAAATGGCGTTCAGCACAAGGGCGTGCCGCATGAACGGAATGTCGCGGCGAATGCGAAAGAGTTCCATAGGTGCTTTCTGTCAGTCTGCTTGAGCGCCAGGGGTGTCACCCGTTGGCCGCCAGACCGTGCCAATCGACACGCTCTTGAGTTTCTTCTGCCGGCCATACCAGAGGTTGACCAGACCACGCGAGAACATCACCGACGAGAACATGCTCGTCAAAATGCCGATGCAGTGCACCACCGCAAAGCCGCGCACCGGGCCAGAACCGAAAGCCAGCAGGGCCACACCGGCAATCAGGGTGGTGATGTTGGAGTCCAGGATGGTGTCCCAAGCGTGCTCGTAACCGGCATGGATGGCCGACTGCGGCGAGGCCCCATTGCGCAGCTCTTCGCGCACGCGCTCGTTGATGAGCACGTTCGAGTCAATGGCCATGCCCAGCGCCAGCGCCATGGCGGCAATGCCGGGCAGCGTCAAAGTGGCTTGCAACATGGACAGCACCGCCACCAGCAGCACCAGGTTAAAGCCCAGGGCCAGGCTGGAGAACACGCCAAACAGCATGTAGTACACGCACATGAAGGCTACGATGACCACAAACCCCCAGATCACGCTGTTAAAGCCCTTGGCAATGTTGTCTGCGCCCAGGCTGGGGCCAATGGTGCGTTCTTCAATGATGTCCATCGGGGCCGCCAGTGAACCGGCGCGCAGCAGCAGGGCGGTGTCGTTGGCTTCTACCGTGGTCATGGCCCCCGAGATTTGCACCCGGCCACCGCCAATTTCGGTGCGAATGACGGGTGCCGTCACCACCTCGCCCCGGCCTTTTTCAAACAAGATGATGGCCATGCGCTTGCCCACGTTGTCGCGGGTCACGTCGCGGAAGATGCGTGCGCCCTTGGCATCGAGCGTCAGGTGCACGGCGGCTTCTTGGGTCTGGTTGTCAAAACCGGCTTGTGCGTCAGACAGGTTTTCGCCGGTCAGCAGCACATCGCGTTTGACGATGATGGCGCGGCCACTGCGGTCGGGGTAACGCTCGGAGCCAAACGGCACAGCCCCAGTGCCCCGCTCGGCGGCCTGACCTTCGACGCTTTCATCCACCAAGCGCACCTCCAGGGTGGCGGTGCGGCCCAGAATGTCTTTGGCCTTGGCGGTGTCTTGCACGCCCGGCAGTTGCACCACGATGCGGTCTAGCCCCTGCTGCTGAATCACCGGCTCGGCCACACCCAGCTCGTTGATGCGGTTGTGCAGCGTGGTGATGTTTTGCTTCAGTGCTTGTTGTTGCACCAGACGGGCGTTTTCTGGGCGCAGGCTCAGCACCAAGCGGAATTCGGTGCCATCGGCGCGGTCGCTGATTTGCAGGTCGGCAAACTGGTCTTGCACCACCTTGCGCACAGCCTCTAGCGTTTGGGTATCGCGGGCACGCAGCTCAATGGTCTGGCCGTTGCGGCTGATGCCACCGTGGCGCACGCCTTTTTCACGCAATGCGCTGCGCACATCGCCCGCCAGCACATCGGCGCGGCGCTCTAAAGCGGCTTTCATGTCCACCTGCAACATGAAATGCACGCCCCCGCGCAAGTCCAGCCCCAAGTACATGGGCGAAGCACCCAAGCCAGCCAGCCAAGCCGGTGTGCGCGGCAGCAGGTTCAGCGCCACCACATAAGCGGGTGCTGTGGCATCGGGGTTGAGGGCATGCTCCAAGGCATCGCGGGCCTTGATCTGGTCGTCGGTGGTTTCAAAACGGGCTTTGATCGAATGACCATCAAACTGCATCAGCGAGGCGCTGAGCCCTTGTGCGGCCAGGGCCTGCTCGACGCGGGTGACGGTGGCTGTATCGACCCGTACCGAAGCCCGTGCCGCTGACACCTGCACCGCAGGCGATTCGCCAAACAGATTGGGCAAGGCGTACAGCGCCCCAATCAGCAAGGCCATCGCAATGACCACATATTTCCAAAGCGGATAACGGTTCATGACATAACAAGCCAGAGGATGTAAGAGGGCGTGTGGCAACCGGGCTGGCGACCCGGCTTCAGCGGGTTCGTCAAACAGGCCCACGAAATGGGGCTACAGGTTGAGCGCGTTCGGCGGGTTACAAGCCCTGCCCGTGCGATCGGTGCCGCACGCAGAGCGGGTTGCGCGGCGTGTGTTGGCCTGTGGACGCGGGTGGTGTTTACTTGAGGGTGCCTTTGGGCAGGACTTGGACGACGGCGGTGCGCTGCAACTGCACCTCGACACCCGTGGCCAGCTCCACGCCAATGTAGATGTCACCAATGCGTGAGACCTTGCCCAGCAGGCCCCCGGCAGTGACCACCTCGTCACCTTTGGCCAAGGCATCGACCATGGCCTTGTGCTCTTTTTGGCGTTTCATTTGTGGGCGGATCATGACGAAATACAGCACCACAAACATCAGCACCAAGGGCAACAAACCCATCAGGGTGGACTGGGTGTCACCCGCTGCCGCGGTTTGTGCATAAGCAGACGAAATCAACATAAGCGCTCTCTCCAGTGTTCAATCATTTCTACAGAACCGGTCTTCGCCACCACGGCACCTAGGGCCGGTCGGCACCATCGCGCATTGTATGCGGCACCCTGCGGGGCACGCCCAGCCTGCCAATCCATCACCCACCGTGCGTCGGGCTGTGTGCCCGAGCGATGTAAGCTAGCGTCTTGCGCCCAATACCTGGGCCTCTATTTTTGGTCGAGACAGCCGTGATTGCATACCTGGAAAGCGCTCCTTTGTTGCTGGCCCTGTTCGCTGCCGTGCTGGGCTTGCTCGGTGGTGCCGGGCTGATGCACGGGTACCACAAGCGCCAGTCGCCGGGCCGTGACAACCCGCAGACGCAGGCCGATACCCAAGTGCTCAACAGCCGCTTGCAGGCCGCTGAGAGCCGTTACAAACAAGAGGTGGCCTCGAACGAGGCGAACCGGGCGTTTTTTGCCAACATGAGCCACGAGTTGCGCACCCCGTTTCAGGGTTTGCTGGGCATGCTCGACTTGATTGCTGAATCCCAGCTGGCCCCCTTGCAACGTGAACACCTGAATACCGCGCAGCGCGCAGCGCACCACCTGCTGGGTGTGCTGAACGACATTTTGGATGTGAGCGCCATGGACTCGGGCATGTTCCGGCTGGCAGCTTTGCCCATGTCGTTGCGCCAGGTGCTGCACGATGTGGAGTCGCTCATGGGGCGCGAAGCGCGGCAGAAGGGGTTGGTGCTGAGTGTGCATTGCGCCCCTGACGTGCCCGCTTGGGTAGAAGGTGACGAAACGCGGGTGCGGCAGATCCTGTTCAACCTGCTGAGCAACGCCCTCAAGTTCACCCGCGAAGGCCGCATCTCCATCCGGCTGCGCTGCTCGCGCTCGCAACAAAACGGCATCGTGCTGACGGTGCAGGACACGGGCGCGGGCATGGACGAAGTCACGGTCAAGCGGCTCTTTACCCGGTTTTTCCAGGCCGACAACTCGCGCTTGCGGCGCACCGGTGGCACGGGTTTGGGGCTGGAGATTTCGCGCAACTTGGCGCGCATGATGAATGGTGACATCCACGTCAGCAGCCAGCCGGGGGCGGGTACCACCTTCACGGTGTTGATGGTGCTGCCGCCTTGCGAAGCCGGGCAAGTCAACGAAGACCCCGACAACCCGACGATCATTCCCGAGCTGGAGGCCAGTCCTGCCACGCACGGGCCGCTGCATTTTCTGGTGGCAGACGACCACCCGGTCAACCTGCAATACCTGTCGCACCTGTTGCGCAACATGGGCCACGAGGCCACCTTGTGCGAGAACGGCCAGCAAGCCCTGGTGCTGGCACGCGAAAACGATTTCGATGCCCTGTTGTTGGACTACCACATGCCCGAAATGGATGGGCTGGAAGTTACCCGCGCGATTCGCAACAGTCCGGCACCACTGTGCCGCGTCAAAATTTTTCTGCTCACGGCCGACGTGGTCAACGACACCCGGCAACTGGCCCGCGATGCCGGGGTAGATACCTTCCTGAGCAAGCCCCTGAAAAACCGCGACCTGCAACGCGCCATTGCCGCCTGCGGTCTGTACAGAGCCAGAACGGCCAGTGCGCCACGTCAGAACGCCACACCGCAGTTCATGGTGAGTGACTACGAACTGCCCAGCAACCTGGATGCACCGCCGACCGATGAGCCTGTCACGCCGCCGGTCGTGGTCGAAGGCCCACCCTTGGTGGACTGGCCCGCCGTGGAAGAGCTGATGGAACTGATGGGCAGCGAGGGGGTGCAAGACCAGTTCCAAGCCATTTACAAACCCGGTGACGGCGCACTGGTCGAATGCTTGGCCGTGATCGAGCAAGGTGGTGTGGCCCAGCAGCGCTCGGCCCTGCACAAACTCAAAGGCAGCTTGATGCTGCTGGGGCTGCCCGCCATGGCGCGTTACTGTGCGGACGGCGAAGCCCAGCTCAAGGCCAACCCGGCGCAGCCCCTGAGTGCCCGCTGGAGCCAGCCCTTTGGCCGTTTGGCCCAACGCACACAGGTCGAGCTGGCGCGCAAGTTCAAGCTGCCGCCCGTCTGACTGCCCAATCCAGCGAACTTGTATGGCCCTGAACTTGGAGATTTTCGACTCGCACTACGACTACATCGTCGTCGGAGCCGGTACAGCGGGCTGCTTGTTGGCCAACCGACTCAGTGCCAACCCAGCCAACCGGGTCTTGCTGATCGAGGCCGGTGGCGAAGACGACTACCACTGGATTCACATCCCAGTGGGCTATCTGTATTGCATTGGCAACCCGCGCACCGACTGGCTGTATGAAACCCAGCCCGACCGGGGGCTCAATGGCCGCCGCCTGCGCTATCCGCGTGGCAAAACTTTGGGTGGCTGCTCCAGCATCAACGGCATGATTTACATGCGTGGACAGGCCCGCGATTACGACCGCTGGGCCGAGATCACCGGCGACGACGAATGGCGCTGGGCGAACTGCCTGCCCGACTTCATGGCCCATGAAAACCACCAGCGGCTCGACTTTCAGAACGACCCCGCGTTCGCGGCGCTGCACGGCCACCCCAAGCTGGGCAGCAGCGGTGAGTGGCGCATTGAGAAGCAGCGCCTGCGCTGGGACTTGCTCGATGCCTTTGCCCAGGCCGCACAGCAGGCGGGCATCCCGCCCAGCACCGACTTCAACACCGGCAACAACGAAGGCGTGGGCTATTTCGAGGTCAACCAACAAGCGGGTTGGCGCTGGAATGCCAGTAAGGCTTTTTTGCGCCCCATTCACTACCGCCGCAACCTCACGGTTTGGACCAATACCCTGGTCAGGCGCTTGTCATTGCTGCGCTCGGCCAATGGTGACTTGCGCTGCGTGGGCGTGGAAGTGACCCGCCGCGGGCGGCCCCTGCGCATTGATGTGGATAAAGAGCTGATTTTGAGTGCGGGCAGCATCAACACGCCCCAGCTGATGCAAATCTCGGGGCTAGGCCCGGCTTCGCTGGTGCAGCGCCACACCACGTTGGTGCAAGACCTGCCGGGTGTGGGGGCCAATTTGCAAGACCATTTGCAGATTCGCAGCGTGTACAAGGTGCAAAACGCCACCACGCTCAACACCCTGGCGCATTCGCGCTGGGGCCAGTTCAAGATGGGGCTGGAATACGCCCTGCGCCGCAGCGGCCCCCTGAGCATGGCCCCCAGCCAGCTGGGCGCGTTCACCCGCAGCGACCCTGCCCAAGCTTGGCCCAATATTGAATACCACGTGCAGCCGCTCAGCCTGGATGCGTTTGGCGAACCCCTGCACCGTTTTGATGCCTTCACCGCCAGCGTCTGCAACCTCAACCCCACCAGCCGGGGCCATGTGCGCATCACCAGCATGGACCCGCTGGTGGCACCGGCCATCAGCCCGAACTACCTCAGCACCCCCGAAGACCGGCAGGTGGCCGCTGACAGCTTGCGTCTGACGCGGCGCATTGTGGGGCAAGCTGCGCTGGCCCCCTACAGCCCGCAAGAATTCCGCCCCGGTGCGCAGTACCAGACCGACGAAGAGCTGACCCGGTTGGCGGGTGACATTGCCAGCACGATTTTTCATCCGGTGGGCACGGTGCAGATGGGCCGTGCCAGCAACCCCATGGCGGTGCTCGACAGCCACCTGCGCGTGCGCGGTGTGCAAGGGCTTCGGGTGGTGGATGCCAGCGTCATGCCCACCATCACCAGTGGCAACACCAACAGCCCGACGCTGATGATTGCGGAAAAAGCCGCCCGCTGGATTCTGGCGGGCGTTTGAATGGCAGCTTGTCAGCGCAACTGCCCGATGTAGCGCGCATTGAGCGCCTCGCGGGCGCTCTGGCTGAGGCTGTCAGACCACACGGGATCGCCCACGGGGGCTGCGACAGGTGCAGGCGGCGGGACTTCGACTGGGTGTGCGCGGCGAACTTTTTCTGTGGGCAGTTGGGCCACCAAGGATTCCAGTCTTTCAGCCAAGGGCAGCAGGTCGATATGGCCGTCGTTGGCGGCCTTGTCACGCGCAAACTGCACGATGGCACTGGCGTACTGCGGGTTCTGGGCCATCCATTCCGTGTCTGTGATCCGTCCGGTTTTTCGGCGCAGCAGCACATGCAGGTGCGCGGCAGCGGCAAGCAGCTCGTTGTGCGACATGGCGTTCTCCTGGGTTGACTGGCAAAGGCGGGCAGTGTGCAAGCCGGAGCTAACGCATTTTTTATGCCACGACCGAAATTTCGGGTTGCATACCGGGTAAACACTGATGCACAAATACGGTGCCTTGGGCTACAGTGCCGCCACTCGCGAGCAGCGCACAGCGCTGATGACCGCAGAGGACCGAGGAGACAAACTCAGTCCAACAACAACCAACGCCAGCGCAGCCTCTGTTGCCTGAGCCAAAACCAACCCCCCAGGGTTGGTTTTTTTTCGCCTGTATTCGTCGGTACACGGCAGGCCCAGGGTCTGGGTGCCGCGACAATGGCCGCATGGAACTCTTGCTTGTCACCTTGGCTGCTTTTTTTGCGGGTCTCGTAGATGCCATGGTCGGCGGTGGCGGCCTGATTCTGGTGCCCACCTTGTTTGCGGTGTTTCCCAACACCCACCCGGCCACCTTGTTCGGGGTCAACAAAAGCGCTTCGATGTGGGGCACCGGTGCGGCTGCGGTGCAATACGCCCGCCAAGTGCGCCTGCCCTGGCCCGCGCTGCTCCCGGCGGCGGCAGTGGCTTTTGCCGGTTCGCTGGCTGGGGCTTGGGCGGTGACGGTGGTCTCGCCCGACTGGCTGCGCCGGGCCTTGCCCTGGGTGCTGGTGGGGGTGTTGATCTACACCCTGGTGAAAAAGCAGCTGGGCCAGACCCATGCACCGCGTTTTACCGGGCGGCGCGAAACCTTAGCCCTGTGCACGCTGGGGCTGACCATTGGGTTTTACGACGGCTTTTTTGGCCCTGGCACCGGCAGTTTTTTGGTGTTTTTGCTGGTGCGCTGGCTGGGTTACGACTTTTTGCACGCCAGTGCCAGTGCCAAACTGCTCAATCTGGCCTCTAACCTGTCTGCCGTGATGCTGTTTGCCTGGACGGGCCACATCTGGTGGCACTACGCCTTGACGCTGGCCGTGGCCAATGTGGCGGGTAGCTTGCTGGGCACCCGCTTGGCCCTGCGCCACGGCAGCGGCTTGGTGCGCCAAGTGTTCATGGTGGTGGTGAGCGGCCTGATTTTGAAGATGCTGTACGACGCGTGGGTTTGAACAGGCCAGCCCGTGCGGGGTTGCTGGCGCTGCGCTCAGGTGTTGCGCTGCACCAGTTGCACCGGCAGCAGCACCGAGCCTGTGGCATCGAGCACGGTGCGCACAGCCTCTTCGCCTTTGCGAAACGAGTCTTGGCAGACGGTGGTCAGGCCCATGGCGGCGGCATCGGGAATGCCGTCAAACCCGACCAGACTCTGCGGCATGGGCAAGCCCTCGGCTTGGATGGCCCGCAGGATGGCCAGTGCCATGCGGTCACTCATGCAGACCATGCCCACCTGGGCTGGGTCAGCGGTGCGTCGCAGGGCGGCCAGCACGGCCGTGACGATGCTTTCGGGCTCGCTGTCGTTGGCCTCTAGCCAACTGACTTGGCCCAGCGGGTAGCCGTGTTGGAGCAAGGCCCGCAAGTAGCCCGAGAGCCGCATGCCGCCCACGATACCGCTGTGAAAACCCAGCGGGTTTTGAAAAATCCTGGCCCATTCGGCAGGGCCGACGGGCAGACACACGCCCAGAATGTGGGCGGGCTGGCGCAGCAAGACGTGCTGCATGGCTTCAAAAGCGCCTTGCTCGTCGTGAATGCAAACGCTGCTGATGCCCTCGAAAAACGTGTCCACCACCACCAGGGGTTTGCGGATGGCCTTGAGCTGCGGAATGAGTTGGTGGGTGATTTCGGCGTGCACGATGATGGCATCCGCCGTGGTCTGGAAGGCCGCGGCGGTGAACGCACGGCGGCCCATTTTCGGAATCAGGTGCAGGGCCAGGTGGCGTTTGTCCAGCTCGCTGGCCACGCCGCGCAGAAACTGCACGCTCTGGGCATCGTGCAGGGCGTAGCGCAGGTCGTGGTGAAAGATCACCGCCACTTCGTGCAAGTCTTTGCGCCGCAGGGCACGCGCCATCGGGTCGGGGCCGTAATAGCCCAGCGCATTGGCGTGGGCCAAGATGCGTTCTAAGAGCGGTGCTGCCACCAGTTCGGGGCGGTTGAAGGCGTTGGAAACGGTGGCCCGGCTGATGTTCAGATCGTGCGCAATGTCATTGAGCGTGGGGCGCTTGCTGCCCGTTTTTCCGTCTGGGGGCAGGCTCAAGGGGGTGGGAAGTGCCATAGCGGCGCATGGTAACTGAGGCGGCTCAGGGCACCTGTTGCCACACCCGCAGGCTGTGCGCGGGTACGTCCAGGCTCAGGGTGCCGTCTGCGTGGCTAACCAGCTCGTTGGCGGGGGCAGCCGCTTCGGTGGGCCAGCGGGAAACAAAACGGGTGCTGTGGGGCAGGCCGCTGAGGCTCAGGCGGGTGGCCGATGGGCCGTGGTTGATGGCCACCAGCACCGACTGCCCCTCGTGCTGGCGCTCAAAGGCCAGGGCCAGGTCGGCGATCACGGGGTTTTGGTAGCGCCCGCGTTGCAGCGCGGGCAGGCTGTTGCGCAGGCTGATGATGGCGCGGTAGAAGTTCAACAAAGCATCGGGGTCTGCGTCTTGCGCGGCCACGTGGGCGCTGCTGGCGTTGGCCGACAAGGCTCGGAACGGGCGCACGGTCGAGAAACCGGCGTGCGTGCTGTCCCCTGTCCAGCTCATCGGCGTGCGCAGTCGCGGGTCGCCAGTGAGCGAGGCTGCTCCGCGCAGGCCGATTTCTTCGCCGTAGTAAATGAAGGGCCGGGGCGTTTGCAGCAGGTAGGTGGCGGCGGCCAGTTTCAGGCGGGTCAGGTTGCCGTCGAGCTGATCGGCGAGCCGATCGCCCGCAAAGCTGTCGTGGTTGGAGGCAAAACCCACCATGCCCGCCGGGGCGGTGAGCCAATAGTCGGCGATGGTTTGCAGGTCGGCGGTGTTGCCTTTCACCGCCGATGTGAGTGCATATTGGTAGCCAAAGGCAAATGCGCTGCCGCAGGAATCTGGCGCGGCATAACGCTGCGGCAGCGAAGGCGCTTCGCAAACCATGAAGCGCTGCGGGTAGCTGTGTACCAGGGTCTGCACATCGCGCAGGATGCGGT
The DNA here is from genome assembly GCA_041192045.1 of Pseudomonadota bacterium. Classification (GTDB taxonomy): domain Bacteria; phylum Pseudomonadota; class Gammaproteobacteria; order Burkholderiales; family Burkholderiaceae_C; genus Hydrogenophaga. The sequence continues at coordinate 29,761 of JBEENR010000009.1, read as the reverse complement.
GGTTTTCGGGCTGGTGCTCCCAGGCGTTGGGGCCGTTTTCGACCAGGTTGCCCACGGCATCGAAGCGGAAGCCGTCCACCCCCAGGTTGAGCCAGAAGCGCAGGTTGTCGTGGTGCCAGTCGGTCACGGCGCTGTTGCGCAGGTTGAAGTCGGGCATCTGGCTCCAAAAGCCGCCAAAGTAATAGCCGCTGCGGTGAAAGTGCCAGGGGTTGCTGCCATAAACAGACCAGCCCCCCGGCAGGCTGGGTTGCCAGACAAACCAGTCCCGCCAGGGGTTGTCAGCCCCGCTCTGGGCTTGCAGGAACGCGGGGTGGTCGGCGGCGCTGTGGTTGATAACGTAGTCGGTCACGACCCCGATGCCCTGCGCGTGTGCCGCTTGCAGAAAGTCCTGAAAGTCTTGCAAGCTGCCGTATTCCGGGGCCACGGCGCGGTAGTCGGTGACGGCATAGCCGTGGTCGCGGTCTTGGCTGGGGTGGATGGGCATGAGCCAAATGCCACTGATGCCCAGCGATTTCAGGTAGCCCAAGCGGCTGGTCAGGCCCTTGAAGTCGCCCACGCCATCGCCGTTGCTGTCTTGGTAGGCGCGCACAAAAATTTGCATGAACACGCCCTCGTCCCAGTGCTCGGGCAGGCCGTTGCTGCGCGGTTCGGCGGCCACGGGTGACATGTCCACCTCGGGCGGGGGTGCGTCGGCCCCGCCATGGCTGCCGCCGCAGGCCACCAAGCAGGCGGACAGGGACAGCCCACACAGCGCCGCCAGCCTTTGCCAACCTGTGCGCCGTTTCATGGCTGCGCCCTCTGGCTGGCTGGTACACGCGGCCAGCGGTACACCGCAAAGGCCGTACCGGGCAACACCGGGCTGAGCTGGCCCTGCGCATCGGTGTTGAGTGTGTCGGTGTAGTCTGGCCCCAGCCGTTCGATGCGGGTGTTGGCGGGCAAGCCTTTGAGGTGCAGGCGGCTTGCGCTTTCGTGGTAGTTGAAGGCCACCAGCACGGTGTCGTCGGTACCCTCGCGCCGGAAGCTCAGGTGCCAGCCTTCGATGTCGGGCTGGCTGTAGCGGCCCGTTTGCAAGGCGGGGTGCGACTGGCGCAGCTGAATGAGCCAGCGGTAATGGTGCAGCAGCGACTGCGGGTTGCCGGTTTGTGCCGCCACCGAATGCGTCTGCCTGTTGGCCGCAAACCCCCGAAAAGCTTCGACGCTGCTGAACCCCGCAAACGGCAGGGCGGCATCCCACACCATCGGTGTGCGCAATTTGTGGTCTCCGCCCAGACCCGCGCCACCGGCCATGCCGAATTCCTCGCCGTAATAGACAAACGGCGGGGCGGGCTGTTGCAGGATGTAGGTGGCCGCGGCCAGGCGGTAGCGCCGTTCGTGGCCGCGCACACGATCCCACAGGCGTTGGCCCGCAAAGCTGTCGTGGTTGGAGGCAAAACCGGCCAACCCCACGGGCGCGTTCACAAAATAGGCCGCTACTTTTTCAGCCGCAGCCGGGTCGCCCAGGGCTGCCCCCACCACGCGGTGGTTGTGGCCGAATGCAAACGCACTGCCGCACGATTCGGGACGGGCAAAGGCCACCGGGTCGCCGGGGGCTTCGCAGATCAGGAAGCGGTTGTCGTAGCCCTCGATCAGGCGCTTGACCCCGTTCATGATGGTGTGGTTGTCGGCATGGCCTTCCCAGGCCAGCGGGCCGTCTTCGACCAAGTTGCCCACGGCATCAAACCGGAAGCCGTCCACGCCCCGGTTCAGCCAGAAGCGCAGGTTGTCGTGGTGCCAAGCCAGCACTTGGGGGTTGCGCAGGTTGAAGTCGGGCATTTGGTCCCAGAAACCCGCAAAGTAGGCCCCGTGCTCGTCGGCATGCCAGGGGTTTTTGCCGTAGATGCTCCAGCCAGCGGGCACCTCGGCTTGCCACAAATACCAGTCGCGGTAGGGGCTGCGGGGGGACGAACGGGCGCTTTCAAACAGCGGGTGGTCGGCGGCGCTGTGGTTGATGACGTAGTCGATGATGACCCCGATGCCGCGCTGGTGGGCCTGCCGAATCAGCTCGTCAAAGTCGTCCAGCGTGCCGACATCGGGGTCGATGTCGCGGTAGTCGGTCACGGCATAGCCGTGATCCTGGTCTTGGCTGCGGGTGACGGGCATGAGCCAAAGGCCGCTCACGCCCAGCCATTGCAGGTAGTCCAGCCGCTGCATCAAGCCCCGCAGGTCGCCGATGCCGTCGCCGTTGCTGTCTTGGTAGCCGCGCACATAAATCTGCATGAAGGTGCCGTGCTGCCAGCCGGGTGGCAGCGCACTGGCGGTGTGCGTGACGGCCACGGGCTGTGTGGCGCGTACCAACGCCACGTCGTCAGCTTGGGCCTGTGCGACTGGGGCGGCCAAGCAGGCAAGCAGCCCCAGCCAGCGCAGACGGGTTTGGCAGCGGTGCCAGAAGGTATGAAGGGGCATGAATACCTCCCACGACCGGGGGTTAGGGCGCAATGGCGGTGTGTTCAGGGGCAGGGCTTTTCGGCGCGGGCCTTTTGGGCATCGGCCAGGCTGAAGTAAATCTTGCGGTCACCGTCGTTGACCCAGATTTCCTTGTATTCCTTGCCGCTGAACTTCATGTCCTTGCCGCCTTGCTCTTTGGTGTCGCCCTTGTGGATGATGTAGTTCACCGTCTGCGAGCTGCCGTATTCGGCCAAATCGGTGTGCCAGTACACGCCAAAGCTGCTGGTGCCGGTGGGCATCATGGGTTTTTGCCATTCCACACCGGGCAGGGGAATGCCGGGGTTCTTCCAGGTGTGCAGTCCCCAGCCTTCATAGTTGTTGTCACAGCGGCTGTAGTGGATGCCGATTTTGCCGTCGGGCACCTGGGCCTGGACGACGAGGGTGGCTGCGCCCAGGGTCAGGGCAGCCAGGGCGTTGCGGGTGAGGTGGCGGATGCGCATGGAGGTCTCCTTGGGAGGGGTGGAAGAAACAGAGCGGAAGGCGGTGCGCTCGGGGTGGCACTCAGCCCTTGATGCCACCAGCGGTCAGGCCGGCGATCATCCATTTCTGAGCCAGCACGAACACCACCGTGATGGGCAGGCCCGAGAGAATGGCCACAGCGGCAAAGTCGCCCCATTTGAAGTTGTGTTCGGCCACGAATTTCTTGGTGCCCACGGCCAGGGTGAGGGTTTCGTCGGTGTTGAGCAGCACCGAAGCCACCGGGTACTCAATCAGCACCCCAATGAAGGCCAGCAGAAAAACCACCAGCAAAATGGGCAGCGCCATGGGCAGCAGCACCAGGTAAAAGGTTTGCCAGGGCGTAGCCCCGTCCACCTTGGCGGCTTCTTCAATTTCGTAGGGAATGGTGTCGTAGTAGCCCTTGATGGTCCAGACGTGCATGGCAATACCGCCCGAATACGCCAGCAGCAAGGCCCAGTGGCTGTTGATGCCAAAGGCCGGGAAGGCCGAGCCCAAGCGGTCAAAAATGGCGTAAATGGCCACCAGCGCCAGCACGGCCGGAAACATCTGCATCAGCATCAGGCCGGTGAGCACCTGCTGGCGACCCCGAAAGCGCATGCGGGCCAGCGCATAGGCCCCGGTGGTGGACAGCAGCAGCGTGATGAGCCCCGAGAGCGTGGCCACCTTGACCGAATTCCACAACCAGCGCAGCACCGGCAGTTCGGGCTCGACCCAGCTGCCGTCTGGCCCTTGGTAGGGCAGGCCCAGGGCGTAGCGCCAGTGTTCCAGGCTGATGGTGTCGGGGATCAGGCTGCCGGTGGCAAAGTTGCCGGGCCGAAACGACACCGACAGCACCACCAAGAATGGAAACACCACCACCGCGCACAGCACGATGAGGAAGGCATGGGCCGCCAGCACGCGCCAGCGTTGGGAGGGGTCAAGCACGATGGCCATGGTGGGTTCCTCAGCGTTTGTCTTGAGCGGCCACTTGCGTGTAGCGCATTTGCAGCAGGGTGATGGCCGCGACGATCAGGAAAATGACGGTGGACACGGCAGAAGCCAAACCGAACTGCTGGCCCGAGTCCTGAAAGGCAATGCGGAAGGTGTAAGACACCAGAATGTCCGTGGTGCCTGCGGGTACGGCAATGTCCAAAAAGTCTGGACGGCCACCGGTCAGCAGGGTGATGAGGACGAAGTTGTTGAAGTTGAACGCGAACGACGAAATCAGCAACGGGGTCAGGGGCTTGAGGATCAGCGGCAGCGTGATACCGAAGAAGTTGGTCAGCGGCCCAGCACCGGCCACCGCCGAGGCCTCGTACAGATCGGCAGGAATGGACTTGATGAGGCCCATGCACACAATCATCATGTACGGGAAGCCCAGCCAGGTGTTGACGATCAGCAGCATGGCTTTGGCCAGCAGCGGGTCAGCAAACCACGCGGGCCGAATCCCAAAGAGCCCGTTGAGGATCATGTTCACCTCGCCCAGGTTTTGGTTGAACAAGCCCTTGAAGATCAGGATGGAGATGAAGCCCGGCACCGCATAGGGCAGGAACAGCAGCAACTGGTACACCTTGCGCCCGCGCAGGCTGTCCCAGCTCAGCAAGACCGCCAGCAGCATGCCCAGCGAAGCGGCGCACAGCACGGTCAGGCCGCTGAAGGCCACCGTCCAGCCAAAAATGCGCAGAAAGGGTTCGCTGAACTTGCTGTCGGTGAAGATGCGCTGGTAGTGCGCCAACCCCACATTCACCTTGAAACCGGGCGAGACGGGCTCTCCGGTGGGCGTTTCAAAATGGCCCGTGCTCAGGTTGGGCACCAAGCGTTGCTGTGCCACGGTGTCGAACAGGGCTCCGTCAGGCTCCAGCCGGTAGCGGTGTTGAATGGGCGCAAATTGGCGCAACGAAGCCAGCCGGATGTCCTCGCCGTCAGGCGTTTTGAAGCTGAGGGCTTTCAGGGGCGTTTGCAGGGCGATGACGGTTTTCATCGCCACCGCGGGTGCCAGCGGCGGCTGTGCCGGGTTGTCTGGCTCCAGCGCCACCGGGGCCATGCGCTGAGGGTGGGCCTGCGCCAGCGCCAAGGCGGGCGACACAAAAGCCCGTTTGCTGTCCTCTTCGTCCTCCAGGCGCAGCCGGAAGGCCTCGCCGTCGGGGTGTACGCTGAAGCGGTAGTGCCGCGCACCTGCTTGCACATAGGTGTCGTCCAGCAGGTACTGCCGGGCGCGTTCAAAGTCCAGCAGGTTTTGCGAGCTGTAGTTGGTGAACCCAATGGATACCGTGTACACCATGGGGAACACCACAAACACCACCGCAGCGGCCATGCCAGGGAACAAGTAGCGCAGCGCGGCGGTGCGGGCCGAGGTGTACACCCAGGCCGCCAACGAAGCCAGCACCAGCACCATGGCGGCCAGCAAGGTTTCACCCACGGTGTACAACAGCGTGGCCAGGTACAGCATGCCCAGCGTGAGCACGGCCAGCAACACCGTGCCACCCTGGCGGCGTAACAACAAAGGGAGTTTCATGGTGTCTGTCGATGGGCGGAACCAGCGGAAGGATGTCGCGGCTTATTTGGACAGGATGCGCTTGGCCGCAGCGTCCATCGCTTCTTTGGGGGTCTGGCGGGCTTCCATCACGTTGCCCAGTGCCGACACCATGGCCGACCAGAAACGGCCCATTTCCGGGTTGTTGGGCATGGGGGCACCGTCTTGCGCCGAGGCCATGGTGGCGGCGATGTTGGGGTCGGCCTTCAAGGTGGCAAAGAAGGCACGGCTGGCGGGGGCCCCAATGGGTTCGGCCTCGTTGATGGTTTTCAGCCCTTTTTCGGTGAGCATGTGGTTTTCAATGAACTCCACCGCCAGCTCTTTGTTGGGCGACGATTTGTTGATCATCACGCCCTTGACCCCCACGAACGGGGCGGCCTTTTTGCCGTTGACCATGGGGATTTTGGTCACGCCAAAGTCGATTTTGGCCTTGCGCAGGTTGTCCCAGCTCCAGGGGCCGTTGATCATCATGGCCACCTGTCCCTGGGCCATGGCCCCTTCCATTTCGGCGTAGCCACTGCCTTCGGGCATGTATTTTTCGCGCAGCAGCTTGTTCAGCAGCTCCACCCCTTTGAGCGCGCCCGCGTTGTTCACACCGGTGTCGCTGGCATCGTAGGTGCCGTCGGGCTTGAGCTTGAAGGCATAGCCGCCGTTGGCTGCCATCAGGGGCCAGGTGAAGTAGGTGTTGGTGTAGTCCCACAAAATGGCTTTTTTGCCTTGGGCCGCGAGTTGTTTGTCCAGCGCCATCACCTCTTCAAAGGTTTTGGGGGGCGTTTTCACCAAAGCTTTGTTGTAAACCAGCGAAACCGCTTCAATGGCATAGGGGTAGCCCCAGGTTCTGCCGCCCACGGTGAAGGCTTTCCAGGCCAGCGGGTCAATGTCGCCTTGCAGTTTTTTGCTGGGGGTGACGGGCTGAATCAGGCCCCCGGCAATCCATTCGCCAATGCGGTCGTGTGCCCAGATCCAGATGTCAGGCCCTTTGCCGGCGGCAGCCGCTTGCTGGAATTTGCCGGGGCCGTCTTCGGGGGCTTCGACCACCACCGCAACGCCGGTCTGCTTGGTGAATTCGTCGGCCACTTTCTGCAAGCCTTTGGTGCCGTCCACACTGAACCAGATCAGCAGCTTGCCCGGCTCGGCGGCCTGTGCGCTCAGCGGCAGGGCACCAGCCAGCAAGGCAGCCGCACCCAGGGCGCTGAGGGTGAAGGTTTTCAGGGGTGTCTGCACGGTTTTCAGAGGTGTTTGCATGGATGTCTCCGGGACGTTGTTGAGGGGTTCAGAGGTGGGCGGGAAATGGGGATCAGCGGGGGTTCAGCGGGGCATTCAGGCCAGCCGTGGCAGGGCCAGGCCGTGTGCGTCGAACAGGTGGGCACGCTGGCTGGGGACACACAGGTGCACGGCATCGCCAGCGCTGAGGCCGTCCTCGGCATCGGCACGCACCACCAGGTGCTTCAGCCCAGCCCCGGCGGCGTAGAGGTAGGTCACATCGCCGAGGTGTTCGGTGGCCTCCACCACAGCGGGCAGGCTGTTGGGCTGCGCTTGGCGGTGGGCGCTCAGGTGTTCGGGGCGAATGCCCAGGGTGACGGCTTCACCGCGCTGGAGCCGCTCGGCCTGCACCGCCACCTGCACGCCACTGCCGCAAGCCAGTTGCACCACGGCCCCCGAGGCCGAGGCGCTGACCACGGTAGCGGGCAGGAAATTCATGTTGGGCGAGCCGATGAACCCCGCCACAAACAGATTGATGGGGTGCTTGTACAGCGCCATGGGCGTGCCGACTTGTTCAATACGCCCATCGTGAAACACCACAATGCGGTGGGCCAGCGTCATGGCCTCCACCTGATCGTGGGTGACGTAAATCATGGTGGTCTGCAACTCGCGGTGCAAGCGTGCCAGCTCGACGCGCATTTGCACCCGCAGGGCCGCGTCCAGGTTGGACAAGGGCTCGTCAAACAGGAACACGCCGGGCTTGCGCACAATGGCGCGCCCAATGGCCACCCGCTGCCGCTGGCCGCCCGAGAGGTCTTTGGGGCGACGCGCCAGCAGGTGTTCGATTTGCAGAATGTGCGCCGCCCGTTGCACCGATTCGTCGATCTCGCTGGCGCTGTAGCCCGCCAGCTTGAGGCCAAACGCCATGTTCTGCGCCACGTTCATGTGGGGGTAGAGCGCGTAGCTTTGAAACACCATCGAGATGCTGCGGCGCGAGGGGGGCACGTCGTTGACCCGTTGCTCGCCGATCCAGAGTTCACCGCTGCTGATGTCTTCCAGCCCGGCAATGCAGCGCAGCATGGTGGACTTGCCGCAGCCCGAAGGGCCCACGAAGACGATGAATTCGCCGTCGTGGATGTCGAGGTCGATGCCGTGCAGGATTTCGGTCTCGCCGAAGGTTTTCCGCAACTGCCTGAGTTTGAGTTGGGCCATGGTGTTCAGGCGGCGAGAACCGCGAAATACATGCCGTAAGGCGGTAAGGCCAGCGCCTCGGGGGTGGGGGTGCCTTGCTGGCTGACGGGCAGGCCTGGCACCACCAGGGTCTGCCGCAGCTCGATGCCCGCAGGCCAGGCCACGGTTTGCGCATCGGCGCTGAAGTTGAAAGCGCACAGCAGCCTCTGCCCACGCGGGCTGTGCGTGTGGCGCACCAGCAGCAGCACCTCGGCGCAGCCGTCAAGGTAGTGCACATCGCCCCGGATGAGGGCCGGGTGTTGTTTGCGCCAGGCCAAAAAGCGGCGCATGAAGTGCAGCGGTGCCGCGGGGTCAGACTCGGCCACGTCCACCGCACGCACTTGGTGGGCGGGCAAGACCGGCAGCCAGGGCCGGGTGGTGTGGCCTTGGCTGAAACCGGCGTGAACCTGCTGGCTGTTCCAGGGCATGGGGGTGCGGCAGCCATCGCGCCCTTTGTAGGCGGGCCAAAAGGCAATGCCGGGCGGGTCCACCAGGTCTTCAAAGGCCAGGTCGGCTTCGGGCAGGGCCAGCTCGTCGCCTTGGTACCAGCAGGCACTGCCGCGCAGGCTGAAGAGCATGGCCATGGTCATGCGCATGAAGTCTTGCGGCGCGGCCAGCCCCTGCCAGCGGGTCAGCACCCGGATGGCATCGTGGTTGCCCACCGTCCAGCAGGGCCAGCTGTTGTGCGCCGCTGCGGCGGCTTCAAAAGCCTGTGTGTGCCGCCGGACATGGGCGGCTTGGTTGTCCTGCCCCAAGAAGGCAAAGCTGTAGGTCATGTGCAGCCGCCGCTTGCCTGCGGCGTACTCGATCATGAGGTTCAGGGCCTCGGCATCGCCCACCTCACCCACGCTCACGGCCCCGTATTCGTCCAGCACGGCGCGCACCCGCTCGAAGAAGGCCACGTTTTCGGGGCGGTTCTTGTCAAACAGGTGCTGCTGCATCTCGTAAGGGTTGGCGGGCAGTTCGTGGCTGGCCCATGTGGGCTTGAGCGGCGGGTTGTCGCGCAGCAAGGTGTCGTGGTGAAAGTAGTTGGTCGTGTCAAAGCGGAAACCGTCGAGCCCGCGATCCAGCCAAAAACGCACCGAAGCCAGCGCGGCTTGCTGCACCTGCGGATGGTGGTAGTTCAGGTCGGGCTGTTCGGCCAAAAAGTTGTGCAGGTAGTACTGCTTGCGGCGGCTGTCCCACTGCCAGCTGCTGCCGCCAAAGACGCTCTTCCAGTTGTTGGGCGGCGAACCGTCAGGCTGCGCATCGGCCCAGACGTACCAGTCGGCACGCGGGTTGTCGCGGCTGCTGCGGCTCTCGATGAACCAAGGGTGCTGGTCGCTGGTGTGCGAGAGCACTTGGTCAATCATCACCTTCAGGCCCAAGGCATGCGCACGGTCAATGAGGGCATCAAAGTCGGCCAGCGTGCCAAAGATGGGGTCCACATCGTCGTAGTCGCTGACATCGTAGCCAAAGTCCTTCATGGGGGACTTCTGGATCGGCGAGATCCAGACGGCATCCACGCCCAAGCTGGCGATGTAGTCCAGCCGCTGCGTGATGCCCGGCAGGTCGCCCACGCCGTCGGCATTGCTGTCCATGAAGCTGCGCGGGTAAACCTGATAAATGACGGCACCGCGCCACCAGTCGGATGTCTTGGTCATGCGAGATTTTCGAAAAAACCGGGGGCACGCAACCCCCGGTAAACACCAACGTCAACGGAGAAAACGATCCAGAAAAACCGGCAAGCCGCCCATCACCACCAGGCTTCGGCTTGGAAGCCAAAGGTGGTGCCACTGGTGGCGGTGCCAAACACGCCGTTGGCCACGGTGCCCGCGTCCTTGTTCCAGTTGGCGTGCGTGACGAAAGCGCGCAGCACTGGACGTGCCCAGAAACCTTCGGTCAGCGTGATTTGCGGTGCCAGGGTGAACTTGGTCAGGCTGGGCTTGCTGCTACCCGATTTGCCCTGAGCGTGCCCGAGTTCGGCGGCCACACTGAAGTTTTTCGTGAAGTTGTACTGCGGGCGCAGCACGGCGCTGACGTACTGGGCATCCCACTTCTTCACATCGCCCGCGCTGAGCGCGAACATGCCCGACCACTTGGTGTCCTTGATGGCAAAGTTGAGCTGGTTGCTGATCAGCCAAGACTTGGCCCCTTTGTTGCCGTTGTCGCCCCCGGCGTAGGTGGGCTGCCACGCAAAACCGGCACCAGCATCCCGACCCAAAATCAGGGCAAATTTGTTGAAGCCGCCCAGCACGCCATCTTGGCTGTGCTGCACCATGAGCGAAGTGCCGCTGCCCGTGGTCTTGGTCGGGTCGGCTGAAGAGCCGTTGATGAAAACCAGTTCGCTCTCCAGCTTGCCGTTGGTGTTGGCGGCAATGTCGTACACCCGCAGGCCCACGCGCTTGGCCACCACCGCATCTTTGGCGTGGGCGTTGCCCCCGCTCTGGAAATAAGACACCGAGGATTTGGCCGCGCCCAGCTTCATGCCTTCTACGCCCGCACCCATGCCGTTGTTGGCCCAGTAGTAGTTGTCGGTGATGTGGGCATCGTGGCGGTTGTAGTGCCGCTTGCCGACCCAGACCGACGCATCTTCCAGCGCACCGGCACCGAAGAAGCCACCGGCTTCAAACCAGTTGTTTTCATTGGCCAGCGTCAGTCCACCGGGTGTCAGCGTGCCACCGTTGAGTGAAGCCTGGGTGTCTTCCCAAGCGGCAGCATCTTTGTTTTTGTAGGCAAAACCGATGTGGTACTTGCCCCAAACATCGTTTTGATCGCCAAAGCCCAGCCCGAATTGCGCATCGCCAAACGCGTCGCACTCGTTGCCCAGCCGCCCCACATCGCGGTCCAGCGCCACGGGCCAACCCAGATCAAAGCATTGCAGATTGCCCCCCTTGGAGGTGCCGCCTGCCTGGGTGCGGAAGTAGCCGTGGTATTCCACCTCGGCCCAAGCGGCGCTGGAACACAGCAAGCTGGCAGCCAGTGCGACGGGTGCCCAGGCGGGTTTGAAGATTTTTTTCACGATGGTCTCCATGTAGAAGTTGGCCGTTGAAGCCCATGTCCCGACAGCGGCGGGCTGTTGTGCGCCATCCAGGGGGCTGAAGTCGTTGACTGAAATGAGCCTGTTCAACCTCAGATTGAAACGATTCAATTTCAGACGGGTGGATTTTGAATCGGTTCAAGTTGGATCCGTACCCGTGTTAACCCTGAAATTGAATCGTTTCAATCTGAGGGGAAACCCGCATTTGCATGGGGCTTGCGGGCCGGGTTTTCAGGGTTTGCTGCTGGGGGCTTCGTGCGGCCAGGGCAGGCTGCTGGCCTTGAGCGGGGTGCCGATGGGGCTGGCCGCTAAGCCTTGTTGCACCGCGGCCAAGTCTTCGGCGCTGGGGTATTGGTCGAGCAGCAGGTAGTCGAACACCCGCCGCGCAATGGGGGCGGCATGGGCTGCGCCAAAACCGGCGTTTTCCACAATCACGGCCAGCGCCACGCGGGGTTGCTCCATGGGGGCAAAGGCCACGTACAGCGAGTGGTCGCGCTGGTGCTCTTCGAGCTTGCGTGCGTCGTAGCGGTCTTTCTGGCCGATGGTGACCGCCTGCGCCGTGCCCGTTTTGCCGCCGCTGCTGTAGCCCGCGCCCATGAAAACGCGGGCTGACGTGCCCTCGATCGTCACGCCCTGCATGGCGTGCAGCACCACTTGCACGTTCTCGGGCTTGTAACCCAGCGCAATCGGCTCAGGCTGCTGGGTGGGTGTGCGCTGGCGCGTCACCACGTCTTCGGTGGCCAGTGTCAGGTGCGGGCTGTACCGGAGACCGCCGTTGGCCAAGGTGGCCATGGCATGCGCCAGTTGCAGCATGGTGAAGCTGTTGTAGCCCTGCCCGATGCCCAGCGAGACCGTTTCGCCTGCGTACCAGCGCTGCTGTTCGGGTCGTTTGTAGGTTTTGCGCTTCCAGGCTGGGCTGGGCAGCACGCCAGCGACTTCACCCGGCAGGTCGATGCCGGTGATCTGACCAAAACCCAGCGGTTTCATGAAGTCGTGCATGGTTTCCACGCCCATTTCGTTGGCCAGCGAGTAGTAGTAGGTGTTGCTGGACTTGACGATGCTGCGGTACATGTTCACCGCGCCCAGCCCGCTGTCGTCGTGGCTGCGGAAGCGGTGGTTGCCAAACATCCAGAAGCCGGGGTCGTTGATGACGGTGTTGGCGCTACGGGTGCCGGTTTCCAGGGCGGCCAGTGCCATGAAGGGTTTGTAGGTGGAGCCCGGTGGGTAGGTGCCACGCAGCGCCCGGTTCAGCAGGGGTTTGTTCACCGATTCGTTCAGGGCTCGCCAGTTGTCCACGTCAATGCCTTCGACGAACAGGTTGGGGTCAAACGTGGGCTTGCTGACAAAGGCCAACACCTCGCCATTGCGCGGGTCAATGGCCACCAGTGCGCCCCGGCGCTCGCCAAACATGTCTTCCACCAGTTTTTGCAGCTGCATGTCAATCGACAGCACCACCGTGTTGCCGGGTGTGGCCGGTGTGTTGGCCAAGGCGCGCACGGCCCGCCCACCGGCGGAGGTCTCGACCCGCTCAAAACCCGTGATGCCGTGCAGCGCACGCTCGTAGCTCTGTTCAGCGCCGAGTTTGCCGATGTACTCGGTGCCCCGGTAATTGGCTTGCTCGTCTTCGGGCCAGTCTTCGATCAGGGTTTTTTCGCGCTGGTTGATGCGCCCGATGTAACCAATGACGTGGCTGGCCAGCTCCCCGTTGGGGTATTGCCGAATCAGGCGGGCGCGCACGTCAACCCCCGGAAAGCGGTAGCGCTGGGCCGAGAAACGGGCGACCTCCTCATCACTCAAGCGGGTGCGCAGGGGCAATGAATCAAAACGGTGCGATTCTTCGAGCAGCTTGCGAAAACGCCGTTTGTCGCGGGGTTGGATGTCCACCAGTGCGCCCAGCGCCTCAATGGTTTGCTCCAGGTCAAGCACCTTGGAGGGCGTGATCTCCAGGGTGTAAGCGGAGTAATTGGTCGCCAAGACGCGCCCATGACGATCCAAGATCTGACCCCGGTTGGGCACCACGGGCAGCACCGCTGTGCGGTTGCTCTCGGCCTGCGCCAGCAATTCGTCGTGGCGCAAGATTTGCAGGTAAACCATGCGCGCCACCACCAAGCCAAAGGCGAACAGCACCGCCAGACCCGCCACCACCACACGGGTGCGGAAGCGGGCGAGGTCCATTTCGACATTGCGCAACTCAGTCATGGTCAGTCCGGGCTGGGACGCTCAGGCTTCATTCACAAGGGCCGGTTGTCGTCGGGGTCGGGTGCGCGACGCTGCGGGGCCAGCAACAGCACACTGACCACGGGCCACAGCAGCGCCTCGATGACGGGGGCCAGCAGCAGGCTGGCACCGGGAAAACTACCCCCTGTCACCAGCCGCACCAACAGCACCAGCAGGTGCATGCCCGCAAACAGCGGCAGCAGTTGCACCGCCTGCGTGGGCACCGTGAACCACAACAACCGCCGGTGGACGAACACCGCCAAATAGGCCAAGACGGTGTAAGCCAGCGCGTGCTGGCCCAGCAGCGCACTTTGGTGCACGTCCATGATCAAGCCAAACACAAAACCAGCCCCCACGCCCACGCGCAGCGGCTGGTGCACGCTCCAGAACACCAGCACCACCGCCAGCACATCGGGCACCCAGGCTGCACGGCCCCACAGGCCCATGTTCAGCAGCATGTCCACCAGCAAGGCAGCCACCAGACTGAACCAGATAAAAGCACGGTTGGCGGGCAGCAGCAGCGGCTGCCCCGAGGGCATGATCATGGTGCGCTCCTGCGTGGGTTGGCAGGCCCAGCAGACTTGCTGGTGCGGGCGTGCGAGCTGGTCACGATCTCGGGCAGTTCGGTGCCCGCAGGCAGCAGCTTGTCGCCCACGGGTTTGAGCACCAGCACATGCAACGCCCCCTGCACATGGGCCAGCGGTTCGCAGCGAATCCGGGTGAAGGACGATTCGGCGCGGCGCTCCACCTCCACCACCCGTGCCACCGGCAGGCCAGGCGGATAGACCCCGTCGATACCGCTGGTGCTGAGCACGTCGCCCACCGCAATGTCGGCATTGGCCAGCGTGAAGCGCAACTCCATACCGTCACCGGTGGGCGAGGGCTGTCCGTAGGCCAAGTTGCGCGCACCCGTGCGGGTGTTGAGTACCGGAATGGTTTGTTCACGATCCACCAGCAGCGTGACCTCGGACAACAGCGGGTACACCTGCGTCACTTGGCCCAGCACACCCAGCCCATCGAGCACCGGTGAACCCGGCTCAATGCCGTGGGTTTGGCCCCGGTCAATCACCACCTTGCGCGAGAACGGATCGGCGGCATCAAACAGCACCTGTGCGCCGGTCGATGCCGTGCTCAGGCGTTCGCGCATGGCCAGCAACTCGCGCAGTTGCTGGTTTTCCAGTTGCAGCTGCGCCACTTGCAGGGCTTGCGCGGTCTGGCTGTTGAGGCGTTGCAGGGCTTGCGCTTCGTTTTGCTGGGCTTGGTGCAGTGATACCAAATAACGGCTGGCCTCGGTGGTGGCTTGCACGGGTTGCAGCACCAGCCACTGCGCTGGGTAGAGCAAGGTGGCAATCACCGCCCGCAGCGGCCCGGTGAGCTGAAAGCGCACATCGGCCACCATGATGAACAGCGCCAGCGCACTGAACACCATGAGTTTGGACAGCGCAGACGGCCCTTGCCTGAAAAACGGCGGCGGTGTACGGTCCAGGGTGCCCAGTGGCATGGGGAAACGTCAATCCTTGTGCGCAGACCCGCGTGCTCGGTGGCAGCGCAGACAGTCAGTGGGTTTATTCGGTCGTGAAAATGGTGCCCAAGCGCTCCATGCGCTCCAAGGCCATGCCGCAGCCGCGCACCACACAGGTCAGCGGTTCTTCGGCCACCAGCACCGGCAGGCCGGTTTCTTCGGCCAGCAGGCGGTCCAAGTCGCGCAACAGGGCACCGCCGCCGGTCAGCATCATGCCGCGCTCGGCAATGTCAGCCCCCAGCTCAGGGGGCGTGTGTTCCAGCGCCATCTTGACGGCGGAGACGATGTTGTTCAGCGGATCGGTCAGGGCTTCGAGGATTTCGTTGCTGCTGATGGTGAAGCTGCGCGGCACACCTTCCGACAGGTTGCGGCCCTTGACTTCCATCTCGCGCACCTCGGAGCCAGGGAAGGCGGAGCCAATTTGCTTCTTGATGGCCTCGGCGGTGGGCTCGCCAATGAGCATGCCGTAATTGCGGCGGATGTAGGCAATGATGGCATCGTCAAACCGGTCGCCGCCCACGCGCACGCTGCCCTTGTACACCATGCCGCCGAGTGAAATCACGCCCACTTCGGTGGTGCCGCCGCCAATGTCCACCACCATCGAGCCCGAAGCTTCTGAGACCGGCAAACCGGCACCAATGGCTGCGGCCATGGGCTCTTCAATCAGGTACACCTCGGAAGCCCCAGCGCCCAGCGCCGATTCGCGAATCGCCCGGCGCTCCACCTGGGTAGAGCCGCAAGGCACGCAAATGATGATGCGCGGGCTGGGTTTGAACATGGAGCGCGGATGCACCATCTTGATGAACTGCTTGAGCATCTGCTCCGTGACGGTGAAGTCAGCAATCACACCGTCCTTCATGGGCCGAATGGCCTCAATGTTGCCGGGCACTTTGCCCAACATGGCTTTGGCCTCTTTGCCAACGGCTTGGATGGTTTTTTTGCCTTGTGGGCCGCCTTCGTGGCGGATGGACACCACCGAGGGCTCGTCCAGCACGATGCCTTTGCTGCGAACGTAAATCAGGGTGTTGGCCGTGCCAAGGTCGATGGCCAGATCGGTCGAAAACTGCCGACGAAATGCTTCAAACATGGTGAGAAATCCTGTGGTGCCCGAGCAGGGCTTCGCCTGCCGAGGTCGGGGATGGGCAGTGCCGTGTGGCGGTTTGTACTGCCTAAGTATTGGTCAAATAGGGCTTAAGTGCTGTAGTAAGTGCTTGATTTGCACGTAAAAAATCCCCGTCAGGGGATGAGTCAGCAAACCCTGGATAATACCCCATCCCCCGTGCATCAGTGATTGCATGCGGGCCTTGGCCGTTACAAACCGGCGTTGAAATCTGTTCTCCGAAACGCCGCCTTCAGCCACAGCCACGCCGGTTCACCCTCTCAATCAGCAAACCCGCAACCCAGTCCTGCCATGTCCCTGACCCTGTCCGACATCGGGCGCATTGCCAACCTCGCCCGGCTGGAGCTTGACCCCCAGCACAGCGAACGCATGCTGACCCAGCTCAACGATTTCTTCCAGACCGTGGAACAGATGAACGCGGTGGACACCACCGGCATCGAACCCCTGGCCCACCCCACCGCTGTCATGGACCACGTCAGCCTGCGCCTGCGCCCCGATGTGGCCAGCGAGCCCAACCAGCGCGAAGCCAACCAGCGCAGCGCCCCCGCCGTTGAACGCGGCCTGTTCCTCGTGCCCAAGGTGATCGAATGAGTACCCCCGACCTGCACCAGATGGGTGTGGCCGAGCTGGCCGCTGCGTTGGCCCAACGCCAGACTTCGGCCACCGAAGCCGCCCAGCACCTGCTGGCCCGTGCCCAGCAACACGCCAGTTTGGGTGCCTACTTAGCCTTCAACGAAGAAGCCACCCTGGCCCAAGCCCGCGCTGCCGATGCGCGGCTGGCCGCTGGCGAACGCGGCCCGCTGCTGGGCGTACCGGTGGCACACAAAGACATCTTTGTTACCACCGACTTCCCCACCACGGCGGGCTCCCGCATGCTGGCCAACTACCGCAGCCCCTTTGATGCCACCGTGGTGGCGCGCTTGGCTGCTGCTGGTGCGGTCACGCTGGGCAAGCTCAACTGCGATGAATTCGCCATGGGCTCGGGCAACGACAACTCCGCGTTTGGCCCGGTGCGCAACCCCTGGGACACCAGCCGCGTGCCCGGCGGCTCGTCGGGTGGATCGGCTGCCGCTGTGGCCGCCCGCTTGGTGCCCGCTGCCACCGGCACCGACACGGGTGGCTCCATCCGCCAGCCCGCCGCGTTTTGCGGCATCACCGGCATCAAACCCACCTATGGCCGCTGCTCGCGTTACGGCATGGTGGCCTTTGCCTCCAGCCTGGACCAAGCTGGCCCCATGGCCCGCAGCGCTGCCGACTGCGCCGCCCTGCTCTCCGCCATGGCAGGCCCCGATCTTGACCGCGACTCCACCAGCCTAGACCGCCCCGCTGAGGACTACAGCGCCGCCCTGACCCAAGCCCGCGAAGGGGCTACCGCCGCCCAGCCGCTCAAGGGCCTGCGCATGGGCTTGCCGCGTGAATTTTTTGGCGATGGCTGTGCGCCCGATGTGCTGTCAGCGGTGCGCGCTGCCTTGGCCGAGTACGAGCGCTTGGGTGCCACGCTGGTCGATGTTTCGCTGCCACGCACCGAGCTGTCCATCCCGGTCTATTACGTCATTGCCCCCGCCGAGGCATCGAGCAACCTCAGCCGCTTCGACGGCGTGAAGTTTGGCCACCGTGCTGCGCAGTACAGCGACCTGATCGACATGTACAAAAAATCGCGCAGCCAAGGCTTTGGCCCCGAGGTGCAGCGCCGCATCATGATCGGCACCTATGTGCTGAGCCACGGCTACTACGATGCCTATTACCTACAGGCCCAAAAAATCCGCCGCCTCATTGCGCAAGACTTTCAACAAGCCTTCACCCAATGCGACCTGATCGCCGGGCCGGTGGCCCCCACCGTGGCCTGGAAGATTGGCGAAAAAAGCGCTGACCCCATGGCCAACTACTTGGCCGACATTTACACCCTGTCCACCAGCTTGGCCGGTCTGCCCGGTATGAGTGTGCCGGCGGGTTTTGGCGCAGCAGGCATGCCCGTGGGCCTGCAATTGGTGGGCAACTACTTCAAAGAAGCCGAGCTGCTGCACGCCGCGCACGCCTTTCAGCAGGCGACCGACTGGCACACCCGCACCCCGGCGGCTTGAGCGGTTGCGGTGTGCCTACAGCACATCGCGCAGCCGGTACCACAGCATGCCCAGCGCCAAACTGGGCGTGCGCAGCCAGGGGCCACCGGGGAACGTGCGGTGCTTCAGGCGGGCAAACACATCAAAGCGGCTGGCTTGCCCGGCAATGGCCTCGGCCACCAGTTGTCCGGCTAGGCCGGTGAGTGCTACGCCGTGGCCGCTGAAGCCTTGCAGGTAATACAGGTTGTCGCCCAGACGGCCAAAGTCGGGGGCGCGGTTCATGCTGATGTCCACAAAGCCGCCCCAGACGTGTTCAATGGGCACGTCTTTCAGGGCCGGGAACACCGCGCCCATGCGCTGGCGCATCACGGCTTCTAGGTTGCGCGGGGTTTGGGTGGTGTAGCTGACGCGGCCACCGAAGAGCATGCGGCGCTCGGCGCTGAAGCGAAAGTAGTCGAGCACAAAGTTGTTGTCGCACACCGCAGCGTTGCCGGGGATGAGGCGCGCACACAGCGCCGGGTCCAGCGGGGCGGTGCCCACGATGTAGGTGCCCACCGGCATGATGCGCGGCGCAATGTCGGGCGCTACTTGCGGGCCGTATTGCGCCAGCATGCAGTTGCCCGCCAGCACGCCAAAGCGGGCGGTCACGCTGCCCTGGGCGGTGTGGGCCACCAAGCGGGGTCCGCGTTGCAAGGCCGTCACGGCAGATTGTTCAAACACCCGCACGCCCGCAGCCTGGGCAGCACGCGCCAAACCCAGGGCGTATTTCAGCGGGTGCAGGTGGCCCGACCGGGTTTCGCGGGCAGCAGCCACGTAGCGCGGGCTGTCAATCAGGCGGCCCATGTGCGCGCCTTCCGCCCAGTCGCACGGGATGCCGCGCCGCTGCAAGCCGTCCACCTCGTCGCGCAGGGCACGCGCTTTGCGCGCCGAGTTGGCCACGTACACATAGCCGCGCACCCAATCGCAGTCAATCTGGTGGGTGTGGATGCGTTGCTCCAGCAGGTCCAGCGCTTGCAGCGACATATCCCAAGCGCGCTGCGCGTCGGCAGCGCCCAGCTGTTCTTCAAACGGCCCCTGCCCGCTGGCATAGCCCACAATGGCCTGCCCGCCGTTGCGCCCGCTGGCCCCACTGCCTACCCGGTCGGCCTCTAACACCACCACGCTCAGGCCGCTGCGCGACAGTTCCAGTGCGGCGCTCAGGCCCGCAAAGCCCGCGCCCACCACCAGCACATCGGCCTGCACCGCACCCGCCAGCGCTGGGCAGACATCGGGCCGTTGGGCGCTGGCTTCGTAGTAACTTTTTTGGTTCAGTTGCGTGTCTGAAGCCACCAAAGAACGCTGGAACATGGCTTATGCCCCCCGTGGAGCTGGGGCCAAGCGTTTCGCCACCTGGCCACTCAGATACGTCCACACCAACGTGGCGGCGGCGTTGGTGGTCAGTTCGGCATGGTCGTAGGCCGGGGCCACTTCCACACAGTCCATGCCTACCCAGTTCAGGTCGGCCAGTTCTTCCAAGAACGTCAACACCTGCGAACTGCTCAGGCCACCGGGCTCGGGCGTGCCGGTGCCGGGGGCAAAGGCGGGGTCTAGGCAGTCAATGTCCAGCGTCAAATAACAAGGGCGCTGGCCCATGCGCGCCCGGATCGCGTCCAGCACCGGTTGCAAACCAGCGCCGTCCAGCCCGCGCAGCGCCCGCGCCGTGAAAATCTGCCCGCCTTGGTCGGCCACGTAGTCGCGGGCCGCCCGCTCGCCGCTGGATCGGATGCCCACTTGCACCGTGTGCGCCGGGCTGATCAGCCCTTCTTGCAGCGCCTCGTACGTCCAAGTGCCGTGGCCGGAGGGCTCGCCAAAGTGGTCGCTCCAGGTGTCGCAATGCGCATCAAAGTGCAGGCAGGCCAGCGGCTCGCCGCCGCCGTATTGCGCCTGCGCCGCCCGCAGCAGCGACAGGGTGATGGAATGGTCACCACCCAAAAACACGCAATGGTGCCGCGCCATGAGGGCTGCGGCCTGCGCCTCAATGTGGCGGCGCACCTCGGGCAGGGGCGACGCGTTGGGCAGGCGCATGTCCAGCGCGTCACCCAAGTGGGCCAGCGGTGACACATCAAACACGGGGTGAATGCCGTCGCACAGCATCAAGCTGGCGCTGCGAATGGCCTGCGGGCCAAAGCGTGCGCCGGGCCGGTTGGTCACCACGCCGTCAAACGCCACCCCGGCGACGGCGAAGGGCTGGTTGCTCAGCGGTTCCGCGCCCAAAAAACGGTTGCTGTGGTTGGCGTATGCAAATTGCCCCAGGGCCATGGTGTGCTCTTTCTGTGAAACAAGCGGCAAGACAGACGGAGTCGGGGCGAAGCAGGCCCGATTGGCTCTGCAAGATAGCGCCAAAACAGGCGAACGATGGAGCCAATCTGCGCTGCAACGCATGACCCAGCGTGCTGCCAGCCGCTGGCTATTCCAGAAAACGCCCGTCGCGGTTGACGATGGTCAGGCCGACATAAGACGAGCCGCTGCGGTCTTGTGGGCCGTACTTCACCGTCACACCGCCACCAAACTGCCTTTCTCCCATGCTCTCCAAAGCACTCACCAGGCTTTCGCGACTGACCCGCGGACCTGCCTGTTTCAGGCCATCCAGCAACACCTGTGCATTGACGAACACTTCCAGCCCCAGGTAAGAAAAATCGGTCTTGCCCGTGCTGGCTTCAATGGCCTGCTGGTATTGGCGCACGACCGGCAGTGCGCTTTTCCACGGGCTGGGTACCAAGGTGGTGAAGACCACGCCTGCGGTGTGTTCGCCCAAGTCGGCCACCACTTTGCGATTGGCTTGTGCCGCAAGGTTGTAAATCTGTGTCACCAGACCGGCCTTGCGAACCTGTTTGACCAAGACAACCGTGGCCTGCGGTGATGCAATGACGATGATGCCATTCGCATTGGTGTTTTGCAGCGCGCTCACCACGCTGTCGGCATTGCTGCCATCGCGCGCAATGGCTTGCTCCAGCGTGGCCTTGAGCCCTGCCTTGTCCAAAACCGCTTTTGCAGCCACTTGGCCGCTCTGACCAAACGGGTCATCTTGGTACACCACCGCAATGCGGTCTTGACCAATCATTTGCATCTGTTTCACCATGCGCCCGATTTCATCTTGGGTAGTGGGCCGCATGTTGAAAGCGTAGCGCCCCGGTGCCGAGCGCATGGGGCCACCGCCTGCAATGCCGGTCACCAAGGGCAGCCGGGCTTCGTTGACCAGCGGCATCATGGCGCTGCAACTGGCCGTCCCCCAGCAATTGAACACAGCAACCACGCCTTGCGCATCCAGTTGCTTGAAGTTTTCAGCCGCCTTGGTGGGGGAAAACGCATCGTCGAGCGCAATCAGTTGCACCTTGCGCCCCCCGATGCCGCCACTGGCATTCAAGCTGTCAAAAGCAGCCTTGGCCACCGTAAGACCTTCTTGCCCTGCCGCTGCATTGGGGCCACTGAGGGGTAGGCTGGCACCAATCAAGATGTCTTGCGCATGCAGGCTGACACTGCCGAACAGACAGGCGACAAGCCCAAGGGGTCTGAGCCAGCGAGTCCAGTCCAACGTATGGATGTGGTTTTGCATGCATGCGGTCATGGCAGTGCAGACAGTGCGTCTGTGTTGGTTGAAAGAAGCTCAGTCTATCGGCACGGCGAAGGCAAGCCAATGACACAGCGGCTAGGACACAAAGGCATTTCTAAAATGCCCGCATGACCCCCGCCACCCTACCCGATTCGTGGGGGGGCGTTCAGATGACGGAGTCTGGCCTTTGATACCGCTGGGGGAAGCTTGGGATGGGGGCGCTGCGGATGCGAAAGATTCGCCACTTGCGGCAGCTGTGGCCTTCGGGCTAAAACGCCAGCGCCTTCAGTGGCTGGCAAAAACATAGGCCAGATCGTTTGCGTCCAAGCTGCGGTCAAACCACAGCCTAATCTGCTCAGCGTCTGCCGCACTGATCTGCGCCTGCACTGCGGCGGGCAGCGGGCCAAAACGGCGAACCAGTACGCGGCACAACATGTCCGTTTCCCCTACCAGCTTACCGACGTGCATGCCTTGTTGCATGCCCTGTTGCATGCCTTGAAGCACACCCTCAGCCACAGCCTGGGCTTTCCAGCGGTCAATGTTGGTCTCTAGCATGGGGGTTCCTTCCAGCAGTTCTTCGGCTTCGGGCAGTGTTAAGCCGGACATTTTGCTTTGCAACCGAAATTTTATCCAGCGCATCACCACCCGGTCGATGCGTTGTTTGTACGGGGAACGTGCCACGGCATCGGCAAGGTTGCGGATGGCTTGTTTGGCGGCCTCCACGTTCGGGGTGTGTTCAAAACGAAAAATGGCAGCGCTTACGCTGCGCATGGCTTGGAGCTCGGTGGCCGCAAAGGCACCCTCGTCGAGCAGCCAGAACCGCAGCCTTGGCTGAAACGCTTTGAGCACCTGCGGGTGGGGACGAATCAGGTCAAAAAGCTCAGCGCTTTGCTCCCAGCGGGCATCACCGTTGTAGAGCACGATAGGCAGCACCGGAGGCAAGCCCTGCGCTGCGCTGACGGTCTTACTGCGCAGCAAGTGGTCGTACAAAGCCGCCACGTACTGCAACATACGCACGGGCATGCTGGGGTCTTGGGTGGACTGAAACTCCAGCAGAATGTACAGATAAATACGCTCGCCACGCAGCTCCACCGACCACACCACGTCATCCGACCGGGGCTTCATGGCCGGGGTCACGTAGTTACCGCTTTCCAGGCGCAGCGTGGTGTAGTCCAGCAACTCGGACACCCCCGGCGGTGCAAACACCTCCAAGAGTTCCTGTACCAGCTCAGCATGGGTGAACAGATACTTGTAGCCGCTGTCGTGCAGATGTGCCATGGCGCGATTGTAGGAGGCAGCTGTGCTCAATTTGGCGGCATCCAAACGGCCAATCAATTGGAATCTGACCCCCTAAACTCTCCCCCTGCCAAGGGGGAGTACCCCGGAACGGGGGGAGGGGGTTTTAGGCGTGCAGGTCACGGTGTCTAACTCCTTCCCTCGCAGGGTGAAGCTTGGGATGGGGGCGCTGCGGGTGTGAAAGATTCGCCGTTTGCGGCAGGTGTGGCCTTCGGGCTATCGGATACTGTGCAGACTGGGAAAATTGAAATCTGACACCGATTTTCTTGGCATCATTGAAATCACTTGTGAGGACATGACGATGAGCAACATCACCATCCGCAATCTTGACGAAGACCTCAAAACCCGTCTGCGGCTGCGTGCAGCACGGCATGGCCTATCTATGGAGCAAGAGGTGCGCAACATTCTTCAGCGCACGCTGGCAGCAGAATCTGCTGCCATGAACGGCCTGGATTTTGCCAAGCGCATCAACCAGCGTTTTAGTGGTCTGGGAGGAGACGATGTCGCTTTGCCCAGTCGCCAGCCCGCTAGGCCTGTGCCCAACTTCGATCCGTCATGAGCAGGGGTTTTTTGCTGGATACCACCGTCTTGTCGGAGCTGATGCGAGCCATGCCTGCACCTGAAGTGCTGGAATGGTTCGCGGGGCAAAGCGCCGATCGGCTCAACACCAGCGTGATCACCCAGGCGGAGATACTGGCTGGCATCGCCTTTTTGCCAGAGGGTAAACGTCGCAACGCACTGGCAGCGGCGGCTGCTACGATTTTTGAGGAAGATTTTGACGGGCGTTGTCTCAACTTCGACCGTTTGGCCGCCGGGTCTTACGCCAAGGTCAGGGCACAAAGACAGCGCGATGGACGACCTATTGACACACCAGATGCCCAGATCGCTGCCATCGCTCTGGCCCACGGGCTGTGCCTAGTGACCCGAAACACCAAAGATTTTGCGGGCATCGCGGGCTTGTCCATCGTGAACCCCTGGCAAACGCATTGAGGCACAGGGCACAGGCTAAAGCCGAGAAATTGGAATCTGACCCCGTTTTTCCTAGCAGTTCTTCGGCTTCGGGCAGTGTTAAGCCGGGCATTTTGCTTTGCAACCGAAATTTATCCAGCGCATCACCACCTGGTCGATGCGTTGTTTGTACGGGGAGCGTGCCACGGCATCGTCGAGGTTGCGGATGGCTTGTTTGGCGGCATCCGAACGGCCAATCAATTGGAATCTGACACCGATTCTCCAAACAAACCCCTTCGGTTCACCAAACCACCCCGCCCCTGCGGGGCACCCCTCCTTAGCAGGAGGGGAGTTTGGCTCCCCCACTCTCCCCCTGCCAAGGGGGAGGAGGTTGCAGACGCACAGATAGCGGTGTCTGGCTCCTTCCCCCGCTGGGGGAAGGTTGGGATGGGGGCGCTGCGATAAGGCTTGGCGTGAGAAAACCAGAACTTTTCAATCATCGTGTTTATAAACGAGCGGAACTTGATATCTGCTGTCATATTACGAACCTCTACCGTATTTGTATTCTGTTATCAGATTTTTTTCGGTAATGATTTCAAGAGGTCGCCCTGCAAGTCGCTCTTCTTCTTCAACACTGATCCAGGATGGATGACTCAGTTTAAGAAAGAGTGCTGATTTTTTTGGTGATTCCTCTGGAATGACACGATCAAGAAATTGCTGAAGATTAAATCTTTTAGCACTTTCTGTTTGGCTAAAATTCCAATCTGCGGCATATACAAAATTTTCGTAGCGTAAAGCATGGGTGAATACACTTTGTGCTGTTTTCAGAACATCAGGTGATCCCGTGCTATTAAATGCCAGAATAGCATTGGGCCGCATCCTTTTATGCAAAATAGAAAGGAACTCCTGCGATAGTAAATTTGTAATATAAGCTCGCCAATGAAATGTGGTATTCATTACAATGAGATCGAAATTTTGATCTCTGTTCTTTTTAATCCAGCGCCGCCCATCATCAATATGTATCTTGACGCGAGGGTCTGTCAACAAGCCTTTAACGATTGGCGTTGAACTTATCAAATCAAGATAAGCTGGTTGAATTTCCACTACATCAATTGACTCGACAGATGGAAAATATCGAATAATCTCAACCCATGCACCCCCAGATAAACCAATAACCAACACTTTTTTGGGTGCTGCATGCAGTCCGGCAAGGATTGCAACACGGTCTATCCTGTTGCTGTTGATCAATAAATCTGTATTGAGTCGTCCATCGTAAACATTACCTCCATAAATTATGTCACTCCCAATATTTTCTCTGACAGTATGAATAACCCCTGTTTTGTTTTCTGTCAAGAAATTAATTTTTTCAGGAGCACCTCCGGTTGCTAAAATCGCCCAAAATTTCTCATTAAAGTTCGATAATGGTTTTAGAAGGATTAAAAAAAGTAAAATAAATCCAGCAGGCAAAAGCCGCTCAAATTTATTTTGAGCAGATGGCAAAAAAAGCCACGCCAGAAAAAAAGTTGATAGGCCGAGAATAAAAAACCAAGTTGCCGTTCCAGTCAACTCCAAAGCGACAAAACCAATCCACGTAGCTCCAAGCGTTGAACCTAAAATATTCAAACCATAAACGGTTGACAGTGAACGACCAAGGCCTGTACTGTTACTGCTTGTACCCAGATGATGCACTACGGGAAATAAAGTTGCTTTGGTTGCTGCAGAAAGCGTAATCATTATTGCAGCCAGTGGCAATGCGAGCGAGGACTCATACGTGACAACTTGTGCCCACATCCAAGGGGTACACACATCCAGTAAAGCAGAACAAAAAAGTGCTGTTGATGCCTGCTGTCGTATAGCCAACGGATCGGCACAAAGGGTCATTTTTTTACCCCAATATGAGCCGATAACAATACCAATTAAAAATAATGTCAGTACCGTTGCAAAAATTTGTGGTGTTTGGCCTTGAGTGAAACTAAGAACACGGGTCCAAAGTATTTCGATACCCAAACTGACAAAGCCTGTACCGAAAGCGAGAATTTTTGCCAGATTTTTATTCATCACTATTCCTGTCTTTTTTCTTAATCAGAATAATGATTAAAGCTGCTGCCAAAAAATTCAAGCATGCAGCCAATTTAACGGCATCGTCTGTTGTCATGAACATAAACAATACAAAACCTGACAGCCATGCGCCCAACGCGGCACCCAAGGTATTCACAGCATATAAATGACCTGTGGCAGAACCAACATGGTCCCACTTTCTTGTTAAATAACTGATCAATACGGGAAGGGTTGCTCCCATCATCGATGTTGGAATCAATAAAACCAAAAAATTGGCTAAACCAATCCAAAAAGACGAATAATCTAGCATCCAATCAGAAAGCTGTCGCAGCAGGTATGGACTGTGCCATGCGAAAAGACCCACACCCACTTCAGCGAAACAAAATACCGTTAATGCCTGGCGAGGATACTGATCGGCCAACCAACCGCCTAACCATGCACCACACCCCAAACCGAGCATAAAGCACGCCACCACCAACGTGATGGAAGCCGTGTCTACGCCGAGACCCGCAAACAAAAGTCGCTGCCATACAACTTGGTCTATCAAGGCAGCAACACCTGACAAAGCAAAAGAAATACCAATGACGCTAGTGACTAATTTATCATTGTATTGCATGAATGATTTTCGGTTAACTGTCTAATATGACTAGGGCCACCTGTCCAACGGTGTTTAGGTTGCCATTTTTTTGATGCCCAACTCCATTCGTCTTTATAACCTGAATATGCTAGACCCGTCAGATCCAGCAAGGTGTGGACAGTTTCAGGCGAGTACAGTGGTTCGCTTAATTTATCACTCAACTGATTGAATTTACTCTTTGATTCATTCAACATTTCGTCAGAAAACCAAATCAACGCTGAAACGCTATTGTCTGACTTGCTCAAACCACCGTGCCCTGCTTGTTGACAACTCTTTGAAGGCAGTGTCTGACCATGATCAGAGATATAAAATAACAGGCTTTTCTCGTCTGAACGAGCTGAAAGCAGCTTGATTATTTCATACAGCACTTTATCTGTAAATGCAATTGAATTATCGTAAGCATTCACGATTGCCTCTGGATTTTTTGCATGATTGCTTAAAGTTGGTTGAAATGGGCCAAATGCAGCCGGATAGCGATCAATATAACGTGGATGGCTGCCCAGCAAATGCAAAATAATGAATTTATTGGTTGCTGAATGATTTAAAACCGAACTCAATGGTGCTAATAAAGCGTCATCAGTTGCGCCCGCACTTTGATAGCTTACAGGATTGGTATAAACCTGCCTTTCCGCTTGGTGCGCGTGCATGGCAATCAGGGAATCATGTGGCCCCAATGGGGATTGATTTGATAACCATGCTGTGTAATAACCGGCCTGCTTAAATATACTCAACAGAGAGGGATGCTGAATAACGGCCAAATGGTCTGTATCCTGCTCGCCAATGATCAGCACCGGGACGGCACGGCGGGTGTTTGTCCAGGGGGTCACGACATTCTTGAAACTGATTAGATGGTTCAAACTGGCCAGCAGTGGGGTTGTTTGCCGCTGGTAGCCATTCAAACCCCAGTGGTCAGCGCGACTGGACTCACCAATGACGAGCACAACGTTATGAGGTGCAGCAGAGCGCCCTGCAGGGCTTGTCCACCAGACTTTGGGTGGAGGTGCTTGATCGAGTAAGGCGGCTGCTTCACGAAGGTGTGTCATTTCTTCATGAAACGCCCATACTCGCAGCAATACGCCAAACGGAAAGCTGCTGCCATAGGCTTCTTCTGCCGGACGGCCATTGCCTAAAAAAATTTTTTCTTTTGTTTGAGCCGTCAAATTGACTGACTGCAAATCACTTGCTGGCAAATCAAAGTCGTCTGGTTGACCGTATGCGCTGTACCAAGCAATGCTCAATAGGGTGATCAGAAATACCCAGCGCAGCCATGTCCATGCTCTTGCGTTACCAATCTGTGCAGGTAAGTGTCGGAGGCTGTAAACGAAACTCAGAAAGAGCGCTCCACTGATCAAACAGACCAGCAATATCTGATTCCAGCCAGCGTAGGCTAGAGATTCTGTCCAATTGGTTTCAGACAAAATACCCAGAATATGGCTACTGGATGCAGCCTTGTAGTGGACAATGTAGCTGATTTCTGCTGGAACCAGAAGCAGAAAAGGTAATAGGATAATCAACAAAAGTTTGGGTTTCTTGACCCATGCAAGCAAACCCAAAAAGAGAATAAAGGAAAAGGGAATGGTTTTCAGTAGTGTATTGACAGGCCGGATGCTGATAGCGATCAAGAATGCATTCGGTAAAAATAAAATGACTCCCCAAAAAACAAAATGCACCCATTGTTTTACGTTCTGTTGATTATTTGTTTTCATTCGACTTGTTGAAAAAAACAATCAGTCAATCTAGGGGTGTTGCACTTTAATTTTAGGGCAGCCCCTATTTTTAATTGCAAGCCTTAGGCCTGTATTCAATATCCACGGAAGAACTGCATGTCCATTTGCCACCCGTTGATCGAGACCAAGTAACGGTTCTATTGACGGTATGCTGATTGCCACTCATGGTGCAGGTAATGGATGCGGTGCCGTCTGTTTCCACATGCACGGTGTAACTTGCACAGCGGCTGGAACTTGCTTTCGATATACCAACTTCTAACAAGACAGCCAGACTGCTGCCAGACAAGGCGAACGCTTCACCGGCATCAACCCCCGAAGTGATTTTTTGCTCAAGAATACCCTTGGCGCTGGTGATTTCTGCCAGAGAACCCGCTGCCTGCGCTTTGGCAACGTACCCCTGATAAAGCGGCATGGCCACCGCAGAAATGATTCCGATGATGGCCACAACAATCATCAACTCAATAAGAGTGAACCCTTGTTGTGATGGGTATTTCATGGAAATTTCAGAGGGTTGAAAGTTTTTTCGGCTGCAACTGACTTTGAGCCGGAGGTCAAGGTATGGTTTTTACGTTCCAAATCATCTTTTTGTTCTTACTAACAACAATGCCGCCGCCCATTGCTGAACGACGGCATGTTTACCGACAACTTATATACAAGTTGTCAGGCGGTGCATCAGGTCGGAGCGGTTTCCAGAGAACCGTTCGGGCAGGTTTTCGGTGCCAGACGGGCAGCCACGTCGGTCACGCAGGTCCAGACGCTGTCATTGCGGTTCCACTGGATTTTCTTGCCGGTCACGTCAGAACCACCAACCATGGTGCACTCGATCTGGGCATCGCTGTTGGTCAGTGTTGACAGATAAGCCGAGCAACGGTTCGACGAAGCAGCTTGAATACCCACCAGCTTCAGAACAGCAGCGGTGCTGCCAGTCATGGCGGTGATGTCACCAGCGGTCAGGCCCGCACCAATTTTCTCTTCGATATTGGTCTTTGCTCCAGAAATTTCAGCCAATGCGCCAGCAACTTGGGCTTTGGACGTGTAGTCCTGATAAGCCGGCAGTGCCACAGCAGCCAGAATACCGATGATGGCCACCACGATCATCAGTTCGATGAGGGTGAAACCTTTTTGCATGGAATGCTTCATGAGAAAACTCCTGTGAAAAGAGGAAGGGAAGGAAGGAAACGCCCTGACTCTTGAGCACAGACCGTGCCAGGCCGCTGGCGGGCTGTGCCGCTGGGTTTTAGGCTGAAAGCTGTCGTTTTTTGCCGGTGTGGGCCTGCGGCATGTGACAAAAAGTGTTCTTGGGGCTGGGTATGACAATTTTTGTCATGCGGGTGGCAGGGTTCTGGCACAGAATGGGTTGACTTCTTGCGCGAGTTTGGGCGGGATGCCAAGGTGTTGGCAGTGGTAGTTCCATCTTCAGGCATCAACCGTGCTGCTGCACATGCAAGGCGGTGATGCGACAGCCGCCGAAAGAACCCTGAATGGATCGTTCAAGCATGGCTCTAGCCAAGTGGTGCTGCTGTTGAAGGAGTTGAAGCGCGGCTTGGACAGCCGTTGATCTGGCTGGCCAAGGGCTATGGGGGAGCGATTTCAAGGTGCCATCGGCGAAGCCGCAAGGCAGACAATAACGCGCATCCCCCAACCCGACCCGAGATGAGCCGAAGATGAACCTCAGCCCGA
>JBEENR010000008.1:0-108575 GCA_041192045.1 Pseudomonadota bacterium | reverse complement strand
CAGCATTCCGCACGACTGGTACCGCAACAGCCCGATTGCGCAGTTTGAGGGCTATTACGCCAGCATCTTTTACAGCCACTTTGCCGCGCTGGGCCTGGATATTCGGCTGGAAGACACCAGCAACCACGGACGCATGGACATGACCGTGCTGTTCAATGGCTGCGTTTGGATTTTTGAATTCAAGGTGGTGGAACTGGTGCCCGAAGGGCGGGCATTGCAGCAAATCAAAGACCGGGCTTATGCCGACAAATACCGCGCCAGGGGTGAACCCATTTATTTGGTGGGCGTGGAATTCAGCAAACAAGACCGCAACATCGTTGCCTTTGATATAGCCAAGGGCTGAGGCGGTCTTGGTGCCAGGGTCAGACCTCAGCCCTTGAGCGAGACCAGCACCTCGTCGAGCATCTTCTTGGCATCGCCAAACAGCATGCGGTTGTTGTCTTTGTAGAACAGCGGGTTGTCCACACCGGCATAGCCGCTGGCCATGGAACGCTTCATGACGATGCTGGTGCGGGCCTTCCAGACTTCCAGCACCGGCATGCCGGCAATGGGGCTGGTCGGGTCGTCTTGTGCGGCAGGGTTGACGATGTCGTTGGCACCAATCACCATGGCCACGTCGGTATCGCCAAAGTCGTCGTTGATCTCGTCCATCTCCATCACGATGTCGTAAGGCACCTTGGCCTCGGCCAGCAGCACGTTCATGTGGCCCGGCATGCGCCCGGCGACTGGGTGGATGCCAAAGCGCACCGTCACGCCCTTGTCGCGCAGGGTTTTGACGATCTCGTTCACCGTGTGCTGGGCCTGGGCCACCGCCATGCCGTAACCGGGCACGATGATGACGCTCTTGGCCTCGCGCAGCAGCTCGGCGGTATCCAGGGCGCTCACGGGCACCACCTCACCCTGCGGCTCGGCGGCAGCCCCGTCAGTCTTGGGCGCGGCGGGTGCGCCACCGCCAAAGCCACCGGCAATCACGCTGATGAAGTTGCGGTTCATGGCGGTACACATGATGTAGCTCAGGATGGCCCCGGAAGAGCCCACCAGCGCGCCGGTCACGATCAGCAAGTCGTTGCTCAGCATGAAACCCGTGGCCGCTGCCGCCCAGCCGGAATAGCTGTTGAGCATGGACACCACCACCGGCATGTCAGCCCCGCCAATGGCCATGACCATGTGGATACCAAACAGCAGCGCAATCACGGTCATGATGATCAGCGGGGTCATGCCCGACTGCACATCGTGTGCACTCACGAACGCACCACCGAACCAGACCACCACCAGCAGCGCTACCAAGTTCAACCAGTGCCGCGCAGGCAGCAGCAGGGGCTTGCCGCCGATCTTGCCGTTGAGCTTGCCAAAGGCGATCAGCGAGCCCGAGAAGGTGACTGCACCAATCAGGATGCCGACGTAAATCTCCACCTCGTGGATGGTTTTTTCTGCGCCGGTGTACTGGATGGACGTATCCACATAGCTGGCAAAACCCACCAAGCAGGCCGCCAGACCGACCAGGCTGTGCATCAGCGCCACGAGTTCGGGCATTTGCGTCATCTTGACGGTTTTGGCCGCATACAGGCCGATACCGCCACCCAAGACCAGGGCCGCGATGATCCACGGTATACCGGCGGCGGCCACACGCGGGCCAAAAATGGTGGCCAACACCGCCAGCGTCATGCCAATGACACCGTAGAGGTTGCCGCGTCGGGAGGTTTCTGGGTTGGACAGGCCACCCAGGCTGAGGATGAAGAGAATGGCGGCGCCGAGGTAGGCAACCGTGGCCAAGCTGGAAGTCATGTGCGTCTCTTTTCTGAATCAGTCGGTGACGGGGCTGCGCTTATTTGCGGAACATGTCGAGCATGCGGCGGGTGACGGCAAAGCCGCCGAACATGTTGATGGCCGTGAGCACCGTGCCCGCAAACGCCAGCCAGAGAATCAAGGTGTCAGGGCGGCCATTGCTGCCCGCTTCAGGCGGCAGAATCTGCACCAGCGCCCCAATGACGATGATGCTGGAGATGGCGTTGGTCACACTCATCAGCGGCGTGTGCAGGGCAGGGGTCACGTTCCAGACCACCATGTAGCCAATGAAGCAGGCCAGCACAAACACCGTGAAGTGGCCCAAGAAGGCCGCGGGCGCCAACGCACCAATGGCCCAGAACACCAGCGCACCCAAGCCAAACACCACGGCCAGCGTTTTGGCCGACATGGGTTCGCTGCTGTGGCCGTGGCCGCCTTTTTTCTCGGCTGCTGCCACCGGCTTGGCCGCAGGTTTGGGTGCGGCAGCGGGCAGGGGCGGCGCAGGCCAAGTGATTTCACCCGTCTTGATGACAGTCAGGCCGCGAATGGCATCGTCGGCCATGTTGACGTTGATCTGCCCGTCCTTGGTTTTGCACAACTCTTCGGTCAGGCGCAGCAGGTTGTTCGCATACAGCGTGGACGACTGGCGGGCCATGCGCGAGACCAAGTCGGTATAGCCCACGATCGTCACACCGTGTTTAGCCACCGCCTTGCCGGGTTCGGTCAGCTCGCAGTTGCCGCCTTGCTCGGCGGCCATGTCCACGATCACGCTGCCGGGCTTCATGCTGCGCACCATCTCGGCGGTGATCAGGCGCGGTGCCGGTTTGCCCGGAATCAGCGCGGTGGTGATGATGATGTCGCACTCCTTAGCCTGCTGCGCGTACATCTCGCGCTGCGCGGCTTGGAAGCCCTCGCTCATGACCTTGGCATAACCGCCACCGCCCGAGCCCTCTTCGTCGTAGTTCACCTTGATGAACTCACCCCCCAGCGACACCACTTGGTCGGCCACTTCGGCGCGGGTGTCGTTGGCCCGCACAATGGCCCCCAAGCTGGCCGCCGCACCAATGGCCGCCAGACCGGCCACACCGGCCCCGGCAATGAACACCTTGGCCGGGGGCACTTTGCCCGCCGCCGTGATCTGACCATTGAAGAAACGGCCAAAAGCATTGGCCGCTTCGACCACCGCCCGGTAGCCGCTGACCCCGGCCATCGAGGTCAGCGCGTCCATCTTCTGCGCCCGGCTCAGCGTACGCGGCAGGCAGTCAATGGCCAGCACCGTCACGGCTTTGGCGGCCAGTTGCTGCATCAAGTCGGGGTTCTGGGCGGGCCAGACGAAGCCAATCAGGGTCTGGCCGGGTTGCATCAAGGCCACCTCGTCGGGCGTGGGCGGGCGCACCTTGAAGACGATGTCGCAGCCACGCCAGAGTGCCGCCGCTGTGGGGGCCAGACTGGCCCCGGCTTGCACATAGGCCTCGTCGGACAGATCGGCCAGCGCACCCGCGCCACTTTCCACCACCACACCAAAACCCAGCTTAACCAGTTTGGTGACGGCATCGGGTACGGTAGCGACCCGTTTTTCGCCAGGAAAAATTTCCCGCGGTATGCCAATGCGCTGTGCGGGGCGCGGGGCCGCTGGGGTGGCGGCGGTCTCGGGGCTGGCGCCAGATGTCATGGGTGGTTCCTCGTTACGGCGTTGCAAAAAAACAGGCGGTCAAAACCGGCCATTACAAAAAAAACCAGTGCCCAGCAACACCTGTCACTGGGCCTGGCATGCGAGTCAGGGGCATACCATCCCCCGATTCTGGCGATGTCTCCTCGCTCTCGGTCTGGCTGGGTGCAGCACGCCTTCGCACGCACACCACAGCCTGCTGGATTGAATCAGGGTTCTGCTGGGCTGTCACATGAAATTTTGCCCGCTGGGGCATGAAATCTCATTTTGAAACAAAGCGTTTCACGCGATCAAGCTGGACTGGTGGGCGCTCAAAGTAGGCCCGCAGTACGACCGACGCGGCCCCAGATAATGCGGACATGAACGCCGTTACCAAACCCCCACGCTGGACCCCCAGCGTCACCGTCGCCGCCATTATTGAACACGAGGGTCGTTACCTGCTGGTCGAGGAACACACGCCCGAGGGCCTGCGCCTGAACAACCCGGCAGGCCACCTAGAACCCGGCGAAAGCCCCGCGCAGGGCGTAGCCCGCGAAGCTTTAGAAGAAACGGCCTACGCCTTCACACCCACCGCGCTGGTGGGCGTGTACCTGTCGCGGTTCCAGCGCGAGGCCACCGGCGAAGACATCACGTATTTGCGCTTTGCCTACTGCGGCCATTTGGGTGCTTTTGACGCGGGGCGCAGCTTGGACGACGGCATTGTGCGCACCCTGTGGCTCACGCCCGACGAAGTGCGCGCCAGCGCAGCCCGCCACCGCAGCCCGCTGGTGCTGCGCTGCATGGAAGACCACCTAGCGGGTCAGCGCTACCCGCTGGATGTGGTGAACACCGATGCGTCGGTGTTTGGTTAAGGCTTTGTGCGGGTGGTATAGGCTTGACGTGGGTCGTTCGGATTGGGATAAGCGCGCAGCAAAGACTGGTCAGCGATCAGCGGATTCAAAATCCGTTTACGCAAATCCATGCCGTCGGGGTTGCGCCCCAACAATTGCGCCAATGCGCGCAAACCGAGATACCGGCCACGGCACAGGGCCAGTACCGTTTGCTGTACCAACGCTGGTGCCGCCCGTTTTCGTTGGGCCACCGGTGCAGCCAAGTCCCGCAGAAGCGCCAGATCGTCGGGCGGAAGCTGGCTCACATCCGAAATCACCACGGGTTCTTGGGGATCGCTGTCGCATCGACTGGGCTGCCCAGACGTGAATGGGCTTAGCTCCGGTGTTAACGGGCTCAGCTCCGGTGTTAAGCCCGCTAGCTCCTGTGTTAACGGCGACGCTGTGCCTTCAAACATCCGCAGCGTCGTCTGGGTTTGCCAAGGGACAAAGTACACCATGCCACGGCCAGCGCCTTGCGTGGTGAGCAAACCATCGCGCACCAGACCCGCCAGCATCTTGGTGATGTCTGCCGGGTGTTCGGTGGAAATTTCGCGCAGGCGTGCGTGGTTCAGCACACCCTCGGCATTCGCCGTGATCAGAGCCAGCCGCGCCAGCTCGGGCAATGCCACAAAGCGTTCCCCCAAGCAAGGGCAAATCGCTCCACACATGGCCCGGCTTCACGGCCGCAAAGCGGTTGCGATAGGCCGACACCGTGTCCATCTCAAGGTCGCCGAAGTCAAAGCCCTTGAGCACCCGCTCATCGCGCGAATCTTCAACCCGCTCGGCCAGCAGGCGGCGCACAGCCTCATCGTCTGCCGGGTAGTCGCCCTCGTAGCGGCGCAGGTAAGTGCCGCCAAATGGGTTGCTGCCCAGATGCACGGGGCGCTGCTGGCGCATAGCACGCGGCACACGAATGCGCAGCACGGTCTTGCCCTCCAGCGTGATGGGCTGCACATCGTCCTCGGTCAGCAAATTGACGCTGATTTGCTTGCGGTTGTACAAGTTGTCCCAAAGCGCCTTGCGCACCCGCTCCGCATCGACCAAACCCACGGCCTTGAACGTGCCACGCGGTTTTTCTTGCACGCCCAGCAAAATCACACCGCCATCGGCATTGGCCATGGCGCTGTAGCTTTTCCACACATCGTCTGGCAGCTCGCCACGACCATCCCGCCCTTGGGCGGCTTTGCATTCAAGGTCACAAGCTTCGGCCAAGCTGGCCAAATCCAGCTCATCCATGCTGTCGATCCCATTCATGCTTCACCCTTGGGCTTTCGGCCACACGGCCTTGTGTCTGTGCTGATGTCATCGCCCTATTGTCTGGTGGCGGGGCTGGCTCCTCGCGCAAACATGCTGTGCTGATTCAATACCGCTCTTTGGTGCCCGTGACCATGGCTTTGAGCAGCCGGGTGCGCTCTATACGGCCCATGACCAGTGCCGCCGCTGCATGCATACCTGCCAGTGCCAGCAGCACCTCACCGGTTTCCTCGTGCAGATCTTGCAGCCATTCTTCGCCCCAAAAGGCATCTAGGCCCTGCATCCAGCCCGTCACGCCCAGCACCAGCACCAGGCTCATCAGCGCCAGCATCATCAGGGCCCCCAGCGGGTTGTGTCCCCATTCAAATTCAGGCTGGCCGTTGAGCAGGCCGCGCACATGGTGCGCAATGCGGCTGGGTGTCGGGAAAAACGTTGCAAACCGCGCATAGCGCGAACCCACAAAGCCCCACACCACACGCGCCAGCACCAGGGCCGTGGCCAGGTAGCCCGTCCACTGGTGCAGGGTTTCGCCGTCGTCGTTCAAGAAAAAATTCGTCAGCACGCACACCACCAGCGTCCAGTGGAAGATGCGCACAAACAAGTCCCAAACTGGACGGCTGTTTTCTGAAGCAGCCAAGGGCTTCATGTTGCGTGATTACTTGGTTTCCAGCGCAGCGCCGGTGGCGGGGTCGAAATAAATCTCGACTTTTTTACCTGCTTTGTCGAAACCGTAAATTTCGTAGCAGTCGCCCTTGGTGACTTTGAAGGTTTTGATTTGGTAGCCCTTTTCTTCCAGCCCTTTTTTGAAGGCGGCTTCGGGCATCCATTTTTCCTTGGGGGCGGTGCAGGTGGGGCCAGCCAGCGCTACGCCAGACACGGCAACCAAAAGGGCGGCAACAAACATCGATTTCATGGGGAACATCCTTTGAGTAACAAGCCAGCCAACGCTGGTGTAGGTATTGGAGCGCGGCTGTATTAGATTCGGCTTAAAACCCATCCTAGGCAGCTCACGACTGGGCATCGAAAGGCACACACCATGAACCCCGTTCTGTTGGTCACCGGAGCCAGCCGTGGCATTGGCGCGGCGACCGCGCTGCTGGCTGCACAGCAAGGCTGGGCGGTGGCGGTGAACTACAGCGCCCACTCGCTGGCGGCTGACGAGGTGGTGCGCCGCATCCGCGCCGACGGCGGTACGGCCATGGCGGTGCAGGCCGATGTGTCGGACGAGGCACAGGTGCTGGCCATGTTTGCCCGCATCGATGCCCGGCTGGGCCACATCAGTGGCTTGGTGAACAACGCCGGTGTGGTGGATGTGCGCGCCCGCCTGGACGAGATGGACATGGCCCGCTGGCGGCGCATGTTGGAGGTGAATGTGCTGGGCAGTTTTTTGTGTGCCCGCGAGGCGGTGCGGCGCATGAGTACCCGCCACGGTGGCAGCGGCGGGGCCATTGTCAATGTGTCTAGCGCGGCTTCGCGCATCGGCTCGCCGGGGCAGTATGTGGACTATGCCGCGGCCAAGGGAGCCATTGACACCTTCACCCTGGGTCTGGCGCAGGAGGTGGCGGCAGAAGGTATCCGGGTGAATGCGGTGCGACCGGGCCTGATTGACACCGAGATTCACGCCTCGGGCGGCCTGCCCAACCGGGTCAATGACCTGAAGCACACCGTGCCCATGCAGCGCGGGGGTACGCCTGAGGAAGTGGCGCAGGCGATTGTGTGGCTGCTGTCGCCCGCTGCGGGCTATGTCACCCGCAGCTTGCTGGATGTGTCGGGCGGGCGCTGAATCCGCTCCGCGGCACAATCTGCCCCATGGACTTCAAACCGCTCATCACCCTGCTGGCCATTGTCAACCCGCTGGCCATTGTTCCGTTTTTCATTCACTACACCCAGGGTTTTACGGCGGCGCAGCGCAAGCGCACCATTTTGATCAGCGCCTTCAGTGCCTTTATCGTCATTGCCACCTGTGCGGTGGTGGGTTTGCAGATCCTGGAGTTTTTCGGTATTTCGCTGGCCAGTTTCCAGGTGGGTGGCGGCATGTTGCTGCTGACTTCGGCGCTGTCCATGCTCAATGCCCAGCCTGCCGAGGCCAAGACCAACCAAGACGAGGTGGACAACGCCTCGGCCCGTGCCTCGATTGCGGTGGTGCCGCTGACCATTCCGCTGCTGACTGGCCCGGCCACCATGTCCACCGTGGTGATTTACGCCGACCAAGCCAAGACCTTGCTGCAACACGTGGCCCTGGTGGGCTACGGCGTGGTCATTGCCCTGGCCACGGCGCTGTGTTTCTCGCTGGCCAAGCCGATTGCGCGGCTGATGGGGCAAACCGGCATCAATGTGATGACCCGGCTCATGGGCCTGATTTTGGCGGCGCTGGCCGTCGAGGTGATGGCCGCCGGGCTGGTCAAGCTGTTTCCGGCGCTGGCCTAGGCGCGGCCCCTGGGCTCAGGCCCGTTGGCTGATGTGCACGGCCAGCCGGTGCTCAGCTCCAGCGGGCAGGGTGATGGCATCTTGGGCCACGTTGGCGGTCTCGATGCAGACAAAACCTTGCTCGCCGCCGGGTTGCAGATCGGCGAAGCTGGCGGCGATGTCGGCACCGGGGTTCCAGACCACGGTGCTGCCGCTGCCTTCGCTGTGCAGTTCGATGGTGGGCGTGTTCGTGCCCTCGCTCAGGCTGAGCGAGGCGGGTGGCTGGTGGTAGATGCGTTCGACTTCGCCCTGAAAATGCACCGCACCCGTCTGCTGGCGCTGGGCCCCTTGGCCGCTGCGGGCGTTGTCGGTGTAGGTGCAGCCGTCAAGCCCATGCAGGCTGGCCTGCGTGCTGTCTTGCACCGTCAGGTAGGTGTGCAGGGCCTGCGTTAGGCGCAGGGGCGCTGGGCCGGTGTTGCGGGTGCTCAGGCTCAGCGAGAGTGAGCGGCCCACGCACACGCTCAAGCGCAGCGCAAAGGCGTGCGGCCACAGGGCCAGGGTGTCGGGGGTGTCGTCCAAGCCCAGGGTGACCACGGTGTCGCCGTTGCTGCGGGCTTCGGTGCCCACAACGTACCAAAGGCGGGTACGGGCAAAGCCGTGGTTGGGGCGGCCTAGCCGTTCAGGGTCGGGGCCAAACCAAGGCCAGCACACCGGCACACCGCCGCGCAGGGCTTTGCCGGTTTGGTAAACGGCGCGTTCGCTCACAAACAGCAGGTCGTGCGCGGCCCCGTGGGGCCAAAACGACAGCACTTGGCCGCCGTGCAGGGCGATGCGGGCACGGGCGTGCGCGTTGTCAATCTCGATCAGGGGCAGCTCAGACGGCCCAGCGACAAAGCGCAGGTGGCCGGGCAGGCCGTGGCGGGTGTTCAGGGTGTCGATCATGGGCGTTGGTGCAAGGACGGACGGTGCAAAGATGGACGGTACAGGGGTGAACCGTGCCTGCATTGTCAGTCAACCACTGCCGTGCAGGGTGCGCCGGTATTGCACCGCTTCGGCCACATGGCCCACGCCGATGCATTCGCTGTCGGCCAGATCGGCAATCGTGCGCGCCACGCGCAGCACGCGGTGGGTGCTGCGGGCGCTCCAGCCCAGGCGGCTGGCGGCGGTGTGCAAAAACTTCAGCGCGGCGGCATCGGGGTGGGCGTGTTCGTCCAGCAACTGCCCGGCTAGCCCCTGGTTGGGCTGACCTTGGCGGTGGTGGGCGCGGCTGCGGGCGGCTTGCACCCGCGCACGCACCACCTCGCTGGCTTCGCCGGGGGCGCTGTGCAGCAGGTCGGCGGCGGGCAGGGCGGGCACTTCGACGTGCAAGTCGATGCGGTCCAGCAGCGGGCCGCTGAGCTTGTTTTGGTAGCGGTGAATCTGTTCGGGTGAGCAGCGGCAGGGCTTGCTGGTGTGGCCCAGGTAGCCGCAGGGGCAGGGGTTCATGGCCGCGACCAGTTGGAAGCGGGCCGGGAATTCGCTTTGCAGGGCCGCACGCGAGATGCGGATGTGGCCGTTTTCCAGCGGCTCGCGCAGGGCTTCGAGGGCGGCGCGTGGGAATTCGGGCAATTCGTCCAGAAACAACACGCCGTGGTGGGCCAATGAAATCTCGCCAGGGCGTGGGGGCGACCCGCCACCGACCAGGGCCACGGCGCTGGCGCTGTGGTGCGGCGCACAGGTGGGGCGCAGGCCCCAGCGTTCCAGCTGAAAGCGACCCGCCAACGAGGCCACCGCTGCCGATTCCAGCGCCTCCAGCGTGTTCATGGGCGGCAGCAAGCCCGCAAAGCGTTGGGCCAGCATGCTCTTGCCCGAGCCCGGTGGCCCCATCATCAGCAGGCTGTGGCCGCCCGCAGCGGCAATTTCCAGGGCGCGTTTGGCGGCGGCTTGGCCTTTCACATCGGCCAAGTCGGCATAGTGGGTGGCGGTGCCCATGGTGGCCGCTGCCAGGCGCGCCCAACCTTCGCTGGTGGGGGCGTTGTCGCTGTCGGGCGCTTCTGGCTGGAACTGGCTGACCACGTCAGTGAGGTGCGCCGCCCGGTACACCTGCGCCTGGGGCACCAACGCGGCTTCTTCGGCGCTGCCAGGGGGCAGTACCAAACGGGTTGTGCCGCTGTGGGCACGGTGCAGCGCCAAGCTCATGGCCAGGGCACCGCGCACGGGCCGCAGGGCACCCCCGAGCGACAACTCGCCTGCGAATTCCCAGCCCTGCAAGCGGCTGGCATCCATTTGGCCGCTGGCCGCCAGAATGCCCAGCGCAATCGGCAGGTCAAACCGGCCCGAGTCTTTGGGCAAATCCGCCGGGGCTAGGTTGACGGTGATGCGTTTGTTGCTGGGAAATTGCAAGCCCGAGTGCGCAATGGCCGAGCGCACCCGCTCGCGGGCCTCTTTCACCTCGGTGTCGGCCAAGCCCACCAGCGTGAAGCTGGGCAGCCCATTGGCCAAGTGCACTTCGACCTGAACGGGCCGCGCCTCCAGGCCCACCAGCCCGCGGCTGTGTATGCAAGACAGTCCCATTTGACCACTCCCTGATTTGGTGCGTTTGATATTGCACTGATTTGGTGCTTTTTAGCAAGCTCGTCTGCCGCCCGCCTGTCCGTGTGAGGCTGATCGTGCGGACACGGCGGACAGCGGCTGCGTGGCATGTTACAGGGCCTGTGCGCGTCGGTGTACCGCCTTTGCGGGGTCTTGATGCGGGTTTGTACGGACTTTGCTGGCACGCTCTGTGCTTTTGTGTGCCTGCAATCGCATTCCAACCGTGGTGTCGGCCCCTGGGCCAGCTCACCCTTCTGAACTGAAAAGAGGAAACACAGCATGAAAATGGTCGCCGCCATCATCAAGCCGTTCAAACTGGACGAGGTGCGTGAAGCGCTCTCCGGCATGGGCGTACAGGGCATCACCGTCACCGAAGTCAAGGGTTTTGGCCGTCAAAAAGGCCATACCGAGTTGTACCGGGGTGCGGAATACGTGGTTGATTTTTTGCCCAAAGTCAAGATTGAGGCCGCCGTGGCCGACGATCTGGTGGACCGCGTGATTGAAGCGATTGAAGGTGCGGCACGCACCGGCAAGATTGGTGACGGCAAGATTTTCGTCACCGCGCTGGAGCAGGTGGTTCGCATCCGCACCGGCGAAACCGGCAAAGAAGCCCTCTGACCATCGACGCCATTCCCCTCAACGAAAGATCACGGACATGAAAAAGCTATTTGTCTCCTTGCTGCTGGGCCTAGGCCTGGCCTTGGGTGGTTTGAACGCCACGGCGCAGACCGCCGCGCCTGCGACCACCGAACAAGCGACGGCTGCCCCAGCCCCTGCTGCCGTCGCAGCGCCCGCTGCGGCTGAAGCCGCCCCTGCCCCTGCGGCCCCCGAAGCGGCAGCTCCCGCACCCACCCCCAACAAGGGCGATACCGCTTGGTTGATGGTTTCGACCTTGCTGGTGATCTTCATGGCCGTGCCCGGTCTGGCCCTGTTCTACGGCGGCTTGGTTCGCAGCAAAAACATGCTGTCGGTGCTGATGCAGGTCATGGTGACGTTCTCGCTCATCATCGTCTTGTGGGCGGTTTACGGCTACAGCCTGGCCTTCACCGAGGGCAACGCCTTCATTGGTGGCTTTGACCGACTCTTCCTC
The DNA here is from genome assembly GCA_041192045.1 of Pseudomonadota bacterium. Taxonomy (GTDB): domain Bacteria; phylum Pseudomonadota; class Gammaproteobacteria; order Burkholderiales; family Burkholderiaceae_C; genus Hydrogenophaga. The sequence goes on along the minus strand of JBEENR010000008.1, from coordinate 96,931 downwards.
AGCGGTATTTGGGACAACGCAGCGGGCACCTTTGCCAATGCGGCCACCTTCAGCAAGGGCGTGGTGATTCCTGAGATTGTGTTTGCCGCCTTCCAAGCCACCTTTGCAGGTATTACCTGTGCGCTGATCGTGGGGTCTTTCGCTGAGCGTATGAAGTTCAGCGCCGTGCTGCTGTTCACCGCCATCTGGTTCACCTTCAGCTACCTGCCTGTGGCCCACATGGTGTGGTTCTGGATGGGCCCTGATGCCTACAGCTCGCCCGAAGTCGCCGCTGAAATGACCGCCAAGGCCGGTCTGCTCTGGCAGCATGGCGCGCTGGACTTTGCTGGCGGTACCGTGGTGCACATCAACGCCGCTGTGGCCGGTCTGGTGGGTGCCTACATGGTGGGCAAGCGCATTGGTTACGGTCGTGAAGCCATGGCCCCGCACAGCCTGACGCTGACCATGGTGGGTGCTTCTATGCTGTGGGTTGGTTGGTTCGGTTTCAACGCGGGTTCTGCCCTGGAAGCCAACGGTTTTGCTGCCCTGGCCTTCATCAACACCCTGTTTGCCACCGCGGCTGCTCTGCTGGCCTGGTGCGTGGGTGAAGCCCTGTCCAAAGGCAAGGCTTCGATGTTGGGTGCCGCTTCGGGTGCTGTGGCTGGTCTGGTGGCGATTACCCCGGCTGCCGGTAACGTGGGCATCGTCGGTGCCTTGGTGATTGGCCTGCTGGGCGGCTTTGCTGGCCTGTGGGGTGTGACCGGCCTGAAGAAACTGCTGGGTGCTGACGACTCGCTGGACGTGTTTGGCGTGCACGGTGTCTGCGGCATTCTGGGTGCCCTGCTGACCGGTGTGTTCAACAGCCCCAGCCTGGGTGGCCCCTCGCTGGTGGGTGACTGGACCACCGTGGCCATGGTGACTGCCGACGCTTACAGCATCGCCGGTCAGGTCTGGATCCAGCTCAAAGGCGTGCTGATCACCATCGCTTGGTCGGGTGTGGTTTCGCTGATCGCTTACAAAATTGTGGACATGACCATCGGTCTGCGCGTGAGCGAAGAGCAAGAACGCGAAGGTCTGGACATCAGCTACCACGGCGAAACCGCCTACAACCGCTGATCCTGGTCTGCTACTGGGCAACATGCGGCTTGGCATGTTGCCTCCCCTGTTGTCTCCGAGTGTCTCCCTTGGATGTTCAGCCCGCGTTGTCGCAAGACACGCGGGTTTTTTTTCGTCTGTCGCACCAGCCGCCGGGCGTAAGATGAAGCGTCTGTCACACCGCAGTCAGCGGCCAGCACCGTCTGCCGATCTGCATTCAGGAGGAAAACACCATGCACCCCACACCCCTTCCCGCTGTTCCCGCTGTTCCACCCGTTCCCGCCGTCCGCCTCATCCGGCAAACGGCCTTGGCCCTGTTGCTCGTCGGCTTGACCACGCTGCCCCTGGCGGCCAGCGCGGCAGATCGCACTGACAAGACCGGAGCCAAAGCAGGCAAGCGCCCGAACAAGATTGTTTTTCTCGATGCGCCCTCGGCAGAATCGCCCGCTGCCCGCGAGAAACGCCTGCGCCGCGAATGCAAGGGACGGCCCAACGCGGGCGCGTGTTTGGGCTACACCCGCTGAGGCTCAAGACCGACGTACTGGCCCCCCTTCGGGGTGGCCTCATTTGCACGCCCACGTGCAAAAAATTCAATGCCCCCACGGGGCCGCGCCGCTACCATGACGGCCATGAGCCTGAACCCATCTGAATCTCCCTTGGCCCTGATTGACCAAGTGCGTGCAGCGGCCAGCGACCGCCAGCCCCTGCGCATCGTCGGTGCTGACACCAAAGCGTTTTACGGACAGCCCAACACCGGTACTGGGGCCACTGTGTCCACAGCAGCTTGGACGGGCATCGTGAGTTACGAGCCCACCGAACTGGTGGTCACGGCCAAGGCGGGCACCCCATTGGCCGAGCTGGAAGCGGCGCTGGCCGAGCGGGGCCAGTACCTGCCGTTTGAGCCACCGCGTTTTGTCTCTCGTGTTGCAACCGGCGGCACGGTGGGCGGCATGGTGGCCGCCGGGCTGGCCGGGCCTGCACGGGCCACTGTGGGCGGCGTGCGCGACTATGTGCTGGGCGCGCAATTCATCAATGGGCGCGGCGAGCTGCTGAGCTTTGGCGGGCAGGTCATGAAGAACGTGGCCGGTTACGACCTCAGCCGCCTCATGGCAGGCTCTATGGGCACCTTGGCCGTGCTCACCGAAGTCAGCTTGAAGGTGTTGCCCCTGCCACCTGCCGAGGCCACGCTGGTCTTTGCTTGCCCGCAGGCCCAGGCACTGGCCCACCTGCACCGCTGGGGCGGCCAGCCGCTGCCCCTGAATGCCTCGTGTTGGGTGCAAGACGACACCGCACCCGGTGCGCCTGAGTTGCTCTTTGTGCGCCTGCGCGGTGCGGCAGCGGCGGTGGATGCCGCTGTTGCCCGCATGACCCACGAAGCTGGTGGCAGCCTGTTGGATCAGGCCCAAGCGGCTGCCGACTGGAGCGCCTGCCGCGACCAGACCCTGCCGTTCTTCACGCCGCCGTCACCCGAGCTGTGCCTGTGGCGGCTGTCGCTGCCCCAAACTGCGCCGGTGCTGAACCTGCCCTTTGCGCAGCTGGTGGAATGGCAGGGCGCGCAGCGCTGGCTGTGGGCACCCGCTGCTGCCGCTGCCGACTTGCGTGCGGCGGCGGCTGCCGTGCAAGGCCATGCCACCTTGTTCCGTGCCGGGGCGGATGGTGCCCCCGGTGTGCCGCGTTTCAGCCGCCAGAGCGCGGTTTTAGAGGGCATCAGCCAGCGCCTGCGCACCGAATTCGACCCCGCAGGCATCTTCAACCCAGGCCGCATGGTCTGAAGGCACCCACCATGCAAACCCAGCTTGCCCCCGAATACCAAGCCCGTGCCGATGGCCGGGCTGCCGAAGCCATTTTGCGCAAATGCGTGCACTGCGGTTTCTGCACCGCCACCTGTCCCACCTACCAGTTGCTGGGCGACGAGCTGGACGGCCCGCGTGGCCGCATCTACCTGATGAAGCAGGTGCTGGAAGGGGCGCAGCCCACGCGCAAAACCCAGATGCACCTGGACCGCTGCCTGACCTGCCGCAACTGCGAAAGCACCTGCCCCAGCGGTGTGGACTACGGCCACCTGATTGACATTGGGCGCAAGCTGGTGGATGAGAAAGTGCCGCGCCCCGCCCCAGAAAAAGCAGTGCGCTGGCTGCTGAAAGAAGGTCTGCCCTCGCCCCTGTTTGGCCCGGCCATGAAAATGGGCCAGCTGGTGCGCGACTTGCTGCCCGAAAGCCTGAAAAACAAAGTGCCCGCCCGCCAAGACGCAGGCCAGTGGCCCAGCCGCATCCATGCCCGGCAGGTGCTGATGCTGGCTGGCTGCGTGCAGCCCGCCATGATGCCCAACATCAACAGCGCCACCGCCCGCGTGCTGGATGCGGTGGGCATTCAAACGGTGATCGCGGTCAAGGCGGGCTGCTGCGGTGCGGTCAAGTTCCATTTGAACGACCAAGACGGTGGCCGCGCCGAGATGCGAGCCAATATTGATGCTTGGTGGCCGCACGTTGAGGCAGGGGTGGAGGCTATCGTCATGAACGCCTCGGGCTGTGGCGTGACGGTGAAGGAATACGGCCACATCTTGGCCGACGACCCGGCCTACGCGGCCAAGGCGGCACGCATCAGCGCCCTGACCAAAGACTTGAGCGAACTGCTGCCCAGCTGGGTGCCGCTGCTCAAGCCCAAATTGGCGCAGCAGCCGGATGCGAACCAGGTGATCGGCTTTCACCCGCCCTGCACGCTGCAACACGGCCAAAAGCTCAAGGGTGGCGTAGAAACCCACCTGGCCGCACTGGGCTTCACGGTGCAAGTGGCCAAGAACGAGGCGCATTTGTGCTGCGGCTCGGCGGGCACCTATTCGGTGCTCAACCCCACGTTGGCCTACCAGCTGCGCGACCGCAAGCTGGGCCATTTGAGCGAGCTGCAACCCAGCGTCATTACCAGCGCCAACATTGGCTGCATCACCCACCTGCAAAGCGGCACCACCACACCGGTGCGGCACTGGATAGAGGTGTTGGACGAGGCGCTCTCGGCCAACCCAGGTTGATGCGCTCAGTGTTCAGGCCTTGAGTGCCGCTTCAATGTCTTTGGCCAGCTTCTCTGGCGCATCTAGCGGCGCGTAGCGTTGGATGACCTGCCCGTCACGCCCCACCAGAAACTTGGTGAAATTCCATTTAATGGCCTTGCTGCCCAGAATGCCGGGGGCTTCTTCGCACAGCCATTGGTACAGCGGGTGGGCCTGTGCGCCATTGACCTCGATCTTGCCCATCATGGGGAAGCTCACGCCGTAGTTTTTCTGGCAAAACGCGCCAATCTCGGCGTTGCTGCCGGGGTCTTGCCCGCCGAATTGGTTGCACGGAAAACCCAGCACCACCAAGCCGCGTGGGCCATAGGTTTGGTGCAGTTGCTCCAGACCCGCAAACTGCGGCGTGAAACCGCAGGCGCTGGCGGTGTTCACGATCAGCAAGACCTGGTTGCGGTATTGCGACAGGGCAACAGGCTGTCCGTCGATGGACAGGGCTTCAAAATCGGCAAGGCTGGGCATGGGTGACTCCGGGTACGGCGAGGGTGAGGCACGGAACCGCAGTCTGCGGCTTGTGCGCCGCGCACTCAGCCGTGCAAGTCGTCACGCCGGGCAATGGCCAGCAGGCGTTCGAGTTCGTGCGGATGAGCGCGCTGGTTGTGACGGTGCCACAAGGCAATCAGACCCATGCAGGTGGCCACCAGCAACCCGAATGCGGTGATGGCCTTGAAGGCCGACACCCCCGAAGCGGTCGAAAAGCTGTAGAGCCCGCCCAGCAGCAGGATGCAGGCCTGTTCATTGAAGTTTTGCACCGCAATGGATCGGCCCGCCCCCATCAGGTTGTGGCCCCGGTGTTGCAGCAGGGCATTCATGGGCACCACCAAAAAGCCGCCCAGCCCGCCCAACAGCACCAAGAAGGGCGCAGCCAGCCAAACGTTGTCAATCAGGTTCATGAGCATCACCAGCAAACCCATGGCAATGCCCAGCGGCATGACGCGGGTGGCCTGGTCCAGCCGCATGCGCAGCGAAGCCACCACCGCCCCCACCGCCGTGCCCAGCGCCACCACACCCACCAAGCTCGATGCTTGGGTTGTGCTGTAGCCCAGCGCGGCAGCCGCCCAGGCCAGCACGATGTAGCGCAAATTGCCCGACACCCCCCAAAACAGCGTGGTGGTCGCCAGTGAAATCTGGCCCAAGTGGTCGCGCCACAGACGCATGTTGCAGCGCCAAAAATCAGGAAACAGCACCAGTGGGTTGCGCGGGAAAGGCCGTGGCGTGACACCGGTCAGCGGAATGCGCAGGTTAAAGACCGCTGCCAGCCCGTAAATCAGCACCAGCACCGTGATGGCCGCCTGCGCCGGGTGGTCAATGCCGGTGTCCAGCCCCGGCAGGTCGATGGACAGCAACAGACCCGACAAGGCGGGGCCTACCAGCTGGCCGCCCAGCAGCACGCCCAGGATGATGGAGGCAATCGTCAGGCCCTCAATCCAGCCGTTGGCCTTGACCAGTTGCGAAGGCGGCAGCAATTCGGTCAGGATGCCGTACTTGGCCGGTGAATAGGCCGCTGCACCCAGCCCCACCAGCGTGTAGGCCAGCAGCGGATGCACGCCCACCAGCATCAGCAAACAGCCCGCCACCTTGATGGCGTTGCTGATGAACATGACCTGCCCCTTGGGCCGGGCATCGGCAAAAGCCCCCACGAAGGGGGCGAGCACCACATAAAACAGGGCAAACAGCGGCACCAGTGCCGCGCTTTGCCATTCGGGGGCACCGCGGGTACGCAGCAGTTCAATGGCGGCGACGAAAAGCGCGTTGTCAGCCAAAGAGCTGAAGAACTGCGCCGTCATGATGGTGTAGAAGCCGCGCTTCATGTCGATGATTTTCTGTGCCGACGCGGCCCCTTGCGGAGCTGGGCAGTGGGCAAGCAGGCGTTTTGTGCGAAAGTCTGCGGATCTTAAAAAGTGCCGGGTTATAGCACGCCCCTTGTGCCTGGCTGTGAATGTCCACTCTGTTTTGCTGTCATGCCCCGTCCCATTCTGGCTACCGTTCACCCCGAGGCTTTGCGCCACAACCTGCAACGCGCCCGTGACTGCGCGCCCCACGCCCGTGTTTGGGCGGTGGTCAAAGCCAATGCCTATGGCCACGGCCTAGAGCGCTGTTTTGATGCGTTGCGCAGTGCCGATGGTTTTGCCCTGCTGGACTTGGCCGAGGCCGAACGCCTGCGGGCGCTGGACTGGCGCGGGCCGATTCTGCTGCTGGAAGGCGTGTTTGAGCCCCGTGATCTGGAGCTGTGTTCGCGCCTGAACCTGTGGCACACGGTGCACTGCACCGAGCAGATGGACTGGCTGGCCGCCCACAAAACCCAGCAGCCGCACCGGGTGTTCCTCAAGCTCAACAGCGGCATGAACCGGCTGGGCTTTACCCCGACCGCCTTTCGGGCCGCCTGGGCACGGCTGAACGCCTTGCCGCAAGTCGATGAAATTTCATTGATGACCCACTTCAGCGATGCCGACGGCCCGCGTGGCGTGGCGCACCAAGTGGCGGCCTTTGAAGCCGCCACCGCCGACCTGCCCGGCGAGCGCAGCCTGTGCAACAGCGCCGCCACCCTGCGCGCAGCGCAGCAGCCCCTGCGCACCCAGAGCGCAGCCAGCAGCGTGCCCGACGTGCTGGCCGCCGACTGGGTGCGCAGCGGCATTGCCACCTACGGCAGTGCGCCCGACCACCCACAGCGCAGCGCTGCCGACTGGGGCTTGCAACCGGCCATGACGCTCTCCAGCCGCCTGCTGGCGGTGCAGCAGCTGCAAGCGGGCGACACGGTGGGTTATGGCTCCACCTACACCGCGCCGCAGCCGCACCGCATCGGCGTGGTGGCCTGCGGCTATGCCGACGGCTACCCGCGCCATGCTCCCACCGGCACGCCAGTGCTGGTGGCTGGCGTGCGCACCCGCGTGGTGGGCCGCGTCAGCATGGACATGATCACGGTGGACTTGAGCCCGCTGGATGCCCTCGGCCTGCCCTGCGGCCTGGGTACCGAGGTGGTGCTGTGGGGCCGCAGTGTCACGGGTGCGGTGCTGCCAGTGGACGAGGTGGCCGCAGCAGCGGGCACCATTTCGTACGAACTGCTGTGCGCGGTGGCGCAGCGGGTGCCGTTTGCCTGAGCCTCTGGCCCCTGCTGCGCTGGCCGCCGCCAGTTACCAAGCGGGGTTTTTTTGTGTCCCGCTCGGCGGCTGACCTGCCGGGCAAAGGACAATCGATTGCATGAACCACAGGGTTCGCCTCTGCACGAAAGCCATCGCCTTGAAAACTGCCCTATCGCCCCTCGCTGTGCTGCGGGATCTGCCCTTTGTGGCTTGGATCATTCTGTATTGCGCCGTCACCTGGGGCATTTTTGGTGCCCTGTTGGGGGCTGTCACGCCCAATTTGCGGGCACAAATGGGGGTGTCGTTTCAGCAGGTGGGCTGGCTCATGGCCCTGTGGAGTGCAGGTGGTGCCATTGGTTCGGTGTTGGGAGGCTCGATTGCCAAACGCTTTGCGCCGCACAAACTGCTGATCGCCTACAGCCTGTGCGTGGCGCTGGGTTTGCTGGGCGTGTTGCTGGCCCCTGGTTTTGCCTGGCTGGCGTTGAGCATGGCTGTGATTGCCGTTTTCGAGACGGCCTTGTTCACGCTGGGCCACGGCTTGCTGGCCGAGTTGAGTGACGAGCCCGAGCAGCGCACCCGCATCATCAGTCTGGTGGATGTGGGCTACAGCCTGGGCACGGTGTTCTCGCCGCTGCTGGTGGCCGGGGTGTTGCTGGTGTCACCCTGGTGGCGCGGGCCGTATGCGGTGTTTGGCTTCTTGGTGCTGGGCATGGTGGTGCTGTCCTTGCAAGGCTCCAAACTGCGCGGGGTGCGCTTTCGGGTGCATGGGTCAGCCGACGATGCGCCAGCGCATGCGCAGCCCCTGGGCTATGCCGGCCTGCTGCGCCAACCGCTGGTGCGCTGGGTGCTGCTGGCCGGGGTGTGCAGCGGCCTAACGGAATGGGGCCAGTATTTTTGGTTTGTCAGTTTTGCCACCGAAGCGCTGGGCCTGCACGAGCAAAGCGCCCGCTTGGCCCTGGGGTTCTTGATGGCGGGCATGGTGGTGGGGCGCATTTGGCAGGCCTTTGTACACAGCCGCTGGACGCTGGAGCAGAAGATCATCCGTCTGGGCACCCTGGCCGCCTTCGCGCTGGTGGCGATGTGGTTCAGCCCGATGGGCGCACCGTTTGCTTGGCTGGCGCTGTGCAACTTTGCCGCTGGCTTGGGCGTGTCGGTGGCGTTTCCGATTTTGCTGGGCAGTGCGCTGCGCGGGTTCCCGCAAGAGGCACCGCGCCTCTCGGCCCTGCTCATGATCGCCTTCACAGCAGGGGCGCAAGTGGCTGCCCTGCTCATGGGCGAGCTGGCTGACAACCTGGGCCTGCGCGTGGCCTACGCCACGCTGGTGCTGGCAGCGCTGGCGTTTGTGGGCTGCGTCTGGCAGTTAGCGCGCCTCATTTCCCGCCCGTAACCGGGCTGGGTGCAGCAGGTTTGGGCTGGAGGCGGGCGAGTTCTTCTTCGCTGATGATTTCGAACACCCGCACCACCCGTTGCACGCCCGAGGTGTTGCGGGCGATGTCGGTGATGCGATCGGCTTCGCGGGGGGTCACGCGGCCCATCAGGTGCACCGTGCCCCGTGTGGTCACGACCTTGACGACCGAGCCCATGACATCGCGTGCATCCAGCAAGGCGGCCTTGACCCGCGCCGTCACCAGGGTGTCTGAAGAACGCTGCGACAGCGACGACACCCCCAGCACATCCAGCTCGTTGACCACACCACGCACGTTTTCCAGCCCACCGATCAGCTTACCTACCTGCGCCTTGTCGGCTTCGCTGGCGACCTCGCCGGTGAGCAGCACGCGCCGGTTGTAGCTGGTGACGGACACATTGCCACGTTGCCCGAACTGGTCGTGCAGGGCGGTGGCGGCACGCAGCTCAATGCTCTGGTCTTCCAGCTGTGCGCCCGAAGTGCGTCGGTCGCTGGCGACCAGCGCACTGGTGACCGCCCCTCCCAACATCAACGGGGCACAGCCTGAGAGCAGACTGCCGAGCAACACCAGGGCGCAGGCGTGGGTGGTCAGGCGCGAGGAGGGCATTTGCAACTTCATCATGGCGTGTTTTCCGTTTCGTTCAGGGGGGTGGTGTCAGGCAGACCCAGCAACTGGGCATCCACCCCGTCACACAGGCAGTGCAGCACCAGTTGGTGAATTTCCAGAATCCGCGCCGGTTGTTCGTGCGGCACGGCAATCAGCACATCGGTGTCGCGCAGCATTTGCGCCAGCCGACCACCGCGCCCAGCGGTCAGGGCCACCACCGTCATGTCGCGCTCGTGTGCGGCTTCGACCGCCGCCAGCAGGTTGCCCGAATTGCCACTGAGCGAGAGCACCAGCAGCACGTCACCCGCTTGACCCAGCGCACGTACCTGGCGGGCATAAGTGGCTCGGCCATCAAAGTCCTGGGCAATGCCGGTGAGCACCGCCGCATCCGCACACAGCGACCAAGCGGCCAGCTCGGGCCGTTCACGCTCGAAACGCCCCAAAAAACTGGCCACAAACAGCGATGCGGCACTGGCTGATGCCCCGTTGCCGCACGCCAGCACCTTGCCGCCGCCCGTGACACTGACCAGCACCGCCGTGGTGGCCGCTTCTACACCGGGAGCCAGCGATTGGGCGCACTGGTACTTCAGGTCAGCACTGTCGATGAATTGTTGTTGAATGCGTTGCAAAAGCATGTTGTTGGACTCGAAAAATCGGTGCAAAGCCATGCGCCGTACCCGCAGAGCGCGCCCGGCATCATAGCGACACGTTCCACGACGCGGCTCAGGCCCAACTGGAGGCATCAAACGCAGCGGGCAGCCAGTCCAGTTGCGCACGGTTCAGTGGGCCGTGGATGAGCACCGCGTCAAACCGGCACGGCGGCTGCGACCCCCAGCGCAGCAAAAAGTGCCGTGCCGCCAGCACGATGCGCCGTTGCTTGGCCGGGGTGATGCTGGCCCCCGCGCCCCCGGCCTGGGTGCTGCTGCGCTGGCGCACCTCGACAAAAACCAGCGTGCCATCGGGCTCACGCATAATCAGATCGACCTCACCCCCGCCGCGCCCTGGGGTCTTGAAATTGCGCGCCACCAGCCGCAAACCGTGCCGCTGCAAATGCGCCAGTGCCCAATCTTCGGCTTGACTGCCGCGTTTTTTGCTGGTGGCGGGCACGGTGGCTGGTGCTGCCGGTGTTACCGGGGCGGCGGCTGGCACGGGCTTTGGTGCCGTCTGTTTTTTGGAAAACCACATTGTCTGCAAGCACTCCCTTTCTGCTGGCAGCCGCCCGCGAGGCGGCAGCGCACCAAGATTATCCGCAGGGTGCGCTCTACATGGTCGCCACGCCCATTGGCAATTTGGCCGATGTGGGGCTGCGCGCCCTGCACCTGTTGGCCCTGGCCGATACCGTGGCCTGCGAAGACACCCGCCACACCGCCGCCCTGCTGCAAGGCTACGGCCTGCACAAACCCCTGCTGGCGGTACACGAACACAACGAGTTTGAGGCCGCGCAGACCGTGTTGCAACGCCTGCAAGCCGGTCAGCGGGTGGCCTATGTGAGCGATGCCGGCACCCCCGGTGTGAGCGACCCCGGTGCGCGCCTCGTGGCGGTGGTGCAGGCTGCGGGTTTGCGCTGTGTGCCCATTCCCGGTGCTAGCAGCATCACCGCCCTGCTGAGCGTGGCGGGTCTGACACCTGGCACGGGCTGGGACGGGCGTTTCGTGTTCCTGGGTTTTCTGGGGGCCAAGGCCGCTGAACGCCAGCGCGACGTGCAGGCCCTGGCCGACGAAGCCCGCGCCTGCTTGCTGCTGGAAGCGCCCCACCGCATTGAAGCCCTGGCCCGCGACTTGGCCATCCTGGCCGACCGCCCCGTCACCGTCGGGCGCGAACTGACCAAGCAATTTGAAGAGGTGGCGTATTTGTCGGCGCAGGATTTGTCCGCTTGGTTGCAGGCCAAGCCCCACCGCACACGGGGTGAATTTGTGCTGCTCGTCCACCCGCGCCCTGCTGTGCCTGCCGATGACAACGAAGGCGAAGGCATCTCGCCTGCCACCGCTCGCGCCTTGGATCTGCTGCTGGCTGAGTTGCCTCTGAAAACCGCTGTCAAGCTCTGTGCCGATTTGACGGGCTGCCCGCGCAACCGGCTCTACAGTGCCGCCTTGGCCCGTCGTCAGTCCGCTGCGCACGACGACTGACTTCAGGCCACCCCATCAGGGCAGGCGCACCACCGACCCAGGATGCGCGCGGGCACTGGCTGGCGGGCTTTCTGGCACTTCATGGGCCTGCACATCCACCACGTCATCCGCACCACGCCTCCCCGCTCGGCCCGCCCAAGAGCCACCGGTGTAGCGCTGTGAGGCTTGGCGAAACTGCTGAAACATCAGCACCGGCGTGGGCTTGCGCCCGCGCAGCAAGGCCCACAGCGAAGACCCCAGCACCAGCAGCAAGGCCAGCAACAGCAGGCTCAGCACCAAGGCCGACACGGCCAGCCAGACGGTCAGCTTCAAGACAGCGCCCAACAAGCGACCCACGACATTCATCAAACCATTCATCAAACTTGGCATCAACATCAGCTCCTAGATAAACCTGCCATGCAGCGGCAAAGTTTGCCACGTTCACGGGCATGGGTACTGGAGTCAAGCGCACCACGCGGGCATTGTCAGGCACTTGCCTTGTCCCGCTGCTATGCTGAGTACCATCACACAAGCACACAGGCGCAGCCCTGTCCAGTCTTTGATAGCGTTTCATGAAACCGATTTACCAATATTTTTTTCGCGGCCTCATCACTTTTTTGCCCTTGGCGCTCACGGTCTATGTGTTGATCGTGTTCGTCACTTGGATCGAAGGGCTGGCCATGTCCATGATCCGGCCCGTGTTGGGTGACTTTTACCTGCCCGGTCTGGGCATCGTGCTGGGGGCTTCGCTCATTGTGGGGCTGGGGGTGTTCATTTCGCAGCCCAGCACGGCACGCCTGCTGTCTTGGGTGGAGCTGCCGTTCACCAACCTGCCGGTGGTCAAGAGCATTTACTCATCCCTGAAAAACTTTGCCGACTACTTTGCGCCCCATGCCAAAGACAGTCAGCAGGTGGTGCTGTTGCGCATGCCCGGTGGCGAGATATCCACCGTGGGTCTGGTCACGCGCCAGTCGATGAAAGGGCTGGCCCGTGGACTCAACGAGTTGGAAGACCATGTGGCCGTTTACCTGCCCATGGGCTACATGATCGGCGGCTACACCGTGTTTGTGCCGCGCAGCTGGACCACACCCATCGACATGTCGGTCGAAGAAGCCATGCGATCGGCCCTGATTGCCTTCATGTCCTCTGGCCGTCCCAACGGCAACCCGAGCAGCCGGTTTGCCCCTACCGTCCCGCAGTCGCCCACCGCGTCAGCCACACCTGCCGAAGCCAACGGCCAGCCAACCCCCCCGCCTGCGGGCGACAGGCCCTGAGCCTGAGACGGCATGCCTGACCCTGCTGGTCGCGGCCCGCCTCAAAACAAACTGCCCAGCAGCCAGAGCGCAGTGCCCCACATCATCAGGGCCACCGCACCATCCAGCGCCCGCCACAGGCGCAGCGAATTCAGGCGGCGGCCCAGCCAAAAGGCGGCACTGCCCAACACCACAAACCACAGCAGCGAGCCCGTGGCCGCACCCAGCCCAAAGGCGGCGCTGCCTTGGCCGTAGGCCAGCGAGGCGGTGCCAATCAGCACGGCCGTGTCCAGCCAAGCATGCGGGTTCAGCCATGAAAAAGCCAGCGTGGACAGCACGGCTTGACGGCGGGTCATGCGGCTGACCGATGGGCCAATGGGCTGGCCGACAGCGGGCTGACCACCCGGCAAGGACGACACCGGGGGGTGCAGAAAACGCTGAAACGCCTGCCAGCCGTACACCGCCAAAAACAGCACCCCAGCCCCTACCAGTGCGCCCAGCAGCTTGTCAGACAGCCCCCCGAGCTGGGCCAGCCCGAACACCCCCAGCGCAATGAGCGCCATGTCTGCCACCGCGCACACCGCCACGGTCAGCCAAAGGTGTTGGCGTTGCAGCCCCATGCGCAGCACATGGGCGTTTTGTGGGCCAATGGCCATGATGAGCGAGACACTGAGCACCAGCCCCGCGGTGAAAGTAGGCAAAGTCAGAACCATGAGGGACTCCCGGTCGGTTGTGGGTTTCAAACAGTTGGCGCGCAGTGTGCCGCGAGGTGGTTTTAAATTAAACAGAAGTAAGTAAAAATGCACTTGATTAAATTCATTTGAAGTGTTTTGACCATGCTAGATGCCCGTCAGCTTGAAGCCTTGTCCGCCGTCATTGAGCACGGGGGGTTTGGCCCTGCCGCGCAGGCCCTGTCGCTCACGCTGGCGGCGGTGTCGCTGCGCATCAAGGCGCTGGAGGACAGCCTGGGGCAGCGCCTGCTGGTGCGCGGCAAACAGGTGCGGGCCACGCCAGCGGGGCAGGCCCTGCTGGCCCATGTCAAGCAGGTGCGGCTGATGGAGGCCGATGTGCTGGCTGGCTTGCAAGGGGCAGGCAGTGGCGGGCGGGCGGGGCGCTGGCAGAGCCTGAGTGTGGCGATCAATGCCGACTCGGTGGCGAGCTGGTTTTTGCCCGGTGTGGCCGCGCTGTTGCAACACCAGCGGCTGCTCCTTGAAATCTTGATTGATGACCAAGATCACACCCACGACGCGCTCAAGCGTGGCGATGTGATCGGCTGTGTGACCACCCTGGCCCAGCCCATGCGCGGCTGTGTGGCTGAGCCGCTGGGCATCATGCGTTACCGCTGTGTGGCGGCCCCCAGCGTGGTGCAGCGCTGCCAGACCCCGGCGGGCACGCTGTCGGTGCATCAGTTGCTGGCCCAGCCAGCCATCATCTTCAACCGCAAAGATGCGCTGCAAGACGCTTTTTTGGCGCAGCACTTTGGTTTGCGCCAGCCTCACTACCCGCGCCACTTTGCCCCAGCGGTGGAGGCTTTTGAGCGGGCCATTGAGCTGGGCCTGGGCTGGGGCATGGTGCCCGAGCAGCATCTACCCAGCCGCCCCAGCCTGCAAGAGTTGGTGCCAGGGGCGACGGTGGATGTGGCGCTGTACTGGCAGCACTGGGCGCGTGAAGCGGCATCGGCCCAGCGCCTGACCCAGGCGGTGAAAGCGGCAGCGGCTCAACACCTGCGGCCCGCGCCCTAAAATCCGGCCCATGCTCAAGATCAAACAAGAACTGCTCACGGCCCTGGCTGCCGAGCTAGAACGTCTCTCGCCCGGTGCGGGTGCCCGCGCGGCTTTTGAATCACCCAAGGTGGCGGCGCATGGTGACTTGGCCTGCACCGCTGCCATGCAACTGGCCAAGCCGCTCAAGCGCAACCCGCGCCAGCTTGGCGAAGACCTGCGTACCGCCTTGCTGGCCCAGCCGGTGTACCAGCAATGGGTGGCCGAGATTGACATTGCCGGGCCGGGCTTTTTGAACATTCGCCTCAAGCCCGAGGCCAAGCAACAAACCGTGCGCGAGGTGTTACAAGCCGCCGAGCACTTTGGTCAGCAGCCCACCAATGGCCAGCGGGTGTTGGTGGAGTTCGTGTCGGCCAACCCCACTGGCCCACTGCATGTGGGCCATGGTCGCCAAGCGGCCTTGGGCGATGCCATTTGCAACCTGCTGGAGACCCAGGGCTGGGCAGTCCACCGCGAGTTTTATTACAACGACGCGGGCGTGCAAATTGGCACCTTGGCCACCAGCACCCAGTTGCGCGCCCAAGGCGTGAAGCCGGGCGACCCCGGCTGGCCCGAAGCCGCTTACAACGGCGACTACATCCAAGACATTGCCAACGATTTTCTGGCGGGCAAAACCGTGCAGGCCGATGACCGCGCCTTCACCGCCAGTGGCGATGTGAACGACCTCGACGGCATTCGGCAGTTTGCCGTGGCCTATTTGCGCCGCGAGCAAGACCTGGACTTGCAAGCCTTTGCGGTCAGGTTTGACCACTACTACCTCGAATCCAGCCTCTACACCAGTGGCCGGGTAGAGGCTGCGGTGCAGAAGCTGGTGGATGCGGGCAAAACCTACGAGCAAGACGGCGCGCTGTGGCTCAAGTCCACCGACTACGGCGACGACAAAGACCGCGTCATGCGCAAGGGTGACGGCAGCTACACCTACTTTGTGCCCGATGTGGCTTACCACATCAGCAAATGGGAGCGCGGCTTCACCAAGGTGGTCAACATCCAGGGCACCGACCACCACGGCACCATCGCCCGCGTGCGCGCAGGCTTGCAGGCCGCAGGCGTGGGCATTCCTGCCGGTTACCCCGACTACGTGTTGCACACCATGGTGCGCGTGGTGCGCGGTGGGCAAGAGGTCAAAATCAGCAAGCGTGCCGGCAGCTATGTGACGCTGCGCGACCTGATCGAATGGACCAGCAAAGACGCGGTGCGCTTCTTCCTGCTCAGCCGCAAGCCCGACACCGAGTACACCTTTGATGTGGACTTGGCGGTGCAGCAAAACAACGACAACCCGGTCTATTACGTGCAGTACGCGCATGCCCGCATTTGCTCGGTGCTGTCGGCCTGGCAGGACAAAGCGGGTGGCGACCCAGCCCGCTTGCAGGCGGTGGACCTGTCGCCCCTGAACAGCGCGGCGGCCCAGAGCCTGATGATGATGCTGGCCAAATACCCGGCCATGCTCAGCAGCGCGGCGGCAGACTTTGCCCCGCACGATGTCACCTTCTACCTGCGCGAACTGGCTGCCAGCTACCACAGCTACTACGATGCTGAGCGCATTTTGGTGGACGACGAGGCGGTCAAGCTGGCTCGGCTGGCCCTGATCCAGGCCACCGCGCAGGTGCTGCGCAACGGTTTGGCCGTGCTGGGTGTGAGTGCCCCGCAGAAAATGTGAACGGGTTTTGTCTATGAAAACACTGCTTGCGTCTCCCGTCACCGGCTGCATCCAGCGCGGGGGCACCTTGGTCGGTTTTGTGGTGGGGCTGGTCGTCGGGCTGGCGGTGGCTCTGGTGGTGGCGATGTACGTCACCCACGTGCCCGTGCCGTTCGTCGATCGCGGGCTGGCCCGCGACCCGGCGCAAGACAGCCAAGAGGCCCAGCGCAACCAAGGCTGGAACCCCAACGCTGTGCTGGGCAACACGCCGCCGCCGCCCGCCGAACCCAGTGCAGCCCCCAGTGCGCCAACCCCCAGTGCGCCAGGGGCCAGCCCCGCCACCCCGGCAGCAGCAGCACCAGCTGCGCCAGCCACGTCTAGCAAACCAGCGGCAGCGACACCGAGTACCGATCCCCTGGGTGATCTGGCGCAGGCACGCAGCCAAGCCAGTACCAAACCGGTCAGCGCAGTCGCTGCCAACAGCACAGACGACCCTTTCACCTATTTCGTACAGGCGGGTGCTTTCCGCACCGACGAAGATGCCCAGGCCCAACGGGCCAAGCTGGCCATGCTGGGCATTGAGGCCCAGGTGTCCGAACGCGAACAGTCGGGGCGGACCGTCTTTCGGGTTCGTGTGGGGCCGTTCAAGCAAAAGGCGCAGGCCGAAGCGTTGCAGGCCCAGTTGCAGGCCCAGCAAATGGACGCGGCCTTGGTGCGCGTGCAGCCCTGACCGCAGCGGGTTCTTGCGTTTCGTCTCAACCGTCTCTCATCGTCTGACCCCTCTGGAGGTTCGTGGGAACTTTTCCGGGGCGGTCTGCCCTCAGCATCAGTCTTTTCTGGAGAAAACATCCATGCAACGTCGCGAATTTTCCCGCTCACTCTTGGCCGCCGGGGCCACCACTTGGGGCCTAGCCGCTCTCGCTCCCAGCTTGGCACAG
This sequence comes from Pseudomonadota bacterium, assembly GCA_041192045.1. Taxonomy (GTDB): domain Bacteria; phylum Pseudomonadota; class Gammaproteobacteria; order Burkholderiales; family Burkholderiaceae_C; genus Hydrogenophaga. Next base: position 79,991 of record JBEENR010000008.1, on the reverse strand, counting down.
GCCCAGATGGCCGGGTTCAAAGAAGGGACTGACTATGTGCGGCTGGGTCGCCCGGCTCCGGTGGACAGTGCGGCGGACAAGATCGAGGTGGTCGAGTTTTTTGCCTACAGCTGTATCCATTGCTACAACTTTGAACCCCTGTTGAGCGACTGGATGAAAAAAGTCCCGGCGCATGTGGTGGTACGCCGCACGCCCGTCGCTTTTAACGAGGGCTTTGTGCCCATGCAGCGTCTCTACTACACCTTAGAGGCCATGGGCTTGGTGGACACCCTGCACGAAAAAGTATTCCGTGCCGTGCATGTGGACAAACAGCGCCTGACCACTGCCGATGCCATCAACGCCTGGATGGCCAAGCAGGACATTGACCACGCCAAATTCAACGCCTTGTTTGGCTCCTTTGCGGTCGTGGGCAAGGCCAAGCGGGCCGTTCAATTGCAAGACGCTTACCAAGTCGAAGGCACGCCCGCCCTTGGGGTAGCGGGCCGCTTCTACATTGCGGGGCAGGGGCCGCGCACCCTGGCCGTGGCCAATGCGCTGATTGCTGAGCTGCGCAAGACCTGACCGCGCCTAGCGCCTAGCCGCCACGCCACACGGGCCTCACGCAGGCCCGTTGTCACGTCAAGGGGCACGTCAATGGGGTGACCGTGCTGCCCCTGACCGCCCAGCCCTGTAGCGCCAGACGGCCACCATCAGCAAGCCCAGCGTCAGGCAGGCTGTGTCCACCCCCCAGTCGAACCACTCGGCGCTGCGGCCCGGCACCAGCAGCTGCACCACCTCCGTACAGGCGGCCAACGCCACCAGTTCACCCGCACAGCGCCACAGTGGCCAGTCCGGGCGGTTCAGCCCCAGCAAGACGGCGAGCAGCCAGAACATCAGGCTGTGCACATACACATCAACTTGCGGTGACAGCACCTGACTGGCGGGCAGCCCCAAGCCGGTGATGAGCCACTGCGCCAGTGCATCGCGCCACGCACCCGGCAGCGTCACGGCACTGAGTACCAGCACCGCCCCCGTCACCAGTGACCAGGGTTGCCGTGCGCCGCGCAGCCATGCCCATACCAGACTCGCCAGCGCCCAAGTCCAAACCAGCCACAGCCCTTTGATGGCCCATTGCACGCTGGGGCGCTCGGCCACGAAGCTCAGGGACAGGTCTTGGACCCGCATGCTGCCCGAAGCGCGCAGCAAACGCACCAGCAACTGCACCGAGGTCGTGTCTGGGTTCAGTTGCTGCACCTCGTCCAGCGTTTCAGACCGCGTGCCGGTCTCGCCGAATACCGAACGCTCACGGGGTTTCTTTTGAGCGTCTATCTGTCGCAGCGCCACGCTGGCGCGTTCCCAGTGTTTTTCACCTTGTGTCACATGCCGGATTTCTACCCGCCCCTGCACCCGCACGGCTTGTGCCTCTGGGGGCACGGGGTACGTCCAAATCAGCCCCCGGTGTGCTTTTTGATCGGCAGATTCCAGCAACAAAGCCCCCGAGAGCTGCACCGTGTACTGGGGCTTGCTCTGCAACCGCATGTGGGCATCGGTGGTGGCCGGTTTGAAGTGGCTGAGGGTTTCAAAGCGCACGTCATGCTGGGTGAGCAGCAGCGTGAGCACCACCACCAGCAGCAGGCGAGCCAGGTGTCCGACGCCGAACCAGACAGGACGGCGCAGCTGGCCGAGTCTGGTGCTGATGAGCCCTGGTGTCACGATCGCCATCCCTGGCACGTCAGCCCACCAACTGGTTGAGCTGGATGATGGGCATGAGCACGGCCAGCACGATCAGCATCACCACCAGCCCCATGCCGACGATGAGCAGCGGCTCCAGCAGGGTGGCCATGTGCAGGGCGCGGCGCTGCACTTCGGCGCTGAGCTGTTCAGCGGCACGCCCGAGCATGGCCGGGAGCTGGCCGGTTTGTTCACCCAGGCGGGCAAACATGGCCACCAGGGGCGGAAAGCGTTTTTTGCTGGCCAGGGCCGAGGCCAACGGAGCACCCTCGCGCACCAGCACCAGCGCGTCCAGGGCATCGGCGCGCATGGCTTGGTTGCTCAGGGTGTCGGCAGCGGTTTGCAAGGCCCGCAAAATGGGCACACCTGCGGCGGCCAGCATGGCCAGCGTGCCGGCAAAACGGGCTGCGTTGTAGCCCCGCGCCAGCTTGCCCACCAGCGGCAGGCGCAGCCAGGCGGCATCCATGCGTTCGCGCAGGGCGGGCTGTCGCCGTGCCAGACGCAAGCCCACCGCGCTGAGCACCAGCAGAACCAGCGCCAGCCAGCCGTAGCTGCGCACGGCTGCGCTCAGGCTGAGCATGACGACCGTCAGCAGCGGCAGGGCGCGCTTGCTGCCCGCAAACACCCCGGCCACCTGCGGCACCACGTAAGACACCAGAAACACCACGATGGCGATGGCAATCACGGTGACGATGGCCGGGTACAGCGACGCGGCCACCAGCTTGTTTTTCAGGGCTTCGCGGGTTTCCAGATCGCTGGCCAGACGCTCCAGCACCGTGCCAAGTTGGCCACTTTGCTCACCGGCGGCAATGACGGCGGTGTACATCTCGTCAAATGCTTTGGGGTGCCGCCCCAGCGCCCGCGCAAAGGCCGAGCCCCCGTTGACTTCGGCCCGCAGGTCGGCCATGAGCTTGCGTTGGCGCTCGTCTTCCGACTCTTCGGTCAGCGCGGCCAGAGCCCGCTCCAGGGGCAGACCGGCGGTCACCAGCCCGGCGAGCTGGCGCGTCCACACGGCCAGCGTGGTGGCGCTGAACACGGCCCCTCCCCAGAGGGTGATGTTGAGCCCCGAAGCGGCCACCTCGCCCCCCCCGGCCGCGGTGGCGGGTTCAACCAGCAAGGGCACCAGCGCACGGGCGCGCAACAAGCTGCGCGCTGCGCGGGTGGTGTCGGCCTCGATCAGGCCTTTTTGGGTGACACCCTGGGCATCCAGGGCTTCAAAGGTGTAAGCGGGCATGGCGTGGGGGCGGGTCTCAGTCGCGGGTGACGCTCAACACCTCTTCGGGCGAGGTGATGCCCGCTTGCACCAGACGTTGGCCGTCTTCGCGCATGGAGCGCAGACCCGTGGCCTGCGCGGCACTGACGATCTGGTCCTCGGCAGCCCGGTTGTGGATGAGTGGGCGGATGGCATCGTTCACCACCAGCAGCTCGTAAATGCCGGTGCGCCCTCTGTAGCCGGTGTGGCCGCAGTGGGCGCAGCCCACCGGGTGCCAGTGGCCGTGGGCATCTTGGCGGCGGCATTCGGTACACAGCTTGCGCACCAAGCGCTGTGCCAGCACACCCAGCAGCGAACTGGAGAGCAAAAACGGCTCAATCCCCATGTCGGCCAGCCGCGTGACGGCACTGGCTGCGTCGTTGGTGTGCAGGGTGGCCAGCACCAAGTGGCCGGTGAGCGAGGCCTGGATGGCGATTTGCGCGGTTTCAAAATCGCGGATCTCGCCGATCATGATGACATCCGGGTCTTGCCGCAGGATGGCGCGCAGCGCCTTGGCAAAGCTCAGGTCGATCTTGGCATTCACCTGCGTCTGGCCCACGCCCGCCAGCTCGTATTCGATGGGGTCTTCCACCGTCATGATGTTTTGCGCGCTGGCATCTAGGCGCTGCAAGGCGGCATAGAGCGTGGTGGTCTTGCCCGAGCCGGTGGGGCCTGTCACCAAAATGATGCCGTGTGGCTGGCCAATCAGCTGGGCAAAGCGGCTCAGCACATCGCCCTGCATGCCCACCGCCTCCAGGTTCAGGCGGCTCTCACTCTTGTCCAGCAGGCGCAGCACGGCGCGTTCGCCATGGGCGCTGGGCAGGGTAGAGACGCGCACATCCACCGCACGGGTGCCAATGCGCAGGCTGATGCGGCCATCTTGCGGCAAGCGTTTTTCTGAAATGTCCAGCTCGGCCATGATCTTCAAGCGGCTGATGAGTGCGGCGTGCAGGGCGCGGTTGGGTTGCACCACCTCGCGCAGCGTGCCATCGACCCGGAAACGCACGCTGGAATGGCGCTCGTAGGGTTCGATGTGGATGTCGCTGGCCCCGTCGCGCGCGGCCTGTGTCAGCAAGGCGTTGAGCATGCGGATGATGGGCGCGTCGTCAGCCGCTTCCAGCAGGTCTTCAATGGCGGGCAGTTCCTGCATCATGCGGCTCAAGTCCACATCGCTCTGCACCTCGCTGACCACGGCTGCCGCGCTGGATTCGCCCTGGGCATAGGCGGCGCTGATGCGTTGCGTCAGGCTGTCGCTGCTGGCCCACTGCATGTCGCGCACCTCGTGGCGGCGCAAAATTTCGCTCAGGGCAGACAGGCGGCGGGTTTGCGCCTCGGCATCTGTTGCGGGCGTGTCGCTGCCCAGCAGGGTCAGGGCTTGGCCGTCGTCCTCCAGCAGCCAGAGGTGTTCGCGGGCGTAGGCGTAGGGCAGGGGGTATTTCACGGCAAGGCCTCAGCGTGGCGCAGCGGGGGCGGCTTGAACAGCCGGCTTGGCGGCAGAGGCTGGCGTGGGCAGGGTGGCCGACTCCGGCAGCACCGGCGCTTCGTTGATGCCCAGTACATCGCTGTTTTTCGGCTGGCTGTCCTGTTGCAGTTTGCGCATCTGGTCGTAGCGGTCAATGGCAAAGTTGCTGGTGGCTTGGCCGTCGCGCAGCACCACCGGGCGCAGGAACACCATCAGGTTGGTTTTCTTGCGGCCCCGCTTTTCGTTTTTGAACAGGTTGCCCAGAAACGGCAGGTCGGCCAAGCCGGGGACACGGTCTTCGTTGCCCGAAAACTCGTCTTGCAGCAGGCCGCCGAGCACCACAATGGCACCATCTTCCACCAGCACGGTCGATTCGATGGTGCGTTTGTTGGTAATGAGCCCCGTGCTGGAATTGACCGACGAGGCCTGCACGCTGCTGACCTCTTGGAACAGGGTCATTTTGATGGTGCCGTTTTCACTGATTTGCGGCTTGACACGCAAGGTCAGGCCCACGTCTTTGCGCTCAATCGTCTGGAATGGGTTGACCGAGCCACTGCCCGAGTTGTTGTTGGTGTATTGACCGGTCACAAAGGGCACGTTTTGGCCGATCACGATCTTGGCTTCTTCGTTGTCCAGCGTCAGCAGGTTGGGGGTGGAGAGGATGTTGCCCTCGCCGTTCTGTTGCAGGAATCGCGCCAGAAAGCCCAGCACATACACCCCGTTGTTGCGGCTGACCGCGCCCACATTCAGGCCGGTGCCCGGTGCCACCGTGCCTTTGCCAGCGGCCAAACTGAAGATGTTGTTGCCGCCGGTGCCAAAGTTGGTGCCCAGCAGACCAATGAGGCCGTCGCCCGCCTGACCGACCGGGCCTTGCCATTGAATGCCGAATTCGGCGGCCTTGTCGGCATTGACCTCGGCAATCAGGCTCTCCACATACACCTGTGCGCGGCGGGTATCGAGCAGGTCAATGACGGCGCGCAGCTGCCGGTATTGCGGCTCGGGCGCGGTGATGATGAGGGCGTTGGTCGCGGGGTCGGCCTGAATCTGGCCGCCGGTCGAGGGCGCGGCGCTGGCGGCTACCGAGCTGGTGGCCGCGTTGCCGCCCGCTGTGGCGTTGTTGCTGGCCGGGCGGCTGCTGCTGCTGACCGTGCCCGCGTTGCCCCCGCCAGCTGCGCCGCCTTCGCTGGCCATGGCGGCGCGCAGTGTGGTGGCCAGCGACACGGCATCGGCGTTCTTCAGGTACACCACATGGATGTTGCCACTGGCTCTGTCGGAGCTGGGCTGGTCCAGCCGGGCCACCAGCGAGCGCACCAGCGCCAGCCGTGCCGGGTTGGCAGCGCGCAACACCAGGCTGTTGCTGCGCGGTTCGGCCAGCAGCGTGGTTTTGTAAGCGGCATCGCCCTGTCCAGGCGTGCCACCGCCCGCGCCCGACTCGATCAGGCGGTTGACCAGCGTCACCATGTCCGAGGCCATGGCGTGTTGCAGCGGAATCACCTCCACATCCGTAGCCCCAGCAATGTCCAGCGCCGAGATGATGCGGGCCAAGCGTTGCAGGTTGTCGGCGTAGTCGGTGATGACCAGCGAGTTGTTGCCAGGGTTGACGTTGATGGTGTTGTTCGGCCCGATCAGCGGGCGCAACACGGGCACCAGGTTGTTGGCCGACTCGTGGTTGAGCCGGAAGATCTGGGTGACGATCTGGTTGGAGGTGGTGAGCGCACTCACCGCCCCGGCATTGACCACCGCGCCTTGCAGTTTGGCATCGGACTCGGGCACGATTTTGTACAGCCCGCCCGTTTCCACCAAGGAAAAGCCTTGCAGCCGCAACACGGCGGCAAACTGGTTCAGGGCGGCGGCGGGCGACACCGGGCGTTCGGTGGCCAGGGTGATGGTGCCTTTGACACGCGGGTCCACCACCACATTGCGCCCGCTGATGGTGGCCATGGTGCGGGCCACGGCTTCGATCTCGGCTCCCACAAAATTCAGCGTGACCGGTTCGCTGGCACGACGGGTGGTTTGGGCATGCAGCGGGCTGGCCCAGCTCAGGCAGCAGGCCAAGCACAGGCTGAAGACGGCCCAGCGGTGGCGGTTCGGTAGGGTGGGCAAGGTGGTGGTTGGGCCACCTGGGTTGTTCGGGTTCATGGCGGTGTCCTCGGGCGCGGCGTAGGGGCTGTCGGGGCTGTGGGTGTTGGGGCGGTGGGCGGGCGAGGTTGTTGGGGGCTTGTTAGCCCATGCTGAACACGCTGCGCGTGCCCTGGCGGCGACCCATGATGTTGAGCAGGTTGTTCAGGGCTTCTTCACGCTCGGGCGTGGCTTCGGCCTGACCCTGAAAACGCAACCGCCCTCCCACCCACTGACCTTGGCCTTGCAGCAGCAATTCGCCGCGCTGGGTACTCAGGTTGAGGGTAGCGGTGTGACCATCGGGGGCGGCTTGCAGTTCCAAGCGGTAGCTGCCCAGGGGGCGCAGTCGCGACAAGCGCGAGGCCAAGTCTTGTGCGTCCAGCGTCAAACGACCTTGGATGTTGGGGCGGCCTTGGAGCCAGCGCAGTTGCAGGCCGTCGGTTTGCAAGGCGAGCTGGCTTTCCAGTTGCAAGGTGTTCCAAGGCGTGCCCAGACCGACCAGCACATCGGCAGGCCACTGGCTGCGCGAGGCCAGCACTTGCAGTTCGGCACCGCCCCACAGCGGGCGCAGCAACAGTCCCAAGCCTTGCGGGGTGCAGCAAGGGGCTTGCAGTTGCAGCGACAGCGCAGGGCTACCCGCTGTCCAGACCGGGCGCAGCTGCCAGCGAATGCCCTGCGGCAGGGCGGCTGCGGTGCGGCTGCCCTCGCCGCCGGTGAGCAGCAAGTCGGCTTGGCCTTGCCACACGCTGCCGCGTGCGTTGACCAGCTGCACCTGACCCGCGCTGGCGCTGTGCACGCCGTGGGCCAGCCAGCGGGCGGGGGCAAACAGCAGCAGGGCCAGCAGCAGCCCTGTCAGCGCGCCCATCCAGCTGGCCGTTGGGGTGTTCAAGCGTTTCATGCCTTCAATTCCCGCTCAGGCCAGGGCCTGCCAGCACCAGGCTGCCGCTCCAGGTGGCAGCGTCGCTGGTGCGGCTGAGCTGTGCTTCTAGCGGCACCAAGCGCGCATTGAGCCGTACCTGTGCCAGCCACTGCGCCAGGGCTTGCGCCTCGGTGTTGCGCAAGGTCAAGGTGGCGCGGTCGCCCAGCACGCTGAGCTGGGCGGTGTTTTTCAGCTCGGCGGTGGCTTGTTCCAGGGCACGCAGGGCGGCATCGCGGCGCAGGGGCTGCGGGTTTTGTGCCCGCAACAGCTCGGCGGTGGCGGCCATGCTGCGCATCTGGCTCAGTTGGGCATCAAGCCGGGCGTGGCGTTCGGGGGCTTGGCGCAGGGTTTGCAGCGCCGGGGCCAGTGCCAGCCACCACAGCAAGCCCAGGCCCACGACCCAGGCCGCTAGCGTCAGCGCTTGGCGTTCGCGGGCACTGAGCCGTGCCAGCGTGGCCTGTACCGCCGCATGCCAGCGGTTCAAGGGCAACCGGTTCAGCCAGTCGGGCAAGGCGTTCTTTGCAGCTGGGGCCATGGTCAGGGTTCCGGGGGTTGCAGGGTCAGCTCGTTGCCGTCGTAGCGGGTGCGCCAGCCGCTTTGTGCCAAGCTGCTCTCCAGTGTGCGCACCTGATCTTCGGCAGCACGCCAGCCGCCGAAGCGGCCTTCGCCCGTATGAAAGTCGATTGTGGTGGGTTGCGGCAGATCGCCTGGCGCGGCTTGCGACAAGGCGTTGAGCATGGCCTCCAGGTCGCGCTGCGACAGGCTGCCGCTGGCTTGCTGCAAGCGGATCAGCTCGCGCCGCATTTGCAAGGGTGCATCCAGCACCAGCCCCACGTCGGGGAAGCCCTGTTGCAGCGTTTGGCGCAGGGCCTGTTGTTTCGCATTCAGGCTGTCGCGCTCCAGCCAAGCCGCTGCATTCAGGCCCAGCACCTGCACCACCAGCACAGCAGCGAAGCCCCAGCGGGCGCTGCGCCAAGCCGGTGCGCTGCGCAAACGGCGCCATTGTTGCCGCCAGCGTTGCCCGCGCCGTGCGCTGGCTGACAGGCTGAGGTCGAATTGCGCCAAGTTCCAGTCCGTCGCCGCGCAGCGCAGCAGCCACTGTGGACGTGCCATCAGCTCAAAACGCTGGTTCAGACTCTGCTCGGCCCGTGCGGCCACGCTGGGGTCGGCCAGCCAGCGGCTGTCTGATGCGCTGGGTGCATGGCCCAGCGTGGCCGCTAAGGCCGATTCCAGCCCCAGGCCTGCGCTGTGTTCATGCAGGGGCAGGTGGCTCACGCCCCGCACGCTGGCGCTGCTCAGCCAAGTCAGCCCCCCTTCGTCATGCGCCCAATGCAGGCTCTGGGGTGCGTTGTCTGCCGCGTCGGACGCGGGCGGGGCTTGACCACTCAGGGGCCACAGTGCAGGCACGATGCGCGTGACGGGGCGGCCCGCAGCCTCCAGCGCTTGCAGCCAGCTTTGAAGCCAAGCTTTGTGGCAAGCGGCCACCCAAATGGTTTGACCACTGCGGACACTGGGTTGCAGCGCGAAGTGCAACTCTGCCGTGTCGCTCAGCACGCGGTCTTCCAGCATGCCGTCGAGCACCGCCCGCAGTTTGGCCGCCGCCACCTTGGGCAGGGCGATGCTGTGCCACGACACGGCCCGTGGCGGCAAGACCAGCAGCACATCGTCATCGCGGGGCAGCAGCGAGGCGGCGCACTGCCCATGCTCCTGCACCTGCTGGCCGTCGCTGGCGGTGGCCCAGTCCACCAAAGTCGCAGGCCCGCTGGCGGGTGCAACAGAAAAGTCAGAGGGAGTGAGGATCAGCACGGCGTAGGCGGTTGGGGGTAGGACAAGCGGGCGGGTGCCATTTTAGGCAGCGCACACCGTGGGGTGTCGTGGGCGGGCGGGGGCGTGGTTCGGGGGCTGGGGTGCTCGGGGTCGCTAGGTGGATCACTGAGTATCAGCGAGCGGCGATGCGTTCGCGCCAGAGCACGCGCACTTCCATACCGTCGCGCACGACCAGCGAGCGTTCTTCGACCACGGCATCGTCCAGTCGCAGGCGGCCACGCACCTCGAAGAAGCGGGTTCGGGTGCTGTGCAGGTCTTCACTGAGCTGACCGCCGAGGCCGGACTGGAAAGCGCTGACATCACTCAGGTTTTTGAAGGGGTTGCGCTCACGCTCGGTCACCAAGTTGTGGGCCTGTGCCGTGTTCAGGCGGGGCAAGCTGGCCATGATGGCGATGGCGCTGGCGGTGTTCAGGTTCAGCGGTGTGCGTTCAGGCAACACCGTGACGTAGGGTTCGAGCGCGTGCAGACTGCCGGGGCTCAGGCCCAGCCAGCCCAGGTGCACGAATTTGCGCGGCTTGAGGGCGGTGCGCGATGGCATGGGGTCGCTGTTGCCGCGTTCGGTGGTGTTGCGCAGCTCGTCCACCGCCGCTCGCAGTTCAGACACGGGCAGGTTGAGCTGGTTGTAGAGCCGGGTGAAGACCTGTAGGTCAGGCTCGGACACCTCGACTTTGGCGTTGGTCCCACTGCCCGTTACCTTGACCAGGTTCATGAAGTTCAGGCGCGACTGCATGTCGGTGACGCTGCCTGACAAAAAGGCATCAAAAACCTCGTCGGCGTTGTTCTGCCGATCGGCGGCCAGAAAGCTGGAGAGCCGGGCTTCTTCCAGGGGCATGGCCCACGGTTCGCCCAGATGGTCGGCCTGACCGTTGCTGAGGTTGCCGCGTGCGTCTTCGCGCAGGATCAGCCGCGCCCAGTCCAGCGCACCCGTCAAAATCCAACCCGCCTGCAAGCGTTGGCGTTCAGCGGTTTCGACTTCGGCGGCACGCCACTGCTGCCACAGGGCTGCCGAAGCCAGCGTCGCCACCAGCGTGACCACCAGCATGGCCAGCAACAAAGCGGCACCTTGTTGGCGCTGGGGGGACTGCTGTGTCGCCATCAAGAGCGTCCTGCGTCCAGGTTGGGCCGTATCCAGTCGCGCACCAGCGTGCCCGAGAGGCTTTGCCCATCGCTGAGTTTGAGCACCAGCCGCACGCCGTTGGGCAGGTCGGTGCCGGGGGTGCTGCTGCCGGGGCTTTCGGTACCGACGGACGATTGCGGGTTGGCCCAGGTTTCGCCCCGGTGGTAAAAGACTTGCCACTGATCAATGCCGATCACGGGCAGTGCGCTGTCGTTGCGGCTGTCAGCGTCTTGCCCGCTGCCAGGGCGGCGTGCGTTGCTGCCCCAGTCGGCGGCGCGTTGCCACGCACGGGCCAGTTCGTCACGCCGTTGCAGTGGCGGGGACTGCCAGCGCACCCACTGGCTGCCACTGGCCCCAGCGGGATTGGCGGTGTTATTTGTGTTGGTGTTGTCCAGCGTGGACACGCGCTGCTGCGCCCACGCCACCACCCGGATGCCAGGGCTGTCCAGGCCGACTTCGCTGCTGTCGCGGCGGGTCATGCGCAGCACTTGGCCGTTGAAGTCCAGCGCGCTGATTTCACCCGTTTCGACGATCGCATCCAGATCCGCCTGCCACTGGCCCAGGGCGGCTTGCAGGCGCAGCAGGCCGTCGGCACGCTGCTGCGTCAGGGTGTGGGTGCGCGTCATACCGTCCAGCGCGCGCCAGCTCAGCAGGGCCAGCATGGACAGGATGCTGATGCCCACCAGCAGCTCAATCAAGGTGAAGCCGCGCGAGGACTGGCGTGCGTGAGCCATTCGGGCCATCAGTAGCGCCCCAGCACGGTGGACAGGGTGAAGAGCCGCACCACGCTGCCGTTGACCGGCCCTCTCACCACGGCATCGACGCGGCGGAAGTTGGGGTTGGGTGTGGGTAGCACCGCCACCTGCACTTGCAGCGTCTGCCCGGCCTGTTCGCAGTCCAGCGTGCTCTCGCCCACGCCCGGCAACTGGCGTGACAGGCGCAGCCGCGTCAGTTCGTTTTCGGCGCACAGCTGGGCCAGCCATTGCTGGCTCTGACGGCTGGCGGCCCGGCTCAGGGCACCCGTGGCCTGCAAACCGGCGCTCAGGGTAATGGCGACCACCGCCAGGGCGACCAGCACCTCAACCAGCGTGAAGCCGCAGGGTCTTGACGGACGCGGCATCGGGCGTTTCATGGCTCGCTCACCACCGCAAACGGCGATAAGCCATCAGTGGCCAGCGTGATCTGGCGCTCGTCTTGGCGCAGCACCACACGCTGGGCGGCAATCAGCGGTTCTGGCCCCAAGATCAGGCTGTTGGCCCCGCTGGGCAGGGTGATGCTGGCGTGGGTGTCGGCATCCAGCCATGTGCGTGGCTCGGCCAGCGAGCGGCTGGCATCGCGTTGCGGTTTCACGCCCACAAACTCGAACCCGCCGGGCCGTGTGCGCCATTGCACCGGCATGCCGCTGGTGCGCGACTGCGCCCGTGCCGACTCCAGCAGGGCCGCTAGGCGCAGGGCTTCGCGCTCCAGCCGGGTAGCGCTGCCATCGCGCAGGGCCAGCGTCGCCCCTGCCGTGGCCAAGGCCACGATGGTGACCACCACCATCAATTCCAGCAGGGTAAAGCCGTGTGCGTGACGGCGTGCGTGCGTGTGCATGACTGAAGCAGCAGGCTCAGCAACCGTCGGGTTCCATCAGCCGCCGTGGGGCGGGGGCTTACTGCCAGCTGCCAATGTCGGCATTCTTGCCTTCGCCGCCGGGCTGACCGTCTGCGCCCAGCGAGAGCACATCCACCTCGCCATGCAGGCCAGGGTTGAGGTACTGGTAGGGGCGGCTCCAGGGGTCGGCAGGCAGTTTTTCGAGGTAAGGCCGCCAGTTGGGCGGTGTGGGGCCGGCACTGGGTTTGGTCACCAGCGCGTTCAGGCCTTGTTCGCTGGTGGGGAAGCGTTGGTTGTCCAAGCGGTACAGCTTGAGGGCTTGCATCAGGTTGTTGACATCGGTCTTGGCGGCAGTCACCCGCGCATCGTCGGCACGGTCGAGCACATTGGGCACGATCAGGGCGGCCAGCACGCCGATGATGACCAGCACCACCATCAACTCAATCAGGGTAAAACCCCGCTGCACCCGGTGTGGCAGGCGGTGGCAGGCATGGCGGATGCCGGTGATGGAAGGGGTGCGCAAATTCATGTCAGTGTCCTCTGGCGGGCGGCAGGTCTCAGGCCTTCTGTGTTTCAGGCCGGTGCGTGGCGCGAGCCGCCCGTAACGCTCCATCATAATGTCTGTCCATGAACAAAGCCCTGCTCAGCCCCTCCCTCGACACCCGCGACGGCATCGCGCCTGCAACGGCGTGGCAGCGTTTGGGGCCGGTGCTGGTGGCTGGCCTCTTGTGGCTGATGGTCGGGCTGAGTGCAACTTACTGGGTCTTGTTGGTCTGGGGACGCACCCCGCTGGTTCCGGTGAGTGCCGCGCCTCTGGCATTGCCGGTGACGGAGTCTGCGGTGGTGGCCCGTGCGCTGGGCTGGCAGCCTGTGCCAACAACCGCCCAGCAGGCCCCCGCTGCGGTGGCTGAGTCCAGCCGTTACGTCTTGCTGGGTGTGGTCACGCATGGACGCGATCAAGGAGTCGCCCTCATCGCTTATGACGGGCAACGTCCTCGACCTTACCGGGTAGGGGCCGTTCTGGAAAGTGGCTTGGTGCTCCAGAAAGTCGATCGCCGTGGTGTCCGCTTAGGCCCTGCGCTGCAAGGCCCCACCACCGTCGAAATCAACCTGCCCGAGCTGGTCAAACCGCCGTCAACCGCCTCCTGAGCGGGTCTGTGCCCACTGGCCTGCACCACAGCAAATCGGGTGTTCAGGCTGTGCTCCATGAAATCCTGCATTTCTTTCAGTGTTGGTTTCGCGGGAAGCCGACACCCACGCGGCGACACACATAGAAAATAGTTGCCCGATGTGCGCATCGGTTGAGCACATGCAACACTTGAAAAGTTAAGAGGAATCTGATGCTCTGGATGCAGTTTTTATGGTTCGCGGCGGGTTTGGCGGCTTTGGTGGTGGGGGCTGACGTGCTGGTTCGTGGGGCCTCCAAGCTGGCCCTGTCGTTCGGCCTCTCGCCGCTCGTGGTGGGGCTGACCATCGTGGCTTTTGGCACCAGCGCACCCGAAGTCGCCGTCTCTGTCGGTGCGGTGCTGGACGGCAACGGCGACATTGCCATTGGCAACGTGGTGGGCAGCAACATTTTCAATGTGCTGTTCATTCTGGGGGCCAGCGCACTCATTGTTCCTCTGGTGGTTCATGTGCAGTTGATCCGGCAAGAGATCCCCATCATGCTGGGGGCTTCCCTGCTGCTGTTGGTGATGGTGCTGGATGGCAACATTCAGTTCTGGGAAGGTTTCTTGCTGTTGGCCCTGCTGGTTGCCTACACCGCGTTTCTGGTGATCCAGTCACGCCAGCAAACCGCCCAGCAGACCACAGAATTTGATGAAGAAATCCAACCTGCTCAGGCTGGTGCCTGGGATGCCCACTGGGCGGCGCAAGTGGGCTTGATTGTGGTCGGGCTGGCTCTGTTGGTCGTGGGGTCAGACTGGTTGGTGGGGGCTGCCATTGTGTTTGCCAAGGCTTTTGGTGTCAGTGATCTCGTCATTGGTCTGACCATCGTGGCCGCTGGCACATCCATGCCCGAAGTCGCTACCTCCATCACCGCTGCACTCAAAGGTGAGCGTGACATCGCCGTGGGCAACGTGGTGGGTAGCAATACCTTCAACATCTTGGGCTGTGTTGGGTTGACAGGCTTGTTTTCAGGTACCGATGGTCTGGCCGTTGCCGCCTCTGTCATGAACTTCGATATCTGGGTGATGTTGGCGGTGGCGCTGGCTTGTTTGCCCATCTTCATGACAGGCCGTGAAATTGCCCGCTGGGAAGGGGGGGTGTTCTTGGCTTACTACGTCGCCTATGTGGTCTTCCTCTTGCTGGCGGCTCAGCAGCACGATGCTTTGCCCGCCTTCTCGGGGGTGATGATGAGCTTCGTGATCCCCATCACCATCGTCACACTGGTGGTGGCTTGGTTGCGGCAGGCGCACCGGGCCGCCGACTAAAAATCCGCCAGTCAACCCTTGAAAAGCACTGAGGGTACCCTTATCATTAGCACTCGCTGGCGGTGAGTGCTAACATTCACCGCCCAGACGATGAATCAAGGCCCTGCCCCCAGCGGTGCACGGCCTTGGTTTTGAATCCAAAACCTACTTTTTTCCATTCAGGAGATGCAATGAAACTTCGTCCTCTCGCCGACCGCGTGATCGTTAAGCGCATTGAAAGCGAAACCCGTACCGCTTCTGGCATCTTTATTCCCGATGCTGCCGCTGAAAAACCCGACCAAGGCGAAATTTTGGCTGTTGGCCCCGGTCGTACCAACGACAAAGGCGAAACCAAGGCCCTGACCGTCAAGGTGGGCGACCGCGTGCTGTTTGGCAAATACAGCGGCCAGACCGTCAAGCTCGACGGCAACGAGTTGTTGGTCATGAAAGAAGACGACCTGTTCGCTGTCGTCGAGTCCAACTAACCGTTTAACCCCATTTCCATTCAGGAGTCATCAACATGGCAGCAAAAGATGTAGTTTTCGGCGGCGAAGCCCGCGCACGCATGGTTGAAGGCGTGAACATTCTGGCCAACGCGGTCAAAGTGACCCTGGGCCCCAAAGGCCGCAACGTGGTGCTGGAGCGCTCGTTCGGTGCCCCCACCGTGACCAAGGACGGTGTTTCGGTCGCTAAAGAGATCGAACTGAAAGACAAGCTGCAAAACATGGGCGCGCAGATGGTCAAGGAAGTCGCTTCCAAAACCTCTGACAACGCTGGCGACGGCACCACCACCGCCACCGTGCTGGCCCAGGCCATCGTGCGCGAAGGCATGAAGTACGTGGCCGCTGGCATGAACCCCATGGATCTCAAGCGCGGTATCGACAAGGCGGTTGAAGCCCTGATCGCCCAGCTCAAGGCCGCTTCCAAGGCCACCACCACCAGCAAAGAAATTGCCCAAGTCGGCTCCATCTCGGCCAACTCTGACTCCAGCATTGGCGACATCATCGCCAACGCCATGGACAAAGTCGGCAAAGAAGGCGTGATCACGGTGGAAGACGGCAAATCGCTGCAAAACGAGCTGGATGTCGTGGAAGGCATGCAGTTTGACCGTGGTTACCTGTCGCCCTACTTCATCAACAACCCTGAAAAGCAGGCTGCCCTGCTGGACAACCCCTTCGTGCTGCTGTTCGACAAGAAGATCAGCAACATCCGTGACCTGCTGCCCACGCTGGAGCAAGTGGCCAAGGCCGGTCGTCCGCTGTTGATCATTGCCGAAGATGTCGAAGGCGAAGCCCTGGCGACCCTGGTGGTCAACACCATCCGCGGCATCCTGAAAGTGGTGGCTGTCAAGGCGCCTGGCTTCGGCGACCGCCGCAAAGCCATGCTGGAAGACATCGCCATCCTGACCGGTGGCAAGGTGATTGCCGAAGAAGTGGGCCTGACCCTGGAAAAAGTGACGCTGGCCGACCTG
This sequence comes from Pseudomonadota bacterium, assembly GCA_041192045.1. Classification (GTDB taxonomy): domain Bacteria; phylum Pseudomonadota; class Gammaproteobacteria; order Burkholderiales; family Burkholderiaceae_C; genus Hydrogenophaga. The sequence goes on along the minus strand of JBEENR010000008.1, from coordinate 64,111 downwards.
GGCCAAGCCAAGCGCATCGAAGTGGGCAAAGAAAATACCACCATCATCGACGGTGCTGGCGCTGCTGCTGACATCGAAGCCCGCGTCAAGCAGATCCGCATCCAGATCGAAGAAGCCACCAGCGACTACGACCGCGAGAAGCTGCAAGAGCGCGTGGCCAAGCTGGCTGGTGGTGTGGCCGTCATCAAGGTCGGTGCTGCCACCGAAGTCGAGATGAAGGAAAAGAAAGCCCGTGTGGAAGATGCCCTGCACGCTACCCGCGCTGCGGTGGAAGAAGGCATTGTGGCTGGCGGTGGCGTGGCCCTGCTGCGCGCCCGTCAAACGGCTGGTGCCATCCACGGTGACAACGCCGATCAAGATGCCGGTATCAAGCTGGTGCTGAAAGCCATTGAAGCGCCCCTGCGCGAAATCGTGGCCAACGCCGGTGGCGAACCCAGCGTGGTCGTGAACGCCGTGCTCAATGGTTCGGGCAACTTTGGCTTCAACGCTGCCAACGACACCTACGGCGACATGATCGAAATGGGTATTCTGGATCCCACGAAAGTGACCCGCACCGCCCTGCAAAACGCCGCGTCTGTCGCTTCGCTGATGCTGACGACCGAGTGCATGGTGGCCGAGTCCCCCAAGGATGACGCACCGGCCATGCCCGGTGGCGGCATGGGTGGTATGGGCGACATGGGCGGTATGGGCATGTAAGCCCTTCCGGGGAACCCCCCAAACAAAAAACCCCGCGAAGCGATTCGCGGGGTTTTTTTTATGGAGCCTTTGAGCACCAGCCACACGCCAGCGCGGTAGCGCCAGACGGCTCATCTGCCGCTTCGCGCCAGGAAATCGCCGTCTGGCGCTACCGCGCTGGCGCAGCCTCAACGCATCATCATCAAAGCACCATCATGCTCTCCAGCTTGCGGGTGTCAGCCACAAAAGCGCGAATGCCCTCGGCCAGTTTCTCGGTGGCCATGGCATCCTCGTTCAGCGCAAAGCGGAAGCTCGCTTCGTCGTACTGCACCAGCGGGATGTCCAGCGCCTGGGCGGCTTCGGCATTCAGGGCTTGTGCCAGCGGGGCTTCCGTGGCGGCCAGCTGGGCCAGCAGATCGGGGCTGATGGTCAGCAAGTCACAACCCGTCAGGGCGGTGATCTGACCGACATTGCGGAAGCTGGCTCCCATCACCTCGGTGGCGATGCCGTGTTTTTTGTAGAAGTTGTAAATGTTGCGCACCGACTGCACGCCGGGGTCGTTGGCACCGGCCATGGCTGCTTCGTTCCAGCTGGCACCAGCGTTTTTCTTGAACCAGTCGTAAATGCGGCCCACGAACGGCGAAATCAGCTGCACCTGGGCTTGTCCGCAAGCCACCGCCTGCGCAAACGAGAACAGCAGTGTCAAGTTGGTGTGAATGCCTTCGCGCTCCAGTTGTGCAGCGGCCTGAATGCCTTCCCAGGTGGAGGCAATTTTGATCAGGACACGTTCCGCGCCTACGCCTTCGCTGCGGTAGAGCGCCATGATGCGTTGTGCGCGGGCCACGGTGGCTGCCGTGTCAAAACTCAGGCGGGCATCCACTTCGGTGGAGACACGCCCTGGAATGTGGCGCAGGATTTCGCAGCCAAACGCCACCAGCAGCCGGTTCATGACTTCATCGCGCCCTTGGGTGCCGTGTGCGGCCAGGGCTTTGTGCAGCAGTGGCGCGTATTCGGGTTTTTGCACCGCTTTCAGGATCAGCGACGGGTTGGTGGTCGCATCCTGTGGCGCAAAAGCGGCAATCTGGTTGAAATCGCCCGTGTCAGCGACGACGGTGGTGAATTGTTTGAGGGCTTCAAGCTGGTTCATAGCGTGATTATCGGGTGTAATAAGGTTTCATTGAAAACAGGTAACTTTGGGACAATCTTATGCTTGACCGCATCAAAGCCTCTCTGCCTTCGCTGGCCCCTGCCGAACAGCGGGTGGCCAAATTGGTGTTGCTGGATCCACGCAGCTTTGCCAGTCTGCCGGTTTCCGAACTGGCCGACCGCGCACATGTGAGCAAACCCACAGTGGTGCGGTTTTGTCGCAGCATGGGTTACGACGGTCTGTCGGATTTCAAGCTCAAGCTGGTGGGTACGGTCAGCGAAGGGGTGCCTTTCATTCACCGCAGTGTCGATGTGGATGACAAGGTGGGTGATGTGTTGGTGAAGGTGATTGACAACACGGTGGCCGCTTTCTTGAAGTACCGCAACGATGCCTCCACCCACTCGATTGAAAAGGCGGTCGATGCGCTGCTGATGACGTACAAAAACCGGGGCCGGATTGAATTTTTTGGGGCAGGCAATTCGGGCATCGTGGCGCAGGACGCGCAGCACAAGTTTTTCAGGCTGGGCATCAACGCCATTGCCTACAGCGACGGCCACATGCAGGTGATGAGCGCTTCGCTGTTGGGGCCGGGGGACTGCGTGGTCATCATTTCCAATTCTGGGCGCACCCGTGATTTGATGGACGCTGCCGACATTGCCCGCCAGCACGGGGCCACGGTGATCGTCATCACCGCCAGCGGCTCGCCCCTGGCCGCCGCAGGCCATGTGCACTTGGCCGCCGACCATCCGGAAGGTTACGACCGCTACAGCCCCATGACCTCCCGGCTGCTGCACCTCATGATCATTGACGTGCTGGCTACCTGTCTGGCGCTGCGCATTGGTGGCACCAAGCTGCAACCGCTGTTGAAAGAAATGAAGAGCAATCTGCGCAGCAAGCGCTACGCTTGAACAGACGAGGACGCTCAGGGGCTTTCGGTCGGTCAGCCATCGGCTGACCGGTACAATGAAATGCAAGTTTCGTGCCCTTCAATGCCATGCCCACTCACCCTGTGTTCCTTCGTCGGCTTTTGCCGTTCTTCTCTGTGCTGGCAGGTTTGCTCTGCAGTGTCAGCCTGGTCTGGGCCGATACCGCCGACCGCCTGCAACCCCTGAACGCCGAGGCCGATGCCCTGCGCTACGAGGCCGCCAGCCAGACCAGTGTGTTCAGCGGCAATGTCGTCATCACCAAAGGCAGCATCCTGATGCGTGCAGACCGCATCGAGGTGCGGCAAGACCAGCAGGGCAACCACTGGGGCGGCATGAGCGGGAACCCGGCCTTTTTTCGTCAAAAGCGCAACGCCGTTGATGAGTTCATGGAGGGTCAGGCACAGCGCATCGAGTACGACAGCAAGGCCGATACCGTGCGCTTCACGGGCAACGCGGTCTTGCGGCGCTACAAGGGCAGCCAGCTCAACGACGAAACCTCCGGCAGCGTGATTACCTACAACAACAGCAACGATACCTTCTCGGTCGAAGGGGGCAGCGCCAGCCGCACGCCCGACAACCCGACGGGCCGTGTGCGTGCCATGCTCACCCCCGCACCTAAGACGACCCCAACGACCCCACCCGCAGCCAGTCCGCCTGTACCCAGTGCCGCCCCGGCCCCTTTGCGCCCCAGTGCTCAGATGGGCGAGGGCAGGCCATGAGTGTGTCCAGCATCAACCACAGCCGCCTAGAAGTGCGTGGTCTGAAAAAGTCCTATGGCAGCCGCTTGGTCGTCAAAGATGTGTCCCTGACCATTGACAAGGGCGAAGTGGTGGGCTTGCTGGGCCCCAACGGCGCGGGCAAGACGACTTCCTTCTACATGATCGTGGGCTTGTTGCGCTCTGACGCGGGCCAGATCTTGCTCGATGGTCAGTCCATTGAACGCCAGCCCATTCACCGCCGCGCCCAACTGGGTCTGGGTTATCTGCCCCAAGAGGCCTCGATTTTTCGCAAGCTGTCGGTAGCAGACAACGTGCGCGCTGTGCTGGAGCTGCAAGTCGATGCGGACGGTCGTCCACTGTCAGCCGATGCTTTGCAGACCCGGCTCGATGAGCTGCTGCAAGACCTGCATGTCAACCACCTGCGCCACTCGCCCGCTCCAGCCCTCTCAGGGGGCGAGCGGCGGCGGGTTGAGATTGCCCGTGCCCTGGCCACCAACCCGCGTTTTATCCTGCTGGATGAACCCTTTGCCGGCATTGACCCGATTGCCGTGATTGAGATCCAGCGCATCATTGGTTTTTTGAAGGCACGCGGCATTGGTGTGCTCATCACCGACCACAACGTGCGCGAGACCCTGGGCATTTGCGACCGCGCCTACATCATCAACGAAGGCCGTGTGCTGACCAGCGGCACACCCGCTGAGATTGTGGAAAACGCCGACGTTCGCCGGGTGTACCTGGGCGAAAACTTCAAGATGTGATGGCAGTTTCAACCATGATGTCAACCAGCGTGCAACAGCCCGGCGAAGCCGTGGTCTTCCGTGGTCTTCCTTTCATGCAGAGCCTGCCCTGTGGCACGCAAAACGGGGGGGGCGCATGAAGCAAGGCCTGTCGCTGCGTGTGTCCCAGCACCTGGCCCTCACGCCGCAGTTGCAGCAGTCCATCCGGCTGCTGCAACTCTCTACCCTGGAAATGGCGCAGGAAGTGGAGCAGATGCTGGACGAAAACCCGTTTCTCGACCGCTCCGACGAGCTGGCCGAGCGCGAGGCGTTTGGCCTAGAGCACACCAATGCCACCGTCAGTGCAGGTGAGCAAATTCACGATGTTGCCCACGATGTCGCTCATGAGCCTACGGTGCTCACGCCAACTGCTGACCGCAACGAATCCAGCACCGCAGATGAGTTGGAGAGCCGCTTAGACGGTGCCAGTCCGCTGGAAGAGCGCTGGGAGGGGGACGGTACGGTCGAGCTGACCCCAGACGACAGCGAGTGGGGCGGCGATGCACCTGCCCGTTCATCCGGTAGTGGCGACGAGGATCAGACTGCCAGTGCCGCTGACCTTGCCAGTGTGCCCGTTCGCTTGCAAGACCATTTGCATGAACAAGCGCGCTGCTTGCGCCTGAACGATACAGACCGTGCTGCGTTGTACTTCCTGATTGAGTCGCTCAACGATGACGGCTACCTGGAAGAACCTCTCGCCGAGCTGGCCGCTGCGTGGCTGCACCAACTCCATCCACAAGCACAGGCCACCCCCGAGCCAGAAGCACTCGACCAAGCGGTGCAATGCCTGTCCGCTGCCTTGGAGCAGTTGCAGCAAATGGACCCGCCCGGTGTGGGGGCACGCGATTTGGGTGAGTGCCTGCGCCTGCAAATTGAAGACCTGCGCAACAGCCCGCAGACCCGTGCCGCCTGGGCCATTTGCCAGCAGCCCCTGGAGTTGCTGGCCCGGCGCGATGTGAAACGCTTGTGCCAAGTGTGCAACCTGGACGATGAAACCGTGCGCGCCGCACTCAACCTGATCGCCCGCCTAGAGCCCCGGCCTGGTCGTCGCTTCATCGAGGTGGAGCGCAATGTGGTGGTGCCCGATGTCATCGTCAGCCGCGCCGGTCGGGGCTTCAAGGTGCAGCTCAATACCGATGTCATGCCACGCCTGCGCGTGCACGATGTGTATGCCAACGCCCTGCGCGGCAGCCGGGGCGGGCGCGACGGTGAGGCTGGCGGACACGCGGCCATGCAGCAGCGCCTGCAAGAAGCCCGCTGGTTCATCAAAAACATTCAGCAGCGCTTTGACACCATCCTGCGCGTCTCCAGCGCCATCGTCGAACGCCAGCGCAACTTCTTCATGCACGGCGAGCTGGCCATGCGCCCGCTGGTGCTGCGCGAAATTGCCGATGAACTGGGCCTGCACGAGTCCACCATCAGCCGCGTCACCACCGCCAAATACATGGCCACGCCGTTTGGCACCTACGAGCTGAAGTATTTCTTTGGTTCATCGCTGGGCACCGAAACCGGTGGCAACGCGTCCAGCACGGCGGTGCGCGCACTGCTCAAGCAATTCATTGCCTCCGAAGAACCCGCCAAACCGCTGTCGGACAACCAGTTGTCCGATCTGCTCAAAGAGCAGGGCATTGAATGCGCCCGCCGCACCGTGGCCAAGTACCGCGAGGCCCTGCGCATCGCCCCCGCCAACCTGCGCAAGGCGCTGTAACCCCGTGGGCCTGTGGCCCCGATTGCCATGAACCAGCTCAAACTCTTTTTACCCTGCGCCGCTGGCGTGGAGGATTTTTTGGCCGATGAAGTGCAGCGCATCACCGGACTGCCGCTGGCCTTCAAGGCACGCGGTGGCGTGGGTGTGGTGGCTTCTTGGCGCGAAGCCATGCGGCTCAACCTGCACAGCCGCCTCAGCCAGCGTGTGTTGGTGCAACTGGGACACAGCTTCTACCGCAACGAACAAGACCTGTACCACGCCGCCAGCGAACTGGCCTGGGAAATTTGGTTCACCCCAGCCCAGACCCTGAAGGTGGACGTGACGGCCCAGCACAGCCCGCTCACCAGCCTGAACTTTGCCGCCCTCAAGATCAAAGATGCCATCTGCGACCGCTTTCGCGCCCGGCGTGGTGAGCGCCCCAGCGTGGACACCCATTGGCCCGATGTGCGTATTCACGCCCACCTGAGCACCGACGAGCTGACCCTCTACATCGACACCTCAGGTGAACCCCTGTTCAAGCGCGGCTGGCGCGAAGACAAGGGCGACGCGCCCCTGAAAGAAACCCTGGCCGCCGCCATGATTGCCGCCACCGGCTGGAACACCCCGCCAGCAGGTCAACTGGCCGACATCCCCCCGCTGTACGACCCTTGTTGCGGCAGTGGCACCGTGTTGATTGAAGCCGCGCAAATCGCACTCAACATCGCACCGGGCAGCCTGCGCCACTTTGCGTTCGAGAAACTGCTGCCCTTTCAGCCCCATGTGTGGGCCGCCATTCAGCAAGAAGCCCGTCAAGCCCAGCGCCCCTGGCCGGCTGGACAGGCTCCGCTGGTGTTTGGCAGCGACGTGTCCTTTCGCATGGTGGACTTCGCTCGGCGCAATGCCGAACGTGCGGGCGTGGCCCACGTCATCGACCTGCGCGGTGGCGATGCCCTGCAACGCACCCCCCCTGGCGACCGACCCGGCCTGATGCTGCTCAACCCGCCCTATGGCGAACGCATTGCCGCTGCGGGCGTGGCCGGTGAAAACGCCAGCGCCCGCGCCCAGCGCATCGCCCACCACCCACAGGGGCGGGAAAGCGCACAAATGCCCGACGGCGGCGTGGACAGCGACTTCTTCCAGCAACTCGCCAGCCACTGGAAGACGCACTACGACGGCTGGACCGCTTGGCTGCTGACACCGGATCTGAAACTGCCGGGCAAGATGCGACTGAAAGAAAGCCGCCGCGTCCCCCTGTGGAATGGCCCGATTGAATGCCGCCTGTTCCGTTTTGACCTGACGGCCCGCCGCCCACCGGCCTGATGCCCATGCAAGCCTTTGACGCAGCCGCCACACAGCCCTTGGTGCTGGACACCAACATCGTGCTGGACGTGTGGCTGTTTGCCGACCCAGCCAGCGCGGCCTTGCGCCATGCCCTGCTCAGCGGGGCTGTGCGCGTCTTGGCCACCCAGGCCATGCACCAAGAGCTGGCGCGGGTGCTGGACTACCCCGTCCTGCGCGAGCGTCTGGGGTGCGCCACGGGTCGCCCGCTGTTGGATGCGCAGCGTCTTGTGCACTGCCACAGCTGTCACGTTCAGACCGTGGCCAGTGCACCCAAAGCCCCTTACACCTGCCAAGACCCTGACGACCAGATGTTCATTGACTTGGCCGTGCAGCACCGCGCCCGCCTGCTCAGCAAAGACCGCCATGTGCTGTCCATGCGCAAGCGCCTCGCCCGTTTGGGTGTTGTGGTGGCACGGCACTGGTTGCCGGGTGACGCAGAGGCCATGGGCACAGAAAGTGCGTCTTGTCTCACTGCGCTGAAGACGGTGTCCGTACCCGGTAAATCGTGCAAAAGTTGTCAGTTCTTTTCGCAACCCGCCAGCGCTTTCGTAGAGAATGGCAAACTCGGGTCATTGGCTGGGGGCTTGGGTTCTGAGGGGCTTTGTTGTCCGGCTGCAAGGCCGACCCTCTGACCCGTGCCTGCAAGATACCCTGTCCTAGCTGCCCGGTTTGTGTCCACGAGTCCCATTTCGCAACTTCATGAAGATATATCCAGATGCTGAAATTTATCTTCACCCAATTTGAAGGTCGGCACCGTATGCTGTTGCTCTGGGGCTACCTGAAAAAACGCTTCTTGGATTTCTGGGCTTCGCTGTTTGGCCTGCTGCTGCTCTCACCGTTGTTCCTGTTGGTTGCCATCATCATCAAAGCCACCAGCAAAGGCCCAATTTTTTATTGGCAAAAACGTGTGGGTTGGGATTGTCAAGAATTTGATTTCCCTAAATTTCGCTCCATGCGTACCGATTCTGATGCTGTGCGTGCACAGTTGCTGGCACAAAACCAGCACGGTGCGCAGGGTGTCACATTCAAAATGAAGAACGACCCACGAATCACGCCGATTGGGCGCTTCATCAGAAAATACAGCATTGACGAGTTACCCCAGCTCTGGTGTGTCTTGACGGGGCAGATGAGTCTGGTCGGACCACGCCCACCGCTACCCAGCGAAGTCGCTTTGTACACCAAAGAGCAAAAAATGCGCCTGATGGTCATTCCTGGCCTGACCGGTATTTGGCAAGTCAGTGGCCGCAGCGAAATTCCCTTTGAAGAACAATTTGCCATGGACATGAATTACATCATGAATTATTCCTTGCGCCTTGACATCAGCATCCTGTTCAAAACCATTCCAGCGGTTCTGAAAAGTAAAGGTGCATACTGAACTGATCGGCTGTCCCGCCAAGACAACGCACAATGCAATTCAAGAACAAACTGCTTCTGGTTGACGACTCCATCAGCATCATTGAAGTGATGGCTGGGATTCTGTCTGAGCAGTACGATGTCAGGTTTGCAACATCCGGTGTCAAGGCCCTCAAAATCATCCAAGCCGGCAACATACCCGACATGATCCTGCTGGATGTCATGATGCCCGGTATGGACGGCTATCAGTTCTGCACATCCATCAAGCAGTCACCAGAACTCGCCAAAATTCCCATCATTTTCATCACGGCATCGTCCGATGCCGAAAGCGAATCGCAGGCGCTGGCTGCTGGTGCGGTCGATTTCATCCACAAACCCATCAACCGTGATGTGCTGATGGCCCGTGTCAACCTGCACATGGGCATGATTCGTAGCCAGACCGAACTGGAGAATCTCAATCGCAAGCTGTCTCTGACACTGACTGAAGTCGAGAAATCGCGTGATCAATTACAAATTCTGGCCACTGCCATGGAGCACAGCCCGACATCCATGGTCGTCACAGATGCCGAGGCCACCATTGAGTATGTCAACCCCTATTACTGCAAACTGGTTGGTTACAACAGCGAGGACATTATTGGAAGAAAATTGTCCATCCTGACATCGGCCAACAACGATCCACACAAATACGTCGATTTGTGGAAAAAAGTCGGTCAGGGGCTGCCGTGGTCGGGTGAGTTCGTCAACACCAATCGCAACGGTGTTGCATACCGGGAAGAGGCACACATTGCACCCGTCAAGGATTTGCAAGGAAAAACGACCCATTACGTGTCGATCCAACTCGACATCACGGCACGGCACGAAGCTGAAGAGATGATCAAGTTGGCCCGGCAGAACGAAATGCTGCTGCATGCTGCGATTCAGAAAGAATTGCTGTTCGGTAAAGTGCCCGAGAGTGTCCCAGGGTACAACATTCGCAGTTACACCGCTGCGTCCCAGATTGTCGATGGCGATTTTTACACCATTACCCAGTTGGGCAAATACACCGTCGAAGTCCTGTCGGGCGATGTGATGGGTAAGGGCATGACTGCCGCGCTGGTCGGTGCGGGTGTCAAAAACGCTTACCGCGAAGCGATTGCCGATCTTTTGATCCGCCGATCCACGGGCACACTGCCCGAACCCGAAGAAATCATCAATGAAGTCAACGCACGGGTAGCTGGAAAACTGATTGAACTGGGTGTATTCGTTACGCTGGTGCTCATCCGTTTTGACAGGCAGCACAACCAAATGGTCTGGGTCAATGCCGGACATACGCCAACCCTGCTGGTGCGTCCTGCCAGCGGAGAATGTCAGGAATTGATGGGTGAAAACCTTCCGCTCGGTGTGATTGAGGACGAGTGCTATACCCAGAAAACCCTGACATTGGGCTCACGCGATTTGATTTGCGTTTATTCAGACGGCCTGACAGAAGCAGAAAATATGGATGGAGAACAATTCGGCACAGAGCGACTGAACGCCCTGTTAAGCGAATTGTCGCTTCGCCCTGCCTGCGAACTGGATCAAGTCCTGCAAGGCATCAAAACTGAACTTAATCATTTTGTCGGTCAGGCACCCATGAAAGACGACACGACAGTCCTGTTGATTCAAACAGATTGAGTGTCAGTCACATCAACCAACCTACTCCATCACGAGTCTTTAACCATTTCACCCGGAATGAACGCCGATCACAGTCAGGCTAGTCACCAAGCCAGTAAAGAAGCACCCTTGAAAGGGATTCATGTGCTGGTGGTGGACGATAGCAAAATCAACCTCATGGTGGCCGAAAAGCTGCTGTTGCACGGCGGAGCCATTGTCACGGTTGACAGCGATGGCTCGACGGCAGTTGAGTGGCTGAAGCAGAACCCGAATAAGATTGACCTTGTTTTGTTGGATGTCAACATGCCCATCATGGATGGGCTGACTGCCGTCAAGCTGATCCGGGAAGACCAAAATCTTCGTCATCTGCCGGTGATTGCCATGACCGCAGCCGATTCTGACGAAGAAAAAAGCCATGCAATTGCCTGCGGCATGACGGATCACATCATCAAGCCTTTCAATTTCAAATCACTGGTTGCTGTCCTGATCCAGCATCTGCCCAAGCTGTCGGGGCCCACCAGCACGTTGGAAGACAGGCTTGAAGCCCGAGCGTACAAAGATTGGCCTATCATTGAAGGTATTGATAAAAGTCAGGCGATCAACAGTTACTTGGGTGACAAGGACTCTTTTTTACGACAATTGAGACGCTTGTTGAGCGAATTTCAATTTGCTGAATCGCCTCTCCGCGTCCCTGCACAGCCGCAGGCTTGGTATGAACTGGCCATGCAAATGCACAAACTGGTCGGTAATGCGGGTCTTTTGGGTGCGCAAACTTTGTCGGTTTCGGCCAAACGCGCCGAAATATCAGCGAAGAAATGTGATGTATCCGAGGTGCTGCTGGCGCTGGAACAGGTGGCTACTCAACTGAAGCGCCTTCGACTGGCTTCAGCCCACGTTCTGACCTTGAGCAGACACGATGCGCCCGAGGTGGCCGATACAGGCCAATCCTTGAATTTTGCAGCGATTCAAGCCTGGGTTTCAGATTTACAAGGTCAAAAATTTTCAGCGATCAGACAGTTTGCTTCATTGAAAAACGAATTGATCAAGATTTTTACATCAGAAGATTTGACAAAAATAGAAGAAGCACTGGATGATTTGGAGTTCGATTCCGTGCTAGAAATTGTTCAGCCTAGGATGAATTCTATCAATACGATCGCCAGTAATTTTCAGTCCAACGTGATAGCCAGTTGACGTACCGGTATTTTGAACCCTTTGAATCAGGAACACAGCCATGAACATTACCAGCACTATCCTCCAAGGCGACGTTGTCGTGATCGCATGCCAGATCGAAAATTTGGATGCGAGCAACGTCAAAAGCTTCAAGGAAGCCATTCATCCACTCATCAAGGATCAGAACAAGATCATTTTGAATTTGTCCGAAATCAAGTTCATTGACAGCTCAGGTCTTGGCGCGCTGATTTCTGTGTTGCGCGAGGTTAACGGTCGTTCTGGGAATTTGAAACTCTGTTCGCTCACACGTGCTGTTCGAGCCTTGTTTGAACTGATGAGAATGAACCGTATATTCAACATTTTTGAATCGCAGGATGACGCATTGAAGGCATTCTCAGTCTAACGAGATTGAGTGTTTCAGAAGCTGTGTCGCTCTGCAAGACTGTAAACATAATGGGTATTATTTGTGGAAAAAAAGCACGAAGCTTCTGAAATCATTGCCGACTTTACGCTGAGCAGAATACCAGCTGAGATTCGTGCTACTTTCACGGAGGAACAGATTCTTGCCATACGACAGGCGGTGATTTATCAAGCCAGTTCAAGCAGGCATACGTTGGCAATCCGTTTTACGGTTCCGCTGTTCTTCAGGAAGTACTATGTCGCTTTCTTTTTCGGTAGAGACCGTCGCAGACGGACGGTGGAGAGTGAAAAAACTCGGATTGAAAAAACTCCTAAACTGGTTAGAAACTTTGCGGCAATCAGTTTCATCACAGTTTTTGGTTTTGGCATCACTTCGGTCATTTTTGTTACCCTGTATTTAATGAAATATGCGCTGGGTATTGATCTGTTTCCTGATACCCATCTGCGCGACCTGATTGATCTTTTCATGTCAGGTATTGAGTCGAAGAAATGATGATTGATGATTTATGATGAAACGTCAACTTGTCCGGTACATTAGTTGGTTAATCACAACGCCGATCATGTTATCGCTGGCAGCCTGTTCCATGCCGGAAATGTTGGTTCGGCAATCATCGTTGCCCACCGGTGCAGTCATTCAAGAATACGAATTCTCACTGCATCAGACTTCCACACACACATTTGATCGAATTGATTTAGCATCCATCATTGCCTACCAGCAACGGCCCAAGCAAGTCGATACCTTGCTGTTGGTCTTTGATGCGGAAGGCTTGAAAGATCATGTATACAGGGGAATTGCTGCGGATGTGTATGGCAGAGAACTGATCCGTCGGTTTCATCAAACGCTACCGACTGAAAACAATTTTCTGGGTGAAACCTTGCAGACCGTCGGAATCCGCGCAGGTTCTATTCGATCAGCAGCTAATTCCCGCAGATATGACATCAGTTTCAATGAATCCGCACTAGACCGTAATGTGGGATTGGCTACATTAAGTGGCAGCAGTTTGGCCAAAGCGATTGATGAACTGTCAGAGTATTCGCTGCAACGCCAAGGTAAACAGGCGGTTGTCTTGGTGACATCGTGGGACAGGATTGATCAATTGACTGAAAACGCAGTCATGCGATTGCGACAGAGACACGAATCCAGCAAGGGGATTGCCGTAGAAGACAGGACGGGTTCTTCTTGGGCAGGTCGGTTGCAGCCAGGGTTTTGCTTCCATGCCATTGGTATTGGTAACAGCCATTCACGGGAGCGTTTGTACACACCGGAATCCTGTGGATCGTACTGGGCAGGCGATGCCATCATGCAACCCAGTGAAATGGCTGAATTCATTCTTAGCGTGTTATACGGCCCACCGAATGACAGTGACAACGATGGAATCCCCAATTATCTGGACTTATGTCCCGATACTCCGCCTGGACGGATGGTGACCAGCCGAGGTTGCCTGAGATTTCCGCAGCCAGATGATGCAGCAGGCAGCAAAAAATGACGAATGGTTTTTCTCTCTTCTTGATGGCTTGTGCAAAGCGCCTGTTTTTCGCCCTGCTGATGGTTGCACCGCTTGTTACCTTGGCTGCTGGTTTGCAAGGCAGGGCAGGTGTCTTGCTGCCTGATGTCGCACAGCGTCAGGCGGCAGTGAACGCAGCCACCAAAGGCCGTGATCAACCGCCACCGCCCGTTGTCACGGCAACTGCTGAAAAATCCGAGGAAAATTCAGGAAATGAAGAAGAGCCCTCTGTTTTACAAACCAAGGCCAAAGAAGCATTGATACCCCCCACATTGGACGAGAGAATCCAAAATCAGGGTTTGCGTGGAGAGCTTAAGCAGTTTGGCTATGATGGGTTTTCTGAGTCGACTTCCAATACACTCCTTCAATCACTGAATGTTCCCCGCGATTATGTGATTCGTCCGGGCGATACGTTTATTGTCCAGATTTTTGGGGCAACTGATTTGGAATACCGTCTGGTTGTAACGAGAGAAGGCAAGCTTTTAGTACCAGAAGTAGGTGATATCAACATCGGTGGACTGACGTTTGAAGATGCCAGACTGGTATTGCAACAGAACATAGAAAAAGTGCGAATTGGCGTTAAATCCGTTATTTCGATGGGTGATCTTCATGCCATTCAGATCATGATGACCGGAGAATTTGAAAAGCCTGGCTCATACATTGTGAATGGATTGTCTTCGTTGTTTAATACCGTTTATGCAACAGGTGGCATCAAAAAGACCGGGAGTTTGCGTAACATTCAGGTCAGGCGAGATGCGCGTTTGATTGCAACGGTAGATATGTACGATTTCCTGCTGCGCGGCGAGGTACGGAATGACCTCTTTTTGCGCCAGGGAGATGTCATTTTTGTACCTCCAGTTGGCCCGACTGTCGGTATTGCAGGTGAGGTAAATCGTCCTGCTATTTATGAAATCAAAGGCGAGCGAACCGTGTCGGAAGTGATTGCACTGGCCGGTGGACTGCTGCCGAGTGCTTCCCGAGAAATGCCTCAGATCAGAAGAATTGCAGGCTCTGATGGATATACCCTGATTCAGTCAGACCTGACCCGTGGCGGTGGTCAAATGGCCGTGCAGGCTGGCGATCTGATTCGTATTTTCCCCGTGGCTTCCCGACTGGACAATGTGGTGATGCTGTCTGGGCATGTGTCGTTTCCTGGCGGCTATCAGTGGTCGCCCGGAATGAAAATATCAGATTTGATTGGACCAGTACAAGGTTTGCGTTTAAGAACTGAATTTGATGTGGCGGTACTTGTCAGAGAAAGAAAATTCACCAGACGCACTGAGGTCTTTTATATCAATCTGGGTAAAGCCATCGAAGAGCCCAACAGCGGACACAACATTGTGTTGCAACCCAGGGATGAGGTGATCATTTTTGAAACGAGTTCGCCTCGTGACAACTTGTTAGCTGATACGGTCAGGCAGATGCGAGCGCAGTCCACAGTGACTGAGCCAGCAGCGGTTGTTGAGCTAAAAGGATTTTTCGCTAATCCAGGTGTGTATCCCTTACAGCGGGGTATGCGTTTTCTCGACCTCATCAGGATCAGTGGTGGACAGCTTGTTGGCATTGATCTGAAATACAGTTTGCTGTTTCGACGTTCTAACACAGGTCGTCAAGAGGCCATGCATTTGAGAATCGAATCTGCCTTGGCTGATTCGGATGGTGATCACAACCCAGTCATATTGCCAGGTGACCGGGTGTATGTTTTTGATCAGATGACGAATCGAAGTCAGATGTTACGCCCTGAAATTGATTTGCTGGTTAAACAGGCACGCTACGGTGAAGCTGTTCCCGTGGTGCAGATTACGGGCAAGGCTGTCAAACCAGGTACTTATCCACTGACACCTGGCATGCGCGTACAAGATTTGCTCGATGCGGCAGGTGGATTGCTGGAAAACGCGTATGGGCAGACCGCATCGGTTTCGCGCCGTGCGCGCTTTGTCAACGAGCAGCAACGTCAGGATTCGTTTGAAATCAATCTCTTTGGTGATCGGCCCATGTTTCAGGACCTCACCATGCGACTAGAACCAAACGATCATCTCGTGATTCGTGAAAAACCGGAATATATAGAAGGCTCACAATTGGTGACGGTTTCGGGTGAAGTGCGTTTTCCAGGCACGTATCCTGTTGATCGGCGTGAGACGCTGTGTAGCGTGATTCGTCGCGCAGGGGGCTTTACACGTGATGCTTATGTTTTTGGCACTCGATTCATGCGTGAAAGTGTTCGCGTCAAAGAGCAGGCTGCCATCAATAAATTGCTGGATCAGTTGGATACTTTGCTCGCAGAGGTACACACCTCGTCAACTTTTGACAACGACAAAAAACTGCCTGTCAATCATCAAGCCAACGAAGTGTTTACTGTGATCAAAGCGCTCAAGCCGCCCAAGGCTGAGGGGCGTATGGTGATTGATGCCAAAGCAGCGACTGAAAAATGCGATGAAACCCATGACGTGGTTCTTGAAGCCGGTGATCGCATTGAGGTGCCCAAGTTCACGGATGAAGTGACGGTGGTGGGGCAGGTTTACCATCCTACTTCGCATAAATACCGTCCAGACCGAGCAACCTTGGATTACATCAACTTGAGTGGTGGAACCAAAGAACTGGCCGTGCGTGAACATGCATTCATTGTGCAGGCCAACGGCGAAGTCATGACGGCACGCAGCCCCATGAGCAGTTGGACTTGGTTGTTAGGGCCGCGCAATGTCAAGGTGACTCCGGGTGCGACGATTGTGGTTCCTCTGAGTGTGGATCGTATCAATGGCCGTGAGTTTTCACAATCTTGGGTAGATATGTTCTACAAGGCTGCTGTGTCAGCTGCCAGTTTGTCATTCATTTTCCAATGACGGAAACGACCAATACCATCAGTACACAGCTTCCGGTGAACGCAGCGGAACCTGAGAAAGCCCCGTTCGCCGAATCTCTGAGCGCGGCCAGCCAGACACCAGATGCGCCGCCTCCAGGGGGGTTGGAGCAAGAAGTCGATTTGCTTGAGTACTTAAATGCTGTCCTGAAACGCAAGTACAGCATGACCGCACTGGCGTTTTTGGGCGCCGTCATGATGTTTGCCTTGACTTTTCTCCAAGACAACATTTATTACGCCACGGCGGTCATGGCGATCAATATTGATGAAAAGCCGGGTGGTGTTGCACCGAAAGAATACCGCAGCAGTGACACCATTGGCCTGCTGGAACGAGATTTTGTGATCAACTCAGCCGCTTTGAACGAGCGAGACAGGCTAATGGCTCGTATGCGATCAGCCAGGTTCAGTGAAATTTTTATTCGTGACAACAATCTGCTGCCCTATCTGTTTCATAAACAGTGGGACGACAAGAACAGGCGCTGGAAAGAGGATTTTGTTCCTGATATTCGGGAAGCCATCAAAAGTTTTGGTGAGATTCGTGGGGTTGAATATGATGAGAAAACAGGTTTGCTGCTGATCAGCTTCAGCACGCGAGATCCTGCGTTATCTGCCGAACTGGCCAACAAGTTCGCCTTACAGTTTAATCGGTATGCCAAGAATATTGCGCTGGACGAACTTGCAGAAAGGCGCAACTATCTAGAAAGTCGGCTGCGTATCAACCAGAATCTTGAATTGCAGCGCTCCATTTTCCGACTGCTAGAAACCCAGTTGGCGGCAGAGACTCTCATCAACGCCAGAAGTACATTTCCGCTGGAAGAAATTCAGCCCGCTGTACCACCACTGGTGAAAATAAAACCCAAGCGGTTGTTCACGGCAGCATTGACATTCATTGGTCTCATGTTCCTGGGTGTCACTGTTGTTATTGGTTCTGTGTTGTTAGGCAAGATATCTAAAGGCTTACAAAAACTCAGTGGTGCTCAAAAACCCGACTCAGATGACAGCGCGAGCACCAAAAAAAGCTATCTCCAGCGTTTGTCATGGAGAAAAAACAAAAAGCTGGACGAAGATCACGACTGGATTGATGACTGACCCGATCGTGAGATGGGTTTCAGGAGCTAGATTTTTTCAGCCCGGTTGCACGCAACCACGAGCCCACCGCATTTTTCAGGTGTGAACGCAAACTTAAGCCGGCTGAAGCACGCAGTAAATCAAAGTTTGAATATTTAGAAACTTTCTGTCCGCCCATTCTGAACCCAATCATCCGGGACAACAAAGCCTGTTTGCGGTTTTTCTGATACGGTTGTATCAAAGAAACTTCAGCGACTGCAATTGAATCTGCATCCAGTCTTTTTTGACTTTGTAACGCATCTACCAACTGCTGACCTGTTTTTGTCCGGGCGACAATCAGGCTTCTACCCGAGGTTTCGGTGAAAACAGGGTATCCCTTTTCATCTGAATGCCATGCATCTGCGCAACTGACATCAGCAAACTCACCCGTGCCGTCCGGACATATTTTGCAGCGGAATTGCAGGTGTCTATTCAATATCTGCCCCCATGAACTGTCGTAGTCCATTTCAGAGAAGCGTCCGTCGGCTGTTTCTGCACGCGCCATGCCCGGCCAGCCGTTTCCACGGTATCTGAATTTGACGACTTGATCGGGTTCAAATCCCAAATGTTTGACAACTTCATGAGTGCCTTGCAGACTGGGCGTTCCTGCACACATAAAAGACAACATGTACGGGAATTTTTGGGTGACCGCTGGGAACTGATGTGACATGGCGCGCAATGCTGCCACATCACAGGGTTTTCCAATAAACGCAAAAACACCCTCTGTATTCAAGCATTCACGCACACGATCCAGTGGGGAAGCCGGTGCATAGCGAGATCCTGCACCATTGAGGACATCTGACCGACTTTGGCTGATTTGGCTCCGGTTGGTAAACGGTTCTTGATCGTCAGGTGCAATGTGGAGCACACCATTGACTTTTCCTGATTCCAATAGATAAATGGCAAGGGCGCTGAGTACACCGCCTGAAGAGCCCTTGAACCGGACTTCTTCGTCCGTGGCAAAACCGGTCTGAAGTTTGACAATCGGCCCCCAGAGGGTATGAAACTCTGGACCGCGAGTCTTGTGCTGGACAGTCACGCCGGGGCAAACCGCATTAAATTGCTTGGCTTCCTGATCAGACAGTTCTCTCAATTGCACAGGTCGCAAGAATCCGTCGGATGCGAGTTGCATTTTTGCAGCCCGTTCGGGAAACATGGATGTACAGGCACCGCAACCGACACAAAGATTGTTGCGGACGACGTTGCTGATGATTTGTTTCACTTTTTCACATCCTTGAAAGACTGGGTAATAAACTGACGATAGACGTTCAATTTGTTATGCGCCAGTGCAACACTGTGTTGAACCTGTTTTCGCACAGTATCTCGCTCTGTGAAGGATTTTTGGATGATGTTCATCACTTGGTCCTCGTTCATGACTTTACAGTCTGCCAGAATTGGGTAATTCAAAGACTGGAAGAGGCCGTTGAACTTCCGACTGTAGGCGAGTGGTACGGTCGGTACGCCAGATGAAAATGCACCAATACAGGCATGCATGCGTCCACCACTGAAAAAATCCAGCCCTGAAATGAAGGTTTTGGCATCTGTTGGGCTAACAAACGGCCCAGCGATATTGACTTCAGGATATATTGCCTTGACATCGAGGCAGGCCGTAGGATCATCTTCTTCTGGTATGCCACGGGAATAAACGTGCGGAATCAGCCAGACTTCTGCATGGGGAGTTGCGAGAGCCCATTCCATCATTCTATGGGTCAAGGATTTATAGTCTAGGGACAGGCCGAGACTGTTGCCACCACCATAGCCACCATAATAAAGCAATGCGGATACATTGATTCCAATTTGAATCTTGCTCGTTTCTGACTTCTGACGTTTCTCAAAAGGCAGGCAGAACGCCATATCAATGGCTTCCTGAATCTGGCCAGCGGGTAAATGCTTCGATGCCCACTCCATAGAAATATGATCTCTTGCGAAAACGCAAGATGCATTTTTCAACGACCAGCAGGCAATTTTTTCATATAACTTGGACGCAAAAGGACCCAGCGTCTGCGGACTCAGGACCAGCTTGGCACCGCCTGCCGTCGCCAATTTTTTGCTGAGACAGAGATAAAGTAGTCGTTTTAACCCGTAAATATCGGAGAAACTGTCTCCCTCACCCACATCTAAGATCAGGTCACATTTGGCAAACTCTTTGTGAATGATGGAAGATGGAGAAATCAAGGAACGGGAATGAACTTCATAATAGGCTATGGATTCAAACCCCTTGGTCGTTGGCATGGAGCCATCCAGTTGCCAGCCAAATATCTTGACGTGAACATTGACATCAGCTTCTTCAGCAGCCTGTTGGATGATGGCTAATTGTGACAACGTGAGGGCGACAACGCCCAAATTGCCAGATGCAACCGAATGCCAGAGCAATCCGACCGTAACGGTTTTTCGTTTGATTGTACTCATATTTGTCCTTTGTTGAATGCCTGGGTTGAATGACGGTCATCGACTAAAAACAGTTGCGCTAAAAAACTGAATGATGAGATTTTTTCAATTTCCACAGGTAACTACCACCAATATACAGGAAACAGAAAATAATACAAGAAACGAAATATTGAATAGACAATCCTAATGTCAATATGACAAATGAGCCTATTCCAAAGAAGACCAGACTCACCAGCTGCGTGCCTATTCTGCTAGCCTGCATGCCAGCACCAGTCAGAAGTATACCGGCAGCAGAAGCAAGAAATCGCACAATCACCAAGATGCCTAAAAATGGAAATAATCCTGCCAATTCTTGGTATGAACTGCCAAACAGAAGCAAAACCAGAAAGTCTTGAAACAGAATCAGGGGCAGACCCATGACCACACCGACAGCACCCATTGTCATGATACATTGGCGCGCATTTTTTTTCCATTCCGACTGGTCGGATGCTTGTATGCCTGCCAGCTTGGGCACCATGACATTGCCGATGACTGGAGCGATGGCCGAAGCGGCTTGAACAATGCGCTGCCCTGCGGAGTAAAGGCCGACGGTGTGACTACCAAACAGGTGTTTGGCCATGATGATGTCAATCTGTATCCATGCTGTCGTGATAAAGCCGTCAATACCGTAGGGCATTGATTTCTGAACTGCTTGTTGGATATTCTGGTAACCAGGATAAACCAGTGAAAGTGCTGGCATTATTTTTTTGATCACGCCATAAGCGATGAACCATTGTAAAAGCCGTAAAGCAGCCATCAACCATGCGATGGTCACGGATGAGTAGCCTTGAAGTACCGCCAGTGTCAAAACGGTCAAAATCAGAAGATTGGTTCCAATCACGATATAGGTTTCAAGATCGTAGCGCCCTAGGGGTCGGAGCGGAGCGACAAAGAAATCTGCAAATGAGAGGATGAGCGTGGCCATTGAAAGTGCCAAAAACAGGGTGAATGATGCATCGCCCATGAAGAAAATAAAGACGATGAAAGATGCGCACAGGTAGGGGATAATAAACAATATTTTCACCCAGAATGCGCAGCTGATGATGTCATTGGTGTCTTTTGGCCTGAAAGCAATCTCGCGCAAAAGGTAGCCCTGCAACCCAAATTCAACGAAAAGCACCAGCAATGCACACAGACTGAAAACATAGACAAATGCACCGTATTCGACCGGGCCCCAGTGGCGCGCCAGAACCACGAACAAAATGAAACTGGTCGACAGCCGTGCTGCGATGGAAGTGGCGGTGAGCAAGTAGTTTTTTTTCATGATTTCACCGAGCTTTCAGGGCGTTTTTTCAGGGTGTTGAATTGCTGTGCACTGGCGGTCTGATGTTCGCATCCTGGTTGCACGGACGGTTGCTCTCCGAATTCGGTGTCAAATTTGTGTTTCCAGATGGAGGTCAGTGCGATGCCAAACGATGCTGCTGTGATGCCAGGAATATAGGTGTAAATGGGCACCAGTATGATATTGAGTGTAAACGCCAAATAGACAATGAGCAGTGAGAAAATGACGGGGTTTGTTTTACCATAGATTTTCTTGTAACGCCAGTTGGTGGTGATGACACGTTTCAGAAGAAAAAAAGTGAAGAACAAATAAACCGCAGCACCGACACTACCGTATTTGAACAAGATGCCGACCATACCCAAATCTGCCGAAAAGAACTTATACCAGAATATTTTCTGCTCTGTCAATGTGGAATTGCTTTGTTGTCCAAATCCAAAAATCGGGGTTTCTAGGAATGACGACAAAGCAATACTACCCGATTTGTAACGGACACCATCGGTTTCAGGATCTAGCTTAGACAAGTGTTCGATCGCTGAATCGAGACCCACAATGATACCGATGATCAGGCCGGGTAGTATCATGAAAAACAGGCCTAAGCGGTATTTTTTCGCGAAAAAGAAGTGATAGCAAAGTGTCGCCCCGATCAGGGATGCAGCCATGGAGCGGTGAGATACCAATATCCAAATATAAAAAACAATACAGATCAAAAAAATCCAGGCTAGTTTTTTTGCCCATTGTTCTGAAATAAAAATGAGCATCAACCCCAAAACAGTCAATTGATAAAATGCAAAACTGGGTGTTTTCAGTCGAAAGCCACGCCAAGGGTCGAAGGTGACCATACCGGATAAAGCCGGATTGGGTGAGAAATATGCAGCCCGTAAGTCCATTCTGAAATAGTGAAACAGATAACTAACGGTCAAAACAATCAAAGTGATGACATAGATTCTTTCCATGTCTTCCACTTTATAGCCCAGCCGGTATAAGAAATACAATGCCGGACACAAAAACGAAATCAGATATTCCCGCGATGCAAACAAGCTGGGGACGATGGCAACACCGGCATTCACCGAAAATCTTTGTGCGGGTAAAAAGAAGGTATAGGCCAGAAAGGCAATAATCGAAAAAACCCACCAAGACCAACGCAAATCAGGGGTTTTTACAGTGAATGCGGTCATCACCGCACCGTAAAAAAACAAGCTCATGGCACAGAGCAGGCCAATTTCCTGAACGCGGTTGTCAAGAAAGTACCGCCCACCCTGGTGACCGGTGAACAAAATGATGAAAAGCGCAACCGTAACAGCTTTTTGAAATGTAAAGCGCATTTTGATTGCAGGATTCAACCCAGTTAATTGACTTGGCCAGTCAGCCGAATGCGCTCAGGCTGATGGCTGGATGCCGCTGTGATACAACCTATGACGCTGGCGTGGCAATAACCTGCTTCTTGCAAGGTGGACAAACAAGCCGATACCTGCTGGGGTGGCACGCAGGCCAGCAAGCCTCCAACTGTTTGCGGATCGAAGAGCAGCGGAAATGCCGGATGGTGCATGAAGTCTGTGACGTTAGAAATGACATGTTGACTTTCCCTGTTGGCGGCATGCAAAGAACTCTGAATGCCCGATTGCAAGGTTTGCAAAGCCCCGTCTAACACAGGCAGCGCATTCAAATGCAGCTCGGCAGCCATGGGAATGGGCGGGTCTGCATGGCCTAGCAATTCCAACACATGCCCGAGCAGGCCAAAGCCGGTGACATCGGTGCAGCATCTTGCACCATGCTGGTGCAAGATATGCGCAGCGTTTTGAGACGAGGTTTGCATTTGGGTCAGGGCCTGGGCAATCCATCGCCCGCGTGCCTGATGGCGTGCGTGCGCGGCCATCAGGGTTCCTGTGCCCAGCGGCTTGGTCAGCAACAGGCAGTCACCCACTTGCGGACAGCCCTTGCGCATCAGCCCTTGCAAGGGCTCGTCAATCAGGCCGTTGATGGCAAAACCCAAGGCCAGTTCCTGTCCCTCGCCGCTGTGGCCACCCACCAAGCTGCATCCCGCCGCGTTGAGCACATCCAGCGCACCCGTCATGATGTGCAAGAGCTGTTCACTCACTTGGTGTTGCAGTCCGGGCGGTAGGGTCAGGATGGCGGTGGCCGTTTGGGGCTGCGCACCCATGGCAAAAATGTCGCCCAGTGCGTGGTTGGCGGCAATTTTCCCGAACAGGTAGGGGTCGTCTAAGAAACTGCGGAAAAAATCGACCGTATGCACCATGGCTTTGCCCGGTGGGACGCGGACGACGGCCGCATCGTCACCGGCGTGCAAACCCAGCAGCACATCGTCGTTGGCTATCGGTTGTAAGCGACGCAGGGTGCGGCTGATGATGCTTGCCGATACTTTGGCCCCGCAACCCCCGCAGCGCATGTGGCTGGCGGCTTGCATTTCCTGGGTTTCGGCAGCGGTCAGCGGCAGGGTGACGGGCCGTGTTGGGCCGTGGCTGGCGGCCATGACAGGCAGTTGCTGAAACGGGCGCATGAAGCGCCGGTCAATCTGGTCTTTCCAGCGCCAGACCCAAGCCCCCCAGAAACCCAAGGGGCCGCGTGAAGCCACCGCGTAGCGTGCGCCGGTGGAGATCAGCGCCAGCCAGTGGCGCTGGGGACGGTAGGCTTTCAGGGGCTGGCCGTGCAAGCTGCGGCGCAGGTTGTGTGCCAGCGGCATGCCCATGCGCACCGCAAACACGCCCGCTTTTTCGAGCGGACGGGGGGTGAAGGCCGCCACATCGCCAGCAGCAAAAATGCGCGGGTCGCTCAGCGTTTGCAAGTATTCGTTCACCCGGATAAAGCCGCTGTCGTCCAGTGCAAGGCCGGTATCGGACAGCCAGGCAGGGCCACCGGCCTGGGTGACCCAAAAGCTGTGGTCGGTGGCAAAGCGCCGCCCGTCGCGGGTGTGCAGCGCCTTGGCCTCTACCCGGCAGACCTCGGCTTGTGTGTGTACCTGCACCTCGCGCTGCTGTAGCTCGCGCACAAAACGTGCGCGAACCCGTGGGTTGTGGGTGGGCAGGATGCAGGGGCCTGCATTGAGCAGGACAAAGCGCAGCCCGTGGGCAGGGCGGCCTTGTTCGTGCAGGCATTGGCGCAAGCGGTATTGCATGGCCAGCACCAGCTCCACCCCACCGGCACCGCCGCCCACCACGGTGATGGTGAGTGCTTGGCTCAGCGTCTGCACCTGTGCCAGCAAGGCCAGCCAGCGCTGGTTGAAGCCCGCAATCGGCTTGACCGGGATGCTGTGCTCATCCGCACCCATGACTTGGCGGGTATGGGGTGTGGAGCCGGTGTTGATGGACAACAGGTCGTAGGCGATGGCGGGGCGCTGGTGCAGCAGCACCCGCCGCTGCTGGCGATCCAGTCCGTTCACCCGGCCCTGAATGAAGCGCACACCCGCAAAGGCACACAGACGAAACAGGTCAATGTGGACATCGTCAAAACCATAGTGCCCGGCGATATAGCCCGGCAACATGCCGGAATAGGGTGTGTCCACATCGGTGCAGATCAGGGTCACGCGCAGGCCGGGTTCGGGTTGCATGGCCAAGTGACGCAGCACCATGACATGGCTATGACCGCCACCGACCAGCACCAAGTCGCGCAGCACGGGATGAGAAGTCGCTTGCATGAAGGGTTTTTTAAGAGGGGTCATCCATCATAGGCGGATCAGCGGCGGCTTTGGCGTGGGGAATGAGGCGGCGGCGCAGTCATCTGCCTTGACAATAGGCCCTGCTTTTTATGGAGTGTGGAATGTTGTTGCAAGTGATGGATGGGCGGCTTGTCGCTTGTCAAAAAGACCAGCCGAGCAAGCCCGTGGCATATCGGCAGGAAACGGCAGGTGTGGCATGAGTCGGCGCACCAGCAAGGCGGGTTCACGCCAGCAGGGTGCTGCGGCGACGTTGCAAGCCAGTTTCGACTTTGATGCGCTGCTCGCGGCACCGGCAGACCCTGCCACGGTGCCCGCAGCGGTGGTGGTATCCACCCAGGAGCCCGTTGCCATGCCATGGACAGCGCCATTAGCCCATACGCCCACGGACTTCGAAGCCCTGGCGCGAACCCTAGAAGCCCATCCTGACTACCGGGTGTTGCGGCGCTTGCAAGCCTGTACCGACTGGGGGCCTGCGCCCGCCAACATGGACGCTGCGCGTGTGCGCCGGGTGCTGCTGGTGGACACGGAAACCACGGGTTTGCAGCATGCGCGGGACAAGATCATTGAGCTGGCCATGCTGTCGGTGCAGGTCGATGGCACCACCGGCCTGCCCTTTGGGCCAGTGGCAGTCTTTGAAGGTTTTGAAGACCCTGGCATGCCCATTCCAGAGGCTGCGCGGTTGGTCACAGGCATCACCGACGACATGGTGCGCGGTCAGCGGCTGGACGAGACAGCGGTGCAGGCGCTGGTGGCACAGGCCGACTGCGTGATCGCCCACAACGCTGGTTTTGACCGGCCCTTTCTGGAAGCGCGCATGGCCTGTTTCAGCGACAAGCCCTGGGCCTGTTCTTGGGCGGATATTGACTGGAAGGCACTGGGGGCCACGTCGTCTGGGCTGGGTGCGTTGGCGCAAGACCGGGGCTGGTTTTTTGATGCCCACCGCGCACTCATGGACTGCCATGCCCTGCTGCGGGTGCTGGTCACCGCGTTGGATGCCCAGGGGAATGGTCTGAGCCGTTTGCTGGCAGCGGCAGACAGCACCAGCTACCGCCTGCGCGCCACCGGGGCACCTTATGAAAGCAAGGACTTGCTGAAAGAGCGCGGTTACCGCTGGGATGCCGAAGGCCGCGTCTGGGTTTGCACCCTGCCCAGTGCAGAGCGCCTAGAGGCCGAGTGCGCCTGGCTCAAGAGCATGGTGTACGCGGGCCGTGCGGCCCGTGTGGTGCTAGAGGCACAGGACGGACGCAGCCGCTACGCCAGCCGGCCCGGTGTGTTGTCCGAGCGCAGTTTGTGAGGCGTTCAGCCCTGCGACCGGCTCAGGCCGGGATGCTGTAGTGCGACTGGGTGAGCTGGTCCACACCACAGTCCACGGTGCTGATCCAGTCGATGAATTCCTTGACGGCAGCGCCCGCCAGTGGTGCGCCGTGCTGCGGCACGATCATGTGGATGGGCAGGGTGCGGGCCATGTTGGCCCACAGGCGCAGCACCTTGTTGGACACCATGTAGCGGCGGTGGAAGGCTTCCATGCGCGGCAGGTGCGGGGCCAGCGAGGTGATGGGTTTGGCGGCATCTGCCGAGGTGCCCAGCGACACGCCCAGATCGCCCGAGAACAGGATGCGGCTGACCGGGTCCCAAAAGTGGAAATTGCCTTCCGAATGCATGAAGTGGGCAGGCAGGGCCACGATTTCGCTGTTGCCCAGCGGAATGCGCATGCCGGGGTCGGGGATGCCTTGGATGCGGCCCACGGTTTTGCCCGGCTTGCAAAAGTGGGGCGCAAAACGTTCCCACAGACGCGAGATGTAGAGGGTGGCCTGGGTGCTGGTCATCCAGCGGTCCAGCGAGGCGATGATGTCCGGGTCGGCATGCGAGGCCAGGATCATGGACAGCTTTTGTGGCGGGAAATAGCGCCCAATCGTCAGCAACAACTCGTTGTAGGCCACGTTGCCACCCGGATCAATCACGGCCCCGTTGTCGCCATGAATGACCAGAAACTGGTTGGCCTGCACGGCCTCGCCGCCCTCGTCGCTGAGGTGGGCAAACATCAGGCACACATGGCCTTTTTGGTTGAACAGTTCAATCGCCATGGGCGTGCATCTCCGGTCGGGTGAGGGGTGGCTTCAAGATGGGCAGCGCAGCTGGCCTGACATCAGCGCGCATTGTGACAAGTCCACAGCGCTTGTGTACCCCGTTTGTATCAACTCAAGGGGAATCAAGCGCTGCGCCAGCGGCTCAAACGCGCTGGGCCAGTTCGGTGGCCTTGCCAATGTAGCCACCGGGGGTCAGGGCCAGCAGGCGCGTTTTTTCGGTGTCCGGAATGTCCAAGCTGCGGATCAGTGCGTGCAGGGCTTCGGCGGTGACGGTCTGACCACGGGTCACTTCTTTGAGTTTTTCGTAGGCACCTTGCACGCCATAGCGGCGCATCACGGTCTGGATGGGTTCGGCCAGCACTTCCCACGAGGCATCCAAATCCGCCGCCAAGGCTTCTTGATTCAGTTCCAGCTTGCCCAAGCCGACACTCAGCGAGTGGTAGGCCAGCACCGCGTAGCCCAGGGCCACGCCCATGTTGCGCAGCACGGTGGAGTCGGTCAGGTCGCGCTGCCAGCGCGAAATGGGCAGTTTTTCCGACAGGTGGCGCAACACGGCATTGGCCAGCCCCAGGTTGCCTTCGGCGTTTTCAAAGTCAATCGGGTTGACCTTGTGCGGCATGGTGGACGAGCCGATTTCACCGGCCTTCAGGCGCTGTTTGAAATAGCCCAGACTCACATAGCCCCAGATGTCGCGGCAAAGGTCGATCAGGATGGTGTTGGCACGGGCCACGGCATCGAACAGCTCGGCCATGTAGTCGTGCGGTTCAATTTGAATGCTGTAGGGCTGGAAGGTCAGGCCCAGGCCCAGCGGCTCGGGCGTTTCCACCACGTTGCGGCTGAAGGCTTCCCAATCAAAATGGGGCCAGGCGCTCAGGTGGGCGTTGTAGTTGCCCACGGCACCGTTCATTTTGCCCATCAGCTTCACGCTGGCAATGCGCTCACGGGCGGTGTTCAGGCGTACCACCACGTTGGCCAGTTCCTTGCCCACGGTGGTGGGGCTGGCCGTCTGGCCGTGGGTGCGGCTGAGCATGGGCACGGCGGCAAAGGCGTGTGCCATGTCGCGCAGCTTGGCGATCAGGCCGTCGAGCGCGGGCAATAACACGGTGTCGCGTCCGCCTTTGAGTTGCAGGGCGTGGCTGGTGTTGTTGATGTCTTCGCTGGTGCAGGCAAAGTGCACGAATTCGGCGGCCTTTTCCAGCTCGGGGCGGGCTTCAAATTTGGACTTGATCCAATACTCCACCGCTTTGACATCGTGGTTGGTGACCTTTTCAATGTCCTTGATGGCCAGGGCATCGGCTTCGCTGAAGTTTTTCACCAAATTCATCAGGTAGGTGCGGGCACCCGGCGACAGGGGCTTGAATTCCTGAAAACCCGCGTCGGACAGGGCGATGAACCAAGCCACTTCAACCTGAACGCGGCGGTGCATGTAGCCCAGTTCGCTCATGAAGGGGCGCAGCTGACCGAGGCGACCCGCGTAGCGGCCATCCAGCGGCGACAGGGCCGTCACGGGCGAGAGGTTTGCAGAAGGGGTGGGTGGGGTGGGGGTGGCAGAGGTCGAGTGCATGCTGCAATTGTAGGAGCGCCCCGCCTGCCAACGGTGGCTGGCTGGGGGCGCTGGGCTGGGCCGTACACGCCAGCTTGAAAGCGCCGATAGAATGGCCCTCCCCAGGGAAATTTGTCGCTGAATATGCCTATGAAACTCATCGGTTCCACCACCAGTCCTTACGTGCGCAAAGTCCGGGTCGTCATGGCCGAGAAGAAGCTGGATTACCAGTGGATTTTGGAAGATGTCTGGTCTGCCGGTACCCAGATTGCCGCGGTCAACCCGCTGGGCAAGATTCCCTGTCTGGTGATGGAGGGGGGCGACGTGCTGCACGACTCGCGTGTCATCGTCGAGTACCTGGACACGCTGTCGCCGGTGGGCAAGCTCATTCCGGCCCAGGGCCGCGAGCGGGCCGAAGTCAAAACCTGGGAAGCGCTGGCCGATGGCGTGCTGGATGCCGCTGTGCTGGCCCGCCTAGAGGCCACTTGGTCAGGCCGCGCTGACCACCAGCGCAGCAGCGCCTGGATCGACCGGCAGCTTGGCAAGATTCAGACCTCGTTGGCGGCCATGAGCCGCCACCTAGACAGCAAAGCTTTTTGTTCGGGCATTCACCTCAGCCTCTCGGATGTGGCGGTGGGCTGTGCCCTGAGCTACCTGGATTTCCGCTTTCCTGAGCTGGCTTGGCGCGATGCCTACCCCAATCTGGCCCGCCTGAATGACAAACTGGCCTTGCGCCAGAGCTTTGTGGACACCCGGCCCCAATAAGCCCCAACAGGCCCCAATAAGGCCTGCTCGACACGGGGTTGGGTTTTAGTGTGCGGCGCGGTGGCGCAGCCAGCGCATCAAGCAGCCCAACACCGGCAGTTTTTCGTACAGCTCTTCGGCGGCATCCCAGTAGTCGCGGTGTTCGCAGATGCGGCCATCGTGCGCCAGCCGCAGGTATGAACCGCCCCGGATGACCTGCCCGGTTTCGGTCTGGAAACGCTGGAAGCGGAAGTGAAATTCCCACACCAAAAAAACCTGCGTACCGTCCACCACCTGCTGCGTGACGACAAAGCGCGGCGCTTGCAGGTTGCGGAACATGTGCTCAAAAATCCCCCGAATGGCGGCAGTGCCCTGCACCTCGTTGAAGGGGTCTTTGAAGCGGGCATCGGGCGTGTACAGCGTGGGCAGATCGGCCAGCGTCTCGGGCGAGAGCTGTTCGAAATAGTGCTGGATGCGGGCCACCGCAGCGCGGGCCTGTGGGGTGTCCATGCGGCTCAGACTCCTGTGAAGCGGCGCACCGCCGGAAAATACCAACGGTAGGGCAAGACGCGCAGCAGCTTCATCCAGTAGGTGAAGCGTTTGGGGTAATGGATTTCAAAATCACCCCGCGCCCAGCCGTCGAGCATGGCCTGTGCCGCTTGTTCGGGGGTGATGAGGGCGGGCATGCTGAAGTCGTTCTGCGCTGTCAGCGGGGTTTGTACAAAGCCGGGGTGGATCACGCTCACCCCTACGCCCAGGGGTTGCAGGTCCAGGTACAGGGTTTCGGCCAAGTGGGTCAGGGCGGCCTTGGTGGGGCCATAGGCCAGGCTTTTGGGCAAGCCACGAAAACCCGCCACACTGCTGATGAAGCTCAAATGGCCCTGCCCGCGCGTCATCATGCTGGGCAACACCGCCTGCGCCACCTGCACGGCCCCGAGGTAGTTGATGTCGAGGTGCCGCTTCAGTTCGCTCATGTCCAGCGTGTGGGCACGCATGGCGTGGTAGTGCCCGGCGCAGTAGATCACCGCGTCCAGTGGCCCTTGTTGCCACAGGGCCTGTGCGGTTTGGCGCACGGCGGCGGCATCGGTCACGTCCAGCGGCCACGCCTGTGCCGGGTAGCGACCCGCCTGTGGCGTGTTGTGGCGGGCGACAAAGTCGTGCAGGGCGCTGGCGCTGCGGGCCGATACCAGCACCTGCGCACCCCGTGCATGCAGGGCCGATGCCGTGGCCGCACCAATGCCACTGGAGGCCCCCACCAGCCAAACCCGCAGACCCGCCCACTGGCGCAAGGGCGGGTTCAGGGGCTGCCACAGGCCACCGGTTTGGCGCTCTGGCGTGGGCGGTGCTGCGCTGTTGCGCTCAACGAAAAGTGGGGTGGTCATGGCTCAGGAGGCCGAGGGCCGCTTGACAAAACTCAGCGTGACTTCGCCTAAGCGGATGCCCCATTTGCTCATCACGGCCTTGTTGAGCATCACGCGCTCGTCCATCAGGTACATCCAGTCATCAAACTGCACATGCCAGACCCGACCATCGACTGGCAGGGCCAGCGTGTAGCCCCAGCGGAAGGCGTTGCCACGGGTTTCGCCCTGGGCCTCGCCCACCACGTCATCGGCGGTGCCGCTGTAGCGCCCGTTGCCCAGGTGCTGCAAACGCCAGATGCGTTTGCCCGTGCTGCCGTCGGCGTACACAAAATCTTCGTCCAGCACACCGGTGTCGCCACTCCAGGTGCAGCGCATCACCACCGTGAAGCGTTTGACCACTTGCCCCGAGCGGTCGGTGAAGATGCCGTAAGCGTCCAGCGTGCCGTCGAAATAGCGCCGCAAGTCCAGCACAGGCTTTTCGTTGGCGTACTGCGCCACTTGTGGCCCGGCACAACCGGCCAGGGTGGCGACGGTGGTCAGTCCAGCAGAGAGAACAAGGCGGCGTTGCATGGGGAGCCTTCCAGAAAAAAAACAGGTCAGGGCACTGCGGTGCCGGGTGTGGTCGCACGGGCGGCTGCGTGGGGGGGCGCATCGGTCAACGCGCTGGCATCGCGGCGAATCACCAAGGCGTACAGCGCGCCCGCTGCCAACAGCTTGAGCACACAGGGCAGCACGCAGTAAGCCAGGGTCAGGGTGTGCAGCGCCTCGGGTGTGCGGGTACCGGGCGTGTAGCCCAGCCAGGCCAGCAGCGGCAGGGCCAGCCCGGCGGCCAAGGCCAAATTGAGCTTGGCGGCAAAGCTCCACCAGCCAAAGTAAGCGCCTTCGCGCTGTCCGCGTTCACCCAGTTGCCCAATCAGCCCCGCCAGCAGTGCGCTGGGCAAGGCCAAGTCGGTGCCCAGGGCGATGCCCGAGAGGGCGCACACCAGCAAAAACGGCAGGGTATCGCCCGCTCCCAGCGTGGCGGCCCAGATGAACACCAGCACCGACAAACCCATGCCGACCAACCACGTGCGCGCCAGCCCCAGCCGGGCCACCACCCGCACCCACAGCGGAATGGACAAGGCCGCGCACAGAAAATAAGTCCCCAAGAAGGCAGGCTCTACCGACGCGGGGGCTTGTAGCCGGTCTTGCACAAAAAACAGCACCAGCGTAGCGGGCACGGCACTGGCGGTGCCGTTGAGCACAAACACCGCCAGCAAACGCAGGAAAGCGGGTTGACGCAGCGGCGAGCGCGTTACCGTGTCTGCCCTGGCTTGGGTTGCCGTGTGGGCATGCTGTGCCGCAACGGGTGGCTGCGCCGAGCGGCTCCAGGCCCACCAGCCCAGCGCCAGCAGCACTGCAAAGGCCCACACCGTCACGCCCAGCCCCAGCGTGCCCGGCAGCACCGAGGCCAGCAGCACCCCCAACAGGGCCAGCCCTTCGCGCCAAGCCACCACCCGGCTGCGCTGCGCTTCGTTACCGCCCAGCCGGGCTCCCCAAGCTTGGTGCGCCACACTCACGACGCTGAAGGCGGTGTAGCTCAGGGCCATGACCACACCCGCCCAGGCCAGCAGGCTGTGCATGCCCGCTTGCCGTACCACCAGCGGGGGGAAGAGCAAGGCCCACAGCCCCAGCGCCAGCAGCAGGGCCGACACGGCAGCCACGGCCAACACCGTGCGGTGCGAACGGGCAAACAACCGGTCGCACCAGCGGCCAATCCAGGGGTCTAGCACGGCATCCAACAGACGTGCTGCCAGCAACACAGCCCCCAGCGCCGCCAGCGGTGCGCCCAGTTCGCGGGCGTAGTGGTTGGGCAAGATCACGTACAGCGGCAGGGCCACAAATGCCAATGGCAAGCCCAGCAGACCGTAGGCCAGCCCCCGCTGCCAGCCCCCCGTGGTCATGAACTGTGCCGCTGGGTCGTGGTCGGCGGGTGGCTGCGGGTTCATGGCGTGCGTCCGGGGGCTGCCACGGCTTGCAGCAAGGTGGCCCGCATGGCCGGTTGCGAGGTGTTGGGCGACAACCAGATGCCGAAGAACAGCTGGGCAAACTGTGCATCGGCCAGTTCGCCACGCAAGCGGCCATTCCAGTAAAAGCGCGCACCGCTGCCGGGTACATGCACGCCCGTGATGCGGTCGCCGCGCTGCACATCCGGAAACAGCGCGCTCATGGCTTCTAACCAGCGGCTGGCCTGCTCGGGGCTGAACGGGCCAATGCCGCGCATTTCTTCAATGGAGCGCTCGGCAATTTTGCGCCCCTTGAAGTCGCGCAGGTAGCTCAGCTCCAGGGCAAAACGCTGCTGCTCAAAAGCCTGCGGGTTGAAGCCGGGGCTGGCCCAGAGGCTCGCGTCGTACACCTCAAAGCCCCATACCCGCAGCCGCGCTTGCCCGACGGGCTGGGTGTCTTTCAAGGCGGCACTGACGGTAGGCTCTGGCGTGGCCAGCGCTGCCTGGGGCCACCAAGCCAGCGTGGTGACAGCCAGCAAAAACGCTGCCGCGGCGGGCATGCGTTCAAGCGGGTGGACAGACGAGGGCATGGCGGTGCTCAGGCTTTGTGCAGGGTGATTTGCACCACATCAATGTCGCCACCCAGGAAGCCCGCCTCGCAATAGGCCAGGTAAAACTCCCAGATGCGCAGGAAGCGCGTGTCAAAACCCAGTTGCAGCACACGGGCTTGTTCGTGCAAAAACTGCTCGCGCCAGTGTTGCAAGGTGCGGGCGTAGTCCGCGCCAAAGGCGAATTCGTCCACCACGGTCAGCCCGACTTGGGCGGCTTGCTCGCGCAGCTCCCGCGGGCAGGGCAGGCAGCCACCGGGGAAGATGTACTGCTGAATGAAGTCGGTGCCCCGGATGTAGCGCTCGAACAGCGCGTCGTCGATGACGATGGTTTGCACACAGGCCCGCCCGCCGGGTTTCAGGTGTTGGGCCACGGTGGCAAAGTAAGTGGGCCAGTATTCGCGGCCCACGGCCTCCAGCATTTCGACCGAGCAAATGGCATCAAAGGGCGGGTCAGCAATGTCGCGGTAGTCTTGCAGACGCAAGTCGGCGCGGTCTTGTACGCCCAGTTTTTCCATGCGCGTCTGGGCAAAGGCCAGTTGCTCGGTGGACAAGGTCACCCCGGTGACGGCGGCCCCGAATTCGGTGGTGGCTTTTTCGGCCAGTGCGCCCCAGCCGCAGCCAATTTCCAGCACCCGGTGGCCGGGCTGCACGCCAGCCATGCGCAGGGCACGGCGCACTTTGGCATGCTGGGCCTCCACTAGGCTTTGCGTGGGGTGCTCAAACAGGGCCGATGAATAGTTCATCGTGCCGTCCAGCCACAGTTCGTAAAACGCATTGCCCAAGTCGTAATGGGCATGGATGTTTTTGCGGCTGTTGGTTTTGGAGTTGCGGTTGAGCCAGTGCCGGAGCCGGTAGGCCAGCTGCCCCCACCAAGAGCCGTACACCGCATCGTCCAGTTCGCGCCGGTTGGCCACCAGCAGGCTGAGCAGGCCGGTCAGGTTCGGCGTGCTCCAGTCGCCCGCGATGTAGCTCTCGGCAAAGCCAATGTCGCCGGACTTGAACACCGCCGAACACATGGCCCAGTTGTGCAGGCGCAAACTGGCATGCGGCCCTTCGGTGCTGCCAAAGCGCTGCACCGTGCCGTCGGGCAGGTGCAGCGTCAAGCTGCCGTGGCGCAGCCGTTGCAGCAGCTGCAACAGGGTTTTGGCCGCAGCCGGTGCATTGCGGGGCAAGGCAAAACCGGCAGGCTGCTGGGGGGCGGTGGTGCTGTTCATGGGCGTGCGGTGGTGGGGGTTTCGGGGCTGACGAGAGGGCGGGATGACGGGGCGTGGCCCGTTGTCACCCCCACGGCGGGAGGGGCCGGTTGGCGGAAAAACGGTGTGCGTTTGAGCCACAGCCGCAGCGCCTGCCAGTGGATGCGGGCCATCACGCCCAGCGTCATGGCTGGGTGGCTCCACAGGGCGCGCTGCTGGCTCTGCGCATTCAGCACCTGCAAGCTGCCGCTGATGCTGGTGTTGATGAGCACGCTGCTCTGGGCCTGCGGGCTGTCAACATAGTCCACCCGCGCCACGATGTGTTCTTGTCCTTGGCGCGTGGTGCGCATGAAGACAAAGCGGTAGTGGCCGCGCACCGGGCAAAAGGGCGAGACGTGAAACACCTTGTCGGCGGTGCAGGGCACGCCGTAGC
Organism: Pseudomonadota bacterium; assembly: GCA_041192045.1. Classification (GTDB taxonomy): domain Bacteria; phylum Pseudomonadota; class Gammaproteobacteria; order Burkholderiales; family Burkholderiaceae_C; genus Hydrogenophaga. The sequence continues at coordinate 29,460 of JBEENR010000008.1, read as the reverse complement.
GTGGCGCGTCCAGCAGGTAAACGTGGCGTTCGCCAAAGGTGTTGTTCACCTCGGCCAGCACGGCGCGCAAGCTGCCATCGGTGCGGTGGCAGTACCAAAAGCTGACCGGCTTGAAGCTGTAGCCCAGCACACGGGGGTAGGTTTGCAGCCAGATTTCGCCCTGTGCGTCGTGTATGCCGTGCTGCTGCAACAGCGACTCTGCCCAGGCCAAGCAGTCGGGCCCGCCTTGACCGTGGTCGCTGTCATGAAACGCCAGCGCTGCACGGCGGTTGCGCGCCAGTGCGCCGGGGCCGTGCTGGCGCAGGCTGCGCAGGGGCAGCAGCAAAAAATAGGTGGGGTAGGCAAAGGCGTTGCGCTGCGGGCGGTGCCGGGTATGGCGCACCTGACCCAAGCCCAGCAACGCCGTGGGCGGGGTCGTGGCGGTGCAGGCGGGCGTGTTCATGCGTGGGCCACGTCAGGTGAGCGCTGATCCTGCCCCTCGCTGGGGCTCAGGCCGTGGGCTTGCAGCAGGGCGTTGGCCGCTTGCAGGCCCGCTTTCAGACCGTCTTCATGGAAGCCGTAACCCATCCAAGCCCCGGCAAAGTAGGTGTGCTGGTGCCCTTGCAGACCGGCCACACGCGCCTGTGCCCGAATGGCGGCGAGGTCGAACACCGGGTGTGCATACTGGTAGCGGCCCACCACGGTGCGGGGGTCTATGGCGCGTTGTGGGTTCAGCGACACCACCACCGCCTGTTCGACCGGCAGCGGTTGCAGGCGGTTGAGCAGGTAGTGCAGGCACACCTGGGTGCTCTCGCGGTCGGGGCTGGGCGCGCGTTCGTAGTTCCAAGCGGCCCAGGCTGCGCGGCGTGTGGGCAGTACCGAGGTATCGGTGTGCAGCACAGCCTCGTTGGGCTGGTAGCGAATGGCCCCCAGCACCGCCTGCTCTTGCGTGCTGGCTTGGTCGCCCAGCAGGCTCAGGGCTTGATCGCTGTGGCAGGCCAGCACCACCGCGTCAAAGCGCTCCACCCGGCGGGCGGTGACGACGCGCACGCCCTGCGCATCGCGCAGCAGGCGCAACACCGGGGTGAACAAGCGGCGGTCTGCAATGCGCGAGACGATTTTGTCCACATACTGCCGCGCCCCACCGGCCACCGTGTACCACTGCGGGCGCTGGGTGATCTGGATCAGGCCATGGTTGTGACAAAAGCGCACCATGGTGGCTACCGGAAAGGCCAGCATCTGGTCGGTTGGGCAGCTCCAGATGCAGCCCATCATGGGCAAGAAGTACCAATCGCGGAATTCTTCAGAAAAGCCTTGTTCACGCAGAAAGTCGCCCAGCGGTTGCAGCAGCGGGCTGTTGGGTGCCCAGTCTTCGCCGCGCTGCGCCAGCCGGGTGGTGATGCGGTTGAAGCGCACGATGTCAGCCAGCATGCGCCAAAAACGCCGGTTGCCCAGGTTGCTGCGCTGCGCAAACACGGTGGACAGGCTGGAGCCGCTCCACTCCAGCGCGCTGCCGTCGCGGGCGGCACCGGGGGCCTGGACCGAAAACGACATGTCTGACTTGGCCAGCGGCACATCCAACTCGTCAAACAGCGCCAGCAGGTTGGGGTAGGTGCGTTCGTTGAGCACCAGAAAACCCGTGTCCACCCCAAAGCGGGTCGGCACACCCTGCGCGTCGTGCAGGTTCATGTCCACCGTGTGGGTGTGGCCACCAAAGTAGTCACCCGCTTCAAACAGGCTGATGTCGGCCAAGCCCTGCAAGCGGTGTGCAGCGGCCAGCCCGGCAATGCCAGAGCCCACCACGGCCACACGGGGACGGCGAGGAACAGGAGAAACAGGACGGGGAGCGGTAGCGCGTGGGTCCGAGTACATGGTTCAGACCCCCATGGCCCGTGCGGGCGTTGTGTTGGGCGTAAAAAAAACTGCGAAGCGCCCCAAGACGAACAAGGGAGGGAGGGAGGAGGAAGAGAGTCGCCTCAGGATTTCATCCAGACACACGCCTGGAAGGCTTCGCAGTTCAAAACGCGGTTGTGAAAAACGGTGCAATCGCATCCACAACTGGAGAGCATGGAGTCGGGGTTGCAGAGAAAAGTTCCAAGCCAATGTGCGCATCGGGGTCTCCAGACGGTGGATTTACCCTCCACCGGCCAAAACAGACAGCGCGTGCGGAACGACGCTGCGGGATGCATATTGGCTGATTCAGGGCATTTAATTACTGACTGGTTTTATTGTGACTGTTTGGTATGTAAACAGCCTAGAGAAGTTGTTCAATGGCCTTGATCAGATCAGGGCTATTGGGGGTCACCGTGCTGCCGTAGCTGCGCACCGTCTGGCCATTGCGGTCAATCAGGTACTTGTGAAAGTTCCAGCGTGGCACCTGGCCGGTGCGGCTGGCCAGTTCGCGGTACAGCGGGTTGGCCTCGCGCCCGACCACGGTGGACTTGCTGAACATCGGAAATTTCACCCCGAAAGTGTTTTCGCAAAACGCCGCAATCTCTTGGTTGCCGCCGGGTTCTTGGCGGCCAAAGTCGTTCGACGGAAAGCCCAGCACCACCAAGCCTCGGCTTTGGTAGCGGCTGTACAGTGTCTCTAGTCCGGCGTACTGGTCGGTAAAGCCGCAAAAACTGGCGGTGTTGACCACCAGCACCACCCGTCCCGCGTACTGGCACAGCGACTGCGGTTTTTCATCTTGCAGCCGGTCAAACCGGTGTTGCAACAACGCCGGGCAGGCCGGGGTTGCCGGGGCGGCTGATGCGGCTGCCACGGGGGCTGCCGAGGGGCGGACTGGGCTGGTTTGGGCCTGTGTCACGGTGACCACACCCCACAGCAGCCCGGCGCAGGCACTGTGCAGACCGAACCGTCCCAGCGGGCTTGGCCTAGCGGGTCGTGCGGATTTGGCATGGACAAAATCAGGTTTCATGTCGCAAACTCCATAATGAGGTCAACAATTCAATCATTTGTCCATGACAAATACAAGCCCCATCGCCGAAACCCGGCACACCATTGCCGATGTTGAGCGCGACACCGGTTTGTCCAAAGACACCTTGCGCGTCTGGGAGCGGCGCTACGGCTTTCCGACCCCCGCACGCGATGCGCTGGGCGAGCGTCAGTACGACGACGAACAGTTGGTGCGCCTGCGCCATGTGCGCCGTCTGCTGGATGTGGGCCACCGCCCCAGCCAAGTGGTCGCTTTGCCGCTGGCGCAGTTGCTGCAAATGCAGTCAGGCCGTTGCGAGCAAGCGCCCGCGCTGCCCGCAGGCCCGTCGCCGGTTCGGTCCTTGCGCCAGGGTTTGCCGTCTGAGGTCAAGCCGTCACCGGTCGCCGACTGGATGACCCTGTTGCGCGCCCACCACGCCCCGCAGTTGCGCCAGTCTATGCAGCAATACCTGCTCAACCACGGGCTGGCCGCCTTGATCCGTGATGGCATTGCCCCCATGAACCAGCAGGTGGGGCAGGCCTGGCTCGACGGTCAGTTGGCTGTTTTTGAAGAACACCTCTACACCGAAGTGGTGCAAGCCCTGCTGCGCGCCGCCATGGCCCAGGTGTCTGCCAGCCAGTCGGCCCAGTCGCCGCGCATTGTGCTGACCACCGTACCCGGTGAGCCGCATGCGCTGGGGCTGTTGATGGCGGAATGCTTCATGGTGCTCGAAGCCTGCGACACCGTGGCCTTGGGCGTGCAGACCCCGTTGCCCGACATCGTGGCGGCGGTCGATGCCTACCAAGCCGATGTGCTGGCGCTGAGCTTCAGTGCGCTGCAAAACCCGCGTGACGTGCGCGCCGCCCTGGCCCAGCTGCGCGAACGCCTGCCCGACAGGGTTGAAATCTGGGTCGGTGGCCAGTCGCCCGCCTTGCAGCGCCGCCCCCGCAGTGCCGCCGCACCGCAGCGCACAAGCCGCACCGACACGCTGGACTCGCCACCGTCCCCGCCGTTCTGGCCTATGGGTCAGCTCAGTGACATCCGCAGCACGGTAGCCCGCTGGCGTGCCCAAGCACGGGCATCACACGCCACCGTCACCTGCATCCGACCATGAAGCCGCCCCCGCAGCCACCGCGGCCACCATCTTTCCGGGGCAACAAAGCCAGCCTGCCGCAAAAGCCTTGCGCGGTGTGTGGCCGGCCCATGACGTGGCGCAAAAAATGGGCGCGTAACTGGGACCAAGTGCAGTATTGCAGCGACCGTTGCCGCGCCCAAAAGGGTGCGCCCTGAATGACCCCTGCCACAAGCTGTGCGCGGCGCACAGGCCACAGGTCAGTGCATCGACACCGTGCCCTCTGCGTCAGCCCGTGTATGGGTCACCGGCTTGGCCGCCACCGGTGCCGGGGTGTACCTTGCGCCCAGGTGCCACCCCAGCAGCACAGACAGCACGGCCCCCCAGACCACCCCCGTCAGGTGCATGGCCTGCACCACCGACATGTTGTTCCCCCCATCCCACACCACGGGGTGAACCCAGGCGCTTTCTTGCCCCAGTTTGACCAGCAGTCCCAGGGCCAGCAAACCGCCCCAGCGTGGGGCTTTGGGCACATTCAGGCGCCGCAACATCAGTTGTACCGCCAGCACCATGGCCCCCGCATGCAGCAGGCCCGACAGCCCCACCGCATAGCCAATTTGTGGCCACAGCGGCAGCGATGCCTGCATCAGCGGCCAAGCCAGCAGCCAGGCTAGGGTGCAGGCCCGACTGGGCCGGATCGTCCAGGCAAAGGCGGTCAACGCACCCAGCGCCACTTGGTTGCCGATCAGGTGTGGCGTGTTCATGTGAACCCAGCTGCTGCTCCACAGCGTCCAGAGCTGCGCCCAGTCTTGATCGGCGCGCCAGGTCAGAACCTCGCTGGCGGCATCGCCCGCCCACCACAGCAGCATGCTGACCACGCCGTGCACGGCACACAGCACCAGCCAGCTGCGTGATCCCCCACTCATGGCTGCTTTGGTTCCCAGGCACTACCGCCCAATGTGTGCTGCCACAGCGCCTGTACCGCAGCGGCCTGTTCCGTCACCGTGGCCGCTTCAACTTGCGTGGGCACCTCGTCCAGCCGGGCGCGGTGCTGAATCTGACGCATCAACCGGTAGGCCCGTGCCGCCGCTTCACCCAAACCCGCAGGCAGCAGGCCGGCTTGTTCGGCGCAATGCAGCAGCTGGATGTTGCCGCGGTTGGCCCGCAGTTCGGGGTGTGCCAGCGACTGCGACAGCACCAAGTACTGCACCACAAACTCCACATCCACCATGCCACCGGGACTGTGCTTGACATCAAACAGGCTGCCGCGTACCGGGTGGGCGGCGCGCACCTTGTTGCGCATGGCCACAATTTCAGCGGCCAGTGCCTGCGGGTCGCGCTCGGCGGTCATCACGGCTTCGCGCACCGCATCGAAACGCGGGGCCAGTGCCGGGCTGCCCATCACAAAACGCGCCCGTGTCATCGCTTGGTGTTCCCACGTCCAAGCGGTGTTGCTGCCCCGGCGCTGCTGGTAGTCGGCAAACGCCGTGAAACTGGTCACCAGCAAACCCGAATTGCCGTTGGGGCGCAGCGCGGTATCGATCTCGTACAGATCGCCCTCGCCCGTTTTCACGGTCAGCCAGTTGATCAGCTTGCGCACAAAGGCGGCATACATCTCGGACGCACGCTCGTGCTCGTCTTCGTACACAAACACAATGTCCAAGTCGCTGCCATAGCCCAGCTCTTTGCCGCCGAGCTTGCCGTAGCCAATGATGGCCAGCGCGGGCTCGTCGCGGTGGCGGTTTTTCAGGCGTGCCCAGCACCAGCGCGCAGTGGTGCGCAGCACCGCATCGGCCAGGGCCGACAGGTCGTCTGCCACCTGCTCCACGCTCAGTACCTGTTCCAAGTCCCGCGCCAGGGTTCTGAAGACCTCGGCATGTTGGGCGCGCCGCAGCACGTTCAGCAGCGCCTCTTCGTCATCTTCGCCGGTGGCTTGCAAGGCTGCCCGGCGGGTTTCCAGCTCGGCCTCAAACTCCACTGGGTCAAAGCGGTCGCTCAGCAGTTGCTGGCTGGCCAGCTCGTCAATCACGCCGGGGTGTTTCAGCAGGTAGCGTGCGGGCCACTTGGCAGCCCCCAGCAGCCGCAGCAGCCGCTCGTGGACCGACGGGCGCTCTTGCAGCAGGGCCAGGTAGCTCTCGCGGCGCAGCAAGGGCTCCACCCATTCGGCCATGCGCAGCGCGGCCAGTTCGCTCACCCGGCCTTCATCCAGCCAGGCCCCGGTGCGCTGCACCAAGCGCACCAAGCGGGTGCGGGCATCTTCGCGCAGGGCCAGCACGCGGGGGTGCTCGCTCCAGTCGCGCACCTTGGCGGCAAAGGCGGGCGGCAGATGCGGCAACACACTGGGCCAGTCATCCCCCCGTGGCGAGCCGTCTGCACCCTGTGCAGCGCCTTTGCAGCCTTTGCCCGAGCAGCCTTTATGCCCTGTGCGGCCACCGAGCAGCGTGTCAAATTCTTGTGCCACCACCTCGCGGTGGCCGTCCAGTGCGGCCAGAAAGTCGCACAGGTTGCGGTAGCCCATGGTGGCGGCGATCCAGTTCAGGTCGTCATCTCGGGTGGGCATCAGGTGGGTTTGCTGGTCGTCCAGGTACTGAATGCGGTGCTCCACCCGGCGCAGAAAGTCGTAGGCATCGGCCAAGGCGGTGGCGGTTTGTTCGGGCATCAGCTTGGCCAGACTCAGCCGCGTCAGCGCCGCCAGTGTGGGCCGCGTGCGCAGTTCCGGAAACTGCCCGCCGCGCACCACTTGCAGCAGCTGCACCGTGAATTCAATCTCGCGGATGCCTCCGCGGGACAGCTTGACATCGTTGGCCCGCCCAGGGTTGCCCGCCGCGCGCTTGGTGGCATGGTCACGAATCTGGCGGTGCAGGTGGCGCAGCGCGTCAAACACGTTGTAGTCGAGGTACTTGCGGAACACAAAAGGCTGCACCACGTTGTGCAGGCTGTGTGCTTGGTGCATGCCCGCCGCAGGGGCCACGACCCGGCTCTTGAGCCACGCAAAGCGCTCCCATTCGCGCCCCTGCACCGCAAAATATTCTTCCAGCGCACTGAGTGACACCGCGCTCGGCCCCGAATTGCCATTGGGCCGCAAAGCCAAGTCCACCCGGAACACCAGCCCGTGTTCGGTGGTTTCGCCCACGGTGTTGTAGATGTGCCGCACCACCTTGGCAAAGTATTCGTGGTTGCTGATCTTGTTGCGCCCCTGCGCATTGCCAGCCGTTTCGCCGTCTGCGTCGTACACATAAATCAGGTCGATGTCGCTGGACACATTCAGCTCGCGCGCGCCCAGCTTGCCCATGCCCACCACCCACAGCTGCGCCCGTTGCAGCGCTGGCGGGCTGTGTGGGGCCGATGCGGCATCGCCAGCGTTGCGCAGCCGCGTAGGCAAGGGCGTGGGGGGGTGCACCAAGGGTGCGCCGTACAGGGCATCCAGGTCGGCAAAGGCCAGCGTGCAAGCAGCATCCAGCGCCAGCTCGGCCAGCTCGGTGACAGCCCGTGTCACGGTGTCCAGCCCTGCCGCTGCTTCGCAGTCCAGCACCACCAGCCGCTCTAGAACCAACTGCCGCAGCACCCGCAGCGCCGCTGGCGTACCCAGGCCCCGCGCCTGCAAGCGCTGCAAGGCCTGTTGCATGCGGTCGTACACCGGTTCACCGGGTGGCAAACAATCCAGCTCCTGCGCGTAGCGCCTGCGGATGCGCTGCACAAAGCGCGAATGATCGGCCTGTCGGTCGCCGGGGCCTAACGGCGGGCAGGGGTGGTGTGTGCCAGCGTCGGTGGGCGCGGAGTCGGGTGCAGGGTAGGCCGTCGTCATGGGCATTCAGGGTTCAATCCAGCCCCTGGTGGCCAAGGCTTCGGGGGCTGTACTGGAGCAAAAAGTACCCAAAGATTGTGCCGTGAATCCGTCACAGTCGTTCTTGCCTGTCAGCGCTTGCCCAGTCTGCGCCGGGGGCTAAACCCCTACACCTGAGCCAAAAAACGAAGGGCGTGCTTGCATGCACACCCGCTGTGGTGTGCGCTCCGTCACCCTGCCATACTCGTTTCCGCTTCACAATCCGGCCCATTGCACATGGATCCACATTTCAACAGCACACCAGGAGTCGCCATGAAAGTTGCCGCCATCCAGATGGTTTCGGGCATCAGCCTCGATGCCAACCTCAGCCAAGCCCTGCACCTGCTGCGCCAAGCGGCCAGCGCCGGAGCCGAGCTGGCCGTGCTGCCCGAGTATTTTTGCTTCATGGGCCGACAAGACCAAGACAAGCTGTTGCTGGCCGAAACCCCCGGCCTGGGCACGGTGCAAGACTTTTTGTCAGACACCGCTCGCGACCTGAAACTGTGGATCGTGGGCGGCACCCTGCCCATGGCCACCGACGACCCGCAACACGCCGCCAATGCCAGCATGGTCTACAACCCACGCGGCGAATGCGTCAGCCGGTACGACAAGATTCATTTGTTCCGCTTCAACAATGGCCGCGAAAGCTACGACGAAGCCCATGTGCTGCGCGCTGGTGACACACCCACCCACTTCCAGTGCCACAGCCGCGACGGCACCGCTTGGCGCATAGGCCAAAGCGTCTGCTACGACCTGCGCTTTGCCGAGCTCTACCGCGCCTTGGCCGCCGATGTGCTGCTGGTGCCCTCCGCCTTCACCCACACCACCGGCCAAGCGCACTGGGAAGTGCTGCTGCGCGCCCGAGCCATTGAAAACCAAGCCTACGTCATCGCCAGCGCCCAAGGCGGTGCCCACGAAAATGGCCGCCGCACCTGGGGCCACAGCATGGTCATCGACCCCTGGGGCCAGATCATGGCCCTGCAAGCCGAAGGCCCCGGCGTGGTGCTGACCACCCTCGACCGGGAACGCCTGCACAGCGTGCGCCAGCAACTGCCTGCGTTGCAGCACCGGCGCTTGTGAGGGGGCTGTCAGCGGCCCCATTCTTCTGGAAGCGACTTCAGCCAATCCTGAAGAGCCGTTTCCAGTGTGTACACATACGGATAATTTTCTTGTGCCAACACCCCCGGCACAATGTTGTTCGATCGGATCAGCTTTCGAACCCGTACGGTATTCACTGAGGTATTGATTTGGAGGATGGTTGTAAAGATCTCGACCACACGGGCGGCAAACATCAAAGCCCAGGCCGGAATGGACGGAACAATCGCTTTTTTTCCTAAGACTTTCTGAACCGTCTCCACATACTCCTGCATGGATGGGCCAGGGTTCATGGTCATATTTGCGGTTGCAATGCCGGGAGCGCGCGTGGCTTGGCGTTCGTGCATCCACCACATGGCATGACACAGTTCTTTGACGTAAATACCCGCCTTACGGGTATCTTGATTACCCGCAAAAACAAAAAAACCTTTTGTTAGCATTTTGACCAAGCGTGATACGTTACCACCTTCACCAGGACCAAAAACGACACCGGGACGCACGACCAGCAGGCGACGACTGTGCACAGACCTGTCTCGCCACGCAGTGTGGATCAGTTCAGCAGCGTATTTGGAAGACCCATAAGCCGTTTCTGGCGTTGGAATCACGCTTTCATCTTTTGGATTTTCTGTTGGGCCGTAAGGTGAAATGCTGCTGGTAAAAAGAATGTCATCACAGCCTACTGTTTCTGCGTATGCACAAACATGTCGGGCACCTGGAATATTGGTGTGGAAATACTCCCAATGCTCATGACCAGGCTCACGATGTACGGCCGCAAAGTTGGCGATGAAACTCACGGTCTCTCCATCTCCGGTAACAGATGTGGAAATGGGTTCCCTGACATCGCTTTTGACATAAACCACTCGACCAGATTGCAACTCTGATTTGACGAAGCGGTGTGCAATATGCTGTTCTGGCGGCTTGATGTCGGCAAGCACAATTTTGTCAAAGCTTGCTTGGTCTAACAGGAAACGTGTGAAATGGAGACCGATGAATCCTGTCCCTCCAAAAATAACGGCAACCTTCATAAATTTTCTCGCTGATGAAATAGGCTATTTGAAAGATCTGAATGAATTGCTGAATGCGACAAACACGATCTTGGCTTAAGCGGGTGACTGACCGAATGCACAAAAACTGTGCATCGAAGTTTGTCGGCTGGCAGACATCTTCAGATCTGGACGAAACGGCAATGACCTTCCCGTCAACCAAACAGGCTGCGAGAACACCAAAACCGAGTCATCCTATCACGGCACCACGACACGGTATACGCTGCCCTGCTCGCCATAGCTTAGATAAACCGTTGCACCGTCACTGATCAGTGGTGCGGTCACGTCCAGCAGTAGCCGTGATCCTGTTGCTTCGCGCCAGCTGTACAGTTTGCCGTTCTCTGACCACACCACAGCAGAGCCTGCCACCGCCATGAGTGAAGCCGAGTTGTTGATGGACAAAGTATAGGTATTGTCCAAGGTAGCCACCTTGAGGCGATAGCCCGTTGTGGCTGACAAACCTTCGTGCCAAGCCAGTAAGCCGTTCTTCAGCACAAAACGGCTCATCTCGCTACTCAGCGTGCTAACGCCGGATGCGCTGGTCGTCTCTGTCGGTGCTACTTGCAGCTGGAATGGGGGGGCTATATTGCCTACGGCGCTTTTTTGCCAAGCGACCCGCTGGCCATCGGTCTGTACATAGATCTGATTCGCGTCGGATACCGTCAAGGCTTGTGTGTGCTGACTGGCTGAGTCCCAGCGGAACACATCTGCCCGTAGCACTGTAGGGTTGCTGCTGGCTAGGGTGCCCCAGAAAAAGGCGCTCAGGCTATCGGCAGAGCCCGCCTGTGCCGACACTGTAAAGTCATAACTCCAGTTACCCAGCACCCCCGTGACGCTGGCCGGTTTCGCAATTTGGTATTGCGCGGTCATACCTGCTGCCGGGTTCAGGTGTTGTAGGGTGTACCGATCAAAGTCATTGATCCACATCACCCAAGGGTAACGCAGCGCCGGGTACACGTCGTAAGAACGGTACCCCGACACGAGCGAGGACAGGTTGCGCTGCACGCCTTCAGGCCCCCAGGCATACACACAGACAAACTGTTTGCAATCATCTGCCTGTCCGTAGGCCACCACATGGCCTTGGTCCAGCTGCCAGCCGTTGGCATAACGCAGACCGGCTGAGCCACTCAAGGCCACGGTGCTGCCATCGGTCTTGCGCCGGTTCACGGTGCCGTCAGCGGCCTGCCACAGCACTTCGCCACCTTGTGCGGCAATGAGCCGCCCCGATGTACCCATCTCAAACAGCGGCTGCCTTACCATGGCCGGGTCGGACACCACCACCACACTGCGCTTTTGTGTTGTGCTCAAACCTTGGGCATCGCTGGCTTGAACCGTCAGCACATAAGCACCTGCGGGCAGACCTGCTAGGGAATAGCGGGTATTCCAATCACTCGTGGTATGGGTAGACACAGGCACGTTGCCCAGTCTGACTCGGGTGGTTACGGAACGATCCGACCGGCTGCTGCCCTCAATGACCAGTTCACCATAAACCCACTGCCCATCCCTTGGCTGGTTGATGCTGAGCTGCGGTGGATTGGCAAAGCTCACGGTTTTGGCGGCTGTTGCTGTGCTGCCGAGTTTATCGGTCACGATGCTGGTGATGGTGTAGGTACCTGTAGGCAGGTTACGTGTGTCCACGCTGTAAACAAACGCATTGGGGCTGCTGCAACCGTTGCTGTTGCTGCAACTGTTGGGTGCGGTGAGGATCCCCAGATCGGTGCCGTTAAGCCACGCACGCACCGATGCGATACCGTAATTTGAACTGGCCAATATCCCTACCGATACTATGCCCTGTGTACCCGAAACCGAGATGGATGCCGCCGCTGTGCTGGCCTGTACCCGAACAGTACGACGCCACTCCACAAAACTATCAGGCTGTACCTCTACGCGAGCTGTGATCAGGTATTCGCCACTGACCAGTCCCTGTGTTGACCAAATGGCGGCAAACCCGTCATCTGCCGTGTTCGTGCTCAGCGTTTTCAGGTTCACAAACCACTGCACTGAGCGCGGTGTCCAACCAGCGGGCAGGCGTAGGCTCAGGGGTACCGAGCCAGCCACTGGCTCCGTCAGCGCATCGTCTGGCCCCAGTTGTATCGTCACCGAAGCCAGCCATGCGGCATCTAGGGGCATACCGTCTGCGGTCGGCATGGTGCTGCCGGTTTGCACCACCAAGCTCTCGGCCCCCGAGCTGGTGCGCAGCACCACCGTGTGGCTACCCAGCACGGCCAGCACCCGGTAGCGCCCTTGGGTGCTTGGTATCGATTCGCTGGTGATGGGCTCACCACTGCCTTGCGCGGGCAGGGTTTGCAAGGCCTGCCACTGGTTGTTAGCGGTTTGACGCTCAATACGGTATTCACGCGCATCAACCACCACATCGCGCCATGACAGCCGCACTTGAACGCTCTCTGACACCACCGTCGCATTGACTTGGGCACTGGCCGCCTGCGCCAGCTCGGTGGCACTGGGGATGTTGGGCTCGCTGTCTGCCGGGCCACCGCCGCCGCAGCCCCAAAGCCCTGTCATCAGTAAAAAAATTGCCATCAGCCGAAGGCACCACAGCGGCAAAGCGGTGACTGGCGAAAAATGAACCTTTGAAACCATGACGAACTCCCTGTTCAACGACAACAAGGGCGCATTTTGCGTCTTCTCAGTCTCAGAGGATGAGTTTGCGCTGCAAACCGTGCCAGACAATACGCAACTGGGCTACATGGCCTGTCTCTAGGCGCTCTGTACGGCTCAGTCTGGGTTGCGTTGGCTGCTCTCCGTGCCTTCGTCTTTTTTCAGATGCTCGGGCAATTCGCCATTTTTCCGACCAGAAAACATGGTCCACCACACAATGAACACCAGCAACACCAGTGCGCCCAGCGCTTCAAGCAACAGCAAAGTCATGGAGGGTTTGAAATGGGGAGTAAAAAGCCCGTGCGGGCCGCTGCGGGCCGGGCACTGGCTGTCGGTGGCTTGCATTGTAGGAAGCCTGGGCGCTTGCGCCCTCAGTCCCGTCACTGCCCCCACACCGAGGCCGGTTACCCCTGCCAGCCCTGCCACCTCGGCATCCGACAACCTCAGACAGCTGATTCAGCTGGCTGATCTTGAACCCCTGCCGCCAGCCATTCAACGCAACAAAAGCCGCTGGGTGCCCACACGCTGGGCCGACCTGCCCGGCTGGGGACAAGACAGCCTGCATGAAGTCTGGAACGCCTGGGTGCGTGGGTGCGAGCGTCCGGCACCCGGCCATGCCGCCCTGTGCGCTGAGCTGCGCCCACTCAGCATGGCCACCGCCACTGAGCAGCACCAGTGGCTGATGCGCCGCTTTGTGCCCTACCGCGTCACCGAACCCGACGGCACCGAGCCCACCGGCTTGCTCACCGGTTACTACGAACCCCTCCTATCCGCCAGCCGTGTCCCCACCGCTACCCACCGCACACCGATCTATGCGCCACCAGCCGGTTTGCGTACGGGTCAGCCTTGGTACAGCCGACAAGACATTGACACCCTGCCGGCGGCGCAAGCCGCGCTGCAAGGTCGTGCCATTGCTTGGCTGGCCGACCCCATTGACGCGCTGCTGCTGCACATTCAAGGCTCAGGTCGGCTGCGTCTGCAAGATGCAGGCGGTGTTGGTCAGACCATCCGTGTCACCTTTGCGGGCACCAACAACTGGCCCTACCGCAGCGTCAACCAGTGGCTCTCGCAGCGCGGTGTACCCGTCACCCCCTGGCCCGAGGCCACCAAAGCATGGGCTCGCAACAACCCCAGCCAGCTCAATGAACTCTTGTGGAGCAACCCCCGCTACGTGTTTTTTAGAGAAGTTCCACTGAGCGAATTCGATGCCCAATTTGGCCCGCCTGGTGCCCAAGGCGTGCCACTCACCCCAGGTCGATCGATTGCCGTAGACCCACAAAGCATCCCTTACGGCACCCCCGTTTGGCTGACCAGCCCAGGCCCTTCCGCCCAACTGCAACAACTCGTCATGGCGCAAGACACCGGCGGAGCCATTGTGGGGGCTGTGCGTGCCGACCTCTTCACCGGCTGGGGCGACTGGAGTGCACCTGCCTACACTCTAGCCGCCGCCTTGAAGCAGCCCCTGCAACTCTGGGCCTTGTGGCCACGCTGACCACTTGGCCAAGTCCTTGACCAGGGTTCTCGGCGCTTTAATGTGGCGAAACCGCAACTGAAAGGCACAATCTGCCCACTGTATGAACACCACCCGTACCACCAAGCCCAAGTTTGCTTAAAGTGGCAGAGTGTTTATCGGTGTCGCAGAATTCTTTACCATACGGGTCTTGGTTTTCTGTTGATGTATTCCCTGTCTCATTTTTTAAGGACGGACAATGAAAAAATCCCTTATCGCCCTCGCTGTGCTCGCTGCAACAGGCGCTGCCTCCGCGCAATCCAGCCTCAACCTCTACGGCGTGGCCGACATCTGGCTGGGCAAAACCAAAAACGCTGACGCACAGTTTGGCAGTGGCGGCTTGGCTGGTAGCCGCATCGGCTTCAAAGGTACCGAAGACCTCGGTGGTGGCCTGAAGGCTCACTTCGTCTTGGAGCAGGGTGTGAACCTCACCAACGGTACCGCTGCGGGTTTCAACCGCCAAGCCAACGTGGGTGTCAGTGGTCAGTTCGGTACCGTGAAAATCGGCCGCGTCTACACCGCGTTTGACGACATCAACGGCGCTGCCAACAGCGGCTTTGATTCCGACCTCTCGGCCACGGCAGGCACCTGGGTAGGTTACACCGGTAATCCCACGGGTCAGATTTATTACGCCAGCCCTGTGTTCAACGGTATCAGCGGTGCTGTGAGCCTGACACCGCAAGGCAACAAGAGCGCGACCAACCCTGACGTGACCAGCCTGCACCTCAAGTACAGCAACGGCCCCATTTACGCTGGCGTGGCTTACCAAGACGAAGCGCCGACCACAGGGTCTTCCGTCAAATACTTCTTGGTCAACGGCAGCTACGACTTGGGCATGGTTGTCCTCAAGGCCTCGTACCGTAACGTGGACAACACCAACGCATCCAACACGCTCTACAACATTTTCAGCAACCGCAAAGCCGACGAGTTCCAAGTCGGTGCTGACTACCCGGTCAACAGCCAATTGACGGTGTCAGTGGGCTATGCCTCGTCCAAGCTCAAAGGCGTGGACACCAGGCTTGGGGCCAACCCGACTTCAGGCTCCATCCAGAATGCGGAAGGCTACGGCGTTGCTGCTGGTTACGCCCTCTCCAAGCGCACCACCGTGTATGGCGGTCTGCGTGCCAACAAAGTCAACGGTACATCGGACAGCTTGGTTGCAGCTGGTGTGAGCCACGCTTTCTAAGACCTGTCATCAACAGCAAAAAGGCCTCTTCAAGAGGCCTTTTTTGTTGGGGTCAATATGTTCAATATGTTGTTCAACGTATTCCCATAAAAAAACCCTGCCGTTCAAGACAGGGTTTTTTTTCAGCTCAAGCCAGGCTTGAAATCAAGCACATCAGCGTGCTCACTCAATGGGAACACCACCGGTGGTGCAGTTGAGCGACGGGAAGTTGAAATTCCGCACGGTTGAAGGCGCATTGACTGTCACGCTGGAGTTTTGGTAGCCACCAGTGAAGCGGTTGTACACAGACAGTGTGCCAGCAGTGGTGGGTGCGATGCCGTTCAGGGTCACCCGTGCAACACTGCCTACGTTGGATGACACACCAAACTGAGTCAAACCACCTGCTGTGGGCACAAACTTGATGTTGGTCGGGCTTGGACGGATACCGCTGACACCGTCTTTGCACGACTCGGTCACGTTCACTTGCAGACTGGCCTTGACCGTGATAGGAAGGGTTACGTCAACGAACTGATTGTCTTGGCAAAGATTGACACGATTTTTACTGCCTCGAACGACACCGTTGCTGTCTGTGACAGTTACCTTGGTCGGGGTAAATCTGGGGTAACGAGCCAGTTCCAGTATGGAGTCGGTGATGGTGAACTCCATGTGGAAGCCTTGACCGCTCAAACCCTTCAACTCGACAGACAGCGGTCGGTCATCGGTGCTCAGGGAATTCCCATTTGCATCCTTTCTGTTGATGTTCAGCACACCGTCACAAGTTTGACCATAAAAGTCGAGGTTCCAGTAGGACAAGTGCGTTGATGGAAACTCAACTTCGAACTTGTCCGGGTCAACCGGGCTCTTTTCTTTGATGATGCCGTCCGTTTCGTACACCCACTTGCCACTTTCTTGGTCAAAGCTCCAGATCGGGAACTTACCTCCGACCACAACAGGGTTACCTTCAAAATCCAGCGTGGTTTTGGGCAGATCGATTTTCAGGATCAAAGGTGTATCAAACTTTTTCAGTGCTTGACCAGTTGCTGGGTCAGTCACGTTGAACTGCGCGAAGCCACCCGAGGTGAATGCGCCTGTGTCAGCCGTTGCACCGGTACCAATCGTTCCCACAGGTGCGGTACTGGGTACCACCACAGAAGGCGTAAAACCACCAGGGAAGGCGCTCAACCCAGAAGCGTCCTCGCTGGAATACTTGGTCACAGACACCTGTACCCCGCTGGTCAAATTGATCGCTGCACCGCTACTGTCCACTGCTTTGGTTCCTGCAGGGATCGTTACGGTGGCGGTACCCACAGGTACGGCCACCGCCGCTTCGTTCGTTACCGTTTTCGCAGGTGAAGCTATCGTGATCGGTGTATCCGCAACGGTACCCGTCGTGGTGGTCGGCAAGGATTCCACTTTCATGGCCAGACCGATACTGGTGTCGTTGTTCAGTTCAGTGACTTTGGCTGCGTTGGTGTTCGTCAAGGTAATCTTGATCACTTGGTCACCCGCCGAAGACGTGCTCTTCGAAATCTGTATGCCAGACTCGTTCCAGCCCAGCGTACGGTTGCCACCGACAACAGTGAACACGTCTTTTGCCGTTGTTTTGTCAAAATCGGCAGCCACCGCCAGCACGCCGTTGGTGATCTTGTAGGTCTGGCCTTTCACGTCGGCGTTGTTCGCATCAACCAATTCGCCACCATCTACAGCATCGCCTACCACCGTCACCGTCAACTCGTCAGTCACGGCCTTACCAAACGCATCCTCAAAAATGAACGCGTATTTGTAGGGGGCGGTGATCTGAGGCTGCTCGGGTGTCAGCACCTTCAGGTCGGGCGCGCCACCGTTACCGCAACCCACCAGCGCGGCCACGCCGCCTGCCATGGTCAGGCCAGCCATCAGTTTGTTCAATCGAAGTTTCATCACACAGTTCCTCTGTCAAAAAATGTTGAGCCAAGGCCAGAGCAGCCCCGTGCACCATATTAACGGCATCGCCGCTGATCTTGCATGTGTCGGGCTAAAAATAGCCTAAGGAGCATGAAAATCCGGGCAAAACCAGTGGGTTTTATATCGACTTTGCAACAGTCAACCTGCCTATCCTAGCAAGTAGCGCGCCTTTTCAGTGGCTGCTTTGCTGCAAAGCAGCACGCAAAGCATAGCGGCTGGCCCACATGTCTGCTACACCGCTGCGGTCGTTGTTGGTGATGTCTGTCCACACCCCGTGGCGCGGTCTGGGAATTTCGGCGTAACCGTAGGTGTGGTAGTTGTTGTCCTCACCCACTTTGGTTTGTGTACCCCAGCCCATGCGGTCTTGCCCGCGCACATTGCCCCAGCCCAACTCGGTGCTGGCTTTGGAACCTAAGGGTAGCGACACTTGGAAACCCGCAAACCGCCGCGACGGCATGGCCCCGTTGTTCCCCTGACTTTCAGTGATGTAAAAACTCAGCCGGTAGTCGCCAAACCAGTGGTTGCTGGCCACTTTGTAGCCCGAATCCCCGGCCAAAAACGTACCCACAGTGCCTTCTAACTGCCAGTTGCCCGGTAGTGCCGAATGCCGCACGCTCAGCAGCGCCGGTGTTTCGGTGCTGCGGCCCCCTGCTGTCTGGGTGCGGCTGTAAATACCGAGGGTTCCACCCACGCGCCAGTCGCCCCGGCTGTTCATCCAGACCGCATCAATTTGCCCGCCCCGGCTGTAGCTGTTGACGGCACCTACCGATGCTTGGATGGCTACATTGCGCGCCAACACCGTGTCGGTGTAGCGGATGTGGCTCAGCAAAGCCTGTTCCACCTCGGTTTTGGGGTGGCCTACCAGTTCGTAAACGCCGCCTTTGTCAAAGTCTCCTGACCGCATCACAGGTACCGTCGCGTAGCCTTGCCACATCAGGCCCTTGCCCCAGTCGCCCAACGCCTTGACCTCGTCCAGTTGCACCTGCATACCCACATCCAGCGCGGCAGAATAGTCAACCAGCCCCACCTCCGTGCCAATGGTGGAACGGATGTTGGCACCCAGCTCTATTTGGGGCTTCCAGGTGTAAGGCGCAGCACCCTTGACCAAGTGTTCACCCAGCGCGTTGCGGGCTTGCGCTTGCGCCAAGCGGGGGGGCAGCTCTTGCCCGCTGTAAAAGCGCAAGGCCAGGTCTTTGCCGCAGGTGTCTTGCCCCAGGGCAAAGCCGTTCAGGCACTGGCGGCTGGTGTGTACGGTGGATGTGATTTGCCCCATGTAGGTCAGGCTTAGTACCACTTCGGCGTTGTCGGCCTCTGGCCCCAGCATCCACTGCACCAAGCCCTCGCCCAGGGCTTGCTGGTGGTCTTTGCGCCAGCCCACTGGCTCCGCTTGCACCCACCACAGCAGCGGCTGACCCTCGGCAGCGGGCAAGGCACGAATATGGATGTTGGCAAACCCATTGGTCGCCAGACGGCTGGAGAGCGCCAGCGCCCGTTGATCCAGCGTAGCCGGTTGGGTGGGGGTGTCGCCTGTCGTCCAAGCGGGGCGTTTTTCTTGGCTGGCTTCTTTCAGCTTTTTGTCCATTTGAAAACGCAGTGCTGCCGTGAACTGGTTAGTCTGTTGGTGCTCAGCTCCGCTGAGCTTGCGGCTGAACCCCAGTTGCACGTCCATGTCTTTCGTCAGCGGTTGCAGGTAGTGCGCACCCAAGCGGCGTGCCTGTGTGTCTGATTCCCATACCACCGCCAGTTGTTCGTTCATGCGAACGGTCACGTTGCCAAACAGACCATCCATCAGCGGTGCACCCCTGCTGCCGTTACTCAAACCCAGTGAAACATCCAGTGGACCATGACTGCTGGTGCCTACGGCGTAGACTTGGCGGTAATTCACGGCTGCAGAGCCGCCATAGTCGGTGAAACCGATTGCCAAACGGGTGTTGTCCGGAAGGCTCAAGGGCAACTGGTATTTCCCGCTGAGTGACAAGTCGCGCGCCGTAGTAGGGCAGAGTGTTTTACTCAAGTATTCGTTACACTGAATGTTGCCGTCATAGGTCAGCCGTCCCACCAGTTCAAGGCCGGGCAGTACTCCAAACCCCAAGTTCATACCGCCAAAAGCACCAACGCCTGGGTACTGTCGAGCACGCTCTGGAATGCTGTTGGTGATGGAAAACAGCGTGCTGTTGAATGGTAGAACATCCGCTGTAGGCGTGTTGATAGCCCCACTGTAGCCAGAAGGTGACATTTGAAAGGTGTCTCCCTGCTGGGTCTGTGCCGCCGCATGTTGTGCCACCGAAGTCATTAAAGCCAGCACAGCGCATGCTACCGGGCTGGGACGGGCGCGCTCAGGGGCCTGTTCACTTCTTTCTGAGGTACGGTAGTCGCCATCAAGCTGGCGTTGGGTAGGGTGGGACATGGTCAAGAAATGTGTAAGTCGTAAGAATGCACAGGGCAACAGTCGCAGAGCATCCTGTGCCAAATATCGCATGATATGAATTTTCGTCAGGGGTAGCCGAGTTCAAGTCAGTTACTATACGTCCATGACGATGCGTAAATGTCTGTGTCACGTCAGCGCCTTGGTGGTTTTCTCCTTAGGTGGCTTGTTCACAGGGTTGCCGTCTACCGTCTTGGCTGCTTTATCTTGCGGTTGCCCGCAGTATTTTTCTCACGAACCTGCCCCATGAAGTTTCCGCGTTTTGTCTTCAAGGCCGTGGCATCCAGTGCCCTGTTGTTCACGGTATTGGGGTGTGCTTACTCTCCAGGGCCGCTGTTCGGCCCAGCGTTGCAAGCCTCCAATACAGCTGCCGGGGCTGAACGCACCCCTGATGCTCCACCCAGCACCTTGGTCAAGCTGTTTCAAGGCAAGAGCAGCACCCTCATAACCGACGCGAGCACTGCTCCGTATTCGCCCTTGGGCAGTGCCGAACCTGCCGATGCACCGCCCCCCGGCGTGCTGCGTTCCATCACGCCTGAATTGGTGCAATCCATTCAACGCGACCTCCAACAAGCTGACCCACTGGTTGCCCTGCAACCCCTGTTTGGCCAGGCTGGTCCGTACGCCATTGGGGTCGGTGACGTGGTGCATGTCAACGTCTGGGGTCACCCCGAACTTGTTTTGCCCCCGGCGGGTACCCCCACAGGTGCTGGTGTCGAGTCCGTTAGCCAGTCCGGTGTCACCAACGGTTTCAACGTCAGCCCAGAAGGCCTGATCCAGTTCCCGCTGATTGGTACCCTGAAAATTGCCGGTATGACAGAAAACCAAGCCCGCTTGGCGCTGGTCAATGCCCTTAAACGCTTCATTGTGGATCCGCAAGTCACCCTGCGCGTCCAGTCTTTCCGTGCGGGCCGTGTCTACCTAGATGGCGAAGTGCGCGTCCCCGGTCTGCAAGCCATCAACGATGTGCCCATGACCCTGCCCGAAGCCCTTAGCCGCGCCGGGGGCCTTACACCTACGGCAGACCGTTCACAGGTGTTTGTTACCCGCAACGGTGTCACTACCGCCATCAATCTGTTGCGCTTGGCCGAGCGGGGCATCAACCCTGCACAAATCCTGCTCAAACACAACGACTTGGTGCGTGTGGCCCACCGCGAAGATGCCCGCGTTTACGTCATGGGCGAGGTGGTGCGGCCCGTAGCGCTGCCTCTGCGCAATGGTCGTCTCAGTCTGAACGAAGCGCTGGGCGAGTCGGGCGGTATCAACCCCGCCTCTGGCGACCCCAAACAGATTTTCGTCATTCGCAGCCGCAGCATCACGGCCCAGTCGCAAACCGCCTCGAGCAGCACTGACAAATCGCTGCCCGAAATTTTTCACCTGGATGCCCGCAGCCCCATGGGCTATGCGCTGGCCGAAGGTTTTGAACTGCAACCCCGTGATGTCGTGTATGTGGATCCCGTGCCGCTGGTTCGCTGGAACCGTGTTATCAGCCTGATTCTGCCCAGTGCACAGGCATTGAGCGTGTCCCGAACCGCCCTGAACTGATGGGTGTCGCAGGCATGAGTATTCAGAACATCATGACTGTCTGCATCGGCAATATCTGCCGTAGCCCGGTGGCCCAGGGTTTGCTGGCGCAGGCACTGCCGCAGTGCAAGGTGTGGTCATCGGGTTTGTACGCCATGGCGGGCTACCCTGCCGACCCGACAGCCCAGGCGATCGCCCTTGAGGCAGGTGTGGACATCAGTCAGCACCGGGCACAGCAAGTGCAAGCTTGGATGTGTACACAGGCCGACTTGATCTTGGTCATGGAAACCGAGCAGCTGCGCGAACTGGCGCAGCGCTTTCCACTGTCGCGCGGCAAGATCCACCTGCTGGGCGAATTTGGCACAGAGCTTGCACAAAGCCCCTACGACATTGCCGACCCTTACTTGCAGCCCCGTGCCGTTTTTGAAGCCACCCACCAAGCTATTGCCCAGGGCGTGGCCCAGTGGGTACGCCGTATCCGGCTCATTTCTTGACGCACGTATTTTCAAAAGTAATTCAGCAACCCAGGTAACGGTTCATTCAGAGAAGCATATACCTGGTTTTATTTGACTGTTTTCTAAATTCAGGTTCTCATGATTCCTAACACGCCCCCCTTGCCCGCCGTAACACCTGAAAATGACGATGAAATCAACCTGTTGGGTTTGCTCGATGTCGTTTTGGATGCCAAATGGTTGATTGCGAGCACCACGGCTTTGGCACTTTTTTTGGGCGGCAGCTTCGCTTTTTTAAGCCGTCCTGTTTATGAGGCCAATACCCTGATTCAGGTAGAAGATACCGAAATGGGTGCAGCTGGTGCCTTGGGTGCCGCTTCTAGTCTGTTTGAAATTAAAAGCCCTGCTAGTGCAGAAATGGAGCTGCTGCGTTCCCGCATGGTGGTGGGCAAAGCGGTAGATGATTTGCAGCTCTATATTTCAGCAGAGCCTAAACGGTTCCCTGGTGTGGGCAACTGGCTGGCCAGCCGTGCCACTGGTTTAGCGCAACCCGGTTTTCTTGGCTTTTCTGGCTATGTGCACGGTACCGAAAAAATCCAAGTTAGTTTGCTGGAGGTGCCCATAACCCTAGAAGACGAGCCTCTGCGGCTGGTGGTACAGGCTGGCGGCTTCGTGCTGCAAGCCCCAGATGGCCAAACCCTAGTAGAGGGTCCTGTGGGTCAAACTTTAAGTTGGGGCAGCGGTGCCAACGCGGGTCGTATTGCGGTACACGAACTGGATGCCATGCCGGGTGCATATTTTCAGGTCGTTCGGAACAATCGCCTAGAAGTTCTAGAAAAAATCCAAGAAGAGCTGAAAATTGCCGAGAAAGGCAAACAGTCGGGCGTGATTGCCATGTCTTTGCAGGGCAATGACCCTGACCGGATTACACAAATTCTGCAAGCGGTTGGCAACAATTATGTCCGCCAAAACGTAGAACGCAAAGCCGCCGAAGCCAACAAAAGTTTAGACTTTTTAAACGGCTTTTTGCCCACACTAAAGAAGCAGCTTGAAACATCAGAGGGCGCGTTTAATCAGTTCCGAAACCAGCGTGGTACGTTTGATTTGAGTACTGAAGGTCAATTGGCTTTGAAATCATCGGTAGATTTGCAAACACAGCTTTTGCAATTGCAGCAAAAACGCCGTGAGCTGAGCAGCCAGTTCACAGCATCACACCCCAGTGTTCAGGTGATTGACGCACAAATTGCTACCTTGAACAAAGAAATTGCCAGCCTCAACAGCCGCGTGAAAGTGCTGCCCAATATAGAGCAAGAGTTGCTGCGCTTAACCCGCGACGTGAAAGTGAACAGCGAGTTGTATTTAGGCCTGCTCAACAGCGCCCAGCAGCTACGGCTGGTGCGTGAAGGCAAGGTGGGCAATGTGCGAGTGGTAGATTCTGCCGTTGCGCAGTCGCAACCCATTGCACCCAAGCCGTCTCTTATTGTGACTTTAAGTGCCATTTTGGGCTTGCTGGGTGGCGTGGCCATTGCATTTATTCGTCAGTCCATGAACACGGGCATTAAAGAGAGTGCAGATATTGAGGCACAAACTGGCTTAAACGTGTTTGCAACGGTGCCGCACAGTGAGGTGCAAAGCAAGCTGTTTGAAAGTATCACCAACAAGGCTCCTGGCAGGCATTTGCTGGCTATTAGCCACACTTCTGACCCCGGTATTGAAAGCTTGCGCAGCTTGCGTACCGCCTTGCAGTTTGCCCTGCTGAATGCGCCTAACAATGTGGTGCTGTTTACTGGCCCCACACCTGGCATTGGCAAGTCCTTCATATCGGCCAACTTTGCTGCTGTACTGGGTGCTGGTGGCAAGCGGGTGCTGCTGCTGGATGCCGACATGCGCAAAGGCTATATCAACCAGTATTTTGGTCTTTCACGTGGCCTAGGTTTGAGCGAGCTGATTGCAGGTACACAGGTTTTTGATGCTGTGGTGCAGCGCAATGTAGCCCCCGGTGTTGATATGGTTCCCACGGGTGCTTTGCCACCCAACCCTGGTGAACTGCTGCTTTCGCCCAGCACCACTGCGCTGGTTCAACAGCTGTCTAGCCAATATGACCTGATCATCATTGATACCCCACCTGTGCTGGCCGTATCAGATACCCAGGTGCTGGCACCGTTAGCAGGCACTGTTTTCCTGATCAGCAAGGCTAACGTGACTACCATGGGCGAAGTTCATGAGTCCGTGAAACGCTTGAAGCAGGCCGGTGTCAGCGTGAAGGGTGTTGTATTCAACGACTTTATGGCCGATAAGCGCAGATATGGCGGATATGGATATCGCTACAGCAGATATCGTTACACCAATTACAAATACGGATCAGTCTGATCTGAAAATCACAAAAACTACTAGAAAAATTTCTAGGTCTCTGTAGGGATGTTAGAAAAATTTGGTTGGTTTTGAGTTATTTATTCATTCAACTAAGTTATTATATTTAGTTAAAAATTATGTTGCATAATGATTATGGAGGGCAAAGTCAAATTAAGTCGACACGGTGGTCTGATTTTTTGATTATTTCTCTTTTTCTGGTTTATATATTGGGATCGCATTTAAGGGTTTCTATTTATTCGGGCGGATCGATTATTGTTCCAATGTATCTCATGCTGATCAGTTCTGCAATACTTGGATTTATTAAATTTAAGAAGTATTTAAAAAAAACACTGCCTTTACTGTTGGTGCTGTTTTCGTTTACTTTGTTTCAGCCTTTTTTGAGTGGTGGTGATGATATTTATTATCGAAGTTCCTTGCAGTTGCTCGCGTCTGTAATCAGTGCTTCTGTGGTGTTATTCGCGCTGAAAGATGTCAATCAAGAATTATTAAAACGCATTCTTTTCTATACGTGGTTGATATTTGCATTCATGGCTTTTTTAGAAAGCCTTTATCTGAAAAGCTATTTCGATTTGGTTCGTGACTATATCTATTCAGGGAGTGGGCGCTTTGTTTATTTTGAGATAGAGCGAGATCTTGCAATATACGGGAAAGTTCGATCAACTGTATTCGCCAGTGAACCTTCGTATCTTGCTGATACCATGTCTGCATTGTCAGTCATGGTATTTATGCTTTCGGTAAGAGAAAAGTTGTTTGTTGCTTGGTTATACCTTGTATTGATGTTTTTGATTGGGTTTTATATTTCGCCCAGCTTTAAAATGGTATTTTATTTTATTGCTGTGGTTGTATGGTTTTTTTGGCCGAAAAATATAAAAGCACTACTTTTTCTCCTCTTGTTGGTATCTTTTATATTAGCCTTTGTTTTTATTTTGGCAAATGTAATGCTTTCACTTGTGTTAGATGTTTTTGGTACACATTTAACTACGGGAAGCTTTTTTGGAAGGATTGGATCTGCCCATTTGGTGGGAATCAACGCGTTAGCAATATATCCATTTTTTGGGTATGGTATAGGAAACAGTGAGCAGGTTTACAATGTAATTGTTGAGGTCTGGAATAGTACCGGTGCGTTCAATTCTTTTGAGTTTTATCAGGATTTGGGCTCAAAAGACCTGATGTCTAATGGTTTTTGGTGGATGTGGATTTACTTGGGTATTTTAGGTGCTCTGATTTTTTTTGGAAATATTTATTATCTTATGAGGGCTATCGGTAATATGATGCCTTGGCGCAGTTTAGTTTGTGCATCAATCGTTTGGTATGCAGGTTCTGCGTTTATTGATCCTCAAAGTTGGTTTGTTGTAGTTGTTTTTTCAATTGCGACTATCCTGAATAGCAAAAATTCTACTCAACCAGTTGTCATGTATCGGGCGATCTGATCTTTGACTGTTATGTGTCAAGTTTTGCCTGTTTATAAATAGGACTTACGCAGAGTCACACAAGTTGGTAACTATTCAGCCCCCACAGGGTAACTATTCAGCCCCCACAGGGGCGCGATTCGGCACTGGGCGCTGGGGCGCAAGAACTGGTTGTTCGCGGGCAGCATGAAGGCCGCACAGCGGGCGGCGGCGATCATGAGTCTGATCGAGTCGGCCAAGCTCAATGACCTGGAGCCGCAGGCTTAACTCACGGATGTGCTGCGCAGACTACCCACGCAGCTCAACAGCCGCATCCACGAACTGCTGCCTACGCACTGGAAACCGCAGTGCGCTTGAGCGAGTGGCTTGGCCTTGGGGTGCTGAGTGGCTTTGTCATTCCTACACGAATGGCCACTTCTTTTGTCGGTGGGGTTCGGCGGACGCTTACTGTACACAGAGGCCAGCGATACCCCAACATCGCTCTCGACTTGCAGCCAAGCCTCGCAAAAGCATGCCAAAGGATAAGGTTACAAAATGAAATCGCTGGCCGACAAGGAAGCGGGCACCACACCCGTCAGCGCAATCTCGTACTCCGCATCCACATCCGCATCGGTGTTCAGGTAAACGATACCACCGTCATAGCGCACCTGTCCCGGTGTACTGGCCGTGAAGCTGGTCACGAAGGCAAAAGCCTGGTCACCGGCCAGTGATGTGTTGGCATCTATCGTGGACAGATCCATCTTGTCCTGCCCCACCGTGAAGTCCGTGATCACATCGCGCGCAGTACTGCCCAGACCCAGATCGCTCAGTGCGTTGAAGTCGAAGATGTCGTTGCCTGTGCCGCCAGTCAGGGTGTCGCGGCCTGCGCCGCCCAGCAAAATGTCGTTACCCCCAAGTCCATCCAGCCGGTTTGACCCCGTGTTGCCTGTGAGCACATCGCCGTGTTGACTACCCTGCAAGTTCTCAATGTTGAGCAGTGTGTCCGTGCCCGAGCCCCCGGTCGCTTGGCCTGTGTTGATTGCCAGACTCAGCGTCACACCCGCTGTGGCCCGCGAGTAGCTGGCCGTATCCCCACCAGCGCCTCCGTCAATGACGTTGTCACCGCTGCCCGCATTCATCCAGTTGTTCAGCGTATTGCCCGTCAAGTTTGCTGCTACAGCCGTGCTGATCAGCCCATGCTCCACATAGGCTCCCAGCGCATAGGTTGCCAGTGCCGTGTAAACCATATCTACACCACCACTGACACTTGCATTGGTTTCAATGACCACGTCACCCGCACTATCCACGTAGTAGATGTCAGAACCGCCTGCCCCACCGTCGAGTGTGTCGTTGCCACCCAGCCCCTCCAGCCGGTTCGCCCCCGTGTTGCCTGTGAGCACATCGCCGTGTTGACTGCCCTGCAAGCTCTCAATGTTGAGCAGTGTGTCCGTGTCAGCGTCACGCCCGCTGTGGCCCGCGAGTAGCTGACCATGTCGGTGCCTGCTGCGCCGTCGATCACGTTGTCACCGCTGCCCGCGTTGATCCAGTTGTTGAGCGTGTTGCCCGTCAGGCTGGCCATTGCGCTGGTGTTGATGTAGGCGTTCTCTAGGTTCGCGCCCAGCGTGTAAGCGCTGGCGCTGCTGTACACCACATCGGTACCACCGCTGGCCCGCGGTGGCGTTGGTCTCGGTGATCACATCGCCCGCATCATCCACGTAGTAGGTGTCAGATCCGTCTGCGCCCACCAGCGTGTCAGCACCCGTGCCACCATCTAATTTGTTGTTACCAGCATTACCCGTGATCAGATTAGCACTGTCATTCCCGGTTCCATTAATGGATGCGCTACCTGTCAGAACAAAATTCTCGATCCCAGTCGCCAGCGTATAGGTAATGCTGGCACGCACGGTATCAATATCACCAATGGTCACACCTTGTTCTAACACCACATCATTGGTATCACTCACCAGATAGGTATCACTGCCTTCGCCGCCCACCATCGTGTCTGTACCTGAACCCCCATCGATCGTATCGTTACCAGCATGGCCAATCAGCACTTGCGCACCCGAACCGCTATTGAGTGCATCTGCATCCACCGTACCAGTGATCCGTATAGCTTCCGGCAAACCGTCAGCCTCGAAACGCTGAGAATAAATACCCCAACTGCTGCCATCTTGTGCATCAGACACCCAGGTAACGACGTAGCCGCCGCTGTTCAGCGTAGTAATAGACGATGCGAGTTGACTGAAGGTTGTGTTCGTGTTGATCCGGGTTTCTGCACCCTGTATGTTGCCGTCAGCATCAAAACGCTGAGCATAAATACCCGTCGCACTCCCGTCGTGAGACTCCCAAGTAATCACATACCCCCCGCTGGGAAGCGCAGTGATAGCAGGAGATGACTGATCATAAGCTGTGCTTGTATTGACAAGAAATTCAGATCCAACAGCGTTGCCAGCAGCGTCAAAGCGTTGGGCATAAACACCGTAATAGTTACCATCCTGGTTATTAGATTGCCAAACGACCACATACCCACCTCCTATCAAGCCTGCACAAGCGGGTGCAACTTGTTGGTCAGCCGTGGTGGTGTTGACACGGGTCTCGATTCCCTCTGAATGACCATTGGCATCAAAACGTTGCGTATAGATACCTTGACCGCTCTCGTCTGAAGATTGCCATGTAACGACATAGCCGCCTCCAGTCAGCGATGTGATAACGGGGGATGACTGATCATTCCCCGCTGTCAAATGAATCTGGTTTTCTGTGCCTTGGGCGTTGCCACTGGCATCAAAACGCTGTGTATAAATAACAGAACCGTTACCGTTCTCTCCAGTAGACTGCCAAGCAACGATATAAGCACCGTTACTTAATGCAGCTACACTGGAAACAGTCTGTTCATTCGCCGTGGTGGTATTGACTAGGGTTTCAACACCCAAGGGATTACCGTTGCTGTCAAAGCGTCGTGCATAGATGTCATGCTCCCCAAAAGATCCAGCATGCCAAGTAATGACATACCCGCCGTTTGTAAGCGCTGCAATCGCAGGGTTTTGAGGAAAAGTCGTGCTGACATTGACGGTAACCTCGCCGCCCTGCGCCACTCCATTCGCATTGAAACGTTGGAAGTGAATGTTGTATCCAAGGTAAGACCCCGACTGCCAAGTGACGACATATCCCCCACCGCTCAGCGTGGCAATGGCTGGATCCGTCTGGTCGTATTCCGTCGTGGTATTAACACGCAACTCACCCAGTCGACCAACCGGCAGTTGAACCGTATAAGTGCGGTCGGCAAACACCAAGTTGTGGTTACCATTAGTCAGTGCAACCGTCCCTGCGTCACCGTTACTGAGATCAATGTCAACGACAGAAGTGACACCGCTGACCGTATCCACCCTGTAACCCGCTGCGTTGCCTGCAAAGCTGTAGCTAGCCAGTTCTTCGGTGTAGCCAGGCGCAGCCAGTGTGGTTGCTGTGACGCTGCCGGTTTGAAGCTCCAGCGTCCAATCTCCTCCTTGTCCGGTGGTATTCGTTGATGCTGCCACATCAGCCCCCGTGATTCGGGAAAGCGCAGCCACAAACTGCTGACCCGCCACACCCTGCCCCACATTGCAGCCGTACAGCAGCACATCTCCCGTGGACAGTAGGCTCTGTCCCAAGGCATCCAAGCTGTTGGTGTACTCGCTCAGGTTGCCTTCTGTCAGCCACACATTGCCCAATTGCAGTGCCCCAGCATCGCCATGACTCACGATATGAATGGCATCCAGTCCGCTCAGCACCGACAACACATTACACATCTGACTCAGTCCGTTCTGCTCTGGATCGAGCACCACCATCAGTGTGCTGGCAGCATCCAGCCCAGTGAGCATGTGCTGAATATCCGACACGCGACTGTCAACAAATACAACGGTACGAGTGGTCATGGCAAGGCTTTCTTAAAAATCAGGCAGGGGCTACAACGCGCCCCTGCCACGGGGTTGAAGTCCACAAAGGTAATGCACACACTCACAATACACAACCGAGACAACCCGTTGTGTGAAAGCCTTACAAAATGAAATCGCTGGCAGACAAGGAGGCGGGGACCACGCCCGTCAGCGCAATCTCAAACTCCGCATCCACATCCGCATCGGTGTTCAGGTAAAC
>JBEENR010000007.1:0-202927 GCA_041192045.1 Pseudomonadota bacterium | reverse complement strand
CATCTTGACGTTGGCGATGTCCACACCGCTGCCGTCGCTCTTGACGCGCACCTTGACGTTGTAGTCCACCACGCGCTTGACGGGGACGAGAATCTTCATATGGGGATGCTCCTGAAGGTTTGGATGGAGTGTGATGAGGTGTTTTGAATTGACGTACACGTCAATTTGCGGATTGTATGCCGGGGTTTAGCGTGCAAAGCTGCACTTCGGGTAAGCCACTAGAAAAAAAGAACGATCGTGCTTTTCATGAATTATAGAGGTCTGTTGACCTATTGCCAAAAAACCCCTGCAAGCCCACCAAAAACTGTCACTGTGACGACGATTAACCAACCTTGCGGTCGGCTAATTGGGGTAAGTCAGTAGATGATTTTGTCGGGCCTTAGGCCATACTGAACCCGGTTTTTATTTATGTTCAGTAACCATAAACAACCCCACTGGAGACCACCGATGAAACTTCGTCATGTTCTGGCTGCTGCCCTGTCCACCACCGTCTTGGCCAGCGGCATGGTGTCTGCACAAACCGTGTTCACGGTTTCAAGCTGGCTGCCCCCCACCCACACGCTGAGCGTTGTCCAGAAAAACTGGTGTGACATGCTGGAGAAGGAAAGCACGGGCCGCATGAAGTGCAACATTCTGCCCAAGAGCGTGGTGGCTGCACCCGGCACCTTTGATGCCGTGCGCGATGGTCTGGCCGATATCTCTTACACCGTGGACGGCTACACCCCTGGTCGCTTCGTCAACACGCAGGTGGCCGAATTCCCGTTTCTGGGTGACAGCGCCACCGTCACCTCGGTGGCTTACCAGCGCATTTACAGCAAACACTTTGCTCCGCTGGGCGAGCACCGGGGCGTGAAGGTGCTGGGCGTGTTCACCCATGGCCCTGGCATCATCTTCAACAGCAAAAAGCCAGTGACCTCGGCAGCGGATGCGGCATCGCTCAAGTTCCGCATTGGCGGCGGCAACATCAACGAACTGACCAAAGCCCTGGGTTGGAACACCACCCTCAAGCCCGCACCCGAGTCGTTTGAACTGCTGTCCACCGGTGTGATGGACGGGACCTTGTTCCCCGACGAATCCATCACTTCTTTCAAGCTGAGCATGATCAAGCACGCCACCACCTTCCCTGGTGGCCTGTACAACACCAGCTTCGTGTTCATGATGAACCCCGAGAAATACAGCGGCCTGACCGCGCAGGACAAAGCCGTGGTGGACAAGCTCTCGGGCGAAACGGTGGCACGCATGTTTGGCGAAGGCTGGGACAAGGTGGATGCCGCCAGCCGCGAAATCCAGAAAAACCAGGGCGTGGCCCGCGTCATGGCTGACGCAGCTTTCGTCAAGGCCGTGGCCGAGAAGCAAGATGCCCAAGAAGCCAAATGGGCCACCACGGCACACGCCAAGGGCCTGAAAGACCCCCGCGCCGTGCTGGCTGAGTTCCGCGCTGAAATCGCCAAACTGAAGTAAACCTAGCAGCGGGCTTCCGGCCCTGCTGCACAGGCATCCACAGCACCATGCTCAAAACCCTCGACAAGTGGCTCACCTGGACCACGGGCCTGATGGCCTCTGTGGCTCTGTTCTCCATCATGTGTTTGACACTGGTGGATGTGACGGGGCGCAAATTCTTCGACCATTCACTCCCCGGCGCGCTGGAGCTGACCGAAATGCTGATGGTGATCGTCATCTTCGGTGCCTTGCCCCTGGTGTCGTTCCGCAGCGAGCATGTGGTGTTTGACTCACTGGATGCCTTCATTCCGCACTGGCTCAAAGGTTTTCAGGCCCGGTTGGTGCACCTGACTTGTGCGGGTGTGTTCGGCTTTTTGGCTCGGCTGATGGGCATGCGAGCCGAACGCTTTACCGAATACGGCGATACCACCGTGCACTTACAACTGTCCATGGCACCCGTGGCCTGGCTCATGGCAGGTCTGCTGGTGCTCACGGCGCTGGTTCACTTGTTGTTCGTGTTTTTACCGCCCATGCCTACCGGCCACAGTGCCACACCAGGAGCACCCACATGATTGAAGCGGCGCTGGGCTTTTTGGCCGTTTTCGTCTTGGCTTTTTTGCGTGTGCCCTTGGCCGTGGCCATGAGCATTGCGGGCATGGTGGGTCTGGGTCTCATGCGAGGCTGGAAACCCACCTTTGCCAGCACCAGCCAGGTGATTTTTGAAACCGGCTTTCACTACGTGCTGTCGGTCATCCCGCTGTTTGTGCTCATGGGCAACTTGGTGGCCCGCGCAGGCATGGCCAAAGAGCTGTTCACGGCGGCCAATGCCTTTGTTGGGCACCGCCGGGGCGGCCTGGCCATGGCCAGCATCATTGCCTCGGGCGGTTTTGGCTCGATTTGCGGCTCGTCCATTGCCACGGCGGCCACCATGTCGCGGGTGGCCTACCCCGAGATGAAAGCCCACGGCTACAAAGACACGCTGGCTACCGGTGCCATTGCATCGGGCGGCACGCTGGGCATTTTGATTCCGCCTTCTACCGTGCTGGTCATCTACGGCATCATCACCGAGACCGACATTGGCAAGCTCTTCATTGCAGGCATTTTGCCGGGCTTGGTCGCCATCGTCTGCCTGTGCTTGGCCGTGGTTTTCGTCACTTGGCGCGATCCGGAAGCAGGCCCACCGGCTGAGCGCTTTACTTGGGCACAGCGCGTAGCGGCCATTCGTGACATCTGGGGCGTGGCGCTGCTGTTTGGTTTGGTGATTGGCGGCATTTACGGCGGCGCGTTCACGGCCACCGAAGGTGCTGGCGTGGGCGCGGCGGGTGCCTTCTTCTTTGCCCTGGCGCGTGGCTCGCTCACACCCCAAGTGTTGATGAACATTTTGGTTGAAAGCACACGCACCACAGCCATGCTGTTCACCATCCTGATCGGGGCCATGATCTTCACCAACTTCATCAACTTCACCAGCATGCCGGGTGACTTGCGCGACTTTGTCCTGCAATTCAGCCCACACCCCATCATGGTGGTGGCGATGATGATGGGTATTTACCTGCTCTTGGGCATGGTGATGGAAGAGCTGGCGATTGTGTTGTTGACGATTCCAGTGTTCTTCCCGGTCATTGTGGGCCTGGGTTTTGATCCGATTTGGTTTGGCATCTTGATCGTGACGATTGTGGAAATCGGCATGATCTCGCCGCCCGTGGGGCTGAACCTGTTCGTGCTCAACTCACTGCTGCCGCACTTAGGTTTGAACACCCTTTACAGAGGCATCTGGCCGTTTGTGATGGCGGACATCGTGCGCTTGATCATCCTGATGGCCGTGCCGTCCATTGCTTTGGTGCTACCCAGCCTGATGGCTGGCTAACAAAAGCGGTTTGCTTTGGCCAATAGGCACCAGTGCCACTTCCAACCCCAGTGCCGAGGCGTGGCTGACCAGGGTGTCCAGCGTGACATCGCCGCCGTTTTCCAGCTTGGACACCGTGGCTTGCCGCATGCCGCGCACTTTGCTTTGCGCCAGCCCCAGCTGTTCGCGGTGTTGCCTCAGCGTCTGACCAAGGCGTTGCAGTGTGGCAGGGTTGTTGATTCGCTTTAGCGTATTCATGATGAACAAAATATACGCCAAAGCGCATGAATCAAAGTGCTCGATCGGGTGAAACCGGCATCTTGATCGCCGCATCGGCTACCTGTGCAGCGGGCTTGAGGTGCAATACCCGCTGCTGGTATGGGATTTCAATGCCGTGCTCGCGGAACGATTGCAGGATGGCGCGGTTGATGAGTGAGCGCAGATTCAGCAAGCCATTCTGCGGGTCGGTGATCCAGTAACCGAGCGTGAACTCCAGACCATCGGCACCAAAGGCTGACAGCGATACCGACGGTGCTGGGTCGCGCAACACCCGATCTTGCGCCAGCGCGGCCTCGCGCATCAGCTCAGTCACACGCTCCACATCGCTGTCATACGCCACCGACAACACCGTGGACTGCCAGACCCTGGGGTCGGCCAGGGACAGGTTTTCGACCCGGCTGGTGATCAGGATTTCATTGGGCACAATCGCTTCGCGGCCCGTGAGTGAGCGAATCAGGGTGTAGCGGGCGGTGATGTCGGCAATCACGCCCTCAAAGTTGTCCACCCGCACCGTGTCGCCAATGCGCATGCTGCGCTCGGCCAGAATCACGAAACCACTGACGTAATTGGCCGCCAGTTTCTGCAAACCAAAGCCAATACCCACCCCAACGGCACCACCCAGTACCGAAAACGCGGTCAGGTCAATGCCCACGGCAGTCAGGGCTGCCATCAGGCCCACAAACATCAACAGGGCACGGGTGGCGTTGCTCACCGCCTTGCGCAGCGACAACTCGCCGCCCACTGCCGATTTCAGCAGCCGCCGCTCAATGGCCGCCGACACCCAGAGGCTGAGGATGAGCACCGCGCCAGCCGTCAAGGCACCTTCAATCAGGGTACGCACGCTGACGGTGGAAGCCCCCATCTTCCAGGTGATCTGCTCCAGCTCCTGCAAGATCAGCGGCAGCAAACCACTGACCCACAGCACCATGGCCAACCAAGCCACCCAGGAAATGGTGCGCTCCAGCACGCGCACCCAGGGCGCTTCGGTGAATGCCGCGTGCAGCACCTTGACCCCCACACGAATGACCACCAGCGACACCAGCACCGGAATAGCCACCCTGAACACCGCCAAGGGCAAGCCGTGCAACAGCAGCGCCCGTGCCATGTAAGCCAACCCCAGCAGCAAGACCGGGAACAACACCCCATCAACGACTTTTTCGCCAAACAGCACCGACGTCGTCTCATCCACCATACCCAGCGCACGGCACAACATGGCACTCAAGCCCCAGGCCACCGCCACGCACAGCGCCAGGGCAGCCAGTTCGTACCAAATGGTCGGTTGCAAAAAAGCGGCGAACCATGACTCCAAGTCGGCCATGGGCACAGCAGCAGGCGGGACTACCACGGCGGCGGTCAGGATAGGGGCTGAAGAGATGACAGTCATAAATCCAACAAGAACAAGCCAACGAAAGGGGCCAGCGACGCAGCAAGCTGATTCACCACCGTGGCGCACGTTTCTCAATAAAAGCCTGCACGCCTTCTTGGGCAACGTCATGGGCCATGTTGCAGGCCATGGTTTGACCAGCCAACTGGTAGGCGGCGGCCATGCCGGTTTCGAGCTGGCGGTAAAACAGGGTTTTGCCCATGGCCAGGGCCAGCCGGGGTTTGGCCAGCAGACGCGCCAACAGGCGTTCGACCTCGGCATCCAGCGCGTCCGCTTCCACCACCCGGTTCACCAGACCGCGCACCCGCGCTTCTTCTGCCGAAATAAAGTCGCCGGTGAACAGCATTTCCAAGGCTTGCTTGGGCAGCAGGTTGCGCGACAAGGCCACGCCAGGCGTGGCGCAGAACAGGCCGACATCAATGCCATTGACTCCAAAAGTGGCCTCAGACGCGGCCACGGCCAGGTCGCACTGGGCCACCAACTGACACCCAGCGGCGGTGGCCAGGCCCTGAACACGCGCAATGACGGGCACCTCCAGCTGGCGGATGCTCAGCATCAGTTGCGAGCAGGTGGCAAACAGTCGCTGGTAATAAGCGATATCGGGTTGGGCCTTCATTTCTTTCAGGTCGTGCCCGGCGCAGAAGGCGCGTCCTTCGGCGGCCAGCACCACCACGCGCGACTGCGGGTCGGCAGCCACGGTTTTCATGGCGGCCTGCAAGGCGGCCAGCATGGCTTCAGACAGCACATTGAAGCTGCGCGGGGTGCTGAGGGTGAGGGTGTACACACCGCGTTCGTCGCGCTGCACGTGCAAGGGGCTGGGCAAAGTTTCGTTCATGGGGTGGGGTTTGGGGCAGTCATCAGCATTTTTTGTAGGTGAAATGGCCTAGAGCCTGTGGGCTGCGCGTTTTGCGGTATGGTTCGCGCCATGCAAGCCAAGACACCTCTCCAACAACTTTTAGATCAGCTTAACACGGTGATTGTGGGCAAGCCGCAGCAGGTGAATGATGCCGTGGCCTGCCTGCTTGCCGGTGGGCACCTGCTGATTGAAGACGTGCCGGGCGTGGGCAAAACCACGCTGGCCCATGCCTTGTCCCGCTCGTTTGGGCTGGCGTTTTCTAGGGTGCAGTTCACTGCCGACCTCATGCCCAGCGATTTGGTGGGCGTGTCGATTTACGAGCGGGGCCGCGAAGCGTTTGAATTTCACCCCGGCCCGGTGTTTGCGCAGGTGCTGCTGGCCGATGAGATCAACCGCGCCAGCCCCAAAACACAAAGCGCCCTGTTAGAAGCGATGGAAGAAAAGCAGGTGACGGTGGAAGGGGCTACCCGTCCGCTGCCGCAGCCGTTTTTTGTCATTGCCACGCAGAACCCACTGGACCAACTGGGCACCTATGCCCTGCCCGAATCGCAGTTAGACCGTTTTCATATGCGCCTGTCGCTGGGCTACCCCGACCGCGTGGCCGAGCGGGCGCTGTTGCGCGGCAACGACCGGCGCGAGCTGCTGGCGCAACTGCCTGCCGTGCTCAGCCCGGCTGATTTGGCCGGGCTGCAACAAGCGGTGGCAGCGGTACACAGCGCCGAGCCGGTACTGGACTATTTGCAAGACCTGATTGCCGCCACCCGCTCGGGGCGCTGGTTTGCGCAGGGCTTGTCGCCACGGGCCGGGCTGGCGGTGCTGCGGGCGGCCAAGGCGCAAGCCTTCATGCAGGGGCGCGACTATGTTGCCCCGGACGACATTGCCGCCATCTTGCCGCAGACGGTGGCGCACCGCATGGTGCCCAGCAGCGATGCGCGGCGCGGTGCCCTCGAGCAGGTGCGCGCCATGCTTGATGCCGTGCCCCTGCCCTGACGGCCATGAACAGCGCCTCCTCTACCCGCTTGCCGCAGCCTCGCGGCGCGTGGCGGCATCCGATCCAGTCTTTGCGCCTGCGTTTGCAGGCTTGGTTTCACAGCCGCCTGCCGCGCAGCGACAGCGTGCAGCTAACGCAGCGCAATGTGTACATCGTGCCCTCGCGGGCGGGCTTGATGCTGGCCCTGACACTGCTGCTGTTGCTGGTGGCCAGCATCAACTACCAGCTCAACCTGGGTTATTTGCTCACCTTCTTGCTAGCCGGTTGCGCGCTGGTAGGCATGCATGTGTGCCACAACAACCTGCGTGGCCTCAAGCTGCACCTGAAAACCCCGGCCCCGGTGCATGCGGGTCAGGCGGTGATGATTGACGTTCAGCTCACCAGCGAAGCGCGCCGCGAACGCTACGGCTTGGGCGTGCGCACGGTAGAAGCCGACGACCAGCGCGCATCCACCGAAGCCGAATGGGCTTGGACGAATGTGCCCGCCCAAGGCAGCGCCACGGTACAAGTGGCCTGGCCCGTCAACCGGCGCGGCCTGCACAGCCTGCCCACCCTGCACGTGCAGACGCTGTTTCCGCTGGGCACCTTCCGGGTCTGGACCGTGTGGCGACCGGCAGCGCAGGTGCTGGTCTATCCCCGGCCCGAAGCCCACCCGCCCGCCCTGCCCCTGGGTGAGGCCCAAGCCCGTGCCAGTGGCAGCGCCGTGGTGCGCAGCACGGGCGAGTTTGACGGCGTGCGCGCCTACCGGCGGGGCGATCCGCTGAAATCGGTCGTCTGGAAAAAAGCCGCGCAAGCCTTTGCCGCCGGGCGCGACCAGCTCGTCAGCCGCGAATCGCAGTCCAGCCAACGGCAAGAACTCTGGCTGGACTACGGGCAGTGCGGCCAGAGCAACCGCGAAGACCGTATCAGCCGCTTAACGGCCTGGGTGCTGCAAGCCGAACGCGATGGGCTGGACTACGGCCTGCGCCTGCCCGGACGCGACATCAGCCCCGGTCAAGGTGTGGCGCATCAGGCGCAATGTCTGGAGGCCCTGGCCCTATGTTGAACCGCCTGCGCCCAAGCCTTGAGCAACTGCCGCGTGACACCCGCGACACCCTCTTCTTGCTGGCCGTCATTGCCTGGGTGGCGGTACTGCAAACGCCACACGTCCCACTTTGGTGCAGCGCCCTGATTGTGGGCATGTTGGGCTGGCGCACCGTGCTGGCCGTCAAAGGGCTGCCCCTGCCGGGCTGGGGCTGGCGCTTGGGCTTGTTAGCGATCACTTTAGGTGCGACTTGGCTCACGTTTCGCACCATCATGGGGCAAGAGGCCGGGGTCACGCTGATTGCGGTGCTGCTGGCCATGAAAACCCTGGAGCTGCGGGCACGCCGCGATGCCTTTGTGGTGTTCTTCTTGGGCTTCTTCACCCTGCTGACGCATTTTTTCTTTTCCCAGTCACTGCTGACGGCGGCGGGCATTCTGGTGGCGCTGCTGGGCCTGCTCACCGCGCTGGTGAATGCACACATGCCCGTGGGCCGTCCATCGCTGCGGCAGGCCGCACGCACGGCGGGTGGCATGGCCTTGCTGGGTGCGCCCATCATGGTGCTGTTGTTTGTGCTGTTTCCGCGCATGGCACCCCTGTGGGGCATGCCCGGTAACGACTTAGCTGGACGCAGCGGCCTGTCTAACAGCATGCGGGTGGGGCAGATTGCCGCGCTGGTGCTGGATGACAGCATTGCACTGCGGGTGCGTTTTGAAGGTGCGCCACCGCCGCCGCGCGAGCTGTATTTCCGGGGGCCGGTATTGACCCAGTTTGACGGTGAACAATGGCGGCCACTGAACTCGGGCTTTCCGGCCAGCATGGGACTGCCGCTGAACCTGCAAGTCGCGGGCAACCCGGTGCGCTACGAGGTGACGATGGAGCCGCACAAACGCCCCTGGCTGTTCCTGCTAGAAGCGGCGACCGGTGCACCTGAGCTGCCCAGTGCGCAAGCCTTTCAGACGGCCGAACTGCAATGGCTCACCAGCCGCCCGATGACCGAGCTGGTGCGCTACCGGGCCGAGAGTTACCTGCAATTCCAGTACGGCCCGCAACGCAGCAGCTTGGCGCTGCAAGACCAGATTGAACTGCCCCCCGGCTACAACCCGCGCACCCTGATGCTGGCGCAAGAGCTGCGCCGCGAAGTGGGCGCAGGCCCCGCCTACAACGCAACCCTGGTGCAGCGGGTGCTGGATCGCCTGCGCACCGGTGGCTACCGCTACACCCTAGAGCCGGGCGTGTTTGGCCAGCACACCGCCGATGAATTCTGGTTTGACCGGCGACAGGGCTTTTGCGAACACATTGCCAGCAGCTTCGTGGTGCTGATGCGGGCCATGGACATTCCGGCCCGCATCGTGACCGGCTACCAAGGCGGCGAGCTGAACGCGGTGGACGGTTTTTGGATCGTGCGCCAGCGCGATGCCCATGCCTGGGCCGAAGTTTGGCTACCCGGTCAGGGCTGGACACGGGTAGATCCGACATCGGCAGTGGCACCCAGCCGCACAACCTCCATGGAGCGGCTCAGTGCGCCAGCGGGTGTGCTCAATACCGCGCTGGGTACCTTGAATGCGGCCTGGGCCTTACAACTACGGGCCGTTTGGGATGCGGTGAACAACGGCTGGGACCAGTGGGTGCTGAACTACACCCAGGGCAAGCAGCTTGATCTGCTGAAAAACATGGGCTTTGCCAACCCCGCCTGGACCGATCTGGCCTATGTGCTCATTGGCGTGGTGGTACTGGCCAGCCTGGTGGGCGCGGGTTGGACGCTGTGGGAGCGCCAGCAGCAAGACCCCTGGTTGCGTCTGCTGGAACGAGCCCGCCAGCATCTACACCAACGCGGGCTGCCACAAGCGCTGCACCTGCCCCCACGCACCTTGGCTGCACAGGCGGACCAACATTTTGGCCACACCGCGTTCAGCCAGGGTCTGCACCAGTGGCTGATTGCCATGGAACAACAGCGCTACAGCCAGGCCAGCCCACACACGCTGGCCAGCCTGCGGCGCGACTTTGAACAATTGCACTGGCCCCCCAAAAGCCAGCACTGAACCCCCCATGATCCGTGTGAACCCCACCCCACGCCGGAAACCCGCCCCTGCACCGCACACCACCCCCGCGTCTTGGGCACCGCAGCAGCGCTGGGCACTGGCCTGTAGCGCGCTGCTGCTGTGCGCGCTGAACCCCGTTGCCCAAGCGCAGCACAGCGGACCCACGGCCAGTCCAGCTGCCAGCCCCAGCGTCCACACCGCCCCTAAGCCTCACGCGCAGCACAAACGCGCTACGCGCCGCCAAACCCCAGCCAAAGAGCCGGTTTTTTTGTACCGCCAGCATCCGGCTGCGCAGGCGCTGGCCGACGAACTGGCCGCACAGCACCAGCTTGATGCCGCTTGGGTACACCAGCAACTGGCCCAGGCGCAGCGTCTGCCCGCCGTGACACGGTTGATCTTGCCCGCGCCGCCGGGTGCGCCCAAAAACTGGCAGGCCTACCGCGCCCGCTTTGTCGAACCCGTGCGGCTGCAAGCGGGGTTGCGCTTTTGGCAGAACCACCGCGACACACTGGCGCGTGCTGAGGCGCGCTTTGGCGTGCCTGCCAGCCTGATCGTGGGCGTGATCGGGGTCGAAACGCTGTACGGTCAGCACATGGGCAACTTTCGTGTGATCGATGCCTTGAGCACGCTGGCGCTGGACTTTCCGGCCAGCCACCCCAGGGCGGCGCAGCGGCAGGCGTTTTTTCAACAAGAGCTGGGGCACTTTTTGAGCCTGTGCCAGCAGAACCAACTAGACCCCCAAACCTTGCGCGGCAGCTATGCCGGGGCCATGGGCTGGCCGCAGTTCATGCCCAGCAGTTGGCGGCGCTTTGCGGTGGACTTTGATGGTGATGGGCGGGTGGACTTGTTCAACAGCACCGCCGATGTGATTGGTTCGGTAGCGCACTACTTCCAGCAGTTTGGCTGGCAAACTGGCCTGCCCACACACTACCCGGTGCAGTTTGACACCAGCAAGCTGGACAAAGCCACCTTGCTGGCCCCGGACATCCTGCCCAGCTTCAGCGTGGCCCGCTTCACCGAGTTGGGTGCTGTGGTCGAAGGCCCTGCCCTGCAACACCCCGGCCTGCTGGCCCTGGTGGAGCTGGAAAACGGCTCCGAACCCCCGACCTACTGGGCGGGCACCGAGAATTTTTATGTGGTCACCCGCTACAACTGGAGCAGCTACTACGCACTGGCCGTGCTGGACTTGGGCGAAGCCGTGCAGGCCCTGCTACCCACGCCGTAGTGTTGGTCTGACTGAAGTCAGAAGACCCTCACCCCGGCCCTCTCCCGCCAGCGGGAGAGGGGGTGAAGACGCAAATGCTCAGTGGGTGGGCACCAAGAAGTCTTGGCTGATGCGCACACCGAGTTCATTGACCCGATCCAAGAACTGGGTCAGGTAGGCATGCAGACCGGTGGACAAGATTTCGTCAATGCGGGCGAACTGCAATTCGGCCTTGAGCTTGCCTGCACGGCGCAGGGTTTCGTCGGAATGGTCGTTGGCCACCATGGCCAAGTTGTTCACCACCTCGTTCATGCTGGCAGCCAAGCTGCGCGGCATGTCAGGGCGCAGAATCAGCAGCTCGGCCACACGCTCAGGCGTGATGACATCGCGGTACACCTTGCGGTACACCTCAAAGCCGCTGACGCTGCGCAAAATGGCGCTCCAGTGGTAGAAGTCGTACTCTTGGTCTTGCTCGCTGGCGGCACCAAAAAAGTCGCTCTGCACCGCGTGAAACTTCACATCCAGCAAACGCGCCGTGTTGTCGGCCCGCTCTAAGAAGGTGCCCATGCGGTAGAAGTGGAAGGCTTCGTCTTGCAGCATGGTGCCAATGGCCACACCCCGCGAGAGGTGCGAGCGGTGCTTGACCCATTCAAAAAACGCCCCAGGGTCGCGCTCAAAGTCCTTGGACTTGAGGTAGCCCGCCAGCTTGAGCCAGGTGGCGTTCTGGGTTTCCCAGACCTCGGTGGTCAGGGCACCGCGCACCGCGCGTGCGTTTTCGCGGGCAGCACGCAGGCAAGACGTGATGCTCGACGGGTTGCTCTCATCGCGCACCATGAAGTCCATGACGTTGCGCGGCGTGATCTCTTGACCGTATTTGGCGGTGTAAGACGGCATCAATTCGCTGATGGCCAGTAACCCCTGCCAGCCGACTTGGGCCACCGCGGCAGACTGCGGCAGCAGCGAGGTTTGGTAATTGATATCGAGCATGCGGGCGGTGTTTTCAGCCCGTTCGGTGTAGCGTGACATCCAGAAAAGATGGTCGGCGGTACGTGACAACATTTCAGAAACTCCAGCAAACAGCGCCGCACAGGCAGCGCAAGGGGTGATGCATTCGGTGGACGAGGCCCTGGCTCATTCAAGAATCCAGGTGTCTTTGGTGCCGCCGCCCTGGGACGAATTGACCACCAGTGAACCTTCTTTCAACGCCACCCGCGTCAGGCCGCCGGGCACCAGTTGCACGTCTTTGCCACTGAGCACGAAGGGGCGCAGGTCAATGTGGCGCGGGGCCACGCCGCTCTCCACATAGGTCGGGCAGGTGGACAGGCTGAGCGTGGGCTGGGCAATGTAGCCATCGGGCTTGGCCTTGACCAAGGCGCGGAAGGCTTCGACCTCGGCCTTGGTGGAGGCGGGGCCGACCAGCATGCCGTAGCCACCCGCCCCGTGAACCTCTTTGACCACCAGCTCTTCCATGTGGGCCAGCATGTATTGCAGGTCTTCGGGGTTGCGGCCCATGAAGGTGGGCACGTTGTTCAAAATGGGTTTTTCGCCCAGGTAGAACTCAATCATCTTGGGCACATAGGGGTAGATGGACTTGTCGTCGGCCACGCCGGTACCCACCGCATTGCAAATCGAGACGTTACCGCTGCGGTACACATCCAGCAAACCGGCACAGCCCAGGGTGGAATTGGGGCGGAAGACTTGGGGGTCGAGGAAGTCGTCGTCCACCCGGCGGTAGATCACATCCACCCGCTTTGGCCCGCGTGTGGTGCGCATGTAAACAAACTTGTCTTTCACGAACAGGTCTTGCCCCTCGACCAGCTCCACGCCCATTTGCTGGGCCAAGAAAGCGTGCTCAAAGTAGGCGCTGTTGTACATGCCGGGCGTGAGCACCACCACGGTGGGCTCGGCGGTGGTGGCGGGGCTGACGGCACGCAGGGTTTCCAGCAGCAAGTCGGGGTAGTGCGCCACCGGGGCCACGCGGTTTTGCACGAACAGGTCGGGGAACAGCCGCATCATCATCTTGCGGTCTTCCAGCATGTAGCTCACGCCGCTGGGCACGCGCAGGTTGTCTTCTAGGACGTAGTACTCGCCCACACCGGCGGCATTGGGTGCGCGAACAATGTCCACCCCGGCAATGTGCGAGTACACGCCGCAGGGCACGTCAACGCCCATCATCTCGGGCCGGAACTGGGCATTGTTCAGAACCTGATCGGCAGGGATGACCCCGGCCTTGATGATGTCTTGGTCGTGATAGACATCGTGGATGAAGCGGTTGAGGGCGGTGACGCGCTGGATCAGACCGGCCTGCATGCTGCGCCACTCTTGGGCCGGGATGATGCGGGGAATCAGGTCAAAGGGGATCAGGCGCTCGGTGCCGGAGCCGTCTTCGTCTTTGGCCCCGTACACCGCAAAGGTGATGCCCACGCGGCGGAAGATCATTTCGGCCTCTTCGCGGCGGGCGGCCATGACCTCCTCAGGTTGTTGGGCCAGCCAGCGGGCATAGCGCTCGTAGTGGGCACGGACCTCGGTGGGCGAGGCGTTCATTTCGTCAAACATGG
Organism: Pseudomonadota bacterium; assembly: GCA_041192045.1. GTDB lineage: Bacteria > Pseudomonadota > Gammaproteobacteria > Burkholderiales > Burkholderiaceae_C > Hydrogenophaga. Next base: position 189,309 of record JBEENR010000007.1, on the reverse strand, counting down.
GTCTGCTCATGGGCGGTTTCTCTCCTGTTTCAGGCTTAGCAAGGACTGGGCCAGTGCGCACGGTCTGGGGTTTTTCTGACGACCCACAGCACGGGCCTGCTGCCCCGCATCTTCGCACCGTCAGCCCCTGCCCATGAGCACGGCAAGGCTGGGCGCACAAAAAAACTGGCCCTATTGCAACGGCATTTGCGCCGCGTCAGACACATCCACCGAATACGCCGGATACGCCGGGGCCGGGTGGTGCCAGTAGCGGCGCTGCTGGGCACGCTGGCACTGCACCTGCGCCGGGTCGCTGCTGCGCCAAGTGGCCGCGCCGCAGCTGGGCGAGTCCACCCAGGCAATGCCGCGCTGGCGCAGCCGATCGAGCACCACGGGCGCGGGGTGGCCAAAGGCATTGCGGTAGCCCGACTGCACCAGCACCCAGCGGGGCTGCAAGGTGTTGAGCAACACCGGGCTGCTCGATGTCTTGCTGCCGTGGTGCGGGGCCAGCATGACGGTGGCGCGCAAGTCGGGCCGGGTCAGGGCCAGCCGGGTTTCTTGGGCGGCATCCAGGTCGCCACCCAGCCAAGCGCTGTGCTGGGCGTTGCGAATGTGCAGCACACACGACATGGCGTTGCTGCTGAGCAGGCCCTGCCCGTCGGGGCCGTAGTGCGCGGGCTGCGGGTGCAGCAGCTCAAATTCCACCCCGTCCCAGTGCCAGCGCTGCCCGGCGATGCAACGCTGCGTCATGCCGTGCGCGGGGTCAGTATCGAACGAGGACAACCACTGTGCCTGCGGCCAGGCTTGGCGCACAGCAGCCATGCCCCCGGCGTGGTCGCTGTCGCGGTGGCTCACGATCACGGTGTCGGGCACCTCGCCCAGGGCACGCAGCACGGGCACCACCACACGCTGCCCGGCATCGCTCTCGGGGCTGTAACGCGGCCCAGTGTCAAACAACAGGCTGTGGCGGGCGGTGCGCAGCAGCACCGCACTGCCCTGCCCCACGTCCAGCGCCAGCAGCTCGAACTGCCCCAGAGCAGGCCGTGGCGGCACCCACACCAGCACCGGCCACAGCAGCAGCACGCCCGCACTGCGCAACAACCACGGCAGGCGCAACACGCACAACAAACCGCCCAGTACGCCCAGCAAAGCCAACACCGGGGGGGCTTGTGGGCGCTCCAGCGCCGCCCAAGGCCATTGGCCCAAAGCCTGCAACACCAAGGACAAGGCCTGCACCGCCTCTGCCGCCAGCGTCCATACCGCTGACCACAGCACACCCAACATGGCCAGCGGGGTAATGAGCAGCGTCACCACCGGAATAGCCAGCAGATTGGCCAGCAGCCCCACCACCGAAAACTGCCCAAACAGCAGCAGGGTCAGCGGGGCCAGGGCCACCGTCACCCGGGCCTGTTCTTGCACCAGACGGCCCAGGGCACCCGCAGCGCGGCGCAGGTGGCTGGCTTCGTGCGGCCGGTGTGCAGCGGCTGGCCCAGCCCCGGCATCGCTGGCAAACAGCATGCCCACCGCCACAAAGCTGAGCCAGAAACCGGGTTGCAGCCAAGCCCAGGGGTCCATCGCCAGCACCAGCGCCATAACGAGCAGCCACACCAGCGGCCAAGGCCAACGGCAAGCCAGCAGGCGCAGACCCAAGACACAGGCCAGCATCAACACCGTGCGCTGTGCGGGCACCTCCCAGCCCGAAAACACCGCATAAGCCGCCGCCAGCGCCACACCCCCCAGCGCCGCTGCGACTGGCGCAGGGCAAGCCAGCAGCGCCACAGGCCAACGGCTGGCCAAGCGCTGCCACAGCCGCCGGATGACCAGCATGGCCAGCCAAGCAAAGCCGGTGATGTGCAAGCCCGAAATGCTCATCAGGTGCGCCACGCCGGTGGTGCGAAACAGCGCCCAGTCGTCCGCCTCAATGGCGCTTTGGTCGCCCAGCACCAGCGCGGCCAGCACACCCGCCGTGCGTGTGTCGGGCACTTGCGCATCAATGCGGGTGCGCACCCACTGGCGTGCAGCATCCAGCCGGTGCTGCCCACTGGGGCCTAGGTTTTGCGGTGCGGGAGCACGCGGGCCCAGCCGCACCGTGCCCATGGCGGCCAAGCCTTGCTCCCACAGCCAGCGTTCACGGTCTTGCCCATGCGGGTTGGCCAGGCCGTGCGGACTGCGCAAACGCACCGTCAAGCGCCAGCGCTCGCCAGCGCGCAAACCGGGGCCAGCCAGCCGGGTAGGGGGAGTGAAAGCGGTAGCGGACTGAGCAGGCTCGTCAGGCACATAGCCTTGGTGGTACCAGCTCAGCAACACCCGCTGGGGCAGCGGCACGGGCTGGCCTTGGTGTTGGGCCGACTCGATCTCGAACTCGAACACCTCGGCCCGCGCATGGCGCTGCGGCAGCGAAGCCACGGTGCCCACCAACTGCAAGTCCAGCCCCTGCCAGGCCAGCGGCAAAGCTTGGTCGGCCTGCTGCACCGCCCGCCACCCCGTCCAGCCCGTGCCCGCCAGACCGCCCACCAGCAGGGCCAGCACCCATTGCCCATACCCCGGCCCATGCTCAGGCCAGCGCCGGGCCAGTACCACCAAGGTCAAGCCAAGCGCCAGCATGGCCGCGTACACCGCCCCCGGCCACAGCGCCACCTGCTGCAATTGCAAGGCCACGCCCGCCACCCCAGCCAGCAAAGCCCCAAAAACCGGATGCACCATGGTCAAACCCGGCTCAAGGTGCAAACCAGCGCAAACCCATGCAAAACCGGCGCAAGTCTTGCTAGGCTTGCGGTGTGGCGCGTCGGCAACGCGCGTGCCAGTACATTCATCGTTTTATCTCCCCCTGTTGAAAGACACCTAGCATGGCTATTCACGTTGCTCTCAGCCACATCACCCATTATCGGTACGACCGTCTGGTCAAACTCGGCCCGCAAGTGGTTCGTCTGCGTCCAGCCCCGCACAGCCGCACCAAGGTGCTGTCGTATTCGCAGCGCATTGAACCCGGCACCCACTTCATCAACTGGCAGCAAGACCCGTTTGCCAACTACCAAGCCCGCTTGGTGTTCCCCGAAGCCACCACGGAATTCAAAGTCACCATCGACCTGGTGGTGGAAATGGCGGTGTACAACCCCTTCGACTTCTTCTTAGAGCCCAAGGCCGAGAACTTTCCGTTTGCCTACGACCCCGCCCAGGTACAAGAACTGGCCCCTTACCTGCACACGGCCCCCGTCACACCGCTGCTGCAAAGCTACCTCGACAAAATTGACCGCAGCGAGCGCCGCACCATCGACTTTCTGGTGGACATCAACCAGATGTTGCAGCGCGATATTTCGTACACCATCCGCATGGAACCCGGCGTGCAAACGCCCGAAGAAACGCTGACGCTGGGCAGCGGCTCCTGCCGCGATACCGGCTGGCTGATGGTGCAAATCCTGCGCCACATGGGGTTGGCGGCGCGTTTTGTGTCGGGCTACCTCATCCAGCTCAAGTCCGATGTCAAGTCCATTGACGGCCCCAACGGCCCCGAAGCCGACTTCACCGACCTGCATGCCTGGTGCGAAGTCTTCTTGCCCGGCGCAGGCTGGATCGGGTTGGACCCCACCTCAGGCCTGCTGGCCGGTGAAGGTCATATTCCGCTGGCCTGCACGCCGCAGCCATCGAGTGCCGCGCCCGTTGAAGGCGCGGTGGACAAGTGCGAAGTCAGCTTCAGCCACCACATGGGCGTGACCCGCGTCTATGAATCGCCCCGCGTCACCCTGCCCTACACCGACGAACAATGGGCCGGTGTGTTGGCCCTGGGCGAACAGGTAGATGCCGATCTGGTTCAGCACGATGTGCGCCTGACCATGGGCGGCGAGCCCACCTATGTGGCCACCGGCGACCGCGATGCCGCCGAATGGAACACCGATGCCCTAGGCCCCACCAAACGCGGCTATGCCACCGAGCTGCTGGATCGCCTGCGCCAGCAATACGGCAACGGCGGCTTCGTCCACATGGGCCAAGGCAAGTGGTACCCCGGCGAGCAACTGCCGCGCTGGGCCTTGTCGCTGTTCTGGCGGGCCGATGGCGAGCCCTGCTGGCACAACCCCGCCCTGCTGGCCGACGAACGCGACCCCGCCCAGTACAACGCCGACGATGCGCGCCGCTTCACCCAAACCCTGGCACGCAAACTGGGCCTGTCTACCCAGTACATCATCCCCGGCTTTGAAGACACTTGGTATTACCTGTGGCGTGAACGCCGCCTGCCGGTCAACGTAGACCCGTTTGATGCCCGGTTGGACGACGAAATGGAGCGCGCCCGCCTGCGCCGCGTCTTCACACAGGGGCTTGATGCCACCGTGGGCTATGTGCTGCCGCTGCAAGCCGATGGCGACGGCCCGCTGTCTAACCAAGGCAAAAACAGCTACCGCCGCGTCTCGGGCACCCGCTGGTCCACCGGCCCGTGGTTCTTCCGCGACGAGCGCATGTACCTCATCCCCGGCGACTCGCCCATGGGCTACCGCCTGCCACTCGATTCCTTGCCCTGGGTCTCAGCAGCCGATTACCCGTACCACATCGAACAAGACCCGCACACGGGCCGCGACCCCCTGCCTCAAGGCACGGCCTGGGTGCAGCAAGTCTCGCCCCACCACATTGGTGGCGGCTTTGCCGAAGGCGGCACCGTGTCGCTGCAAGGCAGTGCGCATGGCGAAACCGGCAGTGGCTCCGGCAGTGCGGACCTGGGCATCTTGGGTGGCCGTGGGGCCAGCGACGGCGCGGGCTTAGAAGGCTTGCGCCCCGGCCAACCCGGCCCTGGTGCCGCACCCGCACAGGCCATGTCGGCCAAGTTCCCGCAGCGCCACGAATCCGCCGCTTGGCTGACCCGCACCGCGCTGTGCATTGAAGCCCGCGACCCGAACCGCGCCAACGGCCCCAAAGCCGAAAAAGCCGGTGGCGGTAAAAATCAGCACCTGTATGTGTTCATGCCCCCCATGCAGCGCCTGGAGGACTACCTGGACTTGCTGGCCGCCATTGAAGCCACGGCAGACAAGCTGGGCATGGCCATCGTGCTCGAAGGCTACCCACCCCCACGCGACCCGCGCCTGAAAATGCTGCAAGTCACGCCCGACCCCGGCGTGATCGAAGTCAACATCCACCCCAGCAGCAGCTGGGACGAGCTGGTCGAGCGCACCGAATTCCTGTACGAAGCCGCCCACCAAACCCGCCTGTGCGCCGAAAAGTTCATGACCGATGGCCGCCACACCGGCACCGGCGGGGGCAACCACTTCGTCATGGGCGGAGCCACCCCGGCAGATTCGCCGTTCTTGCGCCGCCCCGAATTGCTGGGCAGCTTGGTGGCCTACTGGCACAACCACCCCTCGCTGTCGTATTTGTTCAGCGGTCTGTTCATTGGCCCCACCAGCCAAGCCCCACGGGTGGACGAAGCCCGCAACGACCAACTCTATGAACTGGAAATTGCGCTGGCCCAAATCGCCAAAAACCGCGAAGTCCACGGCCAAGACATGCCGCCGTGGCTGGTGGACCGCACGCTGCGCAACATCCTGATCGATGTGACCGGCAACACCCACCGCAGCGAGTTCTGCATTGACAAGCTGTATTCGCCCGACTCGTCCACTGGCCGCCTGGGCCTGCTGGAGCTGCGCGCCTTTGAAATGCCGCCCCACGCCCGCATGAGCATTGCCCAGCAACTGCTGCTGCGTGCCTTGGTGTCGCGCTTCTGGCAGCAACCCTGGCAAGGCAAGCTCAGCCGCTGGGGCACCGAGCTGCACGACCGCTACCTGCTGCCCACCTATGTGCGCATGGACTTTGAAGACGTGCTGTCCGACCTGGCCGACTTTGGCTACCAGTTCGACATGGCCTGGTTTGAACCGCACCTGGAATTCCGCTTCCCGCTGGTGGGCCAAGTGGCTGCACGCGGCATTGAACTCACCCTGCGCAGCGCCCTGGAGCCCTGGCACGTCATGGGCGAGGAAGGCGCACCCGGTGGCACGGTGCGCTATGTCGATTCGTCGCTGGAGCGCATTGAGGTGCGCGTCAACGGCTGGAACGAAAGCCGCTACATCATCACCTGCAATGGCCGCGCCCTGCCCCTGCACAGCACCGGCACCGTGGGTGAATACGTGGCCGGCGTGCGCTACAAAGCCTGGAGCCCCCCATCAGCCCTGCACCCCAGCATCCCAGCCCACTCGCCGCTGACCTTCGACATCGTGGACACCTGGACGCAGCGTTCCATGGGTGGCTGTCAATACCACGTAGCCCACCCCGGTGGCCGCAACTACGACACCTTCCCCATCAACGCCTACGAAGCCGAAAGCCGCCGCCTCTCGCGCTTCTTCCAAATGGGCCACACGCCCGGCAAGATGGTGGTGCAGCCCGCACAGCACAGCCGCGAATTCCCTTGCACACTGGATTTGCGCACCTGACAGACAGGGCTTGTTGATTCGGCCCGGTTGGGCCTTCACACCCTCTCCCGCAGGCGTGGGAGGGAGCCGGGTTTCACCCCCTCGCCCCTCTGGGGAAAGGGCTGGGGTGAGGGGCCAGCGCACAGATTCGCTGATCAACCCCCACTTGGCACACCTGCCCCCATCCCAACCTTCCCCCAGCGGGGGAAGGAGTAAGGCACCCTCACCCCAGCCCTCTCCCGCACGCGGGAGAGGGGGCAAGACACCTCCATGGCGGGAAGGCTGGTATTTGCTCCCTCCCCCACTGGGGGAGGGCTGGGGTGGGGGCACGCGCACCCACCCACCTCTTCAACGCCGTGCCTTCACTCCCTCGCCCGCTTGCGGGAGAGGGTAGGGGTGAGGGTCTTGTTACCCACCCCCGCCCTAAAGCCTCTCATTGCCATACAGTCCGCACTGTTTGCGGTTTGGCCTAAGTCTTGCGTTTGACGAAGCATCCGCGGTCTAACGGGCATACTCACACACTGTGAAAACAGAAGCCCCCCCCACCCTGTTTGACGAACCCGGCCCAGAACCTGTGAGTGACTGGGCCTTGTCTTTGTCCATCCCTGCCGACCCTGGTCACCGCGATGAGTTGCGCCAGCACAAGCCGACAGACCCTGACTCAGAGGCCGCTGAGGCAGCGCTGAACCCGCACTGGGCGCAGTTTTTCGAGCACATGGGTACCGAAGGCTTTGCCGACCTGAACCGCCGTGCCGAGAACTTGCAGCGCCAGGTGCGCGACAACGGGGTGACCTACAACGTCTATGCCGATGCCGCCAACGGCCAGCAACGCCCCTGGGCGCTGGATCTGTTTCCGACCATCGTCAGCCCATCGGACTGGGCGCAGATTGAGGCCGGTGTCTTGCAGCGTGCGCGGCTGCTCAATGCCATGATGGCCGACCTCTACGGCCCTGGTGAATTGCTCAAACAAGGGCTGCTGCCCGCCGCGCTGGTGCAGGGCCACCCCGGCTACCTGCGATCCATGCATGGCGTGCAGCCCGCCGGTGGTACCTGGCTGCACATTGCCGCGTTTGATCTGGCGCATGGCCCCGACGGGCGCTGGTGGGTGGTGGGGCAGCGCACGCAGGCCCCGTCAGGCTTGGGCTATCTGCTAGAAAACCGCATTGCCATATCGCGCCAGTTTCCGCAGGCTTTTGCCCAGATGAAGGTGCAGCGGCTGGCAGGCAGCTACCGGGCGCTGATGGACGGCATCAAACGCATGGCCCCCGAGGGTGAAAACGCCCGCATTGCCCTGCTCACCCCGGGGCCGTACAACGAAACCTATTTCGAACACGCCTACCTCGCCCGCTACTTGGGCCTGAGTCTGGTTGAGGGCAGTGATTTGACGGTGCGCGACCAGCGCCTGTACCTGAAAACCCTGAAAGGCTTGGAGCCGGTGCACGCGCTCATCAAGCGGCTGGATGACGAATGGCTAGACCCGCTGGAGCTGCGGGCCGACTCCACGCTGGGCGTGCCCGGTCTGTTGCAGGTGCTGCGGGCGGGCAACCTGTTGCTGGCCAATGCGCCTGGCTCGGCCCCGCTGGAGTCCAGCGCGCTGCTGGGCTTTCTGCCCGCCATCAGCCGCCACCTGCTCAACGAGTCACTCGCCCTGCCCTCGCTGGCAACTTGGTGGTGTGGCGAAAATGCCGCGCTGCGTGCGGTGCTGCCGCTGCTCAAGTCCAGCGTGATCAAGCCTACCTACCCACGCTCGGGGCTGGAGACGGTGATGGGCCAGAGCCTGAGCGCGGCAGAGCTGGAGCAATGGTCGCGGCGCATGCAAAGCCAGCCCGAAAACTACACCGTGCAGGCTTGGCTGCCGCTGTCACAAACACCCACTTGGGCTGACGACCGGCTGGTGCCGCGCTCGGTCATGCTGCGCGTGTTTGCCCTGTCTGACGGCCCGCAAAGCTGGCGCGTGCTGCCCGGTGGGCTGGTGCGCTTGGCCCCACGCGGTCAGCTCATTGCGGCCATGCAGCGCGGCGGCAGCAGTGCCGACTGCTGGGTGCTGACTGATGGCGCGGTGGACGGCACCAGCCTGCTGCAATCGGCCCCCAGCACGCTGGCCCTGGCCAGCCAAAAGCGCACCGTCAGCAGCCGCGCTGCCGAAAACCTGTTTTGGCTGGGGCGCTACACCGAGCGCGCCGAAAACAGCATTCGGCTGGCCCAAATTGCGCTGCAACACCTCGGTGGTGAAGAAACCAGCGCCGCTGGGCTGATGGACTGGTTGTCCGTCACCGCCCGTGAAAACGCCTTGGTGGGCACTGACGCACCCAGCGCCCGCACCTCGCCGCGCCAGTTTGCGCGCAACCTCATGGCCCGGCTGTCGCCTCCGGCAGGCAGTGCGCTGGCGGCGCAGTCGTACAGCGTGGGGTTTCATTTGCGTGCCCTCAAGGCATCGGCCTCGAAGGTGCGCGAGCGGCTCTCGCAAGAGCACTGGAGCCTGATCGAGCGCACCGAAACCACCTTCGCCCGCCACTGCGCCAGCCTGACCACCAAAGCCGAATACGCCCCCACCGAAGCCCTGCGGGCGCTGCAACATGCCAGCGAGATGCTGGCCGCCATCACCGGATCGCAAACCGACCGCATGGTGCGCGATGACGGCTGGCGGCTGCTCTCCATCGGGCGGCACATTGAACGCCTCATCACCCTCTCAAGGGCCTTGGTGCTAGCGCTGGAGCAGAACTGCCTGCGCGATGCCGAGGGCTTTGAGTCGGTGGTGGCCTTGTTTGACAGCACCATCACCTTCCATGCCATGTACCAGCAGCGGCGCGATCCGGTCGCCTTGATTGACCTGCTGGTGCTCAACCGCGACAACCCGCGCTCGATTGCTTGGGTGGTACACACGCTGCGTTCGCGCTTGGCCAAGCTGGCGCAAAGCGCCACCCACCAAGATGCCGAGCTGGCCATGACCCTGCCCGACTCTAGCCAGTGGGTGCTGGCCGATCTCAGCCACATGGGTGACGAGCCCGATGACAGCGAACTGGGCCAGTTGCTCAAAGACTGCACGCAGGCCGCGTTCAACCTGTCCAACGAGATCTCGCGCCTGCACTTCAGCCATGCCGACCGGCACAACCAAAGCCTGGGAGCCTGAGCGTGCTGCTTCGCATCCTCCACCGCACCACCTACCGCTACCCCGGCAGCATCGACATGGCGCAGCACGTGGTACACCTCTCGCCCATTGACACCGCCACCCAACAGGTGCGGCAGCACAGCCTGCATGTGCGGCCCGTGCCCGCCAGCCGCAGCGAAACGGTGGACGTGTTTGGCAATGTGCGGGTGTTTTTTTCCTTGCAGGCCCCGCACAGCACCCTAAGCGTCGAAGCCGACAGCGAGGTGCTGACGCACGAACCCGCCCCACTGCCCGACGATGACACCATGCCCACGCTGACCTGGGAGGCCGTGCGCGAGCAGTTTCGCTACCGCGCCGGGGCGGCTTTTGATGCCGCCAGCGAATTCCGCTTCGCCTCGCCCCATGTGCCGCGTGACGAGGCTTTCATCGCCTTCGCACGCCCCGCCTTTGCCCCTGGTGTGCCCCTGCTCAGCGCCGCCCGCGCCCTGATGGAGCGCATCCACACCGAGCTGCGGTACGAGAGCCACAGCACCCAAGTCAACACCCCGGCGCTGCACGCACTGGCACAGGGCAAGGGCGTGTGTCAGGACTTTGCCCACATCATGCTGGGCTGCTTGCGCAGCTTGGGGCTGCCTGCGCGCTACGTCAGTGGCTATTTGCTGACCCAGCCTCCACCGGGCAAACCCCGCTTGCTGGGTGCCGATGCCTCGCATGCCTGGGTCTCGGTGTACCTGCCGGGGTCTGACGAACCCGGCCAGCCCAGCCGCGGTGCTTGGTTCGACTTTGACCCCACCAACAACCGCTGCGGCCAGGGCAGCCCCGGCGAAGACTACGTCACCCTGGCCACCGGGCGCGACTTTGCCGATGTCTCGCCCATGCGCGGCGTGATTCAAGGCGGCAGCCAGCACAGCCTAGAAGTCGCCGTCACCGTAGCCCCAACCGACTGGCCCGGCTTCAACGAAGAAGCCTAAAACCTGCTCTCTGCTACCTGCCCTCTGCCACCTGCCGCCTACAACCTGCCATGCCCCTGCTGTCCATTCCTGCGTTCAACGACAACTACATCTGGCTGCTGCACCGTGCGGGGCAGGCGCTGGTGGTGGACCCTGGCGAAGCCGACGGCGTGTTGCCGGTGCTGCAACAGCAGGGCCTGCAACTGCAAACCATTTTCATCACCCACCACCACGGCGACCACACCGGCGCAGTCGCCGCGCTGCGCCAAGCCACTGGCGCACACGTCATCGGCCCAGCCAGCGAGCCCATGCCCGAGCCCCTGCAACGGGTGCGCGATGGCGATGCGGTGCCCGCCCTGGGCTGGGCGTTTCAGGTGTTGCACCTGCCCGGCCACACCGCTGGGCATGTGGCTTATTACAGCGCGGATGTTGAGGGCACACCGCTGCTGTTCTGCGGCGACACGCTGTTTTCTGCGGGCTGTGGCCGTCTGTTTGAAGGCACCGCCGCACAAATGCTGCAATCGCTAGACCGCTTGGCCGCCCTGCCTGCGTCCACCCGCGTGTGCTGCGCGCATGAATACACCCTGTCGAACCTGAAATTTGCGCAGGCGGTGGAACCCCTGAACACCGATGTGCTCGATCACACCACCCTTTGTTTGGCGCGGCGTGCGCAGGGCTTGCCCACCTTGCCCACCACCCTCGGGCTGGAACAGCGCATCAACCCGTTTTTGCGCAGCCGCACCACTTCGGTGCGTCAGACGCTGACCCAGCAAGGGCGACTGCCCCCCGATGCCACGTGCGATGATGCGCAGGTTTTTGCCGCCCTTCGCACCTGGAAAAACGTGTTTTGATGATCCCCTACCCTGTCTTACGTTCTTCTCGTTCTTCTCGTTCTTCTCGTTCTACCCCACGCTCCACCATGCGTTCTACTGTTTCTTGGCTGGCGGGTGCCTGCCTGCTGTGGCTCAGCGGTTGCGCCAGCGTCAGCCTGCACGAACCCGCCCGTGTGCCGGTGCACGATGCCAGCTCCAACCCCGTTGCAGCGCCTGCGCCCCAGACAGCGCCCAGCGCTACCCCGGTCGCCACCTCATCCCACCGGGCTTTGGCAACACCCGCCCCGCGCCAGCCTAACCGCCCAGCCGCTAGCACAGAGGCCCCCGCGCCAGCCGTGGAGCCACTGAGCGCCATTGACACCGCCAGCCCCAGCGTGCCCCAGGTAGCCAGCCTGACACCCCCCACCGACTTGTGGGACCGCATTCGCCGAGGCTTTGCCATGCCCGACTTGGATACCGATGGGGTACGCGGGCGCGAACAGTGGTACGCCACCCGCCCCGACTACCTGCAACGCATGACCGAGCGCTCGCGCCGCTACCTGTTCCACATCGTCGAAGAGGTGGAAATGCGCAACATCCCCATGGAGCTGGCGCTGCTGCCCTTTATTGAAAGCGCCTTCAACCCGCAAGCCGTCTCCAGCGCCCGCGCAGCGGGCATCTGGCAATTCATGCCCGCCACGGGTGAATCCTTCGACCTCAAGCAGAACATGTTCCGCGACGACCGGCGCGACGTGCTGGCCTCGACCAATGCCGCCCTGGACTACCTGCAACAGCTCTACAGCCGCTTTGGCGACTGGCATCTGGCGCTGGCCGCGTACAACTGGGGACAGGGCAATGTGAACCGGGCCATCACCAACAACCGGCGCAACAACCTGCCCACTGGCTACACCGACCTGAAAATGCCGCCCGAGACACGCGACTACGTGCCCAAGCTGCAAGCGGTTAAAAACATCATTGCCCGGCCCGAGGCCTTTGGTGTGCAACTGCCCGAAATCGGCAACCACCCGTTTTTTGAGACCGTCACCCTCGACCGGGACATGGACGTGTCGCTCATCGCCCGCCTCTCGGGCATCAGCGAGCAAGATTTCCGCATCCTCAACCCCTCGCAAAAGAAACCGCTGGTCATGGCCGCGGGCTCGCCCAACATCCTGCTGCCGTGGGACCAAGCTGCCGTGTTCCAGCGCGAACTGCAAAACCACCGTGGCCCGCTGGCCAGTTGGACGGCTTGGCAAGTGCCCAGCACCATGACCCCAGAGCAAGCCGCCGAGCGACTGGGCATGGACGTGCGCGAACTGCGCGAGGTCAACAGCATTCCGCCGCGCATGCTGGTGCGTGCAGGCTCTACGCTGCTGGTGCCGCGCCAGGGCCAGCTCAACCGCGATGTGTCTGTGCATCTGGCCGACAACGGCCAGCTCAGCTTGCAGCCCGAAATGGTGCTGCGGCGCGTATGGGTGCGCGCCCGCAAGGGTGAGAACGTGGCCCAACTGGCACAACGCTACAAGCTCAGCCCGGCACAAGTGGCGCAGTGGAACAAGCTGCCCGCCCAAGCCAGCCTCAAGGCCAACCAGCGCGTAGCCCTGATGCTGCCCCAACCCGCCGCACGCGCCCAAGCCAAAGCGCCTGTGCGCAAAACCGCAACGGTCGTGGCCCGCGCCAAAGGCAACCCAAAAGCCAAAGCCCATCAAGCGGCAAAGCCCACCCCCAAAATCAAGGTGGCAGCCAGCAACAAATAAGGCCCAGCGCCAGCTGAGGGGGGCTCAGTCCGCCAGCGGGTCAGGCGGGCCGTCGTACAGCCAGGGGTTGTCCAGCAACTTCTCGCCCAGCAGCGCCATGGCTGCGTTGCGCCCCAGACGCATCACCCCCTTGGCATGGAAGATGGTGCCATTGCGGTGCGAATAGGCCTGCACCTTGGCATTGCGCTGCCACCGTACTTGGGCATAGGTGGCAATCAGCTCGGGCCATTCGGCGGTGGGGGCGGCATCGCGCAGGCGGCCCAGCGTCCAAGCATCTTCTAGGGCCATGGCCGCGCCTTGGGCTAAATAAGGCCGCAAGGGGTGGGCCGCATCGCCCAGCAGCGCCACCCGGCCTTGCGCATGTTCGTGGGCACCGGCCAAGGGCGGGCTTTCGGTCAAGGCCCAGAGCTTCCAGTCGGGCACGGCCTGAATCATTTCCATCAGCGACGGGTGCGCAGGGCCTAACGCCCGGCGCAAATCTTGGGCATGGGCCTCGTGGCTCCAGCTGCGGATGTCGCCGTCCCCCGGCGCAACGGATGCGCCGTGGCCTTGCCCAATAACCCCATGCACCACCGCCACCACGTTAAACCACTCGCCGCCGCGCACCGGGTAATGCACCACATGCAGGTCTGGCCCCAGCCAAGCGGTGATGACATTGGCTCGCAGTTCGAGGGGCAAGCTCAGGTGGTGCACCATGCCCCGGTAGGCCAAGTGGCCGTCGGTTTGCACCGCATGGTTTTCTAGGGCGACAGCACCCAGCATCTGCGAACGCACCCGGCTCCAACGGCCATCGCAGCCCACCAGCGCTTGGCCCAGGAGCGAATGGTCTTTGTCGGTCTTGATGCGCACACCCTGCTCTTGCGGCTCGTAAGACATGACCTTGGCGTTCAGCGTCAGGCGCACGCTGGGTTCGTGGCGCACCGCCCGCAGCAGCAGGGCATGCAAATCGGCCCGGTGCAGCGTGGCATAGGGTTGCTTGTAGCGCAGCAGCGCGGTCTCGCCCAAGCGCAAGCGGCCCAGCGACTCGCCACCGTGGGCATCGCGCACCTGCAAGGCATCCGGGAAAGCCGCCACCGCCTTGAAGCCCTCAATCAAGCCCCAGCTGTTGAGCACGCGCACCGCGTTCGGCCCCAGTTGCAGCCCCGCGCCCAGCTCGCCAAAGGCGCTGGCCTGCTCCAGCACATGCACCGACACCCCAGCCCGTGCCAGCGCCAAGGCACAGGCCAAGCCCCCAATTCCGCCACCGGCAATCAAAACTTGTTCGTTCATGGGTTGCCATTGTGCCCGCTGCGCAGCCACGCAACAGGGCTTCAACCCTGATCCGCCGACCGTGCAGCACGCAATTCAGCGCGCAACGCCTGCCCAATGTCGGGCCGTTGGGCAAACGGGTCGGGCGGGTTGCTGCCTGCCACCACCGCATCAAAGCGCTGCTGGGCGTTGACCAGCGCCTGCGGGTGGCTGTAGATATAAAAATGGTCGTGGCGCACGGCATCAAACACCGCCTCGGCCACCTGCGCGGCACTCACCTTGCCCGAGCGCACCGCCTTGCCCATCATGGCCATGCCGATGCGTTGGCTGGCGGTGGCGGGCTGGCTGGCCAGTTCGTCGGGCTGGTTGCGCTGGCTTTGGTCAATGCCGGTGGGCACAAAGTAGGGGCACAGCACACTGGCGCTGACCTGCTCCGTCACCAGCCGCAAATCTTGGTACAGGGTTTCGCTCAGGCTCACCACCGCGTGTTTGCTGACGTTGTAAACGCCCATGTTGGGCATGTTCACCAGCCCGGCCATGCTGGCGGTGTTGACGATGTGGCCCCGGTACTGCGGGTCTTGCTGGGCGGCGGCCAGCATCAAAGGCGTGAACAGGCGCACGCCATGAACCACGCCCCACAGGTTGACCCCCAGCACCCATTCCCAGTCGCGCAGGCTGTTTTCCCACACCAGTCCGGCAGCACCCACACCCGCGTTGTTAAACACCAAGTGCGGCGCACCCCACTGCTGCTGCACCTCGGCAGCCAGCGCCTCCATTTGCGCCGCATCGGACACGTCCACCCGCCGGGCCAGCACGCTGGCCCCGGCAGCGCTCAGTTCGCGGGCGGCTGCGTCCAGCGCGTCTTGCTGCACATCCACCAGCACCAGCCGCATGCCCAGCCGGGCCGCCACGCGGGCACAGGCCAGCCCAAAGCCCGACCCGGCACCGGTCAGCACAGCGGTTTTGCCCTCAAAGTCTTGCAGCATGACAGGTCTCCTGACTGGTTAGCGGCGCAGCATTTCGGTGTGCGCAATACCGTCTTCGTCGTACAAACTGCCCACGGCCACAAAGCCGTGCTGGCGGTAAAAGCTTTGCAAATGCGCCTGCGCGCCAATGCGAATGGGCTGCACGCCCCACAGGCTGTGCAAACAGCGCACCGATTCGGCCATCAACCCATGGCCTAGGCCCGTGCCGCGTGTGGCCGGTGCCGTCACGACCCGGCCAATGCTGGCCTCGGGGTATTTGATGCCCGGTGGCAACAGCCGGGTGTAGGCCAGCAACTCGGGCGCATGCCCCGGCTGCTGGCGCTCGCCCAGCAGGTGCATGGCCTGTGCGTCGGCACCGTCCAGGTCTTGAAAGGCGCAGCTCTGTTCTACGACAAACACCGCGCTGCGCAGTTGCAGCAGGGCATACAGGGTGCGCGGCAGCAGCGCATCAAAAGGCAGGCAGCGCCAGGTGATGGGGCTGGGTGGCGCTTGAAGGGTGCGGGGGGGCATGGGGGGGTGTGGTGTCTTCAGGGGCCTTGCAGCTGACCAGATTCAATGGCAGCCAACTGGCGCAGGATGTCTTGCTGGGTGCGGTAGTGGCCGAATTGTTTCAGGTCTTGTTCGCGCACGATGGGGAAGCTGTTCAAGATGTAGGCGGCATCGTCAGCGCCCAAGCCGTAGAGGTGGAAGAACAGCGCGTCTAGCCGGGCCATGCGCTGGCGGCGGTCTTCTTCGTTCCACACAAAGGGCGGCAGCACCTGGCCCTGTGCATCGACATGGCCCATGTCGCGGGCAAACGGGGCCATGTCGTGCGCGGTGTAGCTCAGGGCCAGCACTTGTTGGCGAATGAAATGGCCGATGTGTTGGCCGCCTATTTGGCTGTCAAAACGCTCGGGGGCGATGACGGGGAGTTGTTCGAGGATGAAAACACTGAAATTTTGCCCCTGAAGTTTTTGTCGTGCTAAGTAATCAAATACAAATGAATTTAAATTAGCAAGTAACAAAGAGAGACTTGAAACTTCAATAATTTCTGTTTGATCTGGCAGGATGACCGACATAGAGTGTCCAACACCTGAAAAGGGGATAGCCGCAGCAATCATCGACCGCACATTTGTCGGTGATGTAACCTGCTTAAAGCAAATAGCCCATTCAAACTTAATATCAGAATTGATCGTTTCTGCCTTTACGAAATACTGGGGTATCGGCACACGAAATGGCGATATTTTTTCAATTTGCGAAATAGTTTCTGGCTGCGCGGCTCGTTTCAAATTGGCCGCGTTCACCACCACATCAGCGGCCCGGTGGTCAAACATTTGCACCATCTTGCCTTCGTACAACGGCACCGCCTCCTCCCCCTTTTTCTGCCAACGGTTCAGCGGGGCGGGTTTCCAGCCCTGTTTTTTCAGCTCGTCGGCTTTTAAAAACAGTTTGGAATCGTTGGTCATGTCAAACATGCGCAGGTATTTCACCGGCCAGACGCGCTCATCGGGTTGCTGGCCCAGGCTTTCGCTGCGTTCGCCGTGGCGCACCAGCACCGGGTGGCGTTCGTAGAGGGCCAGGGTGATGTCGGCATCGCGCCGGTTGCGGAAGATGGGCGCGGCACCCGTGTTGGGGTTGACGCGCTCAAAGTCTTCGGCGCTCAGCACCAGGCTGCGCGCTGGGTTGTCCAGCTCGTCGAGGTGGTGCAGAAAAAAGGCGCAGCGGCTTTGCGCAAAGCGGCGCTGGGTTCCGCCAAACACCAAGGCGCAGAACTTGAAGCGTGAGTCCACATCGGGGAAGAAGACTTTGCGGTTTTCAAAGTCAAACAGCGCACCCAGCCGCCCGCCGCTGCTGATGCTGCGGAAGAAGGGCGCGGCCCCCTTGTCGGCGGCAATGCCGCTGGGCGTGATGAGGGCCACCACGCCGCTGGGAGCGCACAGGGTTTGGGCGCGTTCCACAAACAGGCTGTACAGGTTCACATCGCCCCCGCCCAGCAGGGGGTAGTCTTCGCTGCCCAGTTTGCCGTTGCCCAGCACGCGGGCATTGGCTTCGGCGCGTTCGGTGGCTTGGGTGTACTGCGTCCACAGGGGCGCGTTTTTCTGTGCCAGCTCCGTGATCTGGCGTTTTCTGTCAGACGCACGCGGTTCTTTGGCAATAGATTCAACCCGCTCGGAAAACCAAGGGACTTCTTCAAAACGAATCTTGTCCCACGGCGGGTTGCCAATGACGGCATCAAAACCCTGCCGCCCTTGGGCACCAAACACGGTGGGGAAGCTGGTCCACCAATGGAAAAAGGTTTCGCGCCGGGCCAGCGCACGGGCACGGGCCATGAGCTGGTTGGCCGCTTGGGTGGCGGCATCGGTGCCCTTGATCTGACCCGCGCCCAGCACCTGCACCAGGTTGTGGCCGGGGTCTAGCAGGCGCATCAAGCCCACGTATTCGGGGTGCTGGCCTGCGGCCATTTCGGCCTTGGCGGTGGCGGCATCTTTGGGCAGTTTCAGCAGGCGCGGCAGCTGGCCCACTTTGTCCACCGGCCAGCCGGGTATCAGCCAGCGCAGGGCACGCCAAAAGTCCAGCACGGCATGCAGCGGGGCCAGCTGGGTTTGGGCTTCGGTGGCCAGTTGTTTAGAGAGTTCGGCCTCGCTGATGTCCACATCGGTCAAGTCGGCCACTTGCGACATGGCCCGGGCTGAGAGGGCCAGCCGGTCAAATTCGCTTTGCAGCAGCAGCGCGCCCAGTTGCTGCAAGCTGCGCTGCACGGTGGGCAGACTTTCGCCGTGCAGGCTGTCGCCGGTTTTCAGGTGGTGGTCTAAAAAGCTCAGCGGCGCGCCCACGGTAAAGGTGTGCAGCCAGAGCGCGGTTTTGGCCAGTTCCACGGCCATGGGGTTTTTGTCCACACCGAAGATGCACTTCTTCAAGATCATGCGGCGCACGATGTGGCGGTCGTCCAACTGCGCATCCGTCACGGCCCAGCCCCGGCTTTTGGCGGTTTTTTTGATGCTGGCGCGGATGTGGGCCATGCGTTGCAGCACCGGGCTTTGCCAGGGGCGACCCGATTCGGCCAAGTGGGCGGCCCAGGCTTGCTGGTTGACGCTGAGGGTGGCGGCGGTGATGGCCTCTAGGATGCGGTCGGCCAAGTCGTCCACCAGCGCCACCAAAAAGTGGCCACTGCCCATGGCCGGATCACAAATTTTCAGCTCCAAAATTTGGCTGGCCGGGTCCAGGGCATCCAGCGTGTCCCAGTCGCCGGGGTTCATGGCGGTTTTTTTGCCCAGTTTCTGCAAATGGTTTTCAAAACCGTGGGTTTTCTCGCGGGCCAGCAGGCCCACCGATTCGCGCAGCACCAGGCGCACCAGGTCGTCGTGGGTGTAGTAACTGCCCGAGACTTTGCGGGCAAAGCTGGCGGGCACGGCGGCTAGGCGGTTGATTTCGGGTTTGTCTTTGTAGTCGTCGCGGGCCTGCACCTCGTGGACGAGGCTGTATTCCAGCAGGCGCTCGTAAATGCCGCCCAGGTGCGACACCGACAGGTCGCGGTAGTTGATCCAGCCGCGCAGCGCGTCTTCGGTGCGGCGCGAGAGCGCATCCATGATGGGGGCCATGATCTTGTCGGGCACCTTGGTGCGCTCCAGCAGCGGGGCGCGGGCGCGGTCAAACAAGCCGCCGTTGTAAGCGGGCATGCCCACTTCATCATCGCCTCCGTCAATCAGCAGGAAAGTGCCTCGCAATTGCAGCCAGATATTTCCAATGGTGCTGGAGAAGGGGCGGCCTTGCTCAATCTTGTCGCGCACCTCTTCGCGGATGCGACGCACGCTGTAGGGGGCATAGCGTTCGTCGCGCACGGGCAGCAGGTTGCGGTCTTCGGCGTAAAACAGAAACAGCAGGCGGTAGAGCAGCACCAGCGTGCTTTCGCGCACCTCCTCTAAATAGTGGTCGTCAAACTGCGGGCGGGTGAACTGGCCATAGCCCACGCTGTGGCTGGTGGCGTGCAAGTCGCCACGGGCCAGGGCATCGGCTAGGCGGGGGAAGATGTCATTGAAAACGCGCGCGCCCAAGTCTTGCGACACTTTTTCTTCGTACAGCCGCGCTTCATGCAGGGCAAAGGCATGAAAGCTGCGCCCGCTGCTGTCCCAGTCTTGCGGCAAAAAGGCGCTGCGCTGAAAGAGCAGGTAAAACAGGCGCAGGGCATGGTCGGGCTCGGGGTCGTCTGGGCCGCGCTGTGTGCCGGGCAGGTTCAGGGCCAGGGCCAGATCGACTTCAAAAAACTCCTCGGCCCGCGAACGAGCATCTTGCCAATACAGCCGCCAAACGGCCCCGTTGGTCAGCAGGCCCCATTTCACCGCCCGGTCAGACACCACGTCGGCCCGGCTGAGGTAGCGCAGCATTTGCGACGAGGGCGCATCAGGGTCGTAGGCTTCTTGGGCATCGCCCCGGTCCAGCGGGCGCAGCCAGCGCTTGGCTTCCAAAATGGCCAGGCCGTGGCGGTAGCGCTGGTCGTCTTTCAGCGGCAGCGCCGTGGCTTTGGCGGCGGGGCTGGCAAACAGCAGCAGGTCGGGCACATCTTCACGCCGCTTGCCCGATAAATTGACCTGCGGCAAGGTGTCGTCGCCCCAGCCCAAGGCGAACAGCGCTTTTTGAATGACTTGCGATTCAGTCTGCGCCTCGTTCAGGGTAGCCGCACTGTCCAGCCCAGCAAAAATGCCTTGCAGCGCGGCCTTGAAGCTATTGAACGCCGCGTCGTCCAGCGCCTGAAACGGCGGCGTTTCCCGAATGCCTCGGGTCAAAAAGTCTTGGGTAAATAGCTGTCCCTGCATGGTCTGTGGCTGCGCTGGCTGTGGGGGTGGCGCAGTTTACGCTGCATGGCGGGCGGCGAAGCAAAGCCAGTGGGCTGCTGCGCGGGTGGCAGTGTTAGGATGCTTTGCATGAAACACCTTGAAAATTTTCTGGATGGTGTCGCCTCAGCCTTCATGTGGGGCATGCCACCGCGCACCTACCGTTTACCGGAATCGGGTTTCCGCGAAGACCGCGAGAAATTGCGGGGCGATGTTCAGAAAGTAGGCAAAGACCTGAAAAAATCAGTGGAGCGTCATGGCAAACAGAACCGTGAGAGCCGAGGCTAAGAACAGGAACGGTGACCAACTCACCGTGCAGGCGCACGACACGGATGCGCTCATCCTGCCCATTCCTCAACTGGAAGTGCTGCACAAATTCCGCCCCGACTTGGTTGATGTGGTGGTGCAAGAAACACAGGCAGAAGCAGCCCACCGCAGAACACAGGAATCCCGGATCAACACCTTCATCTTCATTGAACGGCTGCTGGGTCAGGTATTTGCCATCGTTCTCGCAGGCTTGGGCATAGCAGGTGCCATTTATGCCGGGCTGAACGGCCAGCCTTGGCTCGGTGGTGTCATTGCCACTGTGACGGTCGGCACGCTGGCTGTGACCATGTTGAAACGCCCAAACAAAGCCATGAACGAGCGCTGAACGCGCTCGGTTTGCTGCCCATCTCCCTCAAACCAACTTCACCAACTGCTTGCCCAAGTTCTTGCCCTTGAGCAAGCCCAAAAACGCCTCGGGCGCAGCGGCCAAGCCTTGAGCCACGGTTTCGCGGGGGCGCAGTTTGCCGGTGGCTACCAAGGTGGCCAGTTCGGTCAGGGCTTGGGGCCAGACTTCCATGTGTTCGCTGACGATGAAGCCTTGCACCTTCAGGCGGTTCACCAAAATCAGGGCCGGGTTGGTCAGCGGCAGGGGTGCGCCGTTGTAACCAGCAATCATGCCGCACACGGCAATGCGGCCAAAGGCGTTCATGCGCAGCAGCACGGCATCGAGCACCATGCCGCCCACGTTTTCAAAATAGCCGTCAATGCCGTTGGGGCAGGCTTGTTTCAGGGCTTTGGCCAGGCTGTACATGTCGGCATGCGGGCGGTAGTCCAGGCAGGCATCAAAACCCAGCTCGTTCACGGCATAGGCGCATTTTTCTGGCCCGCCTGCAATGCCCACCACCCGGCAGCCACGGGCCTTGGCCAAGGCGGCAAACGCACTGCCCACTGCGCCGGTGGCGGCACTGACCACCACGGTTTCGCCCGCTTTGGGCTCGATGATCTTGACCAGACCATACCAAGCCGTCACGCCCGGCATGCCGACCGCGCCCAGGTAGTACGACAGCGGCACCTGCGTGGTGTCCACCTTGCGCAGCGCGCCGGGCTGATTGGCATCGACCACGCTGTGGGTTTGCCAGCCGCCCATGCCCACCACCGCATCACCCACCTGAAAACGGGGGTGGCGCGATTCCAGCACCTCGCCCACGGTGCCGCCAATCATCACCTCGCCCAGGGGCTGGGCGGCGGCGTAGCTTTTGCCTTCGTTCATGCGCCCGCGCATGTAGGGGTCTAGGCTCAGGTAGTGGTGGCGCACCAGCACTTGGCCGTCTTGCAGCGGCGGGGTTTCGGTGGTGACGAGCTTGA
Organism: Pseudomonadota bacterium; assembly: GCA_041192045.1. GTDB lineage: Bacteria > Pseudomonadota > Gammaproteobacteria > Burkholderiales > Burkholderiaceae_C > Hydrogenophaga. Next base: position 167,645 of record JBEENR010000007.1, on the reverse strand, counting down.
AGTTGCTGACGCTGGCTTCGCCCACGGGGCGGTTGTCGAGCAGGATTTGCTGGTTGGCGGGCATGGCGGGTCTCCGGTTTTTTCAGGATTTAGCGGCTGCTGTTGAGGGGCTGGGTGGATTTGCCTACGGGCAGGCGGGGCACAAATTTGAAGGTGCCGGTGGCATGGGCGCAGAGTTGACCGGCCTCATTGAGCACGCTGCCTTCGGTAAAGGCCATGGTGGCGCTGCGGTGCAACAAGCGGCCTTTGGCCAGCAGCGGGCCGGTTGCGGCGCGCAGAAAACTGGTTTTCATCTCAATGGTGACGCAGCCCATGGCGGGCTCTAAGCTGCGGGCGGCATGCGCCATGACGACATCAAGCAGCGTCATGCTGGCCCCGCCATGCACCACGCTGAACGAATTCAAGTGTTCGGGCTGGGGGTTGAAGCTGATTTCAGCCTCGCCGCCTTCAAAGCGGGTCAGCACAAAGCCCAGGTGGCCGACGAATGGAATGTGAACGGGGAACGGTAAAGCAGTCAAATCAACCCCCGGTGATGATGGACACGCCGCCGTCCACCGCCAGCCACTGGCCGGTGATGTGCTTGCCCGCGTCGGAGGCAAACAGCAGCGTCAGCCCCTTCAAGTCTTCGTCGTCACCCAGCCGCCCCAGCGGGGCATGCGCAGCCAGTTTGTCTTCGCCCATGGCTTTCAGGGTGCCTTGCGTCATTCTGCTGGGGAAGAAACCGGGGCAAATCGCATTGACGCGGATGCCGTGCGCGCCCCACTCTGCCGCCAAGGCGCGGGTGAAGTTGATGACCGCGCCCTTGGACGTGTTGTAGGCAATGGTCTTCATGCCTGCCGGGTTGCCGCCCAGCCCGGCAATGCTGGCGGTGTTGATGATGCTGCCGGTGCGGCGCGGAATCATGCTGTTTTTGGCCATGAGTTGGCTGAGCAAAAAGTAGCTGCGCACATTCAGGTTCATCACCTTGTCCCAGGCTTCTAGCGGGTGGTCTTCGGCGGGTGCGCCCCAGGCGGCCCCGGCGTTGTTCACCAAAATGTCCACCTCGCCCACGCGCTGCAAGGTTTCACTGGCCAGGCGGCGAATGTCGTCCTCGTGCTGGCCGTCTGCCGCCACCCAGCGTGCATCAATGCCTGCGGCCTGCAAGTCGGCACAAGCCTGCTCCAAGTCGCTGGCCTTGCGCGAGCTGATGACCACCCGCGCCCCGGCCTCGCCCAGCGCATGGGCCATTTGCAAACCCAGCCCGCGCGATCCGCCGGTGACCAGGGCGGTTTTGCCCTGCAAGTTGAAGAGTTGCTGAACATGGCGGGTCATAAGGTCTCCGGTCAATGGGGTTGTGGCGTGTTGGGGCCGCAATTTAGCGCGATGCAGGCCCATGCGGGTGAACATACAAGACAGCCCCCCGTGAAAATGCCCGTCATTTCACAAACCTACTCTTGAACACCGGCACAAAGCCCCCAGCTTGACGCGGTTATGTTGCGGCCCACAGGCATGTTGACCCGCGCCCACGGCCTGAACCGCTGCCCTCAACCCTCTTTTTTACCGACCAGACCGACCATGAGCCAAGCCACGCCCAGCGCCAACGACCCGCAAGCCGCCCCGAATGCCGCCGCCCAGCCGCCCATCAGCCCCGAAGAAGCCCAAGCCGCTGCCGCCGCCAACGAAGCCGACGCACTGGCCGCCCTGACGCAGGAAGTGAGCACCCTCAAGGCGCAAAACGCTGACCTGGCCGAGCAGTACCTGCGGGCCAAGGCCGAAGCCGAAAACATTCGCCGCCGCGCCGAAGACGAAATCAGCAAAGCCCGCAAATTTGCCGTAGAAAACTTTGCTGAGAGCCTGCTGGCCGTGGCCGACAGCCTAGAGGCCGGTCTGGCCATTCAAGAAGCCAGCCGCGAACAACTGCGCGAAGGCTCTGAGGCCACGCTGCGCCAGCTGAAAAGCGCCCTGGAGCGCCACAAAGTGCTGAGCATTGCCCCCGCACAGGGCAGCAAATTTGACCCGCACCAGCACCAAGCCATCAGCATGGTGCCCGCCGACCAAGAGCCCAACACCGTGGTCAACGTGCTGCAAAAAGGCTACCTGATTGCCGACCGCGTGCTGCGCCCTGCCCTCGTCACCGTGGCCGCTGGCAAATAAACACCGGCAAGCCCTTGAAACCGCAAGGGCTTATCCACACCTTGCAAGCATTCTTTTTTTCACCTATTCACCAATTTCACCGGAGCAAACACCATGGGCAGAATCATCGGCATCGACCTGGGCACCACCAACTCTTGCGTTTCCATCATGGAAGGCAACACCACCAAGGTCATTGAAAACTCGGAAGGCGCACGCACCACGCCCTCCATCGTCGCCTACCAAGAAGACGGCGAAGTGCTCGTTGGGGCCAGCGCCAAGCGCCAAGCCGTGACCAACCCCAAAAACACGCTGTACGCCATCAAACGCCTGATTGGCCGCAAGTTCACCGAAAAGGAAGTGCAGAAGGACATTGACCTGATGCCCTATTCCATCGTCCCTGCCGACAATGGCGATGCCTGGGTGGAAGTGCGTGGCAAGAAAATCTCGGCGCAGCAAGTCAGTGCCGACATTCTGCGCAAAATGAAGAAAACCGCCGAAGACTACCTCGGCGAAGCCGTGACGGAAGCCGTCATCACCGTGCCCGCCTATTTCAACGATGCCCAGCGCCAAGCCACCAAAGACGCTGGCCGCATTGCGGGCCTAGAAGTCAAGCGCATCATCAACGAACCCACCGCTGCCGCGCTGGCCTTCGGTTTGGACAAGCAAGAAAAAGGCGACCGCAAAATTGCCGTTTACGACTTAGGCGGCGGCACCTTTGACGTGTCCATCATTGAAATTGCCGATGTCGATGGCGAAAAACAATTTGAAGTGCTCTCCACCAACGGCGACACCTTCTTGGGTGGTGAAGACTTTGACCAGCGCATCATTGACTACATCATTTCCGAATTCAAACGCGAACAAGGCGTTGATTTGTCGAAAGACGTATTGGCCTTGCAGCGCCTGAAAGAAGCCGCCGAAAAAGCCAAGATCGAACTCTCCAGCTCGGCAGCCACTGACATCAACCTGCCCTACATCACGGCAGATGCCACGGGGCCGAAACACCTGAACATCAAACTCACCCGCGCCAAACTCGAAGCGCTGGTTGAAGAATTGATTGAACGCACCATTGCCCCCTGCCGCATGGCCATTAAAGACGCAGGCGTTAGCGTGAGCGATATTCATGACGTGATTCTGGTGGGCGGCATGACCCGCATGCCCAAAGTGCAAGACAAGGTGAAAGAGTTCTTTGGCAAAGACCCCCGCAAAGACGTGAACCCCGACGAAGCCGTGGCCGTGGGTGCCGCCATTCAGGGCCAAGTGCTGTCGGGCGACCGCAAAGACGTGCTGCTGCTGGACGTGACCCCGCTCTCCTTGGGCATTGAAACCATGGGCGGTGTCATGACCAAAATGATCCAGAAAAACACCACCATCCCCACCAAATTCAGCCAAGTGTTCTCCACCGCTGAAGACAACCAGCCCGCCGTCACCATCAAAGTGTTCCAAGGTGAGCGCGAAATTGCCAGCAAAAACAAAGCCTTGGGCGAATTCAATTTAGAAGGCATTCCTAGCGCCCCGCGTGGCATGCCGCAAATTGAAGTGACTTTTGACATTGATGCCAACGGCATTCTGCACGTGGGTGCCAAAGACAAAGGCACGGGCAAAGAAAACAAAATCACCATCAAAGCCAATTCCGGTCTGTCCGAGGCCGAAATTCAGCAAATGGTGAAAGATGCCGAGCTGAATGCCGCCGATGACAAGAAAAAGGTGGAACTGGTGCAAGCCCGCAACCAAAGCGAAGCCCTGGTACACAGCGTCAAGAAAAGCCTGAGCGAACACGGCGACAAACTCGATGCCGCAGAAAAAGCCAGCATTGAAGCCGCCATGCAAGCTGTCGAAGAAGCCATCAAAGGCGAAGACAAAGAAGCCATTGAAGCCAAAACCGAAGCCCTGATGACGGCCAGCCAGAAACTCGGCGAAAAGGTGTATGCCGCCTCGCAAGCCGAACAAGCGGCCGCAGCGGCCAGTGCGGGCGCTGCCCAAGGCGGGGCTGCCAAGGGCGATGACGACATCGTGGATGCCGAAGTCAAGGAAGTGAAAAAAGGCTGATTCCCCACCGCCCCAGGGCAGACCGCAAGGGGGCCGCCCGCCACAGCAGGCCCGCAGCCCCCGGCCAACGCCCAATCAGCCGCCGCGCCCGGACAGCCCTTGTCCGCTCGCGGCGTTTGTGTTCAGACAGAACAGGACAACACCATGGCTAAACGCGATTTTTACGAAGTGCTGGGCGTACCCAAAAACGCCTCGGACGACGAAATCAAAAAGGCGTACCGCAAACTGGCAATGAAATACCACCCCGACCGCAACCAGGGTGACAGCGCCAAAACCGCCGAAGAAAAGTTCAAAGAGGCCAAAGAGGCCTACGAAATGCTTTCCGACCCGCAAAAGAAAACCGCCTACGACCAGTACGGCCATGCGGGCGTGGATCCCAACATGCGCGGTGGCCCCGGTGCAGAAGGCTTTGGTGGTGGCTTTGAGTCGTTTGGTGACATCTTTGGCGACATCTTCGGGGGCCGGGGCCAGCGCGGAGGCCGTCAGGTGTACCGTGGGGCTGACCTGTCGTATGCCATGGAAATCAGCCTGGAAGAAGCCGCCAGCGGCAAGGAAAGCCAGTTGCGCATTCCCAGCTGGGACGAGTGCGACACCTGCCACGGCACAGGTGCCAAACCGGGCACCAGCGTCAAAACCTGCTCCACCTGCAATGGCCAGGGTCAGGTTCACATGCGGCAAGGCTTTTTCAGCGTGCAACAGACCTGCCCCACCTGCCACGGCAGCGGCAAGCACATCCCCGACCCCTGCACCGCCTGCCATGGACAGGGCAAGATCAAGAAGCAGAAAACGCTGGAGATCAAGATTCCCGCCGGTATCGACGACGGCCAGCGCATCCGCAGCACCGGCAACGGCGAACCCGGCCAAAACGGCGGCCCACCGGGCGACCTGTACATTGAAATCCGGCTGAAAAAGCACGACATCTTCGAGCGCGACGGCGACGACCTGCACTGCCAAGTCCCGGTCAACATCACCACCGCCGCCCTGGGGGGCGAGATTGACGTGCCTACCCTGCAAGGCAAGGCCACCATCGACCTGCCCGAAGGCACGCAAAGCGGCAAGACCTTCCGCATCCGTGGCAAAGGCATCAAGGGCGTGCGCAGCAGCTACCCCGGCGATTTGTACTGCCACGTCGCTGTAGAAACGCCGGTCAAACTGACCGACCACCAGCGCAAACTGCTGCAAGAGTTGGACGAATCGTTCAAAAACGGGGGCCGCAAACACAGCCCCAACGACCAAGGCTGGTTCGAGAAGGCGAAGAGCTTTTTCAGTTGAGGTGGGTCAGCGGTGTTTAAGGGGCCAAGCACGGCTTGATGGCCCTCAACCGTTGATCTGCGCCCAAGCCTTGTCCAGCCGTTTCAGGCTAACGGGCTGTGGCGTGCGCAGTTCTTGCGCAAAAAAGCTCACGCGCAGCTCTTCCAGCAGCCAGCGCAGTTCTTGCAGGCGGGCATCTTGCACGCCCTTGCGTTCGGCCACCAAACGCCAAAAGCGCTGGTCTTGCGGGCGCAGTTCGGCCAGCCTAGCGGCATCGCGGGCGGGGTCGGTGCGCAGTTTGTCCAGGCGCAACTGCATGGCTTTCAGGTAGCGCGGCAGGTGTTGCAGTTGCGCATAGGGCGTGACAGTCAGAAAACGTTTGGGCACCAAGCGTTGCAGTTGCTGCGCCATGTCGGTGGCCACGTCGGGTGGCGGGCGGCTGTCTTTCAGTTTGCGCTGCACGGCAGCGTATTCGGTGAGGATGCCGCCAGCGGTGCGGGCAATTTCGCTGGAAATCAGGGTCAGGCGGGCGCGGCCTTCGTCCAGGCGCTGCTGAAATGTGGCGGCACTGGTGGGCAAAGGCTCGGCCAGAAAGGCGCGGGTCAAGGCCAGTTCCACAATTTGGGCGCGCAGTTCTTCTTGGGTGCCACCCACCGTGCTGCCCTCGGTTTTGCCCACCTGCATGTAGGCCGTGGCCATGGTCATGAGGCCGGGCAGGTTTTTCTCTAAGTATTTCAGGGCATCGCGCACTTGCAGGGCAAACAGGCGGCGCAAGCCCTCGCGGTGTTTGGATGCGGCGGTTTCGGGCTCGTCAAACACTTCTAGGCTCACCGCGTCGCCCTGGTCGATCAAGGCTGGGAAGCCAATCAGGGTCTGGTTGCCCTTGCGGATTTCCATCAGCTCCGGCAAGTCGCCAAACGTCCAGCCGGTGTAGCGCTGCGGAACAGGGGGCTGCGCGGGGGGCGGTGTTGCTGTGCTCTGCTGCACCGCCGCTTTTGCAGCGACTGCTTTCGTTTGCGGGCCGGGTTTTGGCGGACTGGATGCGGGTGCGGCCTTGGCCGGTGTATTGGCCTGGGCCGACAGTGAACCCAGCTTGAGCTGTGCCAGCGCCTGAAAAGCCCCCCTCGCCTGCCCGCCCAGTTCGGGTTTCAGCGCGGCCAGACTGCGCCCCTGCCCCAACTGCCTGCCGTGCTCGTCCACCACCCGCAAATGCATGAAGTGGTGCGGGCTGAGCATGTCCACCTTGATGTCGTTGCGCACGATGTCGAGTTGCGTGGCCTCGCGCACCAGCTTGAGCAGCGCGTCCAGCAGGTTGCCCGCGCCAAATACCGCCGGTTCGCACAGCGCGGCGGCAAAGCGCTCGGCGGTGGCGGGCAGCGGCACCAAGCGCGAGCGTGGGCGCTGGTGCAGGGTTTTCAGCAAGGCCAGCAGCTTGTCTTTCAGCATGCCGGGCACCAGCCAGTCGCAACGGTCTTCGCTGACCTGGTTCAGGGCAAAAATCGGCACCGTCACGCTCAGGCCGTCGCGTGGGTCGCCGGGTTCGTGCAGGTAGGTGCAGGTGCAGTCCACGCCGCCCAAGCGCAGCGTGCGCGGAAAGGCTTGGTTCGTGATGCCTGCGGCCTCGTGGCGCATCAGCGCTTCTTGCGTCAGCATCAGGAGCCGGGGGTTGAGCCGCTGCGCGTCTTTGTACCAATGCTCCAGGCTGGCACCACTGCACACATCGGCGGGCAGATGCTGGTCGTAGAAGGCAAAAATCAGCTCATCGTCCACCAGCACGTCTTGGCGGCGCGACTTGTGCTCCAGCTCTTGCACCTGCTGCACCAGCTTTTGGTTGGCGGCCAGAAACGGCAAACGGGTTTCCCAGTCACCGGCCACCAGCGCTTCGCGGATGAAGATTTCGCGGGCTCCCGCTGGGTCAACCCGTCCATAGTCGGTGCGGCGGTTGTGGTAGATGACCAAGCCGTAGAGCGTGGCGCGTTCCAGGGCCGACACGCGGGCGGCTTTTTTCTCCCAGTGCGGGTCGAGCAACTGCTTTTTGATCAGGTGCGCACCCACTTGCTCCAGCCACTGCGGCTCAATGGCCGCCATGCCCCGGCCAAACAGGCGCGTGGTTTCCACCAGTTCGGCGCACACAATCCAGCGGCCCGGTTTTTTGCTCAGGTTGGCACCAGGGTGGCGGTAGAACTTGATGCCGCGTGCGCCCAAGTACCAGTCTTCGGCCTCGTTTTTCTGGCCAATGTTGCCCAGCAAGCCCGCCAGCATGGCCATGTGCAGCTGCTCGTAGCTGGCGGGCTGGGTGTTGATGGCCCACTGGTGTTCGGCCACCACGGTATGCAGCTGGGTGTGGATGTCGCGCCATTCGCGCACCCGGCGCACGTTGATGAAGTGCTCGCGCAGCAGGTTTTCAAACTGGCGGTGGCTCAGTTTGTGGTCTTTGCCGTGCCCGCCCTTGCTGTCCTCCAGCCATTTCCAGAGCTTGAGGGTGCCGGTGAATTCGCTTCTTTCGTCGTCAAACTTGGCATGCGCTTGGTCGGCCTGGGCTTGCTTGTCCAGCGGGCGGTCGCGCACGTCTTGCACGCTCAAGGCGGCGGCAATCACCATCACCTCGTCCAGCGCGCCGCGCTGCTTGGCCTCCAACAGCATGCGCCCAACCCTCGGGTCCAGCGGCAGGCGCGACAGGGTGTGGCCGATGGCGGTCAGCTCGTTGGCCTCATCCACCGCGCCCAGTTCAGACAGCAGCTGGTAGCCGTCCACAATGGCGCGCTTTTGCGGTGGTTCAATGAAGGCAAAGTCTTCGACCGCGCCCAGGTGCAGCGCCTTCATGCGCAAAATCACCCCGGCCAGCGAGCTGCGCAGAATTTCGGGGTCGGTGAAGGCGGGCCTGCCGTTGAAGTCGGCCTCGTCATACAGCCGGATGCAAATGCCATCAGCCACCCGCCCGCAGCGGCCCGCCCGCTGGTTGGCCGCTGCGCGGCTGATGGGCTCAATCAGCAACTGCTCCACCTTTTGCCGGAAGCTGTAGCGCTTGACCCGCGCCGTGCCTGCGTCAATCACATAGCGAATGCCGGGCACCGTGAGCGAGGTTTCGGCCACGTTGGTGGACAGCACGATGCGTCGTCCGCTGTGTGATTGAAAAATCCGGTCTTGCTCAGCTTGCGACAGGCGCGCAAACAGCGGCAGCACCTCGGCACTGCGCAGCGTGGGGCTGTGGCTCAGGTGTTTGCGCAGGTGGTCGGTGGCTTCGCGGATTTCGCGTTCACCGGGCAGAAATATCAAGATGTCGCCACCCTGCGGGCCGCGCCACAACTCATCCACACCCTCGGCGATGGCGGCATTCAGGTCGTATTCGCGGCTTTCTTCAAACGGCCGGTAGCGAACCTCGACGGGGAATGTGCGGCCCGACACCTGAATCACCGGCGCGGGGCCTTTTTGCGACGCGAAATAGCGGGCAAAGCGCTCCGCGTCGATGGTGGCCGATGTGACCACCACCTTCAAATCGGGCCTGCGTGGCAGCAGCTGGCGCAGGTAGCCCAGCAAAAAGTCAATGTTCAGGCTGCGCTCGTGCGCCTCGTCGATGATGATGGTGTCGTAGGCGCGCAGGTCGGGGTCGGTCTGGGTTTCGGCCAGCAAAATACCGTCGGTCATCAGCTTGACCGATGCGTCGCGCGACAACCGGTCTTGAAACCGCACCTTGAAACCCACCACCTCGCCCAGCGGCGTGTTCAGCTCTTCGGCAATGCGTTTGGCCACACTGCTGGCGGCAATGCGGCGGGGCTGGGTGTGGCCGATCAGCTGCGGGCGCTGGCCCGGTTTGGCGTTGAGCTTGCCGCGCCCCATTTGCAAGGCAATTTTGGGCAGTTGCGTGGTTTTGCCCGAACCGGTTTCACCGCAAACGATGACGACTTGGTGCTCACGCATGGCCGCCTCAATCTCATGGCGGCGCGCCGATACCGGCAGGGATTCGGGGAAGTGAATGCGCAGCGGCGCAGACGGGGGGGCAGGATGGGGTTTGACAGGTTCAATCACGGCGTTATTATCGCAGCCACCGATTCATGTGCTACACATGTTTCTGTGTGTGTTTTGTACCCGGAGATTACCCATGGCCAACCTGACCATTTCAGTGGACGAAAACCTGGTAAAGCAGGCCCGCATCAAGGCCCTGCAAGAAGGGACTTCGCTCAGCGGCAAAATCCGCGAATTTTTAACCCAGTACACACAGCCCGACACCGTGACGCTGTCCCCCGCCATTCCCCGCTTGCCGGTTTCCAAAGCCCGTGGCGGTCTGCTGCCCGGCATTGACCCTTGCAGCCACCGCAGCATGCTGGATGCCATGGATGCGGACGATGCCCTGCGCCAGCAGGGGCCTGTGGCATGACACCCGATGTGAATGTGTTGGTAGCCGCCTTTCGCAGCGACCACCCGCACCACAGCCCAGCCCTGCAATGGTTGAACCATGCTGTGCAACAGGCGGCATTGCGGCAGACCAGTTTGGTGTTGCAAGCCATGGTGGTCGCGGGTTTTTTGCGTGTCAGCACCAACCCCAGGGTGTTCAAACAACCGGACACGCTGGAAGACGCGCTGGTCTTTGTCGATACGCTGCTGGCCTGCCCCGGCGTGGGCTACCAAGCGGCCAGCGCACACTGGGCCGGTTTGCGGGCGGGCTGCTTGGCGCAACAAGCCTGCGGCAACTTGGTATCTGATGTCTGGATTGCCGCTACCGTGCTGCAATGGGGCGAAACCCTGTGTACCTTTGATCGTGACTTCGTGCGTCTGCTGCCACCCAAACAGTTGCTCTTGATTCAACCCTGACCCGTCCATGTCCAACGTCTTCAACTTCACCTTCGTGCCCTGGTTCCGCTCGGTCGCGCCCTACATCCACAAACTGCGCGGCAGCACCATGGTGGTGGGTGTGGCGGGCGAGGCCATTGCGGCCAACAAACTGCCGCTGATCGCACAAGACTTGGCCCTGATTCAAAGCATGGGCGTGCAAATCGTGCTGGTACACGGTTTTCGGCCCCAAGTGAACGAACAACTGCGGGCCAAAGGCCATGCGCCGCGCTATTCGCACGGCATGCGCATCACCGACTCGGTGGCCTTGGACTGCGCCCAGGAAGCCGCCGGGCAATTGCGCTACGAGATTGAAGCCGCCTTCAGCCAAGGTCTGCCCAACACGCCCATGGCCGGGGCCACGGTGCGGGTGATTTCAGGCAACTTCATCACCGCCCGCCCGGTGGGCCTGATTGATGGGGTGGACTTTCTGCATTCCGGCTTGGTGCGCAAGGTGGATACCGAAGGCATCCAGCGCACCTTGGACATGGGCGCGCTGGTGCTGCTCTCGCCCTTTGGTTTTTCGCCCACCGGCGAGGCCTTCAACCTGACCATGGAAGATGTGGCCACCGCCGTGGCCGTGGCGCTGCAAGCCGACAAGCTGATGTTTCTGACCGAAGTGCCCGGTATTCGGCTAGATGCCACAGACCCCGACAGCGAAATTGACACCGAATTGCCCCTGGTCGATGCCAAAACCCTGCTGACCAGCCTGCCCCCGCCCACCCTGCCCACCGATGTGGCGTTTTATTTGCAGTACTGCATTCGCGCCTGCGAAGGCGGTGTGGAGCGCAGCCACATCCTGCCGTTTTCGGTCGATGGTGCGCTGCTCCTAGAGATTTACACCCACGACGGCATTGGCACCATGGTGGTAGACGAAAAACTGGAGAGCGTGCGCGAAGCCACCATGGACGATGTGAGCGGCATCTTGGCGCTGATTGAGCCGTTTGAAAAAGACGGCACCTTGGTCAAGCGCAGCCGCACCGAAATTGAACGCGATGCGGGCTGCTACACCATTATTGAGCACGACGGCGTGATCTTTGGCTGCGCCGCGCTCTACCCCTACCCCGAAGCCCGCACCGGCGAAATGGCCGCCCTGACCGTGTCGCCCGACACGCAAAGCCAAGGCGACGGCGAGCGTCTGCTCAAACGCATTGAAACGCGGGCCAAAGCCCAGGGCCTGCAAAGCATTTTTGTGCTGACCACCCGCACCATGCACTGGTTCATCAAGCGCGGTTTTGTGCAGGTCAGCCCCGACTGGTTGCCCGAGGCACGCAAACGCAAATACAACTGGGACCGGCGCAGCCAAGTGCTGGTGAAAAAAATTGCCTAAAGCCAAATTGCCTAAACCAAATCGCCTGAAATCCCAACGGTCTGAATCCACACTGGGCATGATCGGCTGATGCTGGTAGGCTTTCGGCTTTGTTCGAACCCTTGCCCAGCGCCATGCCCGAAACCTCACTGCCCGCCGATGCCGCATCCGTAGCGGCCCCTGCCCTCGACACACCTGCCGCACCCGAAACCGCTCCCCGGTCACGCACCCGACGTGCCCCGCCCCGCCGCGCGGCCAGTGCCGCCGAACCTGCGCCAGAAAAACCGCGCCGGGTAGCGCAGGGCGATGTCCGTGGCAGCAGCAGCGACCCGAAAAGAATCCAAAAAATCACCGTGGCCCAAACCGTGGCTGCACGCCAAGCGGCCCAGGTCGCAGCGGTACAAGACATCGTGTCGCGCCCCGAGAACAGCCGCAAGGTCAAGGCCGAGTCGCTGCGGGCCATTTTGCAAGGTGCTGCCCCAGACGATGCCAAAGCCATCCGCCGCCTGCTCAAGCGCGAAGCCCAGGTGCAGCGCAGCCAAGCCAAAGCCGTCGCCAACCCCGACGAGGTGCTGGCCAGCGACTGGCGCAGCGGTGCCTACCCGTACAAAAACCTGCTCTCGCGCCGGGTGTACGAGTCACAAAAATATTTGCTGCAAGTCGAGCTGCTCAAGCTGCAAGCCTGGGCCAAGGAGACGGGGCAGCGCATCGTCATCCTGTTTGAAGGGCGCGATGCCGCGGGCAAAGGCGGCACCATCAAACGCATGATGGAACACCTGAACCCCCGCGGTGCGCGTGTGGTGGCCCTAGAAAAACCCAGCGAAGTCGAACGCGGGCAGTGGTACTTTCAGCGCTATGTGCAGCACCTGCCCACGGCGGGTGAAATCGTGCTGTTTGACCGCAGTTGGTACAACCGAGCGGGTGTAGAGCGCGTCATGGGCTTTTGCACCGACGCGGAATACCAAGAATTCATGCGCCAGACCCCGCAGTTTGAACGCCAGCTGGTGCGCAGTGGTGTCCACCTCATCAAGTTTTGGTTCTCTGTCAGCCGCGAAGAGCAGCGCCGCCGCTTCAAGGAACGCCAAACCCACCCACTGAAACAATGGAAGCTCAGCCCGATTGACCTCGCCTCGCTGGACAAGTGGGACGACTACACCAAGGCCAAAGAGGCCATGTTCTTTGAGACCGACACCGCCGACTCACCCTGGACGGTCATCAAGAGCGACTGCAAAAAGCGCGCACGGCTCAACGCCATGCGCTACCTGCTGCAAAAACTGCCCTACACCAACAAAGACACCCACAACATCGGCACGCTGGATACCCTGATCGTGGGCCGCGCCCATGTGGTGTACGAACGCGGCGAGCGCCCCGGCAACGCCATTTTGTAGAACGTGTCAAGCGCCCCACGCCTTGGGCGCTGACACCACCGTCCGCGCTGGTTTCAGCGGCTGCGCGGGCGGTACCACCACAGCACAGCAGCCAGCAGCGTCATCTTGACGAAGTACAGGAAAGACCAGTTGGCAATCGACAGGCCCAAGAAGGTCCAATCCACCGCGGAGCAGTCGCCGCTGCCCTTGAAAATCATGGGAATGGCCCGCTTGAGCGGGAAGGATTCGATCATGCCGTACAAGTCGCGGCCACAGCTCAACACCTCGGGCGGATACCACTGCAACCAGCTCTGGCGTGCAGCGACGAAAGCGCCGAACGCGGCGAACACCGCCATCAAAATCAAGCCCAGCTGACGCACCCGCTCACTGGGCAGAGCCGATGCCAACGCGGCGACCAACACCACCAAAACCATGGCGTAGCGCTGCACGATGCACATGGGGCAGGGTTCTAAGCCGACGCTGTGCTGCAAGTACAGGCCAAACGCCAGCATGGCAACGCTGCCCAGTGCCACCGCAGCCAGCACAGGCCGTGGGTGGCGCGCCCACACAGGGGGCAAAACGGTGGGGATGACAGTGGGACGAATGGGGGTGGGCGAAGTCAAGTCAGTGTCCTTGCAGGAAAACACGGGCTTTGCGGGGTGAAACCACCAGCGTTTCACCTTCTTGCAAGCCCAGCTCCCTGAATTGTTGCGCAGGAATCTGCGCCTCAATCAGGGGGTCGTGTCCCTGGGGCTGATTGTTTTCAAGGGGCAAGAGTTCCAGCCGGGCAATCGGCCCGACCACAATGGCCCGGCTCAGCCGCGCCACAATGCCGCTGGCCCCGCTGGTGTAACGCTGCACATCCAAGTCGTGCGGACGCACATAAGCAAAAGCTTGGGCGTTCTTCGCGTCTGCATGCTCGGGCGTGTCAATGGCCACACCGTCCAGATGCAGCAGCCCCTCGTGGGCACGGCCATGGAACAGGTTCACATCGCCCAAAAAGCCGTACACAAACGGGCTGGCTGGGTGGTCCCACACATCCTGCGGCGATCCGGTCTGCTCCACCACACCGCGGTTCATCAGCACCACGCGGTCGGCCACCTCCAGCGCTTCTTCTTGGTCGTGCGTGACGAACACACTGGTGACATGCAACTCGTCGTGCAGGCGGCGCAGCCAGCGGCGCAGCTCTTTGCGCACTTTGGCATCCAGCGCGCCAAACGGCTCGTCCAGCAGCAGCACCTGCGGCTCCACGGCCAGCGCCCGCGCCAAGGCGATACGCTGACGCTGCCCGCCCGAGAGTTGCGACGGGTAACGGTCGGCCAGCCAGTCCAGTTGCACCAGACTCAACAGGTCGTGCACCTTTTTCTTGATCTGCGCCTCGCTCGGGCGCTCGTCACGCGGTTTCACCCGCAAGCCAAAAGCCACGTTTTCAAACACCGTCATGTGCCGGAACAACGCGTAATGCTGGAACACAAAACCCACTTTGCGCTCGCGCACATGCACATCGGTGGTGTCGGCTCCGCTGAAGTGGATACTGCCCGTGTCCGGCGACTCCAGCCCGGCAATGATGCGCAGCAGGGTGGTCTTGCCGCAGCCCGAAGGCCCCAGCAGCGCCAGCAGTTCACCCGAGGCAATGTCCAAATTGACGTTGTGCAGGGCCTGAAACGTGCCAAAGTGTTTGTTGACGTTGCGGATTTCAATGCTCATGGGAATGTTCTTTCTCAGTGTCTTGCTCCCTCGCCCCTTTGGGGAGAGGGTTGGGGTGAGGGGCTGCCTTGACGCTTAACCCAGCCGCTTAACCCAGCCGCTTAGCCCAGCCCGCCCGCCGCAGGCGATGGCGTTAAAACCGGGGGCCGCTCGGGCGGCAGATCGGCCAGGGCTTTCATTTCGCGCTCCATGCGCCACTCGGCCACGCTCTTGATGACCAGCGTCACCAGCGCCAGCAAGGCCAGCAACGAAGCCACGGCAAAGGCGGCAACCGACTGGTATTCGTTGTACAGCACCTCCACATGCAGCGGCATGGTGTTGGTCTGGCCGCGAATATGGCCCGAGACCACGCTGACCGCACCAAATTCACCCATGGCGCGGGCGTTGCACAGAATCACGCCATAGATCAGCCCCCATTTGATGTTGGGCAGCGTCACATGCCAGAAGGTCTGCCAGCCTGTGGCCCCCAGCACGATGGCGGCTTGCTCTTCCTCGTTACCCTGGGCCTGCATCAGCGGAATCAGCTCACGGGCAATGAACGGAAAGGTCACGAAAATCGTCGCCAAGATGATGCCGGGCACGGCAAAAATGATCTTGATGTCGTTCGCCATCAGCCAAGGGCCGAACCAGCCCTGCGCGCCAAAGACCAGCACATAAATCAAACCCGCCACCACGGGCGACACCGAAAACGGCAGGTCAATCAGGGTCGTCAAGAAGGATTTGCCCCGGAATTCGTACTTGGCAATGCACCAAGCGGCGGCCACGCCAAACACCAGGTTCAGCGGCACGGCCACCGCTGCGGTCAGCAGCGTGAGGCGAATGGCTGACCAAGCATCAGGCTCTTTCAGCGCTTCCCAGTAGGCTTCCAAGCCCTTGCGCAGGGCTTCGGTGAACACAGCAGCCAGCGGCAGCACCAAAAACAAGAACATGAACACCAGCGCAATGCCGGTGAGCGTCCAGCGCACCCAGGCGCTTTCGGTGGTGCCGCGCTGGGCGGTGCGGGGGGATGTCGTCGTGCTCACTGCGAATTCCCTGATGAACGTTGGCGCTGCCAAGCTTGCAGGCCGTTGATGACGAACAGCAAGGCAAACGAGATGACCAGCATGACGGTGGCCACGGCAGTCGCCCCAGCGAAGTCGTACTGCTCCAGCTTGCCAATGATGATCAGCGGCGTGATCTCGGACACCATGGGCATGTTGCCTGCAATGAAGATGACCGAGCCGTATTCCCCAATCGCACGGGCAAAGGCCATGGCAAAGCCGGTCAGCAAGGCCGGGGCAATGCTGGGGAAGATGACGCGGCTGAAGGTTTGCCAGCGTGTAGCCCCCAAGCAGGTAGCGGCTTCTTCCAGCTCCTTTTCGGCATCTTCCAGCACGGGCTGTACGGTACGCACCACAAAGGGCAACCCGATGAAGATGAGGGCAATGACCACGCCATTGGGATTGAAGGCCAGTTGAATGCCGTAGGGCTCAAAAAACTGGCCAACCCAGCCGTTACCGGCCAGCAAGGCCGTGAGCGAAATACCGGCCACCGCGGTGGGCAGGGCAAACGGCAAATCGACCAAGGCATCGACGATTTTTTTGCCCGGAAAGCTGTAGCGCACCAGCACCCAAGCCACCAACAGACCGAACACCACATTCACCAGCGCGGCAATGAACGAGGCCCCAAAGGTCAGCCGGTAAGCGGCCAGCACACGCGGTGCCGTCACGGCCTCCCAAAATTGCGGCCAGGTCAGGGTAAAGGTCTTGAGCAGCAGGGCCGAGAGCGGGATCAGCACGATCAGGCTCAGGTACAGCACCGAAAAGCCCAGCGTGAGGTTGAAGCCGGGCAGCACACGGCCCGCCCCCCGGCGCGCCGGGCCAGCGGGTACGCCGGAAGCCGGCAAAGAGGCAATCACACCCGACATTTATTTGCCCTGCGTGTAGAGCTTGTCAAACTGGCCGCCGTCGTTGAAGTGAACCTTCTGCGCCTCGGTCAGCGAGCCAAAGTACTGCTCAACGGTGAACAATTTGATGGGCTTGAAGGTGCTGGCGTATTTCTTCAGCACCGCTTCGGAGCGGGGACGGATGCCGTGCTGTGCCGCAATTTCTTGTGCCTCTTCGGTGTAGAGGTAGTTCAGGTACGCCTTGGCCTGGGCTGCCGTGCCCTTTTTGTTCACGGTGCGCTCGACCACGGCCACTGGGTTTTCGGCCACGATGCTGCTGCTGGGGTGAATGGCATCGACCCGGCCCGCGCCAAATTCGCGGTCCACCGACACCACTTCGGACTCGAACGTCACCAGCACGTCACCGATGTTGCGCTGCAAGAAAATGCCGGTGGCATCGCGCCCGCCGCGTGCCAGCACGGGCACGTTTTTGTAGAGCTTGCTCACAAATTCAGCCGCCTGCGCATCGGTGCCGCCCTTGGCCCGCACCGAGCCCCAGGCAGCCAGATAGGCCATGCGGCCATTGCCGCCGGTTTTGGGGTTGACCACCACCACTTGAATACCGGGCTTGATCAGATCGTCCCAGTCTTTGATGCCTTTGGGGTTGCCTTGGCGCACCAAAAACAGCATGGTGGACGTGGTGGGTGCTGCGTTGTGCGCAAAGCGCTTGTTCCAGTCGGCAGCGACCACGCCTTTGCTGGCCAAAAAGTCCACATCGGTGGTGGTGTTCATGGTCACCACGTCCGCCTCCAAGCCATCGGCCACGGCCCGCGCTTGCGCGCTGGAGCCAGCATGCGACTGATCCACCTTGATGTCTTGGCCCGTGCTTTTCTTGTAACTGGCGACGAAGGCCGTGTTCAGGTCTTTGTAAAACTCGCGCGACACGTCGTAAGACACGTTGAGCAAGGTCGTGGACTGGGCAGAGGCCCAAGAAGCGGCAGCCAGTGCCAGAGCGCCAAGGCTGAGTTTGAGGGTCTTTTTCATGGGTGTCAGGGGGTGGGTACCGGGTAGACAGTGCTGTCTGGCAGCGATGGGGGCGGATTCTGGCGTGCAGCCTTCGGAATACAAACGACTTTGTTTTTGTTTTCTTATGTTAAATATGAATAAAGGCGTGAAAACTACAACGTAGAGCCCATAGCCACCGCCAGCAGTGGCAGCCCCAGCATGGCCCGGCCTGTGCTGTGCCCACTGCCGAATCAGTGTTTATTTCTTGACGTAAATCTGGTCAAACGTACCCCCATCGGCGAAATGCACCTTGGAGGCTTTTTCCCAGCCGCCAAAGGCTTCGTCAATGGTGAACAGATTCAGCTTGGGTAACTGCTGGGCATATTTGGCTTGCGCTTTGGCCGAACGGGGGCGGTAAAAGTTTTTGCCGATGATGTCCTGCGCCTCTTCGGTGTACAGGAATTTCAGGTATTCCTCGGCCACGGCACGGGTACCTTTGCGGTCTGCGTTTTTATCGACCACCGTCACCGCCGGTTCTGCCAAGATGGAGAGGGAGGGGTAAACAAAGTCCACCCGGCTACCAAATTCTTTTTCCAGCAAATAGGCCTCGTTTTCCCAGCTCAAGAACACGTCACCTTGGTTGCGCTGGGCAAACGTAACGGACGAACCGCGTGCGCCGGTGTCTAACACGGGCACGTTGTCATACAGCTTCTTCACAAATTCTTGGGCCTTGGCATCGCCACCGTATTTGCGTTTGGCAAATTCCCAAGCGGCTAAGTAGTTCCAGCGGGCACCGCCCGATGTCTTGGGGTTGGGGGTGATGACCTTCACATCCGGGCGGATCAGATCGTCCCAATCTTTGATGTTTTTAGGGTTGCCCGCACGCACCACCAGCACGATGGTGGAGGTGTACGGCGTGCTGTTGAAAGGCAGGCGTTTTTGCCAGTCCTTAGGAATCCAGCCACCGTTGGCATGCAGGGCATCGGTGTCACCAGCCAGCGCCAAGGTGGCCACATCGGCATCCAGACCGTCGATGATGGAGCGGGCTTGCTTGCCCGAGCCGCCATGGCTTTGTTTGATGATCACGTCCTGCCCGGTTTTGGCCTTCCAGTGCTGCACAAACAGCTTGTTGTATTCAACGTACAACTCACGGGTAGGGTCGTAAGAAACGTTGAGCAAGGTCAGTGGTTGCTGCGCCCATGCGCTCAAGGCTGACCCTGACAAAGCAGAGGCGAGTAAAAGATTGATAAAGTCTCGACGTGCTGACATGAGGTATTGCTCCGAAAAAGTTGACAACGGGGCGCATCATGAAAGCGATTCATCAAAACTGGAACGACTAAGTTATCAGTTGTTTATTACCAAATCATCTTTAAAAAATTTTCAAGGACATCAACATGGCACGCACCATCCACTGCATCAAGCTGGGCAAAGAGGCCGAGGGCCTGGACTTTCCGCCCTACCCTGGCGAGCTGGGCAAGCGCATTTATGCCAGCGTCAGCAAAGAAGCCTGGGCAGGCTGGCTCAAGCACCAGACCATGCTGCTGAACGAGAACCGCCTGAACCTGGCCGATGCCCGTGCCCGTCAGTACCTGGCACGGCAGATGGAAAAGCACTTTTTCGGTGAAGGTGCCGATGCTGCTGCGGGCTATGTGCCCCCCGCCGAAGCCCGCTGACCCCCCGCTTTGAACGCTTTGCCCCGCTTGAACCCTCTGAATACCTCGGCAGCACGTCAGGCTTTGGTGATTGGTGCCGGTCTGGCTGGCGCAGCGGTCTGCGTGACCTTGGCCCGGCGGGGTTGGCACTGCACCGTGCTGGACGCTGCCGCAGGCCCAGCCCAGGCCGCCTCGGCACTGCCCGTGGGCATGCTCAGTCCGCACGTCACGCAGGCACCCACACCGCTGTCACGCCTGTCTGAGTGGGGTGTGGCCGACATGCGCGCCGAGTTGCAGCGTCTGCTACCCCCCGGCCAGGGCTGGCAGGCTTGCGAGGTGGACAACCGGGGCCACAACCCCGGACGCTGGCCCGCCGCTCTGGTGCGCCCTGCTGCCTTGGTGCAGGCTTGGCTGCACGAAGCCCAGCAACGGGTTGGCCTGAGCACACGCTGGAACACAGCCGTCACCCGTTTGCAGCGTACCGACAGCCACACGCCCAGCTGGCAAGCACTGGACAGCAGTGGTCACTTGCTGGTGCAGGCACCCGTGGTGGTGGTGGCTTCGGCTTGGGGCAGCTTGGCGCTGTTGCGCGCCAGTTTTGCGGAGCTGGACGACAACACCCTGCCGCTGAGGCCAGTCAAAGGGCAGATGAGTCTGGGTGCTTTGGACGGCCCACCCCTGGCACCCCGGCCCCAGCGTGACAACGGCGTGTTTGTGCCCGCCTACGAAGATGCCGGGCTGGCACCCACGTGGCCCACGCGGGTATGGGCCATGGGCTCCACCTACCGGCGCGGCGATGCCAGCACCCACCTAAACCCAGAAGACCATGAGCGCAACGCCCAGAGCCTAGAAGCCCTGCAACCGCAGGCCGCACAGGCCATGCGTGTGGCGGCAGAACAGGGGCACTTGTTGGGCTGGGCGCAGGTGCGTTGCGCCTCGCTCGACCGCCTGCCGCTGGTAGGTGCTGTACCCGATATCGCCACCTTGCAGCAGCAGGCCACGACGCGGCGGCGTGGTCGTCTCACGCTGCAAGACATACCCCGGCACGAAGGTTTGTACATGCTGGCCGCCCTGGGTTCGCGGGGCTTGACCTTGTCGCACGGGTGCGCGGGGCTGCTGGCGGCGCAACTTGATGGTGAGCTGCTGGACGGTATAGACCCCGACTTGGTGCAGGTGCTAGACCCAGCGCGCTTTGTGTGGCGGCAGGCACGCAAGCAGCCCGTGCCCGATGCGCTTCAGCGTCCGCGCAGCAAGGCCTCAAACTCGCTCTGAGGCACAGGGCGACCAAACAGATAGCCCTGAAAATTGTGGCAACCCAGGTGGGCCAGCATGTCGGCTTGGGCTTGCGTCTCTACCCCTTCGGCAATCACCGACAAGCCCATGCTTTGCGCCAGCCCCACCACCATGCGGGCGATGGCGGCATCGTTGGGATCGGTGACGATGTTGCGCACAAAACTTTGGTCAATTTTGAGCTGCTGCAAAGGCAGGCGCTTGAGGTAAGCCAGCGAGGAATAGCCCGTGCCGAAGTCGTCCAGCGAAAAGGCCACGCCCAAGGCTTTGAGCGCCTGCATTTTGACGATGGTGTCCTCCACATCGTCCACCAGCATGCTCTCGGTCAACTCCAGCTTGAGGCGCTTGGGGTTGGCACCGGTGCGCATCAGCAGCGCTTGCAGGCTGTTGACAAAGTCCAACTGGCGGAACTGGTCGGCACTGACGTTGACCGACATGCTCAAGGTGGCCAGCACCGGGTGCCGGGCCCATTGGGCAAGCTGGGTACAGGCGGCTTCGAGCACCCATTGGCCCAAGGGCAGGATCAGCCCGAACGCTTCGGCCATCGGCACAAACTGGGCCGGAAACACCATGCCACGCTGCGGATGCTGCCAACGCAACAGCACCTCGGCCCCCGAGATGCGGCCCGAACTGAACACTTGCGGCTGGAAATACAGCAAAAACTGCTGTTCGGCCAAGGCCGCGCGCAAGTCGTTCGCCCACTGAGAACGCTCCAGCACCTCGGCCTGCATGCGCGACTCGAAAAAGCGCAAGGTGTTGCGCCCCGCCGCTTTGGCCTGGAACATGGCCAGCTCCACTTGCTTGAGCGGATCTTCGCCCGCGTCGGCGGAGCGGCCATCGAACAGCACCAGCCCCACGCTCAGCGTGGTGTGGAAGCGGGCCGACTCGACCACGATGTCGGTATCGAAACTGCGCATGATGCGCCGCGCCACGTTCTCGGCCTGTGCGGCGGCCTCGTGCCGGTCTTTAGACAAGTCTTCCAGCATCACCACGAATTCATCACTGCCCAAGCGGGCGACGGTGTCGCCCTCTTGCACGCAGCAGCGCAGCTTTTGCGCCACTTGAATCAGCAACACATCGCCCATGGCGTGCCCCAGGGTGTCGTTGATGGTCTTGAAATGATCGAGGTCAATGAACAACAAAGCGTTGTTGCGCTGGTGGCGGGTGCTGGTGCGCAAGGCTTGGTCGAGCCGGTCGCGCAGCAGGCGACGGTTGGGCAGGTGGGTCAGTGGGTCGTAGAAAGACAAATGGTCAATCTGCGCCTTGTCCCGCACGGTTTCGCTGATGTCGGTGTGCGCTACCACGGCCCAGCGTTCGCTGCCGTGCGGCATGGGCCAGATAGCCACGCTGAACCAGCGCGGCTCTGCAAACCACTCGCACAGAAATTCAACCCGGAAACTGGGCAGACGGCCCGAGAGCACCGCCTGCAAGCCATCAAGCACCCGCAGATTGACCGAGCCCAGGTCGTCACTGCGGCCACAGGGCAATTGGTAAGTCTGCCCGACGGTCAGCGTCCAGCCGATTCGGCCCTCTGATTCGCGGCCCTGGCTGAGCCACTGCTGCCAGCGCTGGTTCACAACGACCACGGCCCGTTGGGCATTGACCACCACCAGCGCCGCGTCGAGTGCATTGAGCACGCCCTGTTGCAGCGCTTCGCTGGCACGCAAGTTGTCTTCATGGGCCTGATGCTGGCGCAGCACTTGGTTAAAGCCTTCAATCAGCTGGCCCATTTCATCCGTCCGCGTGGCGGGCAGCACCTCGGTCGTGTGTCCACTGGCCAGGCGGCGCAGGGCTTGTGTGGTTTCCAGCAGGGGCGAGAGCTGGCGCTTGAGGATCCACCACACCAGCACAGCGGCCAGCAGGGTCAAACAGGCAGCGGCCGCCAGCATGTTGCGCTGCACAGCCCGCACCGGGGCAAAGGCTTCAGCCGTGGGCATCACGGCCACCAGCATCCAGCCCGCCACCGGAATGCGCCGGGCGGCGCTGATTTCTTCAATGCCCCGCGAACTGACCGCCACCCCGTAACCCTCAAAACCCTGCATGTAGCGGTCGTGCATGGGGTTGCGCCCCGAAGCGGGCAGCGGTTGCATGATGCGGCTGGGGTCGGTGGCCGAAATGATCAGGCCACGGTCTGGCGACATCAGCAAATAACCGCCTGTCTGCCCGTAGCGGAACTGGGCAACGCGATCCAGAAAACTGGGTCGTCCCAGTTCGATCACGCCCACCAAGACCCCCATCACCTGGCCTTGCGCACCCAACACCGGCACCACGATGCGAAACAGGGGCAGACGACTGACGCGCCCGATGACGGGCTGGCTGATCACGGCCTGCCCGTCATGCAAAACCGCCGCCACATCATCTTCTGTGATGTAAGACTGACCAGTGCGTCCACTGGTACGCGGCGCATCGGCCAGCACCACACCGTTGCGGTCTGTGACGAAAGCGCCGCCATTGAACAGGGGCAGCACCACCCGCTCATCGAGCCAAGTTTGCAAGGCCTGCGGGTCTCGCATCAACTGCGGCGAGATCATCTGGGCAGCCGCCCGGCCACCGGCCACACGTTCAGTCAGCGCGTTGTTGATGTCTTCGGCCATGGCCGAAACGGTTTGGTACTGCTGCTCACCCAGCATGCGCTCCATGTCCTGCCGCAGCAGCCGGGTGGCATACCCCGTCAAGGCCCACAGACCCAGCACCAGCACCACCAGGGTGAGCACGGTAGCGCGGGTGCGCAGCGAATACCAAGGAGCAATGGGTGTGGGTGAGGTCATTCAAGCGTGTTCAGAACCGAAGGCATGCGCCCAGCAACAAAGGCCACAACGACCAGCAACCCTCTGATTTTTCTGGAAAAACAAGACGCAAGATCATAGTTTGTCAGAAGGCTTGATCGGCTCGGTCAGCACCGGTCAACAGACACATACCGGACGGCTTAACGCAGACACCGCGTCTCTTTATGCTTTTTCCGGCATACGGCCATGAATAAAAAATAGTTTGGAATCTAAGGCTGTGCACCTACAGTCGCGCCCACGCTGAAAATCTGCACCGTTTTCCGAACTTTGCCCTCTTATTCTCACGATGTACCAGTATTCCGACTTTGACCGCCAGTTCGTCCAGCAGCGGGCGCACCAGTTCCGCGACCAGCTCCAGCGCTGGCAAGCCGGCACCCTGCACGGTGACGAGTTCAAGCCACTGCGGCTGCAAAACGGCTGGTATGTGCAGCGCTTTGCGCCCATGCTGCGCGTGGCCGTGCCGTATGGCGAGCTCTCCAGCGCACAGCTGCGGGTGCTGGCCCGCATTGCACGCGACTTTGACCACAAGGAAGCGCACGACACGTCCAAAGCCAATGCCGCCTTGGCCGATGTGCCCAGCCTGCCCGACCGCTGCGGCCATTTCACCACCCGCCAAAACGTGCAATTCAATTGGATTCCGCTGCACCGCGCTGCCGATGTGATGGATTTGCTGGCCAGCGTGAACATGCACGGCATTCAAACCAGCGGCAATTGCATCCGCAACATCACCACCGATGCCTTGGCAGGCATTGCGGTGGACGAAGTGGCCGACCCGCGCCCATTTGCCGAAATCTTGCGCCAATGGAGCACGCTGCACCCCGAATTTGCGTTTTTGCCACGCAAATTCAAAGTGGCCATTACGGGCGCGCAAGAAGACCGGGCCGCTACGCCGTGGCATGACGTGGGCCTGCGTTTGCTGCGCAATGTCGATGGCGAACTGGGCTTTCAGGTGCGGGTGGGTGGTGGCATGGGCCGCACGCCCATCATCGGCACCGTGATTCGGGAATTTCTGCCCTGGCATCAAATTTTGAATTACCTAGAAGCCGTGGTGCGCGCCTACAACCGCTTTGGCCGACGCGACAACATTTACAAAGCCCGCATCAAAATTTTGGTGAAAGCGGAAGGCCAGGCATTTGTTGACCAAGTGGAAGCCGAATACCGCGACATTCTGGAGCACGACGGCGCACCCCACACCATCACCCAAGCCGAATTAGACCGGGTGAGCGCCTATTTTGTGGCCCCAGCCTTGAATTGCGACCGCAAAAGCGCCGACAGCAAAATTGCCCACATTTTGAAAGCCGCTGCCGAAGACGACACCGAATTCAGCCGCTGGCTGACCCAAAACGTGCAGCCCCACCAAAACCCCGACCTGCGCGCCGTCACGCTCTCGTTCAAGCGCATCGGCTCCGCGCCGGGCGATGCCAGCGCCGAGCAACTGGAGCGTGCCGCCGATTTGGCCGACCGCTTCTCAGCCGGTGAAGCCCGCGTGACGCACGAGCAAAACCTGCTGCTGCCTTGGGTGCGCTGCGACCAATTGCCCGAACTCTGGCGCGAAGCCCGCCGCCTGGGGCTGGCCAAGCCAAATATTGGCCTGCTGAGCGACATGATTGCCTGCCCCGGTGGCGACTTTTGCGACCTGGCCAACGCCCGTTCGCTGCCCATTGCCCAAGCCCTGCTGGCGCGCTACCAAGACCTGGACGAATTGCACGACCTGGGCGCGATTGACCTGCACATCAGCGGCTGCATCAACTCGTGCGGCCACCACCACAGCGGCCACATTGGCATTTTGGGTGTCGATAAAGACGGGCAAGAGTGGTACCAGATCACGCTGGGCGGCTCGGACGGCACACGCCTGTCTGGGGCGGCCACGCCCGGCAAGGTGATTGGCCCCTCGTTTGCTGCCAGCGAAGTGCCCGACGTGATCGAAGCCCTGCTCGACACCTACCGCCAGCAGCGCAACAGCGGCGAAAGCTTTGTGCAAACCCTGCGCCGCGTGGGGCCAGAACCCTTCAAAACCGCCGCCAACGCCGTGCGCGTGAGCACCGCCCGCGCCTGAACCCTGGCTGGCTTCGTTTCATTTGCAAGACCATGACCCACCCCATGCTTGAACTGCTGCCCCACGGCTTTGTGCCCACCGAGCCCGAAGCACAACGCCTGGTGCTGACCAACACCCAAGACCCCCGCGAGGCCGACCTGAGCGGCATCACCGCCATTGAATTGCAGTTCCCCAAGTTCACCGATGGCCGGGCCTTCAGCCAAGCGTTTTTGCTGCGCCGCCGTCTGGGCTTTACCGGCACCATCCGCGCCACCGGCGATGTGCTGATTGACCAACTGCTGCAAATGCAGCGCAGCGGTTTTAGCCAGGCCGTGCTGCGCGCCGACCAGAACCTGGCCCACGGCCAGACGCTGCTGACGCAGTTCCCCGCCTTTTACCAAGGCGATGCGGTGCAGCCGCTGCCACATTTCGCTGCCGCTGAAACCGCCTGAAGCCAGAGACGAACACCATGAACACGCTTGATATCGCCCGCGTCAATGCCGAACTGGGCCACAACGCCACTGCCCTGGTGGACTGGGCCTTGCGCCTGGGCCAGCCCACCATCGTCACCACCAATTTCCGCCCCTTCGAGGCCGTCATCCTGCACATGGTCACCCGCATCAGGCCGGATGTGCCGGTGGTCTGGATGGACAACGGCTACAACACCGAAGCCACTTACCGCTTTGCCGACGAAGTGAGCCGCCAGCTGAACCTGAACCTGAAGATTTACCTGCCGCGCCGCTCGCGGGCGCACCGCGAAGCCGTGGAAGGCCCAGCCCCCGCGCTGGACGACCCGCGCCATGCCGCCTTCACCGAAGAGCTGAAGCTGGAACCCTTTGCCCGTGCCCTGCGCGAAACAGCCCCAAAAGTCTGGTTCACCGCCCTGCGCGCCACCGACACCGCGGTGCGCGCCCAGATGGACCCGGTCAGCATCAACCCCGATGGCCTGATCAAAGTGGCTCCGCTGCTGCACTGGACCTCCAAAGACCTCTACCTCTACTGCGAGCAGCACGGTCTGCCCAACAACTTTGACTATGTGGACCCGACCAAGGGCGAAGACCACCGCGAATGTGGCTTGCACCTAGCGCATTAAATGCCCGCCCCAGCTGCCACGTTTTCCTGAACCGAACCCCTGCCCGACCATGAACGCCCGTACCGACAACGCCGTGCTGCAACAACCCACTGACCACAGCCTGAGCAACGCCCACCTGGATGCGCTGGAAGAAGAAACCATCTTCATCCTGCGCGAAGTGGCCGCCGCCTTTGAGCGCCCCGCCCTGCTGTTCTCAGGCGGCAAAGACTCGCTGGTCATGCTCAAGTGCGCCGAAAAAGCCTTTGGTGCAGGGCGCATCCCGTACCCGCTCTTGATGATCGACACCGGCCACAACTTCCCCGAAGTGACCGACTTCCGCGACGAACGCGCCCAAGAATTGGGGGCCAAGCTGATCGTGCGCAGCGTGGAAGACTCGATGGCACGCGGCACGGTGCGGCTGGCGCATCCGGGCGAATCGCGCAACGTACACCAGTCGGTCACGCTGCTAGAAGCGATTGATGAATTCCGGTTTGACGCACTCATTGGCGGAGCCCGCCGCGACGAAGAAAAAGCCCGAGCCAAAGAGCGCATCTTCAGCCACCGCGACAGCTTCGGCCAGTGGCAGCCCAAGGCCCAGCGCCCGGAACTCTGGACGCTGTTCAACACCCGCTTGCAACCGGGCGAACACTTCCGGGTGTTCCCCATCAGCAACTGGACCGAGTTGGACGTGTGGCAATACATCGCCCGCGAAGCTATTCGCCTGCCCAGCATCTACTACACCCACAAGCGCGAGGTGGTAGACCGCCGGGGTCTCTTGGTGCCGGTGACTGAGCTGACCCCGCCACGCGACGGCGAAACCGTGCAGGTGCGCGACGTGCGCTTTCGCACCGTGGGCGACATCACCTGCACCTGCCCGGTCGAGAGCTTGGCCGCCACGGCAGACGACATCGTCATCGAAACCCTGGCCGCCGAGGTGAGCGAACGCGGTGCCACCCGCATGGATGACAAGACCTCCGAGGCTTCGATGGAGAAGCGCAAGAAGGACGGGTATTTCTGACCCCAAGAGCCCCCACCCCAGCCCTCCCCCAGCGGGGGAGGGAGCAAAACGGGGATGAGGTCTCCGGCCCCTTCCCCAGAGGGGGATGAGGTCTCCGGCCCCTT
Organism: Pseudomonadota bacterium; assembly: GCA_041192045.1. Lineage (GTDB taxonomy): Bacteria > Pseudomonadota > Gammaproteobacteria > Burkholderiales > Burkholderiaceae_C > Hydrogenophaga. The sequence continues at coordinate 140,200 of JBEENR010000007.1, read as the reverse complement.
CCCCAGAGGGGGATGAGGTCTCCGGCTCCTTCCCCCTCTGGGGGAAGGTTGGGATGGGGGCAAGCGCAACCAGATCTCATCAAAAAAAAGCCCCAACCCGAACGCCCATTTTTTGAATCACACCGCCATGAACATCATCGACCAAGCCCTTGAAGCCCCCGCGCAAGACACCCGCGCCGCCCTGCGCCTGATTACCTGCGGCAGCGTGGACGACGGCAAAAGCACCCTCATTGGCCGCCTGCTGGTGGACAGCAAGGCCGTGCTGCAAGACCACCTAGCGGGGGTGCAGCGCCACGGCGAGACCGACTTGGCCCTGCTGACCGACGGCCTGTCTGCCGAGCGCGAACAAGGCATCACCATTGACGTGGCCTACCGCTACTTCAGCACCGAAGCGCGCAAATTCATCATTGGCGACGCACCCGGCCACGAGCAATACACCCGCAACATGGTGACCGCCGCCTCCAGCGCCGATGCCGCTGTGGTGCTGGTCGATGCCACCAAACTGCATTGGCAAAACGCCGATCTGGCCCTGCTGCCGCAAACCCGCCGCCACAGCCTGCTGCTGAAACTGCTGCGCGTGCCCTCGGTGGTGTTTGCCATCAACAAGCTGGACGCGGTGAGCGACAGCACGCTGGCTTTTGCCCACATCCGCGCCGCGCTGCAAAACTTTGCCACCGAGGCAGGCATTCCCGTCACCGCCGTGGTGCCCATTTCGGCCCTCAAGGGCTGGAACGTGGTCGATGCCAGCGCACAAGCGCAGTGGTGCGGCTACGAAGGCCCGACGCTGCTGGAAATTTTGGAACGCCTGCCGGTGACCGCCGCCGAAACCGGCCTGCCGTTTGCGTTTGCGGTGCAGTGGGTCGAAAAATTCTCGTCGTCTTCCGACACCAGCCAAGGCCGCCGCGTGTTCTGGGGTCGGGTCGCCACGGGTGGCGTGCAGCCGGGGCAAGTGGTGCGCATCATGCCCAACGGGCAAACCGCCACCGTGGCGCAGGTGCTCAACCATGTGCGCACGCCGCAAGCCGTGTCGGCAGGCCACAGCGCAGGGATTGTGTTAGACCGCGAGGTCGATGTGTCCAGGGGCGACTGGCTGCTGGCTCAGGACGAAACTGGTGCCCTGGCTGCCAGCCGCAGCATTTCGGCCACCGTGGCCTGGCTGGACGACGAAACCTTGGTGCCGGGCCGGGTGTACTGGGCGCTGCACGGCCACCGCTGGGTCAAGGCCAAGGTCAGCCGCATCGTGCACAAGCTGGACATTCACACCCTGGCCGAGGAAAACGCCAGCCAGCTCGAACCCAACGCCATTGGCCACATTGAATTGGCCCTGCAAGAGCCGCTGGTGACGCTGCCGTTTGCGCAGTCGCGCAGTCTGGGTTCGCTGGTGCTGGTGGACACGGCCAGCCACAAAACCTCGGGCGCGGTGCTGGTGTCCTGAAGGCCCCTGCCTGAGCCTGATCGGCTTAACTTATGTCAAGACAAGGGCATTGACCCTGGCTTACCCTTGCCGCAACTTTAAAATCCGCCGTTTTTCCTGAACACGAACAAGCACCATGACCCACGTCGTTACCGAATCCTGCATCCGCTGCAAATACACCGATTGTGTGGATGTCTGCCCCGTCGATTGCTTCCGTGAAGGCCCCAACTTCCTCACCATTGACCCCGACGAATGCATTGACTGCGCCGTCTGCATTCCCGAATGCCCGGTCAGCGCCATTTACGCCGAAGAAGACCTGCCCAAAGACCAGTTGCACATGATCAAGCTCAACGCCGAGCTGGCCGCCCTGCCCAGCTGGAAGAGCATCACCAAGCGCAAAGACCCGCTGCCCGACCATGAGCAGTGGAAAGACCGCACCGGCAAGCTGTCTGAGCTGATCCGCTGAGCCCCATGCATGCCCAGCCCGCCCCGAAGGGACTGAACACCCCCAGCGCACCTGATGGCCCCCTGGAAACCGATGCGCTCATCATCGGTGCCGGGCCGGTGGGGCTGTTTCAGGTGTTCGAGCTGGGCCTGCTGGACATCAAGGCCCACGTGGTCGATGCCCTGCCCTACCCCGGCGGGCAACCTGTCGAGCTGTACCCAGACAAACCGATTTACGACATCCCCGGCATTCCGGTGTGTACCGGGCGCGAGCTGACCGAGCGACTGCTGCAACAGATTGCTCCCTTTGGGGCGTGCTTTCACTTGGGGCAAGAAGTCAGCGCCGTGCAGCAACAGGCTGATGGTCGGTTCAGTGTGCAAACCAGCAAGGGCACGCACTTGCTCACCCGCACCCTGTTCATTGCAGCGGGTGTGGGGGCTTTTCAGCCGCGTTACCTCAAGCTCGATGGCTTGGAGCGCTTTCACGAATCGCAGGTGTTCTACCGTGTCAACCAGCCGGCTCAGCTAGCGGGTCAGCATGTCGTCATCGTCGGCGGTGATGACACGGCCATTGACTGGGCGCTGAAACTGGCCAGCGACGGTGAACACCGGGCCGCGAGCGTGGTGTTGGTTCACCGGCGCGATGGCTTCAAGGCCAGCCCGGCCAGCGTCACCAAGATGCGTGACCTGTGCGAGCAGCTGAAGATGCAGTTCCTCATCGGTCAAGTCACGGGTTTTGAAGCCCAAGACGACCGCCTCACCCAGGTGAAAGTCACCGGGCCAGACGGTGTCACCCGCGCCGTACCGCTGGATGTGTTGCTGGTGTTCTTTGGCCTCTCGCCCAAGCTGGGGCCAATCACCGAGTGGGGGCTGGCGATTGAGCGCAAACAGCTGGTGGTGGATACCGAAAAGTTCTCGACCAGCGTGCCCGGCATTTTTGCGGTGGGTGACATCAACACCTACCCCGGCAAGAAAAAGCTGATTCTGTGCGGCTTTCACGAATGCACGCTGGCCGCCTTTGGTGCTGCGTCCCATCTCTGGCCCGAGCACAAAGTGCTGCTGCAATACACCACCACCAGCCCCCGTCTGCACAAAGCGCTGGGCGTGGCATCGCCCGTGTTGGACGACTGAGGGGCGCATCAGCCTGCCACGCCCAAGCCCCTACAAAGCCCTCGTCTGCGAGGGCTTTGTTTTTTCCTCACTACAATCCGCCCGCGCTTGCAAGAGCGCATTCGCTAGGGGTGTTGTGACCGGCCCCGGTCACGACTGAGAAAGTCCCTTTGAACCTGATTGAGGTAATCCTCGCGCAGGGAAGCACGCCCACCCAAGCCACCACACCGCCGTGTGACTGTCGGCTTGGGTGCGCAGCCGACCTGCCATTGACACGTCCCCAAAGACTCACCACATGGCAAAGCATCCTGTTTCATCTTCATCTTCATCTTCACGGCCAGCCGCCTCCGTGCTTCGGCCCCTGCCACGGCGCATCACCGCACTGGCCTGCTGGCTGGTTTGCGGTTCGCTGCATGCGCAAGACGCAGCGCCCTCCAGCCTATCCACCGTGGTCATCCGCAGCCAAGGTACGCTGAGCGCCCCCGACATCAGCGGGTTTGCCGACCAGCCGCTGGCAGCCAGCCCCTTGACGGCCACCGTCATCAGCGCCGATGCAGTGGCTGAAAGCGGCGCAAGGCGCTTGAGTGATCTGTACAGGCTGGACGCATCCGTGTCAGACGCGTACAACGCCGCTGGCTACTACGACTACGCCAGCGTGCGCGGTTTCGTCATCGACAACACCTACAACTACCGCCGCGAGGGCCTGCCCATCAGCGCCGAGACCTCGCTGCCACTGGACCACTGGGATCGGCTGGAACTGCTCAAGGGCACCAGCGGCATTCAGGCGGGCACCAGCGCGCCGGGTGGGCTGATGAATGCGGTGGTCAAGCGCCCCACGGCCCAGCCCCTGCGCAGCCTGCGCCTAGAAGCCACCAGCACTGGCAATGCCCTGCTGCATGCCGACTTGGGCGGGCGCACCGGCGAAGGCGGTGCCGTGAGCTACCGGCTGAACCTGCTGGGCGAGCGCCTGAACGGCCACGCCCGTGGCACCGAAGGCCAGCGCAGTCTGGTGGCCTTGGCGCTGGATGCCCGCCTGTCGCCAGACAGCCTGCTGGAAGGCGAGTTCGAATGGTCGCGCCGCAGCCAGCCCAGCGTGCCGGGTTTGAGCCTGCTGGGTAACACCCTGCCGCCTGCCGATGCCCACATCAACATCAACACCCAGCCCTGGAGCCAGCCGGTGGTGTTCCAGAACTTCAGCGGCAGCCTGCGCTACACCCAGGCCATCAACAGCCGCTGGAACTGGCAGGCGCAGGTGGGCACGCAGCGGCTGAAGACGGATGACCGGCTGGCCTACCCTTACGGCTGTTATGCAGAGGATTTATACGACCGCTACTGCCCCAACGGCGACTTTGACCTGTACGACTACCGCAGCGAAAACGAACGCCGCCACACGCACGCGGCCCAGTGGCGCATCAACGGCCAGCTCAACACGGGCACATGGCAACACCAAGTCAGCGCCGGGTTCTTGACCAGCCGTTTCACCGACCGGGGTCAGCCACAAGCCGACAACAACGCACCCGTGGGCACTGGCAACCTGTTCAGCCTGCCACCGTTTGCGCCACTGGCCGACTACACCGACCCCTACACCCAGCGCACCGAGCGCAGCACCGAATTCTTCGCCACCGATGTCATTCGCTGGAGCCCGCAGTGGCAAACCTGGCTGGGCCTGCGCCACACGCGGGTGGACCGCGCCAGCGTGCGCACCGACGGATCACGGGCCACCCATTACGAGCAAAGCGTCACCACGCCCTGGCTGGCTGCGAGCTGGCAGATCAACCCTGCGCAGATGGCCTATGCCAGCTGGGGTGAAGGGGTGGAATCAGAAGTGGCCCCTGGTCGCCCGCGCTACCGCAACCAGGGCCAGGCACTGCCCGCCCTCAAAAGCCGTCAGGCGGAGCTGGGCTTCAAGTCTGACAACGGCAGGCAGCGCTGGAATGCCACGCTGTTCCACATCACACGCCCAGTGTCTGCCGATCTGCTGTTGGGTAACGCCACGGAATGCAGGGCCAACGACTCGTGCACCCGCGTCATTGACGGCCATGCTCGCCACCAAGGCCTGGAGCTGGGCGGTGGCCGCACCAGTGGGGCTTGGACTTACCACGCCAGCGCCACTTGGCTGGATGCCGAACGCCAGCAGTCGGCTATCACCCCCAGCCTGAACGGCCAACGCCCCACCAACGTGCCCAACTGGGTGCTGCGCGCCAACCTCAGCCACGCACTGGCCGCGGTACCCGGCCTGCACCTGGGCGCTCACGTTTCACACGAAGGTCGGCGTGCTGTGCTGCCCGATGCGTCGGTGCAACTGCCCTCCTGGACCCGCGTGGATGCATCGTTGCGCTTAGACACCCGCTTGCACAGCCACCCGGCCAGTTGGACGCTGGCGGTTGACAACCTGCTGGATCGGCGGTACTTCAAAGAGTCGCCTTACCAGTACGAACACGTGTACCTGTTCCCTGGTGCGCCACGGACGCTGCGCTTGTCGCTACAGACAAATTTTTAAGAAATTTTTGCGTCACTTGCTAAAACGCTAAAAACCTCTCTATAATTCAAGTCTGTTCCCTGATAGCTCAGTCGGTAGAGCGACGGACTGTTAATCCGCAGGTCCCTGGTTCGAGTCCAGGTCGGGGAGCCAAAACATGAAACCCAGCACGCGCAAGCCTGCTGGGTTTTTTCTTGTTGACCAAAGGATTCATCTCATGAGCGTTTACGACAACTTGGCCCGACTGGGCATTGAACTGCCCCCAGTAGCCATTCCGGCTGCGGCCTATGTGCCGTTTGTGCAAACCGGTTCACTGGTTTTCCTCAGTGGGCACATTGCCAAAAAAGACGGCAAACCCTGGGTCGGACAGTTGGGGTTGAACATGACAACCGCTGAGGGCCAGCAAGCCGCGCGCGCCATTGCGATCGACCTCATGGGCACACTGGCCGCCGCCTGCCTGAGCGCCGGCAAGACACTGGACGACGTGAAACGCATCGTCAAGGTCATGAGCTTGGTCAACAGCACCGGCAGCTTTACCGAGCAGCACCTCGTCACCAACGGTTGCAGCGAGTTGCTGGGCGAGGTATTTGGGCCACAAGTGGGTGCCCATGCCCGCAGCGCGTTTGGTGTGGCGCAGATTCCGCTAGGTGCCTGCGTCGAAATCGAGTTGATTGCCGAACTGGGCTAAGCCAAGACACACCGATCAGCAGAAAGATCCACCAGCCGTCATACCCAACAAAAAAAGCTCCCGAAGGAGCTTTTTTTGAGCGAATCGCAGCGCAGGATCAGACCTTGGCGGCTTTTTTGGCTGCGTCAGTGGCTTGCTTGGCCACCACGGCGAAGTTGGCTTGCGCTGCTTCGGTGGCTTTCTTGATGGTGGCTTGAGCCGATTCGACAGCTTTCTGGCTGTTGGTCACAGCAGCTTGGAAAGCAGCCACAGCGGACTCGGTACCAGCGGGAGCGCTTTTCACCAGTTGTTCCATCGAGGCACCGAAAGCTTTCTGGGCTTCAGCGATCTTGGCCTCCACTTCTTTGGTGAAGTCGGCGCTGCCTTCGGTAGCGATGCTTTGCACGCTTTGGAAGTAAGCGGTGGTCTTCTCAGCCAAGGGCTGGAGCATGCTGGTTTGCAGGCTCATCAGTTCTTGGGGGGTCTTGACAGCCAGAGCGGCTTTGGCGTGGCCCAGGGTGTCGCTCAGGGCGGCTTTGGAAGCAGCCAGGTTCAGCTCGACCAGCTTTTCAGCACCGGCAACGGCTTTGTTCAGAGCGCCTTCGACGGCTTCGAGGTTGGCCTTGCTGGCGGCCAGGATTTGTTCGGCGGGGTTGTTCATTTCAGTTTCCTTTGCAGTGGAGGGTTGAAGGAGCTACCTTGAACATCGCCTGTCTCACCAGGTTTATGTTGCAGTGCAGCATGGACGCAATTCTACGGGTATTCCCGCAGTTGGCAAGCTTTTTTTGCTGCACTGCAACAAATATTTTGATGTCTTGATGTGGTCACCAAGCCGCGCCATGCCGTCCAGTCACACCACACGGCTCACGCGCTGCGGTTTGAAGCCGAATTCGGTGGCCCGACCCTTGCGGCCCCTGGGTGCGCGGGCGTTGTTCAAGCTGCGGATTTCCAGGGTTTCGCTGCGCGCTTTGCCGCTGCGGTTGGTGCCTTCAATCAGTACGCTGCGGCTGTAGGGCACAGCACCCACCAGGCGGTCTTCTGGTTCCAAGTCCATCAGCATCAGGCCACGCCCGCCTTTTTCCATCTGCTTGAGCTCGCTCAAGTCAAAACTGAGCACCCGCCCTGCTGCTGACACGCACACCACTTGCAGCGGACTGGTCGGGGCGGCTGGGGCGGCCACGGCATTGACGCAGACCGGTGGGCACAGGGTTTCGCCTTCGGCCAGGCTGATGAAAGCCTTGCCCGCTTTATGGCGCGACACCAAGCTCTCCAGCGTCGCCAAAAAGCCATAGCCGCCACTGCCCGCCAGCAACAGCAGCGCAGAAGGCGGCCCCGCCCAGTAGTGCAGCGGCTGGGTGCCGGTTTCTAGGTCAATCAGGGTGGTGATGGGCTGGCCGTCACCCCGTCCACCGGGCAGGCTGGCCACGGGCACGCTGTACACCCGGCCATTGCTGCCAAATACCACCAGCGTGTCCACCGTGCGGCATTCAAAGGTGCCGTGCAGGCCGTCGCCCGCCTTGAAGGCGAAGCTGGCCGGCTCGTGGCCGTGGCCGTTGCGGGCACGCACCCAGCCTTTGCCCGACACGACCACCGTCACCGGTTCGTCGGCCACTTTGATGTCGGCAGTGGCCTTTTTCTCGGGCTGGATCAGGGTGCGCCGCGCATCGGCAAAGGTTTTGGCATCGGCCTCGATCTCTTTCACCATCAGGCGCTTCAAGCTGCCGGGGTTGGCCAAAATGTCTTCCAGCTTGCTCTGGTCGTGGCGCAGTTCTTTCAGCTCCTGCTCAATCTTGATGGCTTCTAGCCGAGCCAACTGGCGCAGGCGGATTTCCAAAATGTCCTCGGCCTGCCGTTCGCTGAGGCGAAAACGCGCCATCAGCGCGGCCTTGGGCTCGTCGCTCTCACGGATCAGGGCAATCACCTCATCAATGTTCAGCAACACCAGTTGCCGCCCTTCCAGAATGTGAATGCGGTCCAGCACTTTTTGCAGCCGGTGCTGGCTGCGCCGGGTCAGGGTGGTCTGCCGGAAAGCAATCCACTCCTCCAGCATTTGGCGCAGGTTCTTCTGGGTGGGCCTGCCATCGAGCCCGACCAGCGTGAGGTTGATGGGCACCGAGGTTTCTAAGCTGGTGTGGGCCAGCAATGCCGTCATCAGCTCCTGCTGCGGAATGCGGCTACTCTTGGGTTCAAACACCAGACGCACCGGCGCGTCTTTGCCCGATTCGTCGCGCACCGCGTCCAGCACCATGAGCATGCTGGCCTTCAATTGCGTCTGTTCTTGGCTCAGCGCCTTCTTGCCGGTCTTGATTTTCGGGTTGGTGATGTCTTCAATTTCTTCCAGCACCCGCTGGCTGCTCACGCCGGGCGGCAGTTCCGTCACCACCGCCTGCCACTGACCACGGGCCAGCTCTTCTATCTTCCAGCGTGCGCGCACCTTCAGGCTGCCCCGGCCTGTGCGGTAGGCATCGGCGATGTCGCCCAGCGGGCTGATGATCTGGCCGCCGCCGGGGTAGTCGGGGCCGGGCAGGATGGCCAGCAAATCGGCCTCGGGCAGTTGCGGGTTTTTGATGAGGGCCACGCAAGCATCGGCCACTTCGCGCAGGTTGTGGCTGGGAATTTCGGTAGCCAACCCCACGGCAATACCGCTGGCCCCATTGAGCAGGTTGAACGGCAGGCGGGCGGGCAACTGGCGCGGCTCGGTGGTCGATCCGTCGTAGTTGGGCACAAAGTCCACCGTGCCCTCGTCAATTTCGTCCAGCAGCAGGCTGGTGATGCGCGAGAGCCGGGCCTCGGTGTAGCGCATGGCAGCGGCACCGTCGCCGTCGCGGCTGCCAAAGTTGCCTTGGCCGTCGATCAGCGGGTAGCGCTGCACAAAGTCTTGCGCCATGCGCACCAAGGCATCGTAGGCAGCGGTATCGCCGTGCGGGTGGTAGCGGCCCAGCACGTCACCCACCACACGCGCACTCTTCACCGGCTTGGCCGCTGCCGTGCGATTGGGGCCGCTGTAGCCCAGGCCCATGCGCTCCATGGCGTACAAAATGCGCCGCTGCACCGGCTTCTGGCCGTCGCACACATCGGGCAAGGCCCGGCCTTTCACGACCGAGAGCGCGTATTCAAGGTAGGCGCGCTGGGCGTAGCTGGCCAGGTTGTCTTCGGAGGGCAGCGTGGCCGAGTTGTCGGGGTTCAGCAGATCGGTCATGGCGGGTTTCTTGGGTCGAAGTCTTCTGAATCTTGCGCTGCTTGGTTTTAGGCCGTGACAGGCTCAAACATTTCTTGCAAGGTTTTGAGTGTGCGCGTCAAGGTTGCAGCGTGCACGGCACCCACCCGCTGAATGAGCCGCTGTTTGTCAAGCGTGCGAATTTGATCGAGCAAGATCAGACCTTGCTTGCCCTGAAAACTGAGCGGGATTCTGAAGGCCGCTGGGCGCGAGCCGGTGGTCATGGGCGCGACGATGACGGTGCGCAGGTGCTGGTGCATTTCGTTAGGGGAAATCACCACACAGGGCCGCGTTTTCTGGATTTCACTGCCCACCGTGGGGTCCAGCGCAACCAGCCAAATATCGCCGGTTTGCAGCAAGGGACTCACCACTGCAAGGCCTCGTCACCGTCGTTGGCCAAGGCTGGCCAGACCAAGGCATCGTCCGCTTGTGCTGCAAGGCGCTGAGCGTCTTCGGCCCAGCCCGTGCGCGGGCTGGGCTTGACGGGTCGAATTTCAATGACCCCTTTGTTCAACGTCAACTCAGCCACATCGGACAGCCCTGTTTCTAAAAGAATGGGCTTGGGAATCAACACCCCATGCGAATTGCCCATTTTGCGAATTGAAACTTGCATAAAACCTCCAACCAAGTAAGCACAATGTTAGCACTGAAGTCGTTAATAACACCACCTTGTTAAAGCCATGGTGGCCTTGGCTGCGGGCGTTGGGCTGCGGGCGTTGATTTGAGCCTTGCATCCATCTAAACATCCACCTCGACTGAATCGCCATGCAGCTCCATCAGCTCGCGGCGGGCGGCGGCTTCGCCTTTGCCCATGAGGCGGGTGATGAGGGCTTCGGTGGTGGCAAAGTCGGTGTGGCCCAGGGTGACGGGCATGAGGCGGCGGGTGTCGGGGTTGAGGGTGGTGTCCCAGAGTTGTTCGGCGTTCATTTCGCCCAGGCCCTTGAAGCGGCTGATTTGGCATTTTTCGGGCGGCACGCCGTCTTTGGCGCATTTGTCCAAAATGGCTTTCAGTTCGCCGTCGTCTAGGGCGTAGCGTTTCAGGGCGGGTTTTTTGCCCCGTGCCGGAACATCCACCCGGTACAGCGGCGGGCGGGCCACATACAGGTGGCCAGCCTCGATCAGCTTCGGGAAGTGCCGGAAAAACAGCGTCAGCAGCAGCACTTGGATGTGCGAGCCGTCCACGTCAGCATCACTCAAGATGCAAACCTTGCCGTAGCGCAAGCCACTCATGTCAGGCGTATCCAAAGGGCCGTGTGGGTCCACGCCAATGGCGACGGCAATGTCGTGGATTTCGGTGTTGGCGAACAGGCGGTCGCGCTCCACTTCCCAAGTGTTGAGCACTTTGCCGCGCAGCGGCAGCACGGCTTGGTTTTCTTTGTTGCGACCCATTTTGGCGCTGCCCCCGGCAGAGTCGCCCTCCACCAAAAACACCTCGTTTTGCGCCAAGTCGCGGCTTTCGCAGTCGGTCAGTTTGCCGGGCAGCACGGCCACGCCGGAGCCTTTGCGTTTTTCGACTTTCTGGCTGGCGCGCTGGCGGCTTTGGGCGGATTTGATGGCCAGCTCGGCCAGCTTTTTGCCGTGCTCGACGTGCTGGTTGAGCCAAAGTTCTAAGGCAGGGCGCACAAAGCTGCTGACCAAGCGCACGGCATCGCGCGAGTTGAGGCGTTCTTTGATTTGGCCTTGGAATTGCGGGTCCAGTACCTTGGCACTGAGCACATGGCTGGCACGGGCAAACACGTCTTCGGGCAGCAGCTTCACGCCCTTGGGCAGTAGGGCATGCAGTTCAATGAAGTTTTTCACGGCCTGGAACAAGCCGTCGCGCAGGCCGCTTTCGTGGGTGCCACCGGCGCTGGTGGGAATGAGGTTGACGTAACTCTCGCGCACCGGCGGGCCGTCTTCGGTGAAGGCCACGCACCAGCTGGCCCCCTCGCCTTCGGCAAAGCTGTCGTGCCCGGCATCGGCAAAGCCACTGCCTTCAAACAGCGGGATCAGGGGCTCGCCGCTCAGGGTTTGCTGCAAATAGTCGCGCAGGCCGCCTTTGTAGAGCCAGACTTGGCTGTCGCGGGTTTTTTCTTGGGCCAGCGTGACTTGCACGCCCGGCATCAGCACGGCCTTGCTGCGCAGCAGGTGGGTGAGCTCCTGAATGGGCAGGTTCGGGCTTTCAAAGTAGCGAGCATCGGGCCAGACGCGCACGGTGGTGCCTTGCTTGCGATCGCCTTCGGCGCGGGGAGCCACACGCAGGGGCTCGATCACGTCGCCCGCTGAAAACGCCAGCCGGGCCACCTGCCCTTCGCGGTAACTGGTGACTTCTAGGCGGGTAGCGAGCGCATTGGTGACCGACACGCCCACGCCGTGCAGCCCGCCCGAAAAGCTGTAGGCCCCGCCCTGCCCTTTGTCAAACTTGCCACCGGCGTGCAGGCGGGTGAACACCAGTTCCACCACCGGGGCTTTTTCTTCGGGGTGCAGGCCAAACGGAATACCGCGCCCGTCGTCTTCCACACTCACCGAGCCGTCGCTGTGCAAGGTCACTTTGATTTTTTTGCCAAAACCGGCCAGCGCTTCGTCAGCCGCGTTGTCCAGCACTTCTTGAATGATGTGCAGCGGGTTGTCGGTGCGGGTGTACATGCCGGGGCGCTGCTTCACCGGCTCCAGCCCTTTGAGCACGCGGATAGAGGCTTCTGAATAAGCGCTGGGTGCAAAAGCCGCCGGTACAACCGGGGCGCTGGGGGGGGTGGCGGGTGTGTCTGACATGCGCGGCATTGTAGGCAAGGGCATTTTTACTGGATGAAAAAACAGGTTTTATGCCGTCTTGCACCGAATTTCGTCGCATTTCAAGGTTTTCAGGCGTGGTGGGCAGGCTGTTTCACCGAGGTGTCAGCCGGTGGCGAGGCATTTCGCTACAGTTCCCGCTTCTTCATGCCACCGGTTAAACCCATGTCCACACCCACGCCCACAGCCCAGCATCCCCCTACACCGCAACCGACTGGAGGCCTGTCTGCCGTGCAGGTGCTGGTTTGCGGGGCGCTCATCGTCACCTTGTCCATGGGCATTCGCCACGGCTTTGGCCTGTGGCTGCAACCCATTACCCAAGCACAGGGCTGGAGCCGCGAGACCTTTGCGTTTGCGCTGGCGGTGCAAAACCTGTCATGGGGGGTGGTGGGCATTTTTGCGGGCATGGCCGCTGACCGGTTTGGTGCCTTCAAAGTGCTGGTGCTGGGTGCCGTGCTGTATGGTCTGGGTTTGCTGGGCATGGCGCTGGCCAGCAGTTCGCTGGTGTTTGCGCTCACGGCGGGGGTGCTGATTGGGGCGGCGCAGGCGGGCACCACCTATGCCGTGATTTATGGCGTGATTGGCCGACAAATTGCTGCGGACAAACGGTCGTGGGCCATGGGTGTGGCGGCGGCGGCAGGCTCGTTTGGGCAGTTTTTGATGGTGCCAGTCGAGGGCTGGCTCATCAGCCGCTTTGGCTGGCAAGAGGCGCTGATGCTGCTGGGTGTGGCGGTGTTGCTGATTGCCCCGCTGGCCTGGGGTCTGCGTGAACCGGGTTTTGGCAGTGGCACAGCACCACGGCGCGAGCAGTCCATCATGCAGGCGCTGCGCGAGGCGTTTCAGTACCGCAGTTTTCAGCTGCTGATGGCGGGCTATTTTGTGTGCGGCTTTCAGGTGGTGTTCATTGGCGTTCACATGCCGAGCTATTTGAAAGACCACGGTCTGTCGCCGCAGGTGGCCAGCTATGCACTGGCGCTGATTGGGCTGTTCAACGTCATCGGCACCTACAGCGCGGGTGCCTTGGGCCAGCGCATGCCCAAGCGTTACATCTTGGCCTTCATTTATTTGGCGCGTGCGGTGGCTATCAGCGTTTTTCTGATCGTGCCGCTGTCGCCGGCCAGTGTGTATGTGTTTTCAGCGGTCATGGGGGTGTTGTGGCTGTCCACCGTGCCGCCCACCAACGCGGTGGTAGCACAGATTTTTGGCGTGGCGCATTTGTCCATGCTGGGCGGTTTTGTGTTTTTCAGCCACCAGATTGGCAGTTTCATGGGCGTGTGGCTGGGCGGTTTGCTGTATGACCGCACGGGCAGTTATGACATCGTGTGGTACATCGCGATTGGCCTGGGGGTGCTGGCCGCACTCATCAACCTGCCGGTGCGCGAATCGGCCATTGTGCGCAGCGGGCCGCAGCGGGTGGGGGCATCGGCATGAGCGCGCAAGGCGGTTCTTGGATGCTCAAGGCCCTGGGCTGGCTGGGTGCGGCAGCGCTGCTGCTGGGCACCTTGTCGCTGTACAACCGACCCGACTTTTTGCTGCACTTGGCTGACCAGCTTTGGAGCTGTTTTTGATGAGCACTTCTGGGTTTGACCGTGCGCCCGCCCATGGGCAAGAGCAGCCTTCCGTCTGGGTGCAGCGCTGGGCGCACCTGATTCGCCCGGGTGGCACCGTGCTGGATGTGGCTTGCGGCCATGGCCGCCATGCGCGCTGGCTGGCCGGGCAAGGCCATGCCGTCACGGGTATAGACCGGTCGCCCGAGGCGGTGGCCGCCGTGGCCCCGCTGGGGCGGGCTGTGCTGGCCGACATCGAATCTGGCCCCTGGCCCTTGGCGGGCGAGACCTTTGACGCGGTGGTTGTCACCAACTATTTGTGGCGGCCCCTGTGGCCCACGCTGCTGGCCAGCTTGGCCGAAGGCGGCGTGCTGCTGTACGAGACGTTTGCCAGCGGCAATGAAACCGTGGGCCGCCCCGCCCGGCCCGACTTTTTGCTGCAAACAGCGGAGCTGCTGCAAGTCTGCGCAGCGCTGCGGGTGGTGGCCTATGAGGACGGCTTTTGCCAGCAACCGGCGCGTTTTGTGCAGCGCATTGCCGCGGTGCGCCCGCCGGTGGCGTGTGGTGTGCAAGACGGGTTACCGGTGCGTTACCCGCTGGATGTCACTGGATAGAATGCAGGGCTGTTTGCCCGGTTCGGGCAGCGCTTCATCCTGACAACGGGTCAGGATGCTTTTTTTGAGCCTGACGCTTATGAAACCCATCACTGGCAGCATCGTGGCCTTGGTCACGCCCCTGAATGAAGACGGTCAAGTCGATTACCCCACGCTGCGAAAACTGATCGACTGGCACATTGCCGAGGGCACCGACTGCATCGGCGTGGTCGGCACCACGGGCGAGTCGCCCACGGTCTCGGTGGAAGAGCATTGCGAAATCATCCGCGTGGCCGTGGAACAGGCCGCCAAGCGCGTGCCCATCATGGCGGGCTGCGGGGCCAATTCCACCGCTGAAGCCATTGAGCTGGCCAAATTTGCCCGCAACGTGGGCGCTGACTGCCAGTTGCAAGTGGTGCCCTACTACAACAAACCCACGCAAGAAGGCCAGTACCAGCATTTCAAGGCCATTGCCGAGGCCACAGGCGACCTGCCCATCGTGCTCTACAACGTACCGGGCCGCACCGTGGCCGACATGAGTGTGGACACCGCCCTGCGGCTGGCACAGGTGCCGGGTGTGGTCGGCATCAAAGAAGCCACGGGCAACATTGAGCGCGCCCAGTGGCTGATTCGTGAGGCCCCAGAGGGTTTTGCGGTGTATTCGGGCGACGACCCCACTGCGGTAGCCCTGATGCTCTGCGGCGGTCAGGGCAATGTGAGCGTCACAGCCAACATCGCCCCGCGCTTGATGCATGAGCTGTGCATGGCTGCGCTGTCGGGCGATGTGAAACGCGCCATGGACATCCAGTTCCGCCTGATGCCCGTCCACAAAAACCTGTTTGTCGAAGCCAACCCCATCCCCCTGAAATGGGCCATGGCCCGCATGGGTCTGTGCGGTGAAACCATGCGCCTGCCGCTGACCCCCATGTCGCGCTCGCTGGTGCCCGTGGTCGAAGCGGCCCTGCAAGACAGCGGCCTGATTGCCTGAGTTTCTCACCGTGTCTCCCTCTCACCCTTCATCCAAGCCTGTTTCTATGCCCACACCTGCCCCCACCACCCTGAACGCTCAGCCCCCTCACACCAGCCGTCTGACGCTTTCGGTGCTGCTGGCTGGCCTGGCTGTGCTGGGCAGTGGTTGCTCCGTGCTGCAAGAAGACAAGGTGGATTACCAAAAGGCCGTGCGCAGCGTGGCACTCGATGTCCCGCCCGATCTGAGCCAGCTCAAACCCACGTCTCGCTTTGAAATTCCGGGTAGCGCGGCAGCCAAACCTGCCGCACCCAATATCGCTCCAAACCAAGTGGGTGATGTGCGCCTGATGCGCTCGGGCGATGTGCGCTGGCTGGTGGTGGACCGCCCGGCCCAGACACTCTGGAAACCAGTGCGTGATTTCTGGCAAGACAACGGCTTTCAATTGGAGGTAGAACAAGAGCAGCTGGGTATTCTGGAAACCCAGTGGGCTGAAAACCGCGCCAAACTGCCGCAAGACCTGTTGCGCCGCACGCTGGGCCGCTTGGTGGATGGCCTGTACTCCACCGGTGAACGCGACAAATACCGCACCCGCCTAGAACGCACCGCTACCGGTGGTACCGAGATTTTCATCAGCCACCGGGGTCTGGTGGAGGTGTACAGCAGCGCCCAAAAAGACCAGACTGTGTGGCAAAGCCGCCCCAGCGATGCCAATTTAGAGAACGAATTTTTGCGCCGTCTGATGCTGAAACTCGGGGCCTCCGAGGAACAAGCCCAAACCGCCCTGAACAGCGCCAGCCCTGAGGCACTGGCCCGTCTGGGTACGCTGGATGGACAGGCTGTGGTGCTGGTGAGCGACAACTTTGACAACGTCTGGCGTCGCTTGGCGCTGTCGTTGGATCGGCAGGGCATCAACATTGAAGACCGCAACCGCCAGCAGGGTGTGTACGAAGTGAGCTTTATCCCACCGCAGACGGCACCTGCCGAATCTGCCGGGTTTTTTGCCCGTCTGTTAGGCAGTGCGAGTGCGGAAGCTACCCCCGTCAAGCAGCAGATACGGGTTCAACGCCGCAGCGATACCGTGGCGCTGTCGGTGCTCAACGCCCAGGGTCAGCCTGATGCCACGCCCGCTGCACAGGCATTGCTGCAAAAACTGGCGGATGTGCTGAAGTAATCTATCCTGAACGCCCAATAAAAAAGCCGCCCGAAGGCGGCTTTTTTATTGGCTCAAGCTGAATTATTGCTTGGGCTTGTTGGCATCAGCAGCAGGAGCGGCGGCCGGTGCGGCAGCGGCCGGTGCAGCGGCAGCAGGTGCAGCAGCAGCTTCAGCAGGAGCGGCGGCCGGTGCAGGTGCAGCAGCGGGAGCGGCGGCAGGAGCAGGAGCAGCAGCCGGTGCGGGAGCAGCAGCAGGAGCTTCTTCTTTTTTACCGCAGGCGGCCAGGGCAACAGCGGCGAACAGGCTGGCGATCAAAAGCGCTTTTTTCATGAGATGTTCCAGTGGATATGAATGAATCGGAAGGTTAGCTTGAACCGGTTAAATCGGCTCAGCCTGACATCCAATGATTTGCACTTGGATATCTGGGCTGGTGCGAATGATACTGATCAAAAGTACACCCGGATTTACCCGAATGGACTTTTTCATTTGGTCACATTTATTGCAAAATTTTGGTGGCAACTGGTCTTTACAAACCCAGGGTTGTCGGGGCGAAACTTGGCTGTGCTTGGGCCCACCACTGTGCCAGTCGCAGGGCTTGCATCTGCCGCTGTTGCGCATCGCGAGTAGCGAGTACCACCGCACGTTCTGGGTCCAGTCGTTCCAGCGTCCAATGGGATGACCAGATCAAACCAGGGCAGGCTTCTGAACCCGCCTGCGGCACCGAACGGGCCTCCACACGATGCGACCAACGGGTGCGCCATTGCACAAAACGTGGGTGCTGCTGGCGCAACGGCCCGAAGTCGCGGGCCAGTAACTGCAACAACCGCCCCCGCTTGGCCCAGGCATCCAGCGCCTGCACAACCGCCCGATCACCCAGTGGCCAGTCGGTAAAGTCGGCATCGCACAGCACCAGCTGTGGCCAAGCTTCTGCGGCGGCCACAGCCAGTGACTGCCTCACCAAGTCGGCAAACAACGAACGACCTTGCAAGCGACCCACGGGCAAGCCCGCAGGGGTGGCGGATGTTGGTTCGGGTGTTGGTTCAAGGGCTTCGGTGGGCACGAGAACTCCAGGGACTGATGGGCACCAAGCTCAGGGCAGGCGGTGCAGCCAACCCGCTTCAAACCAATCTTGCAGCAGCATTTTGGCCGCCGCACTGGCGCGCTGCACCGCCTGAGCAGGTAAACGCCGGTCATTGGCCAAAGAGCGCATGAGCGTGGCATCAGCGCCTTTGGCACGCAGGCTCTCGCCGTTGATGAACAGATGGTGCTCGTCGTACATCATGCGGGTTCTGCGATCCAGCACCACGGCACCGAGCTGCCATGCGTCAGCGGGCTCGTCAAACCAGACTCTGGGTTTGGGTTCGGTCATCACTTCGCCCAGAGCGCAGGCCAGCGACTGGCGCTCGGCCAGCAAGCGCTGCAAGGCATCCGCAGCAAAGGCTTGCAGAGCCTCGGGCATGGCTGCCGGGGTGGCCGTGGCGGGCTGCTCAGGATCGCGGTAGAGGGTTTCGTCTTCAAAATCATCGGCCATGCGTTGCAGCAATTCGCCAGCCAGCCCACCCCGCTGCGGTACCCGAAAACCCATGGAATAGGTCATGCAGTCACTGCCCACAGCCACGCCGTCGTGCGCCCAGCGCGGGGGCAGGTAGAGCATGTCGCCAGGGTTGAGCACGTGCTCTTCTTCCGGGACGAAGTGGCTCAGAATCTTCAGCGGCACATCAGGCTCTAGGCTGAGGTCTTTCTGGCGGCCAATGCGCCAGCGCCGCTGGCCGCTGGCCTGAAGCAGGAAAACATCGTAGCTGTCAAAGTGCGGGCCCACGCCGCCGCCGTCGCTGGCCCAGGAGATCATCAGATCGTCCAGCCGGGCATCGGGCACAAAACGGAAACGCTGCAACAACGCATGGGCGGCCTCAACGTGCAGATCAACCCCCTGCACCAGCAAAGTCCAGCCGTTTTGCTTCAAGGGCGGCAGGACCTTGCGTGGCAGCGGGCCGTGTTGCAGCGTCCAGCCGCTGTCTTGGTGAACGATCAGGCGCGATTCCACCGCTTCGTCGGCGGCCATGGCAAACAGTTGCTGGCGGCTCAGCAGGGGCTGAAAACCGGGCACCGCGTTGCGGATGAGCAGGGGTTTTTTCTGCCAGTGGCGGCGCATGAATTGCGCGGGCGACAAGCCCCCGAGCAAGGTGGAGGGCGCGTCGGGGTGGGGGTAAGTGGTTTCAGTCATGGGACAATTGTCCAATGAAAAACCCCATGACCATCTCTGAATCCTGCGTTGTTGCCCTGACCTGGACTTTGAAAGACACCCTGGGCGAAACCTTGGATGTGCTGGACGACCCAGTCGAATTTCTGGTGGGCGGAAAGGACTTGCTGGCCCGGATCGAGCAAGCCCTGCAAGGCCACGAAGCGGGCGATACGCTGGAGCTGCACCTGGAGCCACACGACGCATTTGGCGACTACGACGAGCACCGGCTGTACTTGGAGCCGCGCCACCTGTTTCCAACAGACATTGAAGAAGGCATGGGCTTTGAGGGCCTGCCCGCGGGTTGCAACCCCAACGCACCGCGTGACCAGCTGTATTTCATCACCGACATTTACCCCGACCATGTGGTGCTCGATGCCAACCACCCGCTAGCGGGCATTGCCATTCGCATCGCCCTGCGGGTGCATGCCGTGCGAGCAGCCCAAGACCACGAAGTAGAAGCCGGTACGCTGGGTACCGGCTTTTTCAGCATGCAAGTCAGCCCTCTCGCTGACCAGGACGACACCGGCACACGGCACTGACAGTCGCAGTACGCGGCCCGCCAGCGTGCGTCAAGCGCGGCCCGTGGAGCCGTAACCGCCCGCGCCGCGTTCGCTCTGCGCCGAAAACTCAGTCACCACATGGAAGCGCGCCTGCACCACCGGCACGATCACCATTTGCGCAATGCGCTCCATGGGTGCAATGGTGAAGGCGGTGTCACTGCGGTTCCAAGCACTGACCATGAGCTGACCTTGGTAGTCGCTGTCGATCAGCCCCACCAAATTGCCCAGCACGATGCCGTGCTTGTGGCCCAGGCCTGACCGAGGCAGGATCATGGCGGCATAGCCCGGATCGGCCAGATGAATGGCCAGCCCGGTAGGCACCAGCTGGCAAGCGTTTGGGGCCAAAGTCAGCGGCGCATCCAAACAGGCCCGTAAATCCAGCCCGGCACTGCCGGGGGTGGCGTATTGCGGGAGCTGGTCAGCCATGCGGGCATCCAGCACCTTCACATCAATCTGCATGCTTGTCTCTCAACCAGCTGCTTACTGGGATTTTTTCATGGCATCCATCAAGGCCTTGGCGGGGTCTTCTTCGGCTGGGGCATCAGTGGGCGGTGTTGGCAGTTGTGCGCCACCTTCCGTTGCACCGGCTTCGGCGGGCGCTTCCTCTGAGTCCATGCCCTGCATGTTGTTGAGCATGTCGGTCACCGTCGCTTCGTCAACGACTGCGCCCTTGCTGATATTGGAACTGACGATATCTGGGTTGAAGACAACGACCATCACCATGATGAGTTGCAGCACGATGAAAGCGATGGAGCCTTTGTATATCTGCGTCGTCGTCACCGCCTTGATGCGTTCACCCGTGACAACATCGTCGTAATCGTTGCGTGCCGCCACACTGCGCAGGTAAAACAGCGCGAAACCGAAAGGCGGTGTCAGGAAGGAAGTTTGCAGGTTCATGGCCAAAATAATGCCAAACCAGATCAGGTCAATGCCCAGTTTGTCGGCCACTGGTGCCAACAAGGGCACGACGATGAAGGCAATCTCGAAGAAGTCGATGAACATGCCCAGAATGAACACCAGCAGGTTCACGACAAACAAGAAGCCCATCTGACCGCCGGGCAGTTTGTCAAACAGGTGTTCCACCCAAACGTGACCATCAGCCGCATTGAACGTGAAGCTGAAAACGGTAGAGCCAATCAGGATGAACAAGACAAAAATGGAAAGCTTGGTGCTGTTTTCCAGGGCTTCCTTGAGCAGCTTGATACTCAAGGTGCGACGGCTAGCTGCCATGATGAGTGCGCCCAGCGCACCCATGGCACCGCCTTCGGTTGGTGTGGCGATACCCAGAAAAATGGTACCCAGCACCAAGAAGATCAGCACCAGCGGTGGAATCAACACGAACGTTACACGGTCAGCCAAGCGAGACAGCAGACCCAGCCCCAGCAGACGGTTGATCAAGGCAAGGATCAGGGCCAAAAAGGAGCCGACCGTGATCGACATGATCACAATTTCGTCACCAGCGGGCGATGTTTCGCGTCCGATCATCGGATTGATGATGGCCTCGTGGTTCTGAGACCACAGGTAGCTCACCACACCGCAGATCGACAACAACACCAGAAGGGAGACATGACCGGAGGCACCACTGTTTTCGCGGTAAATGCGGGCCTCAAGTGGCAGTGCAGGTACCCACTTGGGTTTAATGAGCGCTACGGCCGCAATGAACAGAAGATACAGACCGACCAGCATCAGACCCGGAACCAAGGCACCGGCATACATATCGCCCACAGAACGACCCAGTTGGTCAGCCAAAACGATCAACACCAACGAGGGTGGAATGGCCTGTGCCAACGTACCCGAAGCCGTGATGGTGCCCGTGGCGATGGTGCGGTTGTAGCCGTAGCGCAACATGATGGGCAGCGAAATCAGCCCCATGGAGATGACCGCAGCAGCCACCACACCCGTGGTAGCAGCCAGCAAGGCACCCACCAATATCACAGCGACAGCCAGACCCCCACGCACCGGACCAAACACCTGAGCAACTGTTTCCAGCAAGTCCTCGGCCATGCGACTTCGCTCAAGAATGATGCCCATTAAAGTGAAGAACGGAATGGCCAGCAAGGTGTCGTTCTGCATGATGCCGAACACCCGCAAGGGCAACGCCTGAAAGAGGTTGGAGGGGAACAGTCCCACCTCCATGCCAATCAGACCAAAAAATAAACCGGTAGCAGCCAGAGAGAAGGCAACTGGAAAGCCCGTCAGTAGGAAAACCAGCAAACCGGTGAACATCACCGGAACAAAATTGGTAGATAGAAATTCAATCATGATGCTGTGCAATCTGTGCGTTCAGGACTTGTTCGCGGCAAAGCTTGTATGCAGCTTTTCTTTTTCAGCCTCGGCAATTTCCTTGGCCAACATTTCAGTTTCACTTGGGCCAGTATGACTCAAGACATCTGGGCCATGACCGGCCAAGAATGCGGCTCTTTTAACGAGTTCACTCAAACCTTGAAGCATGAGCAGAATAAATCCGAGAGGAATCAGGACGTAAACAGGCCAGCGCACCAACCCACCCGCATTCGATGACATTTCACCCGTTAACCAAGCTTTGGTAAACAGTGGCCAGCCCTCCAAAATCATAAGATAGCACAGCGGAATCAAGAAAATGATGATGCCGCCGATATCGACCCAGTTCCGAACTCGATCGGTAAATTTGGATGAAATGAAATCAATGCGCACATGTGCGTTACGCAAAAATGCGTAGCCACCACCGAGCATGAAAACAGCGGCAAAGATGTACCACTGAATCTCCAGCCAAGCATTCGAGCTGGTTCCAAATAATTTTCTGATGATCGCGTTACCGGCACTGATGAGTGTGGTGGCTAAGATCATCCACATCGCTAATTTGCCGATAAGCTCATTGATGGTATCAATCCATCGCGATATTTTCAATAATGCAATCATCTTAGTTTTAGATCAGTTGGTTGATTCAAAATAGGTTGGAAGATTTTGATAAATAACCGACCATGACAACGAGAGAAATGGACAACTATTCAAAAAGCAAACAGCATGCAACCCTGAAAAATTCAATGATTGAGCGAAATCAAAAAAACAGGATGGCTTGCTGTTTGTTCAACAACCCCGGCTTTGGCGGGGGTTGTTCAAAATCCAGTGAAGTGATGGATTTATACGATGGATTTACAGCTTGGCCGACTGCATGTAGCGGTCAAACGAAGCTTCGGTAAAGCGGAACCAGAGGTTTTGATCTTTGCGGAAGGCAGAATAGTCTGCGTAGATCTTCTTCCAGTTCGGGTTGCTGGTGCTCAACTCGTCATAGAGGGCCATCGCATGTTTGAACGCCTCGTCCATCACGGTTTTGGGGAAAGGCAGCACTTTGGCACCGCCAGCCACCAGCCGCTTGAGCGCTCCCGGATTGCGAGCATCGTAACGAGCCTGCATTTCGGTGTGGGCATAGGCTGCTGCCGATTCGACAATTGCTTGGTTTTCTTTGGACAAGGCGTTGAAAGCGGCCTTGTTGACATAGAAATCGAGCTGTGCGCCACCTTCCCACCAGCCAGGATAGTAGTAATTTTTGGCCACTTTTTGGAAGCCAAGTTTTTCGTCGTCGTATGGCCCGATCCACTCGGTAGCATCAATCGTGCCTTTTTCGAGGGCTTGGTAAATCTCACCGCCCGGAATGTTTTGGGGCACACCACCCATGCGGGTCAGCACCTTGCCGGCAAAGCCGCCAATGCGCATCTTCAGGCCTTTGACATCGGCGGGGGATTTGATTTCTTTACGGTACCAGCCACCCATTTGGGCACCCGTGTTGCCACCTGGGAAATTGACAATGTTGTACTGGTCGTAAAACTCGCGGAACAGCTTCATGCCGTTGCCGTCATAGAACCAAGCGGTCAGCTGACGGCTATTGAGACCAAAGGGAATGGCCGTGCCCATGGCAAAGGTGTCGTCCTTGCCGAAATAGTAATAGGGCGCGGTGTGACCGGCTTCTACCGTGCCAGCTTGGACGGCATCGACAACACCAAAGGCGGGTACCAGTTCGCCAGGGGCGTGAACGGTGACTTGAAACTTGCCACCCGACATTTCGCCAATTTTTTTGGCAAACACGTCAGCAGCGCCGTGAATGGTATCAAGGGCTTTCGGGAAGCTGGAGGTCAGACGCCAGCGGATGGCGGCTTGGGCATGCACAGCGGGAGCTGCACCGGCGGCCAGCACGCCAGCAATGCCAGCGTGTTTGATGATGGAACGACGATCCATATAAGTTTCTCCGTGGTTGTTGAACGGGCGTGACCAATTGTGCACGCCGTTGACGTTGAAGTCTTGACTATTCTAAGAGGGCGCAAGCGGGCGTTATCAGGGGTTTTCCCTTGTTATTGCGCTGAGTTAGCAGGTTTTAACGAAGTTTTTTGATCGTTTGGCCCTGCTTGAAATTTGCCTCAAACCGCCTGTGAAAATTCATCCCACTTGGGACACAGAGTCACCAGACAGACAGTCCACAGAAAACTCATCAGCGGACTCGCAAGCCAAGCGACAAGCTCATGCGCGCTTGTCACGTGCCACCCTGGCATGCACATCGTGGGCATGGATGGACTCAAAATTCGTCACGTCAACGCTGTAAGCGGCAATGCGCGGCTCATCTTCTAGGGCCAGGGCCACGTCACGCACCAAGTCTTCGACAAATTTGGGCTGGGCGTAGGCGCGCTCGGTCACCCATTTTTCATCACTGCGCTTGAGCAAGCCCCACAACTCGCAGGAAGCGTTGTCTTCGGCAAAGCGCACCAGCTCTGTCCAGTCCAGGGACGCATGCAGCAGCACGTCAAGCTCGATGTGTGAGCGCTGGTTGTGGGCACCGTCGTCACTCACCTCTTTAGAACACGGGCACAGCGATTTGACGGGCACCGTGGCCTTCATGCGCACCTCAGTCGGGCCACCCGCGGTGTGTGAAACCGTCCAGCCGCCGTCGTAGGCCATCAGACTCTGCAAGCCCGAAACCGGGGCGGTTTTGCGGATGAAGAACGGAAACGTCACCGACAAGCCGCCCGACGTGGCTTCAAGCAGCGACAGCAGCTGAGGCATCGCGTGATGCAGGCGCGCCAACGTGACGGGGCTAGCGTCCTGGGTGAAAGCATCCAGCCAGCTCAACAGGCGCGACATGTGCGCACCTTTTTGATCGGCCCGCAGACCCACATGAATGTGCCAAGTGCCCACGCTGTGCTGCACCTGAGACCCGACTTGCAAGGCCACTGGGTAGCGCAAATGCTTCACGCCCACCTGGCTGATCGGCATGGCGCGGGCATCGTGGCGGCCCTGCACATCGGGCATGGGCATCGCAGGTGTGGATGGGGTGCCGTGGTTTGCTGTGTGATTTGCGGTGTGGTTCATGCCACCGTTCCCAGACCCGCTTCAGCATCCAGCCAAGAAGCAAAACGCTGGCGCACAGCACGCTCAATGCCGCTGGCATCCAGCCCCACCATGGCCAACAGCTTGGCAGGGTCGCCGTGTTCAATGAATTCGTCGGGCAGACCCAGTTGCAACACCGGTAGGTTCAAACCCTCGGCCTGCAAGGCCTCCAGCACAGCAGCACCGGCACCACCGGGCAGACAGCCCTCTTCCAGCGTCACCAGCGCTTGGTGGTGGCGGGCGAGTTCGCGCAGCAGCTCGATGTCCAGTGGTTTCACCCAGCGCATGTTCGCCACACTCACGCCCAGCCGCTCGGCGGCGGCCAGTGCGGGGTAGAGCAAAGTGCCAAAAGCCAGAATGGCGATCTGTTTGCCGTGGCGTATCCATTCGCCGCGTCCGTAAGGCAGGCCATCGAGCCCAGCGGGCTGTGCCGTTCCCACGCCTGCACCGCGCGGGTAGCGCACGGCCACCGGATGGTTTTGGGCGTAGGCGGTGCTGAGCAGTTGGCGGCACTCAGCTTCGTCGGCTGGGCAAGCCAGGGCCATGTTCGGGATGCATCGCACATAGGCAATGTCGTAGGCCCCAGCGTGGGTGGCTCCATCGGCACCGACCAGCCCAGCGCGGTCCAGCGCAAACACCACCGGCAGGTTTTGCAGCGCCACGTCATGAATCAGCTGGTCGTAGGCGCGTTGCAGGAAGGTGGAATAAATAGCCACCACCGGCTTCAAGCCTTCGCAGGCCAGCCCGGCGGCAAACGTCACAGCGTGCTGTTCGGCAATCCCAACATCAAAGTAGCGGCTGGGGAAGCGGCGCTCAAATTCCACCATGCCCGAGCCTTCGCGCATGGCGGGCGTGATGCCCACGAGGCGCTCGTCGGCAGCGGCCATGTCGCACAGCCACTGACCAAACACTTGGGTGAAGGTGGTTTTGGGCGGCGTGGCGGGTGCGGTCAGACCCACGGCGGGGTCGAACTTGCCGGGGCCGTGGTAGGCCACCGGGTCGGCTTCGGCCAGTTTGTAGCCCTGCCCTTTTTTGGTCACCACGTGCAAAAACTGCGGGCCACTGTCGGTTTCCAGCAGGTGACGGATGTTTTCCAGCGTGGGAATCAGGGCGTTGAGGTCATGGCCGTCGATGGGGCCGATGTAGTTGAAGCCAAATTTCTCGAACAAGGTGGCCGGTATCACCATGCCCTTGGCCTGTTCTTCAAGGCGCTTGGCCAGCTCGAACAGCGGCGGGGCATTCTTGAGCACCTGTTTGCCCACGTTCTTGGCTGCCGCATAAAACTGCCCGCTGAGCAACTGCGCCAGATAGCGGTTGAGCGCGCCCACCGGGGGCGAGATGGACATGTCGTTGTCGTTGAGCACCACCAGCAGGCGGCCCTCGGCCACGCCCGCGTTGTTCAGCGCCTCAAAGGCCATGCCCGCCGTCATGGCACCATCGCCAATGATGGCCACGGCGTTGCGCTGTTCGCCTTTGATGCGCGAGGCCAGCGCCATGCCCAGCGCCGCCGAGATGCTGGTGGACGAATGCGCGGTGCCAAAGGTGTCGTACTCGCTCTCATCGCGCCTAGGGAAACCGCTGATGCCACCGAGCTGGCGCAGGGTGTGCATGCGGTCGCGCCGCCCAGTCAGGATTTTGTGCGGGTAGGTCTGGTGGCCCACATCCCAGACCAGCCGGTCTTCGGGGGTGTTGAACACATAGTGCAGGGCCACTGTCAGCTCGACGGTGCCCAGGTTGGAGCTGAGGTGGCCGCCGGTGCGGGACACGCTCTCCAGCAGAAAGGCACGCAATTCGTCGGCCAGCGGGTGCAATTGGCTGCGCGAGAGTCGCCGCAGATCAGCTGGCGATTCGATGTGGGACAACAAAGAACTCATGGCGGTAGCGGGTTCGCAAAAGTGGGGTGTCTGATCAGGTCAGCGGCGTGGCGGGGGTGCGTGAGCGGCAGATGACGGGCATCGCGAGCCTCAGTGGGCACGCTGCCCGACCCAGTTGGCCAAGGCATGCAGGGTTTCACGCTCGGGCAGTCCGGTCTGCTCCAGAGCCTGATGGGCCTGGGACAGGGCCGAGTCGGCATAAGCCTGGGCCTGATCAAGGCCCATCAGCGAGACGAAAGTGGGTTTGTCGCAAGCGGCATCTTTGCCAGCCGTCTTGCCCAGGGTGGCCGAGTCGGCGGTCACGTCCAGAATATCGTCCACCACCTGAAAGGCCAGACCCAGACTCGCGCCATAGCGGGCCAAGTGGTTCAATGCGGTGGGGCTGGCGTTGCCGGTGGCTGCGCCCATCATGACGCTGGCCTGCAACAGGGCACCGGTTTTCTGGCGGTGCATGGCCTCCAGGGCGGGCTGGGTCAGGGCCACGCCCACACTGGCCAAATCCACCGCCTGACCACCGGCCATGCCGTTGGAGCCCGCTGACTGCGCCAACAAGCGGCACAGGGCTGCGGCCATGGCGGGGGGGATGCTGCCATCGTCAGGCACCAGCAATTCAAAGGCCAACGCCTGCAAGGCATCCCCAGCCAGCAGGGCCTGCGCCTCGCCGTAGCGCACATGCACCGTGGGCTTGCCCCGGCGCAACACATCGTTGTCCATGCAGGGCATGTCGTCGTGGACCAACGAATAGGCATGAATCAGTTCGACCGCGCAGGCCGTGCGCAAGGCCGCCGGATACGTGCCCTGCACTGCCGCGCTGGTGGCCAGCACCAGCAAAGGGCGTAGGCGTTTGCCACCATCCAAGACGGCATAGCGCATGGCCTCGCCCAAGCCTGCCGGGGCATCCTGGGGTACCCAGGCTGACAGGGCCGACTCGACTGCCTGCTGCTGGACACTGCGCCAGGCGACAAAAGAAGGAGGTTCGGTCAGGTTCAGGCTCATTCAGTGGCTCTCAAGGGCAACAGACAAGGTGGGCTCAGGCGGCATCCCAGGGTTTGAGCTGCTCACCGTCGAGCAGCTGAATCTGGTTCTCAACGGCCTCCAGCCGACTTTTGCAAAAGGCCAGCAACTGGGCACCGCGCTGGTAGTGGGTGAGCAATTGATCCAACGGCAACTGCCCTGCATCCAGCTGCGCCACCAAGCGCTCCAGTTCGGCCATGGCTTCTTCGTAACTGGCCGCAACAGCAGCACGGTCAGCAGAGGCTTTCGGGGTTCTGGCGGATTTTGCCGTCTTGGGCGCAGCGGTCGCGGTATCGGCTGGGTCGGGCAAGAGGCTACTGGATGGAGGGGTGGAAGGTGTCATGAAACGGTGCTGAAAAAAACCGTCTCAGCGGCGGAACAGGTTCAAAGTCCTGCCCGGCCAGCCAGACCGTGGAGCGCGGATTCTACCTACGCAGGCTGTCCACACCCGTTTTGCAGAAAAACCCTGTACTGACCGTGTGCCCGCAACGTGCGCAACGCACCCTTGGCCTGACGGGTGGGGGCTACAATCCGCGCTCATTTTTTCATCACTGACGGACAACGCTGTCCGGAGGGACGCACCACTTCACCCACCCCGCGCGAATTCGATTTTCGACCAGCGCTTACCCTGCCCCTTCATAGGGGGAGTCTCTAGGTCAGGATCACCATGTCTGATTTAAGTCTTCAACTCCAGCAGGCCAGAAGCCAACTCCAGGTTTCCAGCTATTTCAACCAGGCGCTTTTCGAGCGCGAACTGGAAACCCTTTTTCAGCGAGGGCCACGCTATGTCGGACATGCACTGGCGGTGCCCAACTTGGGCGACTACTACGCCCTGCCGCAAGAAAACGAAGGTCGTGCCTTGGTGCGTACCCAGCAGGGTGTGGAGCTGGTATCGAATGTGTGCCGCCACCGGCAGGCGGTCATGCTCAAGGGCCGGGGCAACCTGAGCCAGACGCAAAACGGCAGTGCAGGCGGCAATATCGTCTGCCCGCTGCACCGTTGGACGTACAGCGGCGGACAAGGCCTCTCCGCTGTCGGGCAGTTGCTGGGCGCACCGCACTTTGCGCAAGACCCCTGCCTGAACCTGAACCGCTACGCCCTGCGTGAATGGAATGGCCTGCTCTTTGAAGACAACGGGCGCGACATTGCCGCTGACTTGGCCCACATGGGGCCGCGCGCGGCGCTGAACTTTGAAGGCATGGTGCTGGACCATGTAGAGCTGCACACCTGCCACTACAACTGGAAGACCTTCATTGAGGTGTACCTAGAGGACTACCACGTCGGCCCCTTCCATCCGGGGCTGGGTAACTTTGTCACTTGTGACGACCTGCGCTGGGAATTCAAGCCCAACTATTCGGTGCAGACCGTGGGCTCGGCCAACCTGCTGGGCAAGGCGGGCAGCCCGGTGTACCAGCGCTGGCAGCAACAGCTCATGCAGTACCGCCAAGGCCAATTGCCCGAGCACGGGGCCATCTGGCTGACCTACTACCCGCACATCATGGTGGAGTGGTATCCGCATGTCGCGGCCTACATGGAAACCTGCATCGAGGACGACGAGATTGCCGAACGCATGGACGCGGGGCGCAAAGCCCTGCTGGCCCGTGGCGACAACGAAGTCGGCCCCTACCAGAGCCCCATGGAAGACGGCATGCAGCACTTCCATGAGTGGTACCGCCAGCACATGCAGGGCGTGTCGCTGGACTGAACACAAACCACACCCCTAGCATGCAAGCCCTCTGGATGCTGCTGGCCGCCCTGCTGTTTGCCACCATGGGGGTGTGCATCAAGTTTGCGTCAGCCCATTTCAACAGTTTTGAAATCGTCTGCTACCGGGGAGCGGTCGGGGTCATCTTCCTCTGGACTGCAACACGCCTGCGCGGGGTCTCGCTGCGCACCACGGTACCTGGCATGCATGCTTGGCGCAGTCTGGTGGGGGTGCTCTCGCTCAGTGGCTGGTTTTATGCCATTGGCGTGCTGCCGCTGGCCACCGCCATGACGCTGAACTACATGAGCAGCGTCTGGATTGCCGCCTTTTTGCTCGGGGGTGCCTTGCTCATGCAGCGTCAAGACGCACCCGTTCAGCAACAAGGCCCGCTGTTTCTGGCGATCTTGACCGGGTTTGCCGGTGTCGCGCTGATGCTGCGCCCCAGCTTGAACGAGAGCCAAGTGGTCGGTGCCTTTGTCGGTTTGGTGTCGGGGGTGTTTGCGGCGCTGGCGTATTTGCAAGTGGCTGCCCTCTCCCGCGCAGGTGAGCCCGAGAGCCGCACCGTGTTCTATTTCTCGGTGGGTGCCGTGCTGGCCGGGGCGGTGGGCATGCTGTTCGTGGGGGTTAGCCCCTGGCATTGGCCCAGCGCGCTGTGGCTGCTGCCCATTGGCCTGCTGGCCGTGCTGGGCCAGCTGTGCATGACGCGGGCCTACGCCAGCGGCTCCACCCTGGTGGTGGCCAACTTGCAGTATTCGGGCATTGTGTTTGCAGGCATTTACAGCTTGACGATTTTTGGCGACGAACTGCCCCTGATGGGCTGGCTGGGCATGGCCCTGATCATCGCCAGCGGCATCACCGCCACCGCTTTGCGCGCCAGAGCCGTGCCACAAGCCCCTGCTGAAGAGCACTGAGTCCATCCACCCCACCCACCAACCCAGGCCCAGACCATGCACACCACCCTCATCAGCGCTGCCGAACTCCAGCAACTGCTGCACAGCAGCACCCCGGTACAGGTGTACGACTGTAGTGCCGACCTGATGAACCCGCAGGCAGGCTACGCGCAGTACCAAACGGGCCACATTCCGGGCGCAGTGTTCGCAAGCCTGGATGAGCACTTGAGCCAACATGCCGACCAGCCCAGCGCTGGGCGACACCCACTGCCCACACGCGAGCGCTTTGCCACTTGGCTGGGCAGTACCGGCCTGCACAGCCCGCAAACCCAAGTGGTGGTGTACGACCGGCAGAACGCCAACTTCTGTGGCCGCTTGTGGTGGATGCTGAAATGGTGCGGCCATGAAGCCGTGGCCGTGCTGGATGGTGGCTGGGCTGCTTGGCAAGCGGCAGGCGGTGCGCAGGCCACAGGCCCCAGCCCAGTACCGAGCAGCACCCGCAGCTACCCGCTGGCCGAACCCCTGGTGCGCATGACCGACACCGCCGCCCTGGCGCAAAACTTGGGCAAACCCAGCTGCACCGTGCTAGATGCCCGCGCAGCAGCCCGCTTTCGGGGCGAGATGGAACCGCTAGACCCGGTGGCGGGCCATATTCCTGGCGCACTGAACCGCCCGTTCAGCGCGAACATGGCCCCAGACGGGCGCTTCAAGTCGCCCGATGTGCTGCGGGCCGAGTTTGAACAACTGCTGGCGGGCCGCGACCCGGCCAGCGTGGTTCACCAATGCGGCAGTGGCGTGAGTGCCGTGCCCAATTTGCTGGCCATGGAGGTGGCCGGAATGGGGCGCAGCACGCTGTACCCCGGTAGCTGGAGCGCTTGGTGCAACACCCCCGGCCTGCCCTGCGCCCAGGGCTGAAGATCCAGCCGCGCCTCAGTGGCTGTGTGCCAGCCCACTGACCAGCGTCACCAGCGCAATCCCCACCAGCAGCCAGGCCACCTGTGCGGCGGTCTGGCGCAGGGTCAAGCGTTTTTGCAGTTGCGGAATCAAATCGGCCAACGCGACATAGACAAAGCTGCTGGATGCGGCCACCAAGAAAAACGGTAGCCAATCGTCTAGGCGGGTCAGCAAAAAGTAGCCGACCAGACCACCCACCGCGGTGATGGTGCCCGACAGGGAGACCTTGACCAGCGCAGCGCGTGCCGTGCCCGATGTTTGGCGCAGCACCACCAAGTCGCCCATGTGGTGCGGCACCTCGTGCGCCAGCACGGCCAGCGCAGCCACTGCGCCCAAGCGCATGTCGGCCATGAAGGCTGAGGCAATCAGGATGCCGTCGCCAAAAGCGTGCACGCTGTCACCGGCCAGCACGGCCCAGCCACCTGCGCGGGGGCTGTGCACATGGGCGTGTGCGTGGCTGTGATGCGGGTGGTGGTGATGTTTGTCGTGATGTTCGTGATGGTGTTCGTGACCGTGGTGCCACAGCTCAGCCTTGTCCAGCAAAAAGAAAAACACCACCCCGGCCAGCAGGGTGGCAAACAGATCGTGGGCGCTGGCTTGGCTCTCAAACGCTTCCGGCAGTAGATGCATGAAGGCCGTGGCCATCAGGGCACCAGCGGCCAAACTGAGCATGTGCTGGGTGAAACGGGCCAGCATGGCAAAACTGAGTAAAGCGGCCAGCCACACGCTGCCCACACCGGCCAAAACCGTACCCGCCAATATCGCCATCAAGATCATCTGTTTGCCTTGTTAGGGTAGAAAAAAGCCGCCCGAAAGCGGCTTGTGTGGAGTCAACCGTTGAACGTGAAGCTTGGAGTATCAGGCCACGCCGTGCTGTTTGAACCACGCCAGCGCCCGCTTCCAGCCATCTTCAGCGGCTTCTTGGCGGAAGCTGGGTCTGTAGTCGGCATGGAAGGCGTGTGGCGCGTCCGGATAGACGACAAAACGCGAAGCCTGCGCGGCGGCGTTGCCGGTGGCGAGTGCGGCTTTCATTTGATCGACCGTGTTCAGTGGAATGCCGGTGTCGGCCCCGCCGTACAAACCCAGCACCGGCGCGTGCAGGCGAGCGGCCACATCGACCGGGTGCCGGGGGTTGAGCTCGCTGGTCTGGCCCACCAAGCGGCCATACCAAGCCACGCCCGCTTTGACCGCTGGGTTGTGGGCGGCGTACAGCCAAGTCTGGCGGCCTCCCCAGCAAAAACCGGTCACGGCCAGTTTGCGGGTATCGCCCCCGTGGGCGGCGGCCCATTGCACGGTGGCATCCAAGTCGGCCATCACCTGTGCATCGGGCACTTTAGAGATGACTTCGGCAATCAGCTTGGCCATTTCGCCATAGCTCTGGGCATCGCCCTGGCGCACAAACAGCTCAGGCGCAATGGCTAAATAGCCCGCCCGCGCCAAGCGGCGTGCGGTGTCGGCAATGTATTGGTGCACGCCAAAAATCTCTGACAGCACCAACACCACGGGCAGACCCGTCTGCCCAGCGGGTGCAGCGCGGTAAGCGGGCAGGGCAAAGCCGTTCACATCAATCATGACCTCGCCTGCGGTCAGGCCGTCAGCCGAGGTCTTGATGGCGGTTTGCCCCATGACCGGCCAAGCCGCAGCGGCGTAGCCCACGCCCAACGCAGCCTTGAGGGCATGGCGGCGGGTACTGCCCGCATCGGTTGAGCCGTGCAACAGCGCATTGAGGTCTTCGGTGTGGGAGGGTTTGAGCATGAAGAAGGTCTCCTGAAAGGGTTGTGGCGTGATCTTGACAGGTTTAGCCGGGTAGATTTTTCCACTGCGTGCCAAAGTCAGCCGCTCAATGGGTTGATTACAGGGTTTTCACGCATGGGGTTGTCACGATTTATGCAATATAGTGCAAATCATGCGATGAAAAATACGTCATACCTGCACGGTGTTGACGGGTTTTTCAGAATCGCCAACGGTGGGCAAACCGCCTACAGTGCACCTTTTAACCCCCAAAACGGAGACAGACCATGACCACCCGCCGACTCGTTTTAACCCGCAGCGCCGCCGTGATAGGTGCCGCATCCAGCGGCCTGCTGCTGCCGCAAATCGTGCGCGCTCAATCCGACAAAGTGCGGGTCGGCTTCATGCTGCCCTACACCGGCACCTTTGCGCAGTTGGGCGTGGCCATTGAAAACGGTTTCCGCATGGCGCTAGACGAACAAGGCGGCAAACTGGGCGGACGTGAGATTGAATTCTTCAAGGTGGACGACGAATCCAACCCCGCCAAAGGCATTGAAAACGCCACCCGCCTGGTGCAGCGCGACAAGGTGGATGTGCTGGTGGGCACGGTGCATTCGGGCGTTCAAATGGGCATTCACAAAGTGGCCCGCGACAGTGGCGTGCTCAACCTGATTCCGAACGCGGGTGTCCACATTGCCACCCGCGCCCAGTGCGCGCCCAATGTGTTCCGCACCTCGTTCACCAATGCCCAACCCACCCTGGCCCTGGGCAAGGCCATGGTGGCACGCGGCCACAAAAAAGCGGTCTGGATCACTTGGAACTACGCCGCTGGCGACGAGGCTTTTGAAGGCTTTGAGAAAAGCTATACCGAAGCGGGCGGCACCATCATCAAAAAACTGGGCCTGCCCTTCCCGAACGTGGAATTCCAAGCCCTGCTGACCGAAATTGCCTCGCTCAAGCCCGATGCCGTGGCCTGCTTCTTCGCCGGTGGCGGGGCCGCCAAATTTCTGCGCGACTACCACGCCGCTGGCCTGAGCAAAAACATCCAGCTCTACGGCTCGGGCTTCTTGACCGAAGGCGTGCTAGAAGCCGCAGGTCCTGCTGCCGAAGGTGTGCTGACCACCATGCACTACAGCGATTCGCTGGACACGCCGCGCAACAAGCAATTCCGCCTGAACTACGCCAAAACCTTCAAGCTGCAACCCGACGTGTACGCGGTGCAGGGCTACGACACCGGCCTGCTGCTCATCAAAGGGGCCAACGCGGTCAAGGGCAATTTGTCCGACAAAAAAGCGCTCTACGCCGCCATGGAAGGTGCCGTCATCGACAGCCCACGCGGCCAGTGGAAGATGAGCCCGGCGCACAACCCGATTCAGGACATGTACCTGCGCCAAGTGGTCAACAAGGAAAACAAGGTGCTGGGTATTGCCGCCAAAGCCGTGGCCGACCCCGCCACCGGCTGCCGCATGGGCTGACCTGCGGCTGGGTTGCCTTTGGGGTGTCGGGTGGCCGCTTGGCGCACTTGCCCCCACCCCAGCCCTCCCCCAGCGGGGGAGGGAGCTAAAACCCAGCGCCTCCCCCCCGCCTCCCCGCCTTGCCCCTTCCCCCTCTGGGGGAAGGTTGGGATGGGGGCGCACCGCACACCAAAACCCCCACGCCCTGCCCTTCCCCTGTGGAAAGGCTGAAACAAGGGCACAGCACACCAAGCTCATGGACTTCGCCAACTTTCTCATCCAACTGCTCAACAGCCTGCAATACGGCCTGCTGCTGTTCATGCTGGCTGCGGGCCTCACGCTGATCTTCGGCATCATGGGCGTGGTCAACCTTGCCCACGGCAGCTTCTACATGCTGGGTGCCTACCTAGCCTGGTTTCTGACCGCGCAGCTGGGCAGCTTGGTGCTGGCCATTGTGCTGGGCACCTTGCTGGCGGTGGCGCTGGGCTGGTTGCTGGAGTGGCTGCTGTTTCGGCACTTCTACCACCGCGACCACCTGGACCAAGTGCTGCTCACCTTCGGTCTGATCTACATCTTTGAAGAAGTGCGCTCCATGCTCTGGGGTGACGATGTGCATGCCGTGGCCGTGCCGGACATGGTGAACTGGTCGATCCCACTGACCGAGAACCTGTCTTACCCGGCGTACCGGCTGGTCATCTCAGCGGTGTGTGTGGTGCTGGCGCTGGGCCTGTATGGCCTGATCTCCAAAACCCGGCTGGGCATGAAGATTCGGGCCGGTGCATTCAACCGCGAAATGACCGAGGCCCTGGGCATCAACATCCGCCTGATTCATGGCGTGGTGTTTGCCCTGGGCGTGGCCCTGGCGGCCATTGCCGGCATGATTGCATCGCCCATTGCCAGCGTGTACCCCGGCATGGGCAGCTCGGTGCTCATCATGTGTTTTGTGGTGGTGGTGATTGGCGGCATTGGCTCGGTGCGCGGGGCCTTGGTAGCCGCCTTGCTGGTGGGTTTGGTGGACACCTTTGGCAAGGTGCTGGTGCCACAAATGGCGGGTATGGCGGTGTACATGCTCATGGCGGGCGTGCTGCTCTACAAGCCCGAAGGGCTGTTCAAACAATGACCCCCCGCCCGTCGTCCACACCCCCATTCTTTCTAGGTAAGCCCCATGAGTTCCCCCAAAGCCACCCTTGAAAAACTACCCGCCAGCGTGCAGGTGCTGCTGGGCACCGGCGCACTGGCGCTGGCCGTGTTCCCGCTGGTGCCGCTGGAAGCCAGCCCGTTTTATCTGCAAATGCTGTCGCAAATGATGATTCTGGCCATCTTCGCCATGAGTCTGGACTTGCTGCAAGGCGTGACTGGTCTGGTCTCGCTGGGGCATGCGGCCTATTTTGGTTTGGCCGGTTATGCGCTGGCGTTTTTAACCCCCGCCGATGCGCCGGTCAGCCTGTGGTGGACGCTGCCGCTGGCGGTGCTGGGCTCGGCCCTGGCGGCGCTGGTCATTGGTTTTCTGGTGGTTCGCACCCACGGCATTTATTTCATCATGGTCACCATGGCGTTTGCGCAGATGGTGTTCTTCCTGTTTTTTGACAACAAAGCCCTGGGCGGCTCCGACGGCCTGTATGTCAACTTCCGCCCCGATGCCACGCTGCTGGGCTGGAGCGGCATTGACCTGGAAGACAAAACCACCTTCTATTACTTCACGCTGGCGCTGCTGGTGCTGGTGTACGCG
Source organism: Pseudomonadota bacterium (assembly GCA_041192045.1). Lineage (GTDB taxonomy): Bacteria > Pseudomonadota > Gammaproteobacteria > Burkholderiales > Burkholderiaceae_C > Hydrogenophaga. The sequence continues at coordinate 104,329 of JBEENR010000007.1, read as the reverse complement.
TTTTTGCGCCGCCTGCTGTTCTCGCCCTTTGGCCGGGTGCTCTCGGGCATTCGGGTCAACGAGCACCGCATGCGCGCCGTGGGCTACAGCACCTTTGGCTACAAGCTGGCGGCCTTCACCTTAGGCGGTGCGCTGGCGGGGGTGGCCGGGTATTTGTGGGCCGCGCAAACCGGCTTTGTCAACCCAGAGCTGATGGGTTTTCACCTGAGTGCGCACGCCATCATGATGGTGATTCTGGGCGGCATGGGCAACTTTGCCGGTGCCATCGTCGGGGCCTTCGCCTTTGAATATGTCATGCACTTCTTCAAAGACCTGACCAAGCACTGGCAACTGCTCATGGGCAGCTTCATCGTGCTGGTGGTGGTGCTGGCCCCGCGCGGCCTGTTGGGCCTGAGCGAGCGTCTGCTGGGCAAAACCACCCACAAGGAGCACTGAAACCATGTCCGAACTGCTGCTTTCTGCGCAACACCTGACCAAGCGATTTGGTGGTCTGGCTGCCGTGAACGATGTGTCGGTGGACTTGTTCCGCGACCGCATCCATGCCGTCATTGGCCCCAACGGGGCGGGCAAATCCACCCTGACCAACCTGCTCTCGGGCGACCTGCCGCCCACCTCGGGCCGCATCACCCTGAACGGCCAAGAAACCGCTGGCCACAGCCCCGAGCAGATTTCGCGCCTGGGCCTGGGCCGCAGCTACCAAAAAACCAACATCTTCCTGCCCTTTACCGTGTGGGACAACGTGCGTCTGGCCGCACAAGCGCGGGAACGCCATTCGCCCTGGAACCCGCTGCGCTGGCTGGGCCGTGCCGACCAGTTAAGCGCCGTCAACCAGCGCTGCGAACGGGCGCTGGAACTGGCGGGCCTCAGCGCACGGCGCTCTGTGGTGGCTGGTGCCACCAGCCACGGCGAACAGCGCCAGTTAGAAATTGCCATGACCTTGGCCACCGAGCCCACCGTGCTGCTGCTGGACGAGCCGCTGGCCGGCATGGGCCAGGCCGAGGCCGAGCGCATGGTGGAGCTGCTGCAAAAGCTGAAACAAGACCATGCCATGCTGCTGGTGGAACACGACATGGACGCGGTGTTTGCGCTGGCCGACCAGCTCACCGTCATGGTCAACGGCCAAGTCATTGCCAGCGGCAACCCAGCACAGGTGCGCGCTGACGCGCAGGTGCAGGCCGCTTATCTGGGCGAGGAACACGCATGAACCCCACCACCGCACTGATTCAAACCACGGGTCTGAACACCCACTACGGGGCCAGCCACATCCTGCGCGGGGTGGACTTCAGCGTCCAGCCCGGCCAGACCATTGGCCTCATGGGGCGCAACGGCATGGGCAAGAGCACGCTGCTCAAGTCCATCATGGGCATTGTCAAACCCAGCAGCGGCAGCGTTCACATCAAAGGCCAGGCCATGACCGGCGCATCCACCTACGCCGTGGCCCGCCAAGGCGTGGCCTATGTGCCCGAAGGACGCGGCATTTTTGGCAACCTGAGCGTGCGCGAAAACCTGGTCATGGCTGCCCGCCCCGGCACTCAAGGCCAGCGCGACTGGACTTATGAGCGCGTGCTCGACACCTTCCCGCGCTTAGCCGAACGCCTGAACCACGGCGGCCAGCAGCTCAGCGGCGGCGAACAGCAAATGCTCACCATTGGCCGCGCCCTGATGACCAACCCCGACCTGCTCATCCTCGACGAAGCCACCGAGGGCCTAGCCCCCCTGATTGCCCGTGAAATCTGGCGTATCTGCGGCCTCATCCGCGAAAGCGGCATCAGCAGCATCATCGTGGACAAGAACTGGAAACACGTCACCCAAATCACCGACCGCAACGTGATTCTGGTCAAAGGCAGCGTGGTGTTTGAGGGCTCGTCGGACGAGTTATTGAGTCAGCCTGCGCTGTTGGAGCAGTATCTGGGGGTGTAATCGTCCCATGAACACCGATCACACCTCCATCGTCCACCTTGCCCCAAGCTCAGCTGTACAGCCTCTGGCCGCACGACCACTGACAGACCTGCCTACCGCGCGTGCCTTTGTGGCTGCGGTCAGGCTAGCGGCACAGGCGCGGGGTTTGAATGTGGAGACCGGGTTGCGGGCACCGCCGCCAGAACCCACCAGCTGCTGTGGGCGGGGTTGCAATGGGTGTGTGTGGGAGGGGTTTTATGCCGCACTGCACTTCTGGCGGGATGATGCGCTGGCTTGGCTGGCACAAGCAGCGCAGCAGGATGAATCAACGGCGCAACGAGTCGGGTGTATCGCCCAGCTTGCGCCGGTCGGCGGTACCGCTGGGCAAGGCTGACCACACGGGGCCGCCCTGCCAGTCCACCTCAATCGGACGCTGGGCGTTGGTGTTGCGCAAGGCACGTTCCAAGAGTGGTAGCAAGGTAACGATGTCTCGGGCAGCGCTGCGGGGTAGGTCAATGACGGCAATGCGCATATCGGGTTTCATGACATCGGTGCGCAACGCCGCACTCAACCAGCGCAGCGCAGCTTGGCGTGCCGCTTGCTCGGTGACGGTGGGCTCCAGCAGTACCAGAAAACGGCCATCGTCCAAGCGGGCGAGCAAATCAATGCCCCGCACAGCTTGCTGAAGGCGGGCTGACATGCGCACCAAGGCATCTTGCGAACCCCGTGTGCCGAGTTTTTTGCGCAAGGCTTCTTCGTTGACCACGGTCAGCAAAGCAATGGCACCATGGCTGCGCAGATGCCGGATGCGGCGGAGCACGCGGCCCAGGGTGTATTCGGCAGCCACTTGGTTGGGCAGGCCCGTTTGCACATCCTGACCGGCCAGGGCATTGGCGCGGTTGCGTGCGGCCAAGAATTCGGCAGCCAGCCGGTCAATGCGCAAATGCAGCATCACGCCCGCCAGCAGCGCCCCAACGGGAAAGGCAAACCACAAGGCAGGAATACCAAGCATCCCACGGGTGTAGAGCACGGTGGTAAAGGCACCACTGAAAGCCAGCCCCAGCGCCACCAAGGGCAACCAGACGGCATGGCCCAGCCAAAGCATCCAGCCAAGATAAGCGGCATTGAACACAAAGGTGGTCAGCAGCAAACCTTGCAACAACACAATGGCTGTGGGTGCAGGCACTAAAAACGGTGTCGCCACCGCCAGCAAGGCCAGCAACACCGACCAGCCCAGCAGCAAGCGCGCCAGCAGGGGCGTATGGTCAAAGCCGCGTACAGCCACCAAGGTACAGCCAGTGAAGGCTCCCAGCATCAAAATGGGCAAACTGAAGCGCAACCAGTGCCCCAACGGGGGGTAATGGCCCCAGAACAGCACATCGCCTACGCCGGTGTGCGCCACGATGGCCGCAGCCAGCACCACAAAAAACAGCGCGGCACTGCCAAAGGCCACCATGCGCGTGCGCACGCCCTGCACCACCGACAACAGCGACAAGGCCAGGGCCAGCCCACCCAGTGCGCCGACCAACAGGGCATCGCGCACACCCGCATTCAGCAGCATGTGCAGATGCACCAGTTGCACCGGCACTTCTAAACCGCCGCTGGGGTGTTCCAGTTCGATGAGCCAGACAGCGGCCCCTTCCACCACCGGGGGCAGTGTGGGCACCGGACTGAAAAACCGCTGCTCGCTGGCCGGTACATGGTCACCGGCGCGACTGGGGTACCACGGTGCGCCAGGGCCTGTCTGTGTCCAGAGGGTGACACGGTCCAGTGTCACCAGTGGAATGCGCAAAAACCAGTCGCCAGGGCGTACGCCACTGCCCGTCCAGTTCATCGGTACCCAGCCCCAGAGGGATTGGCTCGGCGGCAGGGCTTCGCGCCCCATGCCCACGCCCAACTGAGGCTTGGCGGGAGCCTGTGCCACCGCCTTGACCGGTTCGCCCGCCGGAGCGACCCACCAAGTGCCCTGCTCGCGCAAGTCAACGGCTACCGTGCTGGCCTGAGCCCATAAAAACCAACAAGCCAGGAACAGACCTAGCCCAACACGGCGCAGCAAGCCAGCCACGCGTTGCCCATTGTTCATGCATCCTCCAGATCAGGGAGCAAGCAGTGTACTGACTTCCTTCAAGTCTTCGGCAGACAGCTGACCACTGGCCTGTTTCAGGCGCAGACTGCCTACCAGCACGTTGTAGCGGGCTACCGACAGGTCGCGCCGGGTCTGGTAGAGCTGGCTCTGGGCGTTGAGCACATCAATGTTGATGCGCACGCCCACCTGATAGCCCAGCTTGTTGGCATCCAAGGCGCTCTGGCTGGATGCTTCGGCAGTTTCCAGGGCTTTGACTTGACCCTGCCCCGAGAGCACACCAAAGAAAGCAACGCGGGTGGCTTGGCTCACGCCGCGCACGGCAGCCTGCACATCGTTGCGAGCCTTGTCCTGCAAAGCCAGTGTTTCTTGGATGCGGTTTTGTACCGCACCGCCGGTGTACAGCGGCATGTTGAGCTGCACGCCCACACTGGCTGTGGTGGAGCGCACGTTGCTGGCAAAGCCACTGACAGGCGAACGCGCCCACTGGTACTGGCCCACCAAGTCCACCGTAGGGCCTTCACCGGCTTGCGCCTTGCGGGTTTCAAGCTGGGCAATCTCCAGCCCCTTGCTGGCCTGGACGACTGAGGGGTGACGGCTTTCAGCCTGCGCCACCCAAGCGGATACATCGGCTGGGGCCAGCGCGGGCAGGTTTACGGGCGCTTTCAGTGGTTTGGGGGCAACGCCAGTTTGACCCACGAGCTGGTCGAGGGCCAGTTTTTTAACGCGCAAATCATTCTCGGCAGCGATCTCTTGGGCCAGCACCAAGTCGAAGCGGGCTTGCGCCTCGCGCGAGTCGGTGACAGTGCTGGTGCCGACTTCAAAATTGCGCTTGGCAGCGGCCAGCTGTTCGGCCACAGCGGTTTTTTGTGCCTTGACCACGGTCAGGGTGTCTTCGGCGGCCAGCACATCGAAATAGGCCTGCGTGGTACGCACCATCAGGTCTTGCTCAGCCGCGTCCAGCTGGGCCTGCGCCACGGTCAGCGACAGCTGGGCTTGGTCGTTGTTGAGCTGGTTGACGGGCCGGTACAGCGGGTGGCTGGCCGATACCGCCATGTTTTGGGTGTTGCTGGTGCCATCCGCGGACGAGCCCACGATGTCACGCCGTGCCCATTGCGCAGCAGAAGACAGTGCCGCCTGGGGCAACAAGCCCGCACGCGCTTGCTCTGCACGGGCTTGGCTGGCGGCAAACTGCGCCCGCGCTGCCAGCACGGTGGCATCAAAACCCCGCGCCGTTTCGTACAAAGCCGCCAGACTCTGGGCCTGCGCACCGCTGGCACCGGCCAGTGCCAGCACCAGCCCTGCCGCCCATGGGGTCAGAGGACGCTGTTGGCGATACTGGGCCGGGTGGTTCAGGGGACTAAGGGGCGAGGCAATCATGGCGTTTCCTTGTTGGACAAAACGGGGGCCGACACGGGGTCTGGCACAGGGGTGAACGTGGTCGGTGCGTGCTCAGTACACCGGCACGCTGGAATCAAGCTGCGAAGACCAGGCGTGAATGCCGCCCTGGATGTTGACGATGCGGGTAAAGCCCTGGTTCATGAGGAAGTGCGCCACCTGCGCACTGCGGCCACCGTGGTGGCACAGGCAGGCAATGGGCTGGTCGCGATCGAGCTCGGTCAAACGGGCGGGCACGCTGCGCATGGGCATGGGCAGCAGCTCGAAACCATCCGCCTTGACGCTGGCTGTTTGCAGCTCCCAGGGTTCGCGCACGTCCAGCACCACCGGCAGGCGACCGGCGGGGGTGTGGCTGGCAGCAGCGGCCAGCCAGTCGGCCAGCTGGGCGGGTTGAATGGTGGGCATGGCTTGCATGGCGGTCAGTCCTCAGAATTGGAAACGTGAGGGTTCAGGGAAGTTCAGCAAACGCGGGGTGATGGAGTCCCAGGGTTGGGTGGTCTGGTAGCTGCCTTCGGCCACGCGGGTCACGACGGTGGCACGCATCACAGGCTCATAACCCACCACAGCCACCAAACGGCCACCGGGGGCCAGCAGGGCCAACAAGGCGGGCGGGATTTCGGCGACCGAACCGCTGAGCATGATCACGTCCCAGGGAGCATCCAGCGCACAGGCAGCAAATTGGTCGGCACAGGCATCGGCTTGGCGAAGCTCGACATTGCCGATACCCGCTTGTTGCAGGTTGCTGCGGGCCATGGCGACCAAGGCGGGGTCGATTTCTAGGCTGGTCACGCTGCGTGCCAGACGGGCCATGAGAGCGGCCATGAAACCACTGCCCCCACCGATTTCGAGCACCTTGTCGGTGGGCCGAATCTGCGCGTCCTGCACCAGACGGGCCTGCACACGCGGTGCCAGCATGCACTGACCTTCGCGCGCGGGCTGGGTCAGGGGCAATTCCAAGTCGGCGTAGGCCAGTGACTGGAGCGCTGCGGGTACAAAGCCTTCACGCGGCACGCTATCGAGCAGCGCCAGCACGTTGGCATCGAGCACTTCCCAGGGGCGGATTTGCTGCTCAATCATGTTGAAGCGCGCTTGGGCCAAGTTCAGGGTTTCGGGGTGGGTGGTGGTCATGTTTGATACTCCGGTGGGTATGTTAGCCGATCTGCAACCATTTTACTGAGCGACCCTGTGCGAACCACTGACAGCAGAGGCCTCTGCCGCCGGTGAGCCGCCCACACGGCGGCGGAACCACTGGGCCAAGTCGTCCATGTAGCAGTAAACCACGGGGACAACGACCAGCGTCAACAGGGACGAGGTGATGACACCGCCAATGACGGCCTGCCCCATGGGCGCGCGTTGTTCCGAGCCTTCGGTCAGGGCAAACGCCAGCGGCACCATGCCAAACACCATGGCCAGCGTCGTCATCAAAATGGGGCGCAGCCGCACTTGAGCGGCCAGCAGCAGGGCCGATTCGCGGGCCAGCGGTGCGGCACCGTCTAGGCCTTGACGGGCGCGAATGGCAAAGTCCACCAGCAAAATGGCGTTCTTGGTCACCAAACCCATGAGCAGCACGATGCCGATCACCGAGAACATGCTCAGTGTTGAGCCAAACAGCAGCAGCGTGACCACCACCCCAATCAGCGTGAGTGGCAGCGAAGTCATGAGCGCCAGCGGTTGCAAGAAACTTTGGAACTGGCTGGCCAAGATCATGTAAATGAAGATAACGGCCAACGCCAGCGCCGAGACGGCATAGCCAAACGATTCCTGCATGTTTTTGGTGGAGCCACCAAATTCATAGCGGTAGCCGGGGGGCAGCGCGGTGCTCTCCAACACGCGGCGAATCTCCGCAGAGACTTCGCCCGCCGAGCGGCCATAAACGTTGGCGTTGATGGCCACTTCGCGTCGCAGGTTGCGGCGGTTGATTTGGTTGGGCCCAGTCGATTCCAGCACCTGCGCGACTTGGCCGAGCTGCACCACCCGCGCACTGCCGTCGCTGGCCGTGCCCACCACCAGCGGCAGGCGGGCCAAGTCGCTGGCACGCTCACGCAACTCGGGTGGCAGGCGCAGGTTGACGTTGTAGCTCTCGCCGTCTTGCGCACGCCAATTGCCCACCGTCTGCCCCGATACCCACGTGCGCAGGGCTGATGCCACCGCCGACGCATTCAAACCCACGTCAGACGCGATTTCGCGGCGCAGCACCACATCCAGCGTCGGCTTGTCGGGTTTAACGCTGGCATCCAAATCCACCAGTCCGACGATGGGGCGGATGCGCTCCAGCACCTGCGCGGTCAGGCGCTCCAGCTCGGCCAGATCGTCGCCTTGCAGCGAGAACTCAATTTGTTTGTTGCCGCCCACCGGGTCTAGCAAACCCGCATGCGTGACGGTGATGCCGGGCACGCTGCGCAGGCGTTCGCGCAGGCGGGCCGACATGGCATCGGCACTGAGCTTGCGGTCTTTGCGGTCCACCAGCCGCACATACACGCTGGCATACATGGTGCCCACCGCATTGCCAGTGTTCAAGGTACTCAGGGTGTACTTGACCTCGGGGAATTCGCGCAGCACCGCCTCTACCTCGCGCGTCTTGGCCTCGGTGGCCAGCAGCGAAGAGCCTACGGGGGTGTGAAAACTGAGCGAGGTTTCCGAAAAATCGGCCTTGGGCACGAACTCGGTGCCCAGCAGCGGCACCATGAAAATGCTGCCCACAAAGGTACACAGCGCCAGCGCCAAGGTAGCCAGCTTGTGCGCCAGCGACCAGCGCAGCGCGCCTTGGTAGCCTTCGGTCAGGCGGTCTTGCAGACGGTCAAACCAGGCCGTCAGGCGGCCCAGGGTTTTGTCGTAGAGCGAGCGGGGTGCCGCATCGGTGGCGCCGTGCCGGTGCGCGGCCGGGTCGTGCCAGACGCTGGAGAGCATGGGGTCTAGCGTGAAGCTGACGAACATGGAAATGAGCACCGCCGCCACCATGGTGATGCCAAATTCATGGAAAAACTTGCCGATGATGCCGCCCATGAAACCAATCGGCAGAAACACCGCCACGATGGACAGCGTGGTCGCCAGCACCGCCAGTCCGATTTCTTGCGTGCCTTCCATGGCGGCATTGAAGGGTGTTTTGCCCATTTGCGCATGGCGCACGATGTTCTCGCGCACCACAATGGCATCGTCAATCAGCAGCCCCACCGACAGCGTGAGCGCCATCAGCGTGATCATGTTGATGGTGAAGCCAAACAGGTTCATGAAGAAAAACGTGCCAATCAGGGCAATCGGCAGCGTCAGGCCGGTGATGACGGTGGAGCGCCACGAATTCAGGAACAAAAACACGATCAGCACGGTGAGCAGCGCCCCTTCAATCAGGGTGCGGCGCACGTTGTCCACCGACACACGGATGGGGCGTGAACCATCGTTGATCTGCTCTAGGCGCACACCGGCGGGCAACTCGGCTTGCAGGGCTTGCACCGCCGCCTTCAGGCCGTCGGTCACGGCAATGGTGTTGGCATCTTGGGCCTTTTGCACTTGCAGCAGCAGGGTGCGCTGGCCGTTGTACAGGGCCAGGCTGCTGACCTCTTCGGTGCTGTCACTCACCCGCGCCACCTGCGACAGGTACACCGGCTGCCCATTGCGGCGGGCGACGATGAGGCGCTCAAAGTCCTTGGGCTGCTGCACCCGCGAGAGCACCTGCACCAGACGCTCGCGCTCGGTGTTTTGCAACGTGCCTACCGGCAGGTCTTGGTTCTCGCTGCGCAGGGCAGCTGTCAACTGCTCGGTCGTGATGCCCAACGCCTCCATGGCCCTGGGGTCGAGGTGGATGTTGATGGCACGCTCAGTCGCCCCGACCAGGGTGACGGAGCCCACACCGCGCACGTTTTCCAGGCGTTTTTTCAGGGTCTGTTCGGCCCAGCTGGTCAGCGCCACCGCTGACGGGGCCGGTTGGCCATTGACGGCTTCGGGCACCACAGCCACCGACCAGATGGAGCGGGCCGAGGGGTCAAAGCGCAAGACACGGGGCTCCTTGATGTCGGTGCGCAGCAGGGGCCGCAGCTGGGCAATCTTCTCGCGCACGTCTTCGGCGGCTTTGCGGCCATCGACGGTGAGTTGAAATTCAATCACCACCACCGACTGACCGGCATAGCTGCGGGAGCTGAGTGTGTTGACCCCGGCAATCGCATTGACCGCCTCTTCCACCTTTTGCGTCAGTTCGGACTCGACAATGTCGGGCGAGGCACCGGGGTATTCGGTGCTGACCACCACCACCGGGAAATCAATGCTGGGGAACTGGTCAATTTGCAGACGCTGGAATGAAAACAAGCCCAACACCACAAAGGCCAGCATGACCATGGTGGCCAGCACCGGGTTGCGCAAAGAAATTTGGGTAAACCACATGGTGTTGCAGACCTGTTCAGCGGCTGGCGGTGTCGGCCACTGGGGCGGCAGTGGCCGGGGTATCCGGCAGACGCACCGCCGTACCGGGGCGCATCAAGCCCGCTTGGGCACGCAACACCACCGCACCGGCGGGCAAGCCATCGAGCGCCACCATGGGTTCACCCTGCCACAAACCCTGCACGCCGGGCTTGACCGTTTGGTGCTGCACCTGACCGTTGCGCACCACCTGCACATAAGGCTGGGGCTGGTCGTTGCGCAGGGCCGAGGCGGGCAATGCCAATGCCTGCACCTGCCCGGTGACGATGTGGCCTTGGGCAAACAGCCCCTGGCGCATGCCGGGGCGGGGCGACACACGCAAATACACCAGCACGCTGCGACTGCCCACCTGCACACTGGGGTTGATGCGCGCCACGGTGGCCGTCACGGGCTCGGCCAAGCCTTCAATCTGCAAGCTCACCGGCAAGCCGGGCAGCACGGCCGCTGCATCTGCCGGGGCCAGTGCGGCTTCCAACTCGAAGCCGGAGAGATCGACCACGTCCAGCATGCGCGCATCAATGCCGACGCGCTCGCCGTTGTTGACCCAACGGGCCGAGATCTGACCACTGATGGGCGAACGCAGCGTGGTGTCGGTCAACGATTTTTGTGCAATGTCACGGGCGGCCAGCGCCGCTTGGTGGCTGGCTTCGGCAGCGGCCAAATTGGCGCTGGCAGTCTCTAAGGCTGTGGCCGAGATAAAGCCCTGGCGCACCAGGGCTTGGCTGTTGTCCAGGGTGCGCCGGGCAATCTGCACCTGGGCCTGCGCGGCCTCGGCCTGCTGGCTGGCTTGGCGCACGCGGGCTTGTGCTTCGGTGGTGTCGATGGTGGCCAGCACCTCGCCCGCACGCACCTTGTCGCCTTCGCGCTTGGCCAGGCCCTGCACTTCACCGGCCACACGGGCCTTGATGACGGCCGTCTGCAAAGCCTTGAGCGAGCCTGAAATGCTCACCGTCTGCGTCAGGGCCAGGTTTTGCACAGCCACCACATCGGCAGCCGACAAGGCATACACCGGGGCCTGCTGCATGGCCACCGCCGCTTCGCTGGCCGCTGCACGCTGGGTGCTGCGCTGCTTGAGGGCGCGCAACACCCCGAACACCAGGGCCAGCACGATCACCACCAGCCACAGCCAGCGCGTCCAAGAGCGGGTTTTTAGGGTCGTCATGGTTCAAATACCCATCAGAAAATCGAGATCAGGTCGGTTGTGCGGGGTCTGGCACAGGCAGGCACGGGGCTGGCACGGGCGAGGCTGCCAGCATGCCGCCCAGCAGCAGATTCAGCTGGCTTTCAATGAAGCGCAGCGGGTCAATCGTCTGCGAGGCTGGGCAACACGGGGCCATCGAATGCTTCCACATCAACAAAAAGATCATCGGGGCAATCAGGCTATACACCGCGTAGTCCAGCTGAAGCTGGCGGAATTCACCGCTGTTCATGCCACGCAGCAACACCCGGCGCAGCAAGTCGTGGCCGGGTTCAATCACTTCTTGTTGGTAAAACGCGGCAATTTCGGGAAACATGCCCGCTTCACTCATCACCAGCTTGGTGATGCCCGAAGCCGGTGTCATGCCGATGCGTTCCCACCAGCTGTGCATGCAGTAGCGCACCAGCTCGGCGTTGCTGCCTTCAAACTGATCCAGCTCTTGGTTCCATTCGGCAAAACGGCCCGCAATGTTTTCGCGCACCACGGCCTTGAACAACTCTTCTTTGCTGGGAAAGTACAAGAACAACGTGCCTTTGGACACGCCTGCACGCGCAGCAACCTCTTCGACGCGGGTGGCGGCAAAGCCTTTTTCGACGAACAGGGTCAGTGCAGCATCCAGCAGCTCGGCGGGCCGTGCCTCTTTGCGCCGCAAACGGCGCTGCCGGGTTTCGGAGACCGGCGCAGCATCTAGGGGAACATCGTCAGGGGACAGGGACACAGAAAACCTGTAGAGCAGTTAATGACCAGCGGGTTAGTAATGTACTGCAAACCAGCGGCTACCTGCACAAGCCATCAAAGCTCAGGCCGATGCGTCCTCCGGCAGCAGCAGCTGGGTCTGGTTGCGTCCCCCCGTCTTGGCGCAGTACAGGGCTTTGTCAGCGCGGCTCATGGCGGCATCGAGGCAGTTGTCTTCGCCTCGGAGCTGGGTGCAGCCAAAACTGGCGGTGAAGTGCAGGGGTGCCCCGCTATCGACTTGCACGGCACAAGCAGCCAGCGCCAGGCGCAAGCGCTCAGCCACGTCCACACAAGCTTGAACACCCGTTTGCGGCAACAGCAAGGCAAATTCTTCGCCCCCGACACGGCCAAACAGATCATGTTCACGCAAGCCTTGACGGATGACCGCAGCAAAGGCTTTGAGCACCTCATCGCCCACGGCATGACCATAGCTGTCGTTGATGGATTTGAATTTGTCCAAGTCCACCATCAACAACCCACAAGGCGCGGGGTAGCGCTGCAACAGGTGCCAGTGTGACTCTGCTCTTGCATAAAACTGGCGGCGATTCATCACACCGGTCAACTCGTCGGTGGTGGCTAGGCGCACCAGCTCGCGGTGCAGGCGCAGGCGTTCCAGCACGTTGTGAACCCTGGCCTTGAGCACGGGTGCCAGAATAGGTTTGGCAATAAAGTCTTCGGCCCCCAGCTCCAGCCCTTTCACCTGCGACTCCATGCGATCGTCTGCGGTGACCAGAATGACCGGAATCTCGCGCCCCCATTCGGTGTGGCGCAGACGCAGCAGGGTCTCAAAACCATCCATCTGCGGCATCATGATGTCCAACAAGATCAGGTCGGGGGCTTGTGCCTCGGCAATGCGCAGGGCATCCAGGCCCGATGTGGCGATCCTCAGATCGTAGGTACCTGACAGGATTTGTGACAGGGTATACAAATTGGTGGGTAAATCATCGACCAGCAGGATGGAGAAAGTCTGTTGCATCACGCGCTACGGGTTACAAGAGCTGTTGCGTTCAATCAGGGCTTGTACCGCCGCATGGGCCTGCACAAACCGGAAAGCCTGGATGTCGGCCTCCATGGCCGCCAGATCCGCTTCAAAGGGTGCACCGCGCGCCTGCTCACGCAAGACATCGAAGCGCTCCACCGCCGTAAATTTTGCATCAGCCAGCAAGGACAAGACTTCCGCCAGGTCATGCCACCAGCGCGACCAGTCTGCTACGGTGGGCTTTGGCAACAGGGCGTTGTTGCTGGGCGGTACATGGGCGGATAGGGCCATGACATCGCCCGGCGCTTGGGGCCGTGTGTCGTCTGTGTAGGCTGTGTGGGCTGTGTGGGCATCAGCCTGCGTGGCATCGGGCAGGCGTGGCAGGCGCACCCGAAACCAAAACCGCGACCCCTGCCCATGCTCACTGTCCACCCCAACCTCACCCCCCATTTGTCGGGCCAGACTTTTCACGATGGACAAACCCAGCCCTGTGCCACCGAACTGCCGTGCGCTGCCGTCGTCGAGCTGCCGGAACGGCTGGAACAACAAGGGCAACTGGTCGGCGGCAATGCCCATGCCCGTGTCGGTGACAACAAACAGCAGCACCGCAGTGTCTGCATCGGCTTCGTGCTGCTGGGCCTGCACCTCAATCGTGCCCTCTGAGGTGAACTTGATGGCATTGCTCACCAAGTTCGAGAGCATCTGTTGCAGGCGGTAGGCATCGCCCTGGTAGCGCTGCACCGGTTCGCCCAGCCAAACACCGCGCAAGTCCAAGCCCTTGGCTTCAGCACTGGGCGCAAACAAAGTGCAGACATGGGCAAGCAGCTCGGCGGGGGCCACCACGCCTGGATTCAGACTCAACTGTCCGGCTTCGACCTTGGACAAATCCAGAATGTCGTTGAGCAGGTTCAGCAGCAATTCGCCGGACTGCAAAATGGTGCGGGCATGGCTGCGGAGTTTGGTTTCGTCCATTGGTGCCGTCAGCAGCATGTGCGCCATGCCCAGCACGCCATTGAGCGGCGTGCGCAGCTCGTGGCTCATGGTGGCCAGAAAACGGCTTTTGGCGGTGTTGGCCGCCTCGGCCTTGACGGTCAGTTGCCGCGCCTGCTCCAGCGCGGCCTGCAAATCCACCTCGGTCTGTACCTGCTCGGTCACGTCCATGACGATGCCCAGTACGCTGAGCGCTTGCCCCTGCTGCGCCACGGGTTTGGTTTTGGTGCGTATCCAGCGCTGCCGCCCCGAGGGAGTCACAAACGGCACCACCAAATCGTAGGGTTTCAGCTCACGGATGCAGGCTTCAAAAGCCTGCACGATGCGTGGTCGGTCTTCTTCACGGTAGCACTGGATGCTGGCCTGGATGTGGTCAAAGTCGGGACGGTCTTCAAACTCGTGCAGGCGGTACAGGCCCGGTGTCCAGTACATCTTGCCGGTCGCCACTTGGTACACCCAGCCGCCGACCAGCGCCAGTTGTTCGGTGTCAATCAAAAGGTGTTCGCTTTGCTGCAAGCGGGTTTGTGTGTCGAGCAAAACCGCTTCGGCCAGTTTGCGCTGGGTGATGTCTTGGTGCGTGCCCGCCATCCACAGCGGCTGCCCGCTGGCCGACCAAGAGGCCACCTTGCCCCGGTCGTGCACCCAAACCCAGTGCCCGTCCTTGTGGCGCATGCGTGACTCGTGGTCGTAAAAACCTTGTCCGGTGGCGAAATGCTGTTGCAGCAACTCGTTGGAACGTGCCAAGTCTTCTGGGTGAGCAAGCTTCAGCCAGGTCTTGATCGAGACAGGCTCCAGTTCGGCCAGGGTATAGCCCACGATGTCGGCCCAGTACTCGTTGAACACGGCGGCACCGGTCTGCACATGCCATTCCCAAGTACCGACATGGGTGCCTTCAAGGATGGATTGCAGCCGCCGCTTCTGTAACGCCATCTGCTCTTCCAGCAGGCGCTGTTTGCTGATATCGAGCACCGTGCCCATGACTTTGCCGTCCTTGACGCGGTCCAGGTGGGCGGTTTCGCGCATCCAGCGCACCTCGCCACCCACAACGATGCGGTGCTCCACTTCGTACAGTCCCCGCGTCTTGATGGCGTGTACCCAGGCCTGGTTGACAGCAGCTTGGTCGTCCGGGTGAATCAGTTCGTTGAACTGCGCCAAGGGCACGTCACTGCCCACAGGCAACCCCGCCATGCGGTGCGCCTGCTCAGACCATTCCATGCGCTGGGTGTGCAAGTCAAGCACCCAATGGCCCATGGAAGCGATGGCTTCAGCCTCGCGCAGCCGTGCCAGCGAAGCCAGCGCCGCTTCCTGGGTGGTCAGCAGTGCCGCTTCGGCCTCCTTGCGCTGGGTAATGTCGATCAGCACCAGCACAACATATTCGACCTGCCCGTTGTCATCGTGTACCGCTCTGGCCGAAAACTGTACCCATTTGCGCTGCCCGTCAGGCTGCACAAACCAAAATTCGGACGGTTCACGGACCAGCCCAGAATCGACAAAATCCTGCTGCGAACCGCACTGGCTTGGCGGCGTGTCTTGTCCGGGTTCCGTCGCTGAATCCTGCACGGTTTCAAAAAACGATTGCCAGTCAAAACCCGTCTGCAAAATGTCAGCACACGACATGCCCAAGGCGTGAGCAAACGGCTCGTTCACCTTGAGCCACTGGCCTTGTGCAGACACCAGGGCCAAGCCGACCTCGGCATGGTCAAACACGGCTGACAGCAGGCGGTTGTTGCGCTGTTCGCGCCGTGCCCGTGTTTTCACGTCGGTGATGTCGATGCCCGTGACCGAGACAAAGTTTTGCCCGCCCACCGACACCGGCGCGGCATGAAACTGGATGTCAATGCGCTGCCCCTGGGGCGTGCGGTGGTAGGTTTCAAAAGAATCAGCCTGGCCCTGCGCAGCGCGGGTCATGGCCTCGCGCAGACGGGGTTTCTGAATGTCATGCCACCAAGGGCTGTCAATAAAGGGCTGGCCCAGCACCATTTGAGCGGGCATGTCCACCAGTTGCAGGGCCGGCTGGTTGACCTCGCACAGCCTGCCTGCGGGGTCCACCAGACCCGAGAGCATGCCGGACTTCTCGGACAAAGCACCAAACAGACCTTGCCGGTAAGACAGCGCCACCGCCAGTTGCTTCTTGCGGCGCACCGCCAGCCCCCAGGCCACCGCCAACACACTGACGAGCAGCAGCGAGGCCATCAGCCACTGGCTGCGCGTTTGCAGTTCTGCGGTTCGCAGCGAAACCATCTCTTCCAGTTGATCTTGGTAGTACCACAGGCCCGCGTTCAGGTTGCGCTGCGGCGTGATGTCATGCACCACCGACAGCAGCAGGGTACGCCCATTCTGGATGATGGGGCTGGAATAGACCTCGACGGTACGAATGTCGCGGTTTTGCAGGGTATGGCGAAAAATGAAGACATTGCGCCCAGACTGACTCGCCAGCTCGCGCTCGGCCTTCAGTTGTTCTTCGGTCAGGGTGTTGATCTGCGCAATGTGCATACGCCGCAAAGTCTCGCGGTCGTAGCCGTAAAAGGCAGCGGCAGCGGGATTGGCATCGACGATCTGCCCCTCTGCCGGGTCCACCAGCAGCATGACACTGCTGTGCGTCTCAAAAATCGGTTGAAAGTCTTGTGCTTGGGCCGTCGGCAGCAGCGTCCACAGTGCGCCCAGCCAGAGGCACCCCACCAGCCAAGCGCGGCGCAGACGCTGGCGTGACCGCTGAAACATCAGCCCGCCTGCACACGCGCTCGGAGATGCGCCAGCGCTTCGTCCACCTGATCCACGAGCACCAGACACAAATCACCCGCCTGCAAACGATCCAGTGCGGTGTCAATGGCCAGAAACTCGCCACGAATCTCGTCAATACGGCGGGTGCGGCGTGCCCCTTCAAGGCCCTGGCGCAGCAAAGCGATGACCTCGCCGTCTTCACGGCCACGTTGGCAGGCATCTTGGTAGAGCAAAACCTCGTCAAAGGCGGCACCCAGAATCTGGGTTTGCTCGCGAATGTCTTCATCACGGCGGTCGCCCGCGCCGCTGATGACCACCGAGCGCCGCTGGGCGGGCATGGCCTGCACGGCAGCCACGAGGGCGCGCATGGCATCGGGGTTGTGGCCGTAGTCGGCAATGACGGTGGCACCCCGGAACGTCATCACATTGAAGCGCCCTGGTGCGTTGTCGGCATCGTTGACAAAGCTGGCCAGACCGGCGCGAATCACCGACCAGTCCAGCCCCACCCCCCACGCGGCGGCCAACGCGGCCATGGCGTTTTCAATTTGGAAGCCAATGGTGCCTTGGCGCGTCAGCGGCACATCGTGCAGCGGAATGTGTTCGCGCCAGCTCCCCTCGGCAGCCACGATGTGGCCGTTTTCCACGTACACGCATTTCAGCCCCTGTGCGCGGTGCGTCGCCAGCACGGGCTGCTGCGGGTCCTGAGCAAAAAAGATGACTTGACCCGGACACAGCGAGGCCATGCGCACCACGTTGGGGTCGGTAGCGTTGAGCACGGCACAGCCATCGTCGGCCACGTTCTGCACGATCACGCGTTTGAGCACCGCCAAGTCTTCGACGGTGGTGATGAAGTTCAGGCCCAAATGGTCGCCTGAGCCGATGTTGGTGACCACACCGACTTGGCAGCGGTCAAAACCCAGCCCTTCTCGCAAAATGCCGCCGCGTGCGGTTTCCAGGACGGCGGCATCTACCTCGGGGTGCATCAGCACATGGCGCGCACTTCGGGGGCCGGAGCAGTCACCCGAATCAATCTGACGACCCTGGATGTGAATGCCGTCGGTGTTGGTCATGCCCACGCGCAGCCCGTTGGCTGCGAGCAAGTGGGCAATCAGGCGGGTGGTGGTGGTTTTGCCGTTGGTGCCGGTGACGGCCACCACCGGAATGCGCCCGGTGTCGCCCGGTGCATACAAGCGCGCCATGATGGCCGAGCCCACATCACGCCCCTTGCCAAACGACGGGGTGAGGTGCATGCGCAGCCCCGGTGCGGCATTGACTTCAACCACGCCGCCGCCCGTTTCTTCTAGGGGGCGCACCACGGTTTCGCACACCACATCGACACCGCAGATTTCAAGCCCAATCATGCGTGCAGCGGCCACGGCACGGGCGGCCACGTCAGGGTGCACTTCATCGGTCACATCGGTGGCGGTGCCGCCCGTGGAGAGGTTGGCGTTGTTGCGCAGCACCACACGCTGCCCCTGTTCGGGTACCGATTGCGGGGTCAGCCCCTGCAACTGCAAGCGGGCCAGGGCAATGTCGTCAATGCGGATGCGAGAGAGGGATGTGGCATGCCCATCACCCCGGCGCGGGTCGGCGTTGATGTGCTCCACCAGCGCCTGCACGCTGTGCAGACCGTCGCCAATCACGTAGGGTGGATCGCGGCGGGCAGCCGCCACCATGCGGTCGCCCACCACCAACAGGCGGTAGTCACTGCCGGGCAAGAAGCGCTCCACCATGACCGGGCCAATGTCGGCGGCCACCCGGTAGGCCACTTCGAGGTGGTCGCGGCTGACGATGTTGACCGTGACACCTTTGCCCTGGTTGCCGTCTTGCGGCTTGACCACCACGGGCAGTCCAATGGCCTGCGCCACCGCCCAGGCTTCGTCCACGCTAGAGACGGGCTGACCCCAGGGCACGGGCACGCCAGCGGCCCGCAGCAGGGTTTTGGTCAGGTCTTTGTCTTGCGCAATCGATTCGGCCACCGCACTGGTCGCGTCCACCTCGGCGGCCCAGATGCGGCGCTGCTTGGAGCCCCAGCCAAACTGCACCAGCGACCCGCTGGTCAGTCGGCGGTACGGAATGCCCCGCGCCAATGCGGCTTGCACAATGGCCCCGGTCGAGGGGCCTAGGCGCAGGTCTTCGTCCAGTTCACGCAGGGCATGCACGCAAGCGGCCACATCAAAAGTCCCTTCGCTCAGGGCGGCACGAACCAGCTCGGCGGCGGCGGCCAGGGCTTGCCGCCCGACAGCTTCCTCGCTGTACTGCACCGCCACTTGGTAGGTACCTGCCTGGGTGGTTGCAGTGGTGCGGCTGAATGTCACCGGACAACCGGCCTGAATTTGCAAGGACAGCGCCACCAGCTCCAGCACATGCGCCAGCGAGGCTTGGTTGGCATCGGGCCGCAAGACCCCGAGTTTGGGGAACAGCGTGCGCAGGCGGATTTCAAAACCAGGCAGTTGGCTCAGTGCACGCTCGTGCGGCTCGCAGGCCACGATGGCTTCAATGGCGGTGTGACGGCTCCAGAGGTTGGGGCCACGCAAAGCGCGAATGCGGGAAATGTCCATGAAATGCTCAATGGGTACGGTGGAAACAAAGAGAACAGATAGAACAGAGGGAACAGCGAGAAGGTCAATCTCAGAGCGCTTGCAAACTCAGGCTGTCAAGCCCCGCACGGATGAGGTCAGCAGACAGGCCCAGCGCCCAGCCAGCAGCAACAGCTGCCAGCAGCACTTCCACCTGCGCGGGGCGTACAGATTCTGGCCAGCGTTGCAAGATGTGGTTCAAATCCAGCGTCGATACCGCCTGTTGCTGGGCTCCCAGGTAGAGCTGTACCCGCTGAGCCGGGTCCACCAGCACAGCCCGCCCACCGGCCAGCAGGTGCTGGGCAATGACGGGGGCTGGGCCAGCCGCTCCGGTGCGGCCATAAAACAGCACCTCACCATCGCACAACTCGGCCAGTGCAGCCACGTGTGCGTCATCGCCATGGAGCACGGCCACCCCGTCGCTCAACACCGCATCGACCGGGGTGCGCATGACGCGGCGCATGGCCTCGACATCATGAATGTCGTGGTGAGCCAGCGCAGGCCAGCCGTCAAAATCGGTCACCAGCGCCACCTGGCAGCGGTCATAGGGCAGGCCGTCTTCCAAAATCAATGCCGGGCCGTGCTCGAACACCACCGCTTGCAGCTCACGGTTCATCAGCAGGCGCTGGCAGGCTGACCAGTAAGTTTGTTGCAGCTCAGGGCCGGGGGCCTCAATGCGGCGCTGGTTCAGGTAGATGCCCCGGTTGCAGGCCAGCCCTGTGGCTTGGCCCGAGAGCTGGAGCAACCAAGCCAACGCACTGGCGATCGAGCCGCTGTGCCGCGAGCCCGCCACCCCGGCCAGCGTGATGCGGCCCGGATTCTGTGCGCTGCTGCCGTTGTCATGCCGAGGAAACAGGTGTTCCACAATCGCCTGCCCCACCGGGCGCGGCTGGCCGGTGGCTGGGCGCAGGTGCATCAGCAGCCCCGGCCCGGCATTGATTTCCACCACAGCACCACCCTGAACCTGCAAGGGCTGGCCAATGTCTTGGGCCACCAGATCGACACCGGCAATGTCCAGGCCCACTGTGCGAGCAGCCAGCGAGACCGCATAGGCCACCTCCGGGTGAACCTCGTCGGTGCAGTCCATCGCCACGTTGCCGTTGCGCTGCACCAGCACACGCCGTCCGCTTGCCAGCACCGAATCTGGGCTCAGGCCCTGGCGCTGCAAGTCCAGGCGCAGCACATCGTCCTCGGCCAAGTCCACCGGATTCAGCGGGTGGTCTTCGGTGGTGCCGCGCCGGGGGTCGCTGTTGATTTGCAGGTCAATCAGCTCGACCACTGTGTGCTGACCATCGCCCACGATCCAGGCCGCTTCACCACGCGCAGCGGCCACCACCGTGCCGCCCACCACCAGCAGGCGGTGCTCTAAGCCAGGCACACAGCGCTCCACCAAGACTTCACTGCCGTGCTGGCTGGCCAGCTCAAAGGCGGCGCAAATGTCGGCTTCGGCGTACAGATCCAGGGTCACGCCCCGGCCATGGTTGCCGTCGGTGGGTTTGACGACCACGGGCAGACCAACATCTTGCGCCGCTTCCCAAGCCTCAGCGGCACTGGCCACCACCTGCCCCTCGGGCACGGGCACACCCACGGCGCGCAGCAGCTCTTTGGTCAGGTCTTTGTCGCGGGCAATGCCTTCAGCAATGGCACTGGTGTAGTCGGTCTCGGCTGTCCAAATGCGCCGCTGGCGCACGCCGTGACCGAGCTGCACCAAGTTGCCGTCGTTCAGGCGCAGGTGCGGGATTTTCCGGTCGGTAGCCGCCGCCACGATACTGGCCGTGCTGGGGCCTAGGTACCAAGCATCAATCGCTTCGCGCACCACTTCAATGGCTGCGGGCACATCAAAACCCGTGCCGCGAATGGCCGCTGTGAGCAGCGCGTGGCCTTGCTCCAGGGCGGCACGGCCTACCCGTTCATCGCGGGCGCGAAACACCATGCGGTAAACCCCCGGCTGGCTGGTCGAGCGTGTCTGGCCGAAGCCAGTGGGCATACCCGCCAAGTTCAACAGCTCAATCACCACATGCTCCAGCACATGCCCCATCCAAGTGCCCTCGCTCAAACGCTGGAGAAACCCGCCTACCTCGCCCACGCCGCAGTGGTGCTCACGCAGCGCAGGCAGCCACTGCACCAAGCGCTGCTCCAAGCCGGGAATCGCGTTAGACGGGTACTGTTCCAGCACACCGAGATCGAGCCAGACCTCCATGGCGGAGCGAAATGTCCAGATATTGGGTCCGCGCAGGTAGCGGACGCGGAGGAGCTTGATGTCGGCGGTTGAAAAAGGCATGGCGGCGCAAACGGTCAAAAGAGGGATCAACGTGCCGCCGGAAGTCTCCACAGCCGGACATTTGGCACTCAGGGACTGGATTGTGAATCTGCTGTGCAGACAGTCGGCGCAGGTGGTGGCGGAAAATTGTGACTTTGCGTAATTAACAGACAATGTCGCGCTTCACCTTGAGTCATGACAGCCCAGCCCCAACCCCCTGAGACCCTGCACCGCGCAGACACGCTGATACCACCGCTGCATCCCGGCGAAACCGTACTGGCCCATCTGACACTCGACCTCGACGAGTCGCTGCACTTTGCGGCAGGTGCCCTGTACCTGACCGAGCAACGCCTGCTGGCCTACTGTCACACAAGTGACTGGACGGCTTTTGAGCTGCGCCCCGACCTGGTGGTGCAGCATGCCGACAACGCCGGTGTGGGCCAGCTGGCCTTGTGTTCAGACCAGGCTCGGCTGGCGTGCTGGCGCTTCACACTGGCCATGAATGTGCAAGCGCTGCGGCTGGTGCAGCGCTTTGAGCAGGTGCAAGCAGCCCGTGCCCAAGGTCAGGCACTGCCCGAAGACGACACGACGCACTGCCCCTCGTGCCGCCACCCGCTGCCCGCAGATTCTGATGAATGCCCGCTGTGCACCCGCGAACTCGACAGCCCGCCAAGCACTTGGGTGCTGCTGCGGCTGTGGCGCTTTGCCCGGCCTTACCAAGGTCAGTTGCTGCTGGGTTTTTTGCTCACCCTGGCCTCGACGGCGGCCACGCTGGTTCCGCCCTATCTCACGATTCCGCTGGTGGACGATGTGCTGATTCCGTTCCAGAACGGCCAGCAAATTGACACGTCCTTGGTGGGCTGGCTGCTGGGCGGCCTGCTGGGCTCGGCGCTGCTGGCCTGGGGGCTGGGTTGGGCACGCACCTGGGTGCTGGCCCTGGTGTCCGAGCGCATTGCCGCTGACCTGCGCACCAGCGCCTTCGAGCACCTCATGAGCCTGTCGCTGGACTACTTTGGTGCCAAACGCACGGGCGACCTGATTGCACGCATCGGCTCTGAAACCGACCGCATCTCCGTCTTTCTGTCGCTGCATGCGCTGGATTTCGCCACCGATGTGCTGATGCTGGGCATGACTTCGGTGATCCTGTTTTCCATCAACCCCTGGCTGGCGCTGGTCACCCTGCTGCCCCTGCCCTTCATTGGTTGGATGATTCACCGGGTGCGCGACCGCCTGCGCACCGGCTTCGAAAAAATCGACCGTGCCTGGGGCGATGTGACCAATGTGCTGGCTGACACGATTCCGGGCATCCGCGTCGTCAAAGCCTTTGCCGCCGAGCAGCGTGAAGCGCAGCGCTTCAAAGAAGCCAACCAAGGCAACTTGGCCGTGAACGACCGGCTCAACAAAGTCTGGAGCCTGTTCAGCCCCACGGTGGCTCTGCTGACCGATGTGGGCCTGCTGGTGGTCTGGGGCTTTGGCATCTGGCTGATTGGGCACGGCGACATCACAGTGGGTGTGCTCACCGCCTTCTTGGCCTACATCGGGCGTTTTTACGGCAGGCTCGATGCCATGAGCCGCATCGTTTCGGTCACGCAAAAAGCGGCGGCAGGGGCCAAGCGCATTTTTGACATCCTTGACCATGCCTCCAACGTGCCCGAACCCACCGAGCCACTGCCACTGCCTGCGGGTGGTCTGCGCGGTGCGGTGACGCTGGACAACGTCAGCTTCCGCTATGGCAACCGCAGCGTCATCCAGCACCTGAACCTGAGCATCCAGCCGGGTGAAATGATTGGTCTGGTCGGGCACAGTGGCTCGGGCAAGAGCACGCTGGTGAATTTGCTGTGCCGCTTTTATGACGTGAGTGATGGTGCCATTCGGGTCGATGGCATCGACCTGCGGCGCATGCGGGTGGCCGACTACCGGGCCCACATTGGTCTGGTGTTGCAAGAGCCGTTCCTGTTCTTTGGCACCATCGCCGACAACATTGCCTACGGACAACCCAACGCCAGCCGCGAGCAGATTGTGGCCGCTGCACGGGCGGCACATGCACACGATTTCATTTTGCGCCTGCCCCAGGGCTACGACTCGCTGGTGGGCGAGCGCGGGCAAGGTCTGTCGGGCGGCGAGCGCCAACGCATCAGCATTGCCCGCGCACTGCTGATTGACCCCAAATTGCTGATCTTGGACGAAGCCACCTCGGCGGTGGATACCGAAACCGAAAAGGAAATTCAGCGGGCGCTGGACAACCTGGTACAAGGCCGCACCACCATTGCCATTGCGCACCGGCTGTCCACCTTGCGCAAAGCCGACCGGCTGGTGGTGATGGATCGGGGCGAAATCGTTGAAGTCGGCCCACACGACACCCTCATGGCCCAGCAGGGCCACTACTGGCGGCTGTACGAAGCACAGGCACGCAAGGTGGATGCGCCAGACGACGAACTGACCGAACACGATGCGGTGCTGCTGGCCCACCAGCCTGCCGCCCTGCCCCATGGGCATGCCAACTCCAGCAGCGTTTGATCCGCCATGACACCTGACACGCCCCCCTCTTTTGCCCTGAGCCGCAACGCCTGGGGCCAATTGGTTTGCACCTTGCCCGATGGCACCGAACACACCGGCGTGGTGCCGGTACGCGCTTTTCCTGTTTCGGCACCCGATGAGGGTTTGTCGCTGGTGGCTGTGGATGGACGCGAACTGCTCTGGTTGCCCCAGTTGTCGGCCCTGGACGATGCGCCGCGCCAGTTGCTGCAAGCCGCCTTGGCCGAGCGCGAATTCGTGCCCAGCATCCAGCGCATTGTCAGCGTCTCCACGTTTTCAACGCCCAGCATCTGGCAAGTCGAAACCGACCGAGGCGCAACCGAACTGGTGCTGAAAGCCGAAGAAGACATCCGCCGCCTGCCCGGTGCGCAAGCCGCATTGCTGATCACCAGCGGACACGGCATTGTCTTCAGACTGCCCAGTTTGCGCGATCTGGACCGGCATTCGCGTCGGCTGATCGAGCGCTTTCTCTGACGATTAGACCGTTTAGACCGCTCAGACTGCGTCCGCCGCCTTGTCCTGCGGGCACCGGTCTTCAAGCAAGTGGTGCATGGCTTCGCTGTTGCTGAGAATTTCCATGCACATGGCCAGCGTGGGCAGCAAGTCGCTGAGCAAGGCCATATCGTCGTCGGTGGGCGGGCGCAACAAGGCCAGTTCCAGCACGCCGTGCAACACGCGGTTGCTTTGCACCGGCAGCAGCAACAGGCAAGCCACGGGCACCGGGCTCAGGGCGGAATGCACTTGGATGTAGTCAGGCCCCGGCTGGTCCAGACGTAACAAGCGCTGATCGAGAGCGCACTGCCCCATCAAACCCGAACCAAACGGCACCGCCTGTGGCAAAGCCAGCTCGCCCTGGGTGGCAAAACCGGCTGCTGCGCTCAGGGTCTGGCTGGCCTCGTCAGCACGGTACAAACTGCCTGCGCCCAGCGGAAAGTGCTGGCCCAAAGCCGAAAGCAGCGTCTGCCCCAGGCTGCGCATGTCGGGGGCTTTTTGCATGCGTGCCACCCAAGCCGCCAGCAGTTGCGCCTGCTGGCTCTGGCGGGTGAGTTGCTGGTTGCTGGTGTTGAGTGCCTCAAACACATGGCCCACAGGAATGGCTACATGCTGGTTCAGCCGCCGCGCCATGAGCAAGCCGCCCAGCAACAAGCTGACCAACACCGCCCACAGCGCCGTCTGCACTTGAGGTGACCACGGCGCAAACACCGCATCGGGGGCCAGCAAGACCAAACGCAGAGGTTGGTTGCGCAGCGGCATGGGCACCGATTTGATGCGCCAAGCTTGCCCCTCTGGCCCTGTCACAGGCTGGCCCAGCAGCGCCTCGTCGCTATCCGCCTCGGCGGGGTGGCGGGCATCTTGGCTCAGCGCCTCGTCCAGCCAAGCCAAGCCCCCTTCGGCAGGGCGCTTCATGACGGCCTCGCGTACCGCTTGCGGGGTGTCAAAACCCAGGTTGCGCGGCAGGCCCAGCATCTGCTGCTGGGCCGAGAGCAGCAGCACGCCCCCCTGCGGGGTGTAGGGCGTGCTCAGGGTCAGTGCGCTCAGGTCAGACAGCAGCACATCCAACGCAATCACCATCTGCTCGCCCGAGGCCAGGTCGCGCCAGCGCAGGCTGGCCGTGATGCCGGGCTCTTGGGTGGTGGCAAAGGTGTAGGGTGCCGTCCAGTACACCACGTTCTCGGGCACGGTCATGGCCCCGGTGTACCAAGGGCGTTTGCGGGGGTCGTAGTCCTGCGTTTTCCACTCGTCGGCCACGGGGGTCTGTGCGTTTTTCCAGCCCAGCCAGTGCTGTTGCTGGCCTTGGGTGGGCACGTTGGTGATGCGGTTGCGCCAGCCGTCTTGCTGTTTCAACAGCAAGACCTCGCGCCCCGAGGCATGCGCCACGTGGATGCTGCTGATCAGCGGGCTCTGGGCCAGCATCGGCATCATGACCCGGTTCATGCTCTGCACATCGTCTAGGCTGACCACCCCGGTCTGTACCCAATCGCGCAAGGTCAGTACCGCTTGGTCAATGTGCTGGGCCGTGGCATCGATCTTGAAAGCCAAGCTGTCAGCCGCTTTGATTTGCAAGGCGACGGCTTGGGCACGGGCCTGGGGTTTGGCCACCCATTCATAAAAACCCAGCACGGCCAAGGCAAACAGCAGCAGCACCACAGCGGGCACCACCCAGCTGAGCTGGCGCAGCATCTGGTGGATGCGCTCGCTGCTGGCCTTGAGGCCGGCTTCGGACAAATAGGCTGCGGGGCGGATGGAGTTCATGCGGTTCTCGCCTCTTGCAGGTGTTGCAGGGCCGCGTCAAAGTCAAACTGTGCCAGCGCCTGCGCCACCCGTTGCAGGGCTGCGTGCAGCGCTGTGTCTGCTGGGGCAGGCCGGGTGGTCAGCAGGGTGTCGAGCCAGTCGGCGGCTTCGGAGTCGCTGTCGGCCAGCAGACGGGCCAAGTGCGCCAAGTCATCTGGGCTGGGGCCAGATGGGGTTAGAACAGCGGACACCGCTTGCGCAGTGGCGGCCCTGTTTGAAGAGGACTCAGCCTGTGCCCAACGCTGCAAGCCTTGCAACACCGGCTCCAAGGCCTGCACCACGGTTTGCAGCAGGGGTTGCCACACGGCTTGCTGTACGGCAATGCCGGGCTGTAAGCAGGCTTGCTCTAGGGCAGCGGCTGCCGCTTGCACCGCCCGTGCCCCAATGTTGCCTGCCGTGCCTTTGAGGGTGTGCGCCAGCCGGGCCGGGGCGCTGGGGTCGGCATCGGTCAGGGCCTGCGCGAACTGCTGGGCAAAGTCGGCTTGGCTGTCATGGAACTTGTGCAGCAAGCGGGCATAGAGCCGGGGGTTGTCCAGCGTGGTGGCCAAACCTGCCCGCACATCAATGCCCACCAGCGCGGCGAACGGGGCTTGCCCGGTGGCTGGTTCAGCGGCAGGCACAGCCGTTGGTACGGTGAGGGGCGGTGTTGGGGTCGGGGTAACTGAAGCGGGCACGGCAGGCTGAATCCACTTGGCCAGTGTGGCAAACATGGCTTGCACGTTCAGCGGTTTGCTGATGTGGTCGTTCATACCCGCCTGCAACACCCGTTCGCGGTCGCCCGCCATGGCGTTGGCCGTCATGGCCAAAATGGGCAGTTGCTGGTACTCAGGCATCTGGCGAATGGCCCGCGTGGCGGTGTAGCCGTCCATGACGGGCATTTGGCAGTCCATCAAAATGCCGTCAAACGGCCCGTGGGTGGGCAGTTTGTCCAGCGCCTGCTGGCCGTTTTCGGCCAGCACCACCTGCATACCCGCCTGCCCCAGCAGTTCCAGCGCCAGCTCTTGGTTCATGGCGTTGTCTTCCACCAGCAGCACCCGGCTGCCTTTGAGGCGGGCCATGGCTTCGCTGATGTTGTCGGCGCGCACTTCGGTGCGGGTGTTGACGGGTGAGCCTTTTTGCAGCGTCTCGCCCAGCACCTCCAGCAGCATGGACGGGTTGACCGGCTTGGTCAGCATGCCGCTGATGCGTGCGGCCCGGTCGGCCAGTTGGCTCAACGCCTCTTCGCGGCCAAACGCCGTCACCATCACCACGGCGGGTTGTCGGCTCAAGGGCAGGGTTTGCAGGCGGCAGGCGGTCTCGATGCCGTCAAGGCCGGGCATCTTCCAGTCCAGCAGCACCACATCAAAGGGCTGGCCACGCGCATCGGCTTGCTCGGCTTGGCGCAGGGCATCGTGGCCTTCGCGGGCGGTGTGTACCGTCAGGCCCAGGCTTTGCGCCATGGTGCCCAGAATTTCGCGGGCCATGGCGTTGTCATCCACCACCAGCACACGGGTGCCGTGCAGTTCCTCGGCTTGGAACATCAAGCGCTTTTGCGGGTTTTGTTGTACGCCCAGGTGCACATGGAAATGGAAGCACGAGCCCTGCCCTGGCGTGCTCTCGGCCCAGATGCGGCCCCGCATCAGCTGCACCAAATTTTTGCTGATGGCCAGCCCCAGCCCGGTGCCGCCGTATTTGCGGGTGGTGCTGGCATCGGCTTGGTTGAAGCTTTGGAACAGCTTGTCGCACTGCGCCGCCGTCATGCCAATGCCGCTGTCGCGCACCCAAAAATGCAGCTCCACGTCCTGATCCTGCCGCGCTACCAGCTCCACACCCATGACGATTTCGCCGCGTTCGGTGAACTTGACCGCGTTGTTGCCCAGATTCACCAGCACCTGCCCCAAGCGCAGCGGGTCGCCCACCAGCGCCGTGGGCACATTGGGCTCGCTGGAGAACAGCAGCTCCAGCCCTTTGTCTTCGGCCTTCATGCCCACCAAGTTGGCCAAGTGATCCATCACGTCTTCGAGGTGGAAGTCCACCGACTCCATGCTCATCTTGCCCGCTTCGATCTTGGAAAAGTCCAAGATGTCGTTGATGATGCCCAGCAGGTTCTCGCCCGCGCGGTGGACTTTCTCGATGTAGTTGCGCTGCTTCTTGTCCAAATCGGTTTGCAGCGCCAGGTGGCTCATGCCGATGATGGCGTTCATGGGCGTGCGGATTTCGTGGCTCATGTTCGCCAAAAATTCGCTCTTGGCCCGCGTGGCATCCTCAGCCGCTTGTTTGGCATGCAGCACCGCCTGTTCGGCTTGCAAGCGCTCGGTGATGTCTTCAATGGACACCTGCAACAGCCGCTCCCCTCGGTAATTGAAGCGGGCCAGATAGACCTGCCCATCCCACTCGGTACCGTCGGGCCGACGGTGCCGCCACTGAAAGCTGATAGGCCCATGGGCTAGGGCCTTGATCTCGCGCTGCATGGCAGCGGTCCGGCTGTCGGTGCCGTCGCGCTGGTAGGGTGCCGACACGTCTTGCGGCTGCTTGCCCAGCATCTCGCTGCGTTCGGTAAAACCGTACAGGCGCAGGGCGGCGGCGTTGCAATCGACAAAGCCTTTGTCCGGGTCCAAGACGGCCATGGGACGGTTGGAGTCCTGAAACAGCATCTTGTTGTAGGCCTCGCTCTCGCGCAGCGTGGCCTGCTGGGCGGCCATGGCATCGGCTTGGCGGCGCGTTTCTTCTAGGAGCTTGGCGGTCTTGACGTTGCGCTCCAGAATTTCCAAGTTGGCCGCCAGCACCGGCATCAACTCATCCAGCAGGGCCTGCTGGCGGGGCTCAAATGGTTGAAAACAGGCCAGCTCCAGCACACCAAGCAGGCGCTTGTTGCGCAACACCGGCAGCACATGCAGGGCTCTGGGCACGGCATGGCCCAGGCTGGAAGCGATATGGACATAGTCCGCTGGTGGGTCGATCAGGGTGATGGGCGTGTGCTCCATGGCGCACTGCCCCACCAAGCCCTGCCCCAGGGTAATGTGCAAGTCCAGCAGTTTGCGCTCGCGAAAGGCGTAACTGCCCAGCATGCGCAGGCGGTTGTGATCTTCTTCGTACACATACAGCACACCATGACCGAGTTGAATCAAAGGGGCCAGCTCACTGAAGGTGGCCTGTGCAATGGCGGTGAAGCTGTTGGCGGTTTGCAGTGTTTGCGAAACCTGAGCGCGGTGCGTTTTGAGCCACGATTGTTCCTCCAGCTGCAAGGAGCCTTGCTGCAACACCCGCACCGCCCGCGCCATGGTGCCCACTTCGTTGCCATAGTCCTGAAACGGTACCGGCTTGTGGAGCTGACCATCGGCCAAATCGGTCATGACGGCCTGCAAACGGTCAAAGGGCCGTTGAATGCTGCGGTAAGTCAGCCAACCCACGGCCAGCCCACCGAGCAAGGTCAAGCCGAGCAACCACAGGGTCAGGTTCAAGACCGAGGCACTGCGGGTGACCAATTCGTCCAAAGCGGTTTTTGCCGCCGACTCCAGTTGCTCAGACAAGGCATCCATTTGCGCATGGGCCAGCTGGCTGGGCACGCGAAAGCTGGACGATGCAATGTAGGCACGGGCCTCTGCATCTTGACCCTGGCGCAACAAAGCCTGCGTGCTGTCGGTGTGCACCTTGAAAATGGCCAAGCTCTCTTCAAAGGTCGTCAAGGTGGCACGGCTTTGCGGGCCAATGCGGCTGCGCACAGCAGCCAGCGCCAGCTTGAGCTGCTCTTCGGCCTGTGTCACCGTCTTCAATGCCGCATCGCGCCCGGCACCGGGCTCTAGCAGTGCGGCTTGCTGCAACTCCAAATGAATGGTCAAAAAGTAGTGATGCACGTCTTTGACGGCAGCCACCGCACGCAGATCTTGCTGGTACAAGTCCGTCATGCCCACATGGGTAGCGCGCTGCGACAGCATGTTGACCCCGCCAATGACCAGGGTGAGTACCAGCATCAGCGTCAAACTGGCCGCCAGCTTGAGCGCCAGCGCTTGCCGTTCAAACCAGACAATGAGGCGTTTCATGCGCCCTCCTGAAGCGGCAGTGCAGCCGATTGGCGCAGGGCTGCGGTCTGTGCAAGCATGGTTTCTGTGACTTCGGAGCGTTGCAAAATTTCTAGGTTCAAGGCCAGCGCATGCGCCAATTCGGTAAAAGCCTCCAGCGGAAACTGCTCAGGGGCTGAGAAGGCAGCGACTTCCAACAAGCCCAACACAGCATCGCCACGGATCAAGGGCAGCATCACCAAGGAACGGGCGGCATGCATGCCCAGCCCCGAACGGATGGGCGGCAGCGACCCTGCGCCAGCGGCCAGCACACGGGGCTGGCGCTCCAACGCGCACTGGCCCAACAAACCCTGCCCGGCCACCAAATGCGCCGGGGGCGGTGTGGCACAGGCAAAACTGGCCAACAGCGCGTAGTGATCGGGCGGGGTGTTGACACGGTGGGCATACACCACGCCATGCAGCACGCCATGCATGGCATGGGCATCGCTCAAGAAGGTGCGCGCCAGTGTGGGCAGGTCGTTGCACTGTTGCAGGCGCAGCATGGCTGCCGCCAACTGGCTGCGCTGGGTTAACTGGCGGTTTTGTTCGTCGGCCAGTTGCTGCAACTGGGCTGTGGCACGCAGCTGCTGCTGGCGACCGCGCAACAGCTTGAGCAGCATCCAAGCCAGCAAGCCCGCCACCGCAGTCACCGCCGCCACACGCCAAGCCGTCGAGGCCGGGGGCACAGTTTGGGACAAATCTTCCAGCAGCACCAGCGTCCAGGGGCCTGCGGGGTCGTTCCAGTCCACAGCGGCAGCGGCGACGGCATGGCGCACACCGTTCAGGGTTTGTACGCCGGTTTCGGCCCGCACCGGCAGCGGCTTGGGATCCGTGGTGTCAAACCATTTGCCAAACTGCTTCAAATCCCGAATGGCCTTGAGCCGCTCAGGGCTGGGCGTGCCGTCGATCAACCCCACCCATTCGTCCCGGCTGGCGGCAAACACCACGCCCTGGGGCGAGAGCAGCGCCGCCGCATGGGCCTTGTCGCGCAGCAGGGCTTCTAGCCGGTTGATGCGCGCCTGCGCCACCACCGCCCCCACGCCCACCACCGAGCGTGCCGCTTCGGGGTACACCGGCGCGGCAAAGTACAGCGTGCGCTCGCCACTGCTGGTGCCCACCGCCGCGTACACCGACGATTTGCCCTGCATGGCCATCTGGTAATAGGGCCGAAAGCGCACATCCAGCCCTGTGTTGGGTTTGCCCGAACTGTTCCACGAGGTTTTGACGATGCCGTCACGCGAGACCACGAAAACACCGCGTGCATCGAATGCGCCACCCACCATGCCCAGCCTGCTGTCGATGGTGGCCCCCACTGACAGCAGGCGGTTGGTGGCATCTTGTTTGATATCGGGGTCCATGATGCCCAGCATGGTGATGGAGCCCATCAGGTTGCCATTGAGCGTGGTAGCCATGATTTCGACCGCGCTGCGCAGGGCCTCGGTCTCCAGCAGCGATACCCGCTGCTGCGTGCGCAGCCGGGTATCGGCCCACCAACTGCTGCCCGCCAGCACGGCCACCAGCAACCAGACCATGAGCACCGACCAGCGCGGATGGTTGTTGAACCACAAGGCAAAGCGGTTCAGGCGGCGCGTCTCATCGGTGGGTGCCATGGGGAAACCTTCTAGGCTGTTGCGCGGGGCAGTCACAGAACCGGTTACAGGGAATCAACCGGTAATGACCTTGAGCGTGGCCGCTTTTTGGGCCAAGTCTTCGTCACTGTCGGCAAAGCGCAGGGCAATGGCCTGAAACTGCGGGGCCAGGGCCACAAAGGCATCCACGATGTCAGGATCAAAATGTTGACCCCGGCCTTCGGTGATGATGCGCACCGCAGCCTCGTGCGGCATGCCTGCCTTGTAAACCCGGCGGCTGATGAGTGCGTCGTACACGTCAGCCACCGCCATCAGCCGCGCTGAAATCGGAATGGCATCGCCCGCCAAACCCTCGGGGTAGCCGCTGCCGTCCCATTTTTCTTGGTGGCTGTAGGCAATTTCTTTGGCGTATTTCAAAAATTCGACTTGCAAACCCAGTTGCTCCTCGGCATGCGCAATGGCATCGCGCCCCAGCTTGCAATGGGTTTTCATGATCTCCATCTCGTGCGGCTCGAAGCGTCCAGGCTTGAGCAAGATGCGATCCGGAATGCCCACCTTGCCAATGTCGTGCAGCGGGGCCGACTTGTAGAGCAGGTCGATGGTGCGGTCGGTCAAGAAAAACTTGAACCGGGGGTGGTGTTTCAGGTGTTCGGCCAGCACCTTCACATAGTTCTGTGTGCGCCGGATGTGGTTGCCGGTGTCGTTGTCGCGGGTTTCAGCCAGCGAGGCCATGGCCAGAATCGTCACATCCTGAATGGCTGCCAGCTCACGGCCACGGCGCTCGACCTCGGCATCCAGGTAGGCGTTTTGATCTTTCAAAAAGTCGGCAGCGGCCTTGATCTGCAACTGGGTGGCCACCCGTGCCAGCAAAATCGGCGGGTTGACCGGCTTGGTGATGAAGTCTGCCGCCCCCATTTCTAAACCTTTTCGCTCGTCTTCGGTCGCGGTGATCGCCGTCAAGAAGATGATGGGAATGTCCCACGTGGCCGGGCTGGCCTTGAGCGTTTGGCACACCTCATAGCCCGAGAGTCCGGGCATCATGATGTCGAGCAAAATCAAGTCAGGCGGGTCGTCGCCCTGGGCAATGCGCAAGGCTTTTTCGCCGTGGTTGGCTACCTTGACGCGGTAGCGGTCTTTCAGCAGTCCCGACATCAGTGCCAAATTGTCTGGCGTATCGTCCACCACCAGCACCGTGGGTTTTGTGGTGAAGTCAAAAAAAGAAGTCATGGAATACGAGCCCTTTAGAAGCAAAATCGTCTAAAAACTACAAAAAATCCAAAAAAATGCAAACAGGCTGGAATATACCTTCTTGCAGTTACGCCTTCACCGCCGGATGCGCCAGCCCGTCTTGAATATCCACCACACCACAGCCAAACACAGCAGCATGAAACCCAGCGTCATGCCCGTACTCATGACGATGGACACATCGCCCGCGCCATAAAACGCCCAGCGCAAGCCGCTGATGAGGTACACCACCGGGTTGAAAAGCGAGACGGTTTGCCACAGCGGCGGCAACATGTTGATGCTGTAGAACGCTCCACCCAAAAACGTCAGCGGCGTGATGACCAGCAGCGGCACCACTTGCAGCTTTTGAAAGTTGTCGGCCCACAAACCGATGATGAAGCCCAACAGACAGAACGTGACGGCTGTGAGCACCAGCAAGACCACCAGCCAGACCGGATGCGCCACCTGATACGGCACAAACACGCGGGCCGTGAGCAAAATCAGCACCGACAGCACCAAGCTTTTGCTGGCCGCAGCGCCCACATAGCCCATGAGGGCCTCGACCCAGTTGACCGGCGCACTGAGCAGCTCGTAAATCGTGCCCGACCATTTGGGCATGTAAATGCCGAAAGCCGCGTTCGAAATGCTCTCGGACAGCAAGGACAGCATCAGCAGGCCCGGAATGATGTAGGCCCCGTAAGTCACGCCACCAATGTCGCCCATGCGCGCCCCAATGGCCGAGCCAAACACAATGAAATACAGCGAGGTGGTCAGTACCGGTGCCAGCAGGCTTTGTGCCCACGTGCGCAAGGCGCGGTGCATTTCAAAGCGGTAAATGGCCTGTACCGCATACAAGTTGAGCGTCATGGGGCATTCTCCGTGGGTGCAGGCTCTTTGACGAGGTTGACAAAAATGTCTTCCAACGAGCTGCTTTGGGTTTGCAAGTCCTTGAAATGGATGTCCGCCGCGCCCAATGCCGCCAGCAAATCGGCCATGCCGGTGTCTTCTTTGCAGGCATCAAAGCTGTAGGTCAGGGTCTGTCCGTCCGGGGTCAGTCGCAGCGGCCAATGGGCCAGGTGGGCAGGCAATTCGTGCAGGGCTTGCGTGAGGGTCAGCATCAGTTCCCGGCGACCAAATTGGCGCATGAGCACGGCCTTGTCTTCTACCAAGATCAGCTCCCCCTTGCGGATCACACCAATGCGGTCGGCCATGTCTTCGGCTTCTTCGAGGTAGTGCGTGGTCAGGATGATGGTGGTGCCCGCTTCGCGCAAGCTGCGCACCAGCCGCCACATGTCGTGGCGCAAGTCCACATCCACCCCAGCACTGGGTTCGTCCAAAAACAACACCTGCGGCTCGTGCGACAAGGCCTTGGCGATCAGCACCCGGCGCTTCATGCCGCCCGAGAGTTGCAGCATCTTGTTGTCCTTCTTGTCCCACAGCGAGAGGGCTTTGAGGATGCGTTCGATGTAGGCTGGGTTGGGCGGTTTGCCAAACAAACCCCGGCTGAAACTGACGGTGGCCCAAACCGTCTCAAAAGAATCGGTCAGCAACTCTTGCGGCACCAGACCAATGCAAGCACGGGCCTGCCGGTACTGACTGACCGTATCAAAACCCTGCACCAAGATGTGCCCGGCTGTGGGGTTGGTCATGCCACAAATGGTGCTGATGAGGGTGGTCTTGCCCGCCCCGTTGGGGCCGAGCAGGGCAAAAATTTCACCCCGCCGAATGTCGAGGTCGATATTTTTCAGCGCCTGAAAGCCCCCTGCGTAGGTTTTGCTCACCCGCTGAATGCGCAAGATGTTGTCAGGGCTGGGCTGATCGGGCTTGTTCTGAACAGCAGCAGACTGCTCAGGCATGAAAGGGGGTGACGTGTTCGGCATGCTGCGATTGTGGGGGGTTCCCATTTAACCGTTTCAAAATGTCTCCATTGTTGCGGTTTGCCGGTCTGATTCATGTAACCTATTTACCTGTACCCCTCACAACATTGGAGACCCGCATGCACATGCCACACGCCCTGACAGCACTGTCCGCCCTGACCCTGGTTGCAGCCCTGAGCACCACCGCCACCGTACAGGCTCAGGACAAATGGATCATTGGTCAGTCAGCCCCGCTCACAGGAGGCAACGCACAGTTTGGACAAGACATCCAGCGCGGTGCTGCTGCTTGGTTTGCCCAAGTCAACGCCCGTGGCGGCGTGCAGGGGCGGCCCATTGAGCTGCAAACGCTGGACGACAAGAACGACCGCAAACAAGCGGCTGCCAACGCGACCGCCCTGCTGGCCCAGCGCGATGTGCTGGCACTGTTTGGCTTTGCCTCGGCCACGCTCAGTCTGGATGCGATGCCGCAGGCCGAAAAACAGCGGGTGGCATTTTTTGCGCCGTTCTCGGGGGCCAACGCGGTGCGCGGCAACAGCCCGGTGGTTTTCACCATGCGCGCTTCGTATGGCGAAGAGCTGGAAAAAATGCTGGGTTTCTGGACCAGCCTGGGCTTCAAACGGGTCAGCGTGGTGCACTACGACGACGAGGTGGGGCGGCAGAACTTTGCCGTCGTGGCCGAGTACCTGAAAAAAATCAACCTCACCCCGCAGGCCCTGCCCTTGCAGCGTAACGCTGCCGTCGGCAAGCCCGAGGCCGACCAACTGGTCGCCCAGCAGCCCGAAGTCATCATCAACACCGTGCTCTCGGGTGCCGCAGCGGCCCTGCAAAAAGACTTGGTGGCGCGCGGGCGCATCGTGCCCATGTCCAGCCTGTCGTTTGTGGGTGCAGACCAATTCATGGCCGCCGCCGGGCCAGCCAGTGCGGGCGTGTCCATCAGTCAGGTGGTGCCCAGCCCAACTTCGGTACAACCCGCCGTGCGCGATTGCGCCAAAGCCCTAGAAGCCGCAGGCAGCAAAACCATGAATTCCACCCAGCTCGAAGCCTGTTTGGCCGCCCGCGTGCTGACCGAGGGCATTCGCCGGGTGCAAGGCCCTGTCACAGCACAGTCGGTATTGCAGTCGCTGACCAACATGGGCACTTTGGACATGGGTGGTTTTAAGGTGAGTTTTGCGCCCGGCAAGCTGCACGGCAGCAACTACGTGGAACTGGGCATGGTGACCCGCGAGGGTCGGCTGGTGAGTCGCTGATTCACGGGCTTGCTGAAGCTGGCGCTACCATCACAGGCTCTTCATTCACCGCCCTCCCCCCGCACCGCCATGCCGTTCAACACGCCTTTTGCCGACCGCCTCAACCAAGTCGAAACCTCTGCCATTCGGGAACTGTTCAAGCTGCTGGGTCGCCCCGGCATCATCAGTTTTGCGGGTGGCTTTCCGGACAGCGCTCTGTTTGATGTGGACGGCGTGCGCGCCGCCGTGAATGCCGCCCTGACTGAAGAGCCGGGTGCCGCCCTGCAATACGGTGCCACCGAGGGCTACCAGCCGCTGCGCGAGCAGCTGGCCGCCTTCATGGCCAGCAAGGGCAACACCGGGGTGCGGCCCGATGACTTGATCGTGACCACCGGCAGCCAACAGGCGCTGGACTTGCTGGGCAAAACCCTGATCTCGCCCGGCGACAAGGTGATTGTGGAAGGCCCCACGTTTTTGGCCACCATCCAGTGCTTCCGGCTCTATGGGGCCGAGCTGATCACGGTGCCGGTGGATGGCGATGGGGTGCAGACCGATGCGCTGGAGCAGCTCATCCAGACCCACCGGCCCAAGTTTGTGTACCTCATCCCCACCTTTGGCAACCCCAGCGGCGCGCTGCTGAGCCTAGAGCGCCGCAAAAAAGTGCTGGAGCTGGCGGTGCAGCACAACACCTTGATCGTGGAAGACGACCCCTATGGCGACCTGTACTTTGGCGCAGCCCCGCCGCCGAGCCTGCTGGCCCTGAGCGAACAGGTGCCCGGCAGCCGCGACCGGCTGGTGCACTGCGGCTCTTTAAGCAAGGTGCTCAGCCCCGGTCTGCGCGTGGGTTGGATGGTAGGCCCCGCCGAGCTGCTGGCCAAAGCCACCATGTGCAAACAGTTCAGCGATGCCCACACCAGCACCTTCGCCCAAGCCACCGCCGCCCAATACCTGAAGGCCGGGCGCATGCCCGCCACCCTGGACAAAGTGCGTGCCGTCTATGCCGAACGCGCCACCACCATGGGTAACGCCCTGCGGCGCGAGCTGGGCGACGCGCTGGAATTTGTGCAGCCGCAGGGCGGTCTGTTCGTGTGGGCACGCCTGAGCGGTGCGGGCGGTGCCGTGTCCAACGGCGGTGAGTTGGCCCGCCGGGCCATTGAACAGGGCGTGGCCTTTGTGCCCGGTGCGCCCTTCTTTGCCGCCAACCCCGACCCAGCCACCCTGCGCCTGAGCTTTGCCACCGTGGGGCCAGACAAGATTGAGGCGGGTGTGGCGCGGCTGGCAGCGGCGCTGTAAGGACACAGCCTCGCCTACATGGCCTTGAAGCGCGGGGCGTACAGCCGACTAACGGTCAGCACCTCAGACCGCCCGCGCAGGCGCAGCAGCAACTGCCCGTTGTCCTGCCGATTGACCGTGTGAATGGCGGTGGCGCGCACCACCGTGCCCCGGTGAATTTGCCAAAACTGCGCCGCATCCAGCCGGGGCAGCAACTCGCGAAGCGGGGTGCGGATCAGCCATTCCCCCTCGGCACCCAGCACGCGCACGTATTTGTCGGCAGCTTCAAAGACCAACACCTCCGACACTGGCACCAGGTGCAAGGTGTTGCCCACACTGGCCTGGATGACGGTCAAAGGCTCGGGGCTTGGGTGGGCGGTGGGCGGTGCCAGCAGGGCACGCAACTGGGCCAGACTGTGCTCCAGTGAGGTGCCAGGGGCGGGCTGGCGCTGGGCCAATCGGTGTTGCAAGCGCTGCACGGTACGCGCCAAACGGTCTTGCTGCACCGGCTTGAGCAGGTAGTCCACCGCCTGCGCCTCAAAAGCCTGTACCGCGTACTGGTCGTAGGCCGTCACAAACACCAGCGCCGGAAAGGCAGGAACACGATCGCCCTGCGGCCAGTGGTCAGCCAGTTCGGCAGCCGCCTCCAGACCACTGAGGCCGGGCATGCGGATGTCGAGAAACAGCACCTCGGGCTGGTGCGCCAGCGCTTGCTGCACGGCGCTGACCCCATCGCCCACTTGGGCACAAATCTGCAAATCGGGCCAAACGCGGGCCAAGTCGGCTTGCAGCGCAGCGGCCAGCAGGGGTTCGTCTTCGGCAATCAGGGCGCGGGCGGACATGGGGTGGTAGGCGGTTGAAGGGGGGTTGTTGGGGCTTGCAGCGGCAGCAACAGCCGGGCCGTGGTGCCTTGCGCGGGTTCCGATTGCAGCACCAGCGATGCCCGCCCCGCGTAAGCCGTGGCCAGCCGCTGCCTGACCTGCGTCAAGCCAAACCCAGCCTGCGGTTCACCGGCAAAGCCCTGCCCGCTGTCATGCACCTCCAGCACCAGACCGGCAGCACCTGCCTGGGCCGATACGCGGATACAGCCCCCCTGCACGCTGGGCTCCAGCCCGTGGCGGATGGCGTTTTCTACCAACGGTTGCAGCAGCAGCGGGGGCAGCGGGTGGCCTTGCAGCAGCGGGGGCAAGTCCAGCACGGTTTGCAGCCGTGGCCCCATGCGGATGCTCATGAGTTCCAGGTAGTCCGCCAACCGGGCGAATTCGTCGGCCAGCGTGTGCTGCTGTGCGCTGCTGCGCGAGGCCTGCAAGGTAGCGCGCAAATACCCGTTGAGCCGATCCAGCATGTGCAGGGCACGCGCTGGGTCTAAGCTGATGAGCACCCGCAAATTGGCCAGGGTGTTGAACAGCATGTGCGGCTCCAGCTGGCTCTCCAGCAGGCGCAACTGTGCCTCGGTGGCTTGGCGTTGCAGCGCCTGGGCACGTTCGCGCTGGAAAAAATAAAACAGAAAACCCAGACTCACCCCCAGCGAACCCAGCCAGATGCCCCAGAACCGCAGCGGTGCTACCGCCAGCAGCGCCCAAGTAGAGCGGCCCGCAAACGCATCGCCTACCGAAATACCCAGCGCAAACCCCAGCACGATGCTGCCCAGCAACCAAGCCATACTGCGCAGGTTCAGCGTCCAATCATGGGGTGGCACCGGGTGCAACCAATGCCGCAGCACCAGCCGCAGGGGGTCGGTGAAGAACCAAATCAGGGTGCTGATGGCGTAGCTGTACACCAGCGCCACCGGCAGCGGGTGCTCTTGCTGGCGCGCCGCCCACTGCGCCACGGCAATGAACAGCGCCACCACCCAGACCGTCAGGCCACGCTGCCACACACCCCGGCGAACATCGGGGGGCAGTGCATCGTCTAGGTGCTGGCGCAAGCCGTCGAGCCATCTGAGGGATGTGGTGGTCGGCATGAGGTCTCTGAGGGTATGGTTTTGTCGTGGGGGCTGTCTGGGTATCCATCGCTTCAAAGCCAGCCCAGCCACTGGCCCCAAACCAGTTGACCCAGGTAACGGCCAGGCAACAGGGTAAACGCACCCGCCCCCAGACAGGCCCCGCAGTACAAGCCAATCATGTTCTGCCGGTGGCCCCGAATATTGCCCCGCAACAAATGCCGAAACGCCATGAACAGGCCGCCCAGCGTGTAAGGCACAAACAAATGAATGGGGGTGTAACCCGCGATGTTGGGCAGATGGTAGTCGCGGATGAACAGGGCTGACACCGCGCTGATGAGCATCAGCGTCGTCCAGCCATAACCCGCCGCCCGGTGCAGCCGCACCCGCTGCACCACCCCAGGCGTGCCATGCCCCCGACGCGCCCACAGCGCCACCGGCCCCAACAGCAAGGCCCCCAGCGATGCGCTGAGGTGGATGATGATGGCGGGGGTCAGTGTGGTGGTCATGGCTGCGGCTCCGGTGGGTCAGTGGCCTGCACTGTGCCGCAACCGCGCGACCCCAGCCAGCCCCGTGCGACGACATGCAGCCCCGTGGCGTGAAGTGCTGTTTGCCGGGAGTCAGTGGCGGCGCGGGGGATAAAAGGTGGAATGGGCCATGGTGAGGGGCTTTGTTGCACAAAGCCGGTAGCGCTGCTCAACCGCTTCACACAGCTCGGGTGCCCAACCACGGTGCCCGTGGTCGCCATGGCATAGCTGCGTCTGGGGTAGGGGCCATATCGTTTCGCTTTCGAGTTGTGCAACAAAGCCTCGTCAGTTCACCACTCACCCCGCCTCAACCTCAAACCCGACAATGTTTCGATCGATTTTACTGAATTCCACACCCACCAAATGAATGGGTTCGCCCCTGGCGCGGTATTTGTCGGCGTAGTTCATGTCTTTGATTTGTTGCAGTGCCTGCCCTTGCGGCACCAATTCAATCACCTTGAATTCGAATACAAACACTTGGCCATTGAACAGCACCGCCATGTCAATGCGGCCTTTGTTGGTGGTGTCTTCTAGCCGAATGTCTAGGCCCAGCGCGGCAAAGTGGCTGTAAAAAATGCTAGCCCAATAGCCTTCAAACTGGGCCATGGGGTTGTTGCGGTACCAGTCGTGCGGAATGCTGGCAAAAAAGGCGTGAAACAGGGTTTTTAGCCCCGCAAAATCTTGCGCTTGCAGCAGGCGGTACAAGCGCCCAATGTTCGGCCCAGGAATAGACGGGTTGCCCACCAGGTATTGCAGCAGGCTGTCGTTCAGGCTGGCCTGCACTTCTAGGTTGGGGTATTTCAGCGTCACTTCCATACGCCCCGGTATGCGCCACACATGGTCAATCGTCAAGTAACCGGCCTGAAACATCAGTGCCTCGGGCGGTATGTTGTCCACGTCAAAGGTGGACAACAGGGTTTCGGTGGCTACCATGCGGCCAATATCGGGCGTGAAAGTTTGGGCTTTGGCCAGCAGTTTGATGAGAAACGTGGGCGTGCCGGTTTCAAACCAATAGGGTTTGAATTCGCGGTTGCGAAACAGCAGCAGCACGTCAAACGGGTTGTAAACCCGGTCGCCTAACCAGTTGTAACCGTTGTACCAGCTGCGTATTGCGTCGCGGTCTAAACCCGGTAATTCCGGGGCAAACACGGTATCTACATCCGCATCGGTGTAGCCGCAAACGGCGCTGTAGCGCGGGTTCAGGGTGATGTCTTCTAAGTGGTTCAAACCAGAAAACAAACTCACTTTGCTGAATTTGCTGACCCCGGTGATGAAGACAAAGCGCAGGTGTTCGTCAGCGTCTTTGAGCACGCTGTAAATGTCTTTCAGCCCCTCGCGCATATCAAGGGCCACCGCGCTGTCGGTGATGTTGTCTAGGATGGGTTTGTCGTATTCGTCCACCAGCACCACAGCGGTTTGGCCGGTTTTGGCATGGGCTTGGGCAATGAGTTGCGCAAACCGCCCGCTCAAGGAGGTGTAGGTGCACGACACGCCCAGGCGCTCTTGGTTTTCTTGCAGCAGTTCGCCCAGGCGCTCGTCCAGCGCGGCCCGGTTTTTCAGCACGCCACCCCCAAAGCTGATGCGAATGACCGGGTGCGTGCGGCTCCAGTCCCAGCGTTCGTCGGCGGCCAAGCCATGAAATACGGACCGTTTGCCCTCAAACATTTGCTTGAGCGTGTCCAGAAACAGGCTTTTGCCAAAGCGGCGCGGGCGGCTTAGAAAGTAGCAGTTGCCGCTCTGTGCCAAGTCCACCGCGTAGCCGGTTTTGTCCACGTAATAGTGGTTTTCTGCGCGCAGTTTGGCAAAGCTTTGTATGCCAATGGGCAGCTTTTTGCGTGCCAGGGGGGTGGTGGGGGTGGTCATGTTGGAATTTTGGCAGGCTTCTGCCGCCGTGGATTGGGGGCTGGGGTCTGGCCCGTCATATCCCCCAAACCGCCACCACACACCTACCGTGGGTGTGGCGGGCTTAACGCGCTGCCCCGTTCAGCAGGCGCAGCAAATGGTCAATGCCCTGGGCGGTTTCTAGGGGTTTTTCCATGGGGAACAGGTGGCTGCCTTCGATCATCAGCAAGCGCTCCGGGTGGTTTTTGCCGACCACGCGGTGCGTCATGGCCATGCCGACTTGCTTCATTTCTTGCGACTGGGTGCCGCCCATGAAAGCCACCGGGCATTGCAGCGGGTGGCGGCGCAGCAGGCGGTCTAGGTTGTGGGGCAGGGTGTTGTAGATGGCGGTTTCTACATCGCGGTCAAAGCGCAGCATGCGCCGGGTGCCGCTGGCATCGGTCACGTCTTGGGTGCCGTGGGCCACATAGTCGCGCAGCACCTGCGGGTGCCAGCGGGCAAAGGCGCTTTTGCTGGCAAAGTGTTCTAGGGCTGCCGCTTCGTTGGGCCAGCTGTTGCGGCGGCGGCGGCTGACTTTGCCGGGAGACACCGAGCCCACCAACTGGGTGCGTTTGACCAGCTCCAGCGTGCGGGCCCGCCAGCCGCCCAGCACGGGGGAGTCCAGCAGCAGCACGCCGCGCACCGGCTGACCACCCAGCTGCGGGTGGCGGGCGGCGCACATCAGGCTTAAAAAACCGCCCAATGAATGGCCCACCAGCCAAGCCCCTTCGCCGTGGCGCTGCACTTCAGGGCTGGCAAAGTCGGCCAGTTGCTGCACCAGGTGCGGCCAGTTGCTGGTGACGGGGTAGCGCGGGTCGTGCCCAAACTGATCCAGCGCGCACACGCGGTAACCTTGTTCGCGCAGCGTCTGCAACAGCAGGCGGTAGGTGCTGGCCCCGAAGCTGTTGGCATGTGAGAAGACGATGAGCCCTGCGGCCATCAGATCAGCCTTTCTTGGGCGTTGGCAATCTTCTTCAGGGGCTGGCTGCGGGCGCTGCTGCACAGCAGGGGCACTTCGGTGTGTGCGCCGTCCCAAGTGGGGTGTTCAATGCTGTCAAACACTTCGCGCAGTTTCTGGCCCCAGGTGTTGTGCACCATGCGGAAGTAGGGGTTGTTTTCGTCGATGCAGGTGATTTTGTCGCTTTGCAGGCGATCGACCTCGTACACCGCCAAGTCCAGCGGCAGGCCCACCGACAGGTTGGATTTGAGCGTGCTGTCCATCGACACCAGCGCGCATTTGGCGGCTTCGTTCAGCGGTGTGTCGGGGGTGATAACGCGGTCGAGCACGGGTTTGCCGTATTTGGATTCGCCAATCTGGAAGAAAGGCGTTTCGGCGGTGGCTTCAATGAAGTTGCCCGCTGAATACACCTGAAACAGGCGCATGCCCTCACCGGCAATTTGGCCGCCAAAGATCATGGATACGTTGAAGTCCACCCCGGCGCGTTGCAGCGATTCGCCATCGCGCTGGTACACATGGCGCACCGCCGAACCCAGCACGCGGGCGGCATCGAACATGCTTTTGGCATTCCAGATGGTGATGGGTTCGCCACCTTCGCTGTCTTTGAGCTGCTCCACTTGCAAAATTTCGCGAATGGACTGCGAAATGCTCAGGTTGCCCGCCGAGAGCAGGCACATGAAGCGCTCGCCGGGTTTTTCATAGACGATCATTTTGCGAAAGGTGCTGATCTGATCCAGCCCGGCATTGGTGCGGGAGTCGGAGAGGAATACCAATCCGGCATTGAGTTTCACGGCGACGCAGTAGGTCATGTTTTGTTGGCGAGTTGTTTGAGATGGTAGAGCTGATCCAGCGCTTCGCGCGGGCTCAGGGCATCAGGATTGATCTGCTGCAGGGCGATTTGCAATGGGTGCATATCGGATTCTGCTGGGGCAGGGGGCGGGGCGAACAAGTCCACCTGCACGCGGCTGGCTTCGCTGTGCGCTTCTAGGCTGGCTAGGGTGTGGCGGGCTTGCTGCACCACGCTGGCGGGCACACCGGCTAGGCGGGCCACTTGAATGCCGTAGCTGCGGCTGGCGGGGCCGGGTTCGATGTGGTGCAGGAAGACGATGCCGGTTTTGTCGGCCTTGTTGCTGTTTTCCACCGCACTCACATGCACGTTCACGGCGGCATGGTGGCGGGCCGGGAATTCGGTGAGTTCAAAGTAGTGGGTGGCAAACAGGGTGAAGGCGCGCACTTTGTCGTGCAGGTGGCTGGCAATGCCGCTGGCCAAGGCCAGACCGTCAAAGGTGGAGGTGCCCCGGCCAATTTCGTCCATCAGCACCAGGCTGTGCGGCGTGGCGGCGTGCAAAATTTGCGCCGCTTCGGTCATTTCCACCATGAAGGTGGACTGGGCGTTGGCCAAATCGTCTGCCGCACCAATGCGGGTGTGAATGGCATCCAGCGGCCCCAGGCGGCAGCTTTGTGCGGGCACATAACTGCCCAGGCTGGCCAGCAACACAATGACGGCCACTTGCCGCATGTAGGTGCTTTTGCCGCCCATGTTGGGGCCGGTGATGATTTGCATGCGCTGTTTGGGGCCTAGCACGGTGTCGTTGGCCACAAAGGCGGTGCCGCTGGTTTCGTTCAGGCGGGCTTCTACCACTGGGTGGCGGCCACCCCGGATGTCAATACAGGGTTCGGGCACGAACTGGGGCGCGGCCCAATCCAGCGTGAGCGACCGTTCGGCCAGGGCGCACAACACATCCAGCGCGGCCATGGCCCTGGCCAGTTGCGACAAGCGCGGCACAAAGCCCTGCAACTGGTCTAGCAACTGCTCAAACAGCCATTTTTCGCGGGCCAAGGCGCGTTCTTGGGCGCTCAGGGCTTTGTCTTCAAAGGCTTTCAGCTCGGGGGTGATGAAACGCTCGGCATTCTTCAGCGTCTGGCGGCGGCGGTAGTCTGCGGGCACTTTGTCCAGCTGGCCTTGCGTCACTTCAATATAGAAGCCGTGTACCTTGTTGAACTGCACCCGCAGGTTGGCGATGGCTGTGCGCTCGCGCTCGCGGGCTTCTAGGGCCAGCAAAAAGCCGTCGCAGTTGGTTTGGATGCCGCGCAGCTCGTCCAGCTCGGCATCAAACCCGTGGTTGATGACACCGCCATCGCGCACCAGCGCGGCAGGCTCGGGCAGC
Source organism: Pseudomonadota bacterium (assembly GCA_041192045.1). Lineage (GTDB taxonomy): Bacteria > Pseudomonadota > Gammaproteobacteria > Burkholderiales > Burkholderiaceae_C > Hydrogenophaga. The sequence continues at coordinate 59,552 of JBEENR010000007.1, read as the reverse complement.
AAGGCGGCTTGCAGCAGCTCGGCGCAGCCGCTGGGCAGGCTCAGGTCGGTGGCCATGTGGGCCAGCAAACCGCCAAGGGTGCTGAAGGCTTGTGCCAATCCTTGCGCCAGTTGGGCTGACCGTGCCAGCGTCTGCCCCAGGCTCACCAGTTCACGCGGGCGCACTTGGCGCAGCGCGGTGCGGGCGGTGATGCGTTCCACATCGGCAGCCCCTTTCAGGGCTTGGCGCAGGTCTTGCCACGGGCCAGCGCGCAGGGCGCTGATGGCCTCCAGCCGGGCGCGGGCCGTGTCACGCTGGCGCGGCGGCTCCAGCAGCCACGTGCGCAACAGGCGGCTGCCCATGCTGGTGCAGCACACATCCAGCAGCGACAGCAGGGTGGGACTGGTTTCGCCGCGCAGGGTGTGCGTCAGTTCCAGGTTGCGCCGGGTGCTGGGCGGCAGGTCGATGCGCTCATCAGGGCGGGCCACTTTCAGTTGCTGCACATGGCTCAGTGCCCGGCCTTGGGTGTGTTCGGCATAGTCCAACAGCGCGGCAGCAGCGGCATGGGCATCGGGCAGGTCTTGCGCGTCCCAGGCATGCAGGCTGGCGGCTTGCAGTTGGGCCAGCAGTTTGCGCTGGCCCAGTCCGGCATCAAACGCCCAGGCCGGGCGCAGCACCGCCACCCAGCGCGTGCCGTTGCCGGGCTGGCTGGCCCATTGCTGCAACTGGTTTTCAAAAGTGGGCGACACCTCGGCGCTGTAAATCACCTCGCCGGGGCCAATGCGGGCGATCCAGTCGGCCAGTTCGTGGCTGGCGCACTGGGCCAGAAACACAATGCCCTGCGTGACCGACAACCAAGCCAGCCCACAGCCGGTGCGTGTGCCGGGGTGAACGGCCAGCAGCAGGGCCTCGGTTTTTTCGGGCAGCAGCTCGGCATCGGTCAGGGTGCCGGGGGTGACGACCCGCACCACCTTGCGCTCGACCGGGCCTTTGGCGCTGGCCACGTCGCCCACCTGTTCGCACAGCGCCACCGATTCGCCCAGTTTGATGAGACGCGCCAAGTAGCTGTCCACCGAATGAAACGGCACCCCGGCCATGGTGACGGGCTGGCCTGCCGATTGGCCGCGTGTGGTCAGGGTGATGTCCAGCAGGCGGGCGGCTTTTTCCGCATCGGCAAAAAACAGCTCGTAAAAATCGCCCATGCGGTAGAACACCAGCGTGTCGGGGTACCCGGCTTTGATGGCCAGGTACTGCTGCATCATGGGCGTGTGGTGTTCCAGCGGCGCGGTCACAGGGTCTGTCGTGTCTGGCTCCTTCCCCCGCTGGGGGAAGGCTGGGATGGGGGCTGGTGGTCAGAACGGTGCGGCATCTGGCGCAGCACGGCCTGTTGCCTCATCAGCCGCTGGAGCGGCTGTGGGGGTGGACTCGGTGGCTGTGTCTGCACTGGCAGCGGCTTCCTCACGCTCAGCACCCGGTTTTTTCAGCGACTGGCGCAGCGCAGCCTTGTCACCCGCGCTGGCAAATTTGCTGTATTTCGCGGTCATGCCCACCAGTTGGCCGTAGATTTTGGGGTTGGCAGCCAAACATTCTTTTTGTTCCAAAAAGTTGGATTCGCCAGTGAAGTTGCCCACCAAACCACCGGCCTCCGTCACCAGCAGCGCGCCAGCGGCCACGTCCCAGGGCGAGAGGCCCATTTCAAAAAAGCCGTCACTGAAGCCTGCGGCCACATAGGCCAAGTCCAGCGCGGCAGAGCCGGGGCGGCGCACACCGGCACATTTGGGCATCACATCGCCCAGCATTTGCAAATAGGTTTGAAAAGCATCGCCGGGGCGGAAGGGGAAGCCGGTGGAAATCAGGCAGTCGCGCAGCGCAATGCGTTTGGCCACGCGAATGCGGCGGTCGTTCATGTAAGCGCCGCGCCCCTTGGTGGCGCAAAACAGGTCGTTGCGGCTGGGGTCGTACACCACGGCTTGCTCCAGCCGGTTGCCCACCATGAGCGCAATGCTCACGCAGTACACCGGAAAGCCGTGAATGAAGTTGGTGGTGCCGTCCAGCGGGTCAATGATCCAGACGTGGTCTGCGCCGCCATGCTTGCCGGGTCGCTGGCCCGATTCTTCGGCCCAAATGCCGTGGTCGGGGTAGGCGGTGAGCAGGGTGTCGATGATGGCTTTTTCCGCCGCATGGTCCACCTCGGTGACGAAATCGTTGGTCTGCTTGGCAGAGACCCGAACCGATTCCACGTCCAGCGCAGCGCGGTTGATGATGGAGCCAGCGGCACGGGCGGCCTTGATGGCCACGTTGAGCATGGGATGGAGATTGGACGACATGGGTTGTGAACCTTTGCGCAAGCAGCCAGCGGCTTGCGTGACAGTGGAAGAGCAAAAAAGACGCGCCCCAGGCGATGCGGGGCGGCGACAATGCCGGATTTTACCGTTTCAGCCCCGCCAAACCCCCATGAAAACCCGATTCATCCTCATCCAGACCAGCCATGCGGGCAACGTGGGTGCCACCGCCCGGGCCATGAAGGTCATGGGTTTTGACGACTTGGTGCTGGTGGCCCCGCGCTGGGCCAATGTGCTGCGGCGCGAAGAAACCATCCAACGTGCCAGCGGGGCCAACGATGTGCTGGCCAAGGCCCGCATCGTGGACACGCTGGACGAAGCGCTGGACGGCATGGAGCACCTGTGCGCCACCGCCATGACCCCGCGCGACTTTGGCCCCCCCACCCGCGCCCCGCGTGAGCACTTTGCCGCCTTGCTCAGCCCGACCCAGCCACACCCTGGCGGTGTGGCCTTTCTGTTTGGCTCCGAGCGCTTTGGCATGCGCAACGAAGACGTGTACCGCTGCCACGCCTGCCTGAGCATTCCGACCGATCCGCACTTTGGCTCGCTCAACCTGGCCGCTGCGGTGCAGCTCATTGCCTACGACTGGCGGCAGGCCCTGGGCGGTTTTGCCCTGCCAGCCACCCCGCCCAGCCGCCCCGCTGCCGATGCGCAGGCGCTGGCGGGCATGTTGGCGCACTGGGAACAGGCTCTGGTGGCCGTCGATTTTTTAGACCCTGCCGCACCCAAAAAGCTCATGCCCCGCCTGAACCAGCTCTTCAACCGCGCTGCGCCGACCGAAGAAGAAATCCACATCCTGCGCGGTGTTGCCAAGGCGATGCTGCACATGGCCGCGCAGGCAAAGCGTTAGACTGAAAACCATGTTTGCACGTATCCGCTCCGACATCCAATGCATTCTTGAACGCGACCCCGCTGCCCGCAGCACCTGGGAAGTCATCACCTGCTACCCCGGTTTGCATGCGGTGTGGCTGCACCGGCCCGCGCATTGGTGCTGGACGCATGGCCTGAAATGGCTGGGGCGCTTCATTTCGCACCTGGCCCGCTGGCTGACCGGCATTGAAATCCACCCCGGTGCCAAGGTGGGCGAGCGGGTGTTTTTTGACCATGCCATGGGCGTGGTGGTGGGCGAAACCGCCGAAATTGGCGACGGTTGCACCATTTACCAAGGCGTGACGCTGGGCGGTACCTCGCTCTACAAAGGCACCAAACGCCACCCCACGCTGGGCAAAAACGTGGTGGTCAGCGCTGGGGCCAAGGTGCTGGGCGGTTTTGTGGTGGGCGATGGGGCCAAGATTGGCAGCAATGCGGTGGTCATCAAACCCGTGCCCGCTGGGGCCACGGCGGTGGGCATTCCGGCGCGCATCATCCAAGGCAAGGCCGGTGAAAGTGCTGACGTGGCAGAAGACAACAAGCCCAAATTTCAAGCCTACGGCATCACCCAAGATGTGGACCCGCTCTCGCAAGCCCTGCGCGACCTGATCAACAACGCCGCCGGACAAGAGCACCAAATCGCCCTGCTCTGGAAGGCTATTGAAACCTTGTCTAAACAGCACGACTGCGTACCCGCCGATGCCGCACGCACCGAATGCTTTGAGGCCGAGAAGCTGCAACAGTGGGTAGGCAAGTGAGCGACTGAGCTGCCCGCCGCGCTGTGACAGGTAGCGTGTACCAGCATGGGGATAATGCGCGCCATGAATCCCAAGCTCTCCCTCTTGCAGCCCTACCCTTTTGAGCGGCTGCGCAAGCTGTTTGCCGGTGTCACCCCCAACCCGGCACACAAACCCATCAGTCTGGGCATTGGCGAACCCAAGCACGCCACGCCCCAGTTCCTTAAAGATGCGCTGGCCGCTGCCCTAGACACGGGCCTGACCAGCTACCCGGCCACGGCGGGCGAGCCTGCGCTGCGCCAAGCCTGTGTGGGCTGGCTGCAACGGCGCTACGGCGTGAACGTGAACCCGGCCACGCAGGTCTTGCCCGTCAACGGCTCACGCGAGGCGCTGTTTGCCTTTGCCCAAACCATCATCGACCCCACCCAGTCCGGTGCCACGCTGGTGTTTCCCAACCCCTTCTACCAAATTTACGAGGGTGCAGCCCTGCTGGGTGGAGCGCGCCCGCACTATGTGGCCAGCGACCCGGCGCGCAATTTTGCGGTGGACTGGGACAGCGTGCCCGATGCCGTGTGGGCACAAACGCAACTGCTGTTCGTCTGTTCACCCGGCAACCCCACCGGCGCGGTGATGCCGCTGGACGAGTGGCAAAAGCTGTTTGACTTGAGCGACCGCTTTGGCTTTGTGATTGCGTCGGACGAGTGCTACAGCGAAATCTACTTCCGCGACGAAGCCCCGCTGGGCGGGCTGGAAGCGGCGCAGAAACTGGGGCGGCACGACTTCAAAAACCTGCTGATGTTCACCAGCCTGTCCAAGCGCAGCAATGTGCCGGGCCTGCGCAGCGGCTTTGTGGCGGGTGACGCGGCCTTGATTCAACCGTTTTTGCTCTACCGCACCTACCACGGCGGGGCCATGAGCCCCGCGGTGCAGGCCGCCAGCGTGGCCGCCTGGAACGACGAGGCGCATGTGGTAGACAACCGCCGCCAGTACCGGCAAAAGTTTGCCGAGGTGACACCCGTGCTGGCCGAAGTGCTGAACGTGGCCCTGCCGGACGCAGCCTTTTATTTGTGGGCCGAGGTGCCTGCGGTGTTTGCGAACCGGGTGCCAGGTTTGTCCGCTGACGAGGCCTTCGCCCGTGAATTGCTGGCTCAATACAATGTCACGGTTTTGCCTGGCAGCTACCTGGCCCGCGAGGTGGCTGGTTTCAACCCCGGTCAATCACGCATCCGCATGGCGCTGGTGGCCGAAACGGCCGAATGCTTGGAAGCTGCTGAGCGCATCCATGCGTTTGTGCGCCCTAACGCCTGAGCCTGCCAGACCTCTTTTTTCTTCTTTCCTCCACGTTCTGAAACCATGACCCAACAACTGCAAACCCTGATCGACACCGCCTGGGACAACCGCGCCGAACTCTCCGTGGCCTCCGCGCCCAAGGAAGTGCTGGATGCGGTGGAGCATGTGATTGCCGAGCTGAACATGGGCCGCCTGCGTGTGGCCACCCGCGAAGCCGTGGGCCAGTGGACGGTACACCAGTGGATCAAGAAAGCGGTGCTGCTGTCGTTCCGCCTGAAGGACAACGCCATCATGCGCAGCGGCGATCTGGCCTTTTACGACAAGGTGCCGACCAAGTTTGCGCACCTGACCGAGGCCGAAATGAAAGCCACCGGCGTGCGCGTGGTGCCGCCCGCCGTGGCGCGCCGGGGCAGCTTCATTGCCAAGGGTGCCATCCTGATGCCCAGCTATGTGAACATTGGCGCTTATGTGGACGAAAACACCATGGTGGACACCTGGGCCACCGTGGGTTCTTGCGCACAGATTGGCAAAAACGTGCACTTGTCGGGCGGTGTGGGCATTGGCGGTGTGCTGGAGCCGCTGCAAGCTGGCCCCACCATCATTGAAGACAACTGCTTCATTGGTGCGCGCTCCGAGGTGGTGGAAGGCGTGGTCGTCGAAGAAAACTCGGTCATCTCCATGGGCGTGTACATCGGCCAGAGCACCCCGATTTACGACCGCGCCAGCGGCACCGTGAGCTATGGCCGCATTCCGGCAGGCTCAGTGGTCATCAGCGGCAGCTTGCCCAAAGACGGCGGCGCTTACAGCCTGTATGCCGCCATCATCGTCAAGCGGGTGGATGCGCAAACCCGCAGCAAAACCAGCCTGAACGACTTGCTGCGCGACTGAACCCCCCGGAGCCCGTCGCCATGAACAGCGGAACCATGGAGCGCGTGCTGCGCCTGATGGCGAAGAAAAACGCGTCTGACGTGTACCTGTCGGCACACGCCGCGATCATGATCAAGATCAATGGCGTGACCATGCCGGTCAACAGCCAGATCTTGCCCGCCGACGCACCACATTCGCTGCTGGCCGAGATCTTGCCGCCCACCCGCATCGAAGAGTTGGAAGAAACCGGCGAACTGAACATGGCCTTTCCGCTGGAGGGGGCGGGCAACTTTCGTATCAGCGCCTTTCGGCAACGCGGGCACTACGCCGCCGTCATCCGCTTTCTGCCCGACACCGTGCCCGCGCTCGAATCGCTGCATGTGCCCGAGATACTGGCCGACTTGGTGATGGAAAAACGCGGCTTGGTGCTGATGGTGGGCTCAACGGGTGCGGGCAAGTCCACCACGCTGGCGGCGATGATCGACTACCGCAACGAGCGCACCACGGGCCACATCCTGACGATTGAAGACCCGGTTGAATTTGTTTACAGCAACAAAAAATCGGTGGTCAACCAGCGTGAAATCGGCTCAGACACAGCCTCGCTGCAAGTGGGTTTGAAGAATGCGCTGCGCCAAGCGCCCGACGTGATCCTGATTGGCGAAATCCGCGACCGCGAAACCATGTCGGCAGCCATTGCCTACGCGCAGTCGGGCCATTTGTGCCTGGCCACCATGCACGCCAACAACAGCTACCACGCACTCAACCGCATCTTGAGCTTCTATCCGGTCGAGGTACGGCCCACCATGCTCAGCGACCTGTCGTCGGCCCTGCGTGCCGTCATTTCGCAGCGCCTGCTGCGCACCGAACACGGGGTGCGCGTGCCTGCGGTGGAGGTCATGCTCAACACGGTGCTGGTGGCTGATCTGATTCAGAAGGCGGACTTTTCGGGCATTCGCGATGCCATGGAAAAGTCGCTGGCTCCGGGCTCACAGAGCTTCGAGCAAGACCTTGCCCGCCTGATTCAAGAAGGCACGGTCTCGCGCAAAGAAGGGCTGGCCTATGCCGATTCGCCCAACAACCTGATGTGGCGGCTGCAAAACGAGGTCAAACCCGCATCGGCCAACGCTGCCGAGGCACAGACCGAAGAAGACAAGACCGACGAAGCCACCTTCACCGAGTTCTCGTTGGACGTGAAGTTTTGATCCTGCCCCCGATTGACACCATGAATGCCACCCTGCGCCTGACCGAAGAACTGCTGAGCCGCCCATCGGTCACGCCGCGTGATGAGGGCTGTCAGGCCCTGATCGCACAGCGGCTCTCCGCCCTGGGCTTTGTCTGCGAAACCTTAGAGAGCGGCCCGCCCGACTTCCGCGTGACCAACCTGTGGGCGCGCTTAGGGCGTGGCCAGCAACCCACGCTGGTGTTTGCCGGCCACACCGACGTGGTGCCCACCGGCCCCTTGAGCGCCTGGACCAGCGACCCCTTTGTACCCACCCACCGCGACGGCAAGCTGTTTGGCCGGGGCGCGAGCGACATGAAAACCTCGCTGGCGGCCATGGTGGTGGCTTGCGAGGAATTTTTGGCCGAGCAGCCCCAGCCCGCCATTGACATTAGCTTTTTGCTGACCAGCGACGAAGAAGGCCCGGCCCTGGACGGCACGGTGGTGGTGTGCCGTGAACTGCAACGCCGGGGCGAGCGCATGGACTGGTGCATTGTGGGCGAGCCCACCTCGGTCGAGCGCACCGGCGACATGATCAAGAACGGGCGGCGCGGCACCCTGAGTGGCAAGCTCACTGTCAAAGGCATTCAGGGCCATATTGCCTACCCCCACTTGGCGCGCAACCCCATCCACCTGCTGGCCCCCGCGCTGGCCGAATTGACGACCACGGTCTGGGATGCGGGCAATGCCTTCTTTCCGCCCACCAGCTGGCAGGTCAGCAACATCCACGGCGGCACCGGGGCCAGCAATGTGATTCCGGGCACCGTGGTGGTGGACTTCAACTTTCGCTTTTGCACCGAATCCAGCGCCGAAAGCCTGCAACAGCGCTTCAGTGCCACGCTGGCGCGGCACGGCTTGCAGATGGGCACCGACTTTGACCTGACCTGGACGTTGGGCGGCCTGCCCTTCCTGACCCCACCGGGCACGCTGGTGGAGGCGGTGCGCCGCGCCATCCACGAAGAAACCGGCCTAGACACCCAGCTATCCACCACCGGCGGCACCAGCGACGGGCGCTTCATTGCCCAAGTCTGCCCGCAGGTGTTGGAGCTGGGCCCGCCCAATGCCACCATCCACAAGCTGGATGAATGCGTGGCCTTGGCCGACATGGAGCCCCTGAAAAACATCTACCGCCGCACGCTGGCGCTGCTGGCGCAGTCGGCCCCGCAGCCCGCCTGACGCGCCGCTCTTCCTGCGCGGGCCCAGCATGGCTGGCCCGCCACCTGAACCCATCGGATTGCCCTTGATTTCCCTGACCCTGCAAGACATGCTGGCCGAGGCCAGTGCCCGCCTAGAAGCCGCCGAACTGGCCTATGGCCACGGCACCACCAACGCCCACGACGAAGCCGCCTGGCTGCTGCTGTGGCAGCTGGGCCTGCCGCTGGACAGCGACTTGGACGCGCTGGCCGCCCAAACCATCACGGCCGAGCAACACCGTGCGGTGCAGGCGCTGATCCAGCGCCGCATAGACAGCCGCCAGCCCGCCGCCTACCTGACCCGGCAAGCCTGGCTGCAAGGCGTGCCGTTTTATGTGGACGAGCGCGCCATCGTGCCGCGCAGCTTCATTGCCGAGCTGCTGGCCGACGGTAGCATCGACCCCTGGCTGAATGCAGACACCCAGCAGGTGCTAGACCTGTGTACCGGCAACGGCAGCTTGGCTGTGCTGGCCGCCATGGCTTGGCCCGATGTGGCCGTCACCGGGGCCGACATTTCCCCCGACGCGCTGGCTGTGGCCCAGATCAATGTGGCGCAGCATGGCTTGCAGGAGCGCATTGCCCTGCTGGAGTCCGACGGCCTGAGCGCCTGCCCCGGCCCCTGGGACTTGGTGCTGTGCAACCCGCCTTATGTCAACACCCAGAGCATGCAAGCCCTGCCCGCCGAATACCGCGCCGAACCCGCCCTGGCGCTGGACGGTGGGGCGGACGGCATGGACTTTGTGCGCCAGCTGCTGCGCGACCTGCCGACACGGCTGCACCCGCAAGGCGTGCTGGTGCTGGAAATTGGCCATGAGCGTGCGCATTTTGAAGCGGCCTTTCCGCACCTGCCAGTGGTCTGGCTGAGCACCAGCGCGGGCGACGACCAGGTGCTGCTGCTGACTGCCGAGGCGCTGCGCACAGCAGCCATGCCAGGGGGCCGCGCATGATCATCCTGAAAAACATTGTGCTGCGCCGGGGCACCAAGGTCTTGCTGGACGGTGCCTCTTGCACCCTGAACCCTGGCGAAAAAGTGGGCTTGGTGGGGCGCAACGGGGCGGGCAAATCCAGCCTGTTTGGCCTGCTCAATGGCAGCTTGCATGAAGACTTGGGCGACTTTTCGGTGCCCACGCAGTGGCGCATGGCCCAAGTGGCGCAAGACATGCCCGAGACCGACATGCCCGCCACCCAGTTCGTCATGGAAGGTGACGTGACGCTGCTGGCCGCGCAGGCCGAGGTGGCTGCCGCAGAAGACAGCGGCGACGGCGAGCGCATGGCCCATGCCTACATGGCCCTGCACGATGCCGGTGCCCACGATGCCGCTGCACGGGCGCAGGCCCTGATTCTGGGTTTGGGCTTTCGCAGCGACGAGCTGGAGCGCCCGGTCAACAGCTTTTCGGGCGGCTGGCGCATGCGGCTGCAACTGGCCCGCGCCCTGATGTGCCCCAGCGAACTGCTGCTGCTGGACGAACCCACCAACCACCTGGACTTGGATGCCCTGGTCTGGCTGGAAGCCTGGTTGAAACGCTACGAAGGCACGCTGCTGGTCATCAGCCACGACCGCGAGTTTTTGGATGCCGTGACCAACGTCACCTTGCACATTGAGCGCGCCCAGCTGACCCGCTACGGCGGCAACTACAGCCGCTTTGAAGACATGCGGGCCGAACAAATGGCCTTGCAAGCCACCGCCTACGCCCGCCAGCAGGACAAGATGGCGCACCTGCAAAAGTTCATTGACCGCTTCAAGGCCAAAGCCAGCAAAGCCAAACAGGCGCAGAGCCGGGTCAAAGCGCTGGAGCGCATGGAAAAAATTGGCCCCGTGCTGGCCGAGGCCGATTTCTCGTTTGCCTTCAGCGAGCCGCAGAACCTGCCCAACCCCATGCTGGCGCTGCACCAGGTCAGCTTTGGCTACCCCGCCGCAGAGCCGGGCGAGCCGGGCACGGTCATCGTGCGGCAGGTGAACAAATCGGTGTTGGCCGGACAGCGCATTGGCATCTTGGGGGCCAACGGACAGGGCAAATCCACCGTGGTGAAAACCATTGCCCGCGATCTGGTTGCCCTAGAGGGCCAAATCACGGAAGGCAAGGGCCTGAACATTGGCTACTTTGCCCAGCAAGAGCTGGACGTGCTGCGCCCCGCAGACACGCCGCTGGAACACATGATCCGGCTGGTGCGCGACTGCACCGCCCAAGGCCGACTGAGCGGGCAAGCCACCCGCGAACAAGACCTGCGCAGCTTTTTGGGCAGCTTCAACTTCAGCGGCGACCAAGTCAAACAGGCCGTGGGCAGCATGAGCGGTGGCGAAAAAGCGCGGCTGGTGCTGTGCATGATCGTGTGGCAGCGGCCCAATTTGCTGCTGCTGGACGAACCCACCAACCACCTGGACTTGGCCACCCGCGAAGCGCTGAGCGTGGCTTTGAACGAATTCGAAGGCACGGTCATGCTGGTCAGCCACGACCGCGCTTTGCTGCGCGCTGTGTGCGACGAGTTCTGGCTGGTGTCACGCGGCGGCATTGAGCCCTTTGATGGCGACTTGGACGACTACCAGCGCTATTTGCTGGACATGGCCAAACAATCCCGCGAAACGCAGCGGCAGGCTCAGCGCGAAACCGCCACCCCTGCGGCCACCGCCAGCACCGTGGCTGCTCGTGACGCTGGCCGCGAAAGCGGCAACCCCGTCCCCGCCCAGACTGCGCCCAACAGCACACGCAGCCCCGAACAGCGCAAACAAGATGCCGCACGCCGCCAGCAACTGGCTGAAAAAACCAAGCCCCTCAAAAAAGCGCTGGAACAGACCGAGCGGCGCATGGCCACACTGGCCAATGAGAAAAACCGCCTCGAAGCCACCCTGAGCGAGTCACAAAACCCGCTGGATTTGGCCGAAGCTGGTCGGCGGTTGAAGGCGGTGAACGAGGAAACCGAGTCGCTGGAGCTGCACTGGCTCGAACTCAGCGAAACCCTAGAAGCTGCCACGGCAACACAAGCTTGAAACGTGTCAATGATGACAACCGCAAAAAAACTGCTGTTCTGGAGCGCCCTGTTGGCGGTGGTGGTGCTGTCGCTCATCCCCGTGCCACTGGTGCCACAAGCCTTCAGTTTCTGGGACAAGGCGCAGCATGCTCTGGCCTTTTTCGGTCTGACCGTGCTGGCCTGCTGGGCCTACCCACACAGCCGGTGGCAAACACTGTTACCGGTTTTTCTGGTTTTTGGTGCGGCTATTGAGGTGGCACAGTGGTTCACAGGCTGGCGCTTTGCCGAAGTGCACGACTGGCTGGCCGATTTGGTGGGCATTGTGCTGGCTTTGTCACTGCGGCACATCTGGCCCGGGTTTCGTCAACCACCACACGCATGACGCTGCCACTGCCTTGGTTGGAACCCGGCGACCCGTTTCCGCCGGTCGAACAAGCCTGGGGGCCACACGACCCGGCTCCGGGTTTGCTGGCAGCGGGTGGCGCGCTGGACGTGGACACCCTGACATCGGCCTATTCACAGGGCATTTTTCCTTGGTTCAGTGAGGGTCAGCCCATTCTTTGGTGGAGCACCGACCCCCGCATGGTGCTGCGCCCGCAGGCCTTCAAGCTGCACCGATCCTTGCGCAAAACGCTGCAAAGCCTGCTACGCGCCGAACGCTTGGAGGTGCGGTTTGACCACGACTTTGGCCGTGTGATCCGCGCTTGCGCGCAGACACCACGCAACGGACAAAGCGGCACCTGGATCGTGCCAGCCATGGTGCAGGCCTATGAGCGATTGCACCGCGCCGGTGTGGCGCACAGCGTAGAAACCTGGATCGACGGCGAACTCGCGGGTGGGTTGTACGCGGTGCAACGCGGGGCCATGGTGTTTGGCGAATCCATGTTCAGCCACCAAAGCAATGCCTCCAAGATCGCCCTGGCTGCACTGGTTGCCTACTGCCGGGCACAGCAGATTGAGCTGATCGATTGCCAGCAAGACACCGCCCATCTGGCCTCACTGGGTGGACAACTCATGGCACGTGCGGTGTTTTCGCAACACCTGCACAATACGGTGCACCGCCCAGCAGCACCGTGGCAGTTTCAGGCCGACGACTGGAGTCTGCTGGACAACCTGGCCTGTTCAACCCCCCACGCACACCCGTGACGTACCCCAAAGAACTCCCGCTCCAGGCATTGCAGTTTTACGCCACAGCGCCTTATCCGTGCAGCTACCTGCCGCAGCAGCGGGCACGCTCTCAGGTAGCCACACCCAGCCACCTGATTCACAACGGTGCCTACTCCGAACTCGTCAACTTGGGTTTCCGGCGCAGCGGTTTGTTCACCTACCGCCCCTATTGCGACCACTGCCAAGCCTGTGTGCCCCTGCGGGTACCGGTCAACCGCTTCCAGCCCAGCCGCAGCCAGCGCCGCAGCCAGCAGCAACACGGCCAGCTGCAAGCGCGGGTCTTGAAACTGGGCTTCGTGCCTGAGCATTACCAGTTGTACCTGCGTTACCAACAAAGCCGCCATGCCGGGGGTGGTATGGACCAAGACAGCATTGAGCAGTACACCCAATTTCTGCTGCAAAGCCGGGTCAATTCGCGTCTGGTTGAGTTTTGTGAACCCGGCCCGCAGGGCACACCAGGTCGCCTGAAAATGGTCTCGATCATTGATGTGCTCAACGACGGCCTGTCGGCGGTTTACACCTTTTACGAGCCCGACGACCGGGCCAGCTACGGCACTTACAACGTGCTGTGGCAAATCGAGCAAGCGCGGCAGCTGCACCTGTCTTATGTGTACTTGGGCTACTGGATCGCCGAAAGCCCCAAGATGAACTACAAAACGCGCTTTCGCCCTTACGAGTTGTTGTCTGAGGGACAGTGGCTGGCCGTGAATTGAATTTCATCTTGTAAAATTTCAGGCTTCCATCCAGCCTATGACGAAACGATCCGACCAACTGCCCACTGCCCCCACTGTCCAAGTCATTGAACGCATGTTCGTTCTGCTGGAAGTGCTGGCCTCCCGAGAAGAACCGGTATCGCTCAAAGAAATCAGCGAAAAAACCGGCCTTCATCCCTCAACCGCTCACCGCATCTTGAACGACCTGACCATTGGCCGCTTTGTCGATCGCCCCGAAGCCGGCAGTTACCGGCTGGGTATGCGCCTGCTGGAGCTGGGCAACTTGGTCAAAGCCCGCCTGAGCGTGCGCGAAGCCGCCCTGGCCCCGATGCGCGAGTTGCACAAACAGATTCACCAACCCGTCAACCTCAGCGTGCGCCAAGGCGACGAAATTGTGTATGTGGAACGGGCTTACAGCGAACGCTCGGGCATGCAGGTGGTGCGCGCCATTGGCGGGCGGGCACCTTTGCACCTGACTTCGGTGGGTAAGTTGTTTCTGGCCGCCGACGACCCCCAGCGGGTACGTGCCTATGCCACCCGTACCGGGCTGGTAGGCAACACCCGCAACAGCCTGACACAGCTGAGCCACCTGGAGCGCGAATTGCAGCAATGCCGCCAAGCCGGTCTGGCCCGCGACAACGAAGAACTGGAGCTGGGTGTGCGCTGCATGGCCGCGGGCATTTACGACGACCAGTGCAAGCTGGTGGCAGGACTGTCCATCTCAGCGCCAGCTGACCGCATTGACGAGAGCTGGGCCGCTAAATTGCGTCAGACCGCTGCCGACATCTCCGCAGCGCTGGGCTGCCCCAAACCCGCTGGCACATTGGGACGGTACTGAAATCCAGATTCAGTGATCGTCCGCAGGGCTGTCGGCAGGGGCGTTGTCCACCACCGCCTGCACCTGCTCCTTCAATTTGGGGCTGGCATGAAACGTGACCACCCGGCGCGACTGAATGGCGACCGGCTCGCCGGTGCGGGGGTTGCGGCCTGGCCGGGGGGCCTTGGTTCGGATCTGGAAGTTGCCAAAGCCCGAAATTTTCACATCTGTGCCTTCGACCAAGCTGCTCGTCACCAGATCAAAAAAGGCATCGACCAAGTCTTTGGATTCCCGCTTGTTCAGACCAATTTGGTCAAACAGCAAGTCTGCCAACTGGGCTTTGGTCAGGGCCTGGGTATCTTGGCTGTCGATGTCAGACATCATGCAATGCTCCCCGTTGTTTAACGTTGTTTAGGCACGCAGCCGCGCTGCTACCCGCTGGGCCAGGGCTTGCACCACGGTCTGCACCGTTTGATCAATGACCTCTTCGGTCAAGGTGGCATCATCGCGGCCTAGCAGCAGCCGCACGGCCAAGCTTTTTTCGTCAGCAGCCAAGCCCCCCGACTCACCCTGCCCTTGCTTTTTCGGACGGTAGAGGTCAAACAAGACCACATCACGCAAGCAGGCTGTGCTGTCGGCCACCGATTCACGGACGGCGTTCACCACAGCATCGTGGGTAACCGATTCGTGCACCACCACGGCCAGATCGCGCTCGACCCGCTGGAAGCGACTCACGGCCTGGAACTGGGGCACGGGTTTGTCGAGCACCGCATTCAAGTCCAGCTCAAACAGCACCGGTGCCTGGGTAAAACCGTAAGCCTGCCGCCACTTGGGGTGCAGCTCGCCCACATGCCCAATGCATTGCTCACCCAGCCAGACGCTGGCTGCGCGCCCTGGGTGCAGGGCCTGATGCTCTGCCGGACGGAACTGCGCCTGCCGAGGTGCCAGCAGGGCCTGCACATCGCCCTTGACATCAAAGAAGTCGGCGGCACGCTCGGGCACACCCCACTGCAAGGCATCAACCGGGCCACAGCACAGACCGGCCACCCGCACGGGCTGGTCAAAACCTGCCACGGTGGTGTCGCTGTCCGTCACCTCGGGGTTCTTGCGAAAGACACGGCCCAGCTCGAACAGACGCACCCGGCTGGCACGGCGGTCTAGGTTGAAGCGCAACACCGCCAGCAGACTGCCCAGCAGCGACGAGCGCATCACGCTCATCTGGCTGGCAATGGGGTTGAGCAGGCGGATGGGGTCGGTGTTACCCGCCAGCTCCCGCTCCCAGCGCTCTTCCACGAAGCTGAAATTGATGGTTTCTTGGTAACCCAGCTGGGCCAGTTGGCGGCGCAAGGCAAACGGTGCGCGCCGCGATTCCGGACGAATACGGGCTGTGATGGGGGCCTGCGGCGGCGTGTCGGGCAAGTGGTCATAGCCCATGACGCGGGCCACTTCTTCAATCAGGTCTTCTTCAATCTGCACATCAAAGCGGTGCGCTGGGGGCAGCACCGACAGCTCGCCCTCGGGCACAGCCTCGTTCACCGTCACAGCCAGCCCCAGGCGGGTCAGCGCATCGGCGCATTGCGCAGTCGTCAGCGGCATGCCAATCACCTTGGCAGCACGCGGCACGCGCAGCCTGACGGGCTGTGGCTGCGGCACATTCAGCACTTGGTCGTCCAGCACCGCAGCTTGACCGCCACAGATGGCCAGCACCAGCTGGGTGATGCGCTCGACATGCTCCACGGTGGTGGACGGATCGACACCACGCTCAAAACGGTGTCCGGCATCGGTCGAAAAATTGAACCGGCGTGAACGTCCGGCAATCGCCTTGGGCCACCAGAAGGCCGCTTCAATGAAGATGTTCTGCGTCTCGTCGGAGACGGCGGTGGCATCGCCACCCATGATGCCTGCCAGCGACTCTACCGACTGGTCGTCGGCAATCACGCCCACCTGCTCATCGACCGTGACGGTGTTGCCATTGAGCAGCTTGAGCTGCTCACCCGCACGGCCCCAGCGCACCTGCAAGCCGCCGTGTATTTTGTCCAGATCAAAAATATGTGACGGACGGCCCAGCTCAAACATCACATAGTTAGAAATGTCCACCAGTGGAGACACACTGCGCTGACCACAGCGTGCCAAGCGCTCCACCATCCAGGCCGGCGTGGTAGCCCGGATGTTCACGCCGCGAACAATGCGCCCGGTGAAACGGCCACACAAGTCAGGGGCCTGTACCACCACGGGCAAGCGGTCGGACAGACTGACGGGCGCAGGCACGAACTCGGGCTGTACCAAGGGCGCGCCGGTCAGTGCCGAGACTTCGCGGGCAATGCCGTAAACGCTCAGGCAATGGGCCAAGTTGGGCGTGAGTTTCAGGGTGAACAGGGTATCGTCGAGCAGCAGTTGCTCGCGGATACCGCGCCCTGGCACAGCATCGGCAGGCAATTCCAGCAAACCGCCCTGTTCGTCGGACAACTTCAGTTCGCTGGCCGAGCACAGCATGCCCTGGCTCTCAACCCCGCGCAGCTTGCCCAGACGGATGTGAAAGGGCTTGCCATCATCCCCCGGCGGCAACACCGCGCCCACCGTGGCACAGGGCACCAGAATGCCGGGCCGTGCATTGGGTGCGCCGCACACAATGTTCAGCAGTTGCGGCTGCCCCACATCCACCTGGCACACGCGCAGACGGTCGGCGTTCGGGTGCTGCACCGCTTCCACAATGCGCCCGACCAGCACACCGGTAAAAGGCGGGGCCACAGGCTCCAGCGCTTCCACCTCCAGACCGGCCATGGTCAAGGTGTCTGCCAGTTGCTGGCTGTTGAGCTTGGGGTTGCAAAAGGCACGCAGCCAGGATTCGGGGAATTGCATGAAAAACTCTCGACAAATCGCAAGAAACTCGGTCTTGATCCAGGCACACAAACCTGGACAAAAAAGCATCAGGCTCCCCAGGGAGCCCATCACCCAAGTTCAGCGGAACTGGGACAAGAAGCGGATATCGCCGTCAAAAAACAACCGCAGGTCGTTCACACCATAACGCAACATGGTCAGGCGGTCGGGGCCCATACCAAAGGCAAAGCCGATGTAGCGCTCCGGATCCAGACCCATGTTGCGCACCACATTCGGGTGCACCTGACCGGAGCCCGCGACTTCGAGCCAGCGTCCAGCCAGCGGGCCGCTTTGAAATTGAATGTCAATCTCGGCACTGGGCTCGGTGAAGGGAAAGAAGCTGGGGCGAAAACGCAGCACCAGGTCTTCGGATTCAAAGAAGGTACGGCAAAAATCCGTGAATACGTATTTCAGGTCCTTGAAGCTCACGTTTTCACCAATCCAGAGCCCTTCGCACTGGTGGAACATGGGCGAATGGGTGGCATCACTGTCCACCCGGTAGGTACGCCCCGGTGCGATGACGCGAATTTCGGGCATGCCCTGCCCAGCATCCAGGGCGGCGCGGTGCCGCTTGACATGCTGCACCGCGTGGCGGATCTGCATCGGGCTGGTGTGGGTGCGCAGCAGGTTGGGCGCGCGTTCGCTGCCGCCTTCAACATAGAAGGTGTCGTGCATGGAGCGGGCCGGATGGTCTTCGGGTGTGTTCAGGGCCGTGAAGTTGAACCAGTCGGATTCGATTTCGGGGCCTTCAGCCACTTCAAAGCCCATGGAAGCAAAAATCGCCTCAATACGCTCAAGCGTCAGGCTGACCGGGTGCAAGCCCCCTGCCCCACGCTGGCGACCCGGCAGGGTCACGTCCAGCGCCTCGGCTTTCAACTGCAAGGCCAGCTCGGCATCGGCCAGCGCTTGGCGTTGGGCAGCCAGTGCCGCTTCAATAGCCTGTTTGGCCTGGTTGATCGCAGCACCACGGCTTTTTTTCTCGTTCACCGGCAGGGCGGCCAAACCCTTCATCAGTTCGGTAATCCGGCCCGATTTGCCCAGAAACTGGGCCTTGGCGTTTTCCAAATCGGTCGGCGTGTGGGCTTGCGCAAAGGCGGCGCAGGCGCTCTCAACCAAGGCATCCAACTCGTTCATGTGTGTGCTTATTGCGTTGCCAAACAAAAAAGGGGATGAGTGCTGCGAGGAGTCACCTCCTCAACCAGCCTCAACCCCTTTGAGCGATGAGACCGCTGCAACCCGCCCCCAAAAGGCCGGTGCGACGGTCACCGTGAATCAAGCGGCCAGCTTGGCTTTGACTTGTTCCACGATGCTGCCAAAGGCAGCTGGATCGTTCACAGCCAAATCGGCCAGAACCTTGCGGTCGATCTCGATGCAGGCTTTTTTCAGACCATTGGCAAACTGGCTGTAAGTCAGTCCGCAAGCACGGGCACCGGCGTTGATACGCGCGATCCAGAGCTGACGGAAGACACGTTTCTTGGTGCGACGATCCCGGTAGGCATATTGCCCAGCCTTCATCACCGCCTGTTTGGCGATGCGGAAGACATTACCGCGACGGCCACGGAAACCTTTGGCCAGAGCCAGTACTTTTTTGTGTCGGGCGCGAGCCGTGACACCACGTTTGACGCGAGGCATGAGTTACTCCTTGTTCGTCGTTGATCAAATACCCATGCCGGGCAGCATCTGTGCCATGTGACCCATGTTGGTCTCATGAACAGTCACCGCACCACGCAGGTGGCGCTTGTTCTTGGTGGTCTTCTTGGTCAAGATGTGACGTTTGAAGGCTTGACCGCGCTTGACGGTACCACCGGGACGAACGCGAAAACGCTTTTTCGCGCTGCTCTTGGTTTTCATTTTGGGCATTGACATGCTCCTTCTGCATTGTGCTCGTGAGGCGCTGCGAACCTTCCGCAGACTTGCTGGCCCCGAGCCACTTTTGATGAAAAGCCTCTCAGCCTTTCATTGGACGTACAACCCATCGGTCGCCGCCGCCAAGTCAGCAGGCATACACCTGCTGACTCAACCTCGAATGTTGTTCACTCCACCCCGTCAGCCATCAACCAGCAGCCACCTGACCCGCAGGGTTAGCAGCTGTTTCAGTCCCTTTGCCCCCAGGTTTTTTGCGTCCGGGCGCAATCATCATGATCATCTGCCGTCCTTCGAGCTTCGGGAACTGCTCGATCACAATCGAGTCGGCCAAATCATCGCGAATGCGGTTCAAAAGCGCCAAACCCAGCTCTTGGTGCGTGATCTCGCGACCACGGAAACGCAAGGTGATCTTGCACTTGTCACCATCATCCAGAAAGCGCCGGATATTGCGCAACTTGATGTTGTAGTCACCATCGTCGGTACCAGGACGGAATTTAACTTCCTTGATTTCAATGACCGTCTGCTTGGCTTTGGCTTCGGCAGCTTTTTTCTGTTCCTGGTACTTGAATTTGCCGTAGTCCATCAAGCGACAAACCGGTGGTGTGGCCGTGGCTGCAATTTCAACCAAGTCCACATCCAGCTCACCGGCCATGCGCAGCGCTTCTTGCAAGCTGACAATGCCCAATGATTCATTTTCAGGCCCGTTGAGACGCACCTCGGGGGCCATGATTTCTCGGTTCAGTCTGTGTGCGCGCTCATCGCGTTGACGGCGGTCACGAAAATTGGTAGCTATGGTAAGTTCCTTTACGCGGGCTGATAGACGAAATGTCTGCTCTGCGAAGCTTGTGCCGGTGATCAGCGCTTATTGGCAACGTCGGCTGCCACGAGATCCGAGAAGTCTTGCAAGGACATGATGCCCAAGTCTTTGTTTCCTCTGGCACGGACTGCCACGGTGCCTGCTGCCTTTTCCTTGTCGCCCACAACCAAAATATAAGGCAGCTTCTGCAAAGCAAACTCCCGTATTTTATACGTGATTTTTTCGTTTCTCAGGTCAGTCACCACCCGCAGTCCCTTGCCCTGCAAGGATTTTGCGATATCGCGGCAGCAGTCAGCCTGTGCGTCGGTGATGTTGAGCACCGCCACTTGAACCGGTGCCAGCCACAACGGCAAAGCGCCAGCATGCTGCTCAATCAGGATGCCGATGAAGCGCTCCAGACTGCCCACAATCGCACGGTGCAGCATGATGGGCCGGTGGCGTGCGCCGTCTTCGCCCACAAATTCGGCATCTAGGCGCTCGGGCAGGTTGGGGTCTACTTGGATCGTGCCACATTGCCAGGGGCGGCCCAGTGCGTCTTTCAGGGTGTACTCAATCTTCGGCCCATAAAACGCGCCCTCGCCCGGCAAGTATTCAAATGCGCAACCCGAAGCCTTCAAGCCGTTGGCCAGCGCCGCCTCAGCCCGATCCCAGCTTTCTTCAGAGCCAATGCGTTTTTCGGGCCGGGTAGAAAGCTTGTAAATGATGTCGGTAAAGCCAAAATCCCGATACACCTTCTGCAGCAAGGTGGTGAAGGCCACCACTTCGGACTGAATCTGGTCTTCGGTACAGAAAATATGGCCGTCGTCCTGCGTGAAAGCGCGAACCCGCATGATGCCGTGCAACCCCCCCGAGGGTTCGTTGCGGTGGCACTGACCAAACTCACCAAAGCGCAGCGGCAGATCGCGGTAGCTTTTGATACCTTGCTTGAAGATGATGATGTGCCCCGGACAGTTCATGGGCTTGAGGGCGTAGTCGCGCTTTTCCGACTCGGTGACGAACATGTTTTCGCGGTACTTATCCCAGTGCCCGGTTTTCTCCCACAGGCCCTGATCCAAAATCTGCGGGCCCTTGACCTCTTGGTAGCCGTTGTCGCGGTACACGCGGCGCATGTACTGTTCCACCTCTTGCCACAGCGTCCAGCCCTTGGGGTGCCAGAACACGGTGCCGGGCGAATGTTCGTCAATGTGAAACAAATCCAGCTCGCGGCCCAGCTTTCGGTGGTCACGCTTTTCAGCCTCTTCCAGCAGGGTCAAGTAGCGCTGCAATTCGTCTTTGCTGGCCCAGGCCGTGCCGTAAATGCGCTGGAGCATTTCATTGCGGTGGTCACCACGCCAGTAGGCACCAGCCACTTTCATCAACT
Organism: Pseudomonadota bacterium; assembly: GCA_041192045.1. Classification (GTDB taxonomy): domain Bacteria; phylum Pseudomonadota; class Gammaproteobacteria; order Burkholderiales; family Burkholderiaceae_C; genus Hydrogenophaga. The sequence continues at coordinate 38,471 of JBEENR010000007.1, read as the reverse complement.
TAAAGAACTTCAGTTTGCCGGTGCTGGGCACATGAGGGCCTCGACAGAGGTCTTCAAAACCGCCTTCCCGGTACAGCGAAACATCTTCATTCACGGGGATGCTGGCAATGATCTCGGCCTTGTAGTGTTCGCCCAGGCTTTTGAAATAGGCCACCGCCTCGTCACGCGGCAGCACCCGGCGCAACACCGGCTCATCTTTGGCCGCGAGTTCCTGCATGCGCTTTTCAATCGCCTGCAAGTCTTCAGGGGTGAAAGGGCGCTTGTAAGAAAAATCGTAGAAAAAGCCGTTTTCAATCACCGGGCCAATCGTCACCTGGGCCTCCGGGAACAGTTCCTTGACGGCATAGGCCAGCAGGTGGGCGGTGGAATGGCGAATGATCTCCAGACCTTCCGGGTCTTTGGCGGTGATGATGGCCAGCGAACTGTCGGTTTCAATGCGGTAGCTGGTGTCTACCACTGCCGTGCCGATCTTGCCTGCAAGGGCCGCTTTGGCCAGACCCGTGCCAATGGAAGCCGCCACCTCGGCCACAGTGACCGGGCCTGGAAATTCGCGTTGTGAACCGTCGGGAAGGGTGATCTGGAGCATGGTGAATGAAGCAATAAAAAAGCGCGGTAAAGGCCGCGCTTGCTGGTGACGGGAACTGTGTCAGGGTCAGCCTTGGGCGCACGCTGCCGTGCCACCGTGGCACGGCGTGTGCAGCGTAGTTCGTGATGCGATCACGCCAAGGCTTTTCATGAGCATGTGTGTTTGACTGGTTAAAGCGCGTTGATTTTCCCATAAAAAAACCCGGGCAAACCCGGGTTTTTTTGTTCAGATCACCCCATCACAGGGTGCCTGATGTCGATCAGTGGAACTGCTCTTCTTCGGTCGAACCGGTCAGGGCTTTCACGCTGGAGGAGCCGCCTTGGATGACGGTGGTCACATCGTCAAAGTAGCCTGCACCCACTTCTTGCTGGTGCGACACGAAGGTGTAACCCTTGTCACGTGCAGCGAATTCGGGCTCTTGCACCATGTTGGTGTAGTGCTTCATGCCTTCGCCGCGTGCATAGGCGTGGGCGAACTGGAAGGTGTTGAACCAGTTGATGTGGATACCGGCCAGGGTGATGAACTGGTACTTGTAGCCCAGTGCCGACAGGTCTTCTTGGAAGGAAGCGATCTGGCTGTCCGACAGGTTTTTCTTCCAGTTGAAGGACGGCGAGCAGTTGTACGACAGCAGCTTGCCGGGGCAGGCGGCGTGCACAGCCTGGGCAAATTCACGGGCGAAGCCGATGTCTGGCACGCCGGTTTCGCACCACACCAGGTCGGCATAGGGAGCGTAGGCCACGCCACGGCTGATGGCTTGTTCCAGACCGTTCTTGACGCGGTAGAAACCTTCTTGCGTGCGCTCGCCGGTCAGGAAAGGCTTGTCGTTGGCATCGTGGTCAGAGGTCAGCAGGTTGGCGGCTTCAGCGTCGGTACGGGCCAGCACGATGGTGGGCACGCCCATCACGTCGGCAGCGAAGCGGGCAGAAATCAGCTTTTCGATGGCTTCTTGCGTGGGCACCAGCACCTTGCCGCCCATGTGGCCGCACTTCTTGACAGCTGCCAGCTGGTCTTCAAAGTGAACGCCAGCCGCACCAGCGGCGATCATGTTCTTCATCAGTTCGAAGGCGTTGAGCACGCCACCGAAACCGGCTTCAGCATCGGCCACGATGGGCAGGAAGTAATCGACAAAACCTTCGTCACCGGGGTTGATACCACGGCTCCACTGGATTTCGTCAGCGCGCTTGAAGGTGTTGTTGATGCGGCGAACCATGGTCGGCACCGAGTCGTAGGCATACAGCGACTGGTCGGGGTACATGGTTTCGGAGGTGTTGCCGTCAGCGGCGACTTGCCAGCCCGACAGGTACACGGCTTCGAGGCCAGCTTTGGCTTGCTGCATGGCCTGACCGGCGGTGATGGCGCCGAAAGCGTTGACGTAGCCCTTCTTGGCACCGCCGTTCACTTTTTCCCACAGCTTTTCAGCACCGTTTTTGGCCAGGGTGTATTCGGGTTGCAGGCTGCCGCGCAGACGCACCACGTCAGCCGCGCTGTAGCCGCGCTTGACAAGCGCCCAGCGGGGGTTGGTGGCCCAGTCTTTTTCCAGGGCTTCGATCTGTTGCTGGCGGGTCAGGGTTTGGGACATGAAACTACTCCGTGAGGTTGATGAAACAGGGTCAGCAGATGCCGTTGCAAGGACAGTGCCGATGGATGAACTTTAAGTCTTATAGAAGACTTTGAAAAGCTCTTATGTCTTATACAAGACAAATATTTTATCTATATTTATCAAAGACTTTTTAAGTATATTCCTCAATATGAAATATTCTTTCTCATATTGAGAAAAATTGAGTCGAAACAATCTCTCGAATTTCCACGATACGAAAACAAGTATTCTTATCGTGGAAATCTCATAGAGAAAGCACACGCCATCTAGATAAAACTGACCAAGCTCGCAGCCTGTCCGCTACAAAGTGAGGAGGAGCTGCACAGGTTTTGTGCATACCGGGCTCAGGCATCATCCAGCCCTCTGCAATTTTTCAAGCTTCAAAGGTTTCAGTCATGAATCGTTGGTGGGCCTACGGCAGTCTGGCGCTCAGCATGGCCCTGGTGGGCAGTTATGTGGCGCTGTCCAAACCCTTGGTGCTGGTGTTCCCGGTGTTTTTGCTGGCCTGGCTGCGCTTTGGCATTGGGGGGCTGGCCATGCTGACATGGCTGCGAAAACCCGCCAATGAACCCGTACTGGCTCCCAAAACCCAGCGTTTGCTGTTTCTGGAGTCTTTCCTGGGTAACTTTCTGTTTTCAATCTGCATGTTGTACGGGGTCAGCATGACCAGTGCCGTCGCGGCTGGTGTGGTGATGTCCTCCATCCCAGCGGTGGTTGCCTTGCTCAGTTGGATGTTTTTGAACGAACGCATCAGCCTGCGCAGCATGGTGGGTATCGCCTGTGCGGCACTGGGCATCGCGCTGTTTTCTCTCGACAAATCCTCAGCTGGCCCCACAACAGACAGCGGCGCAGACACCCTGTTGGGGCTCCATCGCGCAGTGCTGGGCAATCTGCTGGTGTTTGCGGCGGTGGTTTGCGAAGCGTCTTATGTCGTCATTGGCAAACACCTGACCCAGGGTCTGGGCCCCAGACGCATCTCGGCCATCATCAACCTATGGGGGTTCGCGCTGGTCACGCCCTTCGGGTTGTGGGCTGCTTGGTCGTTTGACTTTGGCGCGGTTTCGACACCGATGTGGGGACTGCTGGTGTTTTACGGCCTAGCCGCCAGCATGTGGACGGTGTGGCTGTGGATGACAGGGCTCAAAACCGTCCCAGCCTCTCAGGCCGGGGTATTCACGGTCATGCTGCCCCTGACAGCCGCGCTGGTCGGTGTGCTGTTCATGGGCGAGCGCTTGAGCCCCCTGCAATGGCTGGCCTTTGGCATTGCCCTGCTGGGCTTGCTGCTGGCGACTGTGCCGGTCGGTCGCCGCTCAGTACCTTAGTCGCACCCGTTCAGGCGCACCACAAGCCGCTGGGCTGGGTGATGCCCATCCACAAGGCCCAACCCGAGGTCAAGGCCAGTGCGACACCAGCCAGGCGGATGCCCCAAGCCCCTGAACGTGCGCCACGCAAACGCAGCAGCAACCACGGGCCTGCGGTCAGCGACAGCGAAGTGCCCACCGCAAACAAGGCCATGATGAGTGCGCCGTCCATGGCATCGGCTGACAGCGAGGCCAGCAACAGGGCCGAGTACAACAAACCACACGGCATCAACGCCCAGGCCACGCCCAGCACAAACGGGGCGCGTTGGCCCATAGAGGCCATGAAGGGCCGTGCTTTGCGCCAGACCGACTGGCCAAAATCTTCGATCCAAGCAGGCTGACGGGCGCGCCAGACCAAGACAACCCCCAGCAACAAGGCAGCCACATGGAACATCGTCCAGACGGGTCGCAGCACCGTGGTCTGCGCACCCATCCAAGCCAGCCCTTGCACAGACCCCGCAGCAAAAGCCCCCAGCAGGGCGTAGCCCAGCATGCGACTGAGCTGAAATACCCACAGCGCCTGCGTGCTGCGTTCTGCAGCCGCACGGCTGATGCCCGCGCACGCAGCGCCACACATGGCCACGCAATGTGGGCCACCGACGATACCCATCATCAATGCCGTGACGGCAACGGAGGTTTGCATGTTCGCCAAGGCTCAGATGATCTTGGAAAAGCGCGCACGGTCTTGATCGACTTGCAGATTCTTGTCAAACACCATGGCAATCGCACGCACCAAGAACCAGCCCGTGGCGGTGACTTCGATGCTGCTGTCGTCAATGCGTACCAAGCCCTGCGCAGCCAAGTCAACCAGCGTTTCCAGTTCACGGGCAAAGTAGCGTTTGAAATCAATCAGGTGGCCCAGCTCGATGGACTCGTACTGCACCTGCCCCTGACACATCAGGGCCATGATCACGCTGCGACGCAGCAAGTCGTCACGGGTCAATGCCAGCCCACGCACAATGGGCAGACGACCCTGATCCAGCGCGTCGTAGTACTCCTCCAGGGTCTTGGCGTTCTGGCTGTAGGTGGCCCCAATACGGCCAATGGCTGACACGCCCAGCGCGATCAAATCGCAGTCGGGCTGGGTGCTGTAGCCCTGGAAGTTGCGGTGCAAACGTCCCTGACGCTTGGCAACCGCCAGGGCATCGGTAGGCAAAGCAAAGTGATCCATGCCGACATACACATACCCGGCATCCATCAGTGCGTCGAGTGACGCAGACAGCATGGACAGCTTGTCGCCCCCGCTGGGCAGCTCGGCAGCCACAATGCGGCGCTGCGGCTTGAAGCGGGCAGGCAGATGGGCGTAGGCATACAAGGCGATGCGGTCGGGCCGCAAGGCGTTGACCTGCGCCAGGGTTCGGTTAAAGGACTCGGGTGTTTGCAGCGGCAGACCGTAAATCAGATCCACATTCACCGATTCAAACCCGATCTTGCGCGCCGTCTCGACCAGCGCAAACACCTGTTCAGGGGGCTGAATGCGGTGCACGGCTTTCTGCACCGCTGGGTCAAAATCCTGCACGCCAAAGCTCAGGCGGTTGAAGCCCAGCCGCGCCAAGGTGCGCAGCCGATCGTCGGTCACGGTACGTGGATCGACCTCAATCGAGTATTCGCCACCGGGCACCAAGTTGAAGTTACGCCGAATCATCGACATCAGGTCTTCAAGCTCGGTATCGCTCAAAAAGGTGGGGGTTCCGCCGCCAAAGTGCAACTGAGACACCGAATGACCACGGCCAAAGTACTGCACCTGCAACTCGACCTCGCGCCCCAAATAGCGCAAGTACTCAGCGGCACGCTCGTGGTGCTTGGTGATGACTTTGTTACAGGCACAGTAGTAGCACACCGATTCGCAAAACGGAATGTGCACGTACAGCGACAAAGGCAAGGCCATGGAGCCAGCGCGCCTTTGCTCAAGCGCCTGGGTGTAGTCGCGATCGGTGAAGGCCTCGACAAACCGGTCTGCGGTCGGATACGAGGTGTAACGAGGCCCAGGAATGTCGAATCGTTTCAACAACTCGTTGGATATAGCGTGACTCACAAACAGTACTCCAGTTCTGTGCACAGAATGTGCCGCAAGCCCAGGAGAAAGCCCTTGATCTTCATCAAGGCCAGCAAAAATATGTGTCATGCTGAAGTCAGTGTAAACCCCTACATCTACCCCATTTTTTGAATGAATTGCTTGGGCGTTGCGGTAAGCTTGCGCAGATTTCTGGAAATTTTTATGGATCATCACAGCATCAAAGTCGCCTGCTCCAGTTGCAACCTGCGTGAGTTGTGCCTTCCGATGGGACTCAACAGCGAGGAGATCAACAAACTGGATACGGTCATCTCGACACGGCGACGTATCAAGCGCGGCTCTGCCCTCTTCAACACAGGCGACAAGTTCAGCTCGCTGTATGCCGTGCGTTCAGGTTTCTTTAAAACTTGCATCACCACAGCCGATGGGCGGGATCAGGTGACGGGCTTTCAAATGACAGGCGAGATCATTGGGCTTGACGGCATCGTCAGCGACCACCACTCTTGCAACGCCATTGCGCTGGAAGATGCCGAGGTGTGCGTGATGCCTTTTGACCAGGTGGAACAACTCTCGCGCGAGTTCACCACCTTGCAGCACCATGTGCACAAAATCATGAGCCGGGAAATTGTGCGAGACCATTCGGTGATGCTGCTGCTGGGCAGCATGCGTGCCGAAGAACGGCTGGCGGCGTTTTTACTGAACTTGGTTCAGCGGCTGCACGCCAGAGGGTTCTCTCAGTCTGAGCTGATTTTGCGCATGACCCGTGAAGAAATCGGCAGCTACCTCGGCATGAAGCTGGAGACGGTCAGCCGCACTTTCTCGAAGTTTGTGGAAGACGGCATCATCGAAGTGAAGCAACGCTACGTTCACATCAAGAACACCGACGGGCTCAAGCAGATTGTGAATCCGCAGGTCTGCCGCTGAGCCTGGGCGGCAGAGTCTTTGGGAGTCTTCGGCTAAGCGCCGTCTGACGATGCCTGTGTCAGCAGCAGGAACCCTGTCGGGCGCAGTCGGCAGGGCGTTCATCCACTGGCACCGGGCAGCGGTTCACCTCAAACGGCGACAGGGACAGCAAGGTGGTTAGCGCACCAGAGACCATGGCTGCGCCCCAGAACAGGAAGAATGACAGGGTGTAAACGGCTTCACGAGACAAGGCCAGCGAATGCCCCGACCAGTGCAGTTCACTGGGATCGATCAACGCAAACACCACCATCTCCAGCACGGCAGCCACCAAAAAGGCGGGCCATGCAATCCACATCAAACGCTGCATCAACATGAGGCGACTCCATACCGAAGGTAATGCCTGTCGTCCAAGCAACGACAGGGCTGACAGTTTGATGTTTTCAAGACCCAAGAAGGCAGGCAGCTGACTTCATGGTCAACCTTAGCGATCAACCGGTGTCAGGGGCGTGGCGGCATGGTTTCTACCTTGGTTGGCCGGCTGAATCGCCAGCAAAGCCTTGGTTTTTTCATCTCCTTGCAGCGCCAGCGCAGCACGCCGTTCACGCTCATAGACTTCCTTGTCCAGCACAGGATCTTGATCCATCGAGGAAATGACAACCATGGTCGTGGTTGCCACCACGCCGCACAATAGCAGAGCTGGGATCAATACAACATGGGGAATACGCCACCACGGTTGAGACTTGGCTGACAGACTGGCACTCATGAATATCTCTCCTGACAGATCAACGTGGGATCAAAAATACCGCTTTTTCGGCGACGTGGGAATGGTCTGAACCCGAAGACTGGATGTCAAACTGAATCGCGTGCGAACCACTGGTGGCGGTGTCTGGTGGCACCTGCACGCGCACAGCCACAGAACGAACCTCGGTCGGCAAGACCTCCACTTCGGTATCTGACGCAATCATGATGTTGGGCAAACCTGTAACCGACAAGGTGTAACGCTGGGTGGATTCGGTCGCATTCATGATCTGTAAGCGGAAAACGTTTTCAATGCGTCCTTGCTCCACCATGCGAGCCAGCGCACCGCGATCTCGGATGACATCAACCTTCAAAGGCGTGCGCACGTACAGGCTGACCATGACCGCCAAGGTGATGGCCAAGAGGATGGCGGTGTAGATCAGCACCCTGGGCCGGAAAGCGCGACGAACCATCTGCTGGGTCGTCCACCCTTGGGCAATCCCGTTTTGGGTCGAATATTTGACCAAACCTCGGGGATAACCGACTTTGTCCATCACGGTGTCGCACACATCAATACAAGCCCCGCAGCCAATACATTCGTATTGCAGACCCTTGCGAATATCAATGCCTGTTGGACAGACCTGAACACACAGACTGCAATCCACACACGAACCCAGACCCAACGCCTTGGGATCAGCCTTCTTTGAGCGCGCACCGCGGGGCTCACCACGCTTCTCGTCGTAGGTGACGATCATGGTGTCCTTGTCGAACATCGCGCTCTGGAAGCGGGCATAAGGGCACATGTATTTGCACACCTGCTCGCGCATGAAGCCTGCGTTACCGTAGGTGGCAAAACCGTAAAACAGCACCCAGAAGGTCTGCCAAGGACCCAGCGAGACGGCCATGCTCAGGGCGGCGAGTTCACGAATCGGGGTGAAGTAGCCGACGAATGTAAAACCTGTCCACACCGAAAACAGAATCCACAACGCATGCTTGAGCCATTTCTTACCCAATTTCTGGGCTGAGAAGTCGGACTGATCCAGGCGCATGCGGGCCGATCGGTCACCTTCAACCTTTTTCTCGATCCAGAGAAAAATCTCGGTATAGACCGTCTGCGGACAGGCATAGCCACACCAGAGCCGCCCTGCCACGGCCGTGAACAAAAACAGCGACAGCGCCGAAATAACCAGCAAACCCGTGAGGTAGATGAAGTCCTGCGGGTACAGCACCAGGTTGAAGATGTAGAAGCGCCGCGCTTCCAGATCAAACAAGACAGCTTGCCGGGCATTCCACTCCAGCCAAGGCAGGCCGTAAAACACGATCTGGGTAATCCAAACGGTGATCCAGCGCCAGTTGGAGAACACCCCAGTGACCGAGCGGGGATAAATTTTCTGGCGAGACGCGTACAAAGAAACCATTTCTTCGTCAGCTGCCTCCGCTTTGGCTGGAACGATGGGAATAATGGTTTGGCTGACCTTGCGGTCTGGTGTTTCGGCACTCATGATGAACCCGGTAAATGAATTTACGCAAAACAGCGTTTCAACGGTTTTGCGTAAATTCTTTTTGCGTCAGTTGTTGCGTCAAGGTCTCTGAATTGAAAACACCAGCAGGGCTTCAAGCACACTGCTGGCGTGGTGGGGGTTCTCAGAGAAGAACCCCCACCATCAAACCGGCCTCAGTTGGCAGGTTTGTTGGACAGACCCCAAACGTAACCGCTGAGCACATGAATCTGTGCTTCATTGAGTGAGGCAGCCTGGCTGGGCATCTGGTTGGTAAAGCCATTGCTGATGGCGCGGATGACGGCCTCTTCACCCCAACCGTGCAGCCAGATACCGTCCGTCAGGTTGGGCGCACCCATGGCGGTGTTGCCTTTGCCGTCCATGCCGTGACAAGCTGCACAGGCACCAAAGCTGTTTTTGCCTTGGGTAGCGCGCACACTGTCATGCGGGGTGTTGGACAGGCTGAGCACATAGTTGGCCAAGTTACGCACTTCTTCAGGGCCACCCACCGCAGCTGCCATAGGAGGCATGACACCCATACGCCCTTGAGAAATGGTGGTTTTGATGGCAGCGGGGTCGCCACCGTGCAACCAGTCACCATCCGTCAGGTTCGGGAAACCTTTGGCACCACGGGCATCTGAACCGTGGCACTGGGCGCAGTAGTTCATGAACAGACGCTCGCCAATGGCCATGGCTTGGGCATCGCCCGCCAGTTGCTCAGGCTTCATCTCGTTGAACTTGGCATAAATGGGGGCAATCGCGTCCTGGGCCTTTTGAACTTCAGCCGCGTGCTGCCCGTGTGAAGACCAGCCCAGAGCACCCTGTGACTTGCCAAACATGGGGTACAGGGAACCGTAGATCAGCGCAAACACCACGGTGATGATGAACAGATACACCCACCACTTGGGCAATGGGTTGTTCATCTCGGCCAGATCGCCGTCCCAGACGTGACCGGTCGTGTTGTCGGCATGGGTAGCCGCCTTGGTGGTGCCACTGATCCAGAGCAGGATCAGGCAGGCGATGATGCTGACGAGTGTCAGCCCGGCCACGTAGTAGTGCCAGAAGTCGTTGATAAAGTCGCTCATGATGTTTCTCTTGTTGATGCAACGGTGAGGTCAGGCTCAGTCGTCTTTGAAGGGAAGCTGGGCAGCTTCCTCAAAGTCAGCTTGATTGGACTTGGACCAAGCCCAGATCACGATGCCCACAAAAACCAGAAAACTGACCAATGTGACAATGCTGCGCAAGTTGTTGATGTCCATACCGAAGTCCTGTGGTGCTGTGCTTATTTGCGTGCAGTGCCCAGCACTTGCAGGTAGGCAATGACGGCTTCCATTTCGGTTTTGCCTTTGACGGCTTCAACCGAGGCAGCGATTTCCTCGTCGGTGTAAGGTGCGCCCAGGGTGCGCAGCACTTGCATGCGTTTGGGCAAGCCATCGGCATCAACCGTTTTGTTGTTCAACCAAGGGTAGGCGGGCATGATGGACTCAGGCACCAAGTCACGCGGGTTGTTCAGGTGGATGCGATGCCATTCATCGCTGTAGCGGCCACCGACGCGGTGCAGGTCAGGCCCTGTGCGCTTAGAACCCCATTGGAACGGATGGTCATACACATACTCGCCAGCCACCGAGTAGGGGCCATAACGCAAGGTTTCGGCTTGGAAGGGGCGCACCATCTGCGAGTGGCAGTTGTAGCAACCTTCCTTCACGTACACATCACGTCCTGCGATTTGCAGCGCGGTGTAGGGCTTGAGCCCTTCAATCGGCTGGGTGGTGGACTTCTGGAAGAACAGCGGAACGATTTCCACCAAACCCCCGACGGCAATGACCATCACGATCAGGACGATCATCAGGAAGTTGCTGGTTTCAATCCGGGCGTGCCCAGAGATTTTTTCATTGCTGGCCATGTTGTTGTTCTCCTCAGGCGTGGGCAGGGTTGACGGCGACGACCGGGGCGTTCACGGCCTTGCCTTGGGTGGCGGTCATGATGGTGTTCCACAACATAACCAACATACCGCCCAGGTAGAGCAGACCACCGACCAAACGGATGACGTAGAAGGGATGGCTGGCCTTGACCGATTCAACGAAGGTGTAGGTCAGGCTACCGTCGGGGTTGACCGAGCGCCACATCAGACCTTGCATCACACCGGCAATCCACATCGCAGCGATGTAGAGCACGATACCAATGGTGGCTACCCAGAAGTGCAGCTCAATGGCGCGCACCGAGTACATCTTCTTCTGACCGAACAGGCGGGGAATCAGGTAGTACAGCGAACCCATGGACACCAGACCCACCCAGCCCAGCGCGCCGGAGTGAACGTGGCCGATGGTCCAGTCGGTGTAGTGGCTCAAGGCGTTGACGGTCTTGATGGACATCATCGGGCCTTCGAAGGTGGACATGCCGTAAAACGACAGCGACACGATCAAGAAGCGCAGGATAGGGTCGTCACGCAGTTTGTGCCAAGCGCCCGACAGGGTCATGATGCCGTTGATCATGCCGCCCCAGCTCGGAGCCAACAGGATGAGGGAGAACACCATGCCCACCGATTGCGTCCAGTCTGGCAGTGCGGTGTAGTGCAGGTGGTGAGGACCCGCCCACATGTAGGTGAAGATCAGCGCCCAGAAGTGGACGATGGACAGGCGGTAGGAATACACCGGACGCTCAGCCTGCTTGGGGATGAAGTAGTACATCATGCCCAGGAAGGCGGCGGTCAGGAAGAAGCCCACAGCGTTGTGGCCGTACCACCACTGCACCATGGCATCCTGCACGCCCGCGTAGGCTGAATAGGACTTGAACAGGCTGACCGGCACAGCGGCACTGTTCACAATGTGCAGCACAGCCACCGTGATGATGAAAGCGCCAAAAAACCAGTTGGCCACATAGATGTGCTTGACCTTGCGGATGCCGACCGTGCCAAAGAACACGATGGCATAAGCCACCCAGGTGACGGCAATCAGGATGTCAATGGGCCATTCGAGTTCGGCGTACTCCTTACCGCTGGTGATCCCCAGGGGCAAGGTGACGACAGCCGAGAGAATGACCACGTTCCACCCAATGAAGGTGAACCAAGCCAGCTTGTTGGAGAACAAGGGCGTGTGACAAGTCCGCTGGACAACGTAGTAGCTGGTGGCAAACAGCACACTGCCGCCAAAAGCAAAAATAACCGCATTGGTGTGCAGCGGTCTGAGTCGCCCGAACGAGAACCATTCGACACCCATGTTCAGCTCAGGCCAAGCCAGCTGGGCGGCAATGATCACGCCGACAAGAAAACCGACCACCCCGTAAATTACGGACGCGATCGCAAACCAGCGCACGACGCTGTCGTCATAGACCGCCGACGGGCTGGTCTTTGTTATCACGGACATACAGGACTCCTATTCAATGTCACTGCATGCGAGTGTCCTCAAGCCCCCCGGCTTGCGCCTTGACTTATGTCAATCGCTTCGGAGAATGCGCTCCCCTTCGCGCTCGATATTGTCAAACTGACCCTTCTGAAGCGCCCACCAGAAGAGACCGATGACCAAGAACACCAAAACAAGCGAGACGGGAATCAAGAGGTACAAGATTTCCATGATGAAAAACCAGTTTGTTGAAAAACACAATGAACGTGCCGACCTGCGTGCGTCATGCCGTGACGACGACAGGCTCTGCCGCTGTGGATGCCATGCGCTTGCGGGTCAGCCGCAAGGCGTTGCCGATGACGATAAAAGAACTGGCCGCCATACCCAGCCCCGCCAGCCAAGGGGGCATGTAACCCAGCAAGGCCAGCGGCACCGACACCAAGTTGTACAGCGCGGCCCACACCAAGTTCTGGCGCACGATGCGCAGGGTGGCACGGGCCTGGGTCAGGGTGTGCACGACATCAAGCACCTGCCCGCCCTGAATCACAAAGTCTGACTGGGCCTGCGCCAAAGGTGCTGCATGGCCCAGCGCAAACGAGGTGTTGGCGCGGGCCAGCACGGGGCCGTCGTTGAGCCCATCGCCCACCATGGCCACGCGCAAGCCCTGTGCCTGCAAAGCGATGATTTCCTGCAATTTCTGCTCGGGCGTGGCCCCAGCAATCACATGGTCAACGCCCACCTGCTGACCCACCGCCTGCGCCGCCGCTTCACGGTCGCCAGAGAGCAGCCAGGTTTTCACGCCCATTGCGCGTAAAGCGGCCACGGCAGCCTGTGCGTCTTCGCGCAGACCTTCTTGCAAATCAAAACTGGCGAGCCACCCGTGCTCGTCTGACAGATGAACCTGCGGTGCATCGGCCTGCTGCGCCGAATCGGGCACAACGGGGGCTGCACAGAAGGCGGCAGACCCCAGACGCACACAACCGCCATCAGGACGCAGCGCCTGCATGCCTTGCCCAGCCACTTCGGTGATCTGCGTGAAAGCGCTGGCCGCTTGCGCCGGTGCGGGGTCAGCGTCAGACGCAACAGCGGTTTGTGCCGCAGCCACCACCGCCCGCGAAACCGGATGCAGGGAGCCACTGGCCAGCGTGCTGGCGAGTTGCAAGGCCTGCGCTGGGTTGGTGCCACCTCGGGTACGCCAGCCGCAGACGACCAACTGGTCTTTGGTCAGGGTGCCCGTTTTGTCAAAAACGACCGCATGAATATGGGCCAGCGACTCAAACGCTTGCAAACGGCGCACCAGAATGCCGCGCCGCGCCAAGGCACCCGCCGAGGTGAGCATGGCCGCTGGCGTGGCTAAAGACAAGGCGCAGGGACAAGTGACGATCAGCACCGCCACCGCCACCGCCAGGGCCTTGGTGTGGTCAATCTGCCACCAGTACCACCCGGCCAAGGCAGCGGCCATCAGCACCAGCACCAGAAACGGCGCTGCAATGCGGTCCGCCAGAATGGCCAGCCGGGGCTTTTCGGTGGAGGCCTTTTCCATCAACGAGACGATCTGGGCGAAGCGGGTATCGCGCCCGAGCTTGTCCACACGCATCAACACCGGGCCAGCCAAATTGAAACTGCCGGCCACCACCGCCTCGCCCTGACTTCGGGTCATGGGCCGCGACTCGCCGGTCAGCAAGGCTTCATCCACCGTGGCACTGGCGCTCAAGACCGTGCCATCCCCCGGAAAAGCCTGCCCCGCCTGCACCCGCACCACATCACCCACCACCAGCCGACGCAGCGACACGGACTCGAACACGCCTTCCGTTGTCTGCCGGTCGCACACTTCGGGCAAGCGGTTCATGAGGGCATCGAGCGCGCCCGCCGTGCGGTCGCGGGCCTTGAACTCCAGGTAGCGCCCACCCAACAAAAAGAAGACGAACATGGTCAGCGAATCGAACCAGACCTCCGCCCCCCAGGGGCCTGTCGGGTCAAAGGTAGCGGCAGAACTGACCAGAAACGTGACCAGAATCCCCACCGAAACGGGCGTATCCATACCGACGCGCCCCCATTTGAGGTCGCGCCAAGCGCTGCTGAAGAAGGGGCCACTGGCAAAAAACACCACCGGCAGGCTGAGCACCCAGCTGGCCCAGCGCAGCAACTGCTCAATGTCGGCGGGCATCTCACCAGGGGCTGCCACATACGCGGGCCATGCGTACATCATGACCTGCATGCCGCAAAAACCCGCAATGAACAAGCGCCAAAGCGCCTGCCGTGTTTCGCGCAGACGCTCGCTGATGGACAGTGCCTGCTGCATGGGCAGCAACCGGTAGCCGGTTTGGCCCACCGCCTGAGCGAGGCTGGAGAGTGTGGTTTGGGCCGGATTCCAGCGCAAAGTCAACCGCCGGGTCGCCGCGTGCACCTGGGCACGCTCAACGCCGGGCAGGTGCTGCAACGCCCCTTCGACGGTGTCTGCACAGGCAGCGCAGTACATGCCCTGCACCATCAGCACCGATTCGGCGCAGGGCTGGCCATCGGTATCGCTGAACTCGGTGAATTCGCGCTGCTCCACCGGGTCGTCCAGCACCGCGAAGTTGTCGGTCACGGTCAGCGGCCCACGGTGCTCACCCAACCAGTCTGGCACCGGTGGCGCGCTGTCAGCCACGGCGCTGCCCGCGCCAGAACCAGCTGCCGCGGCGTGTGGCCCTACCTGGGGCACGGTAGATACCTCATGCATGGGCCGAGGGTAACGGGATTGAGGTTTCATAAGCTTGATTTATGTCAACCGGGCTGGTGCGTGGTTTGGTAGCCTAGACTCGGTGTCGTCGCTGTGGTTTGTCGCTGTGTTGCCATGTTGGTGACAGCCTCCGTTGCGACACGCTTTACTGTCTTGTTGGACAGACTTTCATTTCAAGGATGGGTTCTATGTACAAATGCATTTTGGTGGCTACGGACGGATCGAGCCTTTCTCAGCAAGCCGTGGATCATGCCCTCAACTTGGCAGACCTCACGGGTGCCGAAGTGGTGGCCATGACCGCCGTCCCGCAGTACCCGCAAACCTATTTTGAAGGTGGCGTTGCTTTGGTTGAAGCGGAAGTCGAACGCATTGAAGCCCAGTGGCAAAAAGAGGCCATGGACAGGGTGTTGGTCGTGCAGTCAGCGGGCCAGCTACGTCAGGTCAAGGTGAAGCCGGTCACGGTCAAGTCGGATCTGATTGCCGAAGCCATCATCGACACCGCCAAGCGCCACCACTGTGACCTGATCGTCATGGCATCGCATGGCCGCCGGGGCATTCAGCGCCTGCTGCTGGGCAGCGAAACCCAGCAAGTGCTCACGCATTCGCACATTCCGGTGCTGGTGCTGCGCTGAACGGCCCTGGTCTGCACCCCAGCTTGACCAGACCTCAGGCCACCGCAAAGGTGGCCTTGTGCGCCTCGCGCAGCAGGTTTTTCTGCACCTTGCCCATGGCATTGCGCGGCAGCTCGTCCACCACCCAGCAGCGCTTGGGCACCTTGAAATGGGCCAGCCGGGTTTTCAGGGTGGTCAGCACCGCATCGGTATCCAGCACCGCGCCGGGCTTGGCAATCAGCAAAGCCACGCCCACCTCGCCAAAGTCGGGGTGCGGCACACCCACCACCGCGCTCTCAGCCACGCCGGGCAGTTCGTTGATGAAGCCTTCGACCTCTGCCGGGTACACGTTGTAGCCACCCGAAATAATCAGGTCTTTGCTGCGGCCCACGATGCTCACATAGCCGCGTTCGTCCACCCGGCCCACGTCGCCCGTCTTGAAAAACCCGTCAGCGGTGAATTCTTCGGCGGTTTTTTCGGGCATGCGCCAATAACCTTGGAACACGCTGGGGCCACGCACCTGGATGTTGCCCACCCCGCCCACCGGCAGCACGGCCCCGGCATCGTCCACCACCCGCAAACCTACACCCGGCAGCGGAAAACCCACCGTGCCGCCCCGGCGCTCGGTCTGTTGGTTAAAGCGCTGGTCGGCGGTGCAGGGGTTGGATGTCAGCATCACCGTCTCGCTCATGCCGTAGCGCTCCAAGATGGTGTGGCCGGTGCGGGTCTGCCAGTCGTTAAAGGTTTCCAGCAGCAGCGGGGCCGAGCCCGAGATGAACAGCCGCATGTGGGCTGCTTGCTGCACCGTCAACCCCGGCTCGGCCAGCATGCGCACATACAGCGTGGGCACGCCCATGAACACGGTGGCCCGTGGGAACAGGCTGATGCTGGTGCGGGCATCAAATTTGTTCAGCCACAGCATGGCACTGCCGTTGATGAGTGCGCCATGAATGGCCACAAACAGGCCATGCACATGAAAAATCGGCAGGGCATGGATGAGCACATCATCAGCCTGCCAGTCCCAGTAGCCTTGCAGCACCTGGGCATTGCTCAGCATGTTGCCGTGGCTCAGCATCGCCCCCTTGCTGCGGCCTGTGGTGCCGCTGGTGTAGATGATGACGGCCAAGTCGTCCGCCCGGCTTTGGGCGCAGATATGCAAGTCGCTGTGCGCAGCGGCACGCTCCAGCAGACTGCCCTGGCGCTGGTCGTCCAAGGTGAATACATAAGCCGTGCCCGCGTTGAAGGCGATTTTGGACACCCAGCCAAAGTTTTTGGGGCTGCACACCACCACCGCCGGTTCGGCATTGGCAATGAAGTAGGCCATTTCGGCGCTCTGGTAGGCGGTGTTGAGCGGCACAAACACACAGCCCGCCCGCAAAGTCGCCAAGTACAGGGCCATGGCCTCGACCGATTTTTCAACTTGCGCCACCACCCTTGAGCCCGCAGGCAGCGCCAAAGCAGCCAGCAGATTGGCTATGCGGGCGCTGAGGCTGTCCAAGTCGCGCCAGCTGTAGCGCAGGCCACTGCCGTCAGGCTCCACGGTTTCCACCGCCAGGCGGTCAAGGTCTTCAGGGAAAGCAGCGCGCAAGGCGGCGTACAGGTTGTGCTGACTCATGGGTAGGCAAAAAAAGAACGATCAGAAAGAACCACCAGGAAGAACGGCCAAGCCCTAGAGGCTTCAAAAGCGGGGTTTTCGCTTGTCCATGAAAGCGCTCACGCCCTCGCGGTGCTCGGCATGGCTGGCGTAGGCATAGGCTTGTTCTAGCAGTGCGCTGGGCAGTGGTGCAGCCGTCAGGGCGCGCAGGGTTTGCTTGTTCAGCCGGGCGGCCTCTGGGGCCAGCTGGGCAGCGGCTTGGGCGCGCTGCTGGCACTGCGCGGCCAGTTCAGCGTCGGGCCACACAGCCTGCACAAAGCCACGGGCTTGCATGTCGCGGGCAGAAAACACGGCGGCTTCTAACAGCATCTCGCGGGCGGTGGCCAGCCCCAGTTCACGCGCCACCAGCTGAGCCTCACGCGGGGCCATGGGGAAACCCAGGCGGGCAATGGGCGCACCAAAACGGGCACCCTCAGCCGCCAGCCGGATGTCGCAGCAGCTGGCAATTTCTACGCCCGCGCCCATGCAGTTGCCTTCAATCTGGGCAAACACGGGCAAGTCGCAGGCCAGCATGGCACTCAGGCCGCCCCAAACATCGTTTTCATGAAAGTCGCGCAAGCCCGCCTCGTCAAACCGAAAAGCGGGGTATTCGCTGATGTCGCCACCTGCACAAAAATGCCCGTCCTGCCCACTGACCAACACGGCGCGCACGCCAAGTTGTTGCGGCAACGACAAAAACACCGCCCGCAGCTCGCGCCACATGGCCCGGCTCATGGCATTGAAACGCCCTGGATGGCTCAGCACCACACGGGCCAGCGGCCCCTCAAGCTGCAACAAAACCGCACCACTCATCACTGCCTCACGCATTCAATACACCGGTCAGCCTGCCTCAAGCACGCCGCCCAAACCACCACCACAAACCCACCCCACCCAGAATCATGGGCACGCACAGCCACTGCCCCATGCTCATGCCCAGCGCCAGCAGGCCCAAATGGGCATCGGGCTCGCGGAAATACTCTGCCGTGAAGCGAAACACCCCATAGCCGAACAAAAACACCGCCGCCACCTGACCGCGTGCGCGGGGCTTGCGGGCATACAGCCACAGCAGCACAAACAGCAGCAAGCCCTCTAAAAAGAATTGATACACCTGCGACGGATGCCGGGGCACATCACCCGCGCCCCGGAACACCATGGCCCAGGGCAACGACGGATCAGCCACCCGCCCCCACAGCTCGCCATTGATGAAATTCCCCACCCGGCCCGCTGCCAGCCCAGTGGGCACGCAGGGTGCAACAAAATCCATCACCTGCAAAAACGGCCGCTGGCGGCTGTGCGCATACCAAACCATGGCCGCCATGACACCCAGCATGCCGCCATGAAAACTCATGCCCCCCTGCCAGACCGCAAAAATCTCCAGCGGGTGCGACAAGTAATAAGCAGGCTTGTAAAACAGGCAGTAACCCACCCGCCCACCCGCCACCACACCAGCCACCCCCAAGAACAAAATGTCCTCCACATCGCGCGATGCCCAAGGGCTGGGCTCACGCACCGAGGCAAAAGGCTCATGGCGCAGCCGCTTCAGGGCCAGCAGCATGAACAAACCAAAAGCGACCAAGTAGGTCAGGCCATACCAGTGAATGGCCAGCGGCCCCAACTGGAGGGCAACGGGGTGAATATCAGGATGGATCAGCATGGGGTGCGATTGTGCATGTTGACTGTGACCGCTATTCACCGCACCACACAAACGGCCTTAGCCCACCTAAAATAACAGGCATTTTTCTACCGACTAAATCCGTTTTCACCCATTAAACGGTAAAAATATGCCTGATTTTTCCATCGCCCTGCCGCACGAGGTGTGCAACGAACTGGGCCAGCGTGTGCGGGCACGGCGGCTGGCCTTGAACCTGCCTACCCACGAACTGGCGGCGCGGGTGGGGGTTTCCGAGAAAACGGTGCGCAACCTGGAGCAAACAGGCCGCTGCACGCTGGACACCTTTGTGCGTGTGCTCGAAGTGCTGAATGCCTTGGGCGATTTGCAGCAGGTGCTGGTCACGCAAACCCGGTCTATTGAAGCCATGCGCCAGCAGGCACTGGCCCAAGCCCGGCCACGCCAGCGGGCCTCGTCGCCGCGCCGCGTGAAACCTTTGGGGGGCGCTGCATGAAACACCTGACGGTGGTTTACCAAGGCTTTGGCCAAAGATATGCCCTTGTCCGCAACCACCCGGCGCACGGTTCAGCAAGCCATGCAGGGCAACCATGCGCGGTTGGCGAAGGGGTGAAGCTCCGTGCAGGTCAAGTTTTGCTAAAAAGCCCAAAAAAAGGCTGTTTACCTGCCCAAACAAGGGCAAAACGACATGGTTTGTCCGTCTTCGCATTTACGATAACAACCGCGCCCGCACTTGCTGTCACACCAACCTGCGCCATGCCCCCAGCCACAGACCCCAGCGAAACCATCGCCTTTCGGCTCACTGAAATTTTGCGTCGCCTCAACGAAGGCGAAAGGCTCGACCCCCACGCCTTGGCGCAGCACTTTGGTGTCACCCTGCGCACCATTCAGCGCGACCTGAACGAACGCTTCGCCTTTCTGGAGCTGGAGAAAAAAGAGGGCCTGTACAGCGTCAACCGCATGCGCCTGGGCATGCTGAGCTTGAAAGACGTGCAGCGCTTTGCGGGGCTGGCAGGCTTGCAGGGCCTCTACCCCCGCCTGAGCACCGACTTTTTGAAAGACATTCTGGATGCCAGCTTGCAAAGCGCCCTGCTCATTCGCGGCCCCCATTACGAAGACATGGACGGCAAAGAACTGGCCTTCAACCAACTGAAGCAAGCCATTCGGCAAAACCACTGCATCAGCTTTGATTACACCAAGCCCGAAGGCACCAAAAGGGTAGAAGCCGCACAACCCTACAAACTGGTACACCAAGAAGGCGTTTGGTATTTGGCCGCCACCGACCGTGGACAAATCAAATCGTATGCCTTTAGCAAAATAGACCGGCTGTTGGTCAGCTCAGACACCTTCACACCAGACCCCGCCCTACACGCCCTGCTGGCCGCAGAGGACAGCGTGTGGCTGAACCAGAAAAAAACCGAAGTGGTGCTGAAAGTCACCGAACCCGCAGCGGGTTATTTTCAACGCCGCAAACTCATTGGCGGCCAAAAAATCATCAAAGAACTGGAAGACGGCGGTCTCATCATTTCGGGCCTGATTGCCCACCCCGACCAAATTTTGCCCGTTGTGCGTCAATGGATTCCATGCATCCGCATCATCAGCCCGACGGGTTTGCAGACGCAGCTGGAGAATCAGTTGCGGGGGTATTTAATGGATGAGTAAAAAGGAGAGCAAGCAAACAAAATTTTGAACACGCCACTCTTACGAAAAACTTTCAACCATCTACATCCATCGAAAATCATGATCAAGAACACACTGGCGCTGATTGGCTTTGTTTACACAAGCAAGAAATGCTACGATTTTTGCCTGCACTACTACAACTTGAGGAAGGAAAACGAGTTCTTCAAGAAGTTGGCTGAGGCTGACGAAAGAAACTGTTAATTTTTTAGTGTCTTCGAATTTTAAATATTGGATTTGATATGCATATCATTAACTTCACCAACCTAAAATCTCTTCAAGAGGATGTACGTAGGAATGTTCATCAACGAATCAGCTTTCGGGTTGATGGTGTCTCAGGCAGCATGAGTGATGCTGTAAGCATCATCGAGAAAGAAATTGAATCACAAGGTCTAAGCTGTCGCATCTATACAGCAGGCAGAATTGCTGCTACCGGTGCAAGTTTTCTTGGCGGATTAACAGCTGCCGCTGGGATTGCAAGTGCTATAGGAATAGCAGCGCACAATTTAGCAACACTGAACCCTGATTACGAAGTGAAAAAACATAAAATAGATGGTGCCATCAGTGTGAACTATGAGAAATCCGAATCAAAAAAATCTTAAACTGATTAACAATTAATACACACATCAAAACCTAAAGCCATATTCCACGTCGAGACGTTTAACTTCAAAGTAAATCTATTATGAGACTAAACTTTTTATTTTTGATTTCTCTAGCTATGATTAGTGGCTGCAACAAAAAGTCCGATCAGGAAGTTATGATTACGACGACCGCTCAATGCATGAAGGATACGGATTGCAAAGCAGATCGTATCTGTGAGACTGGCATATGTACTGCCCCAAAGTCGAATGTAGCACCTCCAGAAAATACCATATCTAGTCCAGCCAAGCAAGAAATAAAATTATCTTCTGACTCAGGTACAGATTCCGAGTGTGAAGAGGGAAGAAAAGGCATACCAGCTTACGGATCGGCATTTAATAATGGCATATATCTGTGTCGTGAGCCAGTCGAAATATACTGGAATGATTGGTATGCTTTGAATGCCGTTAAAAACACTCTTGAAATACAGGGGGAAGGGAAAACTGCATCATTCAGTGGACGTATTTCAGTTAACTGCAACACCGGAACGCACACATGGTCTGAAATAGAAAATACGAGCAACGATATTGCCCAAACAGTTCCTTTAAAAGTAATATATTTAGCAAGACAGTATATATGCAAAAACAACTAAGTAAGTCACGACAAATTTCTCACAATATTTGACTGCACTTAAATTTATAATCAGCCGCATCTATTTACCCACATCTTTGCCCTGCAAAATTTTATTAACATAAACACTTATAGCTCTCAATCCCAATGAATAAAAGGTTTACATTCAGTAGCCTCCCAAATAAAAGTTGTAGCACGAATGAAGCCAATATTTTTATTCACGGCTATAGCGCCGGATATACTATTGAAGACAGGCAAAATTTATTAGCTAGTATTCCTGAATCCATCCAAAATTATACGAATATTTTCGCCTTCTGGCGATCCAGCCATTTCTCTCGTTTTGATCGAAAATCAAAAGAGATAATTCTCAGCACAAGAAATTTACCATTGTCTGTCGGTGCAACAGTGCTAGCTGCTGATCGAGGTGCGCATTTTTGGCTAATACGCAAGCGGGCCGAGAGAATGGGAGAGTTATTACTTGATCAGTTGAACGAATACTTGCAAGATAACCATCAGGATATTGACAAAATTAACTTAATTGGACATTCTCTTGGTGGCCGTCTGATTATCAGTAGCTTAAAAAATCTTGTTGCCAGGCAGTCACATTCGCTCACCGTCAATGATGTCTTACTGATGGCGGCTGCAGTCGCCGTAGAGCCGGTCGAAGCTAAATATATTCGCAGCATGCTCAAAGGTCGACTGATCAATGCTTATTCAAAATCAGACTTTACGTTACTAATGAATGCAGACGAGATTTGCTTAGGCCGTAACCAAGTTGAATATTTTGAAAATATCGAAATAGCTGGCTTCGGCCATAGTGACTACTGGAAGCAACTCTCTACTGTACTCAACAAAGTACGGTTTAAGATCAAAGAAAAGAATCAAGAGCCAGAGGTACAGGAAAAGGTTTTGACCACCACTGATTCACTATCTAAATTAGTTCATCTACGGGAAGTAAGTATTGTGACACTCAACCTTAAAATGCCTAGCAATATTTATCAACATCTTAATAATGAGTTGATATGTATCATCCAGTCATTAAATATTCAATCGAACGACTCAGCGCTAGCCTCAGCACAACAGAATGCGCGCGAGATCCTGAAAAAACAGCAGACCATATTAGCATCGCAACTCACCGCACTTCAAGAAAACGCCGAATGGAAAACATTCACTATTGCAGTGTATGGCGAAACCGGAGCTGGCAAATCAACAATTATTGAAACATTGCGTATTTTGCTGCAAGAACCCACAAAAGTAGCTCATCGAAAAGCATTTCAAGAGTTACAAAAAAAATATAATTTGAAAGAAGAAAATTTGCGTCATTTAGAACAATTAATTGAGCAGACTGAACTTCAACTTAATCAGCTGGCCCAACATATTAATACCACTACTGAGTACCATACTCGGTTGCACAGCGAAGCGCTTGACGCTATTAACAGACTCAAGAACTTTATTATTGAGCGGAAGAAAACAGCCTCACTCTGGCAGAAGTTAATTCGTCTGTTCAAACCAATGCCAGAGGAAGCACAAGTACTTTTTGCAGAACAAAATTTACCCAATATAGTTGCTGCCCGTGACAGCGCTATCGAACCATTGCGTGTCCAATATAACAAGGTAGAGTGGGAAAAACGCACGCTAGAACAACAACGTACACAATATACGCAAGAAATCGAAGGTATCCTATCAAATCTGCAAAACCTAGGCGATGGCGAAATCATTGGTGATGGTCGTACCGATTTCACTCGTAAAACCCATCGTTATGATTTGAAGTTGAACGGCCATCCATTTGCCTTGCTGGATGTGCCCGGCATTGAGGGTAACGAAGGACTGGTAGTCAGTCAGATCGAAAAAGCGGTAAAAACTGCACACGCCGTTTTTTATGTCACGAACCAAGCAGCACCACCACAAACCGGAGATGCACGGCGAAAAGGCACTCTGGAAAAAATCAAAGAACACTTGGGTGCACAATCTGAAGTCTGGACAATATTCAACAAAAAAATTACTAACCCAAAACACGCGCTTATCGACCGCCCACTCATCTCAAAAGACGAAACTGAGAGTTTGAAAGTGCTCAACGAGAAGATGCGTGAACAACTTGGTGATCACTACCGAGATGTTTTTCCCATTTCGGCACTACCTGCATTTCTGGCTTCAACTGATCACTTTGCACCAAACTCGCAAAATGCTATTCGGCGCACAAAGATGCTCGCTGACTTCAGCACCGAAGAACTGTTAGAAAAAACTAGCATACGCGCATTTTTATATCTGCTTAATAAGTTGCTTGATGGTAGCGAAAATAAAATAACCCAAGCCAACTTTCATAAGGCCAAGGATGCGTTGAGCCAAACAGTGATGGCACTCGAAGAACTCAAAGATAAATTCAACAAATTATGGGAGGACTTGCGTATTGATGGCCACAGCGCCCAAGCACAATTAAAGGGCAGCTTCAATTCATTAAAAAAACGCCTGGAATCTGCTAGTGAAAGTGAGATTGATTGTTTTGCCAGCAACGTACGAAATTCGATATACCAGTACATTGACACCGGTATCAGCAACGATGAATTTAAGCAAGCATTTCGCAATACGATTGATAGTCAACAAAAGGAACTGAGCGATCGGCTGCCTCATGTCATTACTAAAGAAATTGAGCGTTTCCAAAAGGAGGCTGAAGACATCCTTGCCCGCTTTGAAGCCCAGGCCCGCGAGTTGACTGGTATCTACACCAGACTCAGCAATACCAAAGTCAACAGCAAGTTCGACCTCAAAATTAATATTGATAGCGGCATTAAGGTTGGTGGCTTATTGGCTGGTATAGCTGGCGCTATTGCTGCAGCGCTGTTCCCTCCTTCTGCTCTAATTTTAATAGTCCCATCAATCGTAAGCCTTGTAATATCAACTTACAAAAGCGTAAAAGGATTTTTAAGTTCTGACTATAAAAAATCTCAACAGCGCGAAGCGACTGATAGCAACCTACGCGATGCAACAAGCGAATTAAGAAATTTGCTTAGAAACAACTTAAATACCTCGCTGTTGGATATGGAGAAAAAAATTGATACAATAGAAAATGCGCTTGAATCCCCAATTAATCAGACTGCCAGTTTAATACAAATACTGGTTTTATCAATTAATCAACTCACCAATCTTTCGCAACAAATCGATAGCACAGGAGTACGGTAATGGAAAATACACTGAATATATTCAAGTCCCAGCAAGAGCGATCAGTAGAGCTGCTCGCCAAACTACTTGCATTTCTCGATCAAGGCGAAGCCGTTGGGATATCAATTGATCCAGCACTCAAAAATAAACTGAAAAATGCTATCGACAGCGTAGCAGGTGAAAAACTCAAAGTAGCCTTAATTGGTGGCTTTTCTGAAGGTAAAACATCTATTGCTGCGGCTTGGATGCAAAAACTAGATAAATCTAGTATGAAAATTAGTCATCAGGAGTCATCCAACGAGGTAAAAATTTATGAAGTTGATAACAATCTTCTATTGATTGACACCCCCGGACTATTCGGTTTTAAGGAGCAGATAAATGCTGAAACCAATGCCGTAGAAAAATATAAAGATATTACTAAGAAATACGTGAGTGGAGCCCATTTGGTACTGTACGTGATGAACTCCACCAACCCAATCAAGGAGAGTCATCAGGAAGATTTAGTCTGGCTATTCCGTACTTTGAATTTACTACCGAGAACGGTATTTGTTCTCAGCCGGTTTGACGAAGTAGCCGATGTCGAAGACGAAGGAGACTATTTAGCCAACCTGAAAATTAAACAAAATAACGTCATTGGTCGTCTGCGTGAACTGGTAGGATTGAACGAAACTGAAGTAGCACAAATTACCATCGTGGGGGTGGCAGCCAACCCGTTTGATTTAGGTTTTGATCATTGGCTTTCTAATATAAATCAGTTCAAAACACTGTCCCATATCGACAGCTTACAGTCGGCAACCACCGAAAAAATCCGGAGTAATGGCGGTAGCGCTGCGCTTGTGAGTGAAATGCATAACAGCGTTATTCGTGATGTACTGAACAAGCAATTGCCAATTGCGATCGAAAACGATCAAAAAATATCGCTTGAAGTCAGTAAGCTCAATGAACTAAAAATCCGCTCTGAAAAACAACTGGAATCGACTAGGCTTGAGATCGAGGAAGTTCGCAGAAATTTAATTTCTTTCGTAGAGCGCTACTTTACTGAACTAATCATGCAAGCCAAAGGCAGCAGTCTAGAGACTTTCGGAGATTTCTTTGAGCGCGAAGTGGGCTCTGAGGGTATTGTGCTAGCAACACGTTTACAAAATGAATTCAGCCGTCAAACTGATTCCATCACTCTTGACGTAGCGAAGATGCAGTTGAGCTTTGATACGGAAATTAACCACTTCAACGCCAACATACGTGCATTCGGGAAACAGGGCGTCAACTACCTTCTTAAAGGTAATTTGATCAACAACACCACCGTGTTAGCCGCACGCGACACACTGGTCAGCGCTGGAAAAATAGTAGGCATGGAGCTTGGTTCGCTGCTGAAATTCAAACCCTGGGGCGCGATGAAGTTCGCCAAAGGCGCCAACGGAGCATTGGCCTTCATTGGCGTTGCCTTTGAAGCTTGGGACAGCTGGGAGCAATACAAGAGGGAGGAAGCATTCAACAACTCTATTACGAAAATGGTTCAAGACTTCGAGAAGCAACGTAAAGAATTGATCAGCTTGATTAATGCTGATCAATTCAAAGAGCAGTTCTTCGGAAAATATCTAGAACTCAAAGGCAGTGTCGCCCAACTTCAAAATAATTTGAAAGAAAGGAACGATCGCCAGCAGCGCTTCCACGCGTGGCGTGTTGAGGCAGAAACTATTGATGTTGAGTTCAAGCGCCTATCTTGAAGTCATAAAACATAATAATCATTGGCACATCAAACCATGCCCATCCGCCCTACCCCCACCACCTACACCTGCCCGAAATGCAAATGGTCAAAAACGGTGGCCCCGCGTAGCGATGCGCTGGGGTTTGGTGATGTGTTTCGGGTTTGTCCAGTTTGTGGTCATTCACCCCTGCACAGCCAAAAAGCAAACGCTACGCAGTTGGGCGCATTGGCAAAGGCTATTCAGCAGCTTTGGCGCTGAATCCGCTCCCCTTCACACCACCCCCGCCCCACACTGCGCCCGCAAAAATGCTTGTAGGGCTGGGTGTTCGGTGAAGGCGACGTTGAAGCGGAACCAGGGGCTGGGGGCTAGGTCGGGGGTGAACAGGTGGCCGGGGCCTAGCAGAATGTCTTGCTCGGCGGCTTTGTAGGCCAGTTCGGTGGCGTTGCTGATGTCGGGGTGCCGTGCCCACAGGAACATGCCGGCCTTGGGTTCGGCAAACAGCTCGAAGCCGATGGCCTCTAGCTGCTGGGCGACGCGCTGGTGGGCTTGCCCTAGGCGTTCGCGCAAGCTGCGCAGGTGTTTGCGCCAGCGGCCATCGACCAGCGCGCCATAGGCCAGGCGTTCGCTGAATTCGGATGAGGTGAGGCCCGAGATCATTTTCAGCTGGGCAAAGTCTTCCAGCATGTCTGGCGGGGCGGCCAGAAAGCCGGTGCGGATGTTGGGCGAGATGGTTTTAGAAAAACTGCTGATGTACACCACCCGCTGCAACTGGTCTAGGCTGGCCAGCGAGGGGCGCGGCTCGGGATCCAGGTCGGCGTAAATGTCGTTTTCGACGACGGTGATGTGGTGCTGTTCGGCCAGTTGCACCACCCGGTGCAGGTGCGCCAAGTTGGCGACTGATCCGGTAGGGCTTTGTAGCCGGGGCTGCGTAAAAAACACCTTGGGCTGGTGTTGCAGCACCAGGGCTTCTAGGGCGGGCAAGTCGTAGCCGCTGGGGGTGCGCGGCACGCCCACCAGGCGTGCCCCCAAAAAGCGCAATGAAAACAACAGGTTCGGGTAGCCGGGGTCGTCCACCAGCACCGCGTCGCCGGGGCGCACCAGACGGCGGGCCACCAAGTCCATGGCTTGGCTGGAGCCGTGGGTCAGCAGCACTTGGTCGGCACTGACGGCAATTTCCTGCTCGGCCAGCAAGTCGCGCACCAGTTGGCGCAGCGGGGCAAAGCCTTTGGGTTCGCCGTAGCCGCCCAAGTCCACCGTGTCAGCGGCCAGGGCGCGCAAGCTGCGGCGCAGACCTTCTTCAAACAGCCAGTCGCTGGGCAGCCAGCCGCAGCCGGGTTTCATGCGCAGGGCGCGGGCTTCAAACACGCGGCGCAAGTACCACATGGAGTCAAAGTTGTACTGCGTCGCATCGGCGGGCGCAGCCCCTGGGGCGGGCAGGCTGGCGGTGTCGCGCTTGCGCACAAAAAAGCCGGAATGCGGACGCGACACAAAGCAGCCCAGCGCCACCAAGCGGTCGTAGGCATCGACCACGGTGTAAACGCTGACCCCGTGGGCATGGGCGAACTGCCGAATGGAAGGGGCTTTGGCACCGGGGCGCAGGTTGCCGGATTGGATCAGGTGGGTGAACCCGTCAACGATTTGCACCACCAGCGGGGTGGTGCTTTTGGGGTTCAGGGTGAACATACGGGAAAACGGGGGCTCCGAGGGTTTGTCTGTATAGGCCAGCGATGCTGCACAGTGCATCGTGCCATGCGGTGTGTCTGTATATGTTAGTGCCGCCTGGGCGGGCCTACAGTGGGCGCTGTTCAGCAACTGTTTTTCATTCGTCCCGGAGTTTTTCCATGCAACGCGAACCTCAAGCCAGCAACGCCCTGCTCATGGCCCGCCGTCAAGCGGCCATTCCACGTGGTGTGGGGCACAGCCATGCCATCTTCATCGAGCGCGGCGAAAACGCCGAAATTTGGGACGTGGAAGGCCGACGCTACATTGACTTTGCGGGCGGCATTGCGGTGCTGAACACCGGCCACTGCCACCCGGCCATTGTGCAAGCCGTGAAGAACCAGCTAGACCACTACACCCACACCTGCTTTCAGGTAGTGGCCTACGAGCCTTATGTGGAGCTGGCCGAGCGCCTGAATGCCAAAGCCCCCGGCGACTTTGCCAAGAAAACCCTGTTTTTAACGACCGGGGCCGAGGCGGTGGAAAACGCCATCAAGATTGCCCGCGCCCACACGGGCCGCCCCGGCGTGATTGCCTTTACCAGTGGCTACCATGGCCGAACCCTGCTGACCCTGGGCCTGACCGGCAAAGTGGTGCCCTACAAAACCGGCTTTGGCCCCTTCCCGGCAGACATTTTTCATGCCCGTTTCCCCAACGCCTTGCACGGCGTGAGCGTGGACGATGCCATGGATTCGGTGGAGCAGATTTTCAAGAACGACATTGAAGCCCGCCGTGTGGCGGCCATCATCATTGAGCCGGTGCAGGGCGAAGGGGGTTTCAATGTGGCCCCGCCCGAGCTGCTGCAACGCCTGCGCGCCCTGTGCGACCAGCACGGCATCGTCATGATTTGTGACGAGGTGCAGACCGGCGCTGGCCGTACCGGCACTTGGTTTGCCGTGGAGCAAAGCGGCGTGGCCCCGGACATGATCACCATGGCCAAGTCGATGGCGGGGGGCTACCCCATTTCTGCGGTGGTGGGCCGGGCCGAGATCATGGACGCGCCCGCCCCCGGCGGTTTGGGTGGCACCTATGCGGGCAGCCCGCTGGCCTGTGCCGCTGCGCTGGCGGTGCTGGATGTGTTTGAGCAAGAAAACCTGCTGGCGCGCAGCCGCGAGGTGGGCGAGCGCATCACCACCGCGCTGCAAGCCCTGGCCCAGCGCCACCGCTGCATTGCCGAGGTGCGCGGCCTGGGTGCCATGGTGGCCATGGAGCTGTGCAAAGACGGCGACCCGCACCAGCCCGATGCCGACCTGACCCGCGCCCTGGCCAATGAGGCCACCCGGCGGGGCCTGATCATCTTGACCTGCGGCACCTACGGCAACGTGGTACGCATTCTGGTGCCACTGACCGTGAGCAACGCCGTGCTGGACGAAGGCTTGCAGATGCTGGCCGACGCGCTTGACAGCCTGCACGCGGTATGAACGAACATACCGCGCCCGACACCCCACCACGCCCGCTGGCAGGCATTCGGGTGCTGGACTTGTCCCGTGTGCTGGCTGGCCCCTGGGCTGGGCAGGTGCTGGCCGATTACGGGGCCGATGTGCTCAAGGTGGAGCGCCCCGGTGCCGGTGACGACACCCGCAGCTGGGGGCCGCCTTGGTGGGGCCAGAGCGAAGACCGCATGGCCGCCTATTTTGTGTGTGCCAACCGGGGCAAGCGCTCGGTGGCCATTGACATCGCCAGCCCCGCAGGCATTGAACAGGTGCGCAGCCTGGCCCGCGAGGCCGATGTGCTGATTGAGAACTACAAGGTCGGGCAGCTCAGCCGTTTTGGCTTGGATGCGGCCAGCCTGCAAGCCCTCAACCCCGGCCTGATTTACTGCTCCATTACCGGCTATGGCCAGACGGGGCCGCTGGCGCGCAAAGCCGGTTACGACTTTGCCATTCAGGCCGAGGCGGGCCTGATGAGCATCACCGGCGAGCCCGAGGGCGAACCGCAGAAAGTGGGCGTGGCCGTCACCGATTTGATGACCGGCATTTACGCCACCACCGCCATTCTGGCCGCGCTGCACGAGCGCCAGCGCACCGGCAAAGGCCGCCACATTGATGCCGCGCTGTTTGATGTGCAGGTAGCCATGCTGGCCAACCAGGGGGCTAACCAGCTGATTGGCCACAAAACCCCGCGCCGCATGGGCAATGCCCACCCCAACATCGTGCCCTACCAGGTGTTCCCCACCCGCGACGGCCACATGGTGCTGGCCGTGGGCAACGACGGGCAATTTGCCAAATTCTGCGAAGTGGCGGGCCAGCCCGCTGTCTCGCGCGATGTGCGCTTCAGCACCAACCCGGCGCGGGTGGCCCACCGGGCGCAACTGGTGCCGCTGCTGACCGGCTGGACGCTAGCGCGCGACACGCAAGACTGGGTATCGGCCTTGGACCAAGCGGGCGTGCCCTGTGCCCCCATTTTGGACGTGGCGCAGGTGATGGCGCACCCGCAAGTGGCGGCACGCGGCATGCTGCTGCCCGCACACGAACACACGCCGCCCATGGTGGCCCACCCGGTGCTGCTGGACGGCCGGCGCCCCTGTGCCGACCGTGCCCCCCCGGCACTGGATGCCGACACGGCACGATGGTTGCAAGCCTCTGCCTGACACGACCACGCAACGCCCCACCCGCATCCCCGTTCGCACACTGCCCCCATGACCGCAAGCCCTCCTCTCGTGACCTTCTCGGGTGTTCAAAAAACCTACGACGGCCACACCCTCGTCGTCAAAGACCTGAACTTGGTCATCCAGCGGGGTGAATTCCTCTCGCTGCTCGGCCCCTCGGGTTCGGGCAAAACCACCACGCTGATGATGCTGGCCGGGTTCGAGTCGCCCACCGCCGGTGAAATCAGCCTCAGTGGCGTGCCCATTACCCGCACGCCACCGCACAAGCGCAACTTTGGCATGGTGTTCCAAAACTATGCGCTGTTCCCGCACATGACCGTGGCCGACAACATTGCCTACCCGCTGACGGTGCGCAAACTGGGCAGCGCCGAGCGCGAGGCCAAGGTGAAGCGGGCGCTGGACATGGTGCAAATGGGCCACATGGGCAGCCGCTACCCCAGCCAGCTCTCGGGCGGCCAGCAGCAGCGCGTGGCCCTGGCACGCGCCCTGGTGTTTGACCCGCAACTGGTGCTGATGGACGAGCCGCTGGGCGCGCTGGACAAGCAGCTGCGCGAACACATGCAAATTGAGCTCAAAGCCCTGCACCGCCGCCTGGGTGTGACCTTTGTCTATGTGACGCACGACCAGTCAGAGGCGCTCACCATGTCGGATCGGGTGGCCGTGTTCAACGAAGGCATCATCCAGCAGATTGACCCGGTGGAGCGGCTCTACGAAACCCCGGCCAACCGCTTTGTGGCCAGCTTCGTGGGCGACAACTCGGTGTTCAACGGCACCGTGGTGCAGGCCGAAGGCGACACCTGCCGGGTGCAACTGGCCGATGGCAGTGTGCTGCAAGGCATGAATGTGAACCAGGTACGCACGGGCGACGCGGTGCAGTGCAGCGTGCGCCCCGAGCGCATCAGCGTGCTGCCGGGCGAAGCGCATGCCGACACCCCCAACCCGCTGCGCGTCAGCTTGGGCGATGTGATTTATTTTGGCGACCACCTGCGCCTGCGCTGCCAACTGCCGCAGCAGCCCGAACTGAGCGTGAAAGTGCCGCTGAACAACGCGGGCCATTGGCAGGCGGGGCAGACCATTGCGCTGTCGGTGCCGACCCAACACCTGCGTATCTACCGCTGAAAATTTGAGCGCTGAAAACCCCCGAACCGTTTTTCCTCTGTTCCCTTCCCTGCTCCCCTCCCCTTCCCTTTCCCTTCAACCCCTCTGGAGATTTGCACCATGAAACTCAAACCCGTCATCTTGGCTGTGGCTGCCCTGCTGAGCCTGCCCGCACTGGCCCAAAGCCAACTCACTGTGGTGAACTTTGGCGGTGCCAACGGTGCCGCGCAGAAAAAAGCCTATATCGAGCCCTTTGAAAAGGCCAGCGGCACCAAGGTCATTCCGGTGGAATACAACGGCGAGCAGGCCAAGATCAAGGCCATGGTGGAAGCCAAAAAAGTCACCTGGGACGTGGTGGAAGTGGAAAGCCCCGACCTCAGCCGGGGTTGCGACGAAGGTTTGTTTGAAAAGCTGGACTGGGCCAAAGTGGGCAACAAGGCCGACTTCCAGCCCGCTGCGGTGCATGAATGCGGCGTGGGCACCTTTGTGTGGTCCACCGTCATGGCCTACAACGCCGACAAGCTGAAAACCGCCCCCGTCACCTGGGCCGATTTTTGGGACACCAAGAAATTCCCCGGCAAGCGCGGCATGCGCAAAGGCGCACGCTACAACTTGGAATTCGCGCTCATGGCCGACGGTGTGAAACCCGCCGATGTGTACAAAGTGCTGGCCACGCCCGCTGGTGCCGAGCGCGCCTTCAAGAAAATGACCGAGCTCAAGCCCAACATCCAGTGGTGGGAAGCCGGTGCCCAGCCGCCGCAGTTCTTGGTGGCGGGTGACGTGGCCATGACCACCGCTTACAACGGCCGCATTGATGCCGCGCAGCGCGAAGGCAAAAACCTGCAAATCACCTGGACGGGTGGCATTTACGACCTGGATTTCTGGGTCATGCCCAAAGGCACGCCCAACAAAGATGCGGCACTGAAATTCATTGCCCTGGCCAGCTCACCCGATGCCCAGGCTGAATACGCCCGCAACATCAGCTACGGCCCCACCAACAACAAGGCCCTGGCCAAGCTCGATGCCAAAGTGCTGAGCCTGCTGCCCACCTCGCCCGCCAACAGCAAAGATGCCTTGCAGTTCAACGTCGGCTTCTGGGCTGACCAAGGCGAGGCCCTGGAAAAACGCTTCTCCGCCTGGGCCGCACAGTGATGAGCACCGGCGCAACCCTGGACTTGGCCACGCAGTTGCGCCGTGCCGACCGGCGGCGACAGCAGCGCGCACTGGCCCTCACGCTGCCGCTGCTGGCTTTTCTGACCGTGTTTTTTCTGGTGCCGCTGGCCTCGTTGCTGGTGCGTGCCATTGAAAACCCGGAAGTGGCCGATGCCCTGCCCCGCACCGGGCAGGCCCTGGCCGACTGGGACCGCAACAGCCCGCCCCAGGCGGCAGCTTTTGCCGCGGTGGTGGCCGACCTTCAGGCCCTTGAAGACACCGCGCAGGCCGGTGTGCTGGCCCGCCGCCTGAACAGCGAGGTGCCCGGCGCACGCTCGCTGGTCATGGGCACCTACCGGGCGGTGCGCAACGCCGACAGCGGCTTTACCCAGCTGAGCCCCACACAAGCCCAAGCCCGGCTGCTGGAACACGATGCCCGCTGGGCCGAACTGCCCTACTGGCAAGCGATTGCCCAAAACAGCTCGCGCTGGACACCCGACTACCTGCTGGCCGCGGTGGATTTGCGGCGCACACCGCAGGGCGACATCGAACGCGTACCAGCTGACGAGGCCGCGTTTTCCGATATCTTGCTGCGCACCTTCCACATGAGCGCGGTGGTCACGTTTTTCTGCCTGCTGCTGGCCTACCCGCTGGCCTACTGGCTGTCCACCCTGCCGGAGCGGCGGGCCAACATGCTCTTGATTTTGGTGCTGCTGCCGTTCTGGACATCGGTGCTGGTGCGCATTGCCGCCTGGATTGTGCTGCTGCAAAACAATGGTCTGGTCAACCGCTTCTTCATGTGGACGGGCCTGACCGATGCCCCGCTGCCGCTGTTGTTCAACCGGGTAGGGGTCATCATTGCCATGGTTCACATCCTGCTGCCGTTTGCCATTCTGCCGCTGTACAGCGTCATGAAGTCGGTGCCACCCAACTACCTGCGGGCCGCCATTTCGCTGGGCAGTGCGCCTTTTGCCGCGTTTGTGCGGGTGTACCTGCCGCAAACCTATCCGGGCGTGGCTGCTGGGGGCTTGCTGGTGTTCATCACCAGCATTGGCTACTACGTCACCCCGGCGCTGCTGGGTGGCGCGGGCGACCAGATGCTGAGCTACTACGTGGCGCAGTACACCAACGTCGAGGTCAACTGGGGCATGGCCTGCGCGCTCGGTGGCGTGCTGCTGAGCACCACCTTGGTGCTTTATGCGCTCTACCGCAAGGTCGCCAAAGCCGAACTGAGCTTGGGTTGATCGGGAGTCCCACATGTTCAAACTGCCCGACTTTCCTGCCTACTACACCCTGCTGGACAAACTCGGCTGGTTCGCGCTGCGCGGCGCGGGCCTGCTGGTGCTGGCCTTTTTGCTGCTGCCGGTGGTGGTCATCATCCCGCTGTCGTTCAGCGATTCATCCTTCTTGGCCTACCCGATTGAGGGCTGGTCGCTGCGCTGGTATCAAGAGATGTTCGCCTCGGGCGACTGGGCGCGTGCCACCAAAAACAGCTTCATCGTCGCCCCGCTGGCCACGCTGCTGGCCACCACGCTGGGCACGCTGGCGGCCATGGGGCTGGCCAACGCCCGGTTCATGGGCAAGGGCTTCATCACTGGGTTGCTCATCTCGCCCATGGTGGTGCCCATTGTGGTGGTGGGGGTCAGTGCCTACCTGTATTTCGCCCGCTGGGGCCTGAACGACTCGTACTTGGGCTTGGTCATCGTGCATGCCGCCCTGGGTGCGCCCTTTGTGGTCACCACCGTGCTGGCCACGCTGCAAAGCTTCAACCACAACTTGGTCAAAGCCAGCCTGAGCCTGGGGGCCAGCCCGCTGCAAACCTTTTTCCGGATCACGCTGCCAGTCATTGCGCCGGGGGTCATCTCGGGCGCGCTGTTTGCGTTTGCCACCTCGTTTGACGAAGTCGTGGTCACGCTCTTTCTGGCAGGCCCCGAACAGGTGACGCTGCCGCGTCAGATGTTCACCGGCATCCGCGAGAACATCTCGCCCACGATTGCCGCCGTGGCTACGCTGCTGATTGTGTTCACCACCAGCCTCATGCTCACGCTGGAATGGCTGCGCGGACGAAGAAAGTAAAACCATGCCCTTCACCACCGACACCACCCTAATCGGCCAGCATGTGCAACTGGTGCCGCTGCGCCCCGAGCACCACGACGATCTGGTCGAGGCGGTGTACGACGGCCAGCTCTGGCAACTCTGGTACACCATCGTCCCCGCGCCCGATGCCATGGCCGCCGAGATTGAGCGCCGCCTGCGCCTGCAACAAGCGGGCAGCATGCTGCCGTTTGCGGTGCTCAACCCCCAAGGCCAAGCCGTGGGCATGACCACCTACATGAACATTGACGCGCCCAACCGCCGGGTGGAAATTGGCTCCACGTGGTACCGCCAGTCGGTGCAGCGCACACCGGTCAACACCGAAGCCAAGCGCCTGCTGCTGGCCCATGCCTTCGAGGGGCTGGACTGCATCGCCGTGGAATTCCGCACCCATTTCTTCAACCAGCAAAGCCGTCGCGGCATTGAACGCCTAGGGGCCAAATTGGACGGCGTGCTGCGCAGCCACCAAATCAACCGCCACCCGCAAGCAGCAGGTGCCCTGCGCGACACCTGTGTGTACAGCATCCTAGACAGCGAATGGCCCAGCGTGAAAGCGCATCTGGACTTTCAACTGAACAAGCCCCGGCACTGAGCCTTGACCGAAGCCATGACCGAAGCCATGAGCGAATTCACCCCGTTCAACCAGCCCCTGGGCGGCAACAGCATGCCGCGCTTTGGGGGTTTGGCCAGCATGATGCGCCTGCCCCTGGCCGCCTCAGCCACTGGCCTGCACGCGGGGTTTATCGGTGTGCCGCTGGACATTGGCACCAGCCACCGCCCCGGTGCCCGCTTTGGCCCGCGCCAAATCCGCGCCGAATCCTGCCTGATCCGCCCCTACAACATGGCCACCGGCGCAGCACCGTTTGACGCGCTGCAAGTGGCCGACCTGGGTGACGTGCCCATCAACACCTACCACCTGCACAAGTCGGTGGACATCATCGAACAGCACTACCGCCCCGTGCTGGCCGCTGGCTGCATACCGCTCACCCTGGGTGGCGACCACACCATCGCCCTGCCCATTCTGCGCGCCATGGCCGCACACCACGGCCCGGTGGCCCTGATCCATGTGGATGCCCATGCCGACGTGAACCCCGACATGTTTGGCGAACGCATTGCCCACGGCACGCCCTTTCGGCGCGCCGTGGAAGAAGGCTTGCTGCAATGCGACAAGGTGTGGCAAATTGGCCTGCGCGGCAGCGGCTACAGCGCCGAAGACTTTGACTGGCCGCGCCAGCAAGGTTTTACGGTGGTGCCCGCGCACGAAGTCTGGTGGCAGTCGCTCAGCCCACTGATGGCGCAAATCCGCGAACGCATCGGCCCGCACACGCCCACGTATTTGAGCTTTGACATCGACGGCATTGACCCCGCCTACGCGGGCGGCACCGGCACCCCCGAAGTGGGCGGCCTGAGCGTGCCGCAAGCGCTGGAAATTGTGCGCGGCTGCCGGGGCCTGAATCTGGTGGGC
Source organism: Pseudomonadota bacterium (assembly GCA_041192045.1). Lineage (GTDB taxonomy): Bacteria > Pseudomonadota > Gammaproteobacteria > Burkholderiales > Burkholderiaceae_C > Hydrogenophaga. The sequence goes on along the minus strand of JBEENR010000007.1, from coordinate 1,958 downwards.
TGCGATTTGGTCGAAGTCTCGCCCGCCTATGACACCAGCGGCAACACCGCCCTGCTGGGGGCCAATTTGCTGTTTGAAATGCTGTGCGTGCTGCCCGGCGTGAAATACCGGTGACAAGCATGGCCCGCGCCCCCATCCCAACCTTCCCCCAACGGGGGAAGGGGCCAGAGACCTCATCCCCGTTTTACTCCCTCCCCCTCTGGGGGAGGGCTGGGGTGGGGGCTCTTGGCGCGCCTGCCCCCAACCCAACCTTCCCCCAGCGGGGGAAGGGGCAAGACACCCTCACCCCAACCCTCTCCCGCCAGCGGGAGAGGGGGCAAGACACACCCTTCAAGAACCTCAGGAGACACCCATGAACACCTCCACATCCCCCCTGGCCCTGTTGAAAGACCCCAGCTTGCTGAAAACCGATGCGCTGATCAACGGCCAGTGGGTAGCAGGCAGCAGCCGCTTTGCCGTGACCGACCCCGCCACCGGTGCCCACTTGGCTGATGTGGCCAACCTCGGCCCCGCCGATGCCGAAGCGGCCATTGCCGCCGCCAACGCCGCCTGGGCAGGCTGGAAGGGCAAGACCGCGAAAGAGCGCAGCATCATCCTGCGCAAGTGGTTTGATTTGCTCATGGCTCACCAAGACGATTTGGGCCGCATCATGACCGCCGAGCAGGGCAAGCCCCTGCCCGAGGCCAAAGGCGAGGTGGCTTATGGGGCCAGCTTTGTGGAATGGTTTGCCGAAGAAGCCAAGCGCGTCAACGGCGAAACCCTGCCGCAGTTTGACAACAACCGCCGCCTGATGGTGTTGAAGCAGCCCATTGGCGTGTGCGCCGCCATCACGCCCTGGAACTTCCCGCTGGCCATGATCACCCGCAAAGTGGCCCCGGCCCTGGCCGCAGGCTGCCCGGTCATCATCAAACCGGCTGAGCTCACGCCATTGACCGCGCTGGCCGCTGCCGAGCTGGCGATTCGCGCCGGGATTCCTGCCGGGGTGCTGAACATGGTCACGGCTGATGCCGACAACAGCATTGCCGTGGGCAAGGTGCTGTGCGCCAGCGATGTGGTGCGCCACCTCAGCTTCACCGGCAGCACCGAAGTGGGCCGCATCCTCATGGCGCAGTCTGCACCCACCGTGAAGAAACTGAGCCTGGAACTGGGTGGCAACGCGCCCTTCATCGTCTTCAACGATGCCGACATTGACAGCGCCGTCGAAGGTGCCTTTGCCAGCAAATACCGCAACGCGGGCCAAACCTGCGTGTGCAGCAACCGCCTGTATGTGCAAAGCGGCGTGTACGACGAGTTCGTCACCAAGTTTGCCGCCAAGGTCAAGACGGCCAAGGTGGGCAACGGTTTTGAAGACGGCGTGAACCAAGGCCCGCTGATTGAAGAAGCGGCCCTGCAAAAAGTGGAGCGCCATGTGGCCGATGCGGTGGCCAAAGGCGGGCGGGTGCTGGTGGGGGGTCAGCGTTTGGCAGGCCAGTTTTTTGAGCCCACCGTGGTCGCCGATGCCACCGCCGACATGCTCTGCGCCAAAGAAGAAACCTTCGGCCCCTTTGCCCCGGTGTTCAAGTTTGAAACCGAACAACAAGCCATTGACGCGGCCAACCACACCGAATTTGGCCTCGCCAGCTATTTCTACAGTCGCGACATTGGCCGCATCTACCGCGTGGCTGAGGCGCTGGAATACGGCATGGTCGGCATCAACGTCGGCATTTTGGCCACCGAGCATGTGCCGTTTGGCGGTGTGAAGCAGTCTGGTCTGGGCCGCGAGGGCAGCCACTTCGGCATGGATGACTATGTGGAAATCAAGTACCTGTGCTTGGGTGACATTTTGAAGTGAGCCTTGCTGTAAGCTCAGGCGGCTTCACGAGCGATTTCAAGGTGCCATCGGCGAAGCCGCAAGGCAGACAATAACGCGCATCCCCCAACCCGACCCGAGATGAGCCGAAGATGAACCTCAGCCCGAT
>JBEENR010000006.1:0-143092 GCA_041192045.1 Pseudomonadota bacterium | reverse complement strand
CAAGCTGATCAACCCCATCGCCATGGAAGAAGGCCTGCGCTTCGCCATCCGCGAAGGCGGTCGTACCGTCGGTGCCGGTGTGGTTGCCAAGATTCACGCTTAAGGAGCAACCATGTCTTCCAAGCAAAAAATCCGCATCCGCCTGAAAGCGTTTGACTACAAACTGATCGACACTTCCGCCGCTGAAATCGTCGAAACCGCCAAACGCACCGGTGCCATCGTCAAAGGCCCCGTGCCGCTGCCGACTCGCATGAAGCGTTTTGACATCTTGCGCTCGCCCCACGTCAACAAGACCAGCCGCGACCAGCTCGAAATCCGTACCCACCAGCGTCTGATGGACATCGTGGATCCCACCGACAAGACGGTGGATGCGCTGATGAAGCTCGACCTGCCCGCTGGCGTGGACGTGGAAATCAAGTTGCAGTAAACCGGGCAGTTTTTTAACGCGCCCTTGGCTTGCCAAAACAAAGCCCGCTGGTTATACTGGCGGGCTTTTCAAATTTTGGATACGAAGAGCTGGGCTGCGGTTTTCGCAGCGCAGAGCGGCTTGCTTGCAAAAGCAGGCCGTATTTTTCTAACGTGTTGCCCCGTGGCAGCACATCATCAGCCCCGGCCAATTGAAGTCGGGAACGGAGAAAACGATGAGTCTTAGCAACTCCCTCGGGTTGTTGGGTCGCAAGGTGGGCATGATGCGCCTGTTTACCGATGATGGGGACGCAGTTCCTGTCACGGTGGTGGACGTGTCCAACAACCGTGTGACACAAGTCAAAACCCAAGCCAACGACGGCTACGACGCGCTGCAAGTGACCTTTGGTTCGCGCCGCGCCTCTCGCGTCACCAAACCCGTCGCCGGGCACTTGGCCAAGGCCGGTGTCGAAGCCGGTGAAATCATCCAGGAATTCCGCGTCACTTCCGACGTGGCTGCCCAGTACCAACCCGGTGCTGTGGTCGCTGTGAACGCCCTGTTTGCTGCTGGTCAAAAGGTGGACGTGCAAGGTACTTCGATCGGTAAAGGCTTTGCCGGCACCATCAAGCGCCACAACTTCAGCTCGCAGCGTGCGTCCCACGGTAACAGCCGTTCGCACAACGTGCCGGGCTCTATCTCCATGGCACAAGATCCCGGTCGCGTGTTTCCCGGCAAGAAAATGACCGGTCACATGGGCGATCAGACCAAAACCATCCAGAACCTCGACATCTTCCGCGTGGACGAAGCCCGTCAACTGCTGCTGATTCGTGGTGCGGTGCCTGGTTGCAACGGTGGCTTCCTGACCGTGCGTCCAGCCGTCAAAGCCAGTGCAAAAAAAGGAGCTAACTGATGCAAGTTGAACTCCTGAATGACCAAGGTCAGGCCGCTTCCAATGTGGAAGTCCCTGAGACCGTGTTTGGTCGCGATTACAACGAAGCGCTGATCCACCAGCTGGTGGTGGCGTATCAGGCCAACGCCCGCCAGGGTACCCGTGCCCAGAAAGACCGTGAGCAGGTCAAGCACTCGACCAAGAAGCCTTTCAAACAAAAAGGCACCGGTCGTGCGCGCGCGGGTATGACTTCTTCCCCGCTGTGGCGTGGGGGTGGTCGCATTTTCCCGAACAGTCCCGACGAAAACTTCACCCAAAAGCTGAACAAGAAGATGTACCGCGCTGGTATGGCTTCTATTCTGTCGCAGCTGGTGCGCGAAGGCCGCCTCTCGGTGGTGGATTCGATGAAGGTCGATTCCCCGAAAACCAAGCAGTTCGCCAGCAAGCTCAAGGCCATGAACCTGAACCACGTTCTGGTCATTGCCGAAGAAGTTGACGAGAACCTGTACTTGGCCTCCCGCAACCTGCCCAACATCTTGGTGGTTGAGCCGCGTTACGCCGATCCGGTGTCGCTGGTTCACTACAAAAAGGTGGTGGTGACCAAGGCTGCGATTGACCAGCTCAAGGAGATGTTCGCATGAGCGTCAAAAAATACGATGAAGGCCGCTTGATGCAGGTGCTGGTTGCACCCATCGTGTCGGAGAAAGCCACGTTCGTGGGCGAAAAGACCAACACCGTCCTGTTCAAGGTGCTGCGTGATGCGAGCAAGCCCGAAATCAAGGCCGCTGTGGAATTGATGTTCAAAGTTCAGGTCAAGGCTGTGTCCGTTCTGAACCAGAAAGGCAAAGCCAAGCGCTTTGGTAAGACCGTGGGTCGCCGCGACCATGTGCGCAAGGCCTACGTGACCCTGATGGCTGGTCAGGAACTGAACTTTGGTGGGGAGGCCGTTTAATCATGGCAGTGATCAAGATGAAACCGACCTCGCCAGGCCGTCGCGGCATGGTGAAGGTCACACGCGAGCATCTGCACAAAGGTGAAGGCTACGCGCCCTTGCTGGAGCCCCAGCACCAGAAGTCTGGCCGTAACAACAACGGTCACATCACCGTGCGTCACAAAGGTGGCGGTGCCAAGCACCACTACCGCGTGGTGGACTTCCGCCGTGACAAAGACAACATTCCGGCCAAGGTCGAGCGCATTGAGTACGACCCCAACCGTACCGCGCACATTGCACTGGTGTGTTACGCCGACGGCGAACGCCGCTACATCATCGCCCCCCGTGGCGTTGAAGTCGGTGCCACCCTGTTGTCTGGCTCTGAGTCGCCCATCCGCGTGGGCAACACCCTGCCTATTCGCAACATTCCCGTGGGTTCCACCATCCACTGCATTGAACTGCAAGTGGGCAAGGGTGCCCAGATTGCCCGCTCCGCCGGTGCCTCGGCTGTTCTGCTGGCGCGTGAAAGCGTATATGCCCAAGTGCGTATGCGCTCGGGTGAAGTGCGCAAGGTGCACGTGGACTGCCGCGCCACCATTGGTGAGGTTTGCAACCAAGAGCACAGCCTGCGTCAACTCGGCAAGGCCGGTGTGAAACGTCACATGGGCATCCGCCCAACGGTACGTGGTACCGCCATGAACCCGATCGACCACCCGCACGGTGGTGGTGAAGGCAAGACCGGTGAAGGTCGCGCTCCCGTGGATCCATGGGGCAACCTGACCAAAGGCTACCGTACCCGCAACAACCGCCGTACGCAGTCGATGATCGTGTCGCGTCGCAAGAAGTAAAGGGTTGACAACATGACTCGTTCACTCAAAAAGGGCCCGTTCGTTGACCATCATCTGATGGCCAAAGTGGAAAAGGCCGTGTCCAGCAAGGACAAAAAACCCGTCAAAACTTGGTCGCGTCGCTCCATGATCCTGCCCGAGTTCATCGGCCTGACCATTGCTGTGCACAACGGCAAGCAGCACATCCCGGTTTACATCACGGACCAAATGGTTGGACACAAGCTTGGCGAGTTCTCGCTGACGCGGACGTACAAAGGCCATGCGGCGGACAAAAAAGCGAAGAAGTAAGGACCAACCATGAGTACAGAAACCCGCTCCGTCGTTCGCGGCGTGCGCCTGTCGGTGGACAAAGGCCGACTGGTTGCCGATCTGATTCGCGGCAAAAAAGTGGATCAGGCGCTGAACATTCTTGCCTTCACGCAGAAAAAAGCCGCCGGTATCGTCAAAAAAGCGCTCGAGTCGGCCATTGCCAACGCCGAGCACAACGACGGTGCTGACATTGACGAACTGAAGGTGAAAACCATCTACGTCGAGCAAGGCACCACGCTCAAGCGTTTCTCGGCCCGCGCCAAAGGTCGCGGCAACCGCATCAGCAAACCCACGTGTCACATCTATGTGACGGTTGGCAACTGAAGAGGTCACAGGAATATGGGACAGAAAATCAACCCCACCGGGTTCCGCCTCGCCGTATCGCGCAACTGGGCCAGCCGTTGGTACGCCAGCAACCGTGACTTCGCCGGCATGCTGGCCGAAGACATCAAGGTGCGTGAGTACCTCAAGGGCAAGCTCAAGAACGCCTCCGTGTCACGTGTCGTGATCGAGCGCCCCGCCAAAAACGCCCGTATCACCATCCACTCGGCTCGTCCGGGTGTGGTGATCGGCAAAAAAGGCGAGGACATCGAGAAGCTGAAAAAAGAACTGGCTGCCAAGCTGGGCGTGCCGGTTGCTGTGAACATCGAAGAAGTGCGCAAGCCCGAAATCGATGCCAAGCTGATCGCTGACTCCATCACGCAGCAGCTCGAAAAGCGCATCATGTTCCGCCGTGCCATGAAGCGTGCCATGCAAAACGCCATGCGTCTGGGTGCTCAGGGCATCAAGATCATGTCGTCTGGCCGTCTCAACGGCATCGAAATTGCCCGTACCGAGTGGTACCGCGAAGGCCGTGTGCCGCTGCATACCCTGCGCGCAGACATCGACTACGGCACCTCTGAAGCCAAAACCACCTACGGTGTGATTGGTGTCAAGGTTTGGGTTTACAAGGGTGACACCTTGGGCCGTAACGATGCCCCCGTCGCCGCCGAAGCCCCCCGGGCTGAAGAAGAGCGTCGCCCCCGTGGCCCTCGCCGTGAGCGTCCCGCTGGTGCGCCTGGACGTGGTACTGGTCGCCGTGGTGCCGAAGGTGCTACTGATGCCGCCGGTCAAGACAACCCATCCGCCGTTAAGCGCGTTCGCCGCGACGCACCCGCAGGGGCACCTGCGGACGGCAAAGGAGAATAAACATGCTGCAACCTGCTCGTCGCAAGTACCGTAAAGAGCAAAAAGGCCGCAACACCGGTGTCGCCACCAGTGGTGCTACCGTGGCTTTTGGTGACTTCGGTCTGAAGTCCACTGACCGGGGTCGTCTGACGGCCCGTCAGATCGAGGCCGCTCGTCGTGCCATTTCCCGTCACGTCAAACGCGGCGGTCGTATCTGGATTCGTGTGTTTCCCGACAAACCGATTTCCAACAAGCCTGCCGAAGTCCGTATGGGCAACGGTAAGGGTTCGGTGGAGTACTACGTGGCTGAAATTCAGCCCGGTAAGGTGCTCTATGAAATCGTGGGCGTGCCCGAGCAACTCGCTCGTGAAGCCTTCACCTTGGCGGCTGCCAAGCTTCCTTTGCGCACCACGTTCGTGACGCGCATGCTGGGCCAGTGATTCGGAGCGCATGAACATGAAAACGACTGAACTCCGCCAAAAAGATGTGGCCGGCTTGGAAGCCGAAGTAAAAGCTTTGCAGAAAGCCCACTTTAGTTTGCGCATGCAAAAAGCCACGCAACAACTCAACAACAACGCCACGCTGGGCAATACCCGTCGCGCGATTGCTCGCGCCAAGACGATTCTTGCCGAGAAACAGCGTGCAGCGGCTGCCGGCCAATAAGGAGCGATACCATGACGGAAGCTAAAACATCCCTCAAGCGCACCTTGATTGGCAAGGTGGTGAGCGACAAGCGTGCCAAGACCGTGACGGTTCTGGTTGAGCGTCGCGTGAAGCACCCGCTTTACGACAAGATCGTCGCCAAGTCGAGCAAATACCATGCACACGACGAAAACGGTGAGTACAAGATGGGCGACGTGATTGAAATCACGGAAAGCCGTCCGCTGTCGAAGACGAAAAACTGGGTGGTCAGCCGCTTGGTTCAAAAGGCCGAACTGGTGTAAGCCTGTTAGCCCTGCGTTCAGCAGCAAAAGCCAAAGCGACCGATACTCTCGGTCGCTTTTTTCATTTTTCACGGCCCCTCACAGGGGCTTTTTTCAGACCCCTTGGGGTCGCTTATCACGAGGAGTACAGCGCATGATTCAAATTGGTGATCGCATTCCCGCCACCACCCTGATGGAGTACATCGAAGTCGAGGGCAATGGTTGCAGCATCGGCCCCAACCCGGTGTCTGTGGAGAGCGCCGCTGCTGGCAAAACGCTGGCGATTTTTGCGCTGCCGGGCGCGTTCACACCCACCTGCTCGGCCAAGCATGTGCCAGGTTATGTCGAATTGGCCGCTGAATTCAAAGCTGCTGGGGTCGATGAGATTTGGTGTATCAGCGTCAACGACGCTTTTGTCATGGGTGCCTGGGCCCGTGAACAGCAGACCGCCGGCAAAGTTCGTATGCTGGCTGACGGGAGCGCCAACTTTGCGCAGGCGACCGGCCTGACGCTGGACCTCACCAGCCGTGGCATGGGTTTGCGCAGCAACCGCTATTCCATGCTGGTCAAAGACGGTGTGGTCAAAGCATTGAATGTTGAAGGGCCCGGCAAATTCGAGGTGAGCGACGCGGCCACCTTGTTGGCTCAAGCCCGGCAAGATGCCTGATGCCCGAGTGGCCGGGCTTTAGAGATCGACCTTGAGGTAGTGCGCCCCGGCAATCGGGTTGTGGTAGTAAGGGGCGATTTCGTAAAACCCGGCTTCTTGATACAGCGCTCGGGCGGCCTCCATGTCGCTCAGGGTGTCGAGCAGCATGGTGGTGTAGCCCGCCAAACGGGCTTCGGCCAAGATGCCGTCCACCAGCAGCCGACCGAGCCCGAACCCGCGAAAAGCAGGGCGTACGAACAGCCGTTTCATTTCACAGGCATCTAGGTGGTCACTGCTCCACAGTGGGCGAAATGCGCAGCAGCCAGCGGCCTGACCATCCACATACACCAACGCAAGCCCACCGGAGGGTGGTGCGTAGTCGCCGGGCAGGTTTTGCAGTTCCTGCTGAAAACCCTGAAAGCACAGATCAATGCCCAAGTCGGCTTCGTAGTCCAGAAACAGCTGGCGGGTGGTGTCGATGTCTTGCGGGTCTTGAAGCCACCGAAGCTCAATGTTGGGTGTGCTGTCGTTCATGGGTTTGTCTGCGTTGGGGCGTGTGTGTCAAAACGTGGGGGTGTTGCCCAAGGCGATCAGTCGGTTGACCGCCACAGCGCACAGACCCAGCACCACCAAGGCCAGTAGCCGGGTGCGGCTGTTGTCTTGTGCGCTGGGGTGCGATTCGGGCAGTTGCTTGTTGCCCACCACCATGGGTTTGACCAACGTGCGTTTCAAGACCAGTTGGTAAACCGCAATCGCCAGCAGGTGCAAAACGATGAGCCCGAGTACGAAAAACTTGCCCCACTGCCTGTGGTAAGTCGTTGCTTGGCTGACCACTTCGCTGGAGACTAGGCTGACCAGCGGGCCAAAGTAGGCAATTTCGTCATCGCTGAACAGGCCCGTACCGACCTGAGCCAGCAAAAGCAGCAGCATGGCCCACACTGACAGGGCACCGATGGGGCTGTGTCCGACGCCATGTTCAGGCAGTCCTTGGCCGCGCAGGTAACGCCATACCGTGACGGGGCTGTACAAAAAGCTGGAAAACCGCGACCAGTAGCCTCCTACAAAGCCCCAGACCAGCCGGAACAGCAGCAGCGTGAGCACGGCATAACCCAGCCGGAAGTGCCAAGTCATCCAGTTGCCACCGATGTTGCCGGTGATGAGCAGGCCGGCCACGCACAGCATCAAGGCCCAGTGGAACAGGCGGGTGGGCAAGTCCCAGACGCGGACGGTATTCATCATGTTTCAGTCGGTTGTGATGGGTGTGAGCGGTGCAAGAAACAGCCATTCTGGCGATGAGACTGACCTCATCGGGTTGCATACAGCCTTGATCAATACAGCCTACACTTGCCGGGCTGTTCATTTCGGACAGTAGCCAGTTTATCTAACCCTGCCAAGGAAATTTCATGAAAGTCTTGACTTCGCTTGCACTGGCCGCTGTGGCTGCCACGTTGTCTGTTCCGGCCATGGCGCAGTTTCAGAAACCTGAAGATGCCATCAAGTATCGCAAGGCAGCCTTCACCGTGATGGGTGCGCATTTCTCCCGTGTGGGTGCCATGGCCAACGGGCGGGTGCCATTTGATGCAGCAGTGGCTGCCGACAACGCTGCGCTGGCCGAAACTTTGTCGAAATTGCCCTGGGCCGCTTTTGGTGCAGGGACGGATAAAGGCGAAACCCGTGCCAAGCCTGAGATCTGGGCTGAACAGGCCAAATTCAGTGCCGCTGCGGACAAGATGCAAGCCGAGCTGACCAAGCTGAGTGCAGCGGCCAAGACCGGCAACTTGGATGCGGTCAAGACGGCGTTTGGTGCTGCGGGGCAGACTTGCAAGGCATGCCACGATGCCTACCGCAAGGATTGACAGCTTTTGCAGCTAGCCGTCTTCAGGATTGCTCGCTGCGCTGTCATCGGCTGGGGGCTGACCCGGCATTGCCCTTCATCAGGTTTGTGCCAGCAGTTTCTCAATCAAGGCATGCAAGGCGGCCATGTCGGGCTCACCCACATAGCGTTTGACAATGTTGCCTTGCTTGTCCACCAAGTAGGTGGTAGGGGTCAGTTTGACATCGCCCCAGCTTTGGGCCAGTTCACCTGTGTTATCCAGAGCCACCTTGAACGGCAGTTGGCGACTCTGGGCAAAGTTCAGCACCCAAGCCGGCGGGTCGTAACTCATGGCCACGGCAATCGTTTCAAAACCCTGCATCTGGTACTTGTTGTAAGTCTGCACCAGTGCGGGCATTTCTTTGACACAGGACACGCAGGTGGTTGCCCAAAAATTCACCAGCGTGACCTTGCCCTTCAGCTGGACTGTGGTGGTTTGGCTGCCATCAATCAGCACGAAAGTGGATGCCGGTGCGGCATCGCGCACGCTGCATGCGCTGATCAACAGGGTGAGTGAGAGGCCCAGCGCCCACAGGGCGCGGCGCGGTGGAATGAGGGCATTGAAGGTGTTCATGTCAAGAATGCGTTGAAAGTCGGTCAATCCGTTGGCGTGTGCCAGAACGCCCGCACCAACCAAAGTGGCTTGGATGTTGCTCATGCGGGTCGGTTCACGGTATTGCTTTGATTTTGCGCCGTGCTTCACCACGGCCCGTGACTATTTGTGCCGCTGCGCGCTGCGATGCCAGGGTTCGTTCTGAAACAAGGCAAAATCCATGACACCCAGCTGGCGCATTTTGCCACCCTAATGACTCGATCAAGCGTGCGGGATGCGGGAGCTGCACAATGGTGTCCATGTTGATTCCCACTGACCGTTTCTGTTGTGCTGTGCCGCGTTGCCCTGCGCTTGCCTTGGCCTGTCTGCCATGGCTGTTGGCTGCTGCTGCGTGCAGCCCCACATTCAACTGGCGCGAGTGGCGCTCAGACGACGTGCCCCTGCACGCGCTGATGCCGTGCAAACCTGAAACGGCTGTGCGAACCGTGCCTTTGCTGGGCGCAGCAACGCCGTTGCACATGCACAGTTGCGAAACGGGTGGGGTAACTTTTGCGCTGGCTTGGGCTGAAATACCTGCCGCAGCACAGGTGCCAGCGGCCATCGCGCAGTGGCGGGCAGCGGCTTTGGCGACGCTGCGGGTAGACCCGGCACAGGCCGAGCAAGCTCAGTACCAATGGACGATTGCCGTGCGGGGTGCTGATATGGCGCAAGGCGTGCAGGCGCAAGGGCAAATCCCCGAACAGCCTGCGGTGCACATGCGTGCCGCTTATTTTGCGCAAGGCACCCATGTGTACCAAGCGGCGGTGTATGCCAGTCAGCTGCCTGCCACTGAGGTGGTGACGTTTTTCGAGAGTCTGCGCCTGCCTTGAGGGCACCGCATGACAACACCGCTAAACTGGCGGCATGAACGGCATCCTCATCATCGCGCATGAACCTCTGGCCTCTGCACTGCGCCAGTGCGTGTTGCACGTACTGCCCGACAGTGCCGATGCGGTGCTGGCGCTCGATGTGCAGCCCCAGGCGGCACCAGAGGCATCATTGGCCCAAGCCAGGGCCTTGCTGGAGCAACTGGCGCAACCCAGTACCTTGGTGCTGACCGACGTGTTTGGGGCCACACCTTGCAATGTGGCACAACGCTTGGTGGATGGTGTGCGCTCCAAGCTGGTGACGGGGGTGAACCTGCCCATGCTGCTGCGCACCGTGACGTACCGGCACGAACCCCTCGACAACCTGATTGCCCGCGCCATGGTCGGGGCCACCCAGGGTGTCATTCAGGTGGCCGTGACGGCTCCACAGAATCAGGCCAGACGAAACTCTCATGATCACGAACACCATCACCATCAGCAATAAGCTGGGCCTGCACGCACGGGCCTCCGCCAAACTCAGCAAGCTTGCGGGCAGTTTCCGCTGCGAAGTTTGGATGTCACGCAACGGTCGGCGCATCAACGCCAAAAGCATCATGGGCGTGATGATGTTGGCTGCTGGGCTCGGCACCCAAGTGGAACTGGAGACCAACGGTGAGGACGAGCAGCAGGCCATGCAAGCCCTGATCGCGCTCATCAACGACAAGTTCGGAGAGGGTGAATGAACACATCAGGCACGGCGCAGAGCCAGACGGGAGGCGACAGATCATGAGTTTTACCGTGCATGGGCTGGCTGTTTCTAGGGGTGTTGCCATGGGGCGTGCGGTGATCGTTGCCTCTAGCCGACTGGATGTGGCGCATTACTTTGTGTCCAGTGAACAGGTGCCTGCCGAGATTGAGCGTCTGCGCAACGCACGCAATGCCGTGGTCGAAGAAATCGAGCAGGTACAACGTAGCTTGGACGCACAAAGTGCAGCCGATGCCCATCCGGAATTGACGGCCTTGTTGGACGTACACCTGATGCTGTTGCAGGACGACCAGCTCATCAGCGGCGTGAAACAGTGGGTGCAGGATCGACACTACAACGCCGAGTGGGCACTGACGAGCCAGCTGGAGGTGGTGGCGCGTCAGTTTGACGAGATGGAAGACCCCTACCTGCGTGAGCGCAAAGCCGATTTGGAGCAAGTGGTAGAGCGTCTGCTGCGCGTGATGCGTGGCATGACTGAGCCCTACCTCGGCCAGGACCAAGAAACCAGCGAAGACCCCTTGGTGCTGATTGCGCACGACCTGTCACCGGCTGACATGTTGCAATTCAAGCAAAGTGTGTTTGCGGGCTTTGTGACCGATGTCGGTGGTAAAACCAGTCACACGGCCATTGTGGCGCGCAGCATGGACATTCCGGCGGTGGTGGGGGCTCGGTCGGCCAGCCACCTGATTGAGCAGGATGACTGGGTCATCATTGATGGTGATGCGGGGGTGGTGCTGATTGATCCTTCGCCGCTGTTGATGGCGGAATATGGTCTTAAGCAGCGCAAAGGCGAACAAGAACGTGAGCGACTGGCCCGGCTCAAGAACACGCCCGCCGTGACGCTGGATGGTCAGAAAATCGAGTTGCTGGCCAACATTGAACAGCCCGACGATGCCGCTGCCGCACTCAAGGCGGGTGCCGTGGGCGTGGGCCTGTTCCGGACCGAATTTCTGTTCATGGGCCGCAACGGCAAACTGCCCGATGAAGAAGAGCAGTATCAGGCCTACCGCAAAACGGTGGAGGGCATGCAGGGCTTGCCCGTCACCATCCGCACCGTTGATGTCGGGGCGGATAAACCCCTTGAGCGCGGGTCACGGGCGCAGGACGACAACCTGAACCCAGCACTGGGCTTGCGTGCGATTCGCTGGAGTCTGGCCGACCCGGCCATGTTTTTGGCGCAGTTGCGCGCCATTTTGCGTGCGGCGGCGTACGGTGCCGTCAACCTACTCATTCCCATGCTGTCGCATGCCAGTGAAATCCGCCAGACCCTGGCGCTGGTACAGCGGGCACGCGATCAGCTCGACGCACGCGGTCAGGTTTACGGTCGGGTGCGTCTGGGGGCCATGATCGAAGTGCCTGCCGCAGCGCTGACGGTGCCGCTGTTTTTGCGGCATTTTGATTTTCTGTCCATTGGTACCAACGACCTGATTCAGTACACCCTGGCGATTGACCGGGCTGACGAGGCGGTGGCGCAACTCTACGACCCGGTGCATCCAGCGGTGTTGCAATTGCTCGCAGGCACCATCGCACAATGTCAGGCACAGGGGCGCAGTGTCAGTGTCTGCGGTGAAATGGCCGGTGACGTGACCATGACGCGCTTGTTGCTGGGGCTGGGCTTGCGCAGTTTTTCCATGCATCCTTCACAAATTCTGCCCGTCAAGCAGCAGATTTTGCGCTGCGACACCGGCAAATTGGCCACTTGGGCGCAAACCGTGCTGGCCGCTGAAGACCCGGCGGCCTTGATGGCTGACTGAGTATCTACTCTCCCTGTCCCCTGTTTTTCTGACGACCATGCTGTTGCGCATCCATCACGCCGCCATCATTGCCTCTGACTACGCACGGTCAAAGCACTTTTACACCGAGGTGCTGGGGCTGCGTTTGCTGGCCGAACACTACCGCGAAGCCCGTCAGAGCTGGAAGCTGGACTTGGGTTTAGCCGATGGCTCGCAGGTGGAGTTGTTCACGTTTCCGGGCGCACCCCCCAGGCCCTCATATCCGGAGGCACAGGGCTTGCGGCATCTGGCGTTTGCGGTACAGGATGTCGTGGCTTGCAAACAGGCGCTAGAAGCGCAGGGCGTGGCCGTTGAGGCTGTGCGTGTGGACGAATACACCGGCTGCCGCTTTGTCTTTTTTGCCGACCCGGACGGCCTGCCGCTGGAGCTGTACGAAACCACCCCAGCGGCATGAGGGCGTGAACCTTTGCGCCTGCTCAACCCGGTTCAGGGTTTGCGGGTGGCTACCCAAGCCGCCGTCACGATCATGGCGGCGGCCAGCAAGACCGACCCACTGGGTGTTTCGCCGCGCAGCGTCAACAGTGTCAGTGTGGACAGCAGCGGTGTGAGAAAGCTGAGCACGCCAATCTGGCGTGCGTCGCCCCGTTTGAGTGCCGCATCCCACAGAAAAAAGGCACCACCCAGCGGACCCAAACCCAGCAGGGCGATGAGTTGCCAGTCTGCCACCGATAGGCTGGTGGAAGGTTCCAGCCAGACATGGCACAGCAAGGACAGCAGACCAGAGACCAGTGCAAAACCGCCAATCGCTGCCGTTGGAAACGCACGCACACGCTGGGTCAGCAGTGAATAACTCGCCCAAATGAAAGCCGAACCCAGCGCGGGTACATAGCCCCAGGCCCACACCGCTTCGGTGCCTGCGCGTCCGCCCACAATGGCCAGTGCAGCGCCCGCAAAACCCAGCAAGGCGGCCAGCACATGCCGCCGTGTCAGCGAGACACCCGGCAAAAACCACGGTGCCATCACCACGATGCCCAGGGGCCAGAGGTAATTGACCAAGTTGGCTTGTACCGGCGGCGCATGGCGCAAAGCCATGAACAGCAGGAAATGGAAGCCAAACAAACCATAGACCCCCAGTGCCAGGGTGGACAGCGGGACACGCCAGCAGCGCAGGTCAAAACGCGACAGGGGTAGGGCAATCAGGCTGCCCACGAGCAGGGCCAGCCCCGTCAGCAAAAAAGGTGGTACATGCGACAAGGCCACACCCAGGGCAGCCAGTGAAGCCCACAAACCCACCGCACCCAGCGCCAAGAGATTGGCGTTCATGGCGTGCCGACGGTTTGTTGCACCGTTGTTTGATGAAAAACAAAGACCACAGCTTGGGTCAAGCTGGATACTCCACAGAGTATTAAGACGACTTGGAAAGGTATTTTCATGAGCACTTTCGATCACAACGGTCTGATGCAACAGATCAACGAACGTTTGGCACCGTTTCGCAAAGCGCAGCCCGAGGCCATGGCAGGCTTTGGTCAGCTGGCACGCGCCAGCATGACGGATGGCGCACTCAGCGCCCAACAGAAAGAGCTGATCGCATTGGCCATTGGTATTACCCAGCGGTGCTCGGGCTGCATTGGGTTTCACGTCAAGGCTTTGCACCGCCTGCGCTGCACGCGCGCTGAACTGGAAGAAATGCTGGCCGTTTGTGTGTACATGGGCGGTGGTCCGGCGTTGATGTACGCAGCCGAAGCCATCGCCGCTTGGGACAGTCTGGACAAACCTCAGGCCTGAACACCGTTCATGGGGCTTAGAGAAGCCCCCACGCGCAGTGATGGCTGGGGCTTTGTGCCTCAGTTGGTTGTTGGGTTGTTGAGCACGTTGTGCGCCTGAACATCGGCGTGGTAGCTGCTGCGCACCATGGCACCGACGGCGGCGTGGGTGAAGCCCATGGCGTAGGCCTCGGCTTCAAACATCTTGAACGTGTCTGGGTGCACATAGCGCCGCACCGGCAGGTGGTGGCCACTGGGGGCTAGGTACTGACCGATGGTGAGCATGTTGATACCGTGCTCGCGCATGTCGCGCATGACTTGCAGAATCTCGTCGTCCGTCTCGCCCAGACCCACCATCAGACCGCTTTTGGTCGGAATATCCGGAAACAGCGCCTTGAATTTTTTCAGCAAGTTCAAGCTGAATGCGTAGTCGGAGCCAGGCCGTGCTTCCTTGTACAGGCGTGGCACGGTCTCCAAGTTGTGGTTCATCACGTCGGGTGGCGCTGCTTTCAGAATTTCCAGCGCCCGGTCATCACGACCCCTGAAATCGGGCACCAGCACTTCAATTTGCGTACCGGGGGAGCGCTCGCGGGTTTTGCGGATGCATTCGACAAAATGGCCCGCCCCTCCATCGCGCAGGTCGTCGCGGTCCACACTGGTAATGACGACGTATTTCAGCTTGAGCTGGGCAATCGTTCGGGCCAAATTGTCCGGCTCGTCCACATCAAGCGGGTCGGGGCGGCCATGGCCCACATCGCAAAACGGGCAGCGCCGCGTGCACTTGTCGCCCATGATCATGAAGGTGGCCGTGCCTTTGCCAAAGCATTCACCGATGTTGGGGCAGCTGGCTTCTTCGCACACGGTGACCAGTTTGTTGCTGCGCAACACGTCCTTGATTTCGTAAAACCGGGTGGACGGTGAACCGGCCTTCACCCGTATCCACTCGGGCTTTTTCAGCACCTCGGCAGGTGCAATTTTGATGGGGATGCGCGCCGTCTTGGCCTGGCTTTTCTGTTTGGCGGTGGCATCGTAGCGGGCAGCGGGCTGGGCTTCGCGCACGGCAGTGGGTGCGCTCGGCGCGGTGGCCGTGGAGTTTTCGGGGCTGGTCATGGCGGGGGTGCGGCTTGCGCAGTGGGTCAGGGCGAAAGGATGGTTTGCAGCTTGTGGCTCAAAACCTCGGCCACTTCGTTCCAAGAAACGGCAATGCCGATTGTAGAAAGATCCACCGTCTGCAAGCCGGTGTAACCACAGGGGTTGATGCGCTGAAAGGGGGCCAAGTCCATGTCCACGTTCAGAGCGACCCCATGGTAGGTGCAGTGGCGGCTCACTTTGATGCCCAGCGCCGCAATCTTGCCCAGCCCCGTGAAATCGGGTTCGGGTGCGGGACTGTCAGCCTGCCGTTTCTGCGGTCGCTGAGGCAGCAGAGCGTGGCTGCTTGGGTCATCAAGTCGCACGTAAATGCCTGGTGCGCCTGCTACGCGGTGCCCTGTTACGCCGAACTGGTCTAGCGTACGGATCACCGCCTCTTCAATGCGGTAAACATATTCTTTGACGAAATAGCCGGCTCGTTGCAGGTCGATCAGGGGGTAAGCCACCACCTGTCCAGGGCCGTGGTACGTGACTTGTCCGCCCCGGTTTGTCTTGACGATGGGAATGTCGCCCGGTGCCAGCAAATGGCTGTCGCGACCAGCCAGACCCTGGGTGAAAACGGGGGGGTGCTGGCAGACCCAAAGCGCATCAACGGTGTCAGCGGTGCGTGTGGCCGTGAAAGTCTGCATGGCTTCGTACGTGGCGGCGTAATCCACCAGACCTAAGTGCTGTATTTGCATGGCATCAGGCGTGTCAGAGGACGACTTTGACCAGAGGGTGTGAGCTGAGTGCACGGTACAAGTCATCCAACTGCGCACGGCTCACGACATAAACAGACAACGTGAGTCCTAAATAATTGCCCGCCTTGCTGGGGCGTTGCTCCACGGTGGATGCGTCAAACCCAGGGTCAAACCCACGGGCTAGCGCCACCATGGCAGGTAAAAAATCGGTGACATGCGCGCCCATCACCTTGATGGGGAAGTGGCAGGGGTAAACAATCAGCGACGCGTCGCGAGAGGTGTCAGAGTGGGTCATGAAGAGCAGTTGAAAGCAGTGAAAGGCGGTAGAAGCGTGCGGTGCTGGGCTTGACGATTTCTTGGGGTTTCTACGTATAATCAGGGGCTTTGCAAAATGTATCAACTTCTTCTTGTAACCTGTCTGTAATTTGCGATGACGACAATGCCCCCGCTCAAGTCGCAGACCGCAGCACAGGATGCTTGGGAAGATGAGGCGCAAGAGCCCGAAATCAAGCCGCTGACGCGCCAAGAAGCACAGCAGTGGCGGCAGCGGCAGCCCGTGCAGTCACCCTGGCGGGTCGTGGCTTGGCAAATGGTTTTGTTGCTGCTGGTGACGTTGCTGGTCTGGCTTGTGTCTGGGCAGGCGCGCACCGCATGGTCAGCGGCTTATGGTGGTTTGTGTGTGGCACTGCCCACGGCGCTCATGGTCTATGGCCTGACCGCCAGCGGCTTGTCGCGCTGGATGGCTCGGATGTTTCCGGATGCTGCTGGGGTGTCTCTGGCAGGTTTGTTTTTTTGGGAAGGGATCAAGATCCTGTTGGCAATCGCCCTGATGGGGCTGGCGCCGCATGTGATCTCTGACCTGAGCTGGCTGGCCATGGTGGCTGGGCTGGTGGTGGTTCTCAAGGGTTACTGGCTTGCGTTTTGGTTTTCGCGCAGGTCTGGAGCCTGATTTTTTTAGACTTTGATGGGTATCACAGCATGAGTACAGAAGGCGCAGGACCAACTCCAGGCGAGTACATTCGCCACCACCTTGTTCACTTGTCCAACAAGAAGCAAGCGTCCATCATCGACTTTTCGGTGATTAACATCGACTCGGTTGTGATCAACATCATCCTGGGTACGTTGGTGTGCTGGTTTTTGTGGGCAGCAGCGCGTAAAGCCACTTCCGGCGTTCCCGGACGCTTCCAAGCTTTCGTTGAGCTGTTGTTCGAAATGGTGGATACCCAAGCCAAAGGCGTGGTTCACAACGCGGAAAGTCGCAAACTCATCGCGCCCATGGCATTGGTTGTGTTCTGCTGGGTGTTCATGATGAATGCCATGGACATGTTGCCTGTGGATTTCTTGCCGGCTATCTGGCACGTTGCAGGTCCAGCCATGGGTTACTCGGATCATCTCCGCGTGGTTCCCTCGGCTGACTTGTCCACCACGCTGGGTCTGTCTGTTTCTGTCTTGCTGCTCTGCTTGTTCTACAACATCAAGATCAAAGGTCTGGGTGGCTGGTCGCACGAGCTGGTGACGGCACCCTTTGGTACCAGCAAAAACCCGATTGGGGCACTGGTTCTGGGTGTGGTGAACTTCCTGATGCAAATGATCGAATTCGTGGCCAAAACGGTTTCCCACGGCATGCGGTTGTTTGGCAACATGTTCGCGGGTGAACTGGTGTTCATGCTGATTGCGTTGCTGGGTGGCTATGCTGCCTTGACCGTCAGTGGTAGCCTGTTCTTCGTTGGGCACTTGATCGCCGGTACCATCTGGGCGTTGTTCCATATCTTGGTCATCACCCTGCAGGCGTTCATCTTCATGACACTGGCTCTGATTTATCTGGGTCAGGCGCATGATGCGCACTGAAGTTGCTGAGCATTTGCTTCGGCCGCGTACGGTGTTTTTCTTCTCTCGTTAGTTTTTTTCTCGTTATCAACCTTCCTCTCATCTCAAAGGAATCATCATGGAAAACGTTCTGGGTCTTGTTGCTCTGGCTTGCGGCATCATCGTTGGTCTGGGTGCCATCGGCGCTTCGATCGGTATCGCCCTCATGGGTGGTAAGTTTCTGGAGTCCTCTGCCCGTCAGCCCGAACTGATGAATGACCTGCAGACCAAAATGTTCATCTTGGCTGGTCTGATCGATGCGGCCTTCCTGATCGGCGTTGCCATTGCCCTGTTGTTTGCTTTCGCCAACCCCTTCACGCTGTAATTGGCGGTTCCTGGGTTTGCTGGTGGTTGCGGTGTCAGCTGGATGTTTCAGGCTGTTTCAGTCGGTTTATCCAGCGGGCACTACGCCACAGCAAGTGCGTCATCAATCTAGATAAACACAGAAAGGCGTTGCGATGAACATCAATGCAACCCTCTTTGCGCAAGCCATCGTCTTTGCGATCCTGGTGTGGTTCACGATGAAATTCGTGTGGCCCCCCCTCGCCAAGGCACTTGACGAGCGTGCGCTAAAGATCACCGAAGGCTTGGCAGCCTCTGAAAAAGCCAAAACCGAGTTGGCCGGTGCCAACAAACGGATCGAAGAGGAGTTGAGCAAGTCGCGCAACGAATCCGCAACCCGTGTGGCTGATGCCGAGCGCCGTGCACAAACCTTGATCGAAGAGGCCAAAGCCCGGGCAACCGAAGAAGCCGCCAAGATCGTGGCCGCTGCCCGTCAAGAAGCTGAGCAGCAAGTCATCAAGGCACGCGAAGTTTTGCGTGAAGAGGTGGCGGTGCTGGCAGTCAAGGGTGCCGAGCAAATTCTTCAGCGCGAAGTCAACGCGGGCGTACATGCCGAGTTGTTGAGCCGTCTGAAGGCGCAGCTTTGAATTGCCCCGTCTTCTTGATAACGTCTAAAGGCATTCAAAGGTAAACCATGGCCGAAATTGCCACCATTGCCCGCCCTTACGCGGAAGCGCTGTTCCAGGCCACCAAAGCCGATGCCGCAGCCACTGCGGTCTGGCTCGATGAGCTGGCCGCAATTGCTGCCAACGAACAGTTGCGTCAATTTGCGGACAACCCCAAATCTTCACCCCATCAAGTGTTTGACTTGATGGCCGGTGTGATGAAAGCGCAGCTGCCCGTTTTGGCCGCTAACTTTCTGCGCACGGTGATTGAAAACGGACGGGTTGTCCTGCTGCCGGAAATCGCGAGTCAGTTCCGGGCCTTGAAAAATGCGCAGGAAGGTGCGTTTGACGCTGTGGTTTACAGCGCTTTCGACATTGACAGCGCAGCACTGGCCGATCTGTCGGGTGTTCTCGAAAAACGATTTGGGCGCAAACTCAACCTTCAGGTTGAAGTCCAGAGCGATTTGATTGGGGGCATTCGCGTGGTGGTGGGTGACGAAGTGTTTGATACTTCGATCAAAGCCCGCCTGGAACAAATGAAAATTGCCCTGACAGCCTGATGGCCTGTTCCACGGGTGCCCGCATCACATTTAACGAAAGAAGGAAAGAGTCATGCAACTCAATCCCGCCGAAATCTCTGAACTGATCAAGTCCCGAATCGAGGGGCTGGCTGCATCGACCGATGTCCGCAATCAAGGCACCGTCGTGTCGGTGACCGACGGTATTGTCCGTGTCCACGGCTTGTCCGATGTGATGCAGGGCGAAATGCTGGAATTTCCCGCCAACCAAGATGGTGTTCCTTCCTTTGGTCTGGCACTGAACCTGGAGCGTGACTCTGTTGGTTGCGTGATTCTGGGTGAATACGAACACATTAGCGAAGGCCAGACCGTCAAGTGCACGGGCCGTATTTTGGAAGTGCCCGTAGGGCCCGAGCTGGTTGGCCGTGTGGTCAACGCCCTGGGTCAGCCGATTGATGGTAAAGGCCCGATCAACGCTAAGTTGACGGATGTGATTGAAAAAGTCGCGCCTGGCGTGATTGCCCGTAAATCGGTGGATCAGCCTGTTCAGACTGGTTTGAAGTCCATTGACTCCATGGTGCCCGTGGGTCGTGGTCAGCGCGAACTGATCATTGGCGACCGCCAGACCGGTAAAACGGCTGTGGCAATTGATGCCATCATCAACCAAAAAGGTCAGAACATGACCTGCGTTTACGTCGCGATTGGCCAGAAAGCCTCGTCGATCAAGAACGTGGTGCGCGCTCTGGAGCAATCTGGTGCCATGGAGTACACCATTGTGGTGGCTGCTTCGGCTTCTGAATCGGCTGCCATGCAGTACCTGTCGGCCTATTCGGGCTGCACCATGGGTGAATACTTCCGTGACCGCGGTCAAGATGCGCTGATCGTTTATGACGATCTGTCCAAGCAGGCCGTGGCTTACCGTCAGGTGTCGCTGCTGCTGCGTCGCCCACCAGGCCGTGAAGCTTATCCCGGCGACGTGTTCTACCTGCACAGCCGTCTGTTGGAGCGCGCTGCCCGTGTGAACGCTGACTACGTCGAAGCTTTCACCAAAGGCGAAGTCAAAGGCAAGACCGGTTCACTGACCGCACTGCCCATCATCGAAACCCAGGCCGGTGACGTGTCTGCTTTCGTGCCTACCAACGTGATTTCGATCACTGACGGTCAGATCTTCTTGGAAACCAGCCTGTTCAACGCTGGTATCCGTCCCGCTATCAACGCCGGTATCTCGGTGTCCCGCGTGGGTGGTGCTGCGCAAACCAAACTGGTCAAATCGCTGTCCGGCGGTATCCGTACCGACTTGGCCCAGTACCGTGAACTGGCTGCCTTTGCGCAGTTTGCATCGGATCTGGACGAAGCCACCCGCAAGCAGTTGGATCGTGGTGCCCGCGTGACCGAACTGCTCAAGCAGGCTCAGTACGCCCCCCTGTCGATCAGCCTGATGGGTGCGACCCTGTATGCCGTGAACAAGGGCTACATGGACGACGTGGATGTCAAGAAAATCCTCGCTTTCGAGAGCGGTCTGCATGCGCACCTGAAAGACAAGTACGCAGCGCTGCTGGCCAAGCTCGAATCGGACAAAGCTATGGACAAGGACGCTGAAGCTCAGCTGGCTGCGGCCATTGCCGAGTTCAAGAAAACCGGCACGTACTGACCAGGCCCATTGACCTGACAAAGGAGCAGCAATGGCAGCAGGCAAGGAAATACGCGGCAAGATCAAGTCGGTGGAAAACACCAAGAAGATCACCAAAGCCATGGAGATGGTCGCCGCCTCCAAAATGCGCAAGGCACAGGATCGCATGCGTGCGGCCCGTCCTTACGCTGAGAAGGTGCGCCAGATCACGGGTAACCTGAGCAAGGCCAACCCCGAATACACGCATGCCTTTATGCAGTCCAATGATGCCAAAACCGCTGGTTTTGTCGTCGTGACGACCGACAAAGGGTTGTGCGGTGGCCTCAACACCAACGTTCTGCGTGCGGTGACCAACCAACTGAAGGACTTGCAGTCCAAAGGTATTGGCGCTGAAGCGGTGGCGATTGGTAACAAAGGTCTCGGTTTTCTGAACCGTATCAACGCCAAGGTGGTGTCCAGCGTAACGGGTCTGGGTGATACCCCTCACCTCGATCGCTTGATTGGCCCGGTCAAGACCTTGCTGGATGCGTACACGGAAGGTCGCATCAACGCGGTTTATCTCTGCTACACCAAGTTCATCAACACAATGAAGCAGGAGGCTGTGATTGAGCAGCTCCTGCCTTTGAGTGCGCACGATCTGCAGGACAACGCTGGTGGGCACGACTGGGATTATGTGTACGAGCCTGATGCGCCTACCGTGATCGACGAGTTGTTGCTGCGTTATGTCGAAGCTCAGGTTTACCAGGCTGTCGCCGAAAACATGGCTTCCGAGCAGTCGGCGCGTATGGTGGCCATGAAGGCTGCCACCGACAACGCCGGTAACGTCATCGCCGAACTCAAGCTGGTCTACAACAAGACCCGTCAGGCAGCGATCACGAAAGAGCTTTCGGAAATCGTGGCCGGTGCGGCGGCGGTTTGACGTTCAACAGAATTTCAGAGAATTTAAAAGGTATTCATCATGTCTCAAGTACAAGGCAAGATCGTTCAGTGCATCGGCGCTGTGGTGGACGTGGAGTTCCCGCGTGACCAGATGCCCCGGGTCTATGACGCCCTGAAAATGGAAGGCTCCGCCCTGACCCTGGAAGTGCAACAGCAGCTTGGCGACGGTGTGGTGCGCACGATTGCCCTGGGTTCCTCCGACGGTCTGCGCCGTGGCATGCTGGTGACCAACACCCACGCCAACATCACTGTGCCCGTGGGCAAGGCCACGCTGGGCCGCATCATGGACGTGCTGGGCACGCCCATTGACGAGCGCGGCCCTGTGAGCCAAGAGCTGACCGCTCCCATCCACCGCAAAGCGCCTGCTTATGACGAGTTGTCACCTTCGCAAGAGCTGCTGGAAACCGGCATCAAGGTGATTGACTTGGTTTGCCCCTTCGCCAAAGGCGGTAAAGTGGGTCTGTTCGGCGGTGCTGGTGTGGGCAAGACCGTGAACATGATGGAACTCATCAACAACATCGCCAAGGCCCACTCTGGTCTGTCGGTGTTCGCTGGTGTGGGCGAGCGTACCCGCGAAGGGAACGACTTCTACCACGAGATGGCTGACTCTGGTGTGGTGAAGCTGGACAATCTGGCCGAATCGAAAGTGGCCATGGTGTATGGTCAGATGAACGAGCCTCCAGGTAACCGTCTGCGCGTGGCACTGACCGGTCTGACCATTGCCGAGTCCTTCCGTGACGAAGGCCGTGACGTGCTGTTCTTCGTGGACAACATCTACCGCTACACCTTGGCCGGTACCGAAGTGTCTGCGTTGCTGGGTCGTATGCCTTCCGCCGTGGGCTACCAGCCGACGCTGGCCGAAGAAATGGGCCGTCTGCAAGAGCGGATCACTTCCACCAAAGTAGGTTCGATCACATCCATCCAAGCCGTGTACGTGCCTGCTGACGACTTGACCGACCCGTCGCCTGCGACCACCTTCGCCCACTTGGACTCCACCGTGGTGCTGAGCCGTGACATCGCTGCCCTGGGTATCTACCCCGCCGTGGATCCGCTGGACTCCACCAGCCGCCAGCTTGACCCGCTGGTCGTTGGTCAAGAGCACTACGAAGTGGCCCGTGCTGTGCAAGGCACGCTGCAACGCTACAAAGAACTGCGCGACATCATCGCCATTCTGGGCATGGACGAGCTGGCACCGGAAGACAAACTGGCCGTGGCTCGTGCTCGTAAGATTCAGCGTTTCCTGTCGCAGCCCTTCCACGTGGCTGAAGTGTTCACCGGTTCGCCCGGCAAGTACGTGCCGCTGGCTGAAACCATCCGTGGTTTCAAGATGATCAGCGCCGGTGAGTGCGATCACTTGCCCGAACAGGCCTTCTACATGGTGGGCACTATCGACGAAGCGTTTGCGAAAGCGAAAAAAGTCGCGTAAAGCGGCAACGCCGGGCACCTGATGGGGGATGTGCTGTATCCGTGACAGCGCTTTGACCCCCCAAAACAACGTTCGGCGGCAAGCTTTTCTTCGACTTTTTACAGGAGTACATATGAGCACCATTCGCGTCGATGTGGTCAGCGCCGAGGCATCCATCTTTTCGGGTGAAGCCAAATTTGTGGCACTGCCCGGCGAAGCTGGCGAGCTGGGTATTCTGCCGGGTCACATCCCCCTGATCACCCGCATCAAACCCGGTGCTGTGCGTATCGAAAAAGCCGATGGCAACGAAGAGTTCGTGTTTGTGGCGGGCGGCATTCTGGAAGTGCAGCCCCGTCACGTCACGGTTCTGTCTGATACCGCCATTCGCGGCAAAGACTTGGACGAAGCCAAAGCCACCGAGGCACGCAAGCAGGCTGAAGAAGCCGTCAAGAACGCCCAGAGCGATATCGATTTGGCTAAAGCCACTTCGGAGCTGGCCGTCATGGCTGCCCAGATTGCAGCACTGCGCAAGTACCGTCAGAAAAAGTAAGGGTTTGGCCAGCGTTTGCTGGGCTTATCAACAAGACTTACCGACAAAAAACCGGCCTTGGCCGGTTTTTTGTTTTTTCAGTCACACACCACCGTGGAACAATGACATGAAAACCCTGTACCCGGTCAATTCAGTGCAACAGTCGATACCGGTGGACATGACCAGCGGTACACCCTGGTGGCTGCCCGGTGGTCATTTGCAAACGCTGTGGTCTGCCGTGTTTGGGCGGCGGCATTTTGGCCCACCACCGCGCTGGCAGCGCAGCCGCTGGCTAACCCCGGATGGTGATTTCATTGATATCGACCGTGCCGTGCATGCCACGCCCGACAGCGCGCCTTTGCTGGTGTTGTTTCATGGTTTGGAAGGCTCCTCGGCCAGTGCCTACGCTGTGGCGTTTGCTGATTTTGCCGCTTCGCGTGGCTTGGCTATGGTGGTGCCGCACTTTCGGGGGTGTTCGGGCGAAATGAACCACGCGCCCCGTGCCTACCACTCGGGAGACCATGCTGAAATCGACTGGATACTGACTCGACTGGTGGCGGAACATCCCCAGCGTGTCCTGCTGGTTGTGGGTATTTCGCTGGGGGGTAACGCGTTGATGCGCTGGGCGGGCGAGATGGGCCACCTGGCACGGCAGCGGGTGCGTGCCGTGGCTGCTGTCAGTTCGCCATTGAACCTGACGGCCAGTGGGCATGCCATGGGGCGTGGATTCAACCGGCAGGTGTACACGCGGGTTTTCTTGTCCACCATGGTGCCCAAAGCTTTGAAAAAATTGGATCAATACCCCGGCCTGTTTGACCGTCAGGCACTGCTGGGCGCGCGCGACTTGTACCATTTCGACCAAGTGTTCACCGCACCGCTGCACGGCTTTCGGGATGCTGATGATTACTGGGCCAGAGCCTCGGCTCTGCCGGTATTGCATCGCATTCGTGTGCCTGCGCTGGCCTTGAACGCGTGCAATGACCCCTTTGTACCTGCCAGTTCCTTACCGCGGGCAGCCGACGCAGGCCCCTGCGTCACCCTGTGGCAACCTCAGTACGGCGGGCACGTGGGCTTCCCCAGCAGCTTGCCACCTTGGGGGCTGCCTGGCCATGTGCGGGCCATGCCGGAAGCGGTGGGGGGCTGGCTTTTGTCACATCTTTGAACTTGAGGCGACACCATGGATGACATTGTCAAAGCGGCCATGGCCAAATGGCCCAACGTACCGCATTGCTACGGCTGGCTGGGGCTGGATGCCAGGGGCCACTGGCACATGCGCGACGACCGCACTCAGGCACTGGGGCCGTTTGCCCCACGACCCGGACAGCAAGGCATGGCGGTCAAAGGCTCGCGCTTGGTGCATACCAAACTCATCGACTTCATCCACCGCAATTACGCCTGTGACGAGCGGGGATGTTGGTACTTTCAAAATGGCCCGCAGCGGGTGTATGTGGAGCTGGAGTTGACCCCCTACGTCTGGCGCTTGCAGCATGATGGCACGCTGCTGGCCCACACGGGAGAGTCAGCCGGTGTGGTAAGGGCTTGCTGGCTGGACGAACAGGGCCGTTTGTATCTGCAAACCGCTCTAGGTCTAGGCATTGTGCACAGCAATGACATGATGCAAGCCGTCGATGCCGTTGAAGCCGGAGACTGGCAGCCGCAAGACATCCGTGCCCAAGATTTGCCTGCGCTGGGCGGTTATGTGTGCAGCCCGCAACGGGCATGAAAAAAGCCGGTCAGCAAGACCGGCTTTTGATCAGGCGTACCAGTTGTCCGGCAATTATTTGGCCGGGGCTTCAGCCGGTGCAGGGGCGGCAGGGGCAGCGGGTTCGGCAAACTTGGCACCACCCGCATTGGCCATGTGCACCACAGCGCGACCGATTTCCAGATCGCTGAATGCACCACCTGCTTGGGCACCCATAGCACCCTTACCCTTCAGTGCCGAATTCAGTAACGCTTCGTAACCCTGAGAAATGCGCGAACCCCATGCCCCCGCATCACCAAACTTGGGTGAACCGGCCAGACCCGTGGCGTGGCAAGCGGCGCATTGGGCTTTGAAAACGGCCTCGCCCGATTGCAGGGGGCGGTTGGCATCCCGCAGCTGCACGCTGCCCACCCGTTGGATGCGCATGGCAGTGGCCAGTTCGGTATCCACTGCGCCAGCAGCGGGCTTGTCGCCCGATGTGACGAAATACACCAGACCGATGATGATGAAAATCGGCACCACAAAAGAGAAAAACGATGTCCACAGCAATTGTGCGGGGGTTTTGATGGGGCCGGTGTGAGAGTCGTGGTCGCTCATGGTGTCCTCTGGGGGTGGCGAAACGGGTCAACGTGTGGAAAGTTCGAGCCTGTGAGAATCAGGCAAAAGCTCATGATTATAGTCAAGCCCCCCTTGCATCGGACTTGCAAACGGCACGCAATCCAGACACCGCTGGTGATCAGCGTCTTCGTCCAGCAGTGACAAAACCACGGTTTTTCCGCTAGCAAACGGGCTGCTGCGGGCAAATCAGGCTGGCAAACCGTTAGACTATGAGGCTTTCCTGCAGCACGCGGCTGTAGCTCAGTGGATAGAGTATTGGCCTCCGAAGCCAAGGGTCGTGGGTTCGATCCCCGCCAGCCGCGCCATAATTTAGTAAGGGTGACGGCAAGGGCTTTTGACCATTGGTCTTGTACACGAAACTCAATCCGATCCGAATCAAGCGATTTCGAACGATGTGGATCTGAAATCAGCCGTGCTCTTTCAATACCAAGCTTCGAAGGCTGGTCAGGCTTCATGCGTTATTGACCCTGGTAAGTAGTGCGTCGCCAAGCGTTGCCCTTCCTGATTCTGCCCGTCCCAGCATTCCATTCTTGATGTCATCGGCACCTTGGATGTAGCCATCGCCCCACTCCCGAACTACCGGTATGCAGCGAAAGCTGTCTGTCATGCAACACCGCGGTGCTGACCGGTGTTTGGTCACATTGTGCCGTTCAACGACTCGCTGATGGTCATCCCTCTTGGAGCATATCCTCTGACTGGGTCAACTCTCGCAGCACCAGGTCAGACAAGATCTGGGCCGGAACGTGTGACATACGCCTCAGGCCCTCGACTGTTCCCAGCAGATCCTGCTCATCCTCGTTCTGGCTGACCTTGAGATGCCTCTCAAGCCGCTCAATCGTGATCTCGATGCCCACCACCACTCGCAGCATCTGGTGGATGTAAGCCGATGGCGCGTCCGCCACCCTCCAGGGGGTGCCTCGTCGAGACTCCTGGGCATCGCTCAACCGGTTGATCACGTCTAGGATCCATCCAGTGTCTTCAATGGCGCGAGCCATGCCGTGTGCATGAACCGTCACATAGTTCCAAGTCGGGACGACTTTGCCATGCTGATACTTGCCCGGATACCAAGATGAGGTGAATCCGCGTTTCCGACAGACCATGCCTCACATAATCTGTCCCGTCACCATCTCACAGAAAAAGGGTGACCCGGTGGTGGTGGACACCGACGAACACCCCCGCAAAACCAGCCTAGAAGCGCTGGCCAAACTCAAAGGCGTGGTCAAGCAGCTGATCGCCCCTGACTTTGTTCCATGTGACGACCAAAACAAACATCAGAAGCAGCCCTGGCACAAAACGGTGCTGTGACGGGTGTACTGTGAACTGCGGCTGAATTACCAGACAGTAAAGGAAGCGATATCGAATCTAAAAATATCCAAAATTTGCATAACAGGTAGTGGTGTTATGCGAATTGGCAGGGATCCCCAGCCCGCTGACAATCCACACCGCATCTCAACAACACCCTGGCCGAACATGCAAACCTATGGTTCTTTCACCAAAACACCGGGCTGGCCGATGCGGTGGACCTGCCCGAGCTGTGGGACTTCTTCACCACACTGCCCACCACCCTGGTGGTCGACCACATGGGGAGGCCTGATGTGAGCAAACCCATGAACGGTGATGATTTCGGCCCGGAGTTCGAGCTGTTCCTGAAATTCATGCGCCAGCACCCCAACGTGTGGAGCAAGGTGAGCTGCCCCGAGCGCTTGTCGGTCACCGGCCCCAAAGCGCTCAACGGCGAACAGGAGGCGTACCAAGACATCGTACCCTTCGCCAAACAGCTGCTGGTCGCCAACCCCATGCGGCTGTACTGGCCAGAGGAAATCTCGAAATGAGCCCCCACGTTCATATTCATTCACTGCCCCCCGAGGGGACTTCAGCCTCCTTGAGGCGGCTCCGCAGAGGCTGACATGGCCCTTGATAAACCTTACCTCGACGTGCCCGGTACCATCATTTTTGATGCCGAACAGAGCCGTAAAGGCTACTGGTTCAACCAGTTCTGCATGAGCCTGATGAAGGCCGACAACCGTGAGTGCTTCAGGACCAACGAACGGGCCTATCTGGATGAATGGGCCATGACCGAAGAACAGAAGCAGGCCGTGTTGGCGCGGGATCTGAACTGGTGCATGCGCACCGGCGGCAACATTTATTTTCTGGCCAAGATCGACGCGACCGACGGCAAGAGTTTGGAAAACTGAACGATCATGAGCAACACCATCAAAGTGGCCCTGGCGGGCGCTGGCGCCTTTGGCATCAAGCACCTGGACGGCATCAAGAACATTGAAGGTGTGGAGGTCATCAGCCTCATCAGCCGCGACCTCGACAAAACCAGAGAGGTGGCCGCCAAGTACGGCATCCAGCACGTCACCACCGAACTGGCCGACAGCCTGGCCCTGCCGGAGGTGGACGCCGTCATCCTGTGCACCCCCACGCAGATGCACGCCAGCCAGACCTTGGCCTGCCTGAACGCGGGCAAGCATGTGCAGGTGGAAATTCCGCTGTGCGACGTGCTGGCCGAGGGTGAAGACGTGGCGCGTGTGGCACGGGCCAGCGGCTTGGTGGCCATGTGCGGCCACACCCGCCGCTTCAACCCCAGCCACCAGTACGTGAACAACAAGATCAAGGCCGACGAATTCAACATCCAGCAGATGGATGTGCAGACCTACTTCTTCCGCCGCACCAACATGAATGCGCTGGGCCAGCCTCGCAGCTGGACCGACCACCTGCTGTGGCACCACGCCGCCCACACGGTGGATCTGTTTACCTACCAGTGCGGCAGCCCGGTGGTGAAGGCCAACGCGATTCAAGGCCCCATCCACCCCACGCTGGGCATTGCCATGGACATGAGCATCCAGCTCAAAGCGGCCAACGGGGCCATCTGCACACTGAGTTTGAGCTTCAACAACGACGGCCCGTTGGGCACTTTCTTCCGCTACATCGGCGACACGGCGACCTACATCGCTCGGTATGATGACCTGTTCACCGGCAAGGAAGAAAAAATCGACGTGAGCCAGGTGGCGGTCAGCATGAACGGCATTGAACTGCAGGATCGCGAGTTCTTTGCTGCCATTCGCGAAGGCCGCCAGCCCAATTCAAGCGTGGAAAGCGTGCTAGCCTGCTACCAGGTGCTGCATGACTTGGAACAACAACTCAACGCGGGTTAAGCAGGCGGTGCGGATGAATCCCATCTATCGGATCAGCGAGATCAACCCCATGCGCCTGCCGTGCTGAACATCCTTGCCATCACCAGCCCCATTTTTGCGTTGATGGGGGTGGGCTACGCCAGCACCCGTTGGGGAGTGTTTGCCAAGGCAGACATGCGTGTGCTGGGCAAATTTGTGCTCAACCTGGCCTTGCCTGCCTTGATTTTCAAGGCCATGGCATCGCGCCCTGTGGCCGAGGTGTTCAACGCCACCTACCTGGTGGCCTATGCGCTGGGCTCTCTGGGGGCGATGGCCGTGGTGTATGCCGTGTGCCGCCGGGGGCTGGGTCTGGCTCCCATCAAGGCCACGTTTTGCGCCATGGGCTGCAGTTGTTCCAACAGCGGGTTTGTGGGCTATCCCATTGTGTTGCTCAGCCTAGCCTCGGTGGCCGGGGTGTCGCTGGCGCTGAACATGGTGGTGGAAAACCTGCTGGTTATCCCGCTGCTGCTGTTCATGGCCGAGCGTGCGCGTGGCAGCGATCTGGGGGCTGGCAGGGCCGTGGTACAGGCGCTGCAGCGTCTGGCAGTCAACCCGCTGGTGTTGGGCTTGGTGGGGGGGCTGCTGGTATCGGCATCGGGTGTGACGCTGCCCGCGCCCGTGGCCCGCACCGTGGACATGCTGGCCATGGCCAGTGGGGCGGTGTCGTTGTTGGTGATCGGTGGCACCCTGGTGGGGCTGCCGTTGCGTGGTCTGTCTTTGCGGGTGTTGCCCTTGGCGCTGGGCAAGCTGGTGCTGCACCCATTTCTGGTGTGGCTGGCGCTGGCGGTGTTGCCTTGGCTGGGGTTTGAGCCGCTGGAGCCCGCGCTTCACACGGCTGCGGTGCTGTGTGCCGCCATGCCCATGATGGGCATCTACCCCACGCTGGCCCAGCCGCACGGGCAAGAGGAATGGACGGCGGTGGCGCTGCTGGTGACTACGGTGGTGTCTTTCTTGACCCTTAGCGCTTGGCTGTGGGGCCTGCTGGGCTGAAAGAAAACAAGGCGGTTCCCCTTCTAGGGCTGCGTTCAACATAAAGTGCGCAAAGCACTCGCCCTGAACTCTCTGGGTGTCTGTTGGGTGTGCTTCTTGAAGAACCGGCTGAAGTACGCCTCGTCGTCAAAGCCCAGCGAAGCGGCCAGTTGCTTGATGGTGATGGTGGTGTAGACCAAATCCCGTTGTGCTTCGTGGATCAGCCTGGCGTTGATCACATCTAGGCTGGATACGCCCAGTACCTCGCGGCACAGCCGCGTCAACTGCCCGGCAGTGATGCCCATTTCCTGTGCGCAGCCCTCAACTGTGAGCCGGGTGCGAAACTGGTTGTCAACCATCAGCTTGAACCGTTCCACCTGCGCGGCTTTGCGTGACGTGACGGATGGCGCCGCCGATTGCATGGGTCCGTGCAGCCGGGCTATCTGCACCAACAGCACCGTCAGCAGTGACATGCCAGCGGCGACCTGCCCCAGTGCGTGGGTGCGGTATTCGCGCTCCAGCGCTTGGAACAAGGGCATCAATGCGTCCGCGTTGGGAGCGTCTTCGTCCAGTTGCAGCGCCAGCGGCGTGCGGATCAGGTTCAGCAACTCGGGCATGCTGACCTGAACCAACGACTCCAAAGGCTTTTGCGTGGCCGTGACCACGGGCCCTTGTACGTCGGTCGAGAAGTGAAAGCCATGCACTGTGCGTGCCGGCACCAGCAGCAGGCACGGTGCACGCAGGGAGTGATTCACGTTGTTGAACCGCGCCTTGACCGTGCCTTGCGTCAGGTAAAGCAACTGCACAAACGCTTCGTGCATGTGGGGTTGGATTTCCCAGTGGTAGGGGGCAGAGCGCTCGGGTATCCACTCGAAATTGAACGAATTGCTCCAGCCAAGTACCGCCTGGTCGCCATACAGGCCGTAGTTGGGAATGCTGCGCGGCACGTTTAATCATCCGAAAAAGGGTTCAGGATTTGCACCCATCATGCACGAAGTGTCCTGTTATTGGCCGCATACGTCAATGGCGAAATATGGGGTGGGCACACACAATTGTTTACCTAGAGTTTTCCCAAAAAGCGTTTTGAACAGGAGACAACATGCGTTCAATTTCCCCTGCCGATTGGTTGGATTTACAAGACAAGGTTTGTGTCGTGACTGGTGCAGCCAGCGGCATCGGTGCGGCCATTGCGGCTGGTTTGGCCCGTGTCGGTGCCCGGGTGGCCTTGCTGGACTGTGACCTGGCCGGTGCCGAAGCACATACTGCACAACTGCGCCAACAAGGCTATCAGGCCATGGCGGTGGGGTGTGACACCTCCAGCGAAGGCACTACGCTGGCTGCTGCTCAGCAGGTTAGGGAAGCGATGGGTCCTTGCAGCGTGCTGGTCAACAACGCCGGTTTGCTGCGCTCGGCCCGGCTCGATGCCATCAGCCTGGACGACTGGAACCTGGTGCTTGCCATCAATCTGACCGGCTATTTGCTGTGCGCCCGGGCGTTCGGTGCCGACATGAAGGGGCAGGGGGCGGGCAGCATTGTGAACGTGGCATCCATTTCGGCCCACTTCCCGCAAACCCAGAGCGGTGCGTACAGCGCCAGCAAAGCGGGGGTGCTGCTGATGTCGCGTCAACTGGCCGTGGAGTGGGGTGACTACGGTGTGCGCAGCAACGCGATTTGTCCTGGAATGATCCGCACGCCGCTGTCGGCCAGCTTCTATGAAGAACCGGGGTTCGAGGCCAAGCGGGCCGCCGTCACGGCCAGTCGCCGCATTGGTGAGCCGCAAGACATTGCCGATGTGGCGGTGTTTCTGGCCAGCCCACGGTCAGCGTACGTGAATGGCGCCGAGATCGCCGTCGATGGCGGCATGTCCAGCATGTTGATGGACATGGTTCCCCGTCCTGGCTACAACCAAACTGCCTGAACGGCTGAAGGACATCGCATGAGCAAAGATTTTGAAGTGGATTTGATCGTTGTCGGTTCCGGCGCAGCAGGCCTTGCCACCGCCATCACTGCCAAAAAACGTGGCCTGGACGTGGTGGTACTGGAGAAGGAACCCGTGTTCGGTGGTACCACCGCGCTTTCGGGCGGTGTGCTGTGGATTCCCATGGGTCCGCATGGCCGCAAACAGAACCCAGCCGACACCCGTGACGCCGTGCGCCGTTACATGATGGAAGAGACGGGTGCTTTCTATGACGAGGCAGCCGTGAATGCGTTCATTGAAAACGGTCCGAAGATGGTCGAGTTTTTCGAGCGCGAAACGGCAGTGAAATTCATTCCCACGCTGTACCCTGATTACCACCCAGATGTGCCTGGTGGCGTGGACATCGGACGTTCCATTCTGGCTGAGCCGTATGACATCAGGGGCTTGGGGCAGGATATGGCACGGCTGAAGCCCCCGCTGCGCACCATCACCTTCATCGGGATGATGTTCAACTCGTCCAATGCCGATCTGAAGCATTTCTTCAGGGTCACCAAGTCACTGACTTCTTTCATCTACGTGGCCAAGCGCCTGGCCAACCACATCAAGGAGTTGGCGTTGTATCGGCGCGCCATCAACGTGACCAGCGGCAACGCGCTGGCGGCCCGACTGATCAAGTCGGCGCTCGATTTGTGCATTCCCATCCTGACCGACACGCCTGCGCAGCGCATTTTGATGGCCGGTGAGCGCGCCGTGGGCGTACAGGCCGGAGGCGAAGGTGGTGGCCAGCGCATCACTGCGCGCCACGGCGTGGTACTGGCATGTGGCGGCTTTCCTCACGACGTGAAACGCATTGCTCAGTCTTACCCGCATGTGGCGCGCGGTGGCGAACACCTGTCGCCCACGCCCACATCCAACACCGGCGACGGCGTGAATATGGCCGAAGCCGTTGGCGGTGTGGTGGACATCCGTTTCCAGGACACTGCGGCCTGGATGCCAGTGTCCAAAGTTGTTTTTGCCGATGGCGAGGTGGGCGTCTTCCCCCACCTGCTAGACCGCTACAAACCCGGTGTGATCGGCGTGCTGGCAAACGGCCAGCGCTTCACCAACGAATCCAATTCTTACCACGACGTGGGCGCTGCACTTATCCGTGCCTGTGAAGGGCAGCACGAAACCGCTATGTGGCTGGTCTGTGACAAAACCACCTTGGGCAAATACGGTCTGGGTTACGTTAAGCCTGCACCCATGCCCATTGGCCGTTTTGTACGCAACGGTTACCTGTTTGAAGGCAAAACGCTGGCTGACCTGGCCCAGGCTACAGGCATCAATCCGGCCGGCTTGGAAAAGACTGTGCGCGAATACAACGTGGACGCGGTCAAGGGGCGAGACCCTGCATACGGCCGTGGTCGTACAACCTTCAATCGCTATCTGGCCGACCCCGACAACCAGCCCAACCCCTGCGTGGCCCCGGTGCAAACTGGACCTTTCTATGCGGTGAAAGTGGTAATGGGAGACTTGGGCACGTTCGATGGTATTCAAACCAGCGTTGTAGGCGAGGTGCTCAGGCGCGACGGTTCGCCTATTGAAGGCTTGTACGCCGTCGGCAACGATCGCGCCAGCATTATGGGCGGCAATTACCCCGGCGCTGGTATCACCCACGGGCCCAATATGACGTTCGGCTTCGTGACAGGCAACCATATTGCAGACTTGGTTGCTGCAAGCAAGGGTCTCAACGCATGAACCACCTCGACAAACCGCTGATTGATCACCGCATTTACACGATTGCACTGCGCAAATTGCCCGAATTTCTGGAGGTGTTCAACCGAATGGCCATGCCGGTGCTGATGCAAACCTTGGGTCACCCTGTGGGCTTTTACACCAGCTTAGTTGGGCCGCAGAACCAGTTTGTGCACCTGTGGGCGTATGACGACCTAGCTGACTATGAGCGCCGTTGCCGGGCGCGGGACACACACCCGGATTTTCCCGCTTACCTGTCGGCCTCTGGCCATTTGATCACTGCACAAGAAACCCGCCTGATCAAGGCAGTGGACATGCCGGGGTTGCGAGTCCGAACAGCATGAGATCTATACCCATTTGCACTGACTCTTTGAGAATTGGGTTTCGTTCAAGCCATAAAAAACCGCCAGCTTTTGACTGGCGGTATAAAAACCTTGGAAAAACAATAGCCTTTCGGCCAAAAACACGTCAGAACGTGTGCAGGATGCCCAAACCGTAAGAGCTGCCAGTGCCGGCACCACCCTTGGTTCCGTAGTCCACGTACAGCGAGGTGCGCTTGGACAGGGCGTAGTTGGTCCACAACTCGGTCGCATTGACCTTGGTTGTGCTGTTACGTGCATAGTGGAAACCTACGTTGACTGGGCCCACCGGAGCTACTGCACCGATGTAAGCACCTTTGCCCTTAGCAACAGTTTCGCTTACAGCGTAGCCACCAACAGCCTTGGCCACGCCAAAGTCGTAAGAACCAGCCAAAGCGTAGGCCGTGCGGTTGTCAGCCGTGCGGCTGGTTTCGGCAACGATACCTACGGCCAATGGGCCAGCACCGTAGTTGGCACGAACGGAAGTGCTTTGCTTGTTGGCGTTATTGCCAGCCAGAACAATGCTCACACCAGCGTCAAAACCCCCCATGTTTGGGGTGACATACTGAATCTGAGCATCGCGTCGAGATGAACCGTACCAGGTCACAGGACTGATGCCAGCCAAGTCCATTGCTGACGAAGTTGAGATGCCGTTGAGGTCAAAGCGTGCGTGCCCTTGTGTACCCAATGAGGAGGTACGGCCAAGACGGGTCGAACCAAAGTTGCCAGACAGACCTGACCATGCCTCGCGACCCCACATATTGCCTGCCAGCGAGCCAGAGGCCATGCCGATGCCGTTCGTTTCGAGGTTGAAGTTGGCTTTCAGACCACCGCCTAAGTCTTCGGTACCACGCATGCCGATGCGTGAGGGGGTGTGGTAGCTGGCGTTCAGATCCTTGCCGCCGCTGATAGCAAATTTGCCACCTGTTTTGCTGCCCACGCTGACATCAATGACACCATAAAGAGTCACAGATGACTGTGCGAATGCGGCACTGCAGCCTGCGATGGCTGCCAATGCGAGAAAGGTTTTTTTCATGTTCAGGTCTCCAATAAACAGGGTTGAATGTTTGCTCAGCTGTTGCACCTGAATCTGTTCAGATGGCAGCTGCTTCGTTGAGGAAGCACACAAATTAGATCATTCACCAATATGAACGAACAAGTTAATTCGTACTATTGAACCGGTTGCGTGTTGTGTAAACGTAACAGTTAGTACAAAATTAATGGTAAACCCTGACAAGTTTTGAGTGATGTCAACGTTGCCGTAAGCCGAGCAATCCACAAGCCACTATCAAAGCGATTCCAAGGATGGTGGTGGTATCGGGCACGTGGTCAAAAGCCAACCTGGCCAGCCAGGGTGGTAAATGCAATCTGTGCATACATGTAGGGGGCGAGCGTGGACGCTGGCGCGCTTTGGTAAGCCTGACTCATCACGTAGTGGCCCAATGACCCAAACACTCCCATCAGTGCAATCAGCAACCACGTTACTGGCTGGGCCACGGGTACCCAGAACTCTGGCACCAAAACAGAAGAACCGAGCAGACAGATCAGCCCGGTGATGACGTGCATGCTGCCCGGATCTTCTGTGCGCACCATGCGGCTTGTCAGAATTTGGTACGACGCATTGATCAGAACCAGCAGCAGGGGCCAAAGCAGGTGTGTGTCGAACGTATTGCCCTGTGGGCGTATGACGATCAGCGCGCTACACAGACCACCAACTAGCAGCAGCCATGTCAAAAGTGGCACGTGCTCGCGTAGCAATAGGGATGCGAGTAAGGTGATGACAAGTGGCACCAGCGTCAATACAGCGGTGAATTCGCCAACGGGGATGTAGCGCAGACTCATGAAAGCCACCGAGGCTGAACACAGCATGAGCAGGCCCCTCGCCAAGTGCCACCGAGACGCATGCATGGCCCAGATGCGTCTTCCTAGGCGAGGCCAAACAGCCCAATCAGGACAGTCTGAACGGTAAACCGGCACCATATGATCATGGGCACCAGCAGCCTCACGTGCTTGGACACGGTGTTCAGTAACGCGAAGTAGGCTGTCGATCCGACGGCCAGGGCAATTCCTAGCCTGATGCGTTGCGTCAAGATGTTGTCAGTACTTCAATTGAGCCAATGCCCGAAGCATTTCGGGTGTCGTGGTAGGCAGGTCAAAAAACTCCAGGTACGCCGGAATCTGCTCGAAGAGCATGTCGGTGCCGACCTGTATGCGGCAGCCTCTGGCTTGAGCTGCCTTGAGGAATCCCGTTATTTCAGATTTCATGACCACTTCTCCCACGAATGTCGACGAGGCCAAGCGGTTGCAATCAATGGGCAGAGGGTCACCATCATTCATGCCCATGGGTGTGGCGTTGACCACCAGATCGAAACCACTTGGGTCGTTGCTCCCAGTCTGGACGGAGATCTCTGCATAGTGGGTGTGAAGCCTGTCAGCTAGCGCCTGTGCGGACTCTGACTGAACGTCGTACAGCGCCATGTTGGTCACGCCCGCCGCTGCCAACGATGCAGCAATGGCACAGCCCACACCGCCCGTGCCCACCACCAGTGCGCTGGCACCGGACAGGGTCAGGCCTTTGCGCCGCACGCCTCTCACAAAGCCTTCGCCGTCAAACATGTCGCCTAACAGTTGGCCGTTGGGCAACCGTTTGACCGCGTTGCACGCCCCGGCCACTTTCACGCTTGGCGTGACGCTGTCCATAAGGTCAACTGTCGTTACCTTGTGTGGCATGGTGATGAGCGCGCCGCGGATGTTGGTCAGACTGAACACGGCCTTCAGAAAAGCCGGGTAGTCGTCAACCTGGCAACCCATCGGCACTACGATGGTGTTGACCCCTACTTTCTCGAAGTAGGGGTTGTAAATCATGGGCGACTTGAAGGTGTGGGTGGGAAAGCCGATGTGCGCAATGAGTTCGGTGTTGCCATTGATCATGATGCGTTTCGTGTTGCTTGGGATGCTTCAGGCTTTGTGCATTAGGGAGGCTGATTGCGTCAATTTGCGCACCAGTCCCTCCATAGCGATGACGTAACCGTCAATCCCGAACCCCACCACAATGCCCGCAGCCGCCGGTGATATCCAGGAATGGTGGCGAAACGCCTCACGGGCATGTACGTTGGAAATATGGCACTCAATCACGGGCAAGCCGCCTACGCCTTTGATGGCGTCGTGCAGTGCAACCGACGTGTGGGTCAGAGCCCCTGGATTGAACACACAGCCCAACGCAGCGCCCGCTTTGAACAGACTGCCGTACTCGTGAATCTTGTCGATCAGTGCACCTTCCCAATTGCTCTGGAAACACTCCACTTTGAAACCTAGGCGATCACCAGCCTTCCGGCACAATGATTCCACATCGGCTAGCGTGGTGTAGCCATATTGGTCGGGTTCCCTCGTACCCAGTAAATTGAGGTTCGGACCGTTCAATATCAGGATTGTTTTCATGATGTTTGACATCAAGCAGCTCGCTGCTGCCGTGATGGGTAATGAGCGCCGGAAGCACAGGGGTTTCCGGCAAAACAGACACCTTGTGGAACTTACTTGCCGCGCACTTTGGCCAGCTCGGCCTGAACATCTTTGACAGTTTCCTGACCGACACTCACCGCATATTTGGCGGTGACGGGGCGCATCTTGTCGCGCAGCTTGTCCATGTCTGCGGCTGACAGTTCGGTCACTTGCATGCCGTTTTTCTTCAGGTTGTCCAGGATGCCGGTGGCTTGGGCGCGCGACTGTTCACGTTGGTACTTGGCTGACTCGGTGGCGGCGTCCTGGATGATTTTTTGTTCGGCAGGGGTCAGCTTTTCCCAGAACTTCTTGCTGATGACCACTGACTGGGGGTTGTACTGGTGGTTGGATAACACCATGTGCTTTTGAACTTCATACAGCTTGGCGGAGTTGATGGTGGCCACGGGGTTTTCCTGGCCGTCCACGGCGTTTTGTTCCAGCGCGGCGTACACCTCGGGCCATGGCAGGGGTGTGGGGTTGGCACCCAGGGCCTTCACCCAGTCCACGTTGATGGGGTTGGGAATCACGCGCAGCTTCAGGCCTTCCAGGTCAGACACCGATTTGATGGGGCGCTTGCTGTTGGTGATGTTGCGAAAACCCAGCTCGTAGTAGGCTAGGCCCACCAGGCCCTTGTCTTCCAGCTTCTTGTGCAGGCTTTTGCCAAAGGCGCTGTCCATCACGGCATCGGCTTCTTTGGTGTTGCCGAACATGAAGGGGAAATCGAAGATGGCGAATTCTTTGACTTGCGACGCGAAGATGCCCGAGTTCATAGACGCCATTTCCAGTGTGCCGCCTTGCAGGGCGGACACGTTGGCCTGGTCAGAGCCCAGCGTGCCGCCGGGGAAGAGGTTGACTTTGATCTTGCCGCCC
Organism: Pseudomonadota bacterium; assembly: GCA_041192045.1. Lineage (GTDB taxonomy): Bacteria > Pseudomonadota > Gammaproteobacteria > Burkholderiales > Burkholderiaceae_C > Hydrogenophaga. The sequence continues at coordinate 104,930 of JBEENR010000006.1, read as the reverse complement.
GATTTGGCGGTCACGATTTCGGCAAACTTCTCCATGCCCATCACGATGGGGTGGCCCTTGTTGTTCTGGTTGGCGAACTTGATCACGCGTTCCTGCGCAAAGGCGGTGGTGAACGCGGTGGCTGCCACAGCAGCCAGCAGGGTTTTCATCATCAAACGTTTCATGTTGTCTCCGGGTGGGTTGGGGTAAGAAAACTAAACAAAAATAGGGTTCAGCGATTGATGGACATGCGTTTTTAGCTACTGAATCAGTAAAACCAGCGGGCGGGCACCATGACGATGTCGGGGAACAGCACCATCAGGAACATCAGCGCAAACTGCACCAACATGAAGGGCCATACGCCCTTGGTCACATCGTCCATGCTTACCTTGCCTACACCGGCTACGGTGTTAAGCACGGTGCCCACAGGTGGCGTGATGAGGCCGATGGCGTTGTTCATGATGAACAGCACACCAAAGTACACGGGGTCTATCCCCGCAGCCTTGACGATGGGCATCAGCACAGGGGTCAAAATCAGAATCGTGGGGGTCATGTCCATGGCCGTGCCCACCACGATCACCAAAATCATGATGGCGAACATCAGTAGCTTGGGGCTGTCCAGCAGGGGCTGCAGCAAGCCCACCAGCTGGTCGGGCAACTGCGCCACCGTGATCAGCCACGCCGACACCATGGCCGCTGCCACCAAAAACATGATGACCGAGGTGGTTTTGGCTGCCGCCAAGAACAGACCATAAAGTTGGCCCCACTTCAGCTCCCCATACACAAACACTGATATCAGTAGTGCGTACACGGCGGCCACCACGGCGGCTTCGGTGGGGGTGAACACGCCGAACTTCAGGCCCACCACCACGATCACAGGCAGCCCCAACGCAAACACCGCCTCACGCAACGCTTTGGCCACATCGGCGCGACTGGCGCGAGGGGGCGGCTGCACAGCTTCTTTGCGGGCCACATACCACCACGTGACGCACAAAGCCACTGCCAGCATCAGGCCAGGGGCGATGCCCGCCATGAAAAGTTTGGAAATGGACACGTTGGCGGCCACGCCAAAAATCACAAAGCCGATCGATGGGGGAATGATGGGTGCGATGATGCTGGCAGATGCCAGCAGGCCGGCCGAACGGGCTTTGTCGTGGCCAGCATGCACCATCATGGGCAACAACAGGGCAGCCAACGCCGCTGCGTCGGCCACGGCAGAGCCCGATAACGCGGCCATGATCACGGCAGCCATGATGGCCACGTAGCCAAGCCCGCCTTTGATGTGCCCCACCAGCGACATGGCAAACAACACGATGCGCTTGGACAAGCCACCCGCGTTCATGATTTCGCCCGCCAGCATGAAAAATGGCACCGCGAGCAGCGGGAAACTGTTGGAGCCTTCGATCAGGTTTTGCGCCAGGATTTGGGCATCAAACATGTCCAGGTGCCACATCAGCGCGGCACCGCTGGCCAGCAGCGCGAAAGAGATGGGCACACCAATGGCCATGGCGGCCATCAAAGTGCCCAGAAATATTGCAATCGTCATGGGTGTCTCCGGGAGTGGGGCTCAGGGGTGTGGGTCGCCGTGGGGCATGTCGTCCGATTCGCGGATGCCGATCAGGTCTTTGTCGGCCATCTGGCCGCTTACCAGCAACCACAGGTTCAGCAACAGGACGGGGGCTGCCAGCACGGCAAACACGACGCCGCTGGCGTAGAGATAGCCCATGGAGGTTTCCATGACCGCGCTGGTTGAATCCCAGTTGATGACGGTTTGAGCCCATGATCCCTGAAGAATCAGCCAGTTCATATACAGCATCACCACATAGGTGCCGCCCAGGCACAGCTTCTGTCCAGTGACGGGCAAGCGGGCAATGAGGGAGTCGGTGCCCAAGTGAGCACGCTCGTTCAGTGCAATGACACTGCCCAGAAACGTCATCCACACAAACAACCAGCGCGACAGCTCTTCGGACAGCGTGATACCGGAGTTGAACCCGTAGCGCATGACCACGTTGCCAAACACCATGACTACCATGAGTGCCAGGCTGAATACCATCAGCAAGGCCAGTACCTTGCAGTAACGGTTGATGAAATTTTGAATCACGGAATGTCTCCACAAGAGCGATCCCATGCAATGTACGAACTGGTTAGTTTTGTGAAATCCGTGAAAACCCTAGGTAAACGACATGTTTTGAATGTGACGGCGGTAAAGAGAAATTGCCTGACGGTGCGTCAGGCCGTCACACAGGTGTTAGCTCGGTTCTGCGGAGCAGGCAGGTAGGTGTCGGGGTTGACGCACAGGAAGCGCGTCAAGATTTCAACGATGCATGCGCGCCGTTGGGCCACGATGGCTGGGTTGGTCAGGTCGTGTTTGAAGATAAGGCCGAAGGTGTGGCGGTTGGACACGTTGAAAAACGTCAGCGCAGAGACGGTGGCGTGGATGTCCAGTGGCTCAATGCCAGGACGGAACTCACCACTTGCCACACCACGCTGGTACAGGTCTTGGATGGTGGCAATGGCCGGTACGTTCAGGTCTTGGATGGTCTTGCTTTGCGCCAGGTAGGCACCGCGCAAAATGTTTTCTGAAATGACCAGCCGGATGTACGTCTCGTTGCTGAAATGGTGGTCGTACGTGAATTCCACCAGCTTCTGCAGCGCCACCACCGGGGGCAAGTCTTTCAGGTTTTGGCGCCTTTCGATTTCCCGCATGCGACGGTAAGACTCTTCAAGAACGGCGGTGTACAAACCTTCCTTGCTCTTGAAGTAGTAGTAAATCATCCGCTTGCTGGTGTACGTGGCCGCAGCAATGTCATCGATGCGCGCACCGGCTAGTCCTTTCTCGGCGAACTCGGACATGGCCACGTCCATGATGTTGGCCATCGTGCGTTCAGGGTCGTTGGTGCGCGTGGGTTCGGGCTGGGCAGCCGTGGCTTTGCGGGCCGTGCGCCGTGCGGGTGTTGCCGGGGAGTTCATCCTCTCAGTATAGGCGTGTGCACAACTGGCCCTGCTCGTCCACGACACGCGGTGTCGATGACGAGTGCTGTTTGCAGACCTGTGAGCGTGCCCCGTCGGTTCAGAACAAAGGCACTTTCAGTTGCTGGATGACCTGGGCGGTGGCGGGTCGGACACCGCGCCACCACTCGAAGGCCTCGGCGGCCTGCTCGACCAGCATGCCCACGCCATCGGCCAGCGTGCCTGCGCCGCTTTGCTGTGCCAGCGCCAGAAAAGGCGTCAGACCCTTGCCGTACACCAGTTCGTAGGCCAGGCAGCCGGGTGCAAACACGTTTGCGGTGATGGGGGGCAATTGCCCGAACAGGCTGGCCGATGTGGCGTTGAACACGCGGTCGAACTGGCCCGCCAGCGTGTCGTAGGTACAAGCCGTTACCGAGCAATCGGTCACGCCGTGCGCGGCCACCTCGTTGGCCACAGCCTGGGCAGGGTCGAGCGTCAGGTCGGTGATGACCAGGCACTGCGGGTGTTGGGCCAGAAATGGCAGCACCATGCCGCGTGTGGCACCGCCCGCACCGAGTATCAGCACGCGCTGTCCGGCAAGGGGAAAGCGCAGGTTGTGCGTCACGTCGCGGGTCAGGCCCACGCCGTCAAAGTTGTCGGCCAGTATCTTGTCGCCTTCAAACTTCAGCGCGTTGGCCGCACCCGACAGGTGCGCGCGGTCAGAACATTCGGTGGCGCAGGCCAGGGCATCCAGCTTGAAGGGCACGGTCACGTTCATGCCCAAACCGCCTGTGCGCCGAAACGCCGCCACATCGTCAGCGAACGCACCCAGGCGACCTTCTATGGCCGTGTAGGCCATGTCTTGCCCGGTGGCCGCTGCAAACAGGGCGTGAATCTGTGGCGATTGGGTATGACTAATGGGGTGGCCAATCACGGCGTAGCGGTCGGTCATTTAAAAAGTGTTCGCGGGTTGCAGGTGCTGGCCCGTACCGGATGGCTGGGCCAGCGTTCGGCGTCAGGTTTTGGTAGCAGCGCGTTTGTCTCGCCAGGTGATGTACATCTTGGACTGTGTGAACAGCGTCAGAAATAGCAAGAACATGATCACGGCCGACAGCGGCGTGGTGAAAAACTCGGTGGCAAATTGCACCGGGTTGTCGCCAGTGGAGATCATGGCCTGGCGATAGCTGCGGTCCATCAGCGGCCCCAGAATCATGCCCAAAATGACTGGGCCCACCTGAAAACCGTACATCTTCAGGAAGTAGCCCAGCACGCCAAAACCCAGCATCCAATACACATCCACCGGGTTGTTGTTGATGGCATACGCCCCCACGGCTGACAGCACCAAAATCAGCGGTAGCAGCACGGGCTTCGGCGTTTCCACGATCTTGGCAAAAATCTTGATGCCTGTCAGGCCAAACACCAGCAGGAACAGGTTGGCCAGCGTCAGCGAACCCACGATGAACCAGAACAGGTGCGGCGTTTCGATCATCAGCATCGGGCCAGGCTTGAGGCCATGTATGTACAGCGCCCCGATGATGACGGCTGTCACGGCATCACCCGGGATGCCCAAAGTCAGCATGGGTATGTAGGCACCGCCTACGGCCGCGTTGTTGGACGATTCGGGTGCCACCAAGCCCTCATACGCACCCTCGCCAAAAGGACGCGAAGGATTCTTCACCGTTCGTTTGGCATGGTCATAAGCCATCAGTGCAGCGATGTCACCACCCGCACCTGGCAGCGCGCCGACCACCACACCTATGCTGGAGGTGCGGGTGGCCAAAGGCAGGTATTTACGTACCAAGCCCCAGGAAGGGATGATTTTGCTGACGTTTTGTTTGATGGATTTCAGATGCAGCTCGTGAATCTGGGCAATCACCTCGGCCACGCCAAAGAACCCGATCATGGCTGCGATATACGAAATGCCTGCTGACAGCTGCATGCTGCCAAAGGTCAGGCGGTTTTCGCCAGTCATGGGGTCCAGGCCCACGCAGGCAATCAACGCACCCAAAGCCCCCGAAAAAATGCCTTTGGACAAGCTCTCGCCTGACAAACTGCCCACCAGCAAAATGCCCCAAAGCGCCAGCAACAGGTACTCGCGGGGGCCAAACTTCAGTGCCAGCTCGGACACCATAGGGGCCGCCACGGCCAACGCCAAAATACCGATGAAGCCGCCATAGACTGACACCACCGTGGTCAACCCGATGGCCTGCCCCGCCTCGCCACGTTTGGCCAGCGGGTACCCGTCTAGGCCTGTGGCGATGGCTGCCGGTGCGCCAGGAATGTTCAACAAAATGGCGCTGCGTGAGCCACCGTAAACGCCGCCCAGGTAAATACCGGAAATGAGGGCCAGCGCTTCGTTCACATTCCACTTGAACGTGAATGAAATCAGGATGGAGACCGCCATGGTGACCGAGAGACCCGGGATGGCGCCGATGTAGATGCCCGCAAAGGTGCCCGCTGCTGTCAGCAGAAGCATCTTGATGTCGAGCCACGACATGAAGAAATAACCGATTGCGTCCATCATTTCAGAAACTCCGGCAAGTGGGGTCCCACCAGGCTGCCTTCAGGCAACACCACGGAGAAAGCCGTTTGGAACACGATGAAGATGGCCGCCAACACCACGGCACTGACCAGCAGGTTCAAACCTAAGCGTTTGCTGCCCAGCAGGTGCATGGACGCCGCCAGGAACAGGTACGAAGCCACCAAGAAACCCAGTACCTCCAACAACAGCATGTAGATCACGATGAACACCGTGAACCACACCAATTGAACTGGGAGAATTTTGTGAACCAGTTGCTGCAACCAGGTTTCACCGTTTTCCAAATTCAACTTGGCCTTGGCGGTCTTGAGGAGGGACATCAGGCCCGTGACCAACATGGTCAAGGCACAGACCATGGGGAATGCGCCGGCTGACGAAATCGATTCAAACTTTGAGATGCCGTAGGCCGCCCACAACATGAAACTGCTGAACAGAACGATCAGGGCCATGAAGGTGAGCTCACCCGGCAGCCTGGGATGGCTGGTATGCATGGAAAACTCCAGGAGAGAAGGGAAAAAACAGGCGACCTGAAGTCGCCTGGTGAGATGAGTCGCCAGAAAGTCCGCACGGCATGTGCCGTTGCGTCAGGCGACAGATGTCAACTCCGCAGCAAGGCTCAGGGCTTGGCGATGCCCAGGTCAGCTGGATTTTTCTTGGCGACACCGGCATCCTGATACAGCCAAGCTGTGGTGGACTGGAATTTTTTGATGAATGCCTCAGCTTCTGCGCCGCTGATGTTCAGCATGGTGGTGCCGCGTCCCGTCATGAGCTCGCGGTATTTGGGGTTGTCACCCGCTTTTTTGAAAGCTGCCACCAGCTTAGCTTTCACGTCGTCGGGTGTTTCCTTGCGCACAAACACGCCGTACCAAGACCCCCAGGGCAAAAACTTGGGCAGGTTGCGCAGTGATGGCGCGTCGGTCATGGGAGGAATGTTCTGGAAGGGTTTGTTGTCCAGCACGCCCAGTGCCTTCAAGCGACCGGCTTTGATGTGCTCGATCACGGCACCCGATGCGATGAAACCAAAATCCACATGTCCGCCCTGAAGTGCGGCAATGGCCGGACCATCCCCATCAAAGGGCACTTTGATGGTCTCGAACTTCGTTAACGAATTCATCATCGCGTTCACCGTGAACGGCACAGTGCCCTGACCAGCGATGTATGACTTCACCTTGTTCGGGTTGGCCTGCACATGACTCAGCAAATCTTGTGTGGTGTTCCAGGGCGCGTCCGCGCGGGCCACCAGCAATATGGTGTTGGCCACCGCAGCGATGTTGATGGGGTAAAACTTGTCGTAATCAAAATCAGCTGTGCCCATGACCTTGTAAAGGGCTTGTGGCTCGGCACCCATCAAAATGGTGTAACCGTCAGCGGGTTGCTGCAAAACGAAGTTGGCACCGATCACACCCGCTGCGCCGGGCTTGTTCTGCAACACAATTTTTTTGCCCAGTGCTTCTTCCGCGTATGGGGCGTAACCGCGCATGGCCACATCGGTGCCGCCACCAGCGCCCCATTGAATGACGGCGGTCACGTCCCGCGTCGGGTAGGCCTGTGCTTGTGCCGTGCCAGCGGTGGTGAGCAGAGCCAGGGTTGCCAGGGTGGCACCCATCAGTTTTCTTTTATTGATTTGCATGGTTTGTCTCCATAAGTTGCAGTGTTGAAAGAACAAGACCTTTTTGTGCCGGGCTTGAAGGCTGGGTTGTTTGCAACGGTTCGCCGTCAATGGCCGAAGCCGAGAAGGCAGATTGCGCTGCATGGACATGACTTTAGGGTGAAGGTGCGCGCGTAGGCAGCTTCAGCGGTGGCCGCTTGATCGATGATCGACCAATTGTGTTCATTTGTCGTTTGTTGTTCGGGTTTATACGGGGTCTCCTGTGGTGAAGGGCGGTGCATTTTGTATATGAAACAGTGCGTGAAATTGAACAAATCGAGCCAATGACAGGACGTATGGGTCTGTGCGGCCTCAGGATTTCCCTAGGTTGTTGGCAGATGTGCGGGCACGGGCCACGGCATGGCGTGCCGCCAACCGCCCGAACACCAGACCGGGGCCGATGGTGATGCCGGGCGCGGTGTACACCCCGCCCATGATGGAATGCATGTCGTTGCCCACTGCGTACAGGCCCGCAATGGGTTGGTTGCTGGCGTTCAGCACCCGAGCGTGTTCGTCGGCCACCAAGCCGGTGGACGCACCGATATCGCCGGGGAACAGCTTCACGGCGTAGAACGGTGCGGTGTTCAACGCACCCAAATTGGGGTTGGGGTTGCCGCGCGTGGCGTCGCCAATGTTTTGCTGGTAGGCCGTTTCGCCCCGGTGAAAGTCGGGGTCTACACCGGTTTGGGCGCAGGTGTTGATGTGGGCCACACTGCGGTTTAACCCGGCGGCATTGATGCCCAACTTGGCTGCCAGTTCGTTCAGCGTGGCACCTTCGGTCAAGTAGCCATCGGCCAGGAAAGGGGCCAGGCCCTTGCCACCGGGGCGCACCATGCCCATGCCGTAAATGCGCAGCGCTTCAGCATCGCACACCAGGTAGGCGGGCACGGCACCATGCGCCTGCATGGCCAGTCCAAACAGGTGGTACGAGGTGCTTTCGTTCACAAAGCGCTCGCCCGCCTGGTTCACGGTCACGAAGCCGGGCTTGGCGCGATCCATCACAAAGTGCGGGAACACGGCCTTGCTGCCGTCGGACCGGGGGCGAATGGACACCGGCGCCCAGAAAGCGTTGCTCAAACCCCCTTGGCCGTAGCGCGCACCCAGGGCCTGCACCAAGTCATGGGCCGTGCCGGTGTGGCCAGGGGCGGCAGGGCACCAACCGATGTCTGCGCCGGGTAGCATGGTTTGGCGCAAGCCCATGTGGCGGTTGAAGCCGCCGCTGGCCAGCACCATGCCGCCAGTCACGTTCACGGTGCTGGTTTGGCCGTTGCGCTCCAGCGTGAGGCTGTCCACCCCGGCGCTGCCCTGGTGAATGGCCGTGACCGACGTGTTCAGCGCCAGGCTGACGCTGGCGTGTGTTGACAGCGAATACAGCAGCCGTGCCACCAGCGCATTGCCCATCACCAACCGGGTGCCGCGCGGGTGGCTCAGCCGGTCAGACAGGTGGCGCAGGATGATACGCACCGAGTGCTTCAGTGACGCGAACGAGCCGGTCATGCCCAGCAGGTGGTTGATGTCGGTGCGGTCCACCATCATCCCGCCCAGTACCGTGAATTCGGGTATGGGTGGGCGAACCAGCTTGAACAGGTCGCCCAGCAGGCGGCCATCAAAGGGCAGGGGTTCCAGCGCACGGCCCGCCAGGGTGGAACCACCTAGGTCAGAGATGTAGTCGGGGTGCTTGGGGTAGGGGCGGAATTTCACTTCCGAATGGGCTTCCACGTGCGCCACGGCTTCCGGGCCTGCATCCAGAAAGGCCTGGCGCAGGGCTGCCGGGGTGCGCTCGCCAATGGCGTTGGTCAGGTAGCGGGCAGCGTCGGCCAGCGTATCGGTGGGGTTGACTTGTGGCCCATGGTGGGTGCCTGGCACCCAGGTGGTGCCAGCCGACCACGCGGTGGTGCCGCCCACGTGTTCGGTGCGTTCCACCAGCAGCACTTTGGCACCTTCCAGCGCGGCAAACAGAGCGGCGGCCATGCCGGCACCGCCAGCGCCGACCACGACCACGTCGTAAGTGGCGTTTTGGGGAAGTGTGTTCAGGACTTGCATGTCAGTCCCGCCCGGCCAGCAAAAACTCGACCATCAGGTCACGCACCTTGGCAAACATGTCTGCTCCGGTGGCGGTGGCGCATCCTTTGGCGCGGGCGGCTGCAATCAACGGGGTCACCACCGGTTGCGTGATGACGCAGCCCACAAACTGGCTGGCCACCAGCTTGTTTGCCTGCAAGGGCAGGGGGTCCGTGTCTTTCATGCCGACTGGAGTGGCATTGAGCACGATGTCAAAACCTGTGGGGTCGGGGCTACCGTGGGTCACGGGGCACAGGTTCAGGCCTGCCAGCCGGTTCACCAGCGTGGTGCGGCGGGTAGTGTCCTCCTCGTGAATGGCCAACTCGCTCACGCCGGACGTGACCAGTGCGTGCGCTATGGCCGATCCTGCGCCACCCGCGCCCACCAGCAAGGCCCTTTTGTCCTGGGGTGAACATCCCTTGTCTTGCATGGCCGCCACATAGCCCAGGCCATCGAACATGTCACCGTGCCAGGTGCCGTCGGCGTTGCGGCGCATGGTGTTCACGGTGTGCAGAAAGGCCGCACGGTTCGATGTGGTGGCACACAGGTCGAAGCAGGCAAATTTGTGCGGCACCGTGACGATGATGCCGTCCACGTTTTGCGCCAGGCTCACGCCCGCCAGCCAGGCCGACAGGTTGGCCGGTGACACATGGGCGGGCATCACGTAGGCATTGCGGCCATGGTCGTGGTAGGCACGGGTCACGCCTGCGGGTGATTTCACCTGTGCAATGGGGTCGCCCACGATGAAGTGAACGCGTGTGGCACCGCTGAGAAGGTCTGACATGGCTGGTCTGTTTCAAGTGCGTGGTGCTGCCGTGGGGCAGGATGGCCGCGATGGTACACAAAAGTGGAATTACATTCAACTATTGAATCTTGTTCTGTTTTTAAATACACTCCAACCCACGCAGCCTGCAGACCACACCGAAGCCCACCGCAAACCACTGCATGTCCCACACACGCATCGCCCTGATCGGGGCAGGCACCATTGGCCGCACCCACATTGACCGCATCACCCGCAGCGCCAACCTGGCGCTGGCTGCCATTGCCGACCCCACCGAGGCAGGCCAGACCCTGGCCACCCGCCTGAACGTGCCGTGGTTTGCCAACCATGTGGACATGCTCGATGCCGTCAAACCGCAAGGCGCGGTGGTGGCCACACCCAATGCCACCCACATCCCCGTGGCGCTGGACTGTCTGGCACGCGGTGTGCCGGCCCTGGTTGAAAAGCCGGTTGCCGACACCGTGGCCGAGGCCCAGGTGCTGGTCGATGCCCAAGCCCGCAGCGGAGTGCCCGTGCTGGTGGGGCACCATCGCCGCTACAACCCCATCAACCGCCGGGCGCGTGACATCGTGCAGTCGGGGCGACTGGGGAAACTGGTGTCAGCCAACGTGATGGCGCAGTTTCTGAAGCCCGATGCGTACTTCGATGCGGCCTGGCGGCGGGGAAAGGGCGGTGGCCCCATCCTCATCAACCTGATCCACGAAATCGACATGCTGCGGTTTCTGTGCGGCGAAATCACCTCGGTGCAGGCGGTGTCCAGCAACGCGGTGCGTGGCTTCAATGTGGAAGACACCGCCGCCGCCGTGCTTTGCTTTGCCAACGGCGCACTGGGCACTGTGGTGCTGTCTTGCCGCCGTCGTCGAAGGCCGCGAGGCCCCGCTGTGCAGTGCACTGGACGGCCTGCGCACCTTGCAGGCCACGTTGGCTGTGAGCAAAGCGGCCAGTTTGGGCACTGCCGTGTCTTGTACCCTGTGATGTTCACAACCAAGGAGCGAACATGAGCGGTGTATTGGAACGAACCCTAGGCATTCTGGAGCTGCTGGCCCGCCATGGTGACGGCCTGGAGCTGGCCACCATTGCCGACCAGCTTGACATTCCCCGCAGCGCCGTGCACCGTCTGCTGGTGGACTTGGTGCGCTGCGGCTATGTGCGCCAAACGCGCAACCACGGCGACTACATGCTGACCACCAAGCTGGTGTCCATGGGGCTGAGCTACCTCAGCAACAGCGGCATTGTGGACATTGCCCAGCCGCTGCTGAACCAACTGGCCGAAATATCGGGCGAGCTGGTGCGCCTGTCGGTGGTTGATGGCGAGCGCCTGACCTGGGTGGCCCGTGCCCAGGGTGCCCGCCAGGGCCTGCGCTACGACCCCGACATGGGCAGCGACGCACGCTTGAGCTGCTCCTCATCCGGCTGGGCCTGGTTGTCCACACTGAGCGACGACGAGGCGCTGGCGCTGCTGGCCAAACAGGGCCTGGGCCAGCCGCAGGACTTCGGCCCCAACGCACCCACCAGTTTGCAGGCCGTGATGGCGCAGGTGCAGACCACCCGCACACAGGGCTACAGCATCACGGTCGATACCTATTCGCTGGGCCTGAGTGCGCTGTCTGCCCCCGTGCGCTTTGCGGGCATGCCCGCCATGGGCGTGCTGACCCTGGCTGGCCCCACGGTGCGCTTCACCGAAGAACGTATGCGCGCCTTGGCGCCCGAGTTGACCAGCGTGGCCGCCCAACTGGCCGCCGCCAGCGGTGCCTCGCCGTTCTTTGCGCAAACCAATGTGGCCCCAGCGGAAAGCGCTGCCAGCCGCAAACCCATTTACGCGCCCTGACCGCACACACATTCAGCCCCCCAGCGCTTTGACCACCCCAACCCTTCACCGCTTGCCGTGACCCACCCCAGCCCACCCACCCGTCACCAGCCCAGCACGGCAGCCCATCAGCCCCAAGGTGCCAGCCAGGGCTGTGCCAATGCGGATGGTGCGCTGACCTGCGATCTGCTCGTGCTCGGGTCAGGTGCGGGGGGGCTGTCGGCGGCGGTGACGGCGGCACACCTGGGGCTGAAGGTCATCGTGGCTGAAAAAGACGCCGAGTTCGGCGGCACCACCGCATGGTCGGGGGGGTGGATGTGGATTCCCCGCAACCCGCTGGCCGTGGCAGCCGGCATCGTCGAAGATATCGAAGCCCCGCTGGCTTACCTGCGCCACGAGCTGGGCAGCCAATTTGACGAGGCCAGGGCCAGGGCATTTCTGCACAACGGCCCCCGCATGGTCGCGTTTTTTCAGCAGCACACGGCCTTGCAGTTCATCGACGGCAACGGTATTCCAGATTTTCATGGCAATTCTCCCCATGCATCGCTTGGGGGGCGGTCAGTGTGTGCTGCAGCTTTTGAGGGCTTGAGGTTGGGCAAAGACATTGCCCGCCTGAAACGCCCCCTGCCTGAAACCACGCTGTGGGGTATGGGCATTGCCTCAGGTGCCGAGCTGCGGCATTTTTTGAACGCCATGCGCAAGCCCGCTTCGTTCTGGTACGTCACCAAGCTGGTGCTGCGGCATTGGCGCGACCTGCTGATGCATGGCCGTGGTATGCGGCTGGTGAACGGCAACGCGCTGGTGGCTGCACTGGCCGTGTCGGCGCTGACCAAAGGGGTGGACATCCGCACCAGCAGCCCCGCCACCGCGCTGCTGACAGAAGGTAACCGCGTGACCGGTGCCACCTTGAACACACCTGCAGGCAAGGTGGCCGTGTACGCCCGCTGCGGTGTGGTGTTGGCTTGTGGCGGTTTCCCGCACGACAACGATCGCAAGGCGGCCCTGTTGCCCCACGCCCCCACCGGGCATGAACACCACTCAGCCGCCAGCCGGGGCAACACCGGCATGGGTCTGCGCCTGGGTGAAATGGCCGGTGGCGTGGTGGACACCGGGCTGGTACAGGCGGCAGCGCTGGCCCCCGTGTCGCTGGTGCCACAGGCTGATGGCGGGTTCACTCACTTTCCGCACCTGATCGAGCGGGCCAAGCCCGGCCTGATTGCCGTCATGGCCAACGGCCAGCGCTTCACCAACGAGGCCGACAGTTACCACGACTTCATGCAAGCCCTGCTGGCTGCCACGCCGTCCGGCCAGCCTGCACAGGCTTGGCTGGTGTGCGACCACGCGTTCATCCGCCACTACGGTTTGGGGGCGGTCAAGCCAGCGCCCGTGCCATTGGGGGGCATGCTGGCCAATGGTTACCTGAAACGCGGCAGCACGCTGCAGGCGCTGGCACAGGCATGCGGCATTGCGCCACAGGCCTTGGAGGCCACCGTGCAGCACTACAACACCATGGCCCAAACAGGGGTGGATGCCGACTTTGCTAAGGGCGAAACCCCCTATAACCGCATTCAGGGCGATGCCACTGCCACCCAGGCCGCTGGCCTGCCCAACCCCTGCATGGCACCCCTCAGCCAAGGCCCGTTTTATGCCGTGAAGGTGGTGCCCGGCAGCCTGGGCACCTTTGCGGGCCTGAAGGTCAACGCCCATGCCCAGGTGCTCAACACCCATGGCCAACCGATTGTCGGGCTGTACGCCGGTGGCAACGACATGAACAGCCTGATGGGCGGCCACTACCCCAGCGGCGGCATCACCCTTGGCCCGGCCATGACCTTTGGCTACGTGGCCGCACACCATGCAGCTCAATTGAAGAATAAAAAGGCCTCAACGCTTGGTTTGATTCAACAGTTTGCTACTGATTAGTTTGCACTGATACACACCAGAAACCCCCATAGGAAAGACCCGCATGTACTACGAACTCGCCGCCATGACCCTGCCGTTTGGCACCGCCGGCCAAGCCGCCCAGAACGTGGCAGCCTACGCCTCGGCCCCCGAGGCCCAGGGGGAACTGCTGGGTTGCTGGTTCACTGACATCGGGGTACTGAACCAGATGGTGGTGCTGCGCGGTTTCGCCAATTTGGGTGCCCTGCAGGCCGAGCGCCAACGCACCCAATTCAGCATCAGCCCTTTTGGTTGTGGCGAGATCTTTCAAACGCTGGAGCAGCACAGCTACCAGGGCTTCCCGTGGATGAAGCCCGTGCGCCCCAGCGCCGAAAGCGGCATCAGCGGCCCGGTGTACGAAATCCGCACCTACGGCATCAAGACCGGCGGCGTGCAGCCCACCATCGACCTGTGGGAACAGTACGTGCCCCCGCGTGAGGCCCTTTCGCCCTGCGTGGTGGCCATGGTGGCGCTGGACGGCCCGCTGCGTTTCACCAACATCTGGGCATACCCCACGCTGGACGCCCGCAGCAAGGCCAGGGCCGACGCGGTGGCCCAAGGCATCTGGCCTCCCAAAGGCGGCCCTGCGCACCTGACCACGGCCATGGTATCCACCATTGCCCTGCCCACCGCGGTGTCGCCACTGAAGTGAGGCTGTGATGGCGCGTCCGTTCTCTTTGGCCTATTTGTCGTCACACCGCTGCACACCGCCCGAGGCCGTTCGCGTGGCCGCTGCCACCGGCTACCAGTTTGTGGGCCTGCGCCTGTGGCCCAACGCGCAGGGTGCACCCCAGCAGTTCATGCTGGGCCAACCCGCTGTGCTGAAGGAAACGCAGGCTGCCATGGCCGACACAGGTGTGGGCGTGTTCGATGTGGAAATCATCCGCATCGGTGAACAGTTCGACCCCCACACCTGGGACGCGCTGTACGACACCTGTGCCGCCCTCAAGGCCAAAGCCATTCTGGTGGCTGGTGACGATCCTGACGAGGCCCGCCTGACCGCCAACTACGCCCGCCTGTGTGAGGTCATGCAGCCATATGGCCTGACTGCCGACCTGGAGTTCATGCCCTGGACAGCGGTGAAAGACGCACGGCACGCCCTGCGCATCGTGCAAAACGCGGGCTCCCCGGCCAACGCGGGCATTTTGGTAGATGCGCTGCACTTTGGTCGCTCGTCCACCACGCTGGTCGACATCCGCGCCATTCCGCGCCAGTTGCTGCATTACGCCCAGATTTGCGACGCCGAGGCTGGCACGCACTTCAGCACCGAGCAAATGATTCACACCGCCCGCTGCGAGCGCCTGCTGCCCGGCGACGGCACCATCGACCTGACAGGCCTGATGGCCGCACTGCCCGCCGACCTGCCCATCAGCGTGGAGGTGGTGAACTTCGGCTTGGAAGCGACTCACCCCCCCGCGCAGTGGGCCGCCACCTGCCTGGCCGCCAGCCGCCCCTTTACCGACGGCTCGGTCTGAACAGCGAGGTGCGCCATGGTGATCCCGTTTGACCGCCTCTCACGCCTGCCGTTCTTCTTTGGTGCGCGCTGGTTCAGCAGTGCCTGAGCCAGCACCGAGCCAGGTTCCCCCGTTCCCTTTTTGCCACTGTGCCTGTTGTCCCGCCCACCCGGGGCGATGGCAGGCCCCGGCACAACCTTTTCGAGGCAGACACACCATGGACTTTTCACTCAACGAAGAACAAAAAATGATGATCGACACCATCCGTCGCTTCATCGCCGAAGAACTGCACCCGCTGGAGGATGCGCTGGAAAACACCGGCGCACTGCCCGAGGCCGATGCCCGCCGCATCCACGCCAAAGCCAAAGAGCTGGGCCTGTACGCGCTGAACATGCCCGCCGAACTGGGTGGTGGCGGCCTGTCCAACGTGGACCGCATCATCTGTGAAGAGCAGTTTGGCCACACCACCGACATGCTCATCCGCCGCGCCTTTGGCAACGTGTACGAGCCGCTGCTGCACTGCAAGGGCGAGCAAATTGACCGCTGGCTCAAACCCGCTGTGGCAGGCACACGCACCTGCGCCATCACCATCACCGAGTCGGGCGCGGGGTCTGATGCCGCCGGCATCAAAACCCACGCCAAGCGCAACGCGCAAGGCCAGTGGGTGCTGAACGGCAGCAAGCACTTCATCAGCGACGGCGAGTGGTCCGACTTCTTTCTGGTGTCGGCCAAAACCGGCGAGAAAGAAATTTCCATGTTCATGGTGGACAAGGGCTTGCCCGGCTTCACCGTGGGCAAAGACCAGCAAATGATGGGCCTGCGCGGCACACCGCACCTGGAGCTGTTTTTCGACAACGTGGTGCTGGAAGACGCTGCGCTGCTGGGCGAGCAGGGCCAGGGCTTCAAGCTGGCCATGGGCGCGCTGAACGTGGTGCGCCTGGCCCAGGTGGGTGCCCGCGCCGTGGGCAAGGCCACGCACGTGTGCGAGCTGATGACCACTTACGCCAACGACCGCAAGCAGTTCGGCCAGCGCATTGGCGACTTTCAAATGGTGCAGCAGCAGATTGCCGACAGCGTCATTGAAATCAACGCCGCCCGCTGGATGGTGTACCAGGCCGCATGGATGCTGGATCAGGGGATGGATGCGCGCGAGCAGATTGCCATGGTCAAGGTACACGCCGCCGAGACCCTGGGCCGTGTGGTGGACCGGGCGGTGCAGATTTTTGGCGGCATGGGCTTTTGCAAAGAGCTGCCCATCGAGCGGTACTACCGCGATGCACGCATTTACCGCATCTTCGACGGCACCTCGGAAATTCACCGGGGCGTGATTGCCAAGGCCGCCATGAAAAAAGGTGCCGTGTTGTTTGACGTGAACCGCTGATTGCCATGAGCACCACCAAATTCATGACCGCTGCCCAGGCAGCCAACCTCATCCAAGACAACGACACCGTCGGCCTCATGGGCGGTGGCGGTGGGCTGATGGAGGCCACGCATTTGTTCGAGGCCGTGCAGGCCCGGTTCCTGTCCACCCAAACCCCGCGCAATCTCACCGTTATGCACGCGCTGGGCATTGGCGACAAAAAGACCAAAGGCATGAACTGCTTTGCCCACGAAGGGCTGGTCAGGCGCGTCATCGGTGGGCACTGGGTGTGGTCGCCCGCCATGCAGCAACTGGCGCTGGACGAAAAGATTGAGGCGTACATCCTGCCCGGCGGCGTCAGCAGCCAGCTCATGCGCGAAATCGGTGCGGGTCGTCCAGGCCTGTTCACCCATGTGGGCCTGGGCACCGTGTGCGACCCGCGCCAGGGTGGCGGCAAGATGAACGCCACCGCCAAAGAAGATTTGGCCGAGGTGGTGACCATGGATGGGCGCGAGTACCTGCGCTACAAGCCTTTCCCCATCCACATTGCCCTGGTGCGTGCCAGCTCTGCCGATGAAGACGGCAACATCAGCTTCGAGCACGAGGCCGCCAACCTCGATGCGCAGTCACTCGCACTGGCCGCCCGCAACAGCGGCGGCAAGGTGATCGTGCAGGTGAAAGAGCGGTTGCCCAAAGGCGCACTCAAGGCCCGCGAGGTGCGCATACCTTCTGCGTGGGTCGATGCCATCGTGGTGGATCCCCACCAGACCACCAGCTACGACATCCCCTTCCATCCCGCCTTCAGTGGTGAACTGACGGGTGAAGAACGCTATCAAAGTGAAAGCGAAGACCGCGCCGCCGAGCAAGCCGCCGCCAGCGAAGCTTTCAGCGAGCGCCAGGCCGTGGCCCGCCGCGCCGCGCTGGAGCTGTTCAACACCCCCAAACCCCGCCCGGTGGTCAACTACGGCGTGGGCGTGCCCGATGCGGTGGCCAAACTGATTGCCGCGCGGGGCGAGCAGCACCGCATTTACCAGACCATCGAGCACGGCACCTACGGCGGCACGCTGATGGACGGCGTGCTGTTTGGCTACGCCCGCAACGCCACCGCCATGCTGGACGCTCCCACGCAGTTCGACTTTTACGCCGGTGGCGGGCTGGACATTGCCTTTCTGGGCTTTGGCGAGTTTGATGCACAGGGCAACGTCAACGTCAGCAAGCTGGGCGGGTTGACGGTGGGCCCCGGCGGCTTCATCGACATTGCGCAGAACGCCAAAAAGGTGGTGTTCTGCGGCACGCTGGCGGCCAAAGGCGTGAAGCTGCAAACCGGCGACAGCCAGCTGCGTGTGCTGCAACAAGGCAGCGTGAAAAAACTGGTGAAAGCGGTGGACCAGATCACCTACAGCGGCCCGCAGGGCCTGGTGCGCGGGCAAACCGTGCTGTACCTGACCGAACGCGCCAGCTTCCGCCTGACTCCCCAAGGCATTGAGCTGTTTGAAGTGGCCCCCGGCGTGGATTTGCAGCGCGATGTGCTGGACCAGATGGACTTTGTGCCACTGGTGGCTGATAACCTGCTGGTGATGGATGAGGCGTTTTTCCTGGTTTAAAAACGTAGCAAACTATTGAGCAGGGTTGAGCGGCGGTGGCATTCAATGCTTAACATCCTGCTCAACTTGGCTTCTTGCGTGGTGCTGGGTTCCGGGAGCCTGGCTTTACCCTGTTGGTGACATCCGATTCTTGCGAAGGAATGACTGCTGGGCAGCGATTACGGTTCCTCGCTTCGTCGAACTTTGCACCCAAGAGCAGCCATTTGACGTTAGAAACGGGGTGGGGCGGCGGCGCAAATTGCGCCTATATGCGCTTTACCGTGCCTTCAGCTTATCTAGCTGTTCTGCGCTCGGCGCGTGGAACTCAGTCTTCGTGCCAAATGACTTCAGGATGCCAGCCTCCATCGCGAAGGCGGTGGTGTGATATAGGCTGCCGCCAAATCCTCCCATGGCCACCCCTACGTCGCTGCCTGCATAGACGTTCTTCTCGCCGGCCAGCACCCAGACCGGTTCAAGCCCTGCGCTTGCAAGCTTGCTCACGAAGTAGTCGCGGGATGCCACGCCGGCCCCAGAACCGCGCCAACTCAGTGAGGGATCCTGCCACCGCACGGTGCCGCTAGCGTCAACGTACACCGGCAGCTTGCCGCTGCGCAGATGCAAGTCCAGCGCCTTGATGACGCCCGACGAGGGTAGGTTGAGCGCGAACCCTTCGTCGACAGAGTTGTCTTTGCCGCCTTCGGCGTTCAGGGTCTCCACAAGGTCGGCATAAGGCGTCTTGATGCCAGCGTCGACGTTCGGTTCCAACTCGATTGGCTGTGGGTCGCGCCATCCATGCTCGCCCAGGAACGGGAGCAGGGTGCCGCCTTCCCGCAAGCGAGATGCGTCGCCACGGTGCCTGCCGAGCAATTCCTTGGCCAGCCGGGGGCCGTTGCCTAGTGCTGCCACTATGCAGATCACCCGTGACCAAGCGTCAGCGTGTGTACGCCTGCCTTGCCCCGGTACGGTCCAGTGACGAAAGCCGTAGGCTGTCAGCCAACGCTCGCCATCGGGGCTGATCACCTCGATTTGACCGACGTCGTTACACAGGTCGCTCTCTAAATGCACCCAAGCGAGGAGCAGTTCGATGTCTCCAGACGGCAGTCGGGGAGCAGACGGGGTCCACCATGTAACTGGCGTCACCACCCAGCCCGTTTCGAGGGTGCTTCGAACAAGGAGGGAGGGGTCCAGGTCTCTCTTCATGTCGCGACCGCATGGGCCTGGCTCGAATGCCCTCAGCTTGCCGTCGTCTCCCCACGAGCACACCGCCAAGTTGTCGGTCAAGCGTGCCGTCGCTTCAGCGAGTGCGATGTACTGGTACTTCTTGCCGATGCGCTCCACGCGGTGCCTGCCCATGCGGTCGTGGCTGATACTCCCGCCCCTCTCGAAGTTCTCGAAGAGATCTTCGGCCCACCCGAGCTGGTGCGCGCGCTCGCAAATCCACCGCCGTACTGGGCCGTGGTCGAGTTCCGACGGGCGCCGGTTGTCGTCCTGCATGCGCGTGGACTCAAGAAGATGATGTTCTGCGAATTTTGCGTATTCGGTGCGTAGCTCCTCGGACAGCGTGTCCTTGAACGCCTCGTTGGCTTGCTTAACCTCGGCCCAGAGGCGCTCGGACTTGCCCATGCCCTTCTCGTCAATTGAAAAACTCAGCGGCTGCAAGCGGTAGTCGACCGTCAGCCGATGAAGCGCAAGGTAGGCTTCTTGCTGCTCCAGGGTCGCCTTGTCTATCAGCCCGTTTTCCCAGCGCTCGAAAAGCTCCTTGGTGGAATTGCCGACAAGGGTGCGCGGCGCGTCAACGATGTCGTGTAGCCAACTGCGCAGGGTGTAGTTGCCGAAATCACCGTGCTCGCTCGTGGAAGAGCAAATCGAGTCTCCGTATCCCCTGTCGCGGTACTTTTCGAGGTCCTCTTCCGTCACTGATTCAAGCGGCCAGGCTGACTTGAACTTGGCCCTGCATGCGTCAAGGTCGACCTCCGTCGGCAACTGGCCTGCGGCCTGAGCGTAGAGCAGGACACCGAACGCATAGTCCCGGGTCATCAGGTTCAACGGCGGCTGCTTGCCTTCGGCAAAGTAGCTTTTCCAGACTGAAGCGGCCAGCACACAGCAACGGGCTCGATCCATGCCCTGCATCGCAGCGCCATAGCAGGCCGCGAGGAGGCGCTCTGTGATGTACGGGTCGTCGATATCAGCGAACTGGTCAACGAGGTCCGCAGCGTGACTGAGCTTGCAAGAAAGCAGGTTCACGAGCGCCTTGGTAGCGCGGTCGCGCACAGCACGGTTGCTGGTTGACAAGAACCAGGTTAGCGTGACCGCTGCAAGCCATAGGCGCTGCTCATCGACTTCGTTAGCGTCGGCCTCCCAGGCCCAGTCGATGAGCGAGACGACTGCGCCGCCCTCGTCCAAGTCGTCCTGCGCCAGGAACACCGACCATGCTGCGTCTCTGTGCGGCATCGGGCGCGACCACAGGTCCTTGTGCAGCCAGTTGGCGTTGAACTCGTTCTCAGGCTCGGTACTGACCAGAAGCAAAAAGTCATAGGCCGAGCGACCAGTGGCCTCGCATAGTTTCTCCACCCATTCTGCTGTTCGGCGTGTGTACGCCTTGGGCCTCCGCCATGCCAGCGAATTCTCGAAAGCGTCGCAGAGCGAAGGGTCGTCGAGGGCCTCCTTCGGCAGCACATCGAACAGCTCGAGACCGAACACTTCCGGCAGTTGCACTGCCAGGGCCTCGATGACTCCAGCAAACTGCCAGCTCTCGAACGGTTCGAAGTAGGCCACCAACGGTGCTCGGAGGAACGAGCCTTCGACGTCAGCTGGGTCAATTTGCCCGATGAGCCGCTTTGCGCGCAGGTGGTCCGACAGCCGCTCGAACGTGAACCTGACGATTTCTCTTTGGGCGCCGCCTGTCTGCCACTCGACGTCTTGGGTGAGAACGCCCTCTGACATGAACGCAGAAAAGAGACTGCGGTCTGTATATCCCCCCGAGTTGTGGATGCCTTCCAGCAGCTTGATGGTGTCGTCCATGGACAGACTTCCGCCGTCACCATGAGCAGCGCAGGCTTCTAGGAACTGCTCCAACGCCTTGCGCGGAATTCTTAGCTCGGGAATGAGCTTCAGCTCCCTCTGGACCTTGTCTGCCACTGCAGTCAGGTAGAAGTCGAAGATGGCGGTGACGCCGTACATCCCCTTGGGCAACTGCTTGAGGCCCTGGGTGTCGAGGTACTCGCAGCAGGTTCGAAGGAACAGCGGGTTCTCGAACTCCCTCGCCAGGTTGGGAGAGTTCGGACGCGCGATGCCGCGTCGGTCGAGGTAGGCCTTTGCTGCGGCACCGGCATGGCCGGCAAAGCCGGGGTGCGCAACACGCTCCAGGTCTTTCAGCGGGAGGAAGCGGAAGTACGTGCTGCGCACGGTCAGCACCAGAGCCAGTCGAGGGAACTTCTGAACCAGACTGATGAACCCTGGCAGGCGTGTCTCCCACAGTGCGATGCCATGCCTCTCGTTGAGGGCGTCTATCGCCAGGACGGCCCGGCAGCCGGCGGCCTCGGCGGCAGCGTCGAACGCGCCCAGGAAGTCGGCTGTTGTCACCTGGGCCAGGTCCAGCTGACCTCGGATTTGCTCCCAGGGCTCTCCATCGGTCAGGCTTCCGCTGAGGACCAGCACGAAGGGGCGGCCTGCCTCAAGCTGCTTGTGTCCAAAGTCAGCGATGAGGTGAGATTTTCCAATGCCACCGGGGCCCGAAATAACCAGCTCGCGCTTGTTCACGAGCTGCCATCTCACGCTGGCGATTTCTTCGCTGACACGGTCGACCGCCGAATAGAGGTCGAACAGGTCTTTGCGTGGGATATAGCGGCTCTTCTCGGGGACCTTGTTCTCGACCTCAGCTAGGGCATCGGAAACGCTGTCGATGGCCGTAGCCACCATGTTCGTCCAGCTCTCCAGAGGCACCGGCGCTTCCAATGCCGCGGGAGGCGCGCCTAGGCTTTGCAGCAGTGGCTCGCAGGCCTGTCGTACTAGGTCGGCAGCAGACGACAGATTTTCGCGTGACAAGCTACCGACCGCACCGTCCATCTTGTACGTAATCTCGGCAGCCCAAGCCTCAGGCGCTGCGAGCAATTCAGGGTTACGTGCCACTGCCTGCAAGGCCTGCTGGATGGGCAGCTCCACGTGGCTTTCGGGGCTGTAACGCTCACCTAGGTTGCGGCGCTGCACGTCAAGCTTGTCGCGGAACCAGGCCGAACTGAACGTTACGGCGTCGAACCAATAGCGTGCCCGCCCAGAGTACATGGGGCCGTCGCGCCCAAGGCGCTCACCGATGCTGGACGCACTCCAGAGTTCGATTTCGATGATGCGGCCGTTGGCGGCTGCGTCGGTGATGCTCTTCTTGCGCCATCTCTCGTAGCGCTGAACTTCGCTGGCCTTCTTGCCAGACCGGTTGTCACGCAGGTCGATAGGCAGGCAGACGACGAAAGTCGTCAGCTGCGGATGTGCGCGGAGTGCGCGCTTCAACGAGTCGGCCAAGTCGCCGACTTGCCCGTCGTCGAAGCCGTCGATAAAGTACTTCGCTTGCCAGCCAACTTCGCGCCCATCCGCGTAAGTGCGGTAGCACTCGAGCCCTTGGTCGGCCCCTGGGCCTTTGCGGATGAATCGGGAACCGGTCGCCGAGTCCTCCAGGGCGGCCAGCTGACAGCAGAGTTCTTCGAAGCCGCTGTTCCGAGTTCCTCGATGTTCACGAATACGTTTGAAGTCCAAGCTCAACACCACGCAACCTCCGTCTTGTTCTCCAGCGGTGTCCACATTTCCACAGGATCGCCGCTCCCTTCCGAATGACTCTACAGGATGAATCGCTTCGGCCTTTCTAGGTATCCGTAGAAGGGAAACTCGCGGTAGGGAAGCCGTTGTTGGCGAACGACAGCTCCCAGCCTTCAGCTGACCTTTCGCAGCCTCAATCCAAAGGTAGATCTTGTTGTAGAAATCGCTCGCTGTTGCTGCTTGCTTATTGGTAGTCCCGCACCAAAACTACGGGAGTCGCCGCCCCAACCCAACTCCTCAGTAAACCCGAGGCTTCTGCGCCTTCAGGCGCATCTGGTTGGGCAGTGGCACCGGCATGTGCAGCACGTCGTCCGACAGCCACAGGGCAGAGCGTTTGGCGCGCTCGGCCACCATGGGCAAGGGCATTTGCACGTAGTCGTCGTTGAACACTTCAAAGCTGTAGTCGCCGGAATATCCCAGTTTGTCCAGCTTCAGCACCAGTTCCACCAGCTGTTCGCTGTGTACACCTTCACCGGGGAACACGCGGAAGGTGCGGGCCGTGCTCATGCGCTCTTCAAAGGTTTTGGTTTCCTGCCACATGAAGTCGGCCAGCTGGACCAGAAAAATTTTGTCGGGTTGCAGGTAGTCGATCTCTTCGAGTGAGGTCTTGGCTGCGAAGATGTGAAACGAGTCAATGCCCAATCCCAAATTGGGGCAGTCGGCCCGGTTCACCACCTCCCAGGCGGTGGTGAATTCGTTCACCGTGCGGCCCCAAGAGAGGCCTTCGTACGCGATTTTGATGCCGAACGGAATGGCCAGCATGGCCAGTTTGCGCAGGTCGCGGGCAATGTGGTCGAGGTCCTGGCTGGCGTGTACTGAGGTGGAAGAACACGCCAACAACACGTCGCAGCCCAGCGCGGCGCACATTTCCAGCATGGTCTTGGCAATGTCCACCTTGTACTGGTGCAGGTGGCCGCTCAACCCTTCAAAGTCGCGCAGCACCTGAAAGCCGGTGCCACGCAGGCCGCTGGCGTGCACGGCCTTGACGGCGGCTTGCCAGCCACCGGGGTGGCCAACCAGGTCGTTGGCTTTGAGCATGACCTGGCTGAAGCCTGCCTCTTTCATGGCTTCCAGCTTGGCCTCAAGCGGGCCCGCCAGGGTGATGGTGTCCATGCCGAAGCTGCTGATGGCTTCGGCAATGCTGCGGTGGCTGTTCATGGGCAGATCCCCGCTGGCACGGCGGCGCTGTGCACCAGCTCGAACACCACTGACCCCAGGTAGGTGCGCGTGATGGCACCACGCTGTTCGGTGTGGGCGGCCTGGGTTTCGACAAATTCCACGCCCAGCGCACGCAATGCGCGCACGGCGGCCAGCACGTCGGGTACGCCCAGGCCGATGCGGTGCAGGCGCTCGTTGGCATCGTGCACGTTCACCTCAGGCTCGATCAGCTGCACCATGAAGCGGTTGGCCGGATGCAGGGCAGGGGTGCGCAGCAGCTTGCCCTTGGGCATGATGCCAAAGCGCTCTTCATCGGGGATGAGCTCGGTGCCGAACAGCTCGCTGTAAAACTCGATCCAGTCGTAGCTGCGTTCCGGCCCGATGTACTGCACCACACCGAAAAAGTGGATGTCTTCGGTGGCAGGCGGGTGCTGGTCAACGGTGGGAATGGGCACAAAGTCCACGTCGTAAATCGAGAATTCTTTGTAGCGGTCCACAAAGTAAATGCGGCTTCCGCCCGCGCCGTGGATGGCGGGGATGTTCAGCTCCATCACCTCGGCACGGGTGGGCACTTCCCAGGCACCGCGTTCCACCACGTAGCGGTAGGCGGCACGTGCATCGCGCACGCGCAGCGCTATGGCCGACAGCACCGGGTGGCCACTGCCGGTGTTGACCCCATGCGTTTCAGTGGGGTGTGCGTTGACGACGATGTTCATGTCGCCCTGGCGGTACAGCAGCACTTCACGCGAGCGGTGGCGGGCAATGGGGCGAAACCCCATCATTTCCAGTATCTGACCGAGTGCCTGTGGCTTGTCGGTGGCGTATTCAATGAATTCGACACCGTCCAGCCCGATGGGGTTGGACGCATCGCTGAACGATGCCTGCAAGGGCTCTCGTCCAGCGGATGGTTTGATTAGAAAGTCGCTCATGGTGTGTGTCCTCTTTGTGCGCTGACTCTACGGTAAATCACTGTTTTGTACCATTTGGTTACATATAATTTTGAGCGAAAATCGGACGTATATGATTGATAGTCGCTCAAAACCAGGGTTTACCGGGATGAATTGCGACTAACCATGCCCACCAACTTGACACCGTTTGTGCTCGAACGACGCGACTGGATCGCCGGGCTTGAAAAAGGCCTCTCCCTGATCGAAGCGTTTGATGCCGACCACCCTCGCATGACCGCCAGCCAGGCAGGTCAGCAGTGCGGGCTGACGCGCACCGCTGCACGGCGGCACCTACTGACCCTGGTGTACCTGGGATACGTGGCCACCGACGGCAAGCTTTTCTGGCTGACGCCGCGCATCATGCGGTTGGGGCAGTCGTACTTGGAGTCGGCCCGCCTGCCGCGTGCGGTGCAGCCGTATTTGCAGCGGGTCACGGCGGGTACCGGCGAAACAGCCTACGTGGGCGTGTTGGACCAGTATGACCTGGTCTACATTGCTCGGAGTGGTAGCCACCGGCACATGAACACCGGGTACATGCTGGGCTCGCGCGTGCAGGCTCACGTCACCGCTGCAGGGTTGGCCATCTTGGGAGCGATGGGCAGCGAGTTCTGGGACAGCTGGCTGGCTCCCCAGGTGCTGAGGCCATTCACGTCGCACACCATTACCGAAAAAGACAAGTTGGTCGATTACTTGAACCAGGTGCGCAGCCAGGGTTGGGCCATTTCAGAGCAGCAACTGGAAATGAACTACCGAGGTATTGCTGTGCCACTGTTCGATCACAACAACGCGCTGGTGGGTGCGATGAATGTGAGTATGCCCATGAACGCCGAAACCAGTGACGTTGCCATTAAGCGCGTGCTGCCCGTGCTGCAGGAAACAGCCCGCATCATGAGGCAGATGCTGTGAGGTTGTGACTTTGTAGTCAGCGCTTAGGCAAGGTTGAAAAAGTACGGCCCAGGTTGCCGGGGGTTGCCTCCGGGTGCGTGTGTTTCGCTTGGTGCCGGGTGTTTCTTACAGGGGCCTTGGATGGGATAGCGTCACCCAACTTCTCCTTCGACTCTGCCAGCGCATTTGCCTTGGGTTTGGTAGAAACATTGACGAGCATTTCAGCCCTGCATAACAGATGACCTCCACCTACCTCGTCACCGCCTTTCGGGACAAAGACCAGGTTAAAGCACTGGGTGCTCGCTGGGACGCTGCCCGACGCCAGTGGTACGTGCCAACCGGCAAAGACCTAGCGCGCGCCATTTGCGAGCTACCAGTGCCGGTGTTCACCGGCATTGACCATTAACGCGACAGTACCGTATTGGATGAGGTGGCCCACACCTGCTTTGACACCCCGTCCAAGGTCATCGCCGGAATCGAGTGCACCATCGTGCAGCGCGTGCGCGAAGTACAGGACTATTTCGGTCAAATCGCTCATCATGCTCAGCAGCACATTCAACTCGCCCAGTCACCGCCTTTAAGCAGTGTAGAATGCGGGGCTTCGCGGCTGTAGCTCAGCTGGATAGAGTACTTGGCTACGAACCAAGGGGTCGTGGGTTCGATTCCTGCCAGCCGCACCAGAATTTCGGTTCTAGATCAACGGGTTAATCCTTAACAGGGTTAGCCCGTTTTTCTTTGTCGTTGGCTTGGTATGACCGGCACGATCGGCCATCTACCGTGGGTGTGCCCTTAAAAGCCGTTCAGCGCATGCCGAACCATGAGGACACTGAGCCCCAGCATGGTGATGCCGATCAGGCCGTCGAGCACCTGCCATGCCCTGGGACGTGCGAACCACGGAGCCAACCACCGTGCGCCAAACCCCAGTGCGCTGAACCACAGGGCACTGGCTAAGCAGGCACCGGCCACGAACCAGCCCTGTTGTGCTGCCGGGTGCTGTGCGCCGATGCTGCCCACCAGCAACACCGTGTCCAGATAAACATGGGGATTGAGCAGCGTGAAGGCTGCCGCCTGTGCCATGGCCGCACGCCGGCTCAGTGTGGCACCGCCTGCACTGGCTTGCAGCTGCCCTGCCGCCCGCATGCGAGCCAGCGCCTTTCCGCCGTACCAAGCCAGAAAAGCTGCCCCAGCCAGTGCCAGTCCCTGCGCCAGCCGGGGGCTGTTGCCCAGTGCCTGCGCCATGCCGAACACGCCCGCGCTGATGAGCAGCGCATCGGCCACCGCGCAAAAAAGCACCACGCTGCCCACATGCTCCCGCCGCAGCCCCTGGCGCAGCACAAACGCATTTTGGGCACCAATGGCGACGATCAGACCGAAGCTGAGGGCCAGACCATGAAAGAAAACCGACCCGACAGGCCCCGCCAAGGATGCTGTGTCCATGATGTTCATGGGGACAGATGAGATGCTGCGCTGCCACCCACCCACTGCGGTGCCGCCTGTAGCGCCTCTGCCTCGGTGCGGTAGAGCCGCAGGTCGGGGCCGTCTGACAAGTGGCCAGCGGTGCGCAGCATGTTTTCAACCGGCAGCTTGATACCCACCAGGTGCAGCGTGATGCCGCGTGCGCTCAGCAAGGCGCGCAGTCGGCCAAAGCCCTCTACGCCGGTGGCATCGATCCAGTTGATGGCTTGGGCCAGCAGCGCCACATGCCGGGTTTCTGGGTGTTGGTTCAGGTAGCGGGTCACGGCCAGTTCAAAGGCGCTGGCGGTGGCAAAGTCCAGCGCGGCATCCATGCGCAGCGCATAGGTGGCTGGGGCCAGCGGGGGCAGGTGCCACAGATGCCGGTCGCGCAAGCTGCCATCGGGGTGCAGGCCCACTTCAATGATGCGCGGATGCAGCCGCAAATACAAAAAATGGCTGAGCGAGAGCAGCACCCCGGCCAGCACGCCCCAGTACAGGCGCGGCGCGGTCAGTACTGTGACCACCAGCGTTGTCAGGGCAATGGCCGCTTCTACCCGCGAGACCGCCCACAAGCGCACAAAGGCCGAGGCTTGCAGCAGGTTCATGACGGCCACCACCACCACCGCCGCCAGCACCGACAGCGGCACAAAACGCAGCCAGGGCGAGAGCAGCAGCAAGGCCATGGCCACCAGCAGCACCGCAAACACCGTGGCCCAGCCCGTCTGCGCGCCACCTTGCAGCAGCAGGGCCGAGCGGCCAAACGAGGAACTGGTGGGAAAAGCGCCCGACAGACCCGAGGCGATTTTGGCCAGACCTTGGCCGATCAAATCCTGGTCTTGGTCCCAGCGCTGCCCGCGCTGGGCGTTGTCGGCTTTGGCGCTGGAGGCGGTTTCCAGAAAACTCACCAAGCTGATGACCAAAGCAGGCAGCAGCAAATGGCTCAGCGTGCTCCAGCCCGGCCAGTTGGGCAGGTACAAACCCGGCAAACCCTGCGGTAACTGACCAATGACGGGGCCGCCCTGTTCGGCAAAACCCGTCCAAGCACTGAGCAGGCCCGACACCACCACCAGCAGCAGCACCGACGGAAACGCACGGGGCCAGCGCCGCGCCAAGCGCAGAAACACCACTGCCGCCACCCCAAAAGCCAAGGCGGGCAGGTGGACGGAGGCGGACAAGTCAGACCACTGCCAGCCGCTGCGCAGCCCCAGCAGCGTGGCCGCCTGCGAAGCGATGATGAGCAGCGCAGCCCCCTGGGTGAAGGCCATCAGCACGGGCGCGTTCACCAGATTGAGCAGCCAGCCAAAACGCGCCGCCCCCAGGGCCACCTGCATCAGCCCCGACAGCAGGGCCAGCCAGACCGCCAGCGAGATCCAGCCCACACTGCCCGGCTCGGCCAGACCGGCCAGCGAAGCGCTCACCAGCAGGCAAGTCAGCGCTGTGGGGCCTACCGACAGCCGTACTGAGGCGCTGAACAGCACCGCCACCAGCGCGGGCAACATCGATGCGTAAATGCCGGTGATCAGCGGCATGCCCGCCAGCGCGGCATAGGCCACGCCTTGCGGAATCACCATCAGGCCCACCGCAATGCCCGCTGTCGCATCGCCGCGCAGCACGGCGGCACTGGGGCGGGGCCATGACAGAAATGGCAGCCAGCGCTGCCAGCGGTGCCCATGCAGCAGGCGGCTCATGGCGGGGTCGGGGCTTGTAGGCTCTCGTACACCTGCACCGCAGCGGCCAAGTCTTCTAGGGCTGTGCCCACCGACTTGAACACCGTGCGCTCGCCGGGTGTTTTGCGCCCAGTGGCCACGCCCTTGCACAGCGTGGTCAGGGTGCCGCGCACCTCGTCAAGTCGCAACACCCCGCGCTCTATCGGCCCCAGCAGATCGCCACTTTTCTGTAGCGCTTCCTCGGTGTCCACAAACACCCGAGCGCCTTGAAAACAGGCATCGTCGGCCTCGCGCATGTGGGGGGTGAAGCTGCCAATCAAGTCCAGATGCGAGCCGGGGGCCAGCCAGTCGCCCTGCACCAGCGGCTCATGGGCCAGGGTGGCGCAGCTCACCACGTCGGCCTCGGCACAAGCTGCGGCCAAGTGCGTGGTGGCTGTGGCCGCCAGCCCTTGCGCCCGCCAGTGTTGGGCCAAAGCCTCTGCTTCGCTGGCCCGGCGGGCCCAGACGGTGATGCGGTCAATGGGCCGCACGCAGCGGTAAGCCTCGGGCAGCAGGCGCGCAACCGCCCCCGCCCCCACCACCAGCAGGTGCCGCGCATTGGGCCGGGCCAAAAACGAAGCCGCCAGCGCCGACGCGGCCACCGTGCGCCGGGTGGTGATTTCCTCGCCCGCCATTTGCGCCAGCGGCACGCCCGTGCGGGCATCGAACAGCAGGTAGGCCGCATGCAGGCCGGGCAAACCTTGGGCGGCATTGCTGGGGGCCATGTTGACGATCTTGATGCCGTAGTAACGCCCCGGCTGCCAGGCCGGCATGATTAGCGATGTCAGCTTGCCGCCGCCCGGCTGTGGCAGTTCGTGCAAATGGCGCTGCGGTACCTCGCAACCTTGGCGGAATTGCTGGCGCAGGGTCTGAACCAGAGCGCCCAGGGGCAGGGCGAGGCGGGTGTTGTCGGCATGGATGGTGAGCATGCGGCAATGGTAGCCCGGCCCTGCACCGCAGCACGCCCTTGAAGCCTTTTCTTGCCTCAGAGGCTGGGCGCACTCACCCCACCCTGGGCGCGCTCCAGCTGGCTTTGGCAGGCCATGCAGCGCAGCGCGGTGGGGCTGGCATGCAGCCGGGCGGTGGGTATGTCGGCACCGCAGTCTTGGCACTGGCCGTAGCTGCCGTCGGCCAAGCGCTGCAAGGCGGCATCAATGGCCAGCAGCTCGGCGGATTCGCGCTCGTCCAGCGCAAAGGCCAAATCGCGCTCGGCATCGGCCTGTGCCCAGTCGTCGCTCTCGGTCTCGCGCCGCTCTGCTGCCGCTTCGGCCCGGCCCACTGTGCCGCCGCGTTGCGTGTGCAACTGGGCCAGGGTGGCGCTGCGCATGGCTTGCAGTTGCAGGCTGAAGCGGTCCCATTCGGTGCGGGTTTCTGGGCTGAGTTCGCTCATGGGGGTTCTCCTAGTTATGAGTGTTGATGGCTTTCCATCATCTACCGGCCAGCGGCTGCCGTGATTGACGCAGGTCAAGCCCGTTCGTGCGCTCAGGGAAAGCCCCAGCACGGTCGCCTGTGCGCTGGGTTTGGCCCTGCAAGCCCTGAAAATGGTGGGCTTTCATCACAACAACCGGAGACAGCCGCCATGCATTCTGTGGACTACAGCCGCTACCAAACCCTACACATCAGCCGCCGCGGCCCCTTGGTGGGCGGCATACCGTCGGTGCTCGACATTCAAATGCGGGCCGACGGCCCCGGTGGCAACGGCAAACTGCCCACCGCAGGCCATGACGGCCACTGGGAACTGAGCGAAATTTGGCGCGATGTGGGTCGCGACGACACGGTGCGCTGCGCCGTGTTGCGCGGCAGCGGTTTAGGGTTTTCGGGCGGTGGCGACTTGGCCCTGGTGCAAGACATGGCCACCGACTTTGAGGTGCGCACCCGCGTCTGGAAGGAAGCCCGTGACCTGGTTTACAACGTCATCAACTGCGATAAACCCATCGTCAGCGCCATGCACGGCCCGGCGGTGGGCGCTGGGCTGGTGGCGGGCTTGTTGGCCGATATTTCGATTGCCGCCAAAAGCGCCAAGATTGTGGACGGTCACACCCGCCTGGGTGTGGCGGCGGGTGATCATGCCGCCATCGTCTGGCCACTGCTGTGCGGCCTAGCCAAAGCCAAGTATTACCTGATGCTGTGCGACCCCATCAGCGGCGAAGAGGCCGAGCGCATTGGGCTGGTGTCGCTGGCGGTGGACGATGCCGCCCTGATCGACAAGGCTTTTGAAGTGGCCGACCGCCTGGCCAGCGGCAGCCAGACCGCCATCCGCTGGACCAAGTATTCGCTGAACAACTGGCTGCGCCAAGCGGGGCCAGCGTTTGACACCTCGCTGGCGCTGGAATTCATGGGCTTTGCCGGGCCCGATGTGCGCGAAGGTGTGGCATCCTTGCGCGAACGCCGTGCTCCCCGCTACGGCGTGGACAGCCCCGATACACCCTGACCTGCGTATCGCTTTCACCACAACGCCCAACCGGGCATAACAACCCTTCTAGGAGCACCCCATGAGCGACAGCAAACCCACCGGATTCGGCCAGTTTGTGCCCGGTTTCGATTTTCTGCAAAACCTTGCCGGGCTGGCCGCCAGCGGCATGGCCCAAGGGCTGGGCCAGGGTCTTGGCCAAGGGCTGCCGCAGACCCCCAGCCTGGGCCACTGGGTAGCACCCACTTTCAATGTCGAAGACTTGGAGAAACGCATTCAGGAACTCAAGGCGGTGCAGTTCTGGCTAGAGCAAAACAACAAGGCCCTGGGTGCCACCATTCAGGCGCTGGAGGTGCAGAAAATGACCCTGGTCACGCTGAAGAACATGAACATCAGCTTCGGCGATGTGGCCAACACCCTGAAGGTGAAAACCGCCGAAGCCCTGGCCAGCTTCACGGGTGGTACGCCCGCTGCCGAAGCTGCACCAGCCGCCGCGTCAACGCCGTTTGCTGGCCTGGAAATTCCCCCGCGCACCTACGGCAACCCGGCGGCCACGCCACCCAGCACCGCAACAACTGCGGTGCCCGAAACGCCCGCGGGCGGGGCATCCGCAGAGGCCACCGGCAACCCCGCCGGTGTGGTGGATCCGATGCAGTGGTGGGGCGCACTGACCCAGCAGTTTCAGCAGATTGCCAGTAGCACCCTGCAAGACATGGCCCGCCAAAACCCCCTAGAAGGCACCCGCGAAGCAGCCACCGGTTTGACCGAGCAGGCTGTCAAGGCGGCGACGGATTTGGCCGGGCAAGTCACCCAGGGCCTGAGCGACACCGTGGCGCGGCAGGTGGAAATGGCCAACAGCATGGCCGCCAATCTCGGTCAGGCAGCGCAGGTCGTGACCGAACCCGTCAAGCCAGCCAGAAAATCGAAAACCACTGCCCCTAAAACAGCCTCCAAGGCATCGTCCAAACAAGCCGAAACCCAGGCTGACAGCGCACCCGCAATGGCCCGCAAAACCCCGGCTAGCACCACGGCCAAAACCACGGCAAAAGCCCCGGCTGCAACCACAGCGGCAGCCAAGAAGCAGACACCACGGACTCGTTGAGTGCGGCCCTGTGCCTCCCCAGCCGTCACGCTGGCCGAGGGGCCATAGCCAAAACCTGAAACCGCACGCCAGTGTTCAGTGCTTGGTTCTAATCAGGGTTTTCATGATGCGTTCATCACAAGATCAAGCCAAGCTGGCGACCCCTGACACGGCACGTCCCAGTCGCGCCTGTGCCCGATCCAGGGTTTGCTGCGCCTGTGGCAGCGGCATGCCGTACATGTCGGCAAATGCTTCTAGCGTTTGACCACTGGCCTTGAATGTGCGCAACAGGGCATCTTCGCGGGCGGCACGCAGGGCGGCTTCGGCCAGTGCGTCGCGGGTCAGCTGGTTGACTTCTTCATCGCGGCTGTGGGTGCGCAGCGCGTATTCGTCGCGGCTCAGGCCCGAGGCTTCAAACGCTTGCAGCAGGCGCTGGCGCAGTTTGGGGCGCAGGTCTTCGCGGCTGCGCGCACCCCGGCGGCGGAACACCTCAATCAAGGCATGGTGAACCTGCTCGGGCGTGGGCGCTTCGACCGCCTGCCCGTTCAGGTCGTGCCGTGGCAGACCTGCCGCCACCGCCGACAGGTAGCGGGTTGACCGCACATGCAGGCCCAGTGCTGCTTTCAGGCTGCTGGGCTCCAGCACGGCGGGGAAGGCCGCCAGCAGGTCTTCAAACATGCCACGCTTGAGCGGCAGGGGCTGCTCGCCAAACAACAGTGGCACCTGTTGGGCCAGTTGTACCAGCACGGGGTTATTGGCCTGAGGGGTCTGGGCAGCTTGGGCTGTTGTGCGGGGCTCGCGTCTGGGCGCTGTTTGACGCTCGCTGCCATCGGTTTGTCGGGGTGGCCGACGGCGTGCGGGGCGGCGGTTGCGCACGGCTGGGGTGGGCTGGGGGCTGGCTGCCTGTTCGGGCAGTGCGGGAGTGTCTGGAGTGTTCATGACCTGCATACAACCAATGAACCGCACCTGGGCCACGGGGCTCAAGCGTCTGGTCTGTTTTCTGGGACTGCCTATGTTCCCATATTCAGCCTGACTTTTTTAACGAAACCTGACTTGGTGCTGCTGTGGCGGGTGTCGCCATGGCTGTAAATGCGATTACCCTCGACCGGATGCGACGGCAGCAGCGGCGGCGATGTGCTGCCCTATACTGAACCGACAACGCTTTTCATTCTTACGTTCATGAAACCTTTTTTGCGTCTGTGGGCCAGGTGGCTGGCCTTGCTGCTGTGCCTGCTGGGGTTGTCGGCCTGTTCCAGCCTGACATCGCTGTGGCATTCGGTGTACCCAGAACCTCCTGCGGACAGCGTTGATTTTTCGCATGCCATGCCCAAAGCGCCCAGCGACTTGAAACGACTGCCCCGTGAGGAAACGTGGTCGCCTAGCACGTGGGTACAAGTCGATCCCGCCGTGGCCGCCCAGGCCAACGCGCCTGAACGTGCTGCGACCTTGGGCACGCCTGCACTGACGCTGTATTTCGACAACGACCAATACCACCTGAAACCCGCCGAATTGCAGCGCTTGAGGCATTTTGTGCGGAACCTGAAAATCGACGGTACGTTGCGCCTGCAACTCGCGGGGCATACCGACAACAACCATTCCCCTGAATACAACGTGGGGCTGTCGCAGAACCGATCGGAAACCGTGCGGCAATGGCTGGTGCAACTGGGCATTCCGGCCAACCAGATCGTTATCAGCTGGTTTGGGCTGCGGCAACCGGCAGCCAGCAATACCACCGATGAGGGACGCGCCTTGAACCGGCGCGTCGAAATTCATGTACAGCGCCGCAACCCCTGAGGCTTTTGTGTCGGCGAAGCTGAACCCTGGGTTAGATCAGGACGGGTTTTTCACGTTGCTGCGGTCAATGCCATGGGGCATTTTGTTGCGCAACAAGGCTTCGAGCAGACCGGCTACCGTGACCACGCCCCACACCGAAATTGCCGTGATTTGCACCTCATTGCCATGAAACATGGCCACTTGGTTGTATTGCTGCCATTTCAAAACAGCACCTGCGGCCAGCATGCCCGGAATGACCGAATAGATCAGATTGCGCAATACCCGGTAAAACTTCAGTATTTTGGATTTTTTCAGCCTAGACCACAGATAAGCGAAGCACAATGTGTAAATGCCGGTATGCATGAAGCCAGCGATGCAGACAACGACGAAAAAGACTTCCATGTGAAACAGCCGGAACACTTCATTCGTAATCCACGACTGGTAACCAAAGACAATCAGAATGAAAATGCCCATGCGCACCATGAATTCTGCCAGCACGGCAATCCAGAGAGGGACTCCATTGAGTTCATGGTCGTGGCCCTGGGCTTGGGTATGGATCCGGATGGCATGTGGTGGCCCCAGCATCAGGACGTAAAGGCCCACATTGAAAAAGCCTTTCAGCATGGCTGGCATCCTGTTTTGTAATAACCAACGACTTTATTCATGAATGGAAACCACATGTCCAAACTTTTGATGATCACGATTGAACTGCCTTACCCAGCCAGCAGTGGCGGTCGCATGAAAAGCTGGAACATGCTGAAATACCTGAGTCAGCATTTCGAGGTGGGGCTGGCGTGTCCGATTAAATATGGCAGTCAAGACATTGCGGCCATGAAATCGCAGATTCAATTGCGGCATTTTTTGCATGATGCGGTTGAAATTCCCCGAACAGGAAAAACCCTGTTACAAAGCTATTGGCACGGCATGCCGATCAATGTTTTTCGTTCCCGATCGGTGGCGCTGAAAAACCAGATCGCGTCCATCATACAGGAGTACGACGTGGTACTCCTTGACCATTATGAGTCTGCGCAATACCTGCCTGATACTTATCAAGGACGTGTCATTTTCCATGCACACAACGCCACTTACCTGATGTGGGAGCGCTACGCCAATTCGGATGCCAACTGGGTGTACCGTGCCGTGACTTGGACCGAAGGGCGGCGGGTGAAAGCCGCAGAGCTGGCCATCTGCCAGCGTGCCGACTTGGTGTTTGCGTCACCCAACGACATTGATTCGCTGGTGGCCGTGGGGGCACCACGGGGAAAATGCCGCGAAACCTACCACTTGGGAGACGATTCCCAGCTCCAGCTGCCGTCAATCCAGTTTGAAAATACGCAGAAAGTATTGCTTTATGTGGGCACCCTCAACTGGGAAGCCAATGTGGATGGTCTGCTGTGGTTTTTCGACAAGGTCTGGCCGCAGGTCAAAGCCCGTCAGCCCGATGTTCAGATGAAGGTCGTGGGCAGCAAGCCCGACCCCCGGCTGACGGCGGCAGCAGCCCACGACAGCAGCATCCAGTTCACCGGTTTCGTCGAAGACTTGGAGCCATTGTTCTCCAGTTCACGCCTTTTTTTGGCCCCTTTGCGCTTCGGTTCGGGCATCAAGGTCAAGGTGCTCAACGCCATGTGCCGGGGCTTGCCCACCATCACCACCCCGGTCGGTGCCGAGGGTTTGGCCGCGCAGCACATGCAGCACCTGTCGATCACCGACACGGCGGACGACATGGCGCGTTCCATTTTGCAGTTGCTTGACGATGTGCCCGCCTGGCAGCGTTTGGAGCAGCAATCGCGTGCGTTGGTGCGCGAAAAATATACTTGGAACAAGGTACTGGGTTACATGGTGGAGCAAATCCGACGGGTTCAGCAACAGTAACAAAACTGCAATCAAACTGCAATCAAACTGTAACTGTTCACCTATTTCAAATCATCACAAGTCATTAGCCATGAGCCATCCATTGCAACCCGCTACCCAAGCCAAATCACCCAAGGTTTACGTCATTCTTTTGAATTGGAATGGCTGGCGCGATACCGTGGAATGCATGGAATCGGTATTCCGTCAAGATTATGCAAATTATCAGGTGGTGGTTTGTGACAACGATTCGCAAGACCAATCCATGCAACACCTGCGGGATTGGGCACAAGGCCATTCGCCGGTGCAGGTGGATGAGCAGCATCCCTTGCGTCGGCTGTCGTTCCCGAACATCCCCAAGCCATTGAATTTTGTGGAATTGTCGCGCACCGAAGCCGAAGCGCCCCGCTCATCGCCCCGTACCGAACCGCTGATTTTGATTCAGACCGGTGCCAATTTGGGTTTTGCAGGGGGCAACAATGTGGGCATGCGTTTTGTGCTGGCGCAGGGCGATGCCGATTACGTCTGGGTATTGAACAACGACACGGTGGTGGAGGCCGATGCCTTGCAGGCCATGGTGAACCGTTGTGAATCGGCTCCGCCTGACAAACCCATGAGCTGTGGCAGTTTGGTGTGTTTTTACAGCGACCCGCAGGTGATTCAGGCCATGGGGGGATCGGCCTTCAACACCCGTACCGGCATTGCCAGCATGACGCTGGGCCGTTTTCGTCGTCGCAGTGAATCGATTGACCATGCAGCCATTGAAAAAACCATGGCCTATGTGACGGGGTGCACTTGGTTGCTGCCCATTCGTTTTTTACAAGAAGTGGGCCTGATGGAAGAAGGCTATTTTCTGTATTACGAAGAAATTGACTGGGTCATGCGGGCGGGCTCGCGTTTTGGCATGGGTTATGCCCCAGACTCCATCGTCTATCACAAGGAAGGCAGCAGCATTGGTTCTAAAACCATGAACCGGGCACCGTCGCTGTTTGCCGAGTTCTACATGACCCGCAGCAAAGCGCGGTTCATGCGCCGGTTTTTCCCGCAAAACCTGTGGGTGGTGTATTTGTCTTCGCTGGCGCAGGCGGTTAACCGGGTGCGCCAAGGGTATGCCGGTAATGCCCTGAAAATTCTGCGCGCTTTGCTGGGCCGGTCGTTCAAGTAGGCCGTTGGCGCAGGGTGCGGCTCAGCAGCATCACCGGCACCAGCCCCACCAGCACCAGCGTCAGGGCGGGCAGGGCGGCTTCGCCCAGGCGCTCGTCGCGGGCCAGTTGGTAGGTCACCACGGCCAGCGTGTCGCTGTTGAAGGGGCGCAGCACCAAGGTGGCGGGCAGTTCTTTCATCACATCCACAAACACCAGCAGCGCAGCCGCACTGACCGAGCGCTTCAGCAGCGGCCAGTGAACCCGCAGGGCCAGCCCCAGCCCGGTGGTGCCCAGCATGCGGGCCGAATCGTCCAGACTGACCGGCATGCGCGCATAGCCGCTTTGCACCGATTGCAGCGCCACCGCCGTGAAGCGCACCAAATAAGCCCAGACAATGCCCAGCGCCGTGGCCGTGACCAGATAGGCCACGCTGGCCTCGGGCCAACGGCTCTGCACCCAGCCCACCGGCAACAAAATGCCCACCACCAGCACCGCACCCGGCACCGCGTAGCCCAGGCTGGCCAGTTGCACCGCGCTGCGGGTCACGGGGCTGGGGCTCACCCGCAGCGCCCAGGCCAGCGCCAGTGCCAGCAGGGTGGCTAGACCAGCGCTCAGGCCCGCCAGCCCGATGCTGTTGCGCGACCACTGAATGAAGTCTTGCCAGGGCAACTCGTCCCAGCCACCCAGCAGGGGCCGCAGCATGAACAGCACCGGCAGCACAAACCCCGCCAGCACCGGCAGCGCACACACCAGCACCGCCAGACCAGCACGGCCACCGTGCAGGCGCACCGGCTGGGCCTCGCCACTGGCACGCTGGCCGCGCAGGCTGGCAAAGCGCATGCGCCGCTGCGCCCGGTGTTCCAGCCACAGCAGCACGGCCACGGTCAGCAGCAGCAGGGTGGCCAGCTGGGCGGCAGCAGCGCGGTTGTCCATCACCAACCAGGCTTTGTAAATACCGGCGGTGAAGGTTTGGATGCCGAAATAGCTGGCCACGCCATAGTCGGCCAGCGTCTCCATCAGGGCCAATGCCACCCCCGCCGCCACGGCAGGGCGGGCCAGCGGCAGCGCCACTTCGCGGATGCGGCGCGACAG
Source organism: Pseudomonadota bacterium (assembly GCA_041192045.1). Classification (GTDB taxonomy): domain Bacteria; phylum Pseudomonadota; class Gammaproteobacteria; order Burkholderiales; family Burkholderiaceae_C; genus Hydrogenophaga. The sequence goes on along the minus strand of JBEENR010000006.1, from coordinate 66,525 downwards.
CGGCGCACCCAGCAGCCGGGCGGCCTCCATCAGTTGCGCGGCCCGCTCGGCCAGCGCGGTGCGGGCCAGCAGGTACACATAGGGGTAGAGCGTGAAGGTGAACACCCAAGCCGCGCCGGGGGTGTTGCGCACCTCGGGGAACACCCGGCCCCGCCAGCCAAACGCCTCGCGCAGGCCGGTTTGCAGCGGCCCGCTGAATTGCAGAAAGTCGGTGTAGGCATAGGCCACCACATAGGCGGGCATGGCCAGCGGCAGCAGCAGCGCCCACTCAAACACGCGCCGCCCCGGAAAGTCAAACAGCGTCACCGCACTGGCCGTGCCCATGCCCACCACCGCCACGCCCAAGGCCACGCTCAGGCACAGCGCCAGGCTGGTGAACGCATAGTCCGGCAGCACGGTGTGCGCCATTTCCAGCAACACCTGGCGCGCGCTGTCATCCCACTGCAACCAAGAAGCCCCCAGCGACAGCACCGGCAGCGTCAACACCAGCGCTGCACACATCAACAAAGCCAAGGCAAACCAGCGCGGCATGGGTATATCCAGATCATGAAACGGGGTCAACACAAATGAGAATTGTAGTTATCTACAATTCCAGCATGTTTCTGAACGTCTCCCACTTGCATGTGCAATACCCCGGTGCCACCAAGGCAGCGGTTGACGGCGTTTCGCTGGGCCTGCGCGCCGGTGACATCGGTGTGCTCATTGGCCCCTCGGGCTGTGGCAAAACCACCTTGTTGCGGGCGGTGGCGGGCTTAGAGCGGGCCAGCAGCGGCAGCATCTTGCTGCAAGGCGATACCGTGAGCGGCCAGGGCCAGCACATGCCACCCGAACAGCGCCGCATTGGCATGGTGTTTCAAGACTACGCCCTGTTCCCGCACCTCGACGTGGGCCGCAATGTGGCCTTTGGCATCCACCGCCTGCCCCGTGCTGAGCGCGAACAGCGCGTGGCCGAGGTGCTGACGCTGGTGGGGCTGGACGGCATGCAGGGCCGCTACCCGCACGAGCTTTCAGGCGGGCAGCAGCAGCGCGTGGCCCTGGCCCGTGCCCTGGCACCCCGGCCCCGTTTGCTGCTGCTGGACGAGCCGTTTTCTAATTTGGATGTGGACTTGCGCGAACGCCTCGCGCACGAGGTACGCACCATCCTGAAAGCCGCCGGTGCCACCGCCCTGCTGGTGACGCACGACCAGCTAGAAGCCTTTGCCATGGGCGATGTGATTGGTGTCATGCACGAAGGCCATCTGCACCAGTGGGACGATGCCTATGCGCTCTACCACCGCCCGGCCACCCGCTTTGTGGCCGAATTCATTGGTCACGGCGTGTTTGCCCCGGCGCAAATTCGGCTGGTGGGCAACGAGGTATCGGTGCAAACCCCGCTGGGCGCGCTGCACGACCTGGAAGAATGCCCCCTGCCCAGCGCCTACGAGGCGGGCCTGTGCGATGTGCTGCTGCGGGCCGATGACATCGTGCACGACGACCTGGCCCCGGCCAAAGCGCAAATTGTGCGCAAAGCCTTTCGGGGCTCCGAATTTCTGTACACCCTGCGCCTGAGCACGGGCGAGACGCTGATGACACACGTCCCCTCGCACCACAACCACGCCGTGGGCGAATGGATCGGCATCCGCGCCGAGGTGAACCATGTCGTCACCTTTGCGCGGGGGGCCGGTGCCAGTGCGGCCCCTGCGCCCACTACGCCATCAACGACACCGCCCCCGAAAACGTAAAAAACGCGGCCACGGTCGTTACCAAAATGATGCGGGCAATGCGCCCGTTGTCTGCGCCCAGGCGCTCGGCCAGCAGCGACACGTTGCTGGCGCTGGGCAGGGCGGATACCAGCACCATTACCGTGAGGGCAAAGCGGTCTAGGGGCACGCCCATTTGAATGGCGGCTAGGCCCAGCAGCAGCACCAGCAGCGGGTGCAGCAGCAGCTTCATCAGGGCCACGGGCACAAAGTCGCTCAGGGGCATGGGGTGGTTGGCCTGCATTTGCGAGCGAGCCAGCACCGCGCCAATGGTGAACAGGGCCACGGGTGACGCGGCATCGGCCAGCAGCCAGACGGTTTTTTGCACCGGCGCGGGCAGGCTGAAGCTGGCCGCCGAGGCGGCTGCGCCCAGCAAAATGGCCCAGGGCATGGGGTTGCCCAGCACGCCGCGCAGGGCTTTTTTGCCTGCGTCCAGCATGGCGGCTGCGCCGTGGCCCTCGCCTTCGTCCAGCCGCGACAGGGCCACGCACAGCGAACTGGTGATGACCATGTCCACCACAATCAACACGATGACGGTGCCCACGCTTTGCGGCCCCAGCAGTGCCGCCAGCAGCGGCACGCCCATGAAACCGGTGTTGGGGAAGGCGGCCACCAGTGCGCCCAGGGCGGCATCGTTCCAGCGGATGCGGTCGTTGCGGGTGATGGCAATGGCAAACGCCACCATGACCAGCGCGCACAGCAAATACACCCCGGCCACCGACGCATCCAGCAGCTGCGCCACCGGCGTGGTAGAGCCAAAGCGGTAGAGCATGGCGGGCAGGGCAAAAAACAGCACAAAGCCGTTGAGCCCTGGAATGGCTTCCAGGGGCAGCATGCGCCGGCGGGCCGCCACAAAACCGGCCAGCACCAAGGCAAAGAAGGGGAAAGTCACCCAGAGAATGTTCAGCACGGCGGCATTGTCCCTGTTGCGTGGCCCTGCCGCCGTCGCCGGGGTGCCGCTACCCTGAAACCTCCTACCCATGGGGTGCTTGTGCGGGATTTTGGGGCTTGTCCGTTCGGTTTTTCAGGTTTCTCGGGGTTTCTGGCGTTAAGCTTGCCGCCGCACGGGCATGGGGTCTGTTGGTTCTGTATGGGTTCTGTGGTTGTGCGGGTCTGTCACCCCTTTTTCATGTTTTTGTCATGCGCTCCCCACTCAAGCAACCGCCTGCCCCTGCCCGCTGTGCTGTGTCGCCGTCTTGGCCCCGACGTGCGGGTGCGCTGGCCCTAGCCGCCTGTCTGGCGCTGGCGGGCTGTTCCGCGCCCAAATACACGGTGGACGATGGCCGACCGGTGAACCCCGTCTTGCTGGCCAACCTGAATTTGTTCGGGCAGGCCGAACAGGCGCTGCGCCCAGCCATTGCCCGCACCGCCCAGTTGAAGGACAAGGACTGCGACCGCCAGTGGGAGCTGCCGTTTACCGTGGCCACCAGCCAAAACTGGTCGGAAGACGACCGCGTGGCCTGGGTGCGTGCCCTGGGGGTGGATGAGCGCCTGACCGTGATTGCCGCCTCGCCCACGTCGCCCCTGCATCCTGGTGAACGCTTGGTCAATATTGATGGTGAGACCAGCAAAGAGGCGCAAGATCTGCTGGTGGAGCTGGGCCGCTTGCGCGAGCGGGGGCGGCCTTTTCCGGTGACGACCAGCCAGGGGCGCAAGGTGCAGATTCAGCCCTTTCAAGTCTGCCGGGGTTACACCCGCGTGGCCCCGCCCAACACCCCAGACTTGCAGGACTACCACTGGCTGATGAGCTACCACCCCTTAGAAATTGCCAAGGCCGACCTGAGCGCCGACGAGGCCCTGTGGGCCGTGCTGTGGACGCAAGGCGTATCTGAAGAGGGTGGCCTGCGCATGAAGGCCTACGACTACGGCACCAGCCTGCTCAGCACCCTCTACACCGTGGCCACGCTGGCCTCGGGCCTCAAAGGCGCTGCCATGGCCGCTGAAGCGGCGGTGGCGACGGCCCGTCAGGCCGCGGCGACGGCGGCAACTGAAGTGGTCAAGCAGCAACTCATCGACCAAGCCAAGTCTTACGCCACCGGCCTCATCCGCGACGAAGTCGGCAAAACCGTGCAGGCCCTCACGCAGGCGCAGGTGGTCAGCAGCATGCAGAAAGTGGCGGCCAACAAGGGCTTGCTCAGTGGTGTGTCGCGGGTAGCGGCCACCGTGTTTGACGATGCCGATGCCTGGGCCTTTCAGCGCATGGAGCAGCTCGGCGCTGACCCGCTGGCGGGGTTCACGCTGCACCAGAAAATGCTGGAGCGCAACCTGTTGGCCAACGGGCTGGTGTTTGACCCCGACCGCATGGCCTCCATCCAGAACTTGGCCAACCAAGCGGGCCGGGGCGAGCAGGTGGTGAGCATCCTCAAAGGCATCCGGCCCGAAACCCTGAACTTTGAGGTGGACGAAATGCCCCTGGCCTCCGCCCCCAAAACCTTCAGCTACCAAGACCTAGAGACCACCAGCAGCAGCAACCCCTACGCCCGTGGCCTGATTGAAGCCATGCTGGAGATGCCCCAGTCGTCCACCAGCCCCGCCCGCTGAATCCGCGCCCGCCAGACCTTCAGCCCAGCCCTACAAGCTCCACGCCATGAATCCCCGTATGCCCTTGCTTTGCCGTACCGTTGTTGCTGGGCTGTTGGGTGCAAGCCTGTGCCTGAACACCGCCACGGCCCAGACCAGCCCCCCGCCCCCCGCCCCCGATGCGCCAGCCACCGCCGCCGCGCCCGCCGCAGGCGATGCACCCGCTGCTGCGCCCGCCGCTGCATCCGATGCGCAGGCCACCCCCACCACCACCGCACCCGAGCCCACGGCTGCTGCCGCACCCGTGCCCACCCCAGCACCAACACCTGCGCCAACACCTGCGCCAACACCTGCGCCAACACCAACCCCGCCCCCCCCACCGCCGCCCGAGACCTGCATCAGCCTGACCGACCGCGCCACCGAGCTGGACGTGGAGGTGGCCATGGCCCAGTCGGCCCGGCAAGATGCGGCCAGTGTGGCCCAGCTGCTGGATGAAGCCATTGCCCTCTGGAGCCGTGCGGGCCAGCTGTGCGAAGGCCGATCCATGGAGCGTGCCCGGCGCAACCTGACCGAAACCCAGCGCGCCCGCGCCAGCCTAGAGGCCGAACTGGGTGCCAGCCCAGCCTGCACCAACAGCCAAAAAAACGCCACCAGCCTGCAAGACTTGGCACAGCAAGCCGTGCGCGAACGCCGCTGGAGCGATGCCGCCTCGCTCTACCGCCGTGCCGAAAACATGTGGGACGTGGCCGCCGAGCGCTGCACCGGCAGTGCCCAAGAAACCGCCGCCCAACGCCGCGACCTGACCGCCATTGACGCGCACAACGCCCAGTTCTGCGCCCCCGTCTTTGAGCGCGCCCGCGACTTCAACCAGCAGTTCCGCCGTGTCAGCGTCACCCTGACCCTGCCCGAGCGGCGCATGCAGTCGCAAATGGCCGAAACCCTGTGGCGCGAGGCGCAGACCGAATGCAAAGGCCAGGCCATGGAGCTGGCGCGCAACAACGCCCAAGCCCAAGCCCGCGAACGCGGCACGCCTTGGGTAGCTACCGCCGTGCCCGAATCGCTGATGCCGCCACCATCGCCGCCGCCCCTGCCCAGCCCCACCGCCGTGGCCGCTGCACCCACCCAGTCCAGCCGCACGCCACGTACCCCGCCTGCCACACCAAGCGCTACACCTGCCAACCCCGCAGCTACCTCAGTCGTCGCCGCTACGCCAGCAGCCACCCCAGCGGCCCGCCCGCCTGCTGCATCGCCCGTGGCCCAGCCCGAAACCGCGCCCAACAGCACCGCTGTCGCCGCAACGCCACCACCCGTCATCGCAACCCCCGTCACCGCAACCCCCGTGCCCACCGCCGCTGCACCGGCGCAGCAGGCCAGCAGTGCCGTGCTGGCCGACCCGGCGGTGCAGGCCGCTGTGGCCGCTGTGGCCTTGCCCACCAGTGGTGCCGCCACCGCGCTGGCATCAGCCGCCGCCACGCCCGCCGCTGCTGCTGCCGCCACCGGCAAAGCGGCCTCCACCAGCTTGATCTCGGCCCTGCCAGGGGCACTGGGCTCGGCGCTCGCAGCCGTTTTGCCCAAGGCATTGCAACCCACCCCGCCGAGCACCGGCAAACCCGCCAGCGCATCCGCACCCGTACCCGCTAACGGGGCTGCTAACGGGGCTGCCAACGACGATGCCGACGACCACCCACCACCTCAGCAGCTGGACATCAAGGCGGGCGACACCCACTATGTGGGCCTCTTCATCCGTGAAGGCATCAACCTCACCGGCAAGGGTCAAGTCCGTTGGACCAACGGCGACCAGTACCAAGGCGACCTGCTGCTGAGCCGCCGCCACGGCCAGGGCGAATTCATCTGGGCCAACGGCCAGCGCTACAGCGGCAGTTGGGTGGACGACGAACCCCAGGGCCAGGGCGTGCTGGTGTTTGCCAACGGCAACCGCTTTGAAGGCGAGGTGCAGCGCGGCCAGCCCCAAGGGCAGGGCAAGATGGTGTACGCCTCGGGCGACCGCTTCGAGGGCCAGTTCCAGCAGGGGCGACCCAGTGGCTCCGGCACCTACTGGTGGGTGGGCGGCCAGCGCTACGAAGGCAGCTGGCAAAACGAACAGCCCCACGGCAGCGGCAAAATGTTTTTTGCCAACGGCAACGTCTATGAAGGCCAGTTTGCCCAAGGCGTGCCCGAAGGCCAGGGCGTGCTGCGCTTTGCCAGCGGCGAACGCTACGAAGGCAGCGTCTCGACAGGGCAGCCGCACGGCCAAGGCACCTTCCGCTGGGCCAGTGGCGACCAGTACAGCGGCCAATGGCAACAGGGCAAAAAGCACGGCCAGGGCCGCATGACCTGGACCAATGGCGACACCTGGGAAGGCCTCTACCAGAACGACAACCCGACCGACAACGGCACCCTGACCCGCAAAACCTCCAGCTGAAGCTGCCGCTTGCCCCATGTCTGCCCACACCTCCGGCCTCAACCTGGCCCAGCTCGATGCCGTCAACCACCTCGGCGGCCCCAGTCTGGTGTTGGCCGGGGCGGGCTCGGGCAAAACCCGTGTCATCACCCACAAAATTGGCCGCCTCATCCAAGCCGGGCTGGCCGCTGACCGCATTGCCGCCATCACCTTCACCAACAAGGCCGCCAGCGAAATGCGCGAACGCGCCCGGCAACTGGTGGGGCGCGACGCGGCCAAGGTGCTGATCTGCACCTTTCACGCCCTGGGCGTGCGCCTGCTGCGCGAAGACGGCAGCGCCTTGGGCCTGAAAAAACAGTTCTCCATCCTGGACACCGACGACATCACCAGCCTGCTCAAAGACTGCGGCAGCACCACCGACACCGCCACCGCCCGCCAGTGGCAATGGGCCATCAGCGCCTGGAAAAGCGCCGGACTCAACGCCGCGCAGGCGCTGGCGCAGGCGCAAACCGAGCACGACCGCCAAGTCGCCATCCTCATGGCCCGCTACGAAGAGCGCCTGAGCGCCTACCAAAGCGTGGACTTTGACGACCTGATTGCCCTGCCGCTGAAGCTGCTGAGCGAACACCCCGAGGTGCGCGAACGCTGGCAAAAAAAAATGGGCCATGTGCTGGTGGACGAATACCAAGACACCAACGCCACCCAGTACGAACTGCTGAAATTGCTGGTGGGCGAACGCGCCCGCTTCACCGCCGTGGGCGACGACGACCAAAGCATCTACGGCTGGCGCGGGGCCACGCTGGACAACCTCAAGCGCCTGCCGCAAGACTTTCCGCAACTGCGCGTCATCAAGCTGGAGCAAAACTACCGCTCCACCAGCGCCATTCTGCGGGCGGCCAACAACGTCATCGGCCCCAACCCCAAGCTGTTTCCCAAAACCCTCTGGAGCGACCTGGGCGAAGGCGAGCCGGTGCGCGTGGTGGTGGCCGACCACGAAGACCACGAAGCCGAGCGCGTGCTGGCCCGCATCCAAAGCCTGCAAGCCACGTCACCCCACAAAGACTGGCGCGACTTCGCCGTGCTCTACCGCGCCAACCACATGGCCAAACCCTTTGAACAAGCGCTGCGCCGGGCGCAAATTCCGTACAAAGTCTCGGGCGGACAAAGCTTTTTTGACAAAGCCGAAATCCGCGACCTCTGCGCCTGGCTGCGCCTGCTGGTCAACAACAACGACGACCCCGCCTTTTTGCGCGCCGCCACCACGCCCAAACGCGGCATTGGCCACACCAGCCTGCAACAACTGGGCAACCTGGCCACCCAATACAAACTCAGCCTGTTTGAAGCCCTGTTCTCCAACAGCCTAGCCGCCAGCCTGCCCGCCCGTGCCGTGGCCACCCTGCACGAATTTGGCCGCGCCGTGAACGACCTGGAATACCGCGCCCGCCACACCACCGGCCCCCAAGCCGCCCGCCGTTTCTTGACCGAGTGGCTGCAAGACATCGGCTACGAAACATTTCTGCTGGACAGCGAAGACAACGACAAAATCGCCGCCGCCCGCTGGGCCAACGTGCTCGACTTTTGCGACTGGATCGCCAGCCGCTGCGGCCCCAGCGACACCGAAGCCGACCCCACCCCCCACCCCGACCCCAGCACACAAAAAAACCTGCTCGACGTGGTGCAAACCATTGCCCTCATATCCACCTTGAGCGAGCGCGAACAAGACGACAACAAAGTCACCCTCTCCACCCTGCACGCGGCCAAGGGGCTGGAATGGCCACACGTCATGCTGGTGGGCGTGAACGAAGGCCTGCTGCCCTTCAAGCTTGACGAAGACAGCGACCCCGACGAACCGGGCCGCGACGACCTGGCCCTGCGCCTGCAAGAAGAGCGCCGCCTGATGTACGTCGGCATCACCCGCGCCCAGCGCACCCTGGCCGTGAGCTGGCTCAAGCGCCGCAAAAAAGGCCGCGAAACCATGCCCGGCCAGCCCAGCCGCTTCATTGAAGAAATGGGCCTAGACCGCGCCACCCGCCAAGAAGACCCCCGCGAAAAACTGCGCGCCCTGCGCGCCGAATTTGCCCGCCGCGCCCAAGAACAAGCCGCCGCCAAAGCCAGCCAGCCCCCATGACCGCCCACCCTGTTCGCCCCCACTGGCGCAGCCTGTGCGCCGCGCTGTGCATCGCCGCTTGCCTGACCAGCCTGCACGCGCAAACCCCGCCAGCCGCCACGGCCACCCCACCCACCACCGCCGCCGCCGCCAACTGCGACCCGGCCCAAGCCACATCCGAACACCTGCGCGGCCTGTGGCAGCTCAGCCTGTGGCCACTCGATGCCCCGGCTGACCAGCCCGCCACCTCGGTAGGCACCCTGCGCCTGATCCAGCACCTGGAATACCCCGACAGCGTGCACGGCCAAATTCAACGCAGCGAAGCCGGACAAACCCGCACCGCCTGGGTGGCGGGCGATTTGATCGAAGGCCGTTTTCAGCTCGACGAATCGGCAGACCTCATCAACACCGATGCCACCTGGACAGGCGAACCCGAAGACTGCAACCGCACCCTGCGCGGCACCCGCCTACCCGCCGAACGCCTGCAAACCACCGCGCAGCCGTTGCGGTTTGTGCTGCGCAGGCCGGGGCCTTAAGCCTGTTCTCTGCATCACAGTCAGCGGGTGTGCGCGTCATGTCAGACACCTGAGCCCCTGCATCTGTCATCAACCACGGCCCACTTGGGCCGTCGGCAGACTGATAGACAGAAACTATGAATAACGGCTCATGATTTGACTTTTGTCAAAAAACACCGGAGCCCAGCCGCATACATTGACCTTGTCATTTGTAGGGCTTTGCAGACAAACACCCCGCCCCCTACAGACCGACGTGTCAACCAACTTTGTGCGTGTCAATCATGAAATCAACAACCATTTTTTCTGGGGTTCTGTGTGCGGTGGCTGCGGCGGCCCTGTTGTCCACCGGTGCGGCCATGGCCCAAAAACGAGCTGACGAGCCGGTGCAAACCATCCCGGCCCCGCGCAACATCGACCCGGCCATGGTGGAGCTGGGCAAAAAGCTGTTCTTTGATCCCCGCCTGTCCAAATCTGGCTTCATTTCTTGCAACTCTTGCCACAACCTGAGCATGGGCGGCAGCGACAACCTGAAAACCTCCATCGGCCACAACTGGCAGCAAGGCCCCATCAACTCGCCCACGGTGCTCAATTCCAGCCTGAACCTGGCTCAGTTCTGGGACGGACGTGCTGCTACCCTGAAAGACCAAGCCGGTGGCCCCATTGCCAACCCCGGCGAAATGGCCTTCACCCACCAGTTGGCTGTTGACACCCTGAAGTCCATTCCCGGTTACGTGAGTGAATTCAAGGCCGTGTTCAAGTCCGACAAACTCAGCATTGACGAAGTCACCACCGCCATTGCCGCCTTTGAAGAAACCTTGGTCACACCCAATTCGCGTTTTGACCGCTGGCTCGACGGCGACAGCAAAGCCCTGAGCAAAGACGAACTCGCGGGCTACCAACTGTTCAAGGCCAGCGGCTGCGTGGCCTGCCACAACGGCCCCAACCTGGGTGGAACCTCGTTCCAAAAAATGGGTGTGGTCAACGCCTACAAAACTGCCAGTACAGCCCAGGGCCGCGTCGATGTGACTGGCAAAGATGCCGACCGCCTGAACTTCAAGGTACCCACCCTGCGCAACGTGGAACTGACCTACCCCTACTTTCACGATGGCCAAGCCCCCAACCTCACGGTGGCGGTAGACCTGATGGGCCGCCTGCAACTGGGCCGCGAATTCAGTTCAGCGGAGAACGCCCAGATCGTCGCTTTCTTAAAGACGCTCACGGGTCAACAACCCCAGTTCGCGATGCCCATTTTGCCGCCCTCCAGCGAAAAAACCCCCGCACCGCGTCCGTTCAACTGAACCGCCGTCGCAGCAGCAGCGGTGGTGTGTGGGTCTTGGCTACAGGGGATGGTTGCTTTCATCCCCTGCCATGAATTTCATTATGCCCATCAACCCGCGCAAACCCCAGCCGGATGCAGGTGCCTGGGCCGTGGGCCAGTGGGCTGGTTAGGGTGAGGGTGGCTTGGTGTTGCAGGGCGATTTCGCGCACGATGGCTAGGCCCAGACCGCTGCCGGGGGTGTTGGGGGTGTTGGGGGTGTTGAGGGTATTAGTGGGGGCGGAGTAAAACCGCTCGAACACATGCGGCTGGTGGGCGGGGGCAATGCCTGGGCCGTCGTCTTCGACCTCGACCCAGTGCGCGCCCACCCGCACCGTGATGCGGATGGATGGCCCGCCGTGGATCAGGGCGTTGTCCAGCAGGTTGCCCACGGCTTCGCGCAGCATGAAGGGGATGCCTTGTATCCAGCAGGCGGGCACGCAGGCCTCAAAGCCCAGGTCTTGCCCCTGTTCGTGGGCGGACAGCAGGCGTTGCTGGGTGACTTCGCGGGCCAGGGCGACGAGGTCAAGGGCTTCGGGGCTGTGGGTTTCGCAGGCGTGTTCGGCGCGGGTCAGTGACAGCAGTTGTTCGGTCAGTTGCACCGCTTTGTTGGTGGTGTGGATGGCGGCGGCCAGCAGGGGCTGGCGCTGGGCTTCGGTGGTGGCGCGCTGGGTCAGGCTGAGCTGGGTTTTGAGCACGGTCAGCGGGGTTCTGAGTTGGTGCGCGGCGTTGTCTAAAAAGCGTTTGCGGATGTCAATGAGCCGACCCAAGCGGTGCAGGTAGCTGTTGAGGGTGTCAATCAGCGGGTGCAGTTCACGCGGCAGGCCGGGGGGTTCAATGGCGGAAAAGTCGCTGTCTTCGCGCTGGGCCAATTGCTGCCGAAAGCGCTCCAGCGGTTCAATGCCACGGTGGATGCCCCAGACCACCAAGGCGGCCACGGCCAGCAGCAGCACGGCTTGGCCCAGCAGGGTTTCGCGCAGCATCTGGCGGGCGAGTTGGTCGCGGGTTTCGCGGGTTTCAATGACGGTGACGGCCACGACGGGGTATTGCCCACCACGATCAGACAGCACATGCACCAGCCGCGCCAAGCGCACCGGGCTGGTTTGAAATTGGGCATCGGCAAACTGCACCAGCGAAAAGTATTCAACCGGCGTTGGGCGTGTGGCGCTGCTGGCTGGCTGGGGCAGGGTGGGCACTTTGGGGTTGCCCGCCAGCCACTGCCCTTGCAAGGTGTCCACGCGGTAAAACAGGCGTGCGCCGGTGTGGTTTTCAAACAGGTGGCCGATGCCTTTTTGCAGGTCTAGGTGGATGTGGTCGTGTTCCCAAGACAGTTCTTCGGCCAGGGCGCGGGCGGCCAGGTAGAGCGAGCGGTCGTGCGCTTCGTTGGCCACTTCAATGGCGCGGCCATGGCTCCACCCTGCGTTGAGCAGGATCAACACCAGCAGCGGCAGCATCAACCCCGCCATCAGACGGCGGCGCAGCGACGGGGTGGGGGTGGCGGGCAGCATGCGCAGGCGGTGTGGACGGGTGTGGGTCAGGGCGTTCTGGCCAGGGTCAGCATGTAGCCCAGGCCCCGGAAGGTGGCAATGACCAGGGCGGGGCCGGGTTGGTGTTCAATTTTTTTGCGCAGCCGGTGGATGAGCACTTCGACGGCATCGAGGCTGGCGTTGTCTTGCGGAAACAGCGCGTGGTGCAGCGTTTCTTTGCTGACGGTGTGGTGGGCCGAGGCCAGCAGCACGCCCAGGGCGCGGGCTTCACGCGGGGTCAGGGCAAAGGGCTGGCCGTGCCAGCTGGCCTCGCCGCTGCTGGTGTTCAGGCGCAGCGGCCCGAGTTCGAGCAGGGCCGCTGTGCGGTGGCCTTGTCGGCGCAGCAGGGCGGCCAAGCGGGCTTCGAGTTCGCTGAGTTCAAAGGGTTTGGGCAGGTAGTCGTCGGCCCCCAGGTTCAGGCCCCGCACGCGGTCGCTGACGTGGCCGCGTGCGGTGAGGATGAGCACGGGCACCCGGTCTTGCCGCTGGCGCAGGGTTTGCAGTACCTCCAGGCCGTCGGGGCCGGGGATGTTGAGGTCCAGCACCACGGCATCGAAGCTGTGGCCCACTGCCAAGGCTTGCAGGGCCTGCCAGCCGTCGGGCGCAAATTGCACGCGCAGCCCCGCTTGCCGCAGGGCGGTACCCACCCACAGCGACAGCTCGGGTGTGTCTTCAACCAGCAGGATGTGGGGGCCGGGGGCTAGGGTATTCACCGAACGATTTTGAAAGCCAATTGACAGCCAGCGTGCCCGAAAGTGTCGAACAATGGCAGGGCTCCCCGACGGGGCTTGATTTCATTCTGACACAGGAGACATGGCATGAACTTCAGCAAACGCGACTTTCTGAAATACGGCGCAGCAGTGGGCGCTGGCGTGGCCGTACCGGCTTGGGCGCAGGGCAAACCGCTGTTTGAGGCGCTCAATATGTTTGTGCCCGCTGCCCCTGGCGGTGGCTGGGACAGCACGGCGCGGGCCTTGGAGCGCAGCGCCAAAGCCGCGGGCTTGGTGGGCAATATGCAGTTTGAAAACGTGGGCGGTGCCGGTGGCATGGTGGGTTTGCCGCGTTTTGTGAACCAGCGCAAGGGCCAAGGCAACAGCCTGATGGTGGGCGGCTCGGTGATGGTGGGCGCGGCCATTGCCAACAAAAGCCCCGTCACCATGAAGGACGTGACCCCGATTGCGCGCCTGACCGAAGAGGCCGGTGTGCTGGTGGTGCCCGCCAATGGCAAGGTCAAGACATGGAACGATTTGCTGGCCGCCCTGAAAGAAAACCCCAAGGCCGTCTCGGTGGCCGGGGGCAGCGCGGGCGGGACTGACCACCTGATTTTGGGTTTGATGATCAAGGCGCTGGGCCGCAACCCGCGGGATGCCGCTTATGTAGCCTTTGCCGGGGGTGGCCCGGCCAATGCGGCCATTCTGGGCGGGCAGGTCACGGCGGGGATTTCGGGTTATTCGGAATTTGAAGAGCAGATCAAGGCGGGCCGCATGGTGGCGCTGGCGACCTCGGGCCGCGCTCGCATTCCGGGGGTGAACGTGCCCACCATGGCCGAGCTGGGGCTCAATGTGGTCATGGCCAACTGGCGCGGCGTGTTTGCACCGCCCGGCATCAGCGACAGCCAGCGCGGCGCACTGACCGATTTTGTGACCCGCACGGTGGCCAGCGAGGCCTGGAAGAACGAGTTGGTCACGCGCAAATGGTCGGATGCCTTTTTGAGCGAGCGCCCCTTCGAGCGTGAGGTGGGCTGGGACATTGAGCGCATCACCGTCGTGATGAAAGACCTGGGGCTGGCATGACCCCGTTGCGTATCAGCCTGATGCTGGTGGCCCTCTGTCTGCTGGCCGTCTGGCAGGTCACCCTGATTCCGGAGTCGGCCATTCAGATGGCGGTTGGCCCCACGCTGGTGCCGGCGGTCATTGTGGCGGTGCTGACCGTGGCCTCGGTGCTCTACGGCATCAGCGCTTGGCGCGGTCGGCAGGTCGATGAGAGTGAGGCCCCCGACCAAGCGCCGCTGCCGGGCAGTCAAGGGCGCATGCTGGTGCTGCTGGCCGGTGGCGTGGTGTTCATGGCGGGCGTGTCGCACCTGGGGTTTTGGCTGCCGGGTACGGTGTGCGGCATGTGCATTGCGCGTGGCTTTGATGCGCCTTTCAACGCCCGCTCGCTGCTGATCTGCGGGGCGATTGCCGGGGGTTTTTGGTATTTATTTGCTCATGTGCTGGGTGTCGGGCTCGGGCCGGCCACGCCGCTGGGTTTTTGACAGAACGCGGGATGCGCCATGGAAGCTTTTGATGCCCTGATGGGCGGCTTTGCCAGTGCCTTGACCCCCACCACGCTGATGTGGGGGTTTGTGGGCTGTTTCGTCGGCACGATGGTGGGGGTATTGCCCGGTTTGGGGCCTGCACTCACCATTGCCTTGTTGCTGCCACTGACCTACCAAGTGCCCGCCACCAGCATGTTTGTCATGTTTGCGGGCATTTACTACGGGGCCGCTTATGGGGGTTCCACCACCTCCATCTTGCTCAACACACCGGGCGAAACCTCGTCGATGGTCACGGCGCTGGAGGGCAACAAGATGGCGCGTCGCGGGCGGGCCGGGCAGGCCTTGGCCACGGCGGCCATTGGCAGTTTTGTGGCGGGCACCATGGGCACGCTGGCGCTGACCTTTGTGGCCCCTTGGGTGGTCGAAGCCGCGCTGGCTTTTGGCCCAGCGGAGTATTTCAGCCTCATGGTGCTGTCGCTGGTGGCCGTGTCGGCGGTGCTGGGCCATTCGCTCTTGCGCGGTGTGGTGGCCTTGAGCCTGGGGCTGTTGCTGGGCATGGTGGGCATTGATTTGCAGACGGGGCAAATGCGGTTCACCTTTGGGCGGCCCGAATTGCTGGACGGCATAGAGATCACGGTGGCGGCGGTGGGCTTGTTTGCCGTGGGCGAGGCGCTGTACCTGGCTTGGCAGGGCCGCAGCAACCAGCCGGGTACGCTCATGCGGCTCTCGGGCAGTTTGTGGATGAGTCGGCAAGACTGGGCACGATCTTGGAAAGCCTGGGTTCGGGGGGCTCTGTTCGGCTTCCCCATTGGGGCTATGCCCGCCGGGGGGGCTGAGCTGCCCACGCTGCTGTCTTACTACACCGAGAAAAAGCTCTCCAAACACCCCGAAGAGTTCGGGCATGGCGCGATTGAAGGGGTGGCTGGGCCAGAGGCGGCCAACAACGCCGCCGCCGCCGGGGTGCTGATGCCGCTGCTGACGCTGGGCATTCCCACATCGGCCACAGCAGCGGTGATGCTGGCGGCTTTTGAGGGCTACGGCATCCAAACCGGCCCACAGCTGTTTGCCAGCAATGCCAGCCTGGTCTGGACTTTGATTGCCAGCCTCTACATCGGCAATGTGATTTTGTTGGTGCTGAACCTGCCGCTGGTGGGCTTGTGGGTCAAGCTGCTGAAGATTCCGCCGCCGTGGCTGTACGCGGGCATCATCGTGGTGTCGGTCATTGGGGTGTATGGCGCGGGTAACTCGGTGTTCAACGTGGGGCTGTTGTTTGCTTTTGGTTTGCTGGGCTATGTCATGCGCCGCTTTGACTTTCCGGCGGCACCCGTGCTGGTGGGCTTGATCCTGTCGCCGCTGGCCGAGCAGTCCATGCGCCAAGCCCTGACCATCAGCCAAGGTGACTGGAGCACGTTTGTGACGCGCCCCATCTCGGCCACGCTGCTGGCGCTGGCCGCCCTCATGCTGATCGTGCCGCCGCTCTACCGGCTCCAAGCAAACCGCCGCGCGCCACAGGCTTGAGGCACCATGCAGGTCGCTGTTTGCATCACCGAAGTGGGGCTGCGCGATGGCTTGCAGTCCATCCGCACCCTCATGCCCACCGAGGCCAAGTGCCGCTGGCTTGATGCCCTGGTCGCCGCCGGGGTGCAAGAGATTGAGGTGGGCTCCTTTGTCTCGCCCCGCCTGCTGCCGCAAATGGCCGACACGGCGGCGGTGGTGCTGCACGCCCGCCAGCACCCTGGGCTGCGGGTGGTGGCGCTGGTGCCCAACCTGCAAGGGGCGCTGGCCGCTTTGCAAGCGGGAGTCCACAAAATCACCGTGCCGGTGTCGGTCAGCGAGGCGCATTCCCTGGCCAACGTCAACCAGACGCATGCGCAGATGCTGGCATCGCTGGCCCGCATCGCGGCGCAGGTGCGCGCCCACCGGGCGGCTGACAACCCCGCCGCACCCGCTGAACCGGTGCGCCTTGAAGTCGGGCTGTCCACCGCGTTTGGCTGCACGCTGGCTGGGCCGGTGTCTGAAGACGAGGTCATCGCCCTGGCGCTGGCCTGTGTCGAGGCCGGGGTGGACGAAGTGGGCTTATCCGACACCACCGGCATGGCCCACCCGGCCATGGTGCGCCAGCGCTTTCGCCGTCTGCGCCAGGAGCTGGGTGCGCAGGCCGGGGCTGCGCATTTTCACAACACGCGGGGGCTGGGGCTGGCCAATGTGCTGGCCGCCTGGGACGAAGGGGTGCGCGCTTTTGACAGCTCGCAGGCCGGTCTGGGCGGTTGCCCTTACGCGCCCGGTGCGTCGGGCAATGTGGTGACTGAAGATTTGGTCTTCATGCTCGAAGCCATGGGCAGTACAACCGGCATCCGTTTTGATGGCCTGATGCGTGCCCGCGAGGTGCTGCGCCAAGCCCTGCCCCACGAGCCGCTGTACGGCATGACCCCAGAAGTCGGTCTGCCCCTTGGTTTTGCACGGAGTCATGCCCCATGAGTACAGCGCGCACATTGCCCTACGAGGGCATTCGGGTGGTCGAATTCACCCACATGGTGATGGGCCCCACCTGCGGCTTGGTGCTGGCCGACTTGGGGGCCGAAGTCATCAAGGTGGAACCCCCATCAGGCGACAACACCCGGCGGCTGCTGGGCTCGGGTGCGGGCTTTTACCCACTGTTCAACCGCAACAAGAAAAGCCTGGTGCTCGACTTGCACACCCCCGAGGGGCGCGAGGCCGTGCTGCGCCTGATCGACACCGCCGATGTGGTCAGCGAAAACTTCAAGGCGGGCACCATGCAGAAGCTCGGCCTGGATGCACAGACCCTGCGCCAGCGCAACCCGCGCCTGATCTGCGTCAGCCACAAAGGCTTTCTGCCCGGCCCTTACGACCACCGCACCGCCTTGGACGAAGTGGTGCAGATGATGGGCGGGCTGGCCTACATGACTGGACGACCGGGCGACCCGCTGCGCGCCGGTTCGTCGGTCAACGACATCATGGGCGGCCTCTTTGGGGCCATTGGGGTGATGGCCGCGCTGGCCGAGCGCGAACGCACCGGCCAGGGCCAAGTGGTGCAAAGCGCCTTGTTTGAAAACAATGTGTTCTTGGTGGCGCAACACATGATGCAGTACGCCGTCACCGGCCAGCCCGCAGCGCCCATGCCCACGCGCATCTCGGCTTGGGGCATTTACGACGTGTTCAATGTACAAGGCGGCGAGCAGATTTTTCTGGCCGTTGTCAGCGACACCCAGTGGGCCATTTTTTGCCGCGCCTTTGACTTGGCCGACTTGCAAGCCGACCCGCGTCTGCGAACCAACAACGACCGCGTGCGGGAACGCGCTTGGCTCATTCCCCACCTGCGCGAACGTCTGCAACACCACAGCCGCGCCGAACTGGCGGCGGTGTTCGAGCGTGAGGGGTTGCCGTTTGCGCCCATCACCGCCCCGCACGAACTGCTGCAAGATCCCCACCTGCTGGCCACGGGCGGCATCGCCCCGATCACCCTGCCCGACGGCGAACGGGCCGGTCACACGGCAGTAACTGCCCTGCTGCCGCTGACGCTGGACGGGCAACGCCTGGGCGTGCGCCACCAGCCGCCCCGGCACGGGCAAGACAGCGTTGAGCTGTTGATGCAACTGGGCTACGACCGGGCGAGCGCCGAACGGTTGTCTTCCGTTTTTCACGATTAAAAAATCTCTATTTATCTGCTTTTTCAGAGTATTCAGCCAGCTTATCTTGCGTACCTGTCTGGTTGTTTCCAGCCGCGACGGCCCCAAATGACCTGAGTCGTCTGGCACGATCAATCTGTTTTACTCTGATGGAGACCTTGATGAAAAAGTCACTTTCCTTACTGGCCATGGTGTTGGCGTTGGGCTTGTCCACCGCCGCCATGGATGCCGAAGCTGCGCGCCGCATGGGCAGTGGCAAATCGGTGGGCATGCAGCGCGATGTGGCCCCGCCCGCCCGCACGCCCAACGCCACACCGGCACAAACCCCGGCCACCACACCCGCTGCGGCACCGGCTGCGGCAGCGGCGGCAGCCCCAGCGGCTGCGGCGGCATCGAGCAGCAGCAAGTGGCTGGGCCCCATTGCCGGTTTGGCAGCGGGTATTGGTCTCATGGCGCTGGCTTCGCACTTTGGTTTTGGTGAGGCGCTGGCCAACATGCTGATGATGGGCCTGCTCATCATGGCCGTGCTGGCGGTGGTGGGCTTCATCCTGCGCAAGCGGGCCATGGCCAAGCTGGGTAGCAACGGCGGCATGGCGTATGCAGGTGCGGGTGCAGGCGCGGGGGCTTCGGGCGGTGTACCGGCGTACCAAACGGCCATGCCCGCGCCCACACCGGCCAGCACGGGCAGTTCTCTGTTCAACGCCGGCGTGGGTTCTGGTGTGGGTTCAAGCATTGGTTCCGGCATTGGTGCTGGGGTGGCACCGCGTCAGGCCGGGAAAATCCCAGCCGACTTTGATGTGGCAGGTTTTGTGCGCAACGCCAAGGTCAACTTCATCCGCTTGCAGGCCGCCAACGATGCGGGCAATGTGGACGACTTGCGCCAGTTCACCACGCCTGAAATGTTCGCCGAACTGCGCATGGACTTGGCCGATCGCGGAACCGCCAGCCAGCACACCGACGTGGTGCGTGTGGAGGCCGACGTGATTGACGTAGAAGACAACGCCGATGGCTATGTGGTCAGCGTGCGCTTTACCGGCGAAACCCGCGACAGCGGCAGCACAACCACGGAAGCCTTTGACGAAATCTGGCACCTGACCAAGTCGCGCCAAGGCAACAGCGGCTGGTTGCTGGCAGGTATTCAGCAGATGCAGTAAACCCGGCTGCGCATCAGGCCACGCGGCTGGCCTCGACAGCGCAACAGCGGTACAAGACAAGCCCCGGCGCATCCGCGTCGGGGCTTTTTGCTGGCTGGTGACAGGTCGGCTTGAGGGCATGCACCCCCTGGGCGGGCGCGACAATAGCGGTATGGACAACTTATTTTTCTGGTTGGCGCTGGGCGCTGTGGTTTGGGTGACGAAACAGCGCGAACAGCGTCGGCGCATTCTGTTGCTGGCGCAGCACCTGCAAAACTTTCAGCTGGAGCAGCTGATGGCGCAACTCACACAGGGCTACCTGCGTGCGCTGGGCGAGCGCGATGCCGAGCGCAGCACCTCTATTTGGCAGCTGTTACAGGGCACCGAAGCCACGGTGAGTGAGCAGCTCAACCGCTTGGCCCGTGACATGGCCCAGATCAGCGAACCGCAAGCGCGGGTACTGCGCTGGCCGCTGGCCCTGCCGTGGGTGACGCAGTGGCTGCCCACGGCCACTTTTGATGTGCGCCAGCTCATGACCATTCACGCCCAAGGCTTTGCCGACACCGTGCGCAACGCCGAGGGCCTCTCGCGCAAAGACCAAGCTTTTCGGCTGACGGCGGAACTGCTGCTGTTCCAGCACAGTTGCCACTGGTTTTGCCGCTCCAAAACCGTGGCATCGGCCCGCTTGCTGGCCCGCCAGCAAACCCGCTACGAGCAGGTGCTGGCCGCGGTGTCGCCCAGCACCCGTGCGGCTTACCGGGCTTTGGTGGGCTGATGTGGGCTGATTCAGAAGGCCGAAAAATCGGGTTTGCGGCGCTGCATGAAGGCGCTGAAAGCCTCGCGGGCAGCAGGCGCGTGCAGCATGCGGCCAAAGCTGACCCCCTCTTCGGCCATGGTGGACAAGACCTGTTGCGTCTGGGCTTTTTTCATCAGGCGCTTGGTTTCCACCAACGAGGCCAGCGGCTTGGCCACCAGCTTGCGGGCCACGCTCTGGGCATAAGCGCTGGCTTCGGTGGGTGGCAGCACCCGGTTGACCAAGCCCACCTCCAGCGCGGCTTCGGCCATGAAGGGCTCGCCCAGCAGCAGCGCTTCGGCGGCGCGGTGGTAGCCCAGCATCTGCGGCACCAGCAGGCTCGATGCCGCTTCCGGGCACAGCCCCAGGTTCACAAACGGCATAGAAAACGCGGCGTTGTCGCCCGCATACACCAAGTCGCAATGGAACAGCAAAGTGGTGCCCACGCCCACCGCCGGGCCACAAACGGCCGCCAGCAGCGGTTTGGGGAAGGCGGCCAGCGCATGCAAAAAGCGGAACACCGGCGCATCTGGCCCGCTGGGCGGCTGGTGCAAAAAGTCGGCAATGTCGTTGCCAGCGGTGAACACGGTTTCTGAGCCCTGAAACACCACGCAGCGCACGGCCGCATCGCTGGCGGCGGTTTGCAGGGCATCGGCCAGCGTGCTGTACATGGCCGCGGTGATGGAATTTTTCTTGTCCGGGCGGTTGAAGGTGAGGCTGCAAATGCCCGCTTCGGTGTGGATGAGGATGTCGCTCATGGGGAATGCCTTTTGGGTGGATGTTCAAACGCGCTCAAAAATACCCGCCGCACCTTGCCCCATGCCCACGCACATGGTCACCATGCCGTAGCGCTTTTGGTGGCGGCGCAGCGCATGCACCACGGTGGCGGCCCGAATGGCCCCGGTGGCACCCAGCGGGTGGCCCAGCGCAATGGCCCCGCCCATGGGGTTGACCTTGGCCGGGTCTAGGCCCAGCGTGTTCATGACGGCCAGCGACTGCGCGGCAAAGGCCTCGTTCAGCTCAAACCAGTCGATGTCGTCTTGCCGGATACCCGCGTTTTTCAGGGCTGCCGGAATGGCTTCCACCGGCCCAATGCCCATGATGTGCGGCGGCACGCCCCGACTGGCATAGCTCACAAAACGGGCCAAGGGTGTCAGGTTGTAGCGCTTCAGGGCGGCTTCGCTCACCAGCACCAGCGCGCCCGCGCCGTCGCTGGTTTGCGAGCTGTTGCCCGCCGTCACCGAGCCGCGTGCCGCAAACACGGTGCGCAGCTTGGCCAGCCCTTCCAGCGTCGTGTCAGGGCGTGCGCCTTCGTCCAGGGCGATGCTTCGTTCGGTGGGGGACACCTGGGCGCTTTCCAGATCCACGTGGCGGTCGGTCACCGTCACCGGTGTGATTTCGTCGTTGAACTCGCCGTTCTTCATGGCGATGACGGCGCGCTGATGCGACTGCACCGCAAACGCATCCTGCGCCTCGCGGCTCACCTTCCAGCGCTGCGCCACCTTCTCGGCCGTCAGGCCCATGCCGTAGGCAATGCCGTAGCTCTCCACGTCGTCGGTGTTGCGGAAAATGGCGGGCGACAAGCTGGGCGTGTTGCCCATCATGGGCACCATGCTCATGCTCTCGGTGCCTGCGGCGATCATCACATCGGCCTCGCCCACCCGAATGCGGTCAGCCGCCATTTGAATGGCCGATAGGCCAGAGGCACAAAACCGGTTGACTGTGATGCCGCCCACCGTGTTGGGCAGCCCGGCCAAAATGGCCCCAATGCGCGCCACATTCAGGCCCTGCTGGGCCTCGGGAATGGCGCAACCGCAAATCACATCTTCCACCGCCGCCGGGTCTAAGCCCGGCACCTGCGCCATGGCAGCGCGCAGGGCATGGGCCAACAGGTCGTCAGGCCGCAGGTGCTTGAACGCCCCTTTGTGCGAACGGCCAATGGGGGTGCGGGTGGCGGCGACGATGTACGCGTCTTGGATGGGTTTCATGGTGGCTCCTAAGTGTTTTGCCCCTTCCCCCGCTGGGGGAAGGCTGGGATGGGGGCAACGCCCGCCAGATGGTTGAGTTGCTGAAAGATGGCGCTCAATACGCCGTTGAGGTTGTGCAAGGGCGCGTTGGATGGAAAACGCAGCACAGCAAAGCCTTGGGCTTTGAAGAAGTGCTCTCTTGTCAGGTCGTAGGCTTGCTGCTCTTGGTGCTGCGAACCATCCAGCTCAATGATGAGTTTGGGCTGGAGGCAAGCAAAGTCGGCGATGTAATGGCCCAAAGGATGCTGTCGGCGGAACTTGAAGCCCAGTTGTTCCCCACGCAGACCCGCCCACAGCTTGCGCTCAGCATCGGTCATGCCTTTGCGCAGGCTGCGGGCATGGACTTGGGCTTTGGACGTGGCTTGGTTTTGCATGGGTTTAGCTTGCTCCAAGAGCCCCCATCCCAACCTTCCCCCAGAGGGGGAAGGGGTAAGACACGGCTTCCGGAGACAGGGTATTGCTCCTTCCCCCTCTGGGGGAAGGCAGGGATGGGGGCACGCGCACCAGCAACATCGCCATCAATTCCGCACCGGCTTGCCCGTGTTCAACATCCCCAAAATCCGCTCCTGCGTCTTCGGGTGCACGATCAGCGAGCAAAACGCCTGCCGCTCCAGCGTCATCAAATAGTCCTCGCTCACCAGCGTGCCGGGCTCCACGTCGCCACCCGTCACCACGTTCGCAATCAAGGACGCGATATGAAAGTCGTGCTGGCTGATGAAGCCGCCGTCGCGCATGTTCACCAAGCTGCCCAGTATGGTGGCCTTGCCGCTGCGGCCTGCCACCGGGAACAGGCGCTTGTGCGGGGCGCGGTAGCCGCTGGCGTACAGGGCGCGGGCTTCGTTCAGGGCCACGAACAGCAGCTCGTCTTTGTGCGGCACGATCACATCGCTGCTTTGCAAATAGCCCAACTGGCGCGACTCGATAGCGCTGGTGCCCACCTTGGCCATGGCGGCGGCGGTGAAGCCTTCGGTCAGGAACGGCAGCAGGTCTTTGCCAGTCGAGGTTTCGGCGTTTTCGGCGGCACGGCGGGCGATATAGGTCAGGCCGCCCGCACCGGGCACCAAGCCCACGCCCACTTCCACCAAGCCGATGTAGCTTTCCATGTGCGCCACGCGCCGGGCGCTGTGGATGGCCAGTTCGCAGCCGCCACCCAGGGCCAAGCCGCGCACCGCCGATACCACCGGCACGCTGGCATAGCGCAGCCGCAGCATCACCTGCTGCATGAAGCCTTCGGCATCTTCAATGGCCGCGACACCCACCGCCATGAAGGCGGGCAGCATGGCTTGCAGGTCGGCCCCGGCGCTGAAGGGCTCGTCGCCCGACCAGATGACGAGGCCCTGGTATTCGGCCTCGGCCCGCTCAGTGGCGGCCATGAGGCCCTCGCACACCTCGGGGCTGATGGCGTGCATCTTGGTTTTGATGCTGGCAATCAGCACCTGCCCGTCCAGCGTCCACACCCGCAAGCTGTCGTTTTCTTCGATGGTGGTGCCAGCGGTTTCAAACGTCGGCCCGGCTTCGCCCAGCAGCAGCTCGGGGAAGTGCTGGCGCTGGTACACCGGCAGGCTGCGGCGGGGTTCAAACAGGCCTGTGCTCGGGTTCCACGAGCCTTGTGCGGTGTGTACGCCACCCTTGCCGCCGTTCGATTCGGCCACCGGGCCGCTGAACACCCAGTCGGGCAGCGGGGTGCGGCACAGGGCTTGGCCCGCGTCAATGTCCTCTTGCACCATGCGCGCTACGTCCAGCCAGCCCGCTTCTTGCCAGAGTTCAAACGGGCCTTGCTTCATGCCAAAGCCCCAGCGCATGGCTTGGTCTAGGTCGCGGGCGGTGTCGGCAATCTGGCCCAGGTGGATGGCGGCGTAATGAAAGCTGTTGCGCAAAATGGCCCACAAAAACCGCCCCTGCGGGCCTTCGGCGTTGCGCAGCAGCTTCAGGCGCTCGGCGGCGGGGCGCTTGAGCATGCGGCCATACACCTCGTCGGCCTTGGCCCCGGCGGGCACGTAGTCGCCACTGGCCAGGTCAAACCGCAGAATGTCCCGGCCCGCCTTCTTGAAGAAACCGGCCTTGGTTTTCTGCCCCAGGTGGCCTTTGTCCAACAGGGCTTTCAGCACCGGGGGCGTGCCGAAGCTGCCGTAAAACGGGTCGGTGTCTGGGCTGAGTTTGTCTTGCAGGGTTTTGATGACGTGGGCCAGCGTGTCTAGGCCCACCACGTCAGCCGTGCGGAAGGTGCCGCTGCTGGCACGGCCCAGGCGTTTGCCGGTCAGGTCGTCCACCACGTCAAAGCTCAGGCCAAAGTGCTCGGCCTCGTGCATGGTGGAGAGCATGCCCGCGATGCCGATGCGGTTGGCAATGAAGTTGGGCGTGTCTTTGGCCCGCACCACGCCCTTGCCCAGGCCGCTGGTCACGAAGGCTTCCAAGTCGTCCAACACCTTGGGCGCGGTGGCGGGGGTGGGAATGAGTTCCACCAGCGTCATGTAGCGCGGCGGGTTGAAGAAGTGGATGCCGCAAAACTGCGCTTGCAGCTGCTGGGGCAGGGCCTGGCTCATGGCCGTGATCGACAGGCCCGAGGTGTTGCTGGCCACGATGGCCTGTGGCGCAACGAAGGGGGCAATTTTTTCGTACAACGCCAGCTTCCAGTCCATGCGCTCGGCAATGGCTTCAATGATCAGGTCGCAGCTGCGCAGCTGCTCCAAGTCGTCGTCGTAATTAGCCTGACCAATCAGCGCCGCGTCAGCGGCCACGCCCAGTGGCGAGGGTTTGAGCTTTTTCAGGTTCTCAATGGCACGGGTCACGATGCCGTTTTTGGGGCCGTCCTTTGCTGCCAAATCGAAAAGGACGACCGGCACCTTGACGTTAACCAGATGCGCGGCAATTTGCGCACCCATCACGCCTGCGCCGAGCACGGCGACTTTTTTTACTTGAAATCGGGTCATGAGTCGGGTTCCTTTGCACGTTGTTCGGTGTCTGATGGATCTGGGTGGTCAGGCAAGGTGGTTGGCGCTTGCCCCCACCCCAACCCTCCCCCAGCGGGGGAGGGGGAAAGACGGGGGCATGTCTCGGCCCCGTACCAGCCTCGGCTCCTTCCCCCACTGGGGGAAGGTTGGGATGGGGGCAGGCACAGCGTTCAACATGGCCAGTGCCGCGATGGGGCGGGGGTGGGCATCATTCCAGCCGCTGCCAGACTTGGGTGCGGTAGAACGGGCCGATGTAGCCGCGCACCTGCAACTGTTTGCCGCCGTCCAGCGGGGTCATGCGCAGGGTGTATTCCTTGCCGTTTTCGGGGTCCAGAATCTTGCCGTTTTCCCACACGCCGTTGTTGGCCTGCGCGCTGGCTCCGCGAATGATTTCTAGCCCCAGCTTGGGCTGGCCTTTGCGGTCGTCGGTGCAGGCGGTGCAGTTGGGCTCGTTGCTCTGGGTGATGGCTTTTTCAATGCGGCCATGCAGCAGGCCCGTGGGCGCAGGGGCGATGCGGATTTCGGCCCTGGGCTGGCCGGTTTGGTCGTCCATGCTGCGCCAAAGGCCCACGGGGCTCATTTGCGCCAGTGCCGACAGGCTGCTCAAGCCCAGCAGGGCGGCGGCTAGGTGTTTCATGCGGGTGTCTCCGGTGGGGGCGGGCGTTGGGTCGCCGGTGTTCCGTCGCGGGTGTTTAAGCCAGGGCGGCATCGGTGTCCATCAGCACCCGGCTGCCTGCACGGGCGGTGCGCATCAGGCTGGCGGTTTCCGGGAACAGCTTGGCAAAGTAGAAGCGGGCGGTTTGCAGCTTGGCGGCATAAAACGGGTCGGTGCTGCCCTCAGTCATTTTGCGCAGCGCCACCTGCGCCATGCGAGCCCAGAAGTAACCCATGACCAAGTGCCCCACCACCCGCAGGTAGTCCACCGCAGCGGCACCCACTTCGTCGGGGTTTTGCAGGCCCTTGAAGCCGATTTCCATGGTGAATTTGGTGACCTGTTCGCCCAGCACCGCCAGCGGGTTGATGAACTCGGCCATTTTTTCGTTCACGCCTTCCTCTGCTACCAGCGCGCCCACCAGCTTGCCAAACTTTTTCAGCGTTGCGCCGTTGTTGCCCAGCACCTTGCGGCCCAGCAAGTCCAGGCTCTGGATGGTGTTGGTGCCTTCATAAATCATGTTGATGCGGGCATCGCGCACAAACTGCTCCATGCCCCATTCTTTGATGTAGCCGTGGCCACCAAACACCTGCTGGCACATCGTGGCGGCTTGGTAGCCGTTGTCGGTCAAGAAGGCTTTGACGATGGGCGTGAGCAGCGAGAGCATTTCCTCGCTGTCTTGGCGCACCTTGGCATCGGGGTGGCTGTGGACTTTTTCTAGCAGCATGGCGCAGTACAGCGCCAGGGCGCGGCCCCCTTCGGCATAGGCTTTGGCCGTGAGCAGCATCTTGCGCACATCGGGGTGGACGATGATGGGGTCGGCGGGCTTGTCTTTGGCCTTGGTGCCCGAGAGGCTGCGCATTTGAATGCGGTCTTTGGCATAGGCCAGGGCGTTTTGGTAGGCCACCTCGGTCAGGCCCAGGCTTTGGTTGCCCACGCCCAGGCGGGCGGCGTTCATCATCACAAACATGCCTTGCATGCCCTTGTGCGGCTGGCCCACCAGGGTGCCCACCGCGCCATCCAACACCATTTGCGCGGTGGCATTGCCATGAATACCCATTTTGTGTTCCAGCCCGCCGCAGTAAATGCCGTTGCGCGCACCCAGCGTGCCGTCGGCATTCACCAAAAACTTGGGCACCACAAACAGGCTCACGCCTTTGATGCCGGGGGGCGCATCGGGCAGGCGGGCCAGCACCAGGTGGATGATGTTCTCGGCCATGTCGTGCTCACCGGCGCTGATGAAGATTTTGTTGCCGGTGATGCGGTAGGTGCCGTCGGGCTGCGGTTCGGCCTTGGTGCGCATCAGGCCTAAGTCGGTGCCGCAGTGGGGTTCGGTCAGGCACATGGTGCCGGTCCATTCGCCGCTGGTCATTTTGTGCAGGTACAGCGCTTTTTGCTCGGGCGTGCCGTGGGCATGCAGCGAGGCATACGCGCCGTGGGTCAGGCCGGGGTACATGGTCCAGGCTTGGTTGGCGCTGTTCATCATTTCGTACAGGCACTGGTTCACCACCAGCGGCAGGCCCTGGCCGCCAAATTCGGGGTCGCAGCTCAGCGTGGCCCAGCCGTTTTCGACATAGGTTTTGTAGGCTTCCTTGAAGCCTTTGGGCGTGGTCACTTCGTGGGTGTCGCGGTTGAGCTGGCAGCCTTCGGTGTCGCCGCTGATGTTGAGCGGAAAAATCACCTCGGTGGCAAATTTGCTGGCCTCTTCCAGCACCGCGCTCAGGGTGTCGGCATCGGTGTCGGCATGCGCGGGCATGGCCTTGAGCTCGGCCATGACGTTGAGCACGTCATGAATCACAAACTGCATGTCGCGCAGGGGTGCGGTGTAAACGGGCATGGTGTGTCTCCAGTGGGGCGGGGTATGAACAGAAAAAACGGTGCTTTAGGCCGATGGCTCGGGCCGCAGCGGGCGGGGTGCGTGCAGGCTGAAGCGCACCACAATGCCCTCAAAGGCTCGCACGGCGCGTTGCAGCGAATCGGGGGTGCGCAGAAAACGCGCTTCGTAGTGCAGGGCCAGAATCAGGGCATGGATTTCAAAGCTCATCTGCGCGGCATCGGTGTCGGGGTTCAGGTGGCCTTGCTCCACCGCCTGATCGACCGCGCGGCGCATGGCCGACAGCCAGGTCTCCACCGAGCTGGCCAAGGCATCGCGCACCGGGCCGGGGCGGTCGTCAAATTCCACCGCGCCGCTGATGTAAATGCAGCCCGAATCAATCTCGACCGAGGTGCGCTTCATCCAGTTGTCAAACAGCGCCCGCAGCCGGGGCAGGCCACGCGGCACGGCCATGGCGGGGTAGAACACCTCGTCTTCAAACCGGGCGTGGTATTCGCGCACCACCGAAATCTGCAACTCCTCACGCGAGCCAAAGTGGGCAAACACGCCCGATTTGCTCATTTGCATCACCTCGGCCAGCGCACCAATCGACAAGCCCTCTAGGCCAATTTGCGTGGCCAGCCCCAAGGCCGCTTCCACAATGGCGGCCTTGGTTTGCTGGCCTTTTTGCAAGGGTTTCATGTCGGCGCTGAGACTGCGCGAGCGGCTGGCTGAGGCGGGGTGACGCATGCGGGCAGGGCGAAAACGCGGTTGAAGAGGTTGTGCAATCGGTACAGACCGATCACAGATCGCAAAAAGAACGGTCGTTCTATTTTTACCGAAAACGCGCCCAGAATCTGCAAAAAAAGCCCCATAACCTCAAAAAAACCGGGCTTTTTGTCGCTATCTGTCACCCAACAGACGGCAACCACCAGCAGAAAGCAGCCAAACGCCGCCAAATCACAGGGTTAACCCTTGGACGTGCAAAGGGCTCAGCAGACCTGCCCTGGTCTGGCTGAGCCCTGGGGTGGGATGTGGTGGGGTGGGTGCGCGTTTCAGTGCGAGCGGATCATGGTGCCAAAGGGCTCGTTGCCCAGCACCTCCAGCAGCAGGGCATGCGGCACACGGCCATCCAGAATGTGCACCGCCTGCACGCCGCTCTTGGCGGCATCCAGCGCCCCGGCAATTTTCGGAATCATGCCGCCGCTGATGGTGCCGTCGGCGCACAGCGCGTCAATGCGCTGCGGGGTCAGCTCGGGCAGCAACTCGCCCGCCTTGTCCAACACGCCCCGGATGTTGGTCAGCATCAGCAGCTTTTCGGCTTGCAGCACGGTGGCCAGTTTGGCCGCCACCACGTCGGCGTTGATGTTGTAGCTCTCGTTGTCCACCCCAAAACCAATGGGGCTGACCACCGGAATGAACTGCGCCGCTTGCAGGGCCAAAATGGCACGCGGGTCGATGCTGACAATGTCGCCCACCTGCCCCACATCGTGCGCCAGCGTGGGGTCGTTGGGGTCGGTCAGGCGCAGTTTCTGGGCGCGGATCATGGCCCCGTCACGCCCGGTCAGGCCCACCGCTTGGCCGCCAGCGGCATTGATGAGGCCCACAATGTCTTGTTGCACCTCGCCACCGAGCACCCATTCCACCACCTGCATGGTTTCGGCATCGGTCACGCGCATGCCCTGAATGAACTGGCCCTTTTTGCCCAGGCGCTGCAACAGCGTTTCAATCTGCGGCCCGCCGCCATGCACCACCACCGGGTTGATGCCCACCAGCTTGAGCAGCACCACATCTTCGGCAAAGGCCCGTTGCAGGGCCGGGTCGGTCATGGCGTTACCGCCGTATTTGATGATCATGGTTTTGCCGTGGTACTGGCGGACAGCAGGCAGCGCCAGCGCCAAAATTTCAGCCCGTTCGCGGGGCTGCACATGCGACAGATCAACAGAGGTATGCGTGCTCATGAGGGGAAGCTTTCAGAGTTGGAACCGAAAGAAATTGTAGGTCTGCCCCAGCCTGCGCCCTTCCACCGCTAGGGCCGTTCGGCCAGGGTGTTCAGTCGCTTGCCCGCGCCAGCCACCGCTGCGCCAGACGCACCCAAAACGTTGCGCCCAGCGGGATCAAATCGTCGTTGAAGTCGTAGTTGGGGTTGTGCAGCATGCAGGGGCCGACATCGTGGCCCCCGCCTTCGTAGCCAGCGCGGTGGCTGCCGTCGCCGTTGGCAATGAAGACGTAGCAACCGGGGCGCGCTTGCAGCATGTAGGCAAAGTCTTCCGCGCCCATGGTGGGTTCTTGGTTCAACACCTGGTCGGTGCCCACGATCTCGGCCATGACGGCGCGGGCAAAGGCGGTCTCATGGGCGTGGTTGATGGTGGGCGGGTAGTTGCGCTTGAAGTGAAATTCGCACGTAGCCCCAAAGGCGGCGCAGGTGTGTTGGGCAATGTCGGCCATGCGGCGTTCAATCATGTCCAGCACCTCGACGCTGAAGGTGCGCACCGTGCCCTGAATGTCGCAGCTGTCGGGCACCACGTTGGTGGCTTCGCCGGTGTGGATCATGGTGACGGAGATCACGCCCGCGTCCACCGGTTTTTTGTTGCGGGTGATGATGGTTTGAAACGCTTGCACCATCTGGCAGGCGATAGGGACGGGGTCAATGCCGTTGTGCGGCAGTGCCGCGTGCGAACCCTTGCCGCGGATGACGATGCGGAATTCATTGCTCGATGCCATGACCGGCCCGGCGCTGGCGGCAAAACTGCCCACGGGCAGGCCGGGCCAGTTGTGCATGCCAAACACGGCCTCGACCGGAAAGCGCTCAAACAGGCCGTCTTGGATCATCTCGCGGGCACCGCCGCCGCCTTCTTCGGCGGGCTGAAAAATCAGGTACACCGTGCCGTCAAAGTCGCGGTGTTGGGCCAAATGTTGCGCGGCGGCCAGCAGCATGGCGGTGTGGCCGTCGTGGCCGCAGGCGTGCATCTTGCCGGGGTACTGGCTGGCATGGGCAAAGGTGTTGTGCTCTTGCATGGGCAGTGCGTCCATGTCGGCGCGCAGACCGATGGCACGGCCACAGGCCCCGCCGTCGCGCCCGTGCACGATGCCCACCACGCCGGTGGTGCCCAGGCCCCGGTGAACCGGGATGCCCCATTCGGTCAGTTTCTGCGCCACCAGTTCGGCGGTGCGCACTTCTTGAAAGCACAGCTCGGGGTGGGCGTGAATATCGCGCCGCAGCAGGGCAATGCTGTCGGCCTGCTGGCGGATGTCGTCAATCAGCGGCATGGCAAACCTTGGTGTAGGGGGTGGTCGGGGGACGTGGGTGTGTGCAGGTTTCAGCGGCGCACGCGGCCGTCGCCGGTCAGCAGGGTCAGATCGACAAACTTCGATCCGGTGTGTTTGGTCGGCCCAAAGTCCACCTGAAAGCCACCTAGGTTCACGTTCTGCATGCCGTCTATGGCGTTGATGAAGCCCTCGCGGCTCAAGCTGCGCCCAGCCCGGCGCAGGGCTTCGATGAAGACTCGGGCCGCTACATAGCCCTCCATGCCCGAGTAATTGGGTTTGACACCGGTCTCTTCTTTGATGGAGGCCAAGTATTCGCCCGAGATGCGGGTGACGGGCGCATACGGGAAGGGCATCACTTGGCTGACCACCACGCCCCTGGCCTCTGCGCCCAGTTCGTCCAGCAGGGCCTGGGTGCCGACGAACGACACGTTGTAGAAGTTGCCCGAAAAACCCTCGCGCCGCGCCTGCCGGATGAAGGTAGCGCAGGCGTTGTAGGCACCAATTTGCACGATGGCTTCGGGCCGGGCTGGGAGGATGCTTTTCAGGGCGGCATCCACATCTTTGGTGTTGCGCTCGAAGGTACCCAGCGCAACCGGTTCCATGTTCAGGGCTTTCAATGCCCGGCTGACCCCTTCCAGACCGGCCTTGCCGTAGGCATCGTTTTGGTAAAAGACCGCGATTTTCTTGATGCCCACCGCTGTCACTTGCCGCACGATGGCAGCGGTTTCGTCGTAGTAGGACGCACGCACATGGATGGCGTAGCGGTTGAAGGGGTCGCGCAAAGATTCGGCCCCGGTAAAGGGTGCAAAAAACGGCACCTTGGCGGCGGTGGCCAGCGGCAGGGCGGCCAAGCTGGTGGGCGTGCCGATGTAGCCAAACAGCGCGAACACGTCGTCTTTCAAAAACTGCCGCGTGTTGGCCGCACAGCGCTCGGGCTCGTAGCCGTCATCCACCAGTTTCAGTTCGATGCGCCGCCCGTTGATGCCGCCGCTGGCATTCACTTCTTCAAAACCGGCTTGGGCACCAAAGTGAAACTGCAAACCCAGTTGCGCCGCCGGGCCGGTAATGGGTGCCGACTGGCCCAGCACGAGGCGGTCATCGCGCACCCCGGTGCTTTGTGCGTGGGCCAAGCTGCTCCATGTACCCAGTGCGGCTGAGCCCAGCAAGGTGCCTGCTTTTGAAATGATCTCGCGACGGCGCATACAGTTTCTCCTAATATGAGGGTTTGCACAGCCCATAACATACAACGGTTTTCACCATGAACCAGCCCCTTTTTCATGCCGCTGAACCCAGTCTCAGCGTGCCCGCCGTGGTGCGCGGAGCTTGCCCGCACGACTGCCCCGACACCTGCGCCCTGCTCACCACGGTGCAAAACGGCGTGGCGCTGCGCGTGCAAGGCAACCCGGCGCACCGCCACACCGACGGCGCACTGTGCACCAAGGTGGCCCGCTACACCGAACGCACTTACCACCCGCAGCGCCTGCTGCAACCCCTGAAACGCAGCGGCCCCAAGGGCAGCGGCCAGTTTGTGCCCGTGGGCTGGGACGAGGCGCTGGACGACATCGCCGCCCGCCTGCAAGCCATTGCCGCACGCGATGCGCAGGCCATTCAGCCCTACAGCTACGCGGGCACCATGGGCCAGGTGCAGGGCGAGGGCATGGCAGCGCGGTTTTTTCACCGCTTGGGCGCGGCGTTTTTGAACCGCACCATTTGCGCCTCTGCCGGTGGCGAGGGTTTGATGCACACCCTGGGCGGCAAGGTGGGCATGAAGGTGGAGCACTTTGCGCAGGCCCAACTCATCGTCATTTGGGGCAGCAATTCCATTGCCAGCAACCTGCACTTTTGGCGCTTGGCGCAGCAGGCCAAACGCGACGGCGCACGGCTGGTTTGCATTGACCCCCGGCGCAGCGAAACCGCTGACAAATGCCACGAACACATTGCCCTGCGCCCCGGCACCGACGCAGCGCTGGCGCTGGCGCTGATGCATCAACTGATCCAAAACGACTGGCTAGACCACGACTACATTGCCCAACACACCGAAGGTTGGCCGCTGCTGCGCGAACGCGCCCTGCAATGGCCGCCCGAGCGTGCTAGCGCCGTCTGCGGCGTGCCGGTGCAGCAAATCACTGACTTGGCCCGCGCCTACGGCACCACCCAGCCAGCGGCCATTCGGCTGAACTACGGCATGCAGCGGGTGCGCGGCGGGGGCAACGCGGTGCGGGCCATTGCCTGCCTGCCCGCGCTGGTGGGGGCTTGGCGGCACCCGGCGGGTGGCTTGCTGCTGTCGGCATCGGGCCATTTTCCGGTGCAGCGCAACGCCTTGCACCGGCCCGATTTGCTGGCGGGCCGCACGCCGCGCACCATCAACATGAGCACCATTGGCGACGATTTGCTGCGCCCGGCCTCCATCGACTTTGGCCCGGCCATTGAGGCGCTGATCGTTTACAACAGCAACCCGGTGGCCGTAGCCCCCGAATCGGCCAAAGTGGTGCAGGGCTTTGCCCGCGAAGACTTGTTCACCGTGGTGCTGGAACACTTTCAGACCGACACCGCCGACTACGCCGACTACATCTTGCCCGCCACCACCCAGTTGGAGCACTGGGACATTCACATGAGCTACGGCCACACCGACGTGCTGCTGAACCGCCCCGCCATCGCCCCGCTGGGCCAAGCGCGCACCAACACCGACATTTTTCGTGCCCTGGCCGCCCGCATGGGGTTTACCGAAGCCTGCTTTGCCGACGACGACCTGCAACTCTGCCGCACCGCCTTTGGCAACGCGGTGGACTTTGACGAACTGCTGGCCCAGGGCTTTGCCAGCCTGCCGGTGCCCGATGCGCCGTTTGCCCACGGCGGCTTTCCCACCGCGTCGGGCCGCTGCACCTTGTTCAGCGCCGCCTTGGCTGCGCAAGGTTTGGACGGCCTGCCCGACCACCTGCCCAACCATGAAGCTGTGGGCAGCAACCCGCAGTACCCGCTGGCCATGATCTCGCCGCCAGCGCGCAACTTCCTCAATTCCAGCTTCGTCAACGTGCAAAGCCTGCGCGACATCGAAGGCGAGCCGCTGCTGGAAATCCACCCCGACGACGCACAGCCGCGCCAGATTGAAACCGGGCAGATGCTGCGCATCTTCAACGACCGGGGCGAATACCGCTGCAAAGCTCAAGTCAGTACCCGCGCCCGCCCCGGCGTGGTGGTGGGGCTGGGCATTTGGTGGCGCAAACTGGGGCCGTTTGGCACCAATGTGAACGAAGTCACCAGCCAACACCTGACCGACATGGGCCAAGGCCCCGTGTTTTACGACTGCTTGGTTGAAGTGGCCGCCTTGCCCGCTTTGACTGCTGTGCCCGCCCTGCCCGCAGTACCCGCATGAACCGCTGGCTGGGTCTTTGCGCGCTGTTGGCTGCGCTGGGCGGCATGCTGACTGGCTGCGCCAGCAACGGCATGGGCGTGGGCTACTACTGGCAGTCCGTCAGCGGGCACCTGCGTCTGATGAACGCCGCCCGCCCCGTGCCCGACTGGCTGGCTGACCCGCAAGTGGCCGAGCCGCTGAAAGAGCGCCTGCGCTTAGCCCAGCGTCTGCGCGCCTTTGCCGTGACCGAGCTGGCCCTGCCCGACAACGCCAGCTACCACCGCTATGCCGACCTGAAGCGCCGCGCCGCCGTGTACAACGTGGTGGCTGCGCCCGCGCTCTCGCTCAAACTGCAAACTTGGTGCTTCCCGGTGACGGGCTGTGTGGGCTACCGGGGCTACTTTGACGAAGCCGATGCCCAAGCCTTTGCCCGCACCCTGCCCGACACCCTGGAAGTGGCGGTTTACCCCGTGCCCGCCTACTCCACCCTGGGTTGGATGAACTGGGCCGGTGGCGACCCGCTGCTGAGCACCTTCATCGGCTACCCCGAAGGCGAACTGGCCCGCATGCTGTTCCATGAACTGGCGCACCAAGTGCTGTATGTGGCCGATGACACCGCGTTCAACGAATCCTTTGCCACGGCGGTGGAGCGCCTAGGCGGCGCACGCTGGCTGAATCAGCATGCCAGCGAAGAGGCCCGCCAAAGCTACCAAAGCTTCGATGCCCGTCGCCAAGCATTCCGCCGCCTCACCCGCGCCGTGCGCCAGCAACTGCAAACCATTTACGAAGACAGCAGCGCCACCGAGGCCGAGCAACTGCGCCGCAAAGCCGATGTCATGGCCCAATTCCGGCGCGATTACGACGACCTGAAAACCCGCTGGGGTGGCTACAGTGGCTACGACGGCTGGATGAGCCGCGCCAACAACGCCACCCTGGCCACCCAAGCCGCCTACGACGAACGGGTGCCCGGCTTTCTGGCCCTGTTTGAACGCGAGGGACAAAGCTTTCCGCGCTTCTACCAAGCCGTGCGCGAACTGGCCGACCAACCCAAACCCCAGCGCCACGCCACCCTAGAAGCCCTGGCCACCCAACACCCCACCGACTGATTGCGCCCCACCCATGGCAGACATCCACATCCAGCGCACCCACACCCTGGGCCTACCCCGCGCCCGAGAACTCGCCCAACAATGGGCCACGCAGGCCGAAACCGAATGGGGTTTGCGCTGCACCCGCACCGAGGGCGAAGCCGAAGACGAATGGGCCCTGCTGCGCAGCGGCGTGCGCGGCAGCTTGCGGGTGTCAGCGCAAACCTTTGCCTGCCAGCTGCAACTCGGCTTTCTGCTCAGCGCCTACCAAGTGCGCATTCAAGCTGCCATGGAAGAAAACCTGGATCGTTTGCTGGCTGATACCGCTTGAGCGCGGTAAGCAGTGTTAAGCCTGAGGTGTGGATAACAAGCGACGGCTTCTGCCGCTCAGGCTTGCTTCCTTGGTCACTTGGCTCGTCCCTTTGGTTTGGGCGATGCTCGATTCAGCATCACGCAGCCTTGTGAGGCACGAGCTGTACTTGGAGATCGCAACCGACGGCCTCTGCGTAGCGCTTGAGCGTGGCGAGAGATGGGGCATGCTTCCCGGCAGACTCAAGCCGTGAAATCGCGCTCTTTGTCGTACCCATGCGCTCGGCCACGGCATCTTGCGTAAGACCGGCTCTGGCTCTTGCACGCAGCATCTGATTCGCAAGCTGATACTCAAGGTTCAGCGCGTCATAGGCATCAACGAAACCATCGCGAGCCTGGGCCTTGGCGAGAAATTTCTTGTGGTCATGAACGACGGGGCTGAATTTCAAATTAGGCATCTTGAACCTCTTTCAGGCGTTGGCGCGCCAACCTCAGCTCGCGGTCTGGTGTCTGCTGCGTTTTCTTGACGAACGCGTGCAGCACAATGACCCGCTGGCCAACCAAAAAACAATAGAACGCACGACCGATGCCGCTGCGCCCTTTGGGGCGTAGCTCGAACAGTCCGTCACCGAAGGCTCGGGAGTGTGGCAGGCGAAGACTGGGGCCGTGCTCGGCAAGCAATTCAACAAGCCGGGCATAGTCGGCCAGAACATCAACAGGCCAAGACTCAACCTCATGGAGGACGCGCTCGTGAAAATATTCGATCGTGAAGGCCATGAGCAATGTTAGCAACTATGTGAACTGCTGGAAACTTGTTCTGTCCACTGAACAACAGTTGAGACTTGGTGCGTGGGAAGTGACCGACGCAGGTGCGTCGGCTCACACTCGTCAAGTTGTTTTGACAGGCCTGCTGAATCCACTCAACCTAGAGAACAAGCCATAGACTGACCAAAAGAACTGGGCAAACGCAGTCACGGCGCTGGATTCACCCCGGCAGACCATCGTCATCTGCCTCTGTCGCCCCCGATCCCACGGATCAATCTACAGGGCAAAAACTTCCACTTTGGCTTCTACCACCGGGCTTGTCCCAACAAACGGATCAGATCGCGGCTTCGCTACGCTACGCGCGATCTATCCTTGCTCGTTAGGCTTCACTTGCGTCCTTCGTGCTCGATTTTTCCCCGCGGGGGAAAGCTCATAGCGTTGCTCGTAATGCGAAAGTACTGAGTTGACTCGCGACCTAAAATCGACCTGGCCCAACACCTTGTTGAAGGTTTCCCAATGCATACCGCATTGGTTATATGAATGCATTGTTCCGTCGATCGGTTTTGAGACGTACAAATGTAAGAACTCAAGTACGTCAAAGAAATCGTCTTCGCTATAGAACTGGGCTTTCTCATGAATGGGCCAAAGTCCGGTTTTTCGGATTGTTAGCAACATTTCTAGTTCAGGATCGCGGACTTTCCCTGGCACATCGCCTGCGTCAACGCAGATATAGCCGAAGGCTTCGTGGAAATAGCCGTCTTCGTGCAGTTGGTTGTACAGACGTACAAATAGCCCCAAGGTGTCTCGGAGGGGCAGGCCCTTGAGGTTTGGATTTGTGCCTTTGCGAAGCGAGTAGAACTGGCGCGGCATTGCGTTTGTGAAGCCTAACGAATGGGTTGCCCGCGTGCGTCTTTCAAGGACAGTCAGTCAGGAAAACCAGATTCCGCCTTGAATCGCAATGCGATTCAAGGCGGTGGAGATTTGTTTGACTTTCATGGGGAAGCCCTTGTAGTAGAGCTAACCGGCGCTGCGCGGCTTTATCGCGCAGCGTCCAGCGACCGAAGGGAGCGAGGTTGAGCGCCATGTTAGAGCGCGCCGCCTTGGGCATAGCTAACCGCCAAAAAGACGACGCAGCCTGCACAAACTAAACGAAGAAAAAATACAAAGGGAATGCCAACAGAGACGATGCTGTACCAGCTTTCGCTGCGACGGAGTGTTGCTACTAGAGTGCCCCAAACGAGGGAGAAGCCGATAAATGCAGCGGCAACTACGCCGAGTGTAGGCAGCCACGGCAAGACAAAGAATGACCAAATGGCTATGACTATGAGGCCAAGGTTACTCAGCCAAGTGATGGGGATGGAAAGCACGACAAGCGTGTTTGAAATTGCTGACGGCGCAGTTGCCTCGACACGACCGACCCCTGCTTTGTCTAGGCTTGCCTGCATAACACCAGTGGCTATAGCAGCGAAAAGGGCAATGTAGAAATATGTCATAAGCGCTCTAAAACACTAAGCGTTTATCCGCCGCGCCAACGAAGCCAGCCGTGTCATTCGCGGCGGATGAATCCTGTTGAACTGAACCGCCGCCGCAGCGGTGGTGTGTGATTTTTCGCTATAGGGGATTGTTGCCTTCATCCCCTACCGCGGGTTTCATTATGCCCACCCCTTGGCCCCAGCGACAAGCCCTGCGAACCCTTCGCTCCTCGTTTTGAGGAGCTTGTTTTCTCGCTTTCTCCCACCGGCTCACGCTGCACGGGCCTTTGCAGCTCGCCAAACAGTCCTTCACCGAACGAATCTGTGTGTGGTGATCCTAAATTCGGGCCGACTGCCGTCATTCTTCGATGCAAGAGGCGCTGGCGAGCGAGGAGTTCGGATGCCTAAGGTTTGACGATAGGAAATAGTTGAACTTGGCACTGAGCGAATCAAAAGGACTTCCCTGTCCCAAGTGAGCCACGGCCAACTGCGACAGGGTACATAGCCGCACGGAACTCGACAGGTAGGTATCCGCCCGTTCAGGGCTCAGGTGTTCCAGTATCTTTCGCACCTACAACAAGTTGCGCTCGGGCGGCAGACGCAAGCGCTTGATACTTTGCACGAAAACGATCAAGTGCCTCATCCTCAAGTTCCTCAAGATCAAGAAGGGCGTTATGAGCACCCTGTGTTGCTCGAATTAATTCGTCGAGCTTCACTTGGATTGCCTCGGTATCGCGGTTCTGTGTGTTCTGAATCAGAAATACCATCAAGAAGGTAATGATGGTGGTTCCTGTATTGATGACCAACTGCCACGTATCACTGAAATCGAAAATGGGACCAGTGATGATCCATGTAGCAATCACGGCTAGCGCAAGAAAGAAGGTTCTTGGCTTGCCACAAAAACGTGATGCGCTCTTTGCTAGGCTGGAGTACCAGGACGACGACTGCATATTTCACTTTCTGACACCTAATACTCAGTGTTTATCCGACCAAGCATCGGATACCCACAACCGGGGTCGTTTAACGAGGTCTCATGATATTCCCAAAAAAGTGTCTGAAATCAGTCCTGTAACGCAGCATACGGTTCCACCGGGCTTGTCAGCCGCACCTGTTTCAGCGCCTGTCGGCGCTGAACATGGTCAGGCAGGATGCTGGCCACCACGGCCCAGAAGGCGGGGCTGTGGTTCATGTGGCGCAGGTGGCTGAGTTCGTGTACCACCACATAGTCGATCAGCTCGGGCGGCAGGTGGATGAGCTGCCAGTTCAGGGCGATGTGGCCCCGGCTGTTGGCGCTGCCCCAGCGGGTGCGGGCGTTGGACAGGCGCAGTTGCGTGTAGCGCACACCCAGCAGCGGTGCAAAGTGGTTCAGGCGCTGGGTGAACAGGGCATGGGCTTGGTTCAGCTGCTCGCGGTGGGCGGCGGCTTCGGCGGGGGTGGCGGGCTTGGCTGGGGTCAGCGGTGCGGGGTGCGGTGGGCGGGTCTGCATGGTGTGCAGCTTGTCCAGCACCCAGCGGGCTTTGCGCTGCAACAGGGTATCAATCGCCGTCACGCTCACATGCTGCGGGGCCAGCACGCGCAAGCCCTCGGGGCTGATTTGCAGGCCAATGGTGCGGCGGCGGGCGCTGCGCTGCAATTCAAAGGCCACTTCAACCAGCTGTTCATGCACCGCTGTGCCCGCTGCCGTGGTGCGCAGGCGCAGCAGCCGGTTGGCGCGGGGGTGCTGCCAGCGCGGCGCTGTCATGCGGGCCGGGCTCAGGCTTGGGCGGGGTAGGCTTCGGGGTCTAGGCGGCGCATTTCGGTCTCGATCCAGGTTTCCACTTCCTGCATCAGCTCGTCGGCCTGCCGCCCGGTGCTGGGAATGGGCTTGCCAATGGAAATTTCCACCACGCCAGGGCGCTTGATGAAGGCTTTGCGCGGCCAGCATTTGGCCGACGTGACGGCAATGGGGATGACGGGTGCGCCGGTACGCACCGCCAGCCGGGTACCGCCGGTTTTGTAGGTGCCTTGCTGGCCGCGGTCAATGCGGGTGCCTTCGGGGAACATGATGACCCAGGTGCCTTGGTCCAGCAGGCGCTGGCCTTGCTGCACCACCTTGACGAAAGCGCGGGCACCGTCGGCCCGGTCAATGTGGATCATGTCCATGCGGGCCATGGCCCAGCCAAAAAACGGCACGCGCAGGAGTTCTTTTTTGAACACATAGGCCAGCGGGTGCGGCATCAGGGCGGGCATGCAAAAGGTTTCCCAAGTGGACTGGTGTTTCACCAGCAGCACGGCGGGGGCTTGTTTGTCCAGCGGCAGGTTTTCATAGCCGATGACGTGGTTGCGAATGCCCAGCAGCGGGCCTGCGGCATCGACCACCAGCTTGAGCCAGCGGGCGCACAGCCAGTAAATCTGCTCGGGTTTCAGAAAGGGTGCGGCGGCCACCACCGTCAGCGCCCAGGGCACCACCGTCACGCCCATGAACAGCAGATGAAGAACGGAGCGCAGCAAATGAATGACGATCATGGTGAGACAGGCAAGGGTTTAGTCGGTTGACTGCGCGAGCAGCCAGTCGGCAAAGGCGGACAGGTCGTTGTGAACCTGGGTGCCGGGTGGGAGCTGGTGCAGGGGGTTGTCGTCCTCGTGCTGCGGAGTCAGCAGGCTGTTTTTGCGCAGTGCATACGACTGACCGGTGAGCAGCAGGTGGGTGGGACAGCCCGCGGCGGCGGCGGCTTGCACGTGGCGCAGGGCGTTGCCTGCGGTGGGCACGTCGGCCAGATCGACACCAAAGCGGCTGCCCACTTGCAAGAACAGCCCCGGCGCGGGTTTGCGGCACGGGCAGGCATCTTCGGGCGCGTGCGGGCAGAAGAACACCGCCTCGACCCGGCCTCCCACGGCGGCGAGCTGGCGGTGCATTTTGGCGTGGATGGCGTTGAGCGAGGCCATGTCGAACAGGCCCCGGCCAATGCCGCTTTGGTTGGTGACGATGACCACCCGCCAGCCGCCTTGGTTGAGCCGGGCCACGGCCTCTAGGGCACCGGGCAGGGCTTCCCACTCGTCGGGCGAGGCGACATAGTCGTCGCGGTTGCGGTTGATGGTGCCGTCGCGGTCAAGGATGAGCAGTTTCATGCGGGTTTCCTGGTGGGGATGGACGGCAGCCTCAGCTTCAGGCGGCCAGACGCGAGAGGTCGGCCACCCGGTTCATGGCGCTGTGCAGGCGTTTGAGCAGGCCCAGGCGGTTGGCTTTCAGGGCGGGGTCGTCGGCATTGACCATCACGCCGTCAAAAAACGCATCGACCGGGGTGCGCAGCGCAGCCAGGGTTTGCAGGCTGGCGGTGTAGTCGCCCGCGTCAAACTGGGCGTTAGCGGTGGGCACGGTGGCTTGCATCGCGGTAAACAACGCTTGTTCGGCGGCTTCTTGCAACAGGTTTTCTTGCACCGCAGCGCCTTGGCCTTCGGACTTTTTCAGGATGTTGCCAATGCGCTTGTTGGCGGCAGCGAGTGCAGGCGCTTCGGGCAGGGTGGCAAAGGCGCGAACCGCCTCCAGGCGGCGGGCAATGTCGGCCAGACGCTGCGGACGCAGGGCCAGCACGGCATCCACCTCTTGCGCGCTGTAGCCTTGTTCGCGCAGGGAACCTGCTAGGCGGTCGAAGATGAAGTCGGCCAGCGCGGGCGTGGCATCGCTGATCTTGTCGCCAAAGGCGGGCACGGCGCTGGACAGCAGGGCCGTCAAGTCCAGCGGCAAATCTTTTTCGACCAACATCCGAATCACCCCCAGCGCATGGCGGCGCAGGGCAAACGGGTCTTTGTCGCCCGTGGGCAGGTTGCCAATGCCGAACATGCCCACCAGCGTTTCCAGCTTGTCGGCCAAAGCCACCACCAAGCCCACCGGGTTGCGTGGCAGTTCGTCACCGGCAAAGCGGGGTTTGTAGTGGTCTTCAATCGCATCGGCCACGGTGTCGCCCAGGCCGTCGTGGCGGGCGTAGTAGCCACCCATGATGCCTTGCAGCTCCGGGAATTCGCCCACCATGTCGGTCAGCAAGTCGGTTTTGGCCAGTTGCGCGGCCAAGTCAGCCTGCGTGCTCAGATCAGGCCCGCCCCAGCCTTGGCGGCTGAGCAGGCCCGCCAGTTCGCGGGCAATGGCACGCACCCGCTGCATGCGCTCGCCTTGCGTGCCCAGTTTGTTGTGATAGACGACCTTGTTCAGCCCGTCCACCCGCGAAGCCAGGGTTTTCTTGCGGTCTTGGTCAAAAAAGAACTTGGCATCGGCCAGACGCGGGCGCACCACCCGTTCGTTGCCGCCTACCACGGCGCTGGCATCGGCGGGGTTGATGTTGCTGACCACCAAGAAGCGGTTGGTCAGCTTGCCTGCCGCGTCCAGCAGCGGGAAGTATTTTTGGTTGGCCTTCATGGTCAGGATCAGGCATTCCTGCGGCACATCCAAAAACTGGGCCTCAAACTGGCACACCAGCACATTCGGGCGCTCCACCAGCGCGGTCACTTCGTCCAGCAAGGCATCGTCTTCAATGGGGCGGCAGCCGCCACCCACTTCAGCGGCCTTGGCGGCCAACTGGCGCGCAATCTCGGCCTTGCGCTCGGCAAAGCTGGCCACCACCGCGCCGTCGCGCAGCAAGGTGGCGGCGTAGCTGTCGGCATCGGGCAGCAGCACCGGATCGACCGCGGCTTCAAACCGGTGGCCGTGGGTGCTGTTGCCTGCGTTCAGGCCCAGGGCACTGACGGGCACCACCGTGCTACCGTGCAGCGCCACCAGCCCGTGGGCCGGGCGCACAAAGCTCACGCTGCTCCAGCCCGGCAGATCGCAACCGGTTTGCAGCTGGTAGCTCATCACCTTGGGGATGGGCAGTTTGGCCAGGGCTTCGTCCAGCGCTTTTTGCAGGCCCGCAGCCAGCGACACACCGGGCTGCACGCTGTCAAAAAACAAGGCTTCGGCCTTGCCGTCCGGCGCACGGCGCAGGCGGCGGGCGGCAGACGCATCAGCCCCCAGCGCGCCCAAGCGCTTGAGCAGCGCGGGTGTGGGCTGGCCGTTGGCATCCAGCCCCACACTGGCGGGCATGAGTTTTTGCGACACCGCCCGGTCAGGCGCTTGCGGTGCGACCAAAGTCACATGCGCGGCCAAGCGGCGCGGCGAGGCAAACGCCGTCACCGCCGACGCAGCAGCCGTTAAGCCCTGGGCCTTGAGTTGTTCAAACAGCACGCTGGCAAAAGCATCGCCCAGTTTTTTCAGGGCTTTGGGGGGCAGTTCTTCTACGAAGAGTTCGACGAGGAGGTTGTTATTGGTCATGGGCTTGGGCGTTGCGGGCAACTTGAAGGATGGCATCCAGCATGGCGCTGACTTGTGGGTCGATTTCAGCAGCCAACTGGTATTCAATGAGGGTGTGGTAGCTGCCCTTGCTCATGGGCAGGCGGGGGTCGTTGGGCATTTTGCGGTGGTAGCGGGCCAGGATTTGCGGCAGCACCTGCTCGCTGGCCTTGCGCTGGGGCGACCACAGGTCTTCG
Source organism: Pseudomonadota bacterium (assembly GCA_041192045.1). Classification (GTDB taxonomy): domain Bacteria; phylum Pseudomonadota; class Gammaproteobacteria; order Burkholderiales; family Burkholderiaceae_C; genus Hydrogenophaga. The sequence goes on along the minus strand of JBEENR010000006.1, from coordinate 23,380 downwards.
CCCAGGGTTTGCAGGGCAGTCTCGATATCGTGGATGGCTTCTTGCATGGCCGCCACGCGCATCTGGGCATCGGCAGCCTCCATCAGGTCTTCGGTGGCCTTGCCGTGGGCAAAGCGCAGCAGCAGGGCCGGGTAGGCCATGTAGTTTTCAATTTCGCGCCGCTGCCAGGTGAGGATGCGCAAGCCCTCGCGCTCGCCCTGCACTGGTTTGTCCAGCGCATCGAAGATGGCCACGCCCACCAGATGCGGGTTGGCTTCGCGGATGGCGGCGTAGTGGTTGTGGGCGTGCGACGGTACGTTGGTATTCAGGTAATGCACATAGGGCTTGTCCAGCACGGCGGCGGCTGGGTGCGCCAGCAGCCGAGCCCAGGCTTGGAGCATGGCCAGGTCGGTACTGCCTTCTAGGTACAGCACCCAGCCGGTCTGCTCGGCTTGCAGGTAGTGTTCAAAGCCCATGTCACGCAAAGCCTTGAGCACTTGCGCACCCCGGTTGCCCGATACCACATGGGGCTGCCCGATAAAGGCCACCACGGTGTCGCGGTTCACGGCCTCGTTCAGGATCACTTCGGAATGGCTGGCGCACAGCAACTGTGCTTGGTTCTGGCGGGTAATCTCGGTCAACAGCTGGTAAATCTGGCGCTGGCGCAAAATTTCTAGGTGGGCATCGGGCTCGTCCAGCAGCAAAACAGCCTGCGGGTTCAGGTGCAGAGAGACCAGCAGCAGCAGCGTCTGTTGCATGCCCAGCCCGGCAGAGGTCAGCGGTAACACCGGGCCGCCCGCACGGCTGCGGTAGTGGATATCGACCGTGCCCAATTGCTGCACAAAAACGGGGGTGTCCAAACGGATGCCAAACAGCGACTGCATGCTGGCGACCACCTGCGCCCAGCGGGCGGGGTCTTTTTCATACACGGCGTAGCACAGGTTGCGCAGCACTTCACCGGTGCGCCCGCTGCCCAGCAGCACACCCACACGCCCCGGTTGCAGCAGGGGCTCTTCCATCAGCAGTCCGCTCATGGGGGGCAAAAAGGCCAGTTTTACCGCAGCCAAGTGCTCCAGTGGCATGGGCATGCGCTCGGGCTTGTCGGCATCGCTCAAGCGCAGGGGACGGCAGTAAAAGAATTCTTCGCTGGCGTATTCAAACTCCAAGCCGCACACCCAAGCGCCTTGTTCGTCCACGCCTTCGACGACGATTTCAATCAGCACATTGCGGGTTTTGGTCTTGTCCGCTTCCCGGAAGCCTTCGCGCACCCGCAAGTCGCGCCACAGCGCGTTGGACGCGGGCAGGGGCAAGTACGCCAAGTCTTTGCGGCCCATGGTCACGGCCTTGGCCGCGTCTTTTTTGCTGGCAGACACCCGCTTGGCCAGCCATTGCTTGCACCCAGCATCCCACAGCGCCAGGGCTTGCAGCGCGGTGGTCTTGCCCGAATTGTTCGGGCCGATGAACACCACCGTCTGCGACAAGTCAATGTCCACAGCCGAAAAGCGCTTGAAGTTGCGAATGCGGAGCTGGGTGAGCATGGAAGCGCTGGTGCGAGCGATTCAGGGGGCGGAGCCCAGCCTCAAGCCGCCTTCTTAGCCATCTGCGCCACCCACTCCCGCGGGGCCATGGGGAAGCCCAGGCGTTCGCGGCTGTCAAAGTAGCTTTGGGCCACGGCGCGGGCCAGGTTGCGGATGCGGCCAATGTAGGCGGCGCGTTCGGTCACGCTGATGGCCCCGCGTGCGTCCAGCAGGTTGAAGCTGTGGGCGCATTTCAGCACCTGCTCGTAAGCGGGCAGGGCCAGTTGTTGTTCCATCAGGTGTTTGGCCTGGCGCTCGTGGGCGCTGAAGGCGGTGAACAAAAAGTCGGTATCGCTGTGTTCAAAGTTGTAGGCCGACTGTTCTTTTTCGTTTTGCAGGTACACGTCGCCATAGCTCATGGTGTCGGTCCATTGCAGGTCATAAACGTTGTCCACGCCTTGCAAATACATGGCCAGACGCTCCAGACCATAGGTGATTTCGCCGGTGATGGGCTTGCAGTCAATGCCACCGACTTGCTGGAAGTAGGTGAACTGGGTTACTTCCATGCCATTGAGCCAGACCTCCCAGCCCAGGCCCCAAGCGCCGAGGGTGGGGTTTTCCCAGTCGTCTTCCACGAAGCGGATGTCGTTCTTCTTCAAATCAAAGCCCAGCGCTTCTAGGCTGCCCAAGTACAGCTCCAGGATGTTGGCCGGGGCGGGTTTCAGCACGACTTGGTACTGGTAATAGTGTTGCAGGCGGTTGGGGTTTTCACCGTAGCGGCCATCTTTGGGGCGGCGGCTGGGCTGCACATAGGCGGCTTTCCAAGGCTCGGGGCCCAGGGCGCGCAAAAAGGTGGCGGTGTGGCTGGTGCCTGCGCCCACTTCCATGTCGTAGGGCTGGAGCAGTGCGCAGCCTTGGGCATCCCAGTAGGACTGCAATTTCAAAATGATTTGCTGGAAGGTCAACATGCGCAGGGGGCCAGGTTGTGACCTGGGCCGGGTGTGAAAGGGGCGGGGCGACAAGCAAACGCGGCCCGAGGTGGCCGCGAATGGCAAGGATTTTACGGGGCGGCAACCCCAGGGCCTGCGGCGCTGGCGCGGCCCCGGCGGGCGCACAGCAGCGCCAGTACCAGACAACCCAGCCACAGCGGCCACAGGCCCCAGCGGGTGCTCCAGCGGGCATAGGGCGTGCTGCCGCTGCGGCCCTGCACGGTGGCCTCTAGCCGGTCGCGGCTCAGGCGCGGCAACTGGTGGGTGACGCGGCCTTGGTGGTCAATGACGGCGGTGGCACCCGTGTTGGTGGCGCGCAGCATGGGGCGGCCCAACTCCAGGGCGCGCAGGCGCGAGATGTGCAGGTGCTGGTCAATGGCCACCGTGTCGCCAAACCAGCCGATGTTGCTCAGGTTGACCAGCACCGTGGGGGCTTGCGCCGGGTCGCGGAAGGCGGCGGCCAGTTCTTCGCCAAACAGGTCTTCGTAACAGATGTTGGGTGCCACGCGCTGCCCGGCCACGGGCCACGAGGCTTGGCCCAGCGCGCCCCGGTTGAAGTCGCCCAGCGGGATGTGCATCAGGTTGACGAACCAGCGAAACAGCGGCGGCACGAATTCGCCAAACGGCACCAGGTGGTGTTTGTCGTAGCGGTAAAAGCCGTCAAAGTCGGGATTGAGTGGCACCGGGTCGGCGCTGGAGGATGCGCTGGAGGTGCGGCCAACCCACTGCGTCAACGCGCTGCTGGCCTCAACAGGCGAGATCCCCCAGACCGAATTGGTGTAGCCCACCGCGTAACTGCCCAGCGGCAGGCCCAGCAGGGCATGTACGGGGTCGGCTACGCCGGGCTGGGCCAAGTCGTTCAGCAGCATCTGCCAAAAATCAGGGCCTAATTGCTGCGGCAGCATGGGCAGGGCGGTTTCGGGGGACACCACCAGTTGCGGGGCCAAGGCGTTGCCACGGCGGGCGGCGGCCACGGCTTCGCGCAGTTGCTGCGGATACCAGTTCAGCGCCTGCGCCACGCCGGTACCGATTTCAAATTTTTCGTCCTGGGCCACATTGCCTTGCAGCAGCCACACCCGCAGCTCACCGGCGCTGGCCGTGTCGCGGGTGGCCCAAGCCTGCACATACCCCGCTCCGCCCCACAGGCTCCAGACCACGGTCAGCAGCAGCAGGGGCAAGCCCCAACGCGCCAACCCGTGCCGCGCAGCCGGGGCCGATGCTGGTTCTGCCGGTACGCGCTGGGCAGTTCTGCGCAGCCGCTGCACCGTTGCCGTCAGTGCCCAAGCCACGCCACCCGCCAGCAAGGCGGCACCAAAACCCATGCCATACACCCCCACCCAGGGGGCCCAGGCCGCCATCAGATCGACCTGCGCATAACCGCCTGCCCCCCACGGAAAGCCGGTGAACCAGCGGCCACGGGCCAGCTCGGCCAGCGTCCACAGGGCGGCAAACAGCAGCACCTGCTGCCCCGGCGACGCGCTGGCCCCGCGCCACCACAGCGCAGCCGCCCCGGCATACAGCAGCGCCAGCGCACCCGCCAGCGCCAGCACCGCCAGCACCGCCAGCACGGCGGGCAGGCCACCGTAGGTGTGCAGGGAGACAAACAACCACCAGAACGTGCCCGCCAGCCAAGCCGTGGCAAACAGCCCGCCGCGCCAGCCCGCCTGCGCCATGCCACGGCTGTGCTGCAAGGACAGCACCAGCACCGTCAGCGCCAGTATCTGCAACACCCCGCTGGGCTGACCCGCTGACCAGCCCGGCGGCACCCAGCCCGCCCAGGGCCAGGCGAGTGAGACCGCCTGCAAGCCCCCGGCCAGCAGACACAGCAGCGCCCACACCCCGTTCGGTAGGGCAGCCTGCACCGCCGCGCCCGTGGGCAGACCGGGCGCAGTCTGGGCTATGTGAGGGTTTGACACGGGTGGGTAGGGCGTTTGGGTGTCTAGGCGGCTCATTCGCTGGGGCTGGTTACGCCGTCCTGCGGCAGCCGCGTCACCTTGAACCATTTGACGGCACCGCCTTGCGTCTGCAAAGCCAGCCAGCGCAGCCCGGCCAGCTCCAGCGACTCACCCCGGCGCGGCACGTGGCCCAAGCTGTGGGCCACCAAGCCGCCGATGGTGTCGAGCTCGGTCTCGGGCAGTTGTACCCCGAAGACGTTGTTCAGCCGCTCGACGGGTGTCAGACCACTGACACGCCAAGTCCCGTTCGGCTGCGCCAAGATGTGACCTTGCTCTTCGGTTTCGTCGAATTCGTCTTCGATCTCACCGACGATTTCTTCCAGCACATCTTCAATCGTCACCAGCCCAGCCACCCGACCAAACTCGTCAATCACAATGGCCAAGTGCTGCCGGTTGCCCCGGAATTCGCGCAGCAGGTCGTCCAAACCTTTGTTCTCGGGCACGAAGGTGGCGGGGCGCAAGAGCGTGCGCACATCGGGCACGCTGTGGTGGCGCTGTACCTTGAGCAGGTCTTTGGCCAGCAAGATGCCGATGATGTTGTCGCGCTCGCCCTCAAACACCGGAAAGCGCGAATGCCCGCAGCGGATCACCTCGCGCAGCAGCTCGTCAAACGGAGCGGCCACATCCAGCACATCCATGCGCGGGCTGGGCACCAGCACATCGCCCGCGCTCAAGTCAGTCAGCCGGATCACCCCTTCGAGCATGGCCCTCGACTCCGCGTTGATGACCGCGTTGTCCTCGGCCTCGGCCAGCGACTCGATCAATTCGTCCCGCGAATCGGGGCCGGGGTGGATCAGTTCAGCGATTTTTTGCAGGAAACCACGCTTGTCAGCATGCCGCAGGCTGCGCTGCGGCCCACGACTGGGAGAAGTGTCGGACACGGAAATGGCCAGAAGTTAAGACGGCTGGCAAGGATACCGCAAGGCTTTGGTGGGGGCCAGCAGCGCCAACCCCTCCCGCATCACCCGCGCATGAAACGCCAGCGCCACATGGGCCGTGCCGGGCACCAGCCGGTTGTCGGCACCGGGCAGGGTGGCGGTAGAGGGCGGGAACACCACGTTGTCGGCGTTGGAATACCAGCACACAAAACCGCCGTAGGCTTGCTGTGGGCGCTGGCGGGCTTCGGTAGCGGCCAGGGCTTGCAGCCAAGGGCTGTATGGGCGCATTTGGCGGCCATTGGGCAGGTGGCTGAAGCGGGCCAGCCAAGTACCGTGGTGCGGCGTGCCGATGGTCAGCACCCGCTGCACGCGCTGGGCGTTGGCCGCATCAGCCGCTAGCCAAGCGCGGGCCGCTAGGCCGCCCATGCTGTGGCATACCAGCTGCGGCGGCAGGGGGCTCAGGGCTTGGGCGCGGCGCACGGCTTGTTCAATCAGCGACACCGCGTCGTCAATGGGGCCAAACACCGGCTCTAGGTTCACCGACACATAGGGCACACCCCGCTGGCGCAGCGCCCGCATCCAAGGGTGCCAAAACCCCCGGTTGCAGACGAAGCCGTGAATGAACACCACCGCGCCCACGGCCTGCGTTGGGGCGGTGCCCGACGGTATGCCGGGTGCTGTGTCCGGCCAGCGCTGCCACACAAAAGGCTGTCGCCAGGCAAACACGGCAGGTGCGGCAACACTTTCTTGCCACCAAGCGGCCAGCAGATCGCGGGCGCGTGGGCGGGGTGTGGGGTCCTTGCCATGCACCCAGGGCAGGGCCAGCAGCTCCAAGGCCAGCACCCCGGCATAAGCGCCCCAAGGCAGCAGCAGGCCCAGCAGCGCCAGCCCCGGCCCCTGCGGCCACAGCCAAACGACACCGCCCAGCCCAACCAGCAGCGATACCAGCACACCCGCTTGTTGCAAGCGGGCGAGTTGAGAGGGTGGTGAATTCAACGAGGACGGGTTCATGTGACGGGCATCAGTGCACGGTCAGCGAATAAGCCACGCCAAACCGCTGCGCCAGCGCGTGCAGGCGTTTGTCCAGTGTCCAGAAGGTCAAGCCCACCCCAAGCTGTGTGGCATGAAGGAGCTGCAAGTCAACCCAGCCACAACCGAGACCAAATAACTTCTCACGCTCAATGAAGCTCAGCGTCTCTTCAAAGTTGGGGGGAATGACGGTTTGCAAGCTGCTCAGATCAGACAGGGTTTGTTGTCGGCGAGGGGGTGTACCACAGGCGATTTCAGCAATCACCAGAGGGTGGATGACGACACGGTCACGCTCTAGCAGTGAAACGAGTGCGTTGTTCTGGTGACGGAAATGATCAACCCAGACCGATGTATCAACGAGCACCCGCTTCATGATGTGGCAGGTACAGGGCGACGCGGAATGTCCTCCATGTCTGGTGCGCTGCCACCCAGTGCCGCCAGTCGTTTGGCCGCTTGTACCCGTACAAACGTTTGGATGGCCTCGCGGAACAGGTCTGACTTGTCCATAGACGGGTCGGCCAGTTCCAGCGCACGCTCGTACAGTGCGTCGTCAATCGTTACGGTGGTCTTCATGCTCGGCTCACAAGTTGGTCAATCAAGACACCTTATTACAGCAAACCCGTTCTTCCCTGCGCAACCACACGCCTTGCCCGACCGGGCGGTTGAACAGCACGTCAACCACGCGACTGAAATCCTCCCGCGGCATCCTGTGGGTTTGCGCGGCTGGGCTAGACTGAATTTTGTTGGGCAGCGCCAAGGTGTGCGCTGTGTCATTTACCGAGACTGTCATGCCCTCTTCCCTCTCTTCTGCCGCCGATTTGCCTGTTGCGTCCATCCTGTCTGCGGTGGGGGCACAGGTGTTTGAGCGGGGCTGGCTGTCGTCCAACAACCTGCTGATTCAGGGCGACGGCCCCACGGCGCTGATCGATTCGGGCTACTGCACCCATGCCCCGCAGACGCTGGCCCTGGTGCAGCAGGCCCTGGGCGGGCAGCCGCTGGATGTGTTGATCAACACCCATTTGCACAGCGACCACTGCGGCGGCAATGCCGCCTTGCAAGCCCACTACCCGGCGCTGCGCACCCACATTCCGCCCGGTCAGGCCGACTTGGTGGCCCGCTGGGACACGGTGGGCCTGACCTACCAGCCCACCGGCCAGCAGTGCCCGCGTTTTGGCTTTGACGCACTGTTGCAGCCGGGCAGCCACATCCGCTTAGGCTCGCTGGACTGGCAGGTGCATGCCGCGGCGGGCCACGACCCACATGCCGTGGTGCTGTTTGAGCCCCGCCACCGCGTGCTGGTGTCGGCAGATGCGCTGTGGCAGCACGGTTTTGGGGTGGTGTTCCCCGAGCTAGAAGGGCAGGCCGCGTTTGACGAGGTGGCCCGCACGCTGGATGTGATCGAGCAACTCGACCCGCAACTCGTCATCCCTGGCCACGGCCCGCTGTTTCAGGACGTGGCCGATGCCCTGCAACGCGCCCGCGCCCGGCTGCACTACTTTGTGCAACACCCCGCCAAGCACCACCGCCACGGCCTGAAGGTGCTGCTGAAATACAAGCTGCTGGAATGGCAAACCGCCCCACTGGCCGACGTATTGGCCTGGGGCCTGACCACGCCCTACCTGCGCGCCGCCATGCCCGCGCAAGGCCAAGATACCGAACAGGGCCGCGCTTGGCTGTTGGAGCTGCTGCAAGAGCTGGTCAACAGCCAAGTTGCACGACTGGAGGGGGACTGGGTTTGTAATGTGTGATGCTGTCTGGTCAGACTACTCACCCCACCCCTACCCCCGCCCGCCATTCCCCCGGTGTCACGCCCGTCCAGTCCTTAAAAGCACGCATAAAACTCTTCTCGTTCTGAAACCCCGCCGCTTCGGCCACTTGTTTCAGGGGTTTTTGGGTGCGTTGCAGCAAGTCCATGGCGCGTTGGCGGCGGGTGTCGTCTTTCAGGGCTTGCAGCGTGGCCCCTTCGGCTTGCAGTTGCCGGTGCAGGCTGCGGGCCGATAGGCCCAGTTGTGCCGCTAGGTCGTGCGCGTTGTGGGCGTGTTGCGGCTGGCTGGCCAGCACCTGGCGTACCCGCTGCACCAGCAGGCGGTCGCGCCGGTAGGGGCGCACTTGCAGGGGCAGGGCGCGTTGCAGCATCTGGCGCATGGCCGCTTCGTCGCGCTGAATGGGCAGGCTCAGGTAGCGCGCATCAAAGCGGATGCCCGCCGGGCCGGTGTTGAAGTCGGTGGGGCCGTCAAACAGCACCGCATAGGCGCTGGCATGGGCCGGTGCCTCAAACGGAAACTGCGCGCCCAGCAGCGGCAGGCGCGAATCCATGAACCAGCTGGCCAGGCCGTGGATGTTGCGCAGCAGCGAAACCAGGCAAAACTCGCGCAGCGGCCCGCCGGGGGCAATGGGGCCGTTGTGCCGGTGTTCGGCAATGTGCAGCTGCGCCACCGGCCCATCGACCCGCAGCAGCAGGCGCACGTCATCGGTCAGCAAACCGTGGTGGCGGCACCAGCGCTTCAGGGCCACGCCCAGCGTGGGGGCCGTTAGCGATGCCCGCGCCAGCAGGCCATAGCTGCCCCAGGGCAGCGGGCGGGCAAACCAGCCCAGGGCTTCGTCGTCCAGCTCGCGCATGGCCGCGTCTGAAACCGCCTCCATCTGCGCCGCCGTGATGCGGGCCTGCGCATCGGCCAGCAGATACGGGGCAATGCCCGCCGCCGCCAGCGCCTGCGCCGGGCTTTGGCCGCGCAAGGCGTAGGCATGGGCAATGGCCTGCACAAAGGCCATGGGCGTGGCGGCACGTGCCGGGCGTGTGGGGGTGGGCGGCAATGCCGCATGGGGCGGGGCAGGGCGGTGGGGCTGGGGCATGGGGTGCAGTGTGCCGCAAGTGGCTAGGGCCGTGGCACGATTTGCAACCATTCTGGCAACCGCGCCCCGGCGCTGCGGCCTATGCTTGCGCGGTTTCATCTTTTGTTCACTGCCTGCCCATGCCCACCCTGCCCACCCAGCTCAACCCCCGCTCTGCCGACTTTGCCGCCAACGCCGCTGCCATGCGTGCGGTGGTGGACGACCTGAAGGCCCAGATTGACAAAGCCGCTGCCGGGGGTGGCACCGCCGCCCGCGCCAAGCACACCGCCCGTGGCAAGCTGCTGCCGCGCGACCGGGTGCAAATGCTGCTAGACCCCGGCACGCCGTTTTTAGAACTCTCGCCCCTGGCCGCGCTGAACCTGTACGACAACGCTGCGCCCTGCGCCGGGGTCATTGCTGGCATTGGCCGTGTCAGTGGCGTGGATTGCATGATCGTTTGCAACGATGCCACGGTAAAAGGCGGCACCTATTACCCCATGACCGTGAAAAAGCATTTGCGCGCCCAAGAAGTGGCGCAGCAAAACCGCCTGCCCTGCATTTATTTGGTGGATTCCGGCGGAGCCAATTTGCCCAACCAAGACGAGGTATTCCCAGACCGCGACCACTTTGGCCGCATCTTCTTCAACCAAGCCAACATGAGCGCGCAAGGCATTGCGCAAATTGCGGTGGTCATGGGCAGTTGCACGGCAGGCGGCGCGTATGTGCCCGCTATGAGCGATGAAACCATCATTGTCAAAAACCAAGGCACCATTTTTCTGGGTGGCCCGCCACTGGTGAAAGCCGCCACCGGCGAGGTGGTCACTGCCGAAGATTTGGGCGGTGGCGATGTACACACCCGCCTATCCGGCGTGGCCGACCATTTGGCGCAAAACGATTTGCACGCCATCGCCCTGGCCCGCCAAGCGGTGAAAAACCTGAATGCCCGCAAGGTGCCGCCCATTGCCATCACGGACCCGGTGCCGCCCCAATACCCGGCGGAGGAGTTGTACGGCGTGATTCCCACCGACACCCGCAAACCGTTTGATGTGCGCGAAATCATTGCCCGCATTGTGGATGGCTCGGACTTTGACGAATTCAAATCGCGCTTTGGCACCACGTTGGTGTGCGGCTTTGCCCGCATTGAAGGCATGCCGGTGGGCATCATCGCCAACAACGGCATTTTGTTTTCTGAATCGGCCCTGAAAGGCGCGCACTTTATTGAACTCTGTTGCCAACGCAAAACCCCGCTGGTGTTTTTGCAAAACATCACCGGCTTCATGGTGGGCCGCAAATACGAAAACGAAGGCATTGCCCGCAACGGCGCCAAGATGGTGACCGCCGTAGCCACCGCTGCGGTGCCCAAATTCACCGTCATCATTGGCGGCAGTTTTGGTGCGGGCAATTACGGCATGTGTGGCCGCGCCTATTCGCCCCGATTCTTGTGGATGTGGCCCAACGCCCGCATCAGCGTCATGGGCGGCGAACAAGCCGCCAGCGTGCTGGCCACCGTCAAGCGCGACGGCATCGAGGCCAAGGGCGGCCACTGGAGCGCGGAAGAAGAAGCCGCGTTCAAGGCCCCCATCAAACAGCAGTACGAAGACCAAGGCCACCCCTACTTTGCCACCGCCCGCCTGTGGGACGACGGCGTGATCGACCCCGCCGACACCCGCCGCGTGCTGGCCCTGGGCCTGTCTGCCGCGCTGAACGCGCCGATTCCTGAGACCAAGTTTGGTCTGTTCCGCATGTGATGTGTATAGTTTTGTATTTTTATACACACTGCAAGAGGTGATCCGTGCGCACCAACATCGTGATCGACGACAAACTCATGGCCGATGTCATGGCCAGCGGCGATTTCAAGACCAAACGCGAGGCGGTGGAAGCGGGGCTGAAGCTGCTCAAGCGGCGCAAAGCCTACGATGCCCTGTTGGCCGCACGCGGCACCTTGCACTGGGACGATTCCGACGAGGCTTGGGCGCGTCGGCGTGCTGAGCAAAACGTGATCGCCACCGGCCCAGACAAGGCCGCCGAGCCAGCCGTGCCAGCCGAACAGGCCGCGCATGAGCCCGCGGCCCCGTACACACCGGTCAGCACAACCGCCCCAGCCACCGCTGCCGCGCCCAAGCCTAAACGCGCGAAGAAAGTGACCGTCAAATGATTTTGGTGGACTCCAGCGTCTGGATCGACTTTTTTCGTGGCGTGTCCAACGCAGAAACGGTGCAATTGGTGAACCTGCTCAAAGGCTCACCGATGGAGGCGGAAGTGGGCGTTGCCGACTTGGTGATTTACGAAGTCATGCGCGGTTTTGACAAGCCCAAAGACCGCCAGCATGCCCAAAACCTGCTGCTGGCTATTTCGGTGGTTGAAATTGGTGGCCTGCACAACGCGCTGCTGGCCGCCGAACATTACAACGTGCTGCGCAGCCAGGGCTACACCATCCGCAGCCCCATTGACGTGCTGCTGGCCAGCTACTGCATCACCCACGGCCACACGCTGCTGCACCGTGATGCCGACTTTGACGTGATGGAAACCTTGCGGGGGCTTGCCGTTTGTCGGCATTGAACCCCGCACCTCTGCCACCCGCCCTTCTTGTGACGAGCCCCGCCATGAATCCAATCACCCACTTCACCCGTCAGGCTCGCTACCACGTCTGGGCCACGCACCGCCTGCTGGACGCTGTGTCGCGCCTGTCCGACGACGATTACCGGCGCGACATGGGCCTGTATTTCAAGAGCATCCACGGCACGCTGAACCACCTGCTGGTGGCCGAACACCTGCTGTGGTACGCGCGCTTTTCCAAAGGCGCGTCGCCTTTGTTGGGGCTGGATACCGAAATCGAACCCGACCGCGAACGCCTGGGCCAAGCCCTGAAAGGCGGCGCGGCCAACTGGGAACACCTCATCGCCAGCTGGCCCGCCGAACGTTTTGAAGGCCAGCTGGACTACAAAACCATGAAAGGCGTGCCGCAGTCGCTGCCGTTCGCGGCCACGCTGGCCCATGTGTTCAACCACGCCACCCACCACCGAGGCCAAATCACCGCCGCACTCACCGCGCTGGGCCAGCCTGCGCCTGAGCTGGATTGGGTGTACCACCTGCAATTGGAAGCTCGCGCATGACGAGCGGCCATCGTTGATAGACGGTGGCCTGTTTCAAAAAGAAAGAACACACATTATGTTGACCCGTATTCACATCCAAGGCTTCAAAGGCTTCAAGGACACGCAGATCGCGCCGCTGCGTAAAGTCAACCTGATTTTGGGTGGGCAGAACGTGGGCAAGACATCGTTGTTGGAGGCGGTGTATTTGGGGGCGAGTCCTGTTGGTAACGTGCAGGGGTTGCCTGCGGTGTTTCGACTCGCCGAAGGCCGTGACAGTCAGCGGTTTTTGGAAATGACATTTAAGAAAAATAATGGAATAGTTGAGCTTGAGCTTGATTTGGATTTTGTTAGGAAAAACTGGGCAATTAAATCTTTGGAGGAAAAAGAATTCTTTGGCTTGATTACTGGTATTAATAATTCAACAAAGACCTTCTCGGATATGATTCATGTAGATGGTTTTAGTGTCGATGAATTGCGTGTTGATAAGTTAATTCATACTAATATGATTGAAAGGCCTGTTGGTCCTGCGAGTTTTTTTGTTCAAAAATATGAGTTAAAGGCTTCCAGTTCTTTTGTAAATTCGTTAAATGCCAAATTTTTTAAATATCCTCTAGCAATTCCCGTCAACCTACCCACCCAAGCCGAAGCCGTGAGGTTGCTCGACCAAGTCGTGCTGAAACGAAAAAAACGCACCTTGCTGGAAGCCCTGCGCCGCATTGAACCGCGCCTAGAAGACATCCATTCCCTATCGCCCGATGGCGAACAGCGGGTGTATTTGGAGCTGGATGGTTTGGACACCGCTGTGCCGCTGCCGCAATTGGGGCACGGGTTCAGCCGCTTGTTGCACCTGTATTGCAGCTTGCTGGTGACCGATACCCAATTGGCCCTGATGGACGAGGTAGAAAACGGCATTCATTACGCGTCGCTGCCCCTGTTGTTCCAGGGTGTTCACGACATGGCGGCGACCCAGGGCGTTCAAACCCTCATGACCACCCACAGCTGGGACTGCATTCGTGCCGCTTACGAAACGTTTGCCAAAGCCGATGCCTTGCAAGACTTTCAACTCATTCGCTTAGAGCGCGAGGGCGATAACGTTCGCGCCGTGGTCATCAACGACGACATGCTGGACACGGTGATGGAGGCGGGTTATGAAGTCCGCTGAGCCTACGCGTCGTATCGCCCAGCTGGGTAACGAAGCCATCACGGCACCGGTGTTGCTGTTGGTGGAGGGCAAAGACGAAGAGGCCTTGATTCGGCAAATGTGTGCCCACTGGTTTGGCGTGCGCGCGCAGGCCATTGACATGGAGTGCGTTGAAGGATTGGCCAATTTCCCGAAGTGTTTTCGTGCTCTCAAGGTTCGATCGCTGGGTTTGCTCAAAGTGGTGGGTGTGATTGCCGATAGCGAACAAGACCCGGCAGCCACTGCGCAGCGTTGGACAGACCTGTTTAATGAAGTTGAACCGTCATTGGTCAACAACGGAACCCGTTGCCCGTGTTTCAAATTGCAATTGCCCAACGACAACACACCCGGTGCTTTTGAAACCCTGATGCTGGAGGCTTGGGCCTGTGATGCGGTGGCCAGTTGCGCCACGGCATTTCGTGATTGCGTCAGCCCCCATCTGGGTGAGCGCACGTTGGCGCAGCAAGACAAAATTGCGGTGCAGGCATGGCTGAGCGCCAAACTGGGCAATGCTTACGGCAATGTGTTCAAAGCGCAAGAAAAGCATCCCGAAAATCCTTTGCTGGATTACGACCACCCAGCTTTTGCACCCATCAAAACATTCATTGAAACTTTGCTGGCAGAGGTCGATAAATCGACCGCCAAATCCATCGCTAAATCCACACCATGACCACCCTGCAAATTACCCACACCGGGGCTGTGGCCCGCATCACCCTGAACCGCCCCGCCGTGCGCAACGCCTTCAACGACGAGGTGATCGCCGAACTCAGGGCCGCGTTTGAAGCCGTGGGCGCGCGCGACGACGTGCGCGCCGTGGTGCTGGCCGCCGTCGGTCCCGCCTTCTGCGCCGGGGCCGATCTGAACTGGATGCGCCGCATGGCCGACTACACCCGCGACGAGAACATCGCCGACGCGGGCCAGCTCGCCGCCATGTTGCAGGCCATCTACGCCTGCCCCAAACCCACCATCGCCGCCGTGCAGGGCGACGTGTTCGCGGGCGGCATGGGGTTGGTGGCGGCGTGCGACATGGCGGTGAGCGTGGACACGGCCACCTACTGCCTGAGCGAGGTCAAGCTGGGCCTGATCCCGGCCACCATCAGCCCCTACGTGATCCGCGCCATGGGCGCACGCGCTGCGCACCGTTACTTTCTGACGGCTGAGCGCTTCAGTGCCGCCGAGGCGCACCGCATCGGTTTTGTGCACGAACTCGTCAACAGCCCCGATGCCCTGGCGATGAGAGTGGACGAACTCGCCCAAGCCCTGGCCAGCGCCAGCCCTGCCGCCGTGCGTGCTTGCAAAAAGCTGGTGCAAGACGTGGCCGAGCGCGAGATCAACGCCGCCTTGATCGCGGCCACCGTGGACGGCATCGCCGACATCCGCGCCAGCGACGAAGGCCGCGAAGGTGTGATGTCGTTTTTGCAGAAACGCAAACCGTCGTGGCTGGTGTAAGCCCAGCGATGCCCCGCACCCCCATTTTCCAAACGGAGACCCAACCCATGTTCACCAAAATCCTCATCGCCAACCGAGGCGAAATCGCCTGCCGCGTGGCCGCCACCGCCCGCCGCATGGGTGTGCGCACCGTGGCCGTGTATTCCGACGCCGACGCCAGCGCCAAACATGTGGCCGCGTGCGACGAGGCGGTCCACATTGGCGGCAGTGCGCCGCGTGACAGCTATTTGCAGTGGCAGCGCATTCTGGACGCGGCCAAAGCCACCGGCGCGCAGGCCATTCACCCCGGTTACGGTTTCTTGAGCGAAAACGAAGACTTTGCCCATGCCTGCGCTGCTGCTGGGTTGGTGTTCATTGGCCCACCGGCCAGCGCCATTTTGGCCATGGGCCTGAAGGCCGAGAGCAAGCGCCTGATGGAAGCCGCTGGCGTGCCGCTGGTGCCGGGCTACCACGGGGCCGACCAAGACCCCGCCTTGCTGCAACGCGAGGCCGACGGCATCGGCTATCCCGTCTTGATCAAGGCCAGCGCGGGCGGTGGCGGCAAGGGCATGCGCGTCGTGGAGCGTTCAGAGGACTTTGCTGCCGCGCTCGCGTCTTGTCAGCGCGAGGCCATCAACAGCTTTGGGCAGGACGCGGTGCTGATTGAAAAATACGTGCAGCGCCCGCGTCACATTGAAATCCAGGTGTTTGCCGATACCCACGGCAATGCCGTTTATTTGTTCGAGCGTGACTGCTCGGTGCAGCGCCGCCACCAGAAGGTGCTGGAAGAAGCCCCCGCCCCCGGCATGACGCCTGAGCTGCGCCGCGCCATGGGCGAGGTGGCGGTGGCCGCGGCCCGTGCTGTGAACTATGTGGGCGCGGGCACGGTGGAATTCATCGTCGAGCAACCCCAGGGCTACGACCACCCCGAGGCCATGCGCTTTTATTTCATGGAGATGAACACTCGTCTGCAAGTGGAACACCCGGTCACCGAAGCCATTACCGGGCTGGACTTGGTGGAATGGCAGTTGCGCGTGGCCAGTGGCGAACCGCTGCCTTTGCAGCAGCAAGACCTGCGCATCCAAGGCCATGCCATTGAGGCGCGCATTTGCGCTGAAACGCCAGACAACCAGTTTTTGCCCGCCACCGGGCGGCTGGACGTGTACCGCAAGCCCGCGCATGTGGCATTTCAACCCCCTCTCCCGCAGGCGGGAGAGGGTAGGGGTGAGGGTCTTGTGCGTTTTGACGACGGCGTGCGTGAAGGCGACGCCATCAGTCCGTTTTACGATTCCATGGTCGCCAAGCTCATCGTGCATGGCCGCACCCGCGCCGAGGCGCTGGCCAAAATGGATGCCGCGCTGGCGCAAACCCGCATCGTCGGCCTGTCCACCAATGTGCAGTTTTTGCGCCATGTGGCCACCAGCCCCGCGTTTGCCCAGGCCCGGCTGGACACGGCGCTGATTCCGCGCGAAGCCGCCGTGCTGTTTCACCAAGACAAGGTGGGCCTGAACTTGGCCGTGGCCGCTGCGGTGGCGCAAACCCTGCTGGCCGAGCGCGCTTCGCAGGGCCAAGACCCGTTCTCGCGCCGCGACGGCTGGCGGCCTTTTGGCATCACGGTGCGCCGGTTTGACTTTGAATACCTGGGCCAGACAGTGCAGGCCCGCCTGAGCTATTTGCACGACGGCGCGCTGCAACTGGCCTTTGCCGACACCGCTGGCCTGCTGGCCTTTGACGCGCTGCCTGCCGACACCGGCACGCGCATGGACTTGCGTTTCATGGGCCAGCGCCAAACCGTGCAGACCTGGCAGCGCCATGAGACCGTGCACATTTTTTGCGATCTGGGGGCCACCCAAATCACCGAAATCGATGCGCTGGCCCACGCAGGTGAGGCTGCCGCTGACGTGGGCCGCCTGACCGCGCCCATGCCCGGCAAGGTAGTCAGCTTTGCGGTGCAAGCCGGTGACGTGGTGAAAAAAGGCCAGCCGCTGGCGGTGATGGAAGCCATGAAGATGGAACACACCATTGCCGCGCCAGCCGATGGCACCGTGGCCGAGCTGCTGTACGCGCCCGGCGACCAGGTGGCTGAGGGGGTGGAACTGCTGAAGCTGCAAGTGGCATGAACATCACGTTCTGCTGCACCAACACCCCAGCCGAGCCTTGGCTGGTGGGCCTGCGCGCCGCTTTGCCGGGGGCCACGGTCAGCCTGTGGCAACCCGGCGCACCGCAGGCCGATGTGGCCGTGGTTTGGGCACCGCCCCAGCAGTTTCTGGACGAGCAACCAGCCCTGCAAGCCCTGTTCAACATCGGTGCCGGGGTGGATGCGCTGCTGAAACTGCGTCTGCCGCCCGGCGCGAAAGTGGTGCGCCTGACCGATGCGGGCATGGCGGTGCAAATGGCCGAATACGTGTGCCATGCCGTCATCCGCCATTTCCGCGAATTGGACGGCTACGAGGCCGATGTGAAGGCGGGCCAGTGGTCGTTTCGCAAACCGCGCAAGCGGCAGGACTTTGCCGTGGGCGTGCTGGGCCTGGGGGTGCTGGGCGAGCGGGTGGCGCGTGCGCTGCGGGTGTTTGACTTTCCGGTACACGGCTGGAGCCGCACGCCCAAAGCCTTGGAAGGCGTGCAAACGCACAGCGGGCAGGCCGGTCTGCACGGCTTTCTGTCGGCCAGCCGCGTGCTGGTCAACCTGCTGCCGCTCACGCCCGAGACGCAGAACCTCTTGAACCGCGAAACCCTGGGCCACTTGCAGCCCGGTGGCTACCTCATCAACGTGGCGCGTGGCGCGCATCTGGTGGATGCCGACTTGCTGGCCCTGCTGGACAGCGGCCACTTGGCCGGGGCCACGCTGGACGTGTTCCGCACCGAGCCGCTGCCGCCCGAGCACCCGTTCTGGGCGCATCCGCGCATCACCGTCACGCCGCACACCTCGGCCCGCACCCTGCGCGATGAAAGCATCGCGCAAATCGCCGCCAACATCCGCGCCCTGCAAGCGGGCCTGCCGGTGGCGGGTGTGGTGGATGTGCGCCGTGGCTACTGAGCCCGCCGCCCGCACACGCACAGCGCCCGTCAGCGCCTGGGTGTGGGCGCTGGCTGCCGCGCCCTTGGTGTTTTTGATGCTGCTGGTGGGCCTGAACACCGCGTCCAAGGACCGCGAACGCCTGAACTGCGAGGCATCAGGCACGCCCATCACCACCCAAACCGGCACCTTGCGCCGGGTCAGCCGCCAACAGATGTACCTAGTGAACGAACGCTGGACGCGCATCACCCTGGGCTGCGGCGGCAAATACCGCCAGCAATGCCTGCGCGAAAACCCCGGCATTGAGGCACTGGAACAGCATGTGGGCCAGCCGGTGCAGGTGGTGTTTTGCGGCCAGCAGGTGGTGGGCTACACCGTGGCGGGCCAGACCTTCCGGCATGGGCAGCGGGTGGGGGGTGGTTTTTAATATACCTCGTCAAAAAGTCTGTAATATCAGTCCTTAACCGTATAAAGACCGTGATTGCGGACATGAAATACCCCGAGGCTCCCTTGTTGCTCCCCAGCCATGTGCAGGAATGCGCCGCGCTGGGGGCCAAAATCACCCGCCTGCGCCAAGCCCGCCACCTGCGCCAGATGGATGCCGCGCGCCGCGCTGGCTTGTCGCGTTCCACCGCCGTGCTGATTGAGCAGGGCGACCCCCGCCGCACCCTGGCCCAGGTGTTGCGCTACCTAGAAGCCATTGCGCCCGGCCTGGGCCTGCTGGGCCTGCTGACCGACACCGACCCCGCGCTCAAGGCACTGGCCCAGACCGAGGCCACCCAGCGCGTGCGCCCCCTCTCACCCCAGCAACTGGCGGAGCTGGATTTCTGATGGCACAGCGCACCCTGTTCGTGTTTGCCCATGTGCCCCAAGGCTGGGTGCCTGCGGGCCGCCTGAGCCTGACGCAGACCGGCCACGAGGTGGAAGCCTCCCGTTTTGCCTACGGCACCCGCTACCTGGATCGGGCGGATGCCTTCGAGGTCGATCCCGTCAGCTTGAGCTTGGCCGACAAGGCCGGTGTGCGCGGGGTGGCGTTGTTTCCTGTCAACCAACTGCCGCAGTTCGGCGGCATTCGCGATGCCGCCCCCGATGCTTGGGGCCGCCGCGTGCTGGAAGCCCAAGCCCGTGTGCCCGCCAACAGCCTGCCCGAAGCCGATTATTTGCTGGGCGCGGGCAGCGACCGCATCGGCGCACTGGATGTGCGAGCCGCCCTGGACAGCCCGCCCCAGCCCGGTGCAGCTCCTATCCGTTCATTGGCCTATTTGCAAGAAGCGTCAGAGCGCATTGAACAAGGTTTGCCCGTGCCCAGCCGCCTAACCGATGTGTTTGCCGCAGGCAGCACCGCAGGCGGTGCGCGGCCCAAAGCCTCGGTGCGCGACGAGACGGGCGTGCTGTGGCTGGCCAAGTTTGCCGCCACTGGTGATGCCTTCAACATGGCACAGGCCGAGTGCAGCACACTGCAACTGGCCCGCCGCTGCGGCCTGACGGTGCCCGAGCTGCGCGTGCATGACCTGGGCGGAAAACCCGTGCTGCTGGTGCAGCGGTTTGACCGTGTGACTCAAGACGGCATGACCCAAGACAGCGTGACCCAGGGCCAGACCGAACAGCGGCTGCCCTTTGTCAGTGGCTTGACGCTGGTGGCTTGCGACGAATGGGCCTCGCGCACTAAAGGCTATGGCGATCTGGCCCAGGCCATCCGGCAACACGTGGCACCCAGCCAAATTCGCGCCGATACCGAAGAGCTGTTTGCCCGCATGGTGTTCAACATCTTTGTCAGCAACGACGACGACCACCTGCGCAACCACGGCTTTGTGCGCGACCCCCAGCTGCGCGGCTGGCGCTTGAGCCCGCTGTACGACGTGGTGCCCCGCCCCAGTGTGGCTTTTGAGCGCCAGTTGCACCTGCAAGTGGGGCAACAAGGCAAGCTGGCCACGCTGGACAATGCCCTGTCGGCCTACAGCGCATTCACCCCCCACCGGGCCACCGCCCTGGCCATCATCCGGCGCATGTGGGCTGAACTGCGGCAGTGGCGCACCACCTTTGAAGAAACCGGTGCCAGTGGCCGCCTGATTGACCAACTCGCCCCCGCCATGCGAAACCTGAGCGACATCGCCTCACCCGCATTGCAGGCTGAAATCCGCAAAACGCTCCACTGAATGTCATTGCCTAATTGCCCGGCTACCCCATTACCTGCTACCCCATGCTCGACACCGCCACCAAAAAACGCATTGACGACTGCCGCGACATCCCGCTGAAAAGTGTCAGGTAGCGGGTGGTGCTTCTACCGCACCCGCCGCAATCAGCTTGGTTTCGTAAGCATCACGGCTCAGCGGGCATTCCACCAACAGGCCAAAGTCTTTGTTGCTGAGCTTGCACTGCTTGGCCATCTGGGCCAGCAAGTTGTCATCAATCTCGCGGGTACCGTGGCTGGTCTTGGTGCGCACAATAGTCTTTTTGCCCGCTTGGGTGAAATAGAAAAAATAATGGTGGTCACCGCCACCAGCTTGAAAGCCTTTGTTGAGCAGGCTCTTTTCTACGTCGGCTTGCTTACGCGGCATGGGCTACCTCGCTCAGGCGTGTCAGCAGTTGTTGCTTGAGCGCGAGCGCTAAGCCATCAAGCGTATCGTCTGGGGCCATGGCGTATTCCTGCCACAGCATGGCCAGGTGTTCTTGCACTTCTGCCAGCAATGCCGCACGGGTAGGCGCAAAGGCCAGCAGATCAAAATCGGCAGACTCAAAGCACAGCAGTTGTTTGCTGTCGTCTAGGCTGGGTTCGGCTGAAACAGGAGGCGTGACACGAAGGTGTAAAGCGCCGTGACGTACCACCGATATTTCAAGCGGGGACAGGTCAACGTCACTGATGTCCGTCACATCAATGATTTTTTTGGGGCTGCCCTGTTCATCCAACACCACCCGTCCGGTCACCTGAATCAAGTCGCGGCGGCGTTCATACAGCAGGTCTTCCAGAGCCTCGTCGTACAAGCATTCCAGCTCTTTGCTGGTGGGCGGGTAAATGATCGTGAGTTTGTGTTCTTTGAAATTGATGTGGGTCAGTTCGCCGGTTACTACCCTTGCAGCTTCGCGCTGCTCGGCTGGAACCAGCGTTTCCTGTACGAAGGGAATGGTGTCCTCATTGAAAGCGGCGAAAGGCGCATGGTTCGCGTCGTGCAGCGACAGTTTCCATTTGGCATCGGCCTTCGGTGCCATGCCCTTCACGGCTTCCAGAACGCGCCGTCGGATACGCTCATCGGGCAGAACCTGTTCGATACCGACGGCGTTTCGGTCAGAAACCCGTTTCATCAGCTCATGGAAAACACGGAAAGCCTTGGCCGCCTGCTCGGGTGCAAACAGCTCGGATGCGCTGCCCACTGTCACGGGCATGGCGTAGCAGCCAGACTGGGGCAACTGGCAGACGAGTTGAAAGCGTTGGCTGATGGTTGCCGATACTCGGGCACGCTGGTTGATGCTGCGGCCCTCCACATGGACACCGATGAGTTCAAACGCCTGCTGTGCGCTCTGTAGGATCTGCACCAGCACCGAAGCAGGCACAACATCCCCCCGCGACTCGCCGCTCTCAATATGAAAGCTGAAAGAGGGGTGTGCAGAAGTAGTCATGATCGCTGCTGGGTATTATTCAAAGAAGCCACTCAGACTGTCTCTGCCGCTCTTGCTTTGAGCGGTAGGGGTGGTGGGCTGGCATCCGATAAAAAACCCCCAAGCAACTTGGCTGCCAAGGCAGTTGCGTTGAAGGGGGCCATGTTGTGTAGCAATCTACCAGAAAACTTAGCCCTACCTAATGACCCCCTTCAACCCCCTCCCCCCTGTCGTCCGCCTCATCGATGTCGGCCCACGCGATGGCCTGCAAAACGAAAAGCAGCCGGTGCCTGCCGCCGTCAAGATCGAACTCGTCCACCGTCTGCAAGCCGCTGGTCTGAAAGAGATTGAAGTCACGTCCTATGTGTCACCGAAATGGGTGCCGCAAATGGCCGACAACCACGAAGTCATGCAAGGCATCACGCGCCAAAACGGTGTGCGCTACAGCGTGCTCACGCCCAACCTCAAAGGCTTCGAGGCCGCGCTGGCCGACCGGCCCGACGAGATCGTGGTGTTTGGCGCGGCCAGCGAGGCCTTTAGCCAGAAAAACATCAACTGCTCCATCGCCGAGAGCATTGAACGTTTTGCGCCGGTGGTGCAGGCGGCGCTGGCAGCGGGTATCCCGGTGCGCGGTGCCATGAGCTGCACCGTGGGTTGCCCCTATGAGGGCGAGATTGCGCCCGAGCGCGTGGCCTATTTGGCCGGGCTGATGCGCGGCATTGGCGTGCAGCGGGTGGACGTGGCCGACACCATCGGCGTGGGTACGCCACTGAAGGTTCAACGCGCCATTGAGGCGACGCGGAAGCACTTTGACACGGACCACATCAGCGGCCACTTTCACGACACCTACGGCCAAGCCTTGTCCAACACGCTGGCCGCGCTGGCGCTGGGCGTGTGGAACTTCCAGTCGTCCGTGGCCGGGCTGGGCGGCTGCCCCTATGCCAAGGGTGCCACCGGCAACGTGGCCACCGAAGATGTGGTGTACCTGCTGCACGGCATGGGCATTGAAACCGGTATTGACTTGGATGCGCTGGTCGATGCGGGCCAATTCATCAGCGACCACCTGGACCGCCCCAGCGGTTCGCGGGTGGCGCGGGCGTTGCTGGCCAAACGCCGGGGTTGAATGCGATGGACTGGCATGTTTGGCTGGCGTTTTTTGCCGCGTCTTGGGTGATTGCCATTTCGCCGGGCTCGGGCGCGGTGCTGTCCATGAGTCACGGGCTGGCCTATGGTGTGCGCCATGCCAGCGCCACCATCGTGGGCTTGCAGTTGGGGCTGGCGGTCATTTTGCTGATTGCCGGGGTGGGCGTGGGCGCGCTCTTGCTGGCCTCGGCCACCGCATTTACCGTGGTCAAGCTGCTGGGCGCGGCTTATTTGATGTGGCTGGGTTTCAAGCAGTGGCGCGCACCGGTGGATGCCCACGCGCCAGCGGCTGGGCAGGCCTTGCGCCACCGGCTGCCCCGCGTGCGCGAACGGGTGCTGACCGGCTTCATGACCAATGTCACCAACCCCAAGGGCATTGTGTTCATGGTGGCGGTGTTGCCGCAGTTCATTGACCCCACCCGCCCGCTGTGGCTGCAACTGCTGGTGTTGCTGCTGACCTCGGTGGGGGTGGATGTGGTGGTCATGCACGGCTACGCTTTTTTGGCCTCGCGTGCACAGCGCTGGCTGGCCACGGCCAAAGCCCGGCGCATGCAAAACCGCGTGTTTGGCGGCGTGCTGATGCTCATGGGGGCCAGCTTGGTGCTGGTCAAGCGTGGGGGCTGATCGGTTTGAAACCCACCGCGCACCAGTAACTATTCAGCCCCCCACCCTCAAAGTCACCCCCCAGTTTGCAGCTAAACTTTTTGCCATGAAGCCCACACCCACCCTCTTGACCGAAGAGCCGCCC
>JBEENR010000005.1:0-220245 GCA_041192045.1 Pseudomonadota bacterium | reverse complement strand
ATCGGGCTGAGGTTCATCTTCGGCTCATCTCGGGTCGGGTTGGGGGATGCGCGTTATTGTCTGCCTTGCGGCTTCGCCGATGGCACCTTGAAATCGCTCTTCCCAACCCTTGTACCCATATAGGTAATATTGGTATCGGCGAATAAAATTGAAAAATTCGAGAATGCATACGTATTACACATATCCTCCCATATTTGAAAGAAATTATTTATACCCCAAAAGACACCATCGTCATATACAGTTTCCATATTTAATTCACCATATAAAAAAGATTCTATAGCCTCAAACAAACGCCAATATCTATCATCTTTGTATGCGGTAGTTTTATCAATATCGTGCAATATATCTTTCAATGTTGCAATCGTTGATTCGAAAGAAGCCTCTTCGAAAAGTGACTGATCTGGACTTAGATTATGATCTACAAAAAAATTCGCAAGCTCATTAACTCTGGAGTCAATAAAGTTTCCAAGCTCTTTCTCTAATTCACGTATAATAAAGCAAAAAAGTGTAATTAATGAATTTGATTGATAATGAATTATGTAACGAGAAGCATCCATTTCATCTATAAATATCAAATCATTTTCCAAATAAATAGCTTTATCCAGATATTGATCTAGTTTTTTGTAGTCTATTTGATCACTTTTTCCAATAGATTTCTCAATCAAATCCATCGAAAGATCACGGTATGCCTCCAGCATGTTTTCTATCAATGCAATTTTGCTATAAATAATTACATCATTATCTTCACTATCTTTAAAAGTGTAAGCTTTTCCGTTTGTTTCAATATTATCTTTCCCTGCGGGTTTTTTATCTACCTCTTTTTGAATTCTGTCATTATCGAAACGCTTAAAAGTTTTGTACATACGAAAGAATAATTTTTTTGTTCCATTAAAATCCCCATTTGGAAAGTCATGAAATCCTTTGGGCAGACTAAATTCCAGATCTCCAGACAAGCCTCTCCGAATACCAACAAATGAACTAGTGGAGCCAGTATTTTTCGCTGTAACCACTTTAAGTTTTTTGAAATTAAACATTATAAATTTTTATTTTTTCAATAAAAAGATCAATCTGTTTTGCAAAGTCGCCAAAAGTTATCAATTGATCATATTGACTTATATCATCTCCATATAACAAACTAGCAAGTGGTTTTTTGTCACGAGAAAATACGCTATCCCATAGAAAAAACATAAGCTTGCTTTGGACACTAGTTTTTGAAATGGGATGGCTTTTAATAAAATATTGACCTATTTGCTTATCTTCGATACCTCGAATGTACTTATGATTACTTCTAATAAACTCGTTTAATTTTGCAATAAAATTAATCCACTCGGTTACACTTTTAAATGCAACGCCATCAGCAGCAATACTTTTTGAGTTTATATCAATGAACTCCCAATCCCATCGACGTTTAAATGCACTATCCATGTAATAGATCGAACTATCGGAGGTATTCATTGTTGCTACGATGGATAAATTAGGGGGTATTTTTATTGTTCTATTAAGAAGATCAAACTTCAAGAAGCTAATTTTCTCTTGCAGAGTTTCAAGTCGTTTTACTCCATCATGTGGTTTAAGTTTATACTCTTCAACATCGCCACGGCTGTCATACGAAAAGTTAACTCCAATTATTTCTAGTATTTTTATAAAAGCAACTCCATTAATATTAATACTATAGCTAGACCATCCTGACTCATCTCTGTCTAACAGTTGAAAGATAGAACCAAATATTGATGATGAGTTACCTCTGTTGATTTCATCAATAACAAGTACAACATTATCAATTTGTACGCCTTCTATTAAATTTCCCTGCTTGTCGTGTGACTTTATAATATTTTTATATGCTTGTCCAAGTGCACGTAAAAAGTGACCCTCATAAAAATTATATTCTACCTTACCTGCACGTGTAATTGGTAATAGTTTTCCAATAAAGTCACTATAAGTGTACTCTGGATGAAAAACTGTTTTTATTATATTTTCTGGGGATTTCGAGACATCAATTCTTAGTGTATTCGGAATTATTTCAGCATCGATACGGTGACTTTTTCCGGTACCAGGGCTACCAAAGATGATTTTTTGAATTGGGGCAATATATGACATTTGGATTCCTTTTGACGATTAAATTAACTATAACGTAACTTATACCACAAACCCTGAAAAATAAACCAAGCTCTACGATATAAAATAATCATGGTTTTCTAAAAATTCTGAATCATAGATTTAGAATAAGAACATTACTGAAAACTAATTACAAAACCAGCATCCTACTTCACACCCAACCCGCTTACTGAGTCAGATGCGTGAGCGCTTATATCACCCCCACTATAGCCCCAAACAAGGCAGAAACTGGATGCTCAGGCTAAGGGTTTTCATGGTTTTGCTTGGCTGGCGCTTGCCCCCATCCCAGCCTTCCCCCAGTGGGGGAAGGGGCAATACAGCCTCGCTCCGGCGCTTGCCTGTTTGCGGCGGGGGCTGGGGTGTTGCGGGTGTTCAAGGCTTTTTACTGATCTTGCGTGCAGGCTTGCGCGGTTCTGCCAGGGGAGCGGTGGCGCTGGTGAGTTGTTGGTACAGGCCAAACAGAAAGGCTACGCGGGCGGTGTCGTCGGTGCTGCTTTTGTAGCTGTAGGCTGCGTCCACGGCTTTGTCTAGGCGTTGGTGGGCTTTGCGCAGTTCGGGGGGCATCACGTCGGGGTCGTAGAGGTCGGCCAGACTTTGGCCCTTGAAGCTGGCGCGCACGTCGAGCACGGCTTGTGCGGCGGTTTCAATGGCTTCTCGCTGCTTGTCGCTGGGGGTTTGCGGCCAGGGGTAGTTGTTGTAAACGATGTCTTTGGAATAGCGGAAATCGCTTTTGAGCCGACCGCAAGTGGCGCGAACCCAGGCGTTGTGCATGGTGCTGGTAAGAATGCCGAAGTGAAAGACTTCAACATGACGTGCAACATGAGCAGTGTCACCCGTAAGCGTCGTGGACTCGATATAGCCCATAGGAATAAATGGTCTTTTTTCCGACGAAACTCTTGGAATGAACAAATACGGATCGCTGGGCATGTTCTCAACGTGAAATCGCGTCGGCATATTAGCCAGTTTCTGGGTCGGGGCGCTTTTGCTGGCTAGGCGCAAAGCTTTCACCGCTTGCACCCGTTTCATGGCCTCGGGCATGGCGCGCAATTCTGCGGGCGGGCAATCGCCCAGCCAGAGGCACCAGCGTTCCCAGCCGTTAATGAACTCGTCCGCCCCCAGCCAGCGGCGGAAATAGCGTTCGGCTTTGGGTTCAAGTTTCAGGAATTCGGCTTTTTCTTCGGTGGTGAACAGGTAATGCCCGCCGTCTATGGGCTTGTTGCCAATGCCAATTTCGGGCACATCACACAAAGGGCTACCGCGCCGGGGCAGCACCACATCAGGCGCATCCACCAAATACGGGTTGATGTTTTTCGCCGCCACGGCCAGCGGCTCGGCTTTGATGTCGTCGTACTGGTAAATCGTTTTGCCCGGCAGGTCTTGCAGCCCAAAGCCGACGATGACGCAATGCACCGCCGCCACGCCTTTGGCATCGTTACTCCATTGAAAGGTGCGGTGCGCAAATTGAATGCGAACGCCCTGCGCCAGCATCCAGCTCCAGAGCACGCCCACTTGCTCGCCCTGCGTAATGCTGTTGGTGGACACAAAGGCCACGCGGCAGGCGGGGTGGGCTTTGATGTAGGGCACGGCTTTCACGTACCAAGCGGCCACAAAGTCCAACAGGCCCGCATTGGGCAATAGGCCAAACACTTGGGCCACGTCGGCGCGCTGTGCGTCGCTCATGAATTTGGCCCCGACAAACGGCGGGTTGCCAATGACGTAATCGCACAGCGCGGGCGGCAGCACGCTGGCCCAATCGGTGCTTAGGGCGTTGGCGCAGACGATGTTGGCTTTTTTGTCCAGCGGCAGGCGGTTGAAGTTGCCGCCCAGCGCCATGCTGGCGCGCTGGTTTTCTTGGTGGTCGGTCAACCACAGGGCCACGGTGGCAATGTGGGCGGCGCTGGGTTCAATTTCAATGCCGTGAAACTGGTGAACATCGCAGCGGATGTGCTCGAATTGTTTCGCGTCCAGCGTGGCGCTGACGGTACGTTTTTTCTGCTGAATGCGCAGCCGAGCTTCAACGGCTTCCAATTCCAGTCGGCGAATTTCGCGGTAGGCAATGACCAGGAAATTGCCACAACCACAGGCCGGGTCTAAAAACATGAGGCGGCGCAGTTTGTCTAAAAAGGCATCCAGGGCTTTTTCGCTGCGTTGTGCGGCTTTTAATTCGGTGCTCAATGCGTCCAGAAACAGCGGGCGAATGACGCGCAAGATGTTGGTTTCGCTGGTGTAGTGCGCGCCGAGTTCGCGGCGTTTGCTGCTTTTGGCTTTCAGGCCCTCGTCGTCGTGGTGAATGACGGCTTGAAACAGCGAGCCAAAAATAGCGGGGCTGATTTGCGACCAGTCAAAATCTTCGGCACAACTCAGCAGCAGGGTGCGGGTTGGGCCATCAAAATAGCAGCGGTCTAATTGGCCTTCAAACACGCTGCCGTTGATGTACGGAAACCCCCGCAATTCGGGCGGCAGGCTTTTGGGGCGTTTGGTTTCGGGCCGGTTCAGGGTGTCAAACAGGTTTTGCAGTTTGCCGTCGAGGTCGCTGCCGTCGGGCTGGGTGTGCTGGCGAATGTAGGTGGCAAACGCGCCGTTCACTTCAAAAATGCCGGTGTCGTCGGCAAACAGGCAAAACAGCAGCCGCACCATGTAGCGTTCCAGGTCGGGGCCGTTGTAGTCGCCTTGGCGCATGGCATCGTGCAACGCGGCAATTTTGCGGGCGGCATCTTCGTTCACGGCCATTTGTTCGGCCTGGGCCTGGGTTTCAAAACCGGCCAGAAACAGGTAGGCATCCAGGTGCTGGGCAAAGTCGCTCAGCCGGTGCTTGATCGGGGGCGTTTTGCCGTCCAGCTTGTGCAGGTGCATGTGCTCAAAGTCGCTCACCAAGATGTAGGCGGGCAGCTCCGCATCCGACAGGCCCGCTAGGTAGCCGGTGGCCTGAATGTAGGCAGCATCCAGGTCTGCACCGCGCGATTTCATTTCAATCAGCAGCTTGCCGGGATAGAAACCATCCATGCGACCCCGCTTGCCGTCGAGTTTTTTGACCCGCTGCTCAAAGCTGACCATGCGTTTGTGCGAGAAGCCGAACACATCGCAGAGGTCCCGAATGAAGTTCTGCGCCTCGCCCATTTCATAGTCGGCGTTGGCGTATTCCTTCATGTAGGCGTAGGCGCGGTTGAGAATTTCCTGCTTGTTGAGCGTGACAGTCATGGGCTTGGGTCCGTGGGTGGTCGGGTTCTAATTACACAAAGTTGCGCTTGAACTTTTCATGGTTCTGGATATTGCTCTGAATGTCTTTCGCATCCCAAATTTGCAGCTCCCATGGAAAATAAAAGTTACTTTTGTTTTTGAAGTAAACATGCAGACCACGATAGCCGCCCGTCTCACGGAAATACCAATTTTTCAGGCCCAGGGTTTCTTGCCATTCATCAAGTAGGTTGGTGACAGCTTCTATTTCATCCGCATCGAGCACAATGCGTGCGCCAAAAATATCGTTCAACCAGTTGTGAACCGGGTATTGATTTTCTCGGCTTGCAAAGCGCTCGATTTTGTCATCAATACTCTCACGGGTTTTGACACGGTAAAAGTATTTAATATCAATATTGGCAGTCATCAGGTAATCGTTGATGCTTTCGTGCAAAGTCAGCCGGTACCGATAGATATGGGGTGCAGGCACATGCCGGATGGTTCTGGATAAATTGATTTTCTCGATTTTTCCAGTCTCAAAATAATCATTGGAAAATTCGTTGTGCAAACGGTTGATCTCGCAAACCAGTTGCTTAACTTGGCTGATCTTATTCATGGTATTGATTTATAAATTTTTCACAATTTTAAAATAATTCGAACGAGACACTGTTTTGGTAAACCAAGAAGAAGCCACTCTACCCCACCCCAAACCCCCGCACCCACAGCGGCAGTTGCTCGCGCAAGATGCGCAGCGCGGGGGCTTCTTGGCGGCGGGCTAGGGTGACGAGGCCGAAGCGGGCGGTGGCTTCTAGGGCGGGGGTCATGGGCAGGGCCAGCAGGCCGGGGGCGGCGGCGTTGGCGGTGAGCACGATGGCGTTGCTGTGCCGCGCCACTTCGACCAGGCTCAGGGTTTCGTCGCTGCGCAGGGTCACCATGTCGTCGGGGTTGGCCTGTGGGCCGTAGCGGCTGATGAGGATGCGGGCCACTTCGTCGCTCAGGGGGGTGGATGCCACCGGGTAGGCCAGGGCTTCGTCAATGCTGACGGGGCCGCCGCGCTGTATCAGCGGGTGTTCGGGCCGTACCAAAAAGCCAGCGGCCAGTTCAAACACCTGCGACACGGCCACGTCGGTGGAGGGGCGCACCGAGCGTGCGTCCACCACCAGCGCGTCGAGGTGCTGGTCGCGCAGTTCGTCCATCAGCACGGCGGTATTGCCGCGCGAGATTTGCAGGTGCAGGCGCGGGTGGTGCTGTGCCATGTGCAGCATGAGCGGGGTGGACAGCAGCGCGCCAGGGCCGGAGCTGAGGCCCACGCGCAAGCTGCCCATCAGGCCCGCATGCAGGCCGCGCCCGGTTTGCTTCAGGGCTTCGGCATCGGCCAGCAGGCGGCGGGCACGCTGCAAGGCTTCTTGGCCAAACGGGGTGAGTTCAATGCGGCGGCCTACCCGGTCAAACAGGGGCGCACCCAGTTCTTCTTCTAGGCCCTGGATGCTGCGGCTGAGCGCGGGCTGGGTCAGGAACAGCAGGGCCGATGCCTGCACAAACGAGCCCGCGTCGGCCAGCAGCACGAAATGCCTCAGTTGTACCAGTGTCATGCGAAACCCCTAGTCAAAGTTATGGGTTGTTGATTTTCAATGCATTGGACTTTGTTGTGTCGGTTTTTTAACATGCAGCAAAGTTCATCAACCGATTCAAAAAAAGCATTTCAGTGCTTGTTTTGAAGCCCTACCCGGAGAATCTGCCTTGGAACGTTTGAGCAATGAGGCGCTGGAGAGCTTTGTGGCGCTGCGCCGTGACATTCACCGCCACCCCGAACTGGCTTTTGACGAGCACCGCACCAGCGCCCTGGTGGCCGACAAGCTGCGCGGCTGGGGCTATGCGGTGAGCACCGGGCTGGGTGGCACGGGGGTGGTGGGGCAGTTGCGCCGGGGCACATCGGGGCGCAGCTTAGGCATTCGGGCTGACATGGATGCGCTGCCCATTGTGGAGGCCACGGGTGCGGCCTGGACCAGTTGCCAGCATGGCGTGATGCATGCCTGCGGCCACGACGGCCACACCGCCATGCTGCTGGCAGCAGCGCAGCAACTGGCCGAGCACGGGGGTTTTGACGGCACGCTGAACCTGATTTTTCAGCCTGCCGAAGAAGGTGGCGGTGGCGCGTTGAAGATGATGGAAGACGGGCTGTTTGAGCGTTTTCCGTGCGATGCGATTTTTGCCATGCACAACATGCCAGGCATTGCGCAGGGGCAACTGGTGTTTCGCAGTGGGCCGACCATGGCCTCGTCGGACTACGCCACCGTCACGCTGCACGGCGTGGGCGGGCATGGGGCCATGCCACACAAGGCCACCGATGTGGTGGTGGCGGCAGCGTCCATCGTGATGGCTTTGCAGACGCTGGTGTCGCGCCATGTGGACCCGCTGCAACCGGCGGTCGTCACGGTGGGTGCGGTGCATGCGGGCGAGGCCAACAACGTGATTCCGGCCTCCGCCCGGCTAGAGGTGAGCCTGCGCGCCCTAGACCCGCAGGTGCGGCGCAGCATGGAGCAGCGCTTCAAGGCGCTGATTGAGCAGCAGGCGCAAAGCTTTGGCGTGCGGGCCGACATTGCTTGGCGGCCCGGCTACGCGGTGCTGGTGAACGATGCCGCGCAGACCGCACGCGCCCTGGCGGTGGCGCAAAAGCATTTCCCGTCCGAACAAGTGAACCCCCACGGCGCGATGCTGACCGGCAGCGAAGACTTTGCCTTCATGCTGGAGCGGGTGCCGGGCTGCTACCTGTTCATTGGCAACGGCAGCGACGGCGAGCCCGGTGCCTGCATGGTGCACAACCCGGCTTACGACTTCAACGACCACAACATCGGCCCCGGTGCCGCCTACTGGGTGGCGCTGGTACACGAGCTGCTGGCCCCCGAATCCTGACTACCCCCTCCCCTCTCCCAACTACCCACTACCGACGAACCCCCACCGGAGACAAACCATGACACAGCCCCTGAACGCCCGCATTCGCATCCGCAGCTTGGCCGCCGCTGCCGCTCTGGCCGCCTTGAGCCTGGGCAGTACCGCCCAAGCGCAAACCACCCTGACCATGTCGAGCTGGGTGCCGCCCACGCACTATGTGGTGAAGGACATTTTGCAGCCCTGGATGGCCGATGTCGAAAAAGCCACCGAAGGCCGGGTGAAGATCAACCTGCTGCCCAAGGCGGTGGGCGCACCGGCCCAGCATTGGGAACTGGCGCGCAAGGGCGTGGCCGACATCACCTGGGGCAATTTCACCTACGAGCCCGAGCGCTTCAAGCATGTGTGGTTTGCCGAACTGCCCATGATGGGCAGCAGCTCAGAGGCTTCGTCGGTGGCGCTGTGGCGCACCTACACCCAGTTTTTGGCCAGCAACGAAGCCTTCAAGGGCGTGACGCTGCTGGGCACGGGCATGCTGGGTGGCGGGCAGTTTCACCACCCCACCAAGGTGATTGACACGCCCGACGACCTGAAGGGCCAAAAGGTGCGCATGGGTGGCCCCATTCAGAAAAAACTGCTGGAAGACTTGGGCGCGATTCCCGTGGCCGGGCCGGGCACCAAGGCCTATGAAATGCTGGAAGGCGGGGTGGTTGATGCCTCGCTGCATGCCCTGGAGTCGGTGGTGAATTTCCGGCTGGACGGCAAGCTGAAGAACCACACCATCATTCCCGGTGGCCTGTACGACGCGACCTTTTTCATTGCCATGAACGAGGCCAAGTTCAAAAGCCTGTCGGCGGCTGACCAAGCAGCGCTGCTGAAGGTGTCGGGCGAGGCGCTGTCGCGCCGCTGGGGCCAAGAGTTTGACAAGCAAAACAAGGCTGCCGAAGCCACGCTGCGCGCCAACGGCCACAAGTTTGCCCAGCCCGACCAGACGCTGCTGAGCAACATCAGCCGGGTGCGCGGTGCCATGCTGAAAGACTTGCAGGCCGAAGGCCCGTCGTTCGGCGTGAAAGACGTAGGGGCCATGGTGGGCTACTACGAACAGCAGTACAAGAGCCTGGCCCGCTAAAGCCCCGGCCCCCACAACTTCACAAGAGACACAGGCCATGCAAGCCTTTTTGAAACGCACCCAGCACGGCGTGGGCCTGCTGTTGGTGGTGCTGCTGTCGGCCATGGTGGCCCTGACGTTTGCGGACGTTCTGGGCCGGCGGCTGCTGAACACGCCGGTGTTTGGTGCCAACGACATCACCGAGCACCTGATGGCACTCATCATTTTTAGCGGGCTGCCCCTGCTGACGGCCCAGCGCGGCCACCTGAGCATTGACCTGCTGGACCACTGGCTGCTGCGCCCGCAGTGGCGCGTGTGGCACAAGGCGGTGGATGTGCTGATAGCCGCCGTGCTGGGGCTGGTTGCCTGGGAATACGGCGTGGCCGTGGGCGAGGCCCAACAGATCAACGAAGTCAGCCCAGCGCTGAACATCCCGCGGCACTGGATGTATGCCTTTATCGCCACCACCACCGCCCTGGCCGCCGTGCTGGCCTTGTTGACCGCTGCACCCCAATCTGACATCACCACAGAAGGAGCCACCCCATGACCATCGGTTTGATTGGACTCAGCCTGGTGCTGCTGCTGGCCCTGCTGCGGGTGCCGCTGGGCATTGCGCTGCTGACGGTGTCGCTGGGCGGCATCACGGCCATCAACAGTTTTGATGTGGCCCGCACACTCATCCCCATGACCTTGTCGGAAGCGGTGTTTTCTTACGACCTGGCCGTGGTGCCGCTGTTCATCTTGATGGGCAATGTGCTGTCGCGCACCGGCATTTCGGAAGACCTGTTCCGCGCCGCCAACGCCTTTTTGGGCGGGGTGCGCGGCGGGCTGGCACTGGCCACCATGGTGACTTGTGCGGGCTTTAGCGCGGTGTGCGGCTCCAGCTTTGCCACCGCGGCCACCATGGCCAAGGTGGCTTACCCCAGCATGCAAAAGTACGGCTATTCGGAGCGCTTGGCCTCGGCCACCATTGCTGCCGGGGGCACGCTAGGCATTCTGATTCCGCCGTCCATCATCTTGATGATTTACGGCATCTTGACCCAGCAAAACATTGGCGAGCTGTTCATTGCCGGTGTGCTGCCCGGCCTGCTGGGCTTGGCCATGTACATGGGCGTGATCTACCTGATTGCGGTGTTCAAGCCCGAACATGCGCCACGCGGTCAGGCCGGTACGGCACAAGAACGCTGGCAGTCGCTGGCCGGTGTGTGGCCGTTTGTGGCGGTGTTTGTGCTCATCATTGGCGGGCTGTACCTGGGCTGGTTCACCCCCACCGAGGCCGGTGGCATTGGTGCCGGGGTGGCGCTGCTGATTGCCTGGGTACAGCGCCGCCTGAGCTGGGGCCGCTTTGCCGAGGTGATGCAGGAAACCGCCTACACCTCGGTCATGCTGTATGTGGTGCTGTTTGGGGCCATGCTGTTTTCGCAGTTCATCAGCTTTTCGGGGCTGGCCGATGCCTTGCTGGGCACGGTCGAGGGCTCGGGCCTGTCGCGCACGGGCATTTTGCTGGCCATTCTGGTGGTGTTCTTGCTGCTGGGCTGTGTCATGGATTCCATGGCCATCATCTTGATTTTTGTGCCGCTGTTCATGCCCACGCTGGTGGCGCAGGGCTTTGATCTGGTGTGGTTCGGCATCATCGTGGTGGTACTGACCGAGATTGGCCTCATCACCCCGCCGGTGGGCATGAATGTGTTCGTGCTCAAAGCCAACCTGCCCAAGGTGCCGGTGGGCACCATCTTCCGGGGGCTGGTGCCGTTCATGGCGGTGGACTTGCTGCGCCTGGGCGTGCTGGTGCTTTTCCCTGCCATCAGCCTGGTTTTGGTGCAGTGGATGCGCTAGCTTCAACGACAATCCAGCCGTCAATCGGGAGAGACTGGCCCTTATAGGCCAGCGCCGAAGGAGCAACCGCCCCGGAAACTCTCAGGCAAAAGGACCGATTGACACGCTTTCAACACTCTGAAGAGTGGCCCGGATTCGTCCCCAGGCCCACCGCAGGAGCAAGCCCGTGCGCCAGCCGCGTGCGGGTGAATCTCTCAGGTTCCAAACAGAGGGGGTCATGGTCGGCACAAGGTGTGTGGGCCGTGTCTTTCTGTTTGGACGGCTTTCACAAGAGATTCACCATGGCACAAACCCACCTCATCGTCATTGGCGGCGGCATCACCGGCGTGACCAGCGCCTACGCCTTGGCCCAACAAGGCCACCGCGTCACCCTGATTGAAAAGCACCGCTACACCGGCATGGAAACCAGCTATGCCAACGGCGGGCAGTTGTCCGCATCCAATGCCGAGGTCTGGACGCACCCGTCCACCCTCATCAAGGGCATTAAGTGGATGTTCAAAAACGACGCGCCCTTGCTGATGAACCCCAAACCCAGCTGGCACAAGCTGAGCTGGATGGCCGAATTCGTGGCCAACATCCCCAAATACCGCGACAACACCATCGCCACCGCCCGCCTAGCCATTCAAGCCCGCCAGCACCTGTTTGCCTGGGCCCAAGCCGAGGGCATTGACTTTGACCACAAACGCGAAGGCATTTTGCACATCTACCGCGACAAGGCAGGTTTTGACCACGCGGGCGAAGTCTCCAAGCTACTGGCCGCTGGCGGCTTAGAGCGCCGTGCCGTCACGCCCACCGAAATGCGCGCCATTGAACCCACGCTGCAAGGCCAGTTTTACGGCGGCTATTTCACCGAGAGCGACAGCACCGGCGACATTCACAAATTCACCTACGGCCTGGCCCTGGCCTGCGAGCGCCTGGGCGTGCAATTGCGCACCGGCCAAACCGTGCGCAGCGTCAGCAGCAACGGCCAAACCGCCCGCGTGCAACTGGAAAGCGGCGAAACCCTAGAGGCCGATGCGGTGGTGGTGTGCGCCGGGGTGCGCAGCCGCGAACTGGCGGCGCAACTGGGCGACCGGCTCAATGTGTACCCGGTGAAGGGCTATTCCATCACCGTGCATTTGAACGATGCCGCCAGCCAAGCGGCAGCCCCCACGGTCAGCCTGCTGGACGATGCCACCAAACTCGTCACCAGCCGCTTAGGCGTTGACCGCTTCCGGGTAGCGGGCACAGCAGAGTTCAACGGCTACAACTTTGACATCCGCGCCGACCGCATCCGCCCGCTGGTGGACTGGGTGAACCAGTGCTTCCCCGGCATCAGCACCCGCCGCGCCGAACCCTGGGCCGGTCTGCGCCCCATGATGCCCGACATGCTGCCCCGCGTAGGCGCTGGCCAACGCGCCAACGTGTTCTACAACACCGGCCACGGCCACCTGGGCTGGACGCTATCGGCCATCACCGCGCACCAACTGGCCGGGCATGTGGCGCAGTGGCAAGCCCAAACCCGCAACACCCGCAGCGTGCTGCCTGCACCCGCGGTGTGATGCAGGGCTGGCCCCCAGCCCCGCAGGGCTGGGGGCTGGGGTGGGGAATGAAGCAGCTGTGGGGATGGTTGTTTGGTGGGGGTTTAGTGCAGCTAAGGAACCTCTGCGAAACCCTGTTTTGTAAAATTTTTGTCTATATAAATCAATGGATTACAAGTGCAAATTCTCTGAAAAATGGGGTTTTGCAGACCTTCCCTAACGCTGACCATAACCGGCGGGCAAAAACAGAGCGAAGCGGCGCTTTTGCCCGTCCGAGTTGATGGCGTTGTTAGACCTATTTGTACCCATATCCTAGAGATTTGATGCTCTCGACATCGGTCACAGTGTCAGGCCATGGATCAAGTACCCCATCAGACCCAGCGAGCTTGGGTTGTTGATCTGGATTCTGAATTTGCCATTCATGCCAGAGTTTGTCGCAGAAGCAATGGTGCATCCAAAATATTGGATCCGCAGGAGCTACTGGAACTTGTGACATTGTTCCACCTACCCAAACGTGAACTTGGTTGTGGGCACCGTAAGGTCGCGCACCTTCTAATGCTAGCGTGTAGTCCAGATACGTCTTGTTTTGTTGAACGGCAGATATGTCGAACTTGGACGGAAGCATCGGCGCATCTTGATTTCCAGGTTCGCGAGATATTTGAATTAACCTACCGCGACTGTCGGTAACACCATCCGGCATGAAGTCAGATAGCCAGTCGGGAATTTTCTGATCCATAGTCCAATCCCAATAAGGGATATAGAGCTTAGGATCAATCAGACGAAGCTCTATTTCCAGCTTTTGTAAATACGCGCGGTGCCATGGCAAAAATCGCAGTGACCCGACTGGCCCCATACCCCGCATAGTGTGCATGCGGTGACTCATGTCGGCATGAATGTTTACGAGCCGACTATATGAACCAGATTCAATTAGTTGCTCTATCGCTGACCGAAATGACTTTTGAAACTGAGCAGTCGTATTCTTTTGATTTTCCCTAACATACAAAGTTGTCGGTACCGCCTCCATGTTAAGGCTGAGAAATGTGCTGCTCGTCGATTTCTCTGGAACAACATTATCTCGATATAGATACTTATATTTCGTCATGTATTTCTCCTTATGTTGATGCTAAAGAAAATGTATATTCGAGATTTTAAGAAACATTACGGCCTATCTCTCTCACACTACCGGACGGTCGATTTCAAGGTGACAAAAAAGAACGTCACATCGCCAAGTCTTTGATTTAGCTAGAGAACACCTGAAAAGTACCCATCAATGACATACCTAGGGAAGGTCTGCAAAACCCCATTTTTCAGAGAATTTGCACTTTTAATTTATTGATTTATATAGACCAAAATTTTACAGAACAGGGTTTTGCAGAATTTTCCTAAACGATGCTTTCTTACATAAATCTATATTTTATACACTCTAAGCTATTGATTTTATTTATTAGGACTTACGCAAAGGAAGTATTAGAAATCAATCGAATTTATAAAAATCAACAGCTTACAAGCACAAGCGCCTCAAAATTTTCACGATATGAGAAAATGCTGCATGTCTGCGTAAGTCCTATTTATGTTTCTCTCCACCTTGAAACAACTCGATGCAAGAATCAACCGATTAATTATCAAGGGAAAATATTCCGCAATGCGTGAAACGCCACTTACAACCCATTGATATTCATATACCACCTTGAAAGGGCAGGGCTATTACCCAAAATAGACACTCACGATTGTGTCATTTTCTTTTGATAGGATGACATTGAATCTATCTTTTCTGTAATCTTTAGTAACTGCATCGCCTTCGTGGTAGACGCGAACACTGTTGCCTATTAGTTCCTTTGCCAGTTCATCTGAAAGTTTTTGAGATTGATTTCTTGGTGAAGCCTCTGCGAGATCGGCAATCAACCACGGAAATCCATCTATCGGCCCCTGTGGCAGTACCCAAGGGAAGTTGTCTGCGCTACCAGAAGTTGTAACCTTTAATCCAGATTGTTCTGACGAACTGTTGTCATCGTTTGTGAGGCTATTCGTTGAGGAGTGAACCCTCGCTCCTAGAAACCATTTTGGTAAATGACTAACAAAGGCTTTTGAAGTTATCTCTGTAATCTTTTGAAGGACAAGCTGATTTGGCTCTGGTGCTGTTGCTATGAAATCAAAGTCCCAGATTCCGTCTTGAGGAGGAGTGATATAAACCCTCGGAACAAGAACGCCATTACTCCAACCTGATGTTGGAACTCTGCCAGATGCGCCCAAAATCATAACAGGCGGATTGCTAAAGCCAAAGTGCAGGCTGACTTGATCAACGAACAAAATCTTTGTTTCCATGACATCTCCTATGAGTAAGTAAAACTACGTTCGACAGCTCGTTTGAAGCTCTAACACTAAGCGTTTATCCGCCGCACAAACAAAGCCAACCAAAGCCAACACATCATTCACGGCGGATAAACCCCGTTGAACTGAACCGCCGCCCCGCCGCAGCGTTGGCGTGTAATTTTTCGCTATAGGGGATTGTTGCTTTCATCCCCGTCATTGGTTTCATTATGCCCACACCTTGGCCTCAGCGACAAGCCCTGAAAACCTTTATCTCCTCGTTTTGAGTATTTTATTTTTTCGCTTTCTCCCACCGGCCCGCGCTGCACGGGCCGGTGCAGCTCGCTTGCTGGCGCTTGCCCCCATCCCAACCTTCCCCCAGTGGGGGAAGGGGCAAGACACCCTCAGCCCTGCCCTCTTTCGCGGGCGGGAGAGGGAGCGAAGGCACGGCGTTGAAGGGGTGGGTGTGAATGCACAGATAGCGCGTCAATCCGGCGGGTTGAGCAGCAGGGCTACGTATTCGGGGCGTTTGCTGGCCATGACTTTGAAGCTGCTCAGCATGTGGGCCAGCTCGGGCGGGCTGATGCCGTAGGCTTGGGCGACCAATTGGTCGTTTTGGGCGCGCAGGCGGTCGAAGGCTTTGGCGGTGGTGGGCAGGTGGCTGCGCTGCACTTGGAACAGCGGGGCCAGTTCGGCAAAGTCGTCCCAGGCGGGGCGGCTACCGGTGGGGCTGGGTGCGGCTAGGGTGAGCAGCAGCGCGTTTTTGGCCAGTTGGCTGTAAACGGGGTTGCTGCGGATGTCCTCGTCTGTGGGCTGCGGCATGGGCAGGCGGTAGAGGTAGGTTTTGCTGATGTGAATTTGAATCATGAAACGCGCCAGCCAGTCCACAGGCAAGCTGTTGAACCACGCCAGCGCAAACAGCAAGCGCAGCGGGGAAACGGCGCGGGTTTCAAGCTGCCCGTTTTCATGGAGCAGATAGGTTTTTGCGCTGTTGACAAACAGGGTATGGCCGTAACCAATGTTTTTGGGCAGCAGCGCAAAAATCACACTGCGTTCGTTGGTATCGCTGGCAATTTCCCGAAACCCGAGGCGCACATATTCGCGGTCGTAATGCACGGCATCGGCATGCTGGGCCACGTCGGCGCGGGGCACGCCCAGGTCTTGCGCCATGCGGTACAGCTCTTTGCTGTGCATGCGTTCGTCAAAGGCCACGGGGTCTAACCAGTATTGCGGGGGACTGAGCCTGTGGGTGTATTGCCAAATCATCTTGCCTTCGTACAAAGGCAGCAGACCGGGTGCCGGTTTTTCAAGGAACAGGGCTTTGTCCGCCGTCATGTGCAGCTCGTTGCGGAAGTCCAACCAATCTGGCGACAGCGGCGCAAAGGCTTGGTAGCACTTTTGCAAAATGGGCAGGTCTGCCTGGTCGCGCAGTTCCATGAGCGACCAGTGCTCGGGTGAGAGCATTTTCACGGTGGCCAGCGGGTAGGCAATGTGGCGGGCGGGGTCGCGCAGTTCGGTGGTGCTCAGCAGGTAAAACGCGGTGTCAATGACAGCCCCCGGCGGCTGTGCAGCGGGTTCGGGCGGGGTTTTGACGATTTGCATTTGGGCAAATTTGTAGCGCGAATCCACGTCGGGGAACAGGCCGCTGCGGTTCTCAAAGCTCCAGAAAAACGGCATCTGGCAGTGGTTGAAGATGTGCTGGCGCAGCAGGGTGGAGCCCTCTTCAAACATCAGGGCGCTGGGCAGCACGTAGCACAGGTTGCCGCCCTCGGTCAGCAGGCCCAGGTTGCGTTCGACGAAGAAGCGGAACAGGTTGCCGTCGCCGGTGCCCCGGTTCAGGGGGTAGGCGGCTTTGTAGTACTGGTTGGCCACGTCCATCTCGCGCTTGCTGGCTTCGTAGGCTTGGGCAATGTGGGGGCTGGAGAGCAGGCGGGCCTGCACGGCGGCTTTGTCAGCGTTTTTCAGGCTGCGGTAGTTGCTGTGGTACTGCGGGAAGAAGTCGGCATCAGAAAACTTGGTTTTGTCCCACGGCGGATTGCCTACCACGGCATCAAAGCCGTTGTGGCTGTCTGCCGCCCCGTTGGCGAGGGTGGTGGTGCTGGTGGTGCTGGCAAAGGCTTCAGGGAAGGCCACCTCAAAATGGAAGAAGCGGTAGCGGCGGGC
Source organism: Pseudomonadota bacterium (assembly GCA_041192045.1). Lineage (GTDB taxonomy): Bacteria > Pseudomonadota > Gammaproteobacteria > Burkholderiales > Burkholderiaceae_C > Hydrogenophaga. Next base: position 203,133 of record JBEENR010000005.1, on the reverse strand, counting down.
GTAGTCCTCAACCTGCTTCAGGGCGGGGCTGGTGTCGGGGCGTTCGTCAAACAGCTGGCTCAGGATGTCGGGGGTTTTCTTCAGCGCTTCCCAGTCTTGCGGCTTGCCTTCGGCCAGCATGGCGCGGCCCGTGCAGATAAAGCTGAGTGCCCGCGAGAGCAGGCGCAGCTTGGGCGCAATTTGCTGCTTCCAGAGTGCTTTGGACTGTTCGACCTCTTGCGCGGTGGTGTCGCGCATGGCATCTAGGGTGTGCATCACGGTGCGCAGTTCGTCAAAACGTGCGCCCAGGTTTTGCACAAACATGTCGTGCTGGCGGGCTTCGGTGGCGTTGAATGCCATGAAGTCTTGCACGCTGGCCCCCATGAGGGAATTGCCGTGCTGCACATGGTGTTCAATGAACGAGAGCGGGGTGCCAAAAATGAAGCTGTCCATCCACAGCGACAGGCGGGCCAGCTCGACGGCAAAAGGGTTCAAGTCCACCCCAAAAATGCAGCGCTTGAGCAGGGCGCGTTTCAAGATTTGCGCGTCTTCGGGCTCAAAGCTCAGGTTCAGCGGGCGCAGGGCTTGGGCCATTTTGCTGCGCTCTTCGCCCACCAGTTGTTGCAGCACCGGGTCGGTGTCCAGCCGGGCCAGCGCCAGGTCGGTCAGGTAGGCCAGGGCTTCTACCAAAAAATGGCCGCTGCCACAGGCGTTGTCCAGAATTTTCAGGGTCATGAAGGCCCGGCCATCGGCATGGCTGGCGGGCGTGGCTGTGCTGGCGGCTCCTTGGCTGCGGGCTTGGGCGTTGTGCAGGGCGCGGTCAATGGCGGCTTTTACCAAGGGCTGCGACAGGGTGGGTTCGGTGTAGTAGCTGGCGGTGGTTTTGCGCGAGTTGCTGGCGCTTTTTAGGAACACCTCGCCTTTTTGCACCGGAATTTCGCGCAGAGCGCGAAAGCCTTTTTCGCGCCGGATCAGGGCTGCGTCGTAAGTGTCAAAGTAGGCTTCTACCACTTTGCCCTTGGTGGCGGCGCTTTCAAATTCCAGGTACACCGCCGACTCGCGGGCTCGCTCGAAGCGGAATTCGAGCAGCCCTTCGTAAATGCGCCCCAGGTGGGTGACGCTCATGCTTTTAAAGTCGCGTCGGGCGTTGAACAGGGTTTGCCCGCGTTGGGTTTTGAACAGCAGTTTTTCCAGCAGCTGGCGCAGCGTGGCGTTGTTGAACATTTTTGGCTTCAGCAACAGCGGGGCACGCTGGGGGTCAAACAGGCCGCCGTTGAACAGCGGTATGTCAATGTCCTCGGCCCCTTGGTCCAGTCTGGCAAACAACTGCTTGAGGGTATAGACCCCATCGTGCAGGGCATCGCGGTCGGCGCTCTGGCTGCGCAACCACTGATACAACTGGGCCAGGCTGTAGCGCTGGTAAAACGGGTGGGCCTGCAAAAGCGGCGCGTTTTTGTCTTCAAAGTACACCACGAACAGCAGGCGAAACAGCAGCACCACGCTGTTTTCGTACACCTCGTCCAAGCTGGCATCGGGGCTGGTCTGCACGATGGCGCGGCCCATGATTTCAAACACCGAATCTTCGCCCGCATAGCCGTAAATGACGGCTTTCAGGTTTTCCTCTACCGCCCATGTGAAGTCTGCGGACGCGGCAATGGCTTGCACCATGGGGCTGTGCTGTGCGTCGTCGGCTGGGGGCAGGTAGGTGTTGCGGCCAAAAAAGAAGGCGAACAGGGCCAGCGCCTGGGTTTTCTCTGGGCCTGCGGGCAGGGCGCAGATGGTTTCCAGATCAAATTCCATGTAGGTTTTGCGGGCGGTGATCTTGTCGGTGTCGTACACCCGCCAGCGTCGGCCATTGGTCAGGAAGCCAAAGCGCACCCGCAGGGTGCTCAGGTAGCCCTGTAACTGGTGGTGTGGGTTGTCTTTGGGGTCGGCCTTGCCGGTGTCCAGCCGCTTGTCCCAGGCTTTGCATTCGCAAATGGCGGTAATGAACCGCTGCTCTGGGCTGGCAATCAGCGCGTTTTCCTGCTCGGGGTGCAGCATCAAACAATAGTCGGGCTTGGCAAATTTGCCCTGCACCGTGATACCCACTTGGTAAGCCTTGGTCCAGCCAAGCTGGGCCAGCAGGGGCGCAATGAATTTTTCTTCCAGCTGCGCTTCGTTGCGCTGGGCCAGAGTGGCGGCATCAAACTGCTGCTGCAACCAGCGCTCCAAATCGCAGGGAATGGGCTGGGCGCTCAGTTCGTCGGCCTTTTGGCGGATGAATCCGTCGTCCAGCAAGGTGTTGTTCAGCCAGTGCAGGGGGGGCAGTTCGTGCGTCATGGCGCGGGATTATCCGCGTCGGGCACAGCAGTTGCCGACACAATCGGGCGTATGACTGACCCACATTTCCGCGTGCTCAGCCTCATCCCGCCGATGACGCAGCTCAACACGCCCTACCCGTCCACCGCTTACCTGACTGGCTTTTTGCGCTCGCGTGGCATCGACGCGGTGCAAGAAGACTTGGCTTTGGCCTTGGTATTGAAACTGTTCACCCCCAGCGGGCTGGATGCCGTGCGGGCGCGTGCCCAAGCCCTGCCCAAAGCCCGGCGCAGCCCCAGCGTGCAGGCTTTTCTGGCGCAGTTTGACGACTACCGGCGCTGCATCTTGCCCACCGTGGCCTTTTTGCAGGGGCGCGACAGCACGCTGGCGCACCGCATGGCCGCCCGTGGCCTGCTGCCCGAAGGCCCGCGTTTTGCCGCGCTGGATGCGTATGAGGCATCGGACATGAACGAGGGTGGCGACCCGCTGGCCTGGGCTTTTGGTGCTTTGGGCGTGCAAGACAAAGCCCGGCACCTGGCCACGTTCTTTTTGAACGACTTGGCCGATGTGCTGCGCGATGCGGTGGATGCGCGCTTTGAATTTGTGCGCTATGCCGAATCGCTGGCCAGCAGCCAGCCCAGCTTTGACCCACTGGCCCAGGCGCTGGCCGCAGCCCCCACCTTGATTGACGATGTGCTGCACGAGCTGACGCTGGCCGCGCTGGCCCGGCACCAGCCGCAACTGGTGCTGTTGTCGGTGCCGTTTCCGGGTTCGGTGTATGCGGCGCTGCGCATGGCGCAAAGCATCAAGGCGCGGCAACCGGCCACGCCCATTGTGCTGGGCGGTGGCTTTGTGAACACCGAACTGCGCGAGCTGTCTGAGCCGCGTTTGTTTAACTTTGTGGACTATGTGACGCTGGACGCGGGCGAGCGCCCGCTGCTGTCGCTGATTGAGCATTTGCAGGGCAAGCGCGGGCGGCAGCGTTTGCAGCGGACGTTTGTTTTAGATCGGGGAGGCCCTCACCCTAACCCTCTCCCAGGGGGAGAGGGGATGGTGCGGGGAGCGGGCGTGGAGGCGCGAACCGTGCGCTACATCAACTTCGCCGAGCCTGATGTGCCTTTTGAAGAGGTGGGCACGCCCACTTGGGACGGTTTGCCGCTGGACAAATACCTGAGCCTGCTGGACATGCTCAACCCCATGCACCGGCTGTGGAGCGATGGGCGCTGGAACAAGCTGACGGTGGCCCACGGCTGCTACTGGAAGAAGTGCAGTTTTTGCGATGTGAGCCTGGACTACATCGGGCGCTATGAAACCGCCTCGGCCCAGACGCTGGCTGACCGCATTGAGCGCATCGTGAACGAAACCGGGCAGACCGGCTTTCACTTTGTCGATGAAGCCGCCCCGCCCAAAGCCCTGAAGGCGCTGGCCGAAGAGCTGCTGCGCCGTCAACTGCCGATCTCGTGGTGGGGCAATATCCGCTTTGAAAAAACCTTCAGCCCCGAACTGGCCGAGCTGCTGGCGCAAAGTGGCTGCATTGCCATGAGCGGCGGCCTGGAGGTGGCCAGCGACCGCTTGCTGGCGCTGATGAAAAAAGGCGTGAGCGTGGAGCAGGTGGCGCGGGTGACCAAAGGCTTTTCGGACGCGGGCATTTTGGTGCATGCCTATTTGATGTACGGGTTTCCGACGCAGACGCTGCAAGACACGGTGGACGCGCTGGAATATGTGCGCCAGTTGTTTGAGGCCGGTTGCATCCAGAGCGGGTTTTTCCATCGCTTTGCCTGCACCGTGCATTCACCCGTGGGCAAAAACCCGGCGGAATACGGCATTGAACTGCTGCCGCTGCCACCGGGGGGGTTTGCCAAGAACGACATCGGCTTCATCGACCCCACGCCCATGCCACGCGGCGTGAACCACGACCTGCTGGGCCAGGGCTTGCGCAAAGCCATTTACAACTACATGCACGGCCTGTGTATGGAGGACGATGTGCGCCGCTGGTTTGAACACCTGCCCTGCCCGGTGCCCAAACCCACGGTGAAGCGGGGCCGGATAGCCAAAGCCCTTCAAACGCGACACACAGCACCGCCAGCGGCCTAAGTGCGGGCCGTGCTAATAGCAAAATACCCGCCCCATCCAAGGGTTTCCAACCGGCAACGGTTTTTTTGGTGTTTCTTTTTCAAACCAACAAGTTATGCAAACCATCTTTCATACCGTCGGCATTGTGGGCACCGGTGCCATGGGCCGGGGCATTGCGCAAATGGCTGCGCAGGCGGGCAGCCAAGTGCTGCTGTTTGATGTGCAGCCCGGTGCGGCAGCTGCGGCACAGCAGGCGCTGCAAACCACTTGGCAAACGCTGCACGGCAAGGGCAAGCTGTCTGCCGACCAACTGGCCACCTACCAGGGCCGGCTGCAAATCGCCAGCGCGCTGGCCGATTTGGCCCCGTGCGACTTGGTGGTAGAGGCCGTGGTGGAGCGGCTGGACGTGAAGCAGCGCCTGTTTGCCGACCTAGAAGCCCTGGTGCAAGCCAGCGCGGTGCTGGCCACCAACACCTCGTCGCTGTCGGTCACGGCCATTGGCGCGGCCCTGAAACGCCCCGGCCAGCTGGCGGGTTACCACTTTTTCAACCCGGTGCCGCTGATGCGGGTGGTCGAGGTGATTGCGGGCCTGAAAACCAGCCCGCAGGTCTGCCAACAACTGAGCGACTACACCCGCCAGTTTGGCCACACGCCGGTGTCGGCCCAGGACACGCCCGGCTTCATCGTCAACCACGCCGGGCGCGGCTACGGCACCGAAGCGCTGCGCGTGGCCAGCGAACGGGTGGCCGACTTTGCGACCATTGACCGCATCCTGAAAGACCAAATGGGCTTTCGCTTAGGCCCCTTCGAGCTGATGGACTTGACCGCGCTGGACGTGTCGCACCCGGTCATGGAATCGATTTACCACCAGTATTACGAAGAACCGCGCTACCGCCCCAGCGTCATCACCGCGCAGCGCTTGGCCGGTGGCGTGGTGGGCAAAAAAGTGGGCGAAGGTTTTTACAAGTACGAAGCCGGTGCCGCCCAAGTGCCCGCCGAGCCTGCGGTGCCGGTGGTGGCTGCCATGCCGCCGGTGTGGGTGTCGCCCAAAGCGGCACGCCGGGCCGAGATTTACCAACTGCTGAAGAACCTGGGGGCCAGCATTGAAACCGCCGCCGCCCCCAGCAGCGCCGCGCTGATTTTGGTAGCCCCCCTGGGCCTGGACGTGACCACGCTGGCCGCCGTGGAGCGGCTGGATGCCACCCGCACCGTGGGCATTGACATGATGCTGGACGATGCCGCCACCAAACGCCGCGTGCTGGCCACCAACCCCGCCACCCGGCCCGACATGCGCGATGCTGCCCATGCCCTGTTGGCCCGCGACGGCAAGGCCGTGAGCGTGGTGCGCGACAGTGGCGGCTTCGTCACCCAGCGGGTGGTGGCCACCATCGTCAACATTGCCGCCGACATGTGCCAGCAAGGCGTTTGCACGCCGCAAGACCTGGACTTGGCGGTGCAGCTGGGCCTGGGCTACCCGCAAGGCCCGCTGGCCATGGGCGACCGCATTGGCCCGACCAATGTGCTGGAGATTTTGTTCAACCTGCAAACGGTGTACGGCGACCCGCGTTACCGCCCCTCGCCCTGGCTGCGCCGCCGGGGTGCGCTGGGCCTGAGCCTGACCCACGAAGAGGAATAAGCCCATGACCGCCTGCCTAAAAAGCCACCACCACGAGCAGACGCTGGTGCTCACCATCAGCAACCCCGCGCACCGCAACGCCCTGGGGCCAGAGCTGTATGCCGCCGGTGTCGAAGCCCTGAACGTGGCCGCCAGCCAGCCCGACGTGCGCAGCGTCGTCATCACCGGCGAAGGGGCGCACTTCTGCGCCGGGGGCAACTTGGCGCGGCTACAGGCCAACCGCCAGCAGCCGCCCGAGGTGCAGGCGCAAAGCATTGAAGGGCTGCACAACTGGATCGAAACCATCCGCACCTTCCCCAAACCGGTGGTGGCTGCGGTGGAAGGGGCTTGCGCCGGGGCAGGCTTTTCATTGGCCTTGGCTTGCGACTTGGTGGTGGCCGCACAAAACAGCGTGTTCGTCATGGCTTATAGCAATGTGGGCTTATCGCCCGACGGCGGAGCCACCTGGAGCCTGATGCGTGCCCTGCCCCGCGCCACCGCTTTGCAGTTGCTGCTGTGTGGTGAGCGCATCAGCGCCGAACGGCTGCACCAGCTCGGTGTCATCAACCGGGTGAGCGCCAGCGGCGCAGCGCTGGACGACGCGCTGGCCCTGTGCGAACAGCTCAATGCCCGCGCACCGAATGCGCTGACCAGCATCAAGGAGCTGTGCAACGATGCCTTGAGCGAACCGCTGCACACCCAACTGGCCCAGGAGCGCAACCATTTTGTGCGCAACCTGCACCACCGCAACGCGGGGGAAGGCATTGCCGCTTTTCTGGACAAACGCCCAGCGCAATACCGCTGACGGCCCCAAGCCAGCCACCGCAACAGCCACCGCAACAGCCACCACAACCGCCATCACGGCAACCACCGCAACCACCGCCACCCACTGCCCACTTGCCCACCGGTCTCGGTGGTGACAAGCCCCAGCCTATGCAGTCACTCACAAGACAGTCTATGGATGAGCCGATTCTGACAATGGAAGAACGCGAAGCGATCAACAGTGGTCGCTGGTTCAGCAGCCTCTCCCCCTCACTTCGGCACGACATTCTCCGATGCGCTTACGTCAAGCGATACCAAGACAGCGACCTCATCGTCGCCCGTGGCGACCCGCCCAGCGAATGGACGGCGGTGGCCAAGGGCGCGGTGCGGGTCAGCTCGACATCGCTCTCGGGCAAGCAAATCACCCTGACCTACGTGGAGCCGGGTGTCTGGTTTGGCGATGTGGCCATGTTCGACGGCGACCAGCGCACCCACGATGCCTATGCCCACGGGCCGACCTCGCTGCTGTGCGTCTCGCGCAACGACTTCCAAAAAATCCTCAGCCAGCATGTAGAGCTGTACGAGGCGCTGATGCGTTTGCAGGCGCGGCGCATCCGCACCCTGTTTGGGCTGGTGGAAGACCTCAACACGCTGCCGCTGCGCGCCCGGCTGGCCAAACAGTTGCTGCACCTGGTGCGCAGCTACGGCGTGCCCTGCCTCGCCAATGGCAACGAAATGCGCATTGGCCTGCAACTGGCGCAAGAAGAACTGGCGCAGTTGCTGGGTGCCTCGCGCCAGCGGGTGAACCAAGAGCTGAAGTCGATGGAGCGCGAAGAGGCCATCCGCATCGAACCCGGCGGACTGGTGGTGCGCAACCGCAACCTGCTCATGCGCATTGCCGAAGCCGACAACTGAGCCCACCCCGTGTGCGGGTGGTCGGGCTGTCAGCAGATAGCCCTTTTTGACAAGGCCCCCGCATGAGTCACCCCCCGGCAAGCGCCGAACCCTCCAAGCTCCAGCACGACACCCGCGAGGTGTCGCCGCAGCACGCGGTCAACACCGACGCGCTGGCCCGCTGGCTCAGCCAGCACCTGCCCGGCTTTGCGGGGCCGCTGACGGTGCGCCTGTTCAAGGGTGGACAGTCCAACCCCACCTACCTGCTGAGCACGCCCGCACACACCTATGTGATGCGCGCCAAACCCGGCCCGGTGGCGCGGCTGCTGCCCTCGGCCCATGCCATTGAACGCGAATTCCGCGTCATGCAGGCGCTGCACGGCACCGGTGTGCCGGTGGCCCGCATGCAGGTGCTGTGTGAGGACGAATCCGTCATCGGGCGGGCCTTTTACATCATGGAATACGTGGCAGGCCGCGTGTTCTGGGATCCAGCCCTGCCCGAGCTGCCGCGTGAAGAGCGCAGCGCGGTTTACGACGAAATGAACCGCGTCATGGCAGCCCTGCACCGGGTGCAGCCGCAGCAGGTGGGCCTGAGCGACTACGGCAAGCCCGGCAACTACTTTGAACGCCAAATTGGCCGCTGGAGCAAGCAGTACCAAGCCTCCATCACCCAGCCCATTGCCGACATGGACCGGCTGATGGACTGGCTGCCGCGCAACATGCCCGCCATGGCCAGCGACCCGGCCATGGTGTCGGTGGTGCATGGCGACTTCCGGCTCGACAACCTGATGTTCCACCCCACCGAGCCGCGTGTGCTGGCGGTGCTGGACTGGGAACTCTCCACCCTGGGCCACCCGCTGGCCGATTTCAGCTACCACTGCATGGCCTGGCACATCACGCCGGGACTGTTCCGGGGCATGGCTGGGCTGGACTTGGCTGCGCTGGGCATTCCTGCCGAGGCCGACTACATCGCCCGCTACTGCGAACGCAGCGGCTGGGCCAGCCCCGCGCAGTTGCAGGCCGACTGGCCTTTCTACTTGGCCTACAACCTGTTCCGGCTGGCGGCCATTTTGCAAGGCATTGCCAAGCGGGTGGAAAACGGCACCGCCTCCAGCGCGCAGGCCCTGCAATCGGCAGCGGGTGCGCGCCCACTGGCCGAGCTGGCCTGGCGCATGGCGCAGGCGGCTTGATTTTTTTGATCTTTTGATTTTTTTGCCTCTTCAGCTTCCCGAAAGCCTCAAGGACTCCCGATGAACTTCGATTACAGCGACACCGTCAAGGACATGCGCGAGCGCCTGCTGGCCTTCATGGACGCGCACATCTACCCCAACGAAGCCCGGTTTTTTGCCGAAATTGCCGCCAACCGCGCCCAAGGCAATGCCTGGGTGCCCACCGCTTTGATTGAAGAACTCAAGCCCAAAGCACGCGCCGCCGGGCTCTGGAACCTGTTTTTGCCCAAGAGCCCGCGTGCGCCCGAGGGTTTGTCGAACCTGGAATACGCGCCGCTGTGCGAAATCATGGGCCGCGTGCCCTTTGCCGCCGAGGTGTTCAACTGCTCCGCGCCCGACACCGGCAACATGGAAACACTGGAACGCTACGCCAGCGAAGCCCTGAAAGACCAGTGGCTGGAGCCGCTGCTGCGCGGCGAGATCCGATCCGCCTTCCTGATGACCGAGCCCGAAGTGGCCTCGTCGGACGCCACCAACATCCAGTGCCGCATTGAGCGCGAGGGTGACGACTACATCATCAACGGGCGCAAATGGTGGTCGTCTGGCGCGGGCGACCCGCGCTGTGCGGTGTACATCGTCATGGGCAAAACCAACCCCGACGCACCCCGGCACGCACAGCAGTCCATGATCGTCGTGCCCGCCAACAGCCCCGGCATCACCGTGGTGCGCCCGCTGACCGTGTTTGGCTACGACGACGCGCCACACGGCCACATGGAAGTGCTGCTGAAGAACGTGCGCGTGCCGGTGGGCAACCTGCTGCTGGGCGAAGGCCGGGGTTTTGAGATTGCCCAAGGCCGCCTGGGGCCGGGCCGCATCCACCACTGCATGCGCAGCATTGGCGCGGCAGAACGCGCCCTAGAACTGATGTGCCAGCGCCTGAACAGCCGGGTGGCCTTTGGCAAACCGGTGTCGGCGCAATCGGTATGGCACGAACGCATTGCCGATGCCCGCTGCCGCATTGAAATGGCCCGCCTGCTCACCCTGAAAGCCGCTTACATGATGGACACGGTGGGCAACAAGGTGGCCAAGGCCGAAATTGCCATGATCAAGGTAGTAGCCCCCAACATGGCCTGCGACATCATCGACCTGGCCATCCAAGCCCACGGCGGCGCGGGGGTCAGCGACGACTTCCCGCTGGCCTACAGCTACGCCAACCAGCGCACCCTGCGCTTGGCCGACGGCCCCGACGAAGTCCACCGCCAGTCCATTGCCAAGCTGGAACTGGCCAAACACATGGTGCTGAAAACCGAGGTGCAAATGCCCATCACACGCGGCTGCTGAGGCCACACGCGCGACCTTGCCCGAAATTCGCCCGAAATCTCTGAAAAAGTGCCCCGTCTGCTCAGAACAGCCACATCAGCAACATATAATCTAAGGCTTGTCGGAGCGTAGCGCAGTCTGGTAGCGCATCTGCTTTGGGAGCAGAGGGTCGCGAGTTCGAATCCCGCCGCTCCGACCACCAAAACAAAAAAGCCCACAGCGTGGGCTTTTTTTACGTCCCAGCCAGTCATGACTGCCCGTAGCTCAACTGGATAGAGCAGCTGCCTTCTAAGCAGCAGGTCGGGGGTTCGAGTCCCTCCGGGCAGGCCAGTACAGCCCACAACGGAAATTTTCACCCCCACCGGTGACATGCCAGCCTCATCACCCACGCTTGAAACTTGGCTTGTAGCCGCGCTGGTGCTGGCCTTGTTGCTGGTTGCTGGGTTGTTGGTGGCCTTGTGGCGACAGCACCAACGTTTCAAAAACGTGACGCGCAGCTTGGCTGGCCAAGCCTCTTTTTTGGGCACGCTGCTCAACACGCTGCCCATTCCCGTTTTTTACAAAGACACCCAAGGGCGCTACCTGGGCTGTAACCCGCAATTTGATGCTCTGTTCAAGCAGCCACCCCATGCCATGGTGGGCAAAACCGTGTTTGACATTGCGCCACCCGAGGTGGCCCAGATCTACCACGAACAAGATGCCGCCCTGTTTGCGCAACCCGGCACCCAAACCTACGAATGGGTGATTCAAAAACCCAACGGTGAACGCCGCCACGCGGTTTTTCAAAAAGCCACTTTTTTGAATGCCGATGGTCAATTGGGCGGGCTGGTGGGTACCGTTTTGGACATCACCGAGCGCAAACAGGCCGAAGCCACCGCCTTGCAACACACCCGGCGCATCGAGCTGCACAACCGCATTCTGCGCGCCATCAACCAAGCGAAACCACTGCCCGCCATCTTGCAAGAGCTGGTGCTGCTGATGGAAGAACAGGCCCCCGAATGCCTGTGCTCTGTCTTGCTGCTGGACGAACAGACCCAGCGCCTGCACAACGGCGCGGCACCCAGCCTGCCCCGCTTCTACACCGAAGCCATTGAAGGCGCAAAAATCGGCGACGGGGCGGGCTCTTGCGGCACCGCGGCCTACTGGGGTGAGCGGGTGGTGGTCGAAGACATTCAGCAGCACCCTTACTGGACGGACTACCGCGAACTGGCCGCCCAAGCCCAGCTGGGAGCCTGCTGGTCGCAACCCTTCAAAGACCAAGACGGCCGGGTACTGGGCACCTTCGCGATTTACCACCGCCAACCCGCCACGCCCACCGCCACCCAGCTGACGCAAATTGAAGACTATGCCAACCTCGCCAGTCTGGCCGTCACACGGCACCGTACCGATGCCCAGCTGCGCCTGCTGGCCAATGTGTTCACCCACGCCCGCGAAGGCATCTTCATCACCGACGCGACCACCCACATCGTCGAAGTGAACCAAGCCTTCACCGACATCACCGGCTACAGCCGCGCCGAAGTCCTGGGCCAAACCCCCCGCCTGCTGAAATCGGGCCTGCAAGACGATGCCTTCTACGCCCAACTGTGGCAAACCCTAGAAGAACAAGGGCACTGGTTTGGCGAGCTCTGGAACCGGCACCAATCGGGCAGGCTGTTTGCCGAAATGCTGACCATCAGCCGGGTCTGCGACGCGCAAGGCCAAACCCAAAACTACATCGCGCTGTTTTCTGACATCACGGCCCTGAAAACCCAGCAAGCCGAACTGGAACGCCAAGCCCTGTACGACACCCTGACCCACCTGCCCAACCGCTTGCTGCTGGCCCGTCAATTGCGCCAAGCCATGCAACAAGCCCGCGAACAAAACCAGCACCTGGCCGTGGTGTTTTTGGATCTGGACGGCTTCAAAACCATCAACGATTCGCACGGCCACGAAGTCGGCGACCTGCTGCTGGTCGCCCTGGCCCAGCGCATGCAAGCAGGCCTGCCCCCTGGCGATACGCTGGCCCGCATCGGCGGTGACGAATTCGTCGCTGTGCTGAACCAGCTACCCGACACCGCCAGCGCCGCGCCCCACTTGCAGCACCTGCTGCACGCCGCCGCCGACGTGGTGCAGCAGGGCACGCTGCAACTCCAGGTATCGGCCAGCATCGGGGTCAGCCTGTACCCCCAAACTCAAGAAGTCGATGCCGACCAATTGGTACGCCAAGCCGACCAAGCCATGTACCGCGCCAAACAGGATGGCAAAAACCGGTATCACATCGCCGGGCCTTTGGCCTCAGGTTTTTGACGGCGAATCAAACCCAAAACCCGTATTGCTTGCGTGGTAATACGCAAACAACCACTTGAGCGCTTCTGTGGCTTCTTGCGAGTCATAAAAGCGCGTCATCATCTCGTTGTATTGCAATTGATCTTTGGCAAAAATCGTCAGCGGTGGAAAGCCTGCCGATAAAAGAACACCGTTTGCCAGAAACCGAGACGTTCTTTTGTTACCGTCATAAAAAAATTGAGTCAAGCTTCCCCACAAAAAGGTTAAAAACGCTTTCAAAATAGGTTTTTGTATCTGATCTAAAGCATCTTTCCCTTGGGCAAACAAATTGCTCAATATTTCCGCTTTGGGGGGCCTGTACGATGTTCCACCTATCGACACCTGTCCGTCACGGAAAACACCCCAAGTTAATGCCTCCTCTCGGGCAACAAGGCCCTGAATCTCACAAGCCGTTTTTTCATCGAGCGTGAACGTGTCATGCTTTACCCTGTCCATCAGGTAAGTAAAAGCCCGGTTCAAATTCAGCACCTGCTCTGCGTCAGAAATTTTTCTGCCGCCCACCGTAATGCCGTCAATCAGCGTCTTAACCTCTGGATAGGTAAAAGGATTTCCTTCTAACGCGGCAGTGTTGTAAACATAATCGACCCGCATGCGGTTAGCCAAAAAAACGGCTCTTTTTTTGTCTGGCACAAACTGAAGTTGCTCTTCCACGCGGAAAATTTCGTCCTCAAGGTAGCTAAACCGCAAGGCTTGGAAGATAGAAGAATAAGAATTTTCCATAAACAAACAGGCAAAACCGGTATCACTTGGCAACGCCAGACCGGGCCGACTTGGTTCGGGCACGCAACGCCGCTGCATAAGCGCGGTTTGCCCAAATTCTGGCGGCCTCTGGGTCATCAAAAATCTCAACCGGGGCCGAAGAATACGACATGGTCATGCTGACCCCATTCTTCGTGTACTGAAAAGGCCGCGACCCAGCGGCAGCAAATTCGGGGGCCGACACGGCATCCACCTTCAAATACAGCACATCATCCGCCACCAAGCCCACCATCACCTCTTCGTGGTAAATCCCATAACCCCCAAACATGCGCCGCGAACGCACCACGCCAAACAATCGGAAGACTTCGTTCAGTTGTTGCACAAATTCGCTGGATTTTTTCATGAATTTTTTAATATAGACATGACTTACGCAAAGCAAATATTAGAAATCTAATCAGCTCTATGTAAATCAAGAACTTACGCAAATTTTGGCTTTTTAGAACTCATAAAATTCTCACCGTCTGAAAATTTGATGTTTTCCCGTAAGTCCTAAAAATTATTTTAATTAAGTTCAGGTATTTATGTAGTTATTTATGTTAATTTTAGGTGGTGAAATCAAACATCTTAATTAATTTTATTCTATTTGGCTATTAATTTACAATTGGTGGATTAAATACTTCAAGATGCCGAAGCATTGTCGTTCTTTCTGCCGCAGCCTTACTGGACAAAAACAACCCAAACTCTGTTCGGTCTTTAAAAATATCCCCTTTGTTTGTATAAATAGAACGTGTAATTGGGTCTGTGTATTGTGGACTAAATTTAAGCATTTTTTTGAGGTCATTACTTACCAAAAAGTAACTTATCCAAGATATTAAATATTTATTACGCTCTTCCTCATTAGATAAATTCTTTAAAAATTCTTCTAAGTAGTGAACTATCTCCACCTTGTGTGCTGCCCCAAGGGGGCTCCTTAGTACAGATTCAAGAATAGCGATAATTTTTGGGAAAGCCTTTATTCTGAGATTACCAAGCATTAGCAACATGCTTACAACATTCTGAAGATCTCGCGATTTTAGTTCAACCTTTAGTCTCTCTTTACGAGAAACGATATCCGCTAAAAAGCGATCAATAACACCAGTTCCAGGGCATATTTTATCAATTTCGATCACTGCAAGGTATAACTCACGGAATTGCTTCCAAGTATATCGGTAGCGCTTTTCTGGATGCACTGCATGATACCTAGATACCCATTCCCGAAATAGGCCATTCGGGAGTGTTTGAATTTTTGTCTTATCATCATTCAGTACGAGATTGTATTCGCGAAGCGAATACTGAAGTAACTTAACAATCTTTTTTGCATCAGATTCAGATTTAACGAGTATTCGATAATCATCTTTAAACCTAACTGCGAGTGGTTTCAAGGTGAGAAAAAACATAAATGAAACATCGCCTAGGTACATCATTGATGGGTACTTTTCAGGTGCTCTCTAGCTAAATCAATAACTTAGCGATGTGACGTTTTTTGTCACCTTGAAATCACTCACCTAACTGCCTCACAATCAATCTGATCATCCTTAATTCGTTCACTTAAATCTTTATCAACCGCCGACGCAATTATCTCCGCCGCCAAATCAGATACTACAGGACCAATTGGCAATCCATTGGTACACCCATCATTTGCATTCTGAAATAGTTTATCCAAACGATTCCCAAGAAGTCTAAAATTTTTACGATTATTAGAATCTCTAATAAATGTTTTCCCATGAATCGCCCACGCAAGACTGTGCGTGTAGATGGATGGATAAAAATTCTTAATATCCGCTTTTACGATGTGTGTGTATTTGTAGGCAACCGAAGCAAGATCCTCTTCTGTCATTTCAATGAATTCATAGATCAGTCGTCCACTACGGAGAGAACCAAGACAGCCAGGGGTTTTAGCATTAATTGGTAAGGGAAAACTATACGATGTCACTAAACTATCGACGGGAATCAACGCATCAACGATCTCTGTCCAATTTTTAGATAATTGATATGCAATATCATTATGAATATATGGATCAATGATCCCAAAAGTCCGATCGGTTAGCTCATATTTTGGGAAGTGAACTTTAATATATTCGGTAGTTTCTGTCTTATATTCTGTTCCTTTCGAGCCTTTCTTTTTGACCTTATAAAATACTTTTGGACATTTTAGTCTCTTAATCACAGAAAAACAAGGAGGTAACACATAATTCTCAGGAAAATAACCACTAACAACCAACCAGTGATATATCTCTGCCTTTGACAAAGATTCAGCTAGTTTTTTCGTTGTCTCCCTGTGCAAAGCAATAGGGCTTTTGATTGACATTTTAGAAAAATACTTTATGTAATGTTACTAAAAACGAGACTTACCAAGCCATCAAGCAAGTTGCTTCATGCGGGTTTATCCGTAAGTCGTTAATTTATATGAGTAAATAGCGATGTAATTGGAAATTTATGCGAATAAGCACATCTAATTTTTTAGATAACAACTCGTTGCTAATAAATTAGATATTTTTATCCAGACAAATTTTTCATGCGTCGTAAAATTTTTCCTTATGAATCAATGGCTTATGGATAAATTTACGTGAAGCAACTTATCTGCTAGCTTAGTAAAGATATCTAAATTGGTTAGAGAGCATCGCAAAATGAAAGAGGCCGAAAAATTAAATTTTTCATCTCAAAAATTTTTATCAGATCACCTTGACCCGGCCACTTTTGGTATATCTCTTTCCAAGATAATTCGCTCGTAGGCTTGTATCGACTCTAATGGCATTGTCAAACGAATGCTCTCGCGAAATTGCTCTGCTGGTGCTGCGTGAACTACCTCGACGACTGCATCATAGTTTTCTCTGATAACTGCCTCAATTTCATTCAAATCAGCACGGAAAAATTCTTTACGTCCGTTAACTTTATTAATCCTGCCAGATGCAAAATGAGAATGTAGTTTAGCCTCTAATGCTGGAGCATCGGCAGAAAATACCATAGCATGAACATCAAAGCGGAAAGGTACGGATGCATCCCCCAACTCGTCAACACGATCCATCGGCTCAAGGCGTCGAGTCATTCCAATTTTAAAGACATTCTCACCAAAAGCACCTATATTAGAAATCACATAGACGTAACCAGCACGAGCATTTTGCTCTCGGTAATCCAGTAGTTTTTCATCTTCGTTAAGTTTATTGCACTGAGCAGTAACTTCATTGATTCTAGCTTGTAGTTCTTCGCGCTCATTTTGGTCACTTGCAGTATCTAAGCGCAGTTGAAGCTTCTGAATCGCGGAAACAAAATGCCGTCTATCTTTTTCAATTTTGGCGCGTGTTTCTCGAACTTCACGTTCGAATTTTTCTTGCTCACGTTGTTCTTCCCTCAATTGTCTTGCAGCTTCTTTTTCTTCTTGAAGCTTCACCTGATATTCGTGTGCCAGATACAGCTCTTCTAATTTTCTTTCCAAAACAATATCTTTCCACCAAGCACCCACACTAGTTAATAATTTATTACACGTCTCAAAGGATCTTCGAATTCTCTGCTCCATTCTATCTAAATTACTAAACTTTACATTTTCAACACAATACTCACTTTCACTATTGAACGATCTCAAGGCTAACTTCAACGCATCTTTGCGTAATTTTTTCCATTCTGCCTTAGACAATTCGACGGCATGATTTTCCCAAGAATCCACTTCTGCACTTAATCTTTTAGCCGTTTGCTTCTGATCTTCTCGAATTGCATCTAATCGAATTTTATAATCAATACTATTTACCAATCGATACTTGGGTGTATATAACCCAAATGATTCTAGCAGGACGGTTTCTTCCGCGCCAAGTATTTGCTGCTTCACAGCCTGAAGTTGAGTACGAACCGATTCCAGATCAGTTTGTCTAGCAGAAATTTCAGCCTGAATTTTACAGAGCCTAGATTTTTCGGCTTGAACTTGCTCTTGGACTGTTTGTATATCAAGTAATCCTATTTCTTTCGCTTTAACCTCCAATTCTAAATATTTAGCTTTCATCGCCTGTAGCTCTGCGTCAAAGTGCTGACGTTGTGTTCTAAGTTCTGCTTCCATTCGAAGAGCATTTTCTTTGTTTTTAGAAGCGTTAAAAAGATCACCTAAATTCATTGAAATTCTCCTTTACCAGTTGACTAGATATTTTTATTCATGCAGAAATTTATACAAGATATAAATCTATAAGGATCAATTCTAGATTACTTATCTTTTTTAATCCCCCTCAATCCTTCAACACCGACAGCAGATTAGAAAAATCGTCCGTCCAAGGTCTGAAGCCGGGGCGGGGTTGCAGCACTTCGCCGCCTTGCAGTCCGGCGGGCAGGGCTTGGGCGGTGGCGGGGGGGAGCAGCAGCACCCACAGCGAGCTGCGGCAGTAGAGGTCGGTGCTGGCGGCGCGGTAGCGGTAGGCCACGGCGACGCGGCCTAGGCGTTCGGCGGCGCTGGCCATGACGGGGCGCAGGTCTAGGTAGTGGTTGGTGATGTTGAAGGCCAACCAGCCTTCGGGGCGCAGGTGGCGGGTGTAGCTGCCCACGGCTTCTAGGGTGAGCAGGTGCGCGGGCACCGAGTCGCCCGAGAAGGCATCGAGCACCAGCAGGTCAAAGCCTTGCGCGGGTTCGTGCTCCAGCATCAGGCGACCATCGCCCAGCACGTGGCTGATGTGGGCCGGGCTGTGGCCGAGGTAGCTGAATTCGCGCTGGGCCAGTTCGAGCACCTGGTCGTTGATTTCGTACAGGCGTACACGGTCGCCCGGTCGGCCATAGGCGGCCAGTGTTCCTGCACCCAGCCCCACCACGCCCAAATGGCGCGGCCCGGTGGGCAGGCTGTCAATGGCCCGGCCCACGCCGCCCTGGCGGCAGTAGTAGGCCAGGGGTTCTTGCGCGTGTGCGGGGTCGAGGGCTTGTTCACCGTGAATGATTTGGCCGTGCAGCAAGCGGCGCACAGGGCCTAGGTTGTCGTCTTGCACGTCGGCCACCACCAGCTGGCTGTAAAAGTTGCGGGTGATGGTGCGCACGCCGTCGTGCTCTTGCCACACGCCGTGGCCCAGGTAGGCGGCATAGGCCAGCACCGCCGTGGCCAGCACCGGGCGTGCCATGGGGCGCAGGTCGGCCCACACCACGCAAGTTGCCAGCACCGCACACAGCAGCAGGCCCAGTGGCAGTTCGTGGTAGCCGGTAAACACAGCCGGTGCCACCAGCCCCACCAACAAACCACCCAGCGCGCCCCCCACCGAGAGCATGAGGTAGAACAGGGTGAGGTGCTGCACAGCGGGTTTGCGGCGCACCAGTTCACCGTGGCAGACCATGCAAAACACGAACAAGCACAGGCAGAGCAAGGTGACCATCAGCGGCACGCTGGCGCTGTTGACTTCAAGCCAGGCCAAGGTGCCAAAAGCCAGCGGCAGCGCCATCAAAAACCAGCGGCGCTGGTAGTAACGCGGTGCGTCAAAACACAAAATGAAGCTGAGCAGGTACAGCGCCAGTGGCAACACCCACAAAAACGGCACGGGTGCTACGTCGTGGGTCAGGTAGCGGGTGATGCACAGCAGCAGCACGCAGGCACAAGCAGCCAGCCCTACCCACAGCAACTGGGTTGACCAGCGCGGCGCGGCGCTGTTGGCTGGCTCTGCGGATGGGGTGTCAGCGCTGGCCGTGGCACCTTGCACCGCCACCCACGAGGCACCGCGCCAGGCCACCGCCGCCGTGGCCAGACACGAGACGGTGAACACACCATACCCGAGTGACCACGCCTGCCCCTGCGCCACCACGGCCAGAAACGGCTCGACCAGCACCGGGTAACTCAGCAGCGCCAGCATGGAGGCCAGGTTAGACAGCGCATACAGCCGGTAGGGCTGGGCACTCGTGTGCTGCGCGGCCA
This sequence comes from Pseudomonadota bacterium, assembly GCA_041192045.1. Classification (GTDB taxonomy): domain Bacteria; phylum Pseudomonadota; class Gammaproteobacteria; order Burkholderiales; family Burkholderiaceae_C; genus Hydrogenophaga. Next base: position 184,094 of record JBEENR010000005.1, on the reverse strand, counting down.
CCGAACGGGCGTACCAAGCCTGCATCAGCGGCCCGGTGGTCGAGAGCAGCAGGTACGGCGCACCCACGGTGCGGGCCAGCACCACCAGCACCGCCAGCGAGGGCGATGACTCGAAGGCTGCCTTCCAGGCCGGATCGGCCACCACGGGCAGGGTAAACAGGCTGAGCACCAGCAAGCTGCCATGCAGCAGCATTTGCTTGCGTGGGGTCAGATATTGGTGCAAGGCGTGCACATAGGTATAACCGGCCAGCAGCTCCAATTGAAAAAACACCATGCAGGTGTTCCAGACCGAGGAGCTGCCGCCAAACCAAGGCAGGATCATCTTGGCGACGATGGGCTGCACCTGAAACAGCAAAAAAGCCGATAAAAAAACCGTGCTGGCAAAAAAAACCATGGTGATTGCTCTCTTCCGTTGTGTTTTATCGTTTGTGTTTTGCGCTCATCTGCACCCTGGGTGCTGGTACAGCAAACGCTGAAAGTCCACAAAGGTTTTGCGAATTTGATCGGGTGGACCGAGATCAATGGCCGCATCGGCCAACGCATTGTTGTAGCGCAAACGCAGCAGGGGCGAGAGTTTGTCTGGTGCCAGCTCTTCAACACCCTGGCTCACATACTGCCCCAGCACAAATTGAATAAAGGCCTGTTGCTTGAACCCGTATTGGTCACTGGCCAAGACCATGGCCTGTGCGGCGCGGTCGGCGCGGGTCTGTGGCGGCAGGGCAAAGGCCACATACGCCAGCACATCAAACAGATCACTGTGCTCCGCTTGCACCAAGCGCTGCATCTCGGACAGGGGCTCACGGCCAAAGCCCTTGTCCGCCAAACCGTCCAGCAACTGCTTGCGGGTGGTGGGGTCGGCCCAGAGGGTACGCAACTGGTCTTCGTCTTTGAAGAATTGAGGCAAAGTACCAAACAGGCTTTGCAGAAACTGCGCCGGAGACAACGGTTTGCCGTCTGCCCCCCAAAAACTGGTGGCCGACATGTGCTGAATCTGCCGCGCCTTGCCATCGCCCAGCCGAATCACCAGCTTGTCTGGTCGAGGCTCGGGCGCTGGCGTGGAGCCTGCTGCCGGTGCGCCCGTTGCGGCCTCTGGCCGTGGTAGCTGCGCTGCGTGCTCAAGAGGCTCCATCGGCTCGCCGTCCCATGCCGGGTCGCTGAACAAGTGGTGCGCCTTCACAAAGTCCAGAATGGTGAAATAGTCCTTGCCGTCATACAGCCGCGTGCCCCGGCCAATGATCTGCTTGAACTCGATCATCGAGCTCAGGGGCCGCAGCAGCACGATGTAGCGCACATTGCGCGCATCTACCCCGGTGGAGAGTTTTTGTGACGTGGTCAGCACCGTGGGGATGGTTTTTTCGTTGTCCTGAAAATCTTCTAGGTACTGCTCGCCCTGCACGCCGTCGTTGGCCGTGACGCGCACACAGTACAACGGGTTTTTGCTGCTGGCGTGCTGGTTGATCAAATCGCGCACCAACGCGGCATGTGCCTGCGTGGCACAAAACACCAGGGTTTTTTCTCGCTGGTCGATCATCTCCAGCATCAAGCGAACCCGATGCGTCTCGCGTGCCGTGATTTCGATGACGCGGTTGAAGTCTTTCTCGGTGTAGCGCCTGCCCGGCTCCACTTGGCCGCTGATGACGTGGTCGTCGGCGGTATAGACGTAGTCGTCCAACGTGGTGGCAATTTGCTGGACGCGAAACGGGGTCAGAAAACCGTCGTTGATGCCATCCTTGAGCGAATACACATACACCGGCTCGCCAAAATAGGCATAGGTATCGGCATTCAGGGTGCGTTTGGGTGTGGCCGTCAGCCCCAATTGAACCGCTGGGCTGAAATGGCGCAGGATGTCACGCCAGCGGCTTTCGTCGTTGGCCCCGCCCCGGTGGCATTCGTCAATCACGATCAGGTCAAAAAAATCGGGCGGATAGTCACCAAAGTACGGCGTATCGCCCGGCCCACTCATAAAGGTCTGAAAAATCGTGAAAAAAACGCTGCCGTTCTTCGGCACCCGGCCTTTTTTCTTGATCTCGTCGGGCTCAATGCGCACCAGCGCATCATCTTCAAATGCCGAAAACGCCCTGAAGGCCTGATTGGCCAAAATATTGCGGTCGGCCAGAAACAGAATGCGCGGGCGGCGCGTGCCCAGTTCAGCGGGCTGGGCATCGGGCTTGCGCCAGTCGTTCAGGTTCCAGCGCGCGTGGTACAGCTTCCAAGCCAGCTGAAACGCAATCAAGGTCTTGCCCGTCCCCGTGGCCAGCGTCAGCAACACGCGGTCGCGCCCTTCGCCCAGGGCATCCAACACGCGCTGGATGGCCACATCTTGGTAATAGCGGCCCTGCCAAGCGCCGCCCTTGTCCTCAAAAGGCACCGTTGCAAACCGGTCACGCCACGCAGCGGCAAACGCCTGGGCCTGCGCGTAGGTTTGCGCCCACAGTGCATCCGGGCTGGGAAAGTGGGGCACATCACCCTCTTCGCCCGCTGCCATGTCCATGCGGTAAATGTGCTGGCCGTTGGTGGCAAAGGCAAAACGCACCGCCAGTTTCTGGGCATAGCGCTTGGCCTGTGCCACGCCTTCGGCACAAGGCTTGTCCCAGGCTTTCGCCTCCACCACCGCCAGCCGGGTGTTGCGGTACACCAGCACATAGTCGGCAATGTCGGCCCGCGCCCGCTGGCCCGCCCCCTGCAAACGCCCGGCAGAAATACCGTATTCGCGCAGCACCCGGCTGTCTTCCACCACACCCCAGCCAGCGGCCCGCAGGGCGGGGTCAATGTGTTCGGCACGGGTTTCGGCTTCATTCATGGGGTCGGCTCCTCCGGGGTGCTGGGCTTATCTTGAATGACGCATTTGTCAATCGCTGTGAACGTCACAGGAACTTGGTTTTTGTTTTCAACCGTAGCTATCCAATGATCGGCATTTCCCACGAAGGTATCGACGTAGGCGGTTTGGCCTGTTTGGTCGTCACACACGCCAAAACGTAATTCGCGGGGGTGCCGCACATACGCAATAAAGTTTCGCTCTGCGGGCACATACATGACTTGCGGCAATTGATACAACTCCCCTTCGGGTTGTTGAAGAGATAACTGATGCGCCTCGTGGTCTTGCCTTTGAATCTGCAAATACCCCTCTTTGTAAGAGAAGGCATAAGCATTGCCCCGGTATTCAATTTCTGTGCCCTGCGCTTGCAGGTAATGCTCTAGCCGGTGGTAGGGCAGCAATTGGTTTTTGAACCGGTCTTTGCGTTCAAACCATTTTTGATCGTAGTCGCCCCGAACCAAGGCTTTTTCCATCCATGAAAAGGTGGAAAACAATTTGGCCAATGTGCTTTTGCCGGAGCCTTGGTTGCCAATAAAAACCGTGACCCGTTTGAAGGTCAACCAGCCCTCATTGTTCTGCATGCCTTGCACGATAGGGCCAAAGTTTTTGATGCGCAGTTGTGCCATGCGGTGCTTTCTGGTGTTGGACGCTGTTTTTACAGCTGGCCGCTGAAGGCTTGGTGCAGCAGGGATTTTTTGAGTTCTTCTAGGGCGGTGAGTTTCTGGCGGTAAATCGATTCAAGATGTCGGCACTCCAATTCGATACCTCTTAGTTTCTCTGCATGAACTAATTGGTCTTGGTAGGCGATTCGCGGGACTCTAATTCCACGCAAAACCTTAAGTGAAACGGTTTTTTGTGCGGTACCAGTAGCTCCGTGATCAGCTTGCTTGAAAACTTGTGGAGATTGCAGCAAGTAATAAAGCCATGAGCTATCTACATCGAATCTGGGACGCACGAGTCCTATGTGGCGTTGGAAGCAAAATTTGGTGTCATCTTCAATCAAGACGGGGATTCCGAATGAACCAGTGACCGTATAAAGAATGTCGCCACACTGTGGCTTTTTGTTCGGTTTCAAGCTATCAAAATACTCATGTGAGACTTTGAAAGTGTTTGAAAAATCAATCATTCTAGATTCTTTTTCGATGTTCCCAATAGTGATGAAAGGTAGTCCCTGTGCAGTCTTGGGTGGAGGCATGTGATCACCATCGGTGATATCAGTGGCTAAGTCGCTCAATGCAACTATTTCTCCACTGGTTTCTGCACTAAAAAAGGTATTACGAAGGTAGCCATTAAACAACTCCCGCGCATTCTGCAAATTCTTCTCAGCATTGGCCTTGGCGGTGGCGATACCCTCGAAGGCTTCGTCGAGGATGGCGACGATTCGTTCTTGTTCGGGCAGCGGCGGATAACTGACTTGGTGTTCTTTAAGCAGTCGGTAATGTCTCGCATAGCCTAATGAATCAAGCTTTGCAGTGTGAAGCTGATAATAAAAAAATCGTGGGTGAAGAAATGAAAAAGGCTTCAGAATTTTTATTCCGTCCGCGCCAAGTACAAAATCAAAATCAATATACTTTAAGATTCGGGTGTGATCACCGAAAACGACTAATGGAGAATTTACCTTGAACAGATCAGTTTCGCGATCCCAAAATCCATTAATCAGTCCGTATTCCTGTGACACTATCGGATAGAGACCGTTATCAAGAAAATCTTTACGTTGAATCTTATCGGTGTATACAACCGGTTCAATGCAATTTTCAAAAGGTTTAGTTTGCCACCCGTCCATCACACAACCCCCTCACCACGTTCATACAACACCTGCCCCACGCGCTCAATGTGCTCGCGCAGGTCGGCGTTGCTGAGTTGGTCGAATACCGACAGGTCCACGGTGTAAGGCAGCAGCAGTTCGTCGATTTCGTCCAGGATATTCGCCAGCTCGCGGTGGTCAATCTGTGCGTCGGGGGCGGTGTGTAGGGTGAGGTCGATGTCCGAGCCGGGGCGGTAATTGCCTTTGGCCCGCGAGCCGTACACCACAGCGCGCTGCACATGGGGGTGTTGCATCAGCACACGGTGCAGTTGCTGGATGGTGTGGGCCGAGAGGCCAAAGCGTGGCGTGCTCATTGCGTATGGGCCAGGGGCAAAAACCGCGCATGCAAGGCGGCGAACTGGTCGCGGTAGCGCTGGCTGATGGCCTCGGCAATGGCGCTGGCGGTTTTCTGGTCGTACACGTGTGAGGTGAGGTTTCTGGATTTGATCATGTCCATCCAGGTTTCACCGTCTTCAATCAATCCGCGTTTGAAAGCTTCTCGCGTGGTGTCTTTGGACCCCAGCAAACCGGTGGTTCCTGCCACATCGGCTAAGTAATCTTTCAGCACATTCCAGGCCAGTTCGTGGGTGTATTCAAACGACTGGATCAATCCTTTTTCTTCCAAGCGCGTCAGGGGGCGTGAGGCGCGCAAAGCTACCTCAAAATCCAATTCTGTAAAGGCTTTAGAGAAATTGCTGAAACGTTGTTTCCACCGAATATCTTCAGTCATGTTGCGCTCCTTTTAACAGTTGTCCGATATGGGCCAGCACCTCTGCCGCCTCGGCATCCAGCGCTGCAATCTCGTCCAATATCTCCGCCGGGCTGCGCAGCGCCACCACATCGCCGCCATTGGGGTTTTTCACCGACAAATCCCAAGTATGGGCATTCAGCCCCGCTACGTCCACGCGCCAGCTTTTGGGCGAATCAGCCCGGCTGGCTTGCAATGCCACAAATTCGGCCAAATCGGCATCGTTCAGCGGGTTGGTTTTGCCCAGGTTGCGGCCAGGGTCTAGTTGGTAGAACCAGAGGGTTTGTGTGGGCTCGCCTTTGCTGAAGAACAGCACCACGGTTTTCACGCCCGCGCCCTGAAAGGTGCCGCCGGGGCAGTCGAGTATTGTGTGCAGGTTGCAGCTCTCTAGCAGCAATTTGCGCAGGCTGATGCTGGCGTTGTCGGTGTTGCTTAAAAACGTGTTTTTGATGACGATGGCCGCACGGCCCCCAGCGCGCAGGCTTTTGATGAAGTGCTGCATGAACAGAAACGCGGTTTCGCCGGTTTTGATGGGGAAGTTTTGCTGCACCTCTTTGCGCTCTTTGCCACCAAAAGGTGGGTTGGCCAAAATCACATCAAAGCGGTCACGCTCTTGAATGTCGTTGAGGTTTTCGCCCAGCGTGTTGGTGTGCACGATGTTGGGGGCCTCAATGCCGTGCAGGATCATGTTCATGATGCCGATCACGTAGGCGAGGCTTTTCTTTTCCTTGCCGTAAAACGTGCGTTTTTGCAGCGTTTCCAGGTCAGCAGCTTTGGTGGCTTGCGGGGCTAGGTGGTCGTAGGCTTCGCACAGAAAACCGGCAGAGCCGCAGGCACCGTCGTAAATGCGCTCGCCAATTTTGGGGTTGAGCACGCGGATCATGGCGCGAATGAGCGGGCGCGGCGTGTAGTACTCGCCGCCGTTGCGCCCGGCGTTGCCCATGTTTTTGATTTTGGCTTCGTACAGGTGCGACAGTTCGTGTTTTTCGGCCTGTGAGCGAAAGCGCAGCCCGTCCACGAGGTCGATCACGTCGCGCAGGTTGTAGCCGCTTTGAATTTTGTTTTTGATTTCGCTGAAGACTTCGCCAATTTTGTATTCAATCGTTTGCGGGCCGCTGGCGCGTCGCTTGAACCCGGCTAGGTAGGGAAACAGGTGGGTGTTGACAAAGTCGCGCAGGTCGTCGCCGGTCAGAGCGGTGTTGTGGTCGATTTGGCCGCTGCTTGTCAGGGGTGCGGCCCATTGCCGCCAGCGAAAGGGTTCGGCCAGCAGCGGGGTGTGGGGCCGGTCTTCCAGCTCGGCTTCCATGGCTTTGTCGGTCTCTAGCGCGTCGAGGTATTTCAGGAAAAGCAGCCAGCTCGATTGCTCGGTGTAGTCCAGTTCGCTGGTGCAGCCTGCGTCTTTGTGCAGGATGTCGTCGATGTTTTTGAAGGTTTGCTCGAACATGAATCGGGGTCGTGGGCGGGTCAGGGACGGGGTCAATGCGGCTGCACTGGATGCACCCTGGGGGTTGTACCGCAGAAAACGGGTTGTTTTGGGCAGAGGCACCTACAAGCCCACCGCCTCCCGCGCATCCAGCAGCCACTGGGCACCTATGCGCTGGGCCAGTTCGGTGTGGACTGGGGCAACGGCTTGGCGCATGAGGCCGAGTTGGGCGGCGCTGGGCTGGTGGATGTGGGTGGTGCCCACGGCGCGCAGGGCGGCGAGGGCTTTGTCGTTTTGGGCATCGGCAATCTGGTTGCCGTAGTGGGCGGCTTCTTGCAGGGCGTGGGTCAGCAGGTCGCGGTCGCGGACGGCCATGCCGTCCCAGAAACGCTGGTTGACCACAAAGGCATAGCCCAGGTAGGCGTGTTGGGTGAGGCTGAAATCGGTCTGGACTTCGTGCATGCGCTGTGTCCAGAAGTTGGAGACGGGGTTTTCGGTGCCATCCACCACGCCAGCGGCCAGGGCGCGGCGGGTTTCGCTGAAGGCGAGTGTGACGGGGCGGGCACCCAAGGCGCGCATTTGCGCGGCAATGACTCGGGATGCCTGCACCCGCATGCGCAGGCCCACGAAATGCGCGGGCTCCAGCAGCGGGCGGTTGGCGCTCATGTGTTTGAAGCCGTTGTCCATGAAGCCCAGGCCCACCAGTCGCTGGTGCGTCAGGCGCTCCAGCATGCGCTGGCCCAGCGCACCCTGGGTGATGCGGCGCACGCTGGCCACGTCGGGGAACAGGTAGGGCAGATCGAACAGCTCAAATTCAGGAAAGCCGATGCGCCCGAACTTGGAGAGTGAGGGTGCCAGCATGTCCACCGCGCCGAGTTGCAGGGCTTGCATCTCGTCGTGGTCGCCGTACAGGCGGCCATTGGGGTACACCTGCACCTGAATGCGTCCGCCGGAGCGCTCTTCGACCAGGGCCTTGAAGCGCTCGGCTGCCAGGCCTTTGGGGGTGTCTTGTGCCACCACATGCGACAGCCGCAGCATGAGTGAACCGGTCGCGACGCGCTGGGTTTGGGCGGGGGTTGGCCGTGCGGTGGGCAGTGCAGCCGCAGCGGCCAGCGCTTGCAGCAGGCGACGGCGCTGCCAGATTGGGCCGTTGTGGTGTGGCCAACCGGTGACAGCGGCAGGGGATTGGTTTTGCATGAAGCTATGCTACGGCTTCGCCGCTTGAACGTCACTCCCGTGCAACCCACCCCTACGCCCACGCCGCAACCGCTGGACTTTGCCTTGCTGCAACCGTTGACCAGCGGGCAGAGTCAGCGCAGCCGCCGCATGCTGTGGCTGATGCTGGGTTTGCTGGGTCTGGTGGTGGCTTCGGTGGTGACGCTGGTGCTGTACCTGAGCGCTTATGAGCGTGGCGAGGAAGAGCGCCGCCGCGTGGCCGATGCGCAGTGGCTGGAGCAAAGTGTGCGTTTTCACTTCACCCGGCTGGAGGACGACCTGCAACTGCTGGCCCGCCAAGCCGTGCAAAACAGCACGCCCCAGCTGGACATGCAGGGCGGACTGCTCTGGAACGAGCCGGGCGCGTTGCTGTGGCACGGCTGGCTGCCACGCCACCAGGAAAGCACCGTCAGTGCCGCAGGCACCACCGGCAACACAGGTGTGCAGAACCGCTGGCAGGCCGACGCGAATGCCCATCCGGCCAATGCGGAGATGCTGGCCAGCATGCTGGATATTGCCGTGGGTCTGCGCCGATCGGCCTACGGCGGCCCCATGCGCGCAGCCGATGGGCATGTCACCGATGTGGTGTGGCTGGCGGTGCCCTTGTTTGAGCGTGGGCAGTTCATGGGCAACTACGTGGCGGCTTTGTCGATGCAGACCTGTGTGCAGGGCTTGGTGCCGGTGTGGTTCAACCAGCAGCACACGGTGCGTTTGGTGCAGGGCGATACCCCGGTTGCGCCGACTCAGGATCTGGACAGCCTGACCTACTTGGCCGCCATGAACCTGCCCGGTGCCGATGTGTTCATTGAAATGGCTCCGCTGAACACCCAGCCCGCCATGGTGCCCCGGCTGTTTTTGTCGTTGGCGCTGCTGTTTTTGTTGGGCATGCTGGTCAGCTTGGCCGCGCTGCGCCGCGACATGGGCAAACGCCAGCATGTGCAGGCCCAGCTAGAAGCCCAGGTGTCGCTGCGCACGGCGATGGAAAAAGCCGTCACGGTGGGCCTGCGGGCTTGGACGAATCAGGGGCAAATTCTGTATGTGAACGAGGCTTTTTGCCGCATGGTGGGCTACAGCGCGGCGGAGCTGGTGGGCCGATCAGCCCCCCTGCCCTACTGGCCGCCAGAACACACCGCCGAGTTGAACACGGTGCACCGCAGCATCATCAGCCAAGGCACGCAAACGGACGGGGTGGAGGTGCAGTTTCAGCACCGCAGCGGGCGGCGGGTGGATGTGCTGATTCATGAAGCCCCCCTGACCACGGCCAGCGGCGAGCAAATTGGCTGGATGAGTTCGGTGCTGGACATCAGCGAGCGCAAGCGTGCGCAGCGGCTGGCCGCAGCGCAGCAGGCGCGGCTGGAAGCCTCGGGCCGTCTGGTGGCGATGGGTGAGGTGGCATCCACCCTGGCGCACGAGCTGAACCAGCCGCTGGGCGCGCTCAGCAGTTTTGCCAACGGCCTGCTCAACCGGCTGCGGGCGGGCAACATCAGCCTGATGGAGCTGGAGCCGGTGGTGGAGCGCATGGCGCGGCTGTCGGACAAGGCGGGCGGCATCCTCCTGCGCGTCAATGCGTTTGCGCGGCGGCGCGAGCTGTCGCGCCAGCGGCTGGATTTGTGCGTGTTTGTGCGCCAGTCGGTACGCCACCATGTGGGCGGTCACGCCACGGTCAGCCTGCTGCCCCTGCCGGACGAAGCGGGGCTGTGGATACAGGCCGACGACTTGTTGCTGGAGCATGTGGTGAGCAACCTGCTGAACAACGCACAAGAATGGTCGCGCCACGGCCAGCAGGCACAAGCGCAGGTGCGGGTCTGGATCAGTGTGGACGCTGAACACCAGCAAGCGGGCCTGCATGTGGCCGACAACGGGCCGGGTGTGAGCGATGAAGACCGCGAACACATCTTCAGCGCGTTTTACAGCACACAAGAAGGTGGCATGGGCATGGGCTTGGCCATTTGCCGCTCGATTGTGGAGGCGCACCATGGCCGCCTAGAAGTCAGCCGCGACAGCACGCTGGGCGGGGCCTGCTTCACGGTGTGGCTGCCGCTGTCTTCGGCAGACCGTGCACAGCCACCCGCTACCGACGGGTTGAGCGACTGACCCGCCCATTGACCTCACGACGACCCAACACCATGAAGCGCGCTGCGATCCACATTGTTGATGACGACCCCGACATTCGTGACGGCCTGGCTTGGCTGTTCGATTCAAGGGGCTACCACGCGACCACCTGGGCCAGCGGGCCTGAATTTTTGCAGCATGCGCAGGCGCAAACCCACGACTGGGGGCAGGCGGTGGTGTTGCTGGACATCCGCATGGAGCCGGTGTCTGGGCTGAGCACGTTTGAGCAGTTCAAAACCTTGCACAGCCCCTGGCCGGTGCTGTTCCTCACGGGCCATGGCGATGTGCGCATGGCGGTGGATGCGGTCAAGAACGGGGCTTGGGACTTTTTGGAAAAGCCGTTTCAAGACAACCAGTTGGTGGATCGGGTCGAACAAGCCTTGCAAGTGGTGCGCGAGCGCCAGCACAGCGACGAGCAAAGCCGACGGCTGAAAACCGCCCTGGCCAGCCTGAGCCTGCGCGAGCGCGAGGTGCTGGATGAGTTGCTGCGCGGGCACTACAACAAGAACATTGCTGACCATTTGGGCATTACCCCGCGCACGGTGGAATTTCACCGGGCCAACATCTTTGACAAGCTGGGCGTGCATTCCGCGGTCGAGCTGGCGCACCAGCTGGGCCGTCTGGCTGCCAGCGAGGGCGCACCGGCTGCCGAGACTGCTGACAGCACTGCCGACAAAAACAACGCCGCAGGCGCTCAGGTGCCGCAAAAGGTGCGGTAAGTCTGCGCCTGGGCTGCGTCGGCGGGCTGGGTATAACGCTGCCTGCTTGGCACGTCGTCAAACGGCTGCTGCACCACCGACAACAGGGCCTCAAAAGGCCCCAAGTCGCCGTCGTCGCTGGCCGCGTTGAGGGCTTCTTCCACCAGCAGGTTGCGCGGAATGTACAGGGGGTTGCTGCGCCGCATCGTCGCCAGCGTTTGTGCTTGCGTAGCGGGTTGTTGGCTGCGGCGGGCCTGCCAGCGCACCAGCCATGCCTTGAGTGCAGCGGTGTCTGTCCAGCCTTGCAGCAGCAGCTGACCAGCGGGGGCTTGGGCGGCCAGCTCGGTCAGGTGGCGGTGTGCCAGCGTCCAGTCTGCGCCCTGCGCGTGCAGCAAAGCCAGCCAGTCGTGCAGCAGGGCCAGGTCTTCTTCGGCCTGGGGGTCGTTGCTGGCCGTGGTCTGCGGGGGTGCGGCCCAGCCGAGTTTGGCCCGCATGTGCGCCAGCCAAGCTTGTTGGTACAGGTCCGAGAAGCCTTGCACGGTTTCGGTGGCCAGGGCCACAGCTTGGTCGGCATCGGGGTGGATCAGGGGTAACAGCGCTTCGGCCAAGCGGGCCAAGTTCCACTGTGCGATGGCGGGCTGCCGCCCCCAGGCGTAGCGGCCCGCATGGTCGATGGAGCTGAACACGGTGCCGGGGTCAAAGGCTTCCATGAAGGCGCAGGGGCCGTAGTCAATCGTCTCGCCCGAGAGGGTCATGTTGTCGGTGTTCATGACACCGTGGACAAAACCCAGCGCCATCCACTGCGCCACCAGCTGGGCTTGGCGCTCGCACGCGGCTTGCAGCAGGCCCCGGTAGTCTGCGGCGGGCAGCGCGGGGTAGTGGCGTGTCAGGGTGTGGTCGGCCAGCCGACGCAGCAGCGCGGGGTTGCGTTGCGCCGCCACCCACTGAAAGGTGCCCACGCGGATGTGGCTGGCCGCCACACGGGTCAGCACCGCTGCGGGCAACCAACCGCTGTCGCGCCGAATGCGCTCGCCCGTGGCGACCACGGCCAGTGAGCGGGTGGTGGGCACGCCCAGCGCGTGCATGGCTTCGCTGATGAGGTATTCGCGCAGCATCGGCCCCAGCGCGGCCTTGCCATCGCCACCCCGAGAAAACGGGGTACGCCCCGAGCCCTTGAAGGCCACATCGCGCAGCACGCCCTGGGTATCGCACACCTCGCCCAGCAACAGCGCCCGGCCATCGCCTAGCTGCGGTGAGTAGCCACCAAACTGGTGCCCGGCATACACCTGCGCCACGGCAGGCCAGGTGGTAGGAACGGCATTGCCCGACAGCAGGGCTTGGCCCTGCGCAGAGTCCAGCGCCCCGGCGGGCCAGCCCAGCGCATGCGCCAGCGGGTGGTTGAGCACCAGCAAGGCGGGCTGGGGCACACGGGCGGGCTGCCAGCGCTGGCACAGGGCGGGCAGTTCGGTGGCAAAGCGGTGTTGCAAACCAGGGGTGAGCCGCAAGAAGTCGGCATCCGCCACGCGGTCGGGGGTGTCTTGGTGGGAGGGGGTAGAGGCTTCAGTCATGCCAACAAGCGTAGCCACGGATGGCACCGAGGGCACTGCCCGCTGGCCTTGCCCCTGCCAGACAGCGGTTTTTAGGACTGAGCTGTCACTTGCTACTTGCTGCCGACGTATTCAGCCACGGCGGCCATTTCCAATTCGGTCATTTTTTCGGCGACGACGTGCATCACGACGTTGTCATTGGTGCGGTCGCGCTTGTTAAACAGCTTGAGCTGGGTCTGGATGTAGCCCGGAAACTGGGTAGCCAAGCGCGGCAAGTTGGCAGCACCCTGGGCATCGGTGCCGTGGCAGCTCACACAGGCGGGCACACCGCTGAATTTGTTGCCGTTGTGGTAGATGTATTGCCCCATGGCCGCGAGCTGGGGTTCTTTCGGCTCTTCACGCGGGATGCTCATTTTTTCGTAGTACCGGCCCAGGGCCAACATCTCGTCGGGCGTGAGCCGTGCGACCATTTCTGACATGGCCGTGCTTTTGCGCTTGCCGGTTTTGAAGGCATCCAGCTGCTTGGCCACGTATTCGGCATGCTGCCCGGCCAGACGGGGAAACACCTCGCTGGTGGACTCGCCGTTCATGCCGTGGCACAGGAAGCACGATCCCCCGGCAATCTTCTTAGCCCGCGCTTCGTCAGCCGCCTGCGCCCAGACCGCTGAACTGGCCAGCAAGCATGCGGCTACCCCAAGGCGGGTGATGAGTGAATATCGAGCCGGGTTCATGGCGACCCCTCCATCAGAAACAACGACCAAGACAAGAAAAAAGCGTTCCAGCATCACCCGCCAGAACGCTGGGTTTCACGATCAGGCCAGCGTATCGGCCCAGATGTTGCGCGCCCAGGCGTGGGCATAGCGACCTTCGAGCTCGCTGGCCGCCACCGACACGCCACCCGAGCCCGGTACGGTGAGCATGGTTTTCTTCTCAGGGTCGTAGCGGTGCACGCTGGCTACGTGCACCACGTCTTCGTCGGTGACGAAGCTGTAGCAGGTGTTGGCATACAGGGGCAGCTGCGGCGGCTCTTTGCCGGCCAGCAGCGACACCACGGCGGCGGCACAGGTTTTGCCATGCTGGTTGGCCATGTGGCCCGACTTGGGCATGCCGGGCGCGATCTGGATGGCATCGCCCAGCACATGAATGTTTTTGTGGGCTTTGGATTCGAAGGTCAAAAAGTCCACCTCGCACCAGCGGGCATTGGCGGTGGCTAGGCCGGTTTTGACGGCAATCTCGCCCGCCCGCATGTTGGGCACCACGTTGGCCACAGCGGCCTTGAAGTCGTCGTTGAACTCGAACTTCAGGGTGTTGGTGGCGGCATCCACATCCACCACATTGTGTTTGGGCCGGTACTCGATCATGCCGTCGTAGTGTTCGCGCCAAGCTTTGGTAAACAGAGCTTTTTTGGACTGGATGTCGTCGTTGGCATCAAAAATCACCACCTTGCTGCGGGGCTTGGCCTTCTTGAAGTAATTGGCCACCAAGCAGGCGCGCTCGTAGGGGCCGGGCGGGCAGCGGTAGGGGGCCAGCGGAATGGTGAGGGCGTACACACCGCCGTCGGGCATGTCCTCAAGCTGTTTGCGCAGGGCCACGGTCTGTGCACCGGCTTTCCAAGCGTGCAGCACCTTGTCCTTGGCCCCTTCTTTGGCCATGCCGGGCAGGGTGTTCCACATGAAGTCGATACCCGGCGAGAGGATCAGGCGGTCGTAACCGATTTCGCCGCCGCTCATCAGCTTGACCATGCGTTTTTCGGGGTCGATGCTGGTCACCATGTCACGCACCACCTTCACGCCATGGCGCTTGCTCAGGTTGTCGTAGGGTGTGGTGACATCGGCAATGGTTTTGCTGCCTTGGATCACCAGGTTGGAAATGGGGCAGGACACGAAGGCCTCGTTGGGCTCAATCAGTGTGACCCGGATCCCGTTGTCCGAAAACAGGCGCACATACTTGGCTGCTGTTGCCCCGCCGTAGCCGCCCCCGACGACCACCACGTGACCACCGCCCCCGAAGCTGGCACAGCCACCCAACAGACCCAGACCCGCCACGGCTGAGCCAGCGCCCAGCGTTTGTACAAATTGACGACGTTGCATGATGGTGTTCCTTATTTTTTCTGGGCGGCGAAGTAAGCAGCAATCTGCGCCAACTGCTCATCGGAATACCCCTTGGTAATCTGGTGCATGAGGGTGGCGGGTTTGCGACCGGTCTTGTAGTCCAACATTTTTTGCAGCAACTCGTCTTTGTCCTTGCCCGCAAGCGCTTCCATGCCACTGAGCGCACGACCTTCGGTGCCATGGCAACTGGCACAGGCAGCCGCCCAGACGCGAACTTGATTGACTTGGGCCTGCGCGCAGACCGTAGCGAGACAGCAGGCAGCCGCCAGCAGCCACTTGTTGGGTTTGACCATTGATTGATCTCCAGAGGTTATTGATGTAGAAGCGCCGAAAACTGTAGCAGACCCCCTGCAAGAGGCTTAAACATCAGTAATTCCGCATATATCTATGTTTGATGTTAGCACCCTAGACAGTTGCCTAGATTTGGTGCAAACCCTAGGCATGTTTTTGATTTAGGGCTTGTTTTTGTCAGGATAAAGTCAGATTGACGAAGATCACTGAAGTTAGCTGAAACAGGTCACGGCCATAGAGGCGCGGTAGGCTGGATCGTCAGGTTGTGAATAGGTATCAGGGTTTACACTAATCCATATATCAGCAATCAATCATATAGTTGTACGGTTATCAGAATTCCGCAGACGAGCCCGCATTCTCTCCCTGCACTCCCCCCAAACAGAAGGAAAAATCAAGTGTCTAAAGACCTGAGCGAAGTCATTGGGCGCGTTGTCCCCGCGCCCGAGAACCACATCAGCCCTGAACAGCTGGAGCAAGCCCGCAAGGCCCGTCGCCGCTTCATGGGCAATGCCTTGGCCATGGGAGCGGGTGTGGCTGCCTCAGCGGGCGTGGCGACTCGGGCTATCGCGGCTGAGGGAGAAAGCGCAATTCTGAAACTGCCCGAGCACAGCACCGGCCTGGGCATGCCCGTGGCCATGGACCCCGGTTACGGCAAGCCCAGCAAGTGGGAAACCAACCTGCGCCGCCGCCAAAGCCCTGGTCTGACCCGCGTGGATCAGGCTTCGGTGAGCTTCACACCGCTGCAAGGGCTGTTCGGCATCATCACGCCCAGCGGCTTGCACTTTGAACGCCACCACCAAGGCTGGTGGGACATTGACCCCAGCAAGCACCGTTTGATGATCAACGGCATGGTCAAGCGCCAGCGCGTGTTCACCATGGACGATTTGATGCGCCTGCCCAGCGTCTCGCGCATCCATTTCATTGAATGCGGTGCCAACACCGCCACCGAATGGGGCAACGTGGCCGTGCCCACCGTGCAATACACGCACGGCATGGTCAGCTGCTCAGAATTCACGGGCGTGCTGCTGTCCACCCTGCTGGAGATGTGCGGCTACGACAAGAAGGCCGCTAAATACGTGCTGGCCGAAGGGGCCGATGGCTCCTCTATGACCCGCACCATCGACATCGAACGCGCCATGGACGACTGCATCGTGGCCTGGGCCATGAACGGCGAAATGCTGCGCCCCGAAAACGGCTACCCGCTGCGCTTGGTGGTGCCGGGCATTCAAGGCGTGAGCTGGGTGAAGTACCTGCGCCGCATCGAGGTGGGCGACCAGAAATGGGCCACCAAAGACGAGGCCGTTCACTACATTGACCACATGCCCGATGGCACGCACCGCCAGTACACCGGTATTCAAGAGTGCAAATCGGTCATCACCACCCCGTCCGCCGGTCAAACGCTGCTGGACAAGGGCTACTACAACGTAACCGGCCTGGCCTGGTCGGGTCGCGGCAGCATCAAGCGCGTCGATGTGAGCGTGGACGGTGGGCGCAACTGGCGTACCGCACGCCTAGAAGGCCCCGTGCTGCCCAAGGCCCTGACGCGCTTCAACATTGACTGGGTGTGGGACGGCAAGCCCGCCATTTTGCAAGCGCGTGCCATTGACAGCACGGGCTATGTGCAACCCAAGATCAACCAGCTGCGTGCCGTGCGCGGCACCCGCTCCGTGTACCACCAGAACGCCATCCAAAGCTGGCTGGTGTCTGAAAACGGCGAAGTCTCCAACGTGCAGGTGTACTGATGAAATCCCTCTTCAAACGCTCCCGTCAGGCCATTGCGGTGGCCATCCTGTCTGCGCTGGCCTTCGGCGCGGCTCAGGCCCAGAACAAACCTTGGCACAACATGGGGCGCGATGCCACCGCCGCCGAGGTGAAAGCCTGGGACATTGATGTGCGCCCCGATTTCAAGGGCTTGCCCAAAGGTTCGGGCTCTGTCAGCAAAGGCGAAGAGGTCTGGATGGCGCGCTGCGCTTCGTGCCATGGCGACTTTGCCGAATCGAACGAAGTGTTCACCCCCATCGTCGGCGGCACCACCCAGAAAGACATTGAGACGGGCCGTGTCGCCGCGCTGGTGGCTGGCGCACCCGCCACTGCACCGCAAAAAACCACGCTGATGAAGGTAGCGACAGTTTCCACGCTGTGGGACTACATCAACCGTGCGATGCCTTGGAACAACCCCAAGACGCTGAGCGCTGACGAGGTTTTTGGTGTGACGGCCTACATCCTGAGCTTGGCCAATATCGTACCTGCCGACTTTGTGCTGAGCGACCAGAACATTGCCGAAGTGCAAAAGCGCATGCCCAACCGCAACGGCATGGTGTTTCATGAACCTCTGTGGAAGGTCAACGGCCAGGGTGATGTGAAAAACGTCGCCTGCATGAAAGACTGCGCGGTTGACCCTGTCGTGCATTCTTTCTTGCCCGACTTTGCCCGCGATGCCCACGGCAACATCCAACAGCAAAACCGCCTGATTGGCCCCGTGCGCGGTGCCGACACCAGCCAGCCCGCACCCAAGGGGCTCATCAGTTCTGCCGCTGCTGCCACGCTGACTGCTGCCGCTCCTGCGGTAGGCAAAGGCCCCAGCATCAACAACCTGTTGGCCGCCAACGCCTGTACCGCCTGCCATGGCGTGAAGAACAAGATCGTAGGCCCCGCCTTCGTTGACGTTGCCGCCAAATACAAAGGGCGTACCGATGCGCAAACCTACTTGGCAGGCAAAATCAAGTCGGGTGGTGCGGGCGTGTACGGCACCATTCCCATGCCTGCCCAGCCCAACCTGAAGGATGACGAAGCCAAGCTGCTGGCTGAATGGGTGCTGGCCGGTGCGCCGGACAAGTAAGCGCTACTCTTTTCATTTTTAACTGGAGATTCAATATGCAATCCACCCGCCGCGATGCCATCAAGACCACGGGCGCTTTCGCCACCCTGGTATCCCTGGGCATCATCACCCAAAGCCAAGCTCAAGCCGCTGTGGATCACGCCAGCTTCCAGGTCAAGACGCTGGAAGATGCCCTCAAAGCCATTGGTGGCACGGCTGCCAACAGCGATCAAGTGTCTGTGGTGTCGCCCGATATTGCTGAAAACGGTGCCGTGGTGCCTGTGGGTGCCGTCAGCAAACTGCCCAACACCACCGAGATCTATCTGATCGTGGAAAAGAACCCAACCCCACTGTCAGCCGCATTCATGATTCCTGCCGGTACCAATGCTGACGTGCAAACCCGCCTCAAAATGGGCCAAAGCACCAATGTGGTTGCCGTGGTCAAGGCCGATGGCAAGCTGTTCTCGGCCACCAGAGAAACCAAAGTGACCTTGGGTGGTTGCGGCGGCTGACCCGCCCACGGCACACCCTCTGTTGCACTGTTCATTTTTATCTTGATAGGAGTCTGTCATGGCTGATCCAATGCGCATCCGCGCCGCCCTCGCTGGCGATGAAACCACTGTTCGCGTGCTGATGTCTCACCCCATGGAAAGCGGCACCCGCAAAGACGCATCGGGGGCTACCGTTCCTGCCCATTTCATCAAGGATGTGGTCGCTACCCACAACGGCAAAACTGTGCTGAACGCCATGTTCAGCGGTTCCGTGTCACAAAACCCCTTCTTGTCCTTCAAGTTCAAGGGTGCGGCCAAGGGTGACAAAGTGTCGGTTAAGTGGACTGACAACAAGGGCGATTCCCGCACCGACGAAGCCACCATCGCCTGATTGACAGGCGACACCGGTCGGCAACACCAACGGCCAGTCTGCAAAGTCTGGCCGTTCTACTTTGTTCGTTATTCAAAACAGGAGACTCCAGATGAAGAAATCCGTGATCACGCGCTGGCTCTTGCTGGCTGCTGCGGCATGTTGTGGGATGCCCGCTCAGGCACAAAGCACCGCTGCCGAAGGCATTGCCAAATACCGCGAAATGCTTGCTGATGGCAACCCGGCTGACTTGTTTGAGATGAAGGGCGAAGAGCTCTGGAAACAAAAGCGTGGTCCGAAAAATGTCTCTCTGGAACAGTGCGATCTGGGCAAAGGCCCTGGTGTTATTCAGGGTGCTTTTGTGGAGTTGCCCCGTTTTTTCACAGACACAGGCCGGGTGCAGGATCTGGAAACCCGCCTCATCACCTGCATGGAAACCTTGCAGGGCTTCAACGGTGCCGAGATTGCCAAGACTCCGTTTGGACGCGGTGAAATGGCCAACGTCACCGCCCTGGCCACCTATGTGGCCGCAGCGTCCAAGGGCATGCGCTTCAACCTGCCGCAAACCCACACCCAAGAGAAAAACCTGTACGAAGTGGGCAAGCGGCTGTTCTTCACACGCGGTGGCCCACACGACTTCTCGTGTGCCTCGTGCCATGCCACCGACGGTGGCCGCATCCGCCTGCAAGACCTGCCCAACCTGACCAAGAACCCAGGAGACGGCGTGGGTTTTGCCGCTTGGCCTGCTTACCGGGTATCTAACGCGCAAATGTGGAGCATGCAACTGCGTCTGAACGACTGCTACCGGCAGCAACGCTTCCCTGAACCCAAATTTGGCAGCGATGCCACCATTGCCCTGTCGGTGTACATGGGCGTGAATGCCAAAGGTGCCGAGTCCATCGTGCCGGCTATCAAACGCTGAACCTGGAGCCCCTGACATGATGAACATCAAGACCCTTGCTGCATTGCCCTTGTCGGCCTGGCTGCTGGCCGGTTGCACCTTCTCGCCATCGGCAGCCGAGTTCGACAAGATGACCGCTGAGGTGGTCAAGGCTTCGTTCCAAGACCGTGGCATTGCCAAGGTCGATCGCCTAACGCAAGACGAAGCCAACCGGCTTTGCAGCGCAGCCGATGTGGCAGGCAAACCGCTGGACGAAAAAGTGGCTAAAGCCATTGAAGAAGCCAGTTTCAAAACCATCCAATGGCCCACCAATGGCAAGTTTTTGGGTGACTGGAAGCAGGGTGAAGCGATTGCCCAAAGCGGTCGTGGCCTGACCTGGACCGATACCGCCACCACCGTCAACGGGGGCAATTGCTACAACTGCCACCAGATTGACAAGAAGGAAATCTCCTTCGGCAACCTCGGCCCAAGCCTCTACCACTACGGCAAGCTGCGCGGCGTGAGCAACCCCAACGACCCGGCCTCCAAGGCCATTGTCGAGTACACCTGGGGCAAGCTGTGGAACTCGCGGGCTTACAACGCCTGCTCGCAAATGCCTCGTGCAGGCCACTCGGGCATCCTGAACGAGACACAGATTCAACACATCATGGCTCTGCTGCTGGACCCGGCTTCTCCGGTGAACCAGTAACACCCAACCCGCAGGTGGCCCGCCAGGGACACCTGCTCTGTCGGTTTGTGCAACCAGCATGCAGACAGGGCCTTGCGAATTTCTCAATCTCTTTTAAATATCAGTATTTCATTATTAAGGAATATTTATGAGCTTCAGTCGTCGCGAATTCATGCAGGTGCTGGCCGTAGCCAGCGCCACAGGCATGGCTATCGGTCACCAGGATGTGCTGGCTGCCCGCCCTGGCGCGGCAGACCGCCTGTACCACGTGCCCAAGTTTGGCAATGTGAGTTTTCTGCACTTCACCGACTGCCATGCACAGCTCACCCCCATTTACTTCCGTGAACCCAACGTCAACCTGGGTGTGGCCGAGGCGATTGGTCGCCCGCCACACATCGTCGGCGAGCAGTTGCTCCAGCATTTTGGCTTCCGCCCCAACACCCATGAAGCGCATGCTTTCAGCTACCTGAACTTCAGCCAAGCCGCCAAAACCTACGGCAAGGTGGGGGGCTTTGCCCACTTGGCCACGCTGGTCAAGCAGCTCAAGGCCAGCCGCCCGCATGCGCTGCTGCTTGACGGGGGCGACACCTGGCAGGGTTCGGCCACCTCGCTGTGGACCAATGGCCAAGACATGGTGGATGCCTGCAAACTGCTGGGCGTGAACATGATGTGCCCGCACTGGGAATTCACCTTTGGTGCCAAGCGGGTGCAAGAGATTGTGGAAAAAGACTTCAAGGGTCAGATTGAGTTTTTGGCGCAAAACGTCAAAACGTCCGACTTTGATGAACTGGTGTTCAAGCCTTACGCCACCCGCGAGATGAACGGCATCAAAGTGGCCGTGATCGGGCAGGCTTTCCCCTACACCCCCATTGCCAACCCGCGCTACATGGTGCCGGACTGGACCTTTGGCATTCAAGACGAGCACATGCAGAAAATGGTGGACCAAGCCCGTGCCGAAGGCTGCCAGGTGGTGGTGGTGCTCTCGCACAACGGCATGGATGTGGACATCAAGATGGCTTCGCGGGTGCGCGGCATTGACGCGGTGCTGGGTGGCCACACCCACGACGGCATGCCCGCCCCGGTGATCGTGAAAAACGCCGGTGGCCAGACGCTGGTGACCAACGCTGGCTCCAACAGCAAGTTCCTGGGCGTGCTGGACTTTGATGTGCGCGGCGGCAAGGTGCAAGACTTCCGCTACAAGCTGCTGCCGGTGTTCTCTAACCTGCTGCCCGCTGACCGCGAGATGCAGGCCCACATCGACAAAGTGCGCGCCCCCTACAAAGCCAAGCTGGAAGAAAAACTGGCTGTGACCGAAGACCTGCTGTACCGCCGGGGCAACTTCAATGGTTCGTGGGACCAGGTGATTTGCGATGCCCTGATGCAGGCCAAGGATGCCGACATCGCCTTCTCGCCGGGCGTGCGCTGGGGCACGTCGCTGCTGCCGGGTGACACCATCACCTACGAGCGCATGATGGACCAAATGGCCATGACCTACCCGGCCACCACGCTCAATGAGTTCACCGGCGCACAGATCAAGGAAATCTTGGAAGACGTGGCCGACAACCTGTTCAACCCCGACCCCTACTACCAGCAGGGTGGCGACATGGTGCGCATTGGCGGCATGCAGTACAGCTGCTCGCCCAAGGCGGTGGCGGGCCAGCGCATCAACAACATGATGCTCAAGGGCAAACCCATTGAAGCGGACAAGAAATACAAGGTGGCGGGCTGGGCTTCGGTGCAAGAAGGCGCACAGGGCGTGCCCATCTGGGACGTGGTGTCGGGCTATCTGCGCGACAAAAAGGTCATCAAGGGCGTGAAAATCAACACCCCTACCTTGGTCGGCATGGAAGGCAACCCCGGCCTGGCGACCTGACACCACGGCGACTGCCCAAACCAGACTCATGAACCCAGCCTTTGCACGACAGGAAACACCCGCAGACGATGACGATGTGGCAGCGGCCACGCCCCCGCCGGGTGGCAAAAATTACATCACCCGCAGCGGCTACGCGCGCCTGCGCGCCGAACTGCTGCACCTGATGGACGAGGAACGCCCCAGGGTGGTCGAGGTGGTGCACTGGGCAGCCAGCAACGGAGACCGTTCAGAAAATGGCGACTACCTCTATGGCAAAAAACGCCTGCGCGAGATCGACCGGCGCATCCGCTTCTTGACGCACCGACTGGAAATCGCTGAAGTGGTGGATGCCTCGGTACACCACGGCGGCGATCAGGTGTTTTTTGGGGCCACGGTCTGCTACGCCGACGAGCACGGCCAAGAAACCACCGTCACGATTCTGGGCATTGACGAAGTGCAGAGCAGCCAGGGCGAAATCAGCTGGGTGTCACCCGTGGCCCGCGCACTGACCAAAGCGCGGGTGGGCGACGTGGTGCGCCTGCGCGTGCCCGGTGGCGTGCAGACACTGGAGGTTTTGTCCGTCAGCTACCCGGCACCCACTTGAAGCGGGCACCCAGCGGGCCGGTGTTCAGGCGTTGCGGCAAGCGGCACAGCTGATGGTGCCCAATTGCAGGTGGTAGAGCACCGATGTGCCCGCCGGAATTTCTGCACCGCAGTGGTCGCACATGGCCCCCACGGCCAGCACCTCTTCGGCAAAACCTTCGGGGCGGTTGAAGGTGCCACTGTCGCTCTGGCGGGCTACCGTCTGGTCTTTGACGATGTCGGGCCGGAACACCTCTTCAAATGCCGTCCAGCGCCGGATTTGGTCGTCCGTGAGGCCGTGCGCTTCTAGCGTTTCCACCATCAAGCGCTGGCGGTGGTCAAACAGCTCGTCAGAAATCACCATCCAGTGGTGGGCATTGAACGGCTGGTCACCAAAATAAACATCCTCACCCGTCATCGCCTCGTACAAAAAGGCGTATTGCTTACCCGCCACATGGTCGGGCGTGGTGTTCTGAAAGTAAGGTGCCAAGCGCGCGTCGGCAAACACCTTGGCATAAAACGCATCCAGCACCTGACGCACGCGCTGGCCTTGGCCCAATTCAGCCCACAAGGCGGGGTCTTGGGGCGGTCTGCTGACGCGGGCTGACGGCACGCCCGCTGCCGAGGCGGCAGGCAGGGCTTGGCTGCGGCTGCTGACCCGCATGTCTCCTTCGGGGTAGCAAACACAGGGCAGGAACAGACCTGCCGCCTTCTGCACAGGGGCCAGACCGCGCTGCGCCCGATCCGGAATCGGGCCGCCGGTGCAGCGCATCAAGCAGGTGTGGCAGCTGCCACCCCGGCAGGAAAACGGCAGCTTCAAGCCCAGGCGCAAACCGGCTTCGAGCAAGGTTTCTAGGGGGCGCACAGAAATCGTGCCCCATTCGGCGTGGTGGATGCAATGGTTATCTGACATGAACTTGACAAGCGTGCTGCGCATAGGCTGGGGAAAGCGAGCGCAGATGAAAGTTAAAAAAACGTTAAAGTGGCGCAGTGAACAAACCTTGGTTGCACAAATCAACCGGGGTTTTTGCACAATCTCAGACTTTCTCATTCACCTTGTTCACCCTCAATCCACCATGAGCAAACTTGATCAGCAATTAAATGTCGCAGCCGCTTCCATCCCCGAATGCCTTGCGGGCGGCTATGTAGACATCGCTTCCGGCATGCTGCTGGGCGTGAAAACCGTGGATTCTCACCCAGCCGAAGTGCTCGACTTGGTGGCCGCAGCCACCGCCGACCTGTTTGCAGGCCCCAACGTGAAGATGATTGAAAAAATGTTCAAGAAAGCCCGTGGTGTGGCCGACGACGGGCACCATTATTTTCAAGAAATCATCGTCAACAGCGACAACTTGCTGCATATTTTCATGCGCGGCAAACGCTACCCTGACTATGTCGCCGTGTTCGTCTGCCGCAAATCGGCCAACTTGGGCATGGCCCTGACCAAGGCACGCATGGCCATGCCTGAGCTGGAAGCCTGCTTCTGACACCCACCTTTGCCAACAACACGTCCAACATGCAGGATCACTTGCCCACGTTCACAGGTTTGACTTTGCACCGCTTTGGTGTGGCTTTTGGTCAGCGGGTGGTTCTCGCGGAGCTGAATGTGCAGCTCGCAGCCAGCGGAGTGGATGTGTTGATGGGGCCGGTCAAAACCGGCAAATCGTCGCTGATGCGCACCTTGGCCGGTCTGTACGAAGGCCACGCCCTGCACCGCACGTGGGGCTCGGCCCTGCTCAACGGTGTGGCGGTAGGCCCCGGCAACCGACCTGCCTTGGTGCAGCAGCAGTTGCGCTTGCTCGATCACAGCCTGATGCAGCTGCTGCGCCAAGCGGCTACCCACGCGCCGCCCCGCAGCCCGGTGCAATGGCGGCAGTGGGCCGAGGCATTTCTGGTGGACAACGGTCTGCCCGACTGGGTGAGCCAGCTCGACACCCCCTTGCTCAACACCACGCCACGCTTTCAGCGCACCGCCTTGATCTTGATGCAACGGGCCACCGAAGCCCCGCTGCTGATGGTGGACGAACCCACCACCGGCTTGAGCGATGCCGATGCCCAAGCCATGGTGCAGTGGCTGCGCCAATTAGGTACCCGCTGCAAACTGCTGGTCAGCCTGCACAACCAGCGGCAGGCGCGGGCACTGGCCACATCGGTGCTGCTGCTGGGCGGTGGCCGTGTGCTGGCGCATCAACCGGTCGAAGCCTTCTTCGACCGCCCGGATAACGAGTGGGTGCGCCAGTTTGTGCAAACGGGCAGTTTGTCCCTGCCCTCGCCCGATGCCCAGCCCAATGACCTGGAGGCTGGCACCCCGCTACCGCCACCGCTGCCCCCCGAAGCGCTGATCGCACCCCCGCCAGCGCTTGCCGTACCACCAACGCCCGCCCCCGCGGCACCGGAACCCGTGCCCCCGGCAGCGCCACCCGTACAGGCTCCTGCACCCGCACAGGCTCCTGCACCTGCTCCTGCATCAACACTGTTACCAACACCTGCGCCTGCCCCACGCGCACCGGCTGCCCTGCCCTTGCCCATGCGGCAGGGCGTACAACTTGCCAGCAGCGTGGGCAAAGTCATCGTCAACGAATCACGCGGGCCGCACGGTTTTCGCTGGGTGGTGCCGGGCATGCTGGCCGGTACGCCGCAACCCGGTGTGGTGGCCCCGGTCGATCACGACCTGACCTTGCTGCGCCAAGTCGGCATCACCCACCTCATTACCCTGACCGAGACCGACATGGACCAGGCCGTGCTGCAACGTCATGGCCTGAAAAATACCCATCTGGCCATTTTTGACCGCAAAGCCCCATCTGCCTCGCAAATGCACATGCTGCTGGTGCGCATGCAGCGCCTGATGGAAGCGGGCGAGGTACTGGCTGTGCATTGCAAGGCGGGGCTGGGCCGCACCGGGCTGGTGCTGGCCACTTGGCTGGTGCGCGATGGCGGCTTGGGTGCCGAAGCGGCCATTGAGCGTCTGCGCAAAATCAACCCCGGCTATATTCAGAGCGATGAACAGTTCGCGTTCCTGCACCATTACGAAGCCGACATTTTGCGTCGCCTAACCTGATGGGCGGCAGACGCGGCTTGGTTCAGGCGGGCGGGCTGGTATCCGCTTGGCTCCATGTTTGCGTGAGCCACATTTCTATCCGCTAACTTGTCGAGGTTCTACCGTGCCCCTGCCGCCACCCCAAGCCCGTACCCCCATGCACACCCGCCGCGTGGAATACCGTGGGTTCCACCGCGATGATGGTCTGTGGGACATCGAAGGCGAAATGCTGGACACCAAACCCCATGCTTTTGCCATTGAAGGCGAGGGCGAATGGGCACCCAACGAGGCCATCCACCACATGCACATCCGCGTCACGGTGGACGATCAGATGGTGATTCGCGACATTGCCGTGGCCATGGACGCGCACCCGCACGCCCCCTGCCCGCAGGCCATGCCGCCCATGCGCGGCCTGATTGGTGAATCGCTGGGTAAGGGTTGGCGCAAGACCATTGACCGCCACTTGGGTGCAGCACGCGGCTGCACCCACCTGCGCGAGCTGCTGTTCAACCTGGCGACAGCCGCGTTTCAAACCCGCTCTTCCTCGTTTGCCCCCACGGCTGATGGTCGCCCACCCATGCACCTGGGCCAGTGTGTGGCCTGGGACTTCAACAGCCCGGTGGTGGAAAAGGTGTACCCCATGTTTTTCCGCTGGCAACCCCCCAGCCCTGCGAATACCCCGGCTTGAACAGTTTTTTAAAGGAGAAAGACCATGACCACCCGCAGAACCTTGCTGTGCCACGGCAGCGCACTGGCACTTTTCCCCTTGGTAGCGACCCCCTCGTGGGCGCAGACATCCGCCGCCCCCAAGAGCGCTGATTACAGGCTGTTGGTCGGTCAGGCCACCCGCTTGTCGGTGCTCTCAGACCGTGTGACACGTTGCCAAGTGCAGCGTGCTTTGCAGGTCATGCCCCCACGCGCCGAGCGCCAACTGGACGATACCCAGCGTGAAGTGACCACCGTCATGGCTGAACTGGCAGCGTCCAACCTCTCGTCCACCACACGGCGGCTGCAACAAGAGGCCTCGCAGTCCTACAACGACTTCCTGAAAAACTCCAGAGCGTTTGATGTCAGCAAAACCGACAATCTCGTGAGTTTTGCTGAACAGGCCGACGTGGTGGGTGACAAGGTGGATGCCTTGGTCGCCGCCTTGCTGACCGAATCCGGCCAGGCACAAGCACAGCTGCTGGCCACCAGTGCCGATTTGCAGCGTCTGACCCAACACACGGCAGTGCACTTTTTGCTCGCCAGCGCGGGGCTGCAAACACCACAGCAGATGAAGGAAGTGGAATCGGCCCGGCAGGTGTTTGGCAACAAATTTGACAACCTGCAAAAAGCCACCCTGAAAACCCCAGCCATTGACAACCAGTTGCAGCTGCTGGGCCCACAGTGGCTGCTGATGTCTGCCGCACTGGCCCACCCTGGGCGGGACAACCGCACGCTGGAAAACATTTGCACCACCAGCGAGCGCCTGCTGGAAGTCACGACTGCGCTCTACCGCCTCTACGATGCCGCGCTGAAAGCCTGACCTAGCTGATCTCAGCCCGACTGGCCCAACCCACCCGCACCCAGGCTTCAAATTCAGCAGCAGGCATGGGGCGGGCATAGCCGTAGCCTTGGCCAAAGTCACAACCGGCCTCGCGCAGCAGCTGATGCTGCGCCTCTGATTGCACCCCTTCGGCCACCACCTGAATGCCCAGGGCGTGCGCCATGGCGATGATGGCTTGGCACAGCGTCAGGTCGGTGCTGGTGCGACGGTCGCTTGCCACGGGTTGATCCAGGTTGCGCACGAAGGACTGGTCAATCTTGACGCAGTCAATCTCCAGCTTCTGCAAGTAGCTCAGCGATGAATAGCCTGTCCCAAAGTCGTCCAGCGACACGGCAACCCCCGCCTCGCGCAGCGCCTTGAGGTGCCGCACCACATCCGGATGGGTGTCGAGCAGCAAACCTTCGGTGATCTCGACGCACAAGCTGTTGTGTGCGAGTTCATGGTCGGCGAGGTCTTGCACCCAGCACAGCGACAAAGCCGCATTGCGGTGGCATTGCAAGGGCGACATGTTGACACTGAGCTGAAAGTCTGGCTCTAGGTGCTGCCGCCACTGCTGCACCTGTTGTGCGGCTTGCCGAAAAACCCAGTCACCCAGTTTGTAAATTTCGCCACTGGACTCGGCCACCGGAATGAACTCGGCAGGGCTGATGTGGCCCAGCTCGGGGTGGTGCCAGCGCAGCAGCGCCTCGGCCTTGAAGACGCGGCCACTGCGCATGTCCACAATCGGTTGGTACACCAGACTCAACTGCCCAGCCTCTAGGGCGGTGCGCAAATCGGCATCCAGCCGGGCACGCTGTTCGACGGCGGTTTGCAGGGTGCGGTTGAAGTTGCGCCAGCCGTTGCGCCCAGCGGCCTTGGCCGCGTAAAGCGCTTGGTCAGCATGGCGCAGCAAATCGTCAAGCTGCAAGGCATCGGCGGGATACACCGCCAGCCCCATGCTGGCTGACACATACACGTCGGATGCCCCCATCGGGTAAGGCTGGTTCAGGGCGTGCAGCAGCGTGTTGAGGTGGGGGGCCAGCAGCGACACCGCATCGGTGTGCTGAGGCAAGCCACCGAGCACCAGCGCAAATTCGTCACCCCCCATGCGGGCCAGCGTGTCCAACAGCGGCACGGCTGTGCTCATGCTGGGTAACACGAGACCCTCCGAGCGTTCCCTTTGCAGCGGGGCAAAGTGCTGCTCAATGCGGTGGGCTGCTTCCATGAGCAGAACATCGCCTTGGTGGTGGCCCAGGGTGTCGTTGACCGCCTTGAAATTGTCCAAGTCCATCAACGCCACCACCAACTGGGTCTGGTTAGCGCGTGCTTGCTGCAAGGCTTGGCTGAGTCGCTGGCGCAGCAAGCGGCGGTTGGGTAAACCGGTCAGGGCATCCAAGTGCGCCTGTTGCCAGATCACGGTTTCGGCATTTTTACGCTGGGTGATGTCGGTGTGGGTGCCGATCATGCGCAGGGCACGACCTTGTTCGTCTCGGCTGATGACCATGCCCCGACTCAGCACCCACTTCCAGCTGCCGTCTTTGCAGCGAACCCGGTGTTCGTTGATATAAGTCGGTGTCAAGCCCTGCAAGTGGGCCTCGCGGTCGCGAACCATGCGCGCCACATCGTCCGGATGGGTCCGCTGATCGAGGGATTCCGCCAAGGCCAGCAACTCGCCAGGCGCAAAGCCGAACATCTGCAACAGGCGGTTTGAATAGAACTCTTCGCCCGTTTGAACATACCAGTCCCACACGCCATCCCCAGCGGCATCAAGTGCCAGCCGCCAGCGGGCTTCGCTCTCAGCCAGGGCCTGCTGCATGCGCTGACTCTGGGTCACGTCTTCGACCGTACCTTCGTAATACAGCACCTGGCCTTGCGAATCGCGCACGGCGTAGGCGGTTTCGCGCACCCAGATGCGCTCACGGGTTTTATGGCGATAAACCTCCGAGACAAAGTCCGTCACCTGCCCATGCCGCTCAATCAGGTCTTTGAACACCTGCCGCCGTCCCGGCTCCACATACCAGCCACGCTCCAAGTCGTTCACATCGGCCAGCATTTCGGCTTCGGTGCGGTAGCCGTTGAGCCGCACCAGCGCCGGATTGGCACGCAACTGCCGACCACTGGGCGTAGATCGGTACGCACCAATCGGCAGGCGCTCAAACAGCAGCGTGTTGGCAGATGGAAGCATTGAAAAGTATGAATACAGGCAAGCTTGGAGTTTACATAGTCAACCTTTAGTTTGTATTTAGGCGTGATCTACACGGGGGTGGCGTTCTGGTGTAGTGGCTGGCACCCAGCGGCTTCAGGGGGGCTGCATCTGGCAGCGGGTGGGCAAGGTCAGATCGGCAGGCGTGAAGTACTGCAACGGTGCAAAGGTGTAACCCGTGGCTTCGGCACTGCGGGGGTAGCGGGCATCCACTTTTTGCCAGCGTGAGACATACAGACCTTTGAGCAACTGGTGGTCTTCGGCGCGCATCTGCACCGGGCCGTTGAAGCCCTGAAACACCAAGCCACTGAGCTGCCGCGCCACCGGCAGCGGCTCGGTACTGCCCGCCTGCGCTATAGCCTGCCCCAGCATTTCTAGGCCGTCGTAGCTGGCAAACAGGGGCATGTCTTCGCCGTACTGCTGGCGAAAAGCGGTGCTCAGGGCGGCGATAGGGCCGTCTGGGTTGCTGTGGTTGTAGGCCACTTGGTACACCGGCAATCGGCCACCGGTGGCTGCTAACGCTTCGGGCACACCTTTGAGCGCGGGGTAATAGGCGTACACCGGCAAATAGACCCCCTGTTTGTGCAAGGCCCGCACCAAGTTGCTGAGGTCGGCCCCCCAATTGCCCGTGACCAGCGCTTGCGCGCCCGAGGCCTGAATGTGCTGCACCAGCAGACTGAAATCGTGTTGCTGAAAAGGCGGGTGCAACTCGTCACCGACGATCTCGATGTCGGGCCGCTGCTGGGCCAGGTTGTCACGGAAGTAGCGCGAAAACTGTTGGCCGTGGGCATAGTTTTGGTTAACCAAAAAGACCCGGCGCAGGCCCTGCTGTGCGGCCATGAAGCCGGTCATGGCACGCATTTTCATGGCGGTATCGGCATCAATGCGGAAGTGCCAGAAGTTGCACTTGTCGTTGGTCAGGTCGGGGTCCATCGCCGCGTAGTTGATGTAGAGCACCGCACGCTCGGGCTGGCGCTGGTTGTGCCGGGCAATGGCGCTGGACAAGGCCATGGCCACGCCAGAGCTATTGCCCTGCACGATGTAGCGAAAACCCTGGTCAATCGCCACTTTGAGCGCGTTCAGGCTCTCTTGGGGCGAGCCTTTGTTGTCAAACGCCGCCACCACAAAGCGCACGCCCGCCGCGTTGGCCACGCCACTTTTGTGCTCGGCCATGAACTGCCAGCTGCGCAGGCTGTTGCGCCCCACATCGGCTGCCGGGCCAGACAGGGGGTCAATGAAGGCAATGCGCACCGTCTGGCCTTGCAAGGGCCGTGTGGAGGGTGCTCCTGGTTGTGGTGCCGTCTGTGCGACTTGGGGCGCAGCGGGCCGTGTGGATGGCGCGCTGATTTGCGCCAGCAAGGCCACCTGTACCAGCGGCAGCAGGCAGGCCAAACCCCAGCGTGACCACCGCCGCCACCGCCAAGGGTGTGCTGTGTCACTGGGCGGGCGGCAGACAGGGCGGGCGGCAGATCGGTGCAACAACGTTGGCGGGTTCGTCATGGGCAACAACGGGAGCTGGCTGGGAAGGTGCAGCCATCACCCCGGCACGGGTGCGGCAACCGCGCTCACAGGCCCGGTAACACGTAGTCATTCAGTTGCTGGCGCAGCGTCATTTTTTGCATCTTGCCGGTTGCGCCCAGCGGAATCGAGGCGACAAACACCACATCGTCGGGCACTTGCCACTTGGCGATTTTGCCTTCGTAAAAGGCCAGCAGTTCATCACGCGAGACCTCGGTGCCGGGTTTTTTGACGACCACCACAATCGGGCGCTCGTCCCATTTGGGGTGCTTGACGCCGATGCAGGCCGCCATAGCCACCGCCGGGTGGGCCATGGCGATGTTCTCCACGTCAATCGAGCTGATCCATTCGCCGCCGGATTTGATGACATCCTTGCTGCGGTCGGTGATCTGCATGAAGCCCTCGGCATCAATGGTGGCCACATCACCGGTGGGAAACCAGCCCTTGCCCGCCGCGTCGTAGCGCAGTGGGTCGCCGCCCTCGCCTTTGAAGTAGCTGGCAATCACCCAGGGGCCGCGCACCAGCAGCTCGCCATAGGTCTGGCCGTCCCAAGGCAGTTCAGCCCCGGACTCATCCACGATTTTCATGTCCACCCCAAACACCACCCGCCCCTGCTTGAGCAGCTGGCGGGTTTGCGCCTCCGGCGACCAGGTCAGGTGGGTGTTTTTCAACATGCCCGAGGTGCCCAGGGGCGACATCTCGGTCATGCCCCAAGCATGCACCACCGACACGCCGTAGGTGTGCTTGAAAGTGTCGATCATGGCCGGCGGACAGGCCGAGCCACCAATGACGGTGCGCTGCAAGGTGCTAAAGCGCAAACCTTCGGCCTGCATATAGCCCAGCAGCATCTGCCACACCGTAGGCACCCCAGCGGCCATGGTCACACGCTCGCTCTCCAGCAGTTCGTACACCGATTTGCCATCCAGCAAGGGGCCGGGAAACACCAGTTTGCAGCCGGTGGCCGCCGCCGAATACGGAATGCCCCAGGCGTTGACGTGGAACATGGGCACCACGGGCAGCACGGCATCGCGGGCACTGAGGTTGAGCGAATCAGGCAATGCCGCGCTGTAGGCATGCAACAGGGTAGAACGGTGCGAATACAGCGCCGCTTTGGGGTTGCCGGTGGTGCCACTGGTGTAGCACATGCTAGATGCCGTGTTTTCATCCAAATCGGGCCACTGGTAGTGCGTGCTTTGCGTACCCATCCAGGTTTCGTAGGCCAGTACGGACAGGTCAGGGTGGGTGGGTGTGCGGTCGGCATCACACAGGGCAATCCAGTGCTTCACGCCGGGGCAGCGGGCCACCACAGCCTGCACCAGCGGCCAAAAGCTCAAGTCAAAGCAGACGGCGCGGTCGTCTGCGTGGTTGATGATCCAAGCAAGCTGATCGGGGTGCAGGCGCGGGTTCAAGGTGTGCAGCACGCGCCCGGTGCCACTGACGCCAAAGTACAGCTCCAGGTGCCGGTAGCCGTTCCAGGCCAGGGTGGCCACGCGGTCACCAAAGCCCAGGTGCAGCGCATCAAGCGCGTTAGCCACTTGGCGCGAGCGCTGCGCCACGTGGTGCCAGGTGGTGCGGTGGATGTCGCCTTCCACCCGGCGCGACACAATCTCGCCGCTGCCGTGGTGGCGCTCGGCATGGATGATGAGCGATGAAATCAGCAAAGCCTGATTCTGCATTTGTCCCAGCATGGGTTGTCTCCTGTTTGAGGTGTTGTCTGGGCTGGCATCATGC
This sequence comes from Pseudomonadota bacterium, assembly GCA_041192045.1. Classification (GTDB taxonomy): domain Bacteria; phylum Pseudomonadota; class Gammaproteobacteria; order Burkholderiales; family Burkholderiaceae_C; genus Hydrogenophaga. Next base: position 151,635 of record JBEENR010000005.1, on the reverse strand, counting down.
CGCAGAGCGGGTGCAGCCTGTGTTCGGGTTGCCCCTTAAACCGACCCAACGGGCGGTGGGTGCAAGTCTTGTCCGGGACAATGCGGCTCCCGTTGTCTGGAGATTGCCATGAGCTACCCCATTGAAAAAACCGAGGCCGAATGGCGTGACATCCTCGCCCGCAAAGGTGCCGAACGGCACGCCTTTGAAGTCACCCGCCGCGCCGCCACCGAACGCCCGTTCACAGGCCGCTACGAAGGGGTCTGGCGCGATGGGCGCTACCACTGCATCTGCTGCGGCAACCACCTGTTCAATGCCGACACCAAGTTTGATGCAGGTTGCGGCTGGCCCAGTTTCTGGCAGGCCGTGCCGGGGGCCATCAAGGAGCACACCGACCGCAGCCACGGCATGCTGCGGGTCGAAACCGTGTGCAGCCAGTGCGGTGCCCATCTGGGCCATGTGTTTGAAGACGGCCCCGTGCCTACCGGCCTGCGCTACTGCATGAATTCGGCAGCGCTGGAACACCAAGCACTCCAAGAACCCCAAGATAGGCCAGAAAAGTAAAGTCGATAATCACGCCCCATGCGCTTACTCATCGACTTCTTTCCGATTGCCCTGTTCGTCGCTGCCTACAAACTGGCCGACATTTACACCGCCACCGCCGTGCTGATGGCGGCCACCGTGGTGCAGTCCGGCATCATCTATGCCATTGACCGCAAGTTGCAAACCCTGCAAAAAGTCACGCTGGTGCTGGTGCTGGTGTTTGGTGTGCTGACCCTGGTGCTGCACGACGAACGCTTCATCAAATGGAAGCCCACCGTGCTCTACGCCAGCATGGCTGTGGTGCTGGGTGCGGCCCTGTGGGTCTGGAAGAAGAACTTCCTGCAACTGCTGCTGGGCAGCCAGCTCAGCCTACCCGCCCCAGTGTGGGCTCGCTTAACCGCCATTTGGGTGGCCTACTTTTTGTTCATGGCAGGCATCAATGCCTATGTGGCCGCCTTTTACAGCACCGAAGACTGGGTGAACTTCAAGCTTTGGGGCTACATCTTCCCGGTGCTCTTCATCGTCGGCCAGGGGCTCTACATTGCGCCGCACCTGAAAGCCAGCGAATCCGAAAAGCCCTGAGCCCACCCAAGCCGACAGCACCATGCCTGACACCGACTTTGTGCCCACCGCCGCCGCCCTAGAAGCTCGTCTGCGCGAAGCCTTGTCGCCCAGCCAACTCGAAGTGATGGATGAAAGCGCCGCCCACGCTGGCCATGCCGGTGCCAACGGATTGGGTTACGGCACGCACTTCCGGGTGCGCATTGCCAGCCCCGCCTTCGCCGGACGCAGCCGGGTGGCGCAACACCGGCTTGTGTATGATGCGCTGCGCCATTTCACCGACGCTGGCCTGCATGCGCTAGCCATTGAAATCAAGCCCTGAATTTTTCTCTGAAGGAACCCCATGAAAATCGCTCTGTCGGCCCTGACTGTGGCCGCCCTGATGGTCACTGCTCCCTGGGCATCGGCCCAGAATTTGGCCATTGTCAACGGCAAGCCCGTGCCCAGCGCCCGCCTCGAAGCCCTGGCCCAGCAGATTGCTGCCTCGGGTCGCCCGGTTGATGACACCGTGCGCGCCCAACTGAAAGAAGAAGCCATCCTGCGCGAAATCTTCATGCAAGAAGCCATGAAGCGCGGCATTGGCAACACGCCCGAATTCAAGAACCAGATGGAACTGGCCCGCCAGACCATCATGATTCGCGCGATGTTCACCGACTTTCAAAAGAAAAACCCCGTCACACCGGACGAGTTGAAGGCCGAATACGACAAATTCGCCGCCGCCAATTCAGGCCAAGAATTCCGCACCCGCCACATTTTGGTGGAAAAGGAAGACGAAGCCAAAGCCATCATCACCGCCATCAAAGGGGGTGCCAGCTTTGAAGACATCGCCAAAAAGCAATCCAAAGACCCCGGTTCTGCCGCCAACGGTGGCGACTTGGACTGGGCTGCTGCGGGCAGTTATGTGCCCGAATTCTCGGAAGCCATGGCCAAGCTGGGCAAGGGTCAGATGACCGAAACCCCGGTGCGTACCCAGTTCGGCTGGCACATCATCCGGGTTGACGATGTACGCAAAGCCCAGCTGCCCAATCTGGACGAAATCAAACCCCAGATGGAACAGCAACTGCAACAGCAGCGCCTGGCCAAGTTCCAGCAAAGCCTGCGCGAAAAAGCCAAGGTTCAGTAAACCCGCTCAACCGCTTGTCTGACAACCCGCCAGTGACTGGATTCACTGGTGGGTTTTTTATCGTCCATGTTCAGCACAACAGCCCGCCACACCGACAATGCCGCGTCATGACCACAGCGCACCCCCTCCGCCACGGCATCCACTGGGCCAAAGCCCAGCAGTTTCTGGCCCGTGAACAGGCCTACTTCCGCCAGCAAAACCCCTTATCGGCCCAACTCGCCGCCCAGGCTGATCAACACCTGCTGTTTGGCGTGCCCCTGCACTGGATGCGCGACTGGGGCACCCCCTTTGCCCTGCATGTGGCCCATGCCCAGGGTGCCTGCGTCACTGATGTGGACGGCCACCGCCGGGCCGACTTTTGCCTAGGCGACACCGGGGCCATGTTTGGTCATGCCCCCGAAGCCGTGGCCCGTGCCCTGACCCGGCAAGCCACACGCGGCTACACCACCATGCTGGCCAGCGAAGATGCCGCCGTGGTCGGCCAAGCCCTGAGCGAACGCTTTGGCCTGCCCTACTGGCAGTTCGCCATGAGCGCCACCGATGCCAACCGCTACACCCTGCGCTGGATCCGCGCCGCCACCGGACGGCGCAAACTGCTGGTGTTCAACGGCTGCTACCACGGCACCATCGAAGACGTGTTCGTCGATCTGGTCAACGGCCAGCCCGTGCAGCGCGACAGCCTGCTGGGCCAAGTCCACAACCTGCTGGAACACACGGTCGTGGTCGAATTCAACGACCTGAGCGCCCTGCAAGCCGCCTTGAGCGCGGGCGATGTGGCCTGCGTGCTGGCCGAGCCGGTCATGACCAACATCGGCATGGTGCTGCCCGAACCCGGCTACTGGGCACAGGCGCAAGCCCTGATCAAAGCACACGGCAGCCTGCTGGTGCTGGACGAAACCCACACCATCAGCACCGGCCCCGGCGGCTACAGCCGCGCCCACGGCCTGCAACCCGATGCCCTGGTGCTGGGCAAACCCGTGGGCGGCGGCATGCCCTGCGCGGTGTACGGCCTGAGCGCCGAGCTGGCCGAACGCGCCGTGCGCGCCAAACAAAGCGCCCCACCCGGCCACAGCGGCATAGGCACCACCCTCAGCGGCAACATGCTGGCCCTAGCCGCCATGCGCGCCACCCTGACCGAAGTCATGACCCCCGCCGCCTATGCCCACATGCTGACCCTGGCCGAACAACTGGCCCAGGGTCTGCGCCAGCTCTTCCACCGCCACCAACTGCCTTGGTGCGTCACGCAAGTGGGCGCACGCATCGAATTTCAATTCAGCCCCACACCACCACGCAACGGCAGCGAAGCCGGGCACCTACTCGATGGCGAACTGGAACACATCATCCACCTCGGCCTGCTCAACCGGGGCGTGTTAATCACCCCCTTCCACAACATGATGCTGATCAGCCCCGCCACCGACAGCATGCAAGTGAATCAACTGCTGAACGCGCTAGATACCGTGCTGGCTGACATGGTGGTTTAGGCTGGGGGTTCGGCTATTTCAGAAAGCACACAAATACCCATGATGCCGAGCATGCCGCAGCATTCTTTTTCCCTGATGGTGCAACCTGGACTTCATTGACAGAGGTTCGCCTAACGGACGGCGAAGGAAAATCTGCTGGCAACATTGATGTGGTGCTGGTGGCTTACGACGAAACCGGACAAATCACTGATTTTGGCTCGCTGGAAATTCAAGCTGTTTATATTTCGGGCAATGTCCGCGATCCGTTTGCTCATTACATGTCTGACTGCGCAGGCAATCAAGCCATGGATTGGCGGGGCGAACCCAATTATCCAAGACCAGACTTTTTATCCTCATCCAGAAAAAGGCTTGCACCCCAACTCATGTTCAAAGGTGGCATCCTGAATGCATGGAAAAAGAAAATGGCGGTTGCACTCGATGCACCCTTCTTTAATACCCTGCCAGCATTGAAAGAAGTTCCCAAAGAGCAGGCTGATATGGCATGGCTCGTTTACGAACTGATACCCGATTCATTGGGCCGCCTGAAAATAGCACACAGCAAAACGGTTTACACCGAATTCAATGAAGCATTGAACACCATTTCACGCCCCACCATTGGAAAGGTGGATGATTTTCTGAAAATACTTCAGTCCAAAGTCGATGAAAAACTCGAATCTGCACCCAGCAACCAAACCATCGACCACCCTTTCAAATGATGCTGAACGCACAGAATAATCTGTTTGGGTTTGACGAACCGATCAGGACGGCACCCGTCAATGTCGCCTCTGTGCCGCAGCGCAGTCCGTTCCGTTATCCGGGCGGAAAGACTTGGTTTATTCCAAGGCTTCGGCAGTGGCTTGGGCACCAGGCTTCAAAGCCCAGACAACTGATTGAGCCCTTTGCTGGCGGTGGCATTGTTTCCTTGACAGCTGCTTTTGAAAATCTGGCCCACCATGTGCTGATGATTGAGCTGGATGAGGACATTGCAGCCGTTTGGCAAACCATCCTCTCCGACGACAGAGACTGGCTTGCCCAACGAATACTGAACTTCGATATGTCAAGAGACAATGCTGTTCAGGAAATCAGGAGGACACCCGCCAGTGGGCGAGAAAAAGCGTTTCAAACCATCATTAAAAACCGCACGTTTCACGGCGGTATTTTGGCTGCCGGTTCAGGCTTACTCAAGCACGGTGAGGCGGGTAAAGGCGTGCTGTCTAGGTGGTATCCCGCAACGCTGGCCAAGCGTATCAACGACATTGGACTGGTGGCATCAAAAATCGAGTTTCAGCAGGGTGATGCGTTCACGGTGCTGAAACAACATCAACATGAAACCGACAGTGTTTATTTCATTGATCCGCCTTACACCGCAGGCGGCAAAAATGCAGGCAGTCGGCTCTACACCCATTTCAGCATTGACCATGAATTGCTTTTTCAGCAATGCACCCAGCTAGCCGGGGATTTCATCATGACCTATGACCATTCCGATGAAGTCATCCAACTCGCTCTGCGACACGGTTTCCAAGCCAAACCCATTGCCATGAAAAACACACACCATGCCGAAATGACAGAACTGGTCATTGGCAGAGACCTGTCTTGGATGGACGACTGCACCAGACTTTGCGAACCGGCAGCAACCTACAAAACCCAACAACGCAGCAAAAAGGCAGCTTCAGATCAGGCAAACAGCCTGTAAATGGCTCACCGCCTCAGCCCAACACCCAAGCCAGCCCCATCAAGCCCCCCAGCAGCACCGGCTGGTGCAGCAGGTAGTAACTCAGGCTCCAGCGACCCAGCACAGCCAGCACCTGCCCCAAGCGCCCCGGCAGTTGCCAGCCCAGCCAGTGCGCTCGCTCGCGCAGCATCCACTGGCCAGCGGCCATGCCCCACCAGATAGCGGCCAGCCAGGGCAGCAGGGGCACATAGTCCTCGGTAATAGGCAGGCGGCTGACCAGCCCCAGCCAGTTCCATGCCGGGGTGTTGAACACCTCCAGCGCGGGCATGGCCGCCACCCAGGCCGGGCCAGCGGTTTTGGCCCAGACGCTGGCCAGCAGCGCAAACGCCCCCAGCAGCCACAGCCAGCGCCCGCAGCCAGCCGTCAAGCGCACGATGATGAGCATGACCGCCATGCCGTGCAGCACCCCAAAATAAATGAAGCTGTTCGGAAACATCCACATAGAACCCGCCGTCACCAGCAGGGCCGCGCCCGCCACCTGTGCCCAGCGCCGCCAGAAGCGCGGCCAGCTCACACCCTGGGCCTGTGCCACCGCCTGCGACAGCCCGGCTGTGAACAGAAACAGGCTCACAATGGCCGTGCGCTGGACCGTCCAGAACGGGTCGCGGTAGAAGTTTTGCGCGATCCAGCCTATTTGGTTCAGGTCAAACGCGAAATGAAAAGCCGTCATCCAGAGCATGGCCAGTGCGCGCAGTTGGTCAATACCGCCGAGTCTTGAGGGGTTCATGGATGTTGCTGCCTTGGAAAGAGATACACCACCACGGATGCGCCGCCTTTGTGTGTTGCCATAGCCTCGTGCTCACCGGCAAAGCGGCAGCTTCTCTCAGACAATACCGGGTTTTCTGGCCCAACGATTTTGCCCGCTTCCACCGCCATGCTGCCTCACCAACTGGAACTGCTCTCCCCCGCCCGCGATGCCGCCATTGGCATAGAGGCCATCAACCACGGCGCTGACGCGGTGTACATCGGCGGGCCGTCGTTCGGCGCACGCACCAGCGCCGACAACCCGGTGCAAGACATTGCCCGCCTAGCCCAATACGCCCACCGCTTTGGCAGCCGGGTTTTCGTCACGCTGAACACCATTTTGCGCGACGACGAACTGGAGCCCGCCCGCAAACTGGCTTGGCAACTGTATGACGCGGGTGTCGATGCCCTCATCATCCAAGACATGGGCCTGCTGGAAATTGACCTGCCGCCGATTCAATTGCACGCCAGCACGCAAACCGATATTCGCACCCCCGAAAAAGCCCGCTTTTTGCAAGACGCGGGCCTTTCGCAAATTGTGCTGGCGCGTGAATTGACGCTGCCACAAATTGCCGCTATTCGCGCCGCCACCGACCCCGAACGCTGCACCCTGGAATTCTTTATTCACGGTGCGCTGTGCGTGGCCTACAGCGGCCAATGCTTCATCAGCCATGCCCACACCGGGCGCAGCGCCAACCGGGGGGATTGTTCGCAAGCCTGCCGCCTCCCCTACGAAGTGAAAGACACCCAAGGCCGCATCGTGGCGCATGACAAACATGTGCTGAGCATGAAAGACAACAACCAAAGCGACAATTTGCGCGCCCTGATTGATGCCGGTGCCCGCAGCTTCAAAATTGAAGGCCGCTACAAAGACATGGGCTATGTGAAAAACATCACCGCCCATTACCGCCTGTTGCTTGATGAGATTTTGCAAGAACGCCCCGAATTGGCCCGCAGCAGCAGCGGACAAAGCCATTTCAGCTTTCAACCCGACCCAAACCAAAACTTCAACCGCGAATTCACCGATTATTTTGTACAAGGCCGCCAGCAAGACATTGGCGCTTTTGACACCCCCAAAAACCCCGGTCGGCCCATTGGCTACGTGACCCAAGTCAGCCCGCAGTGTGTGGAATTGGAAACCGACGACCCCGCGACCGTCATTCACAACGGTGACGGCCTGTGCTATTTGGATTTGCAAAAAGAATTGACCGGCCTGCAAATCAACCGGGCCGAACGCTTGTCTGCATCAGGGAACCGCTGGCGCATCTACCCCAAAGACCCCATTGCCAGCCTGAAAGACCTGCGCAAAAACACCATCGTCAACCGCAACCGCGACATGGACTGGGTGCGCAGCCTAGAGAAAAAGTCTGCCGAGCGGCGCATCGGTGTCTGGCTGCTGCTCGAAGAAACTGCCGAAGGTTTGCGCCTGACCGTGACCGACGAAGACGGCCACAGCGCCCATGCCAGCCTGCCCTGCCCGCTGACACCGGCCAAAGACCCCACACAGGCCAGCGCCAAACTGCGCGAAGCCCTGGCCCGGCTGGGTGACACCATTTTTGAGCCGCTGGATGTGGCACTCAAACTCTCGCAGGCTTGGTTTGTGCCCGCCTCGCTGCTGAACCCGCTGCGCCGCGAAGCCATTGAAAAACTGGAAGCCACCCGCGCCGCCGCTTGGACGCGCCTGCCCCGCGCCCAAGCCGTCAACCCGCCCAGGCCCTACCCCGAAGACACCCTGACGTATTTGGCCAATGTGTTCAACCACAAAGCGCGCGACTTTTACGCCAAACACGGCGTGAAGGTGATTGCCGCCGCCTATGAAAGCCAAGAAGAAACCGGCGAAGTGAGCCTGATGATCACCAAGCACTGCGTGCGCTATTCACTGAGTTTGTGCCCCAAACAGGCCAAAGGCGTGACCGGCGTACAAGGCACGGTGAAAGCAGAGCCCATGCAACTCATCCACGGTGATGACAAACTGACGCTGCGCTTTGACTGCAAACCCTGCGAAATGCATGTGGTGGGCAAAATCAAGCCTGCCGTGATGAAAGCCACCGCCACCAGCCCCCTGAAGTTCTACCGCACCCGGCCCCAGCCATGACCCGCCCCAGAACCCCCACCCGACGCGCCAGCGCACCACGCACCCTGCCCACAGCCCAAGCCACCGCACACCTCCTGCGCTGGCTGCGCCGCACCGTTTGGGCGCAAATCGTTCTGGTGTTCATACTGGGCTCGTGGTACGCCTACGAAACGTTCGTTGCACGCCCCACCATGGCATTTGCCGGGGTGCCTGTGCACCGCGATGCCTTGACGCAATTGAGCTTGCGCATCCTGCGCAACGATGCCTTCATGGTGGGTTACTCCGACTGGCTGGGTAACCCGCTGTGGGTCAGCTACCAAGTGCTGCCTGCGCCCGCTGGTGAAACCGCCCATTTACCCCGCCCCAGCCGTTTTGACAGCGACTGGCGCAGCCTGCGCTGCTTGGTTCATGTCGCCTGCGTCAGCCACGACGACTACACCGGCTCGGGCTACGACCGGGGCCACCTTGCACCCAACCACGTCATTGCCACCCGCTTTGGTGCCGAGGCACAGAAACAAACCTTTCTGATGACCAACATCTCGCCCCAGCGCCCCGACCTGAACCGCCGCACCTGGCAACGCATTGAATCGCTGGCAGCCAATGAGTTTTCTCGCGCCCACGGCCCATACTGGGTCGTCACCGGCCCCATTTTTGGCAAAAACCCCGCTTACCTCAGCAGCACCAGCGCCCGCATTGCCATTCCGGAAGCGTTTTACCAAGTCCTCATCGACACCAGTGAAACCCCAGGGCAACCCCCCAAGACGCTGGCCTTCATCGTGCCGCAAACCGTCAAAGGCCAAGAAGACCTGCGCTCTTTCATCGTCACAGTGCGCGAAGTTGAAAACCGCACCGGCCTGAATTTCTTTCAAGACCTCAGCGACGACATCGAAAACCGCATCGAAACCACTGTGGATCAAAACGCTTGGGGCCTGACGCAAGACTTGGCAACGCAGCGGTCGCGGTATTGATGGGGTAAAGCGAGGTCGATGACAGGTTGACGTAAGGATTTGAACTGACCATCTGTCCGCTGAGTCAAAAAATACCTTTAATTGGTTAAATTTGTCTACAGTACCTTGAAAGGCTGGCGCTGTTAAAACCAAGCGTCTGCTGTTGAAATCTGTTTAATTCAACTATCAACGTAACGATCAAAATGATGAAAAATTCACTTTCAATTGGCTTGGTGATGCTGTCCACCTTGGTCACTGGCTGTTCTACCCTCACGGGTGAAGGAACGAGTCAAAATCTGTCTGTCATGACCTATACGACTGACAACAAAGATCTGGTAGGCGCTACATGTGAAATGAAAAATGATGAGGGAACTTGGACAGCTGTTACACCGGCAACTGTCATGGTTCATCGTTCAAATAAAGATCTTTTGGTTAAATGTACGAAGTCTGGTTTTGCCGATGCAAGAGCTAATGTAGTTTCAAAGACCAAAGCTAACATGTGGGGTAATATTATATTCGGCGGGGGAATCGGCGCGATTGTTGACCACAATAACGGCAGCGCGTATTTATACCCACCAGTATTAAAGCTTACCATGGGTGAAGAAAAAACAATTCAAGAAAGTTCAAATTGATTCAGAAAATTGGTTAATCCAGAAAAAATCTAACAACGCCCAATAAGCAACCAACCGGTTGCTTATTGGGCGTTTTTTTATTTAATCGAAAACATAATGAAAACCTCAACAAAATATATCATATTAATTACTGTTTTATTTTTTATTTCAATTTATTTAATTATACAAAACAAACAAAACACAAGAAACGAAACAATTACAATAAGCACCAGAGATTATCTCTTCAACAGCTTCTTGAGCGAGCTTCCCTCGATAAACAGCAAACTTCCGTTCCAAGTTGATGCAAACACAGTTTTACTTTCTATTAATAATGAAAATGCAAAAATAATAAGCCAATACGAAATTATAAAGCACAACAAAACAAACAATTTAACCTCAGAGTATATTAAAAATTTATCAGATCTAATCAAAAAACAGGAATGCTTAAATGACGTTAAGAAGAGACTGATAAATGCAGATATTGAATTTATAAATCGGTATCAAAATCAAAATAAAGTAATATTATTTGAAGTTGCCATAAACAAACCAATATGTGAAAAATTTCAAAACACTTTAAATAACGAATTAAAATAAAATCCAGCAAGTATATGTTTAATTGAAACATTTCAGAAACCAATATTTTGTAATTCATATGACGCGAAAAAAGAAAGATGAAGGTGCGCAATTTGTTAGATATTTCGGCCCACTTCTTGATGCACTGCGAAGCCTTGGTGGTTCTGGTACACCAGAGGAGGTTATTGAAAAAATTGCTAAAGACCTCAAGCTTTCGGATGACATTCAAAACGATCTACTCCCTTCAGGTCAACCCCGCTATCGCAATCAGGTTGGTTGGGCTAGATTTTATCTTGTTCGTGAAGGACTTTTGGATTCATCCAAACGGGGAGTGTGGAGTCTGACAGAGCAAGGACGCAACACACTTCTTAATCAAGATCGTGCACGAGAAATTTTCCTTAATCAAGTCCGCGATTATCAAAAGCAGCGTCGAATCAAGGATCAAGCTACAGAACCAGTCGAAGAACAAGTCGCAGAAGTCACTGGTACAATTTCAAACGATTACCGAGAATCATTAATCAATCTATTGACTAAACTACCCCCCTCTGGTTTTGAGAGACTTTCCCAACGCCTGTTGCGTGAAGCTGGATTCGTTCAAGTTGTTGTCACCGGAGGCAGTGGCGATGGAGGTATTGATGGATACGGCACACTCCAAATCAATCCACTTGTTTCTTTCAAGGTTTTATTTCAATGCAAGCGCTATACAAAATCTGTACCCCCATCGGACGTTAGAGATTTTCGTGGAGCCATGGCGGGTCGTGCAGATAAAGGCTTGATTATCACAACGGGAACCTTTACCGCAGAGGCAAGACGAGAAGCGTCGAGGGACGGCGTGCCTCCAATTGAATTAATTGATGGAGAAAAACTCATCGATATGCTGGAGCACCTTGAACTTGGCCTGAAACCAGTCACAACATACGAAATTGATGAATCGTTTTTTGCTGAATTCAAGGCATCAAGCTGATTTCATGATTACCCAACCCACACCCGGCTTGGTCTGCGACGTGTTCTGCCGCGTGGTGGACAACCTGGGTGACATCGGGGTTTGTTGGCGGCTGTGTGCCAACTTGGTGGCACGCGGGCACCGGGTTCGGCTGTGGATCGACGAACCCGAGGCACTGCGGTGGATGGCCCCTGGCGCGCTTGAAGGCCAATGGGCAGGCATAGCGGTGTTGCACTGGACACAAGCGCTGAGCGCCGAGCACCTGCACACCAGCCACACGCTGCCCGCTGATGTGTGGCTAGAAACCTTTGGTTGCCAGCCCCCTGCCGAATTGCAGCATCAACTGGCTGGGCATCTGGCCGGTGGCGGGGTGGCACCAGTCTGGGTCAATCTGGAATACCTCAGCGCCGAGCGGTATGTAGAACGTTCGCACCGTCTGCCCTCGCTGGCCAGTCATGGCCCGCTGCGGGGCATGCGGCACTGGTTTTTTTACCCCGGTTTCACCCGTGGCACCGGTGGTCTGTTGCGTGAGCCCGGTTTGATGGAGCGCCGCCAGGCGTTTGATGCACTGAGTTGGCTGGCGCAGCAGGGTTGGGTTTGCAAACAAGGCAGACGCATCAGCCTGTTCTGCTACGAGCCGCCTGCCCTGCCCGCGCTGCTGCGGCAGGCTTGTGCCGATGGGGGCTGCGACTGGCTCGTCACCGCAGGACGGGCCAGCGCGGCGGTACAGGCGGCGCAAACCTGTGCCGCCGCCCCCACCACAGCCGACGATGGGGGCTGTACCCCGGTACCGCCCGTGCAGTACCTGCCGCTGCTCACACAACAGGACTTTGACCACCTGCTGTGGGCCTGCGATCTGAATTTTGTGCGTGGTGAAGACTCGCTGGTGCGCGCACTCTGGGCGGGTCAACCGTTTGTCTGGCAGATTTACCCACAACACGACGAAGCCCACCACACGAAACTGGAGGCATTTTTAGACTGGCTGCAAGCGCCTGCATCATTGCGCGAGCTGCACCGGGTGTGGAACGGCATGCAGCACAGCACCCAGCCTTGGCCGGGCTGGGCCGAGGTGTTGAGCTGGCGTGACTGTGTGCAGGCCGCTCGTGAGCGGCTGTTGGCCCAACCCGATCTGGTGCGGCAACTGTGCGAATTCGTCACAGATCAACGATAAAATTCAAGGCTTTGCAGAAAAACAGGCCGCCCCCATGAAGCGGCCAGGCAACTGCCCGCCGTCTGCCTTGCCGCACAGACCGCCCTCTTGTCCTTCCAGTTCCGGAGCCTTCACACACAGCCCGGAACATGCGGCCCAACACTCGGAAACCTTATGAAAATCGCTCAAGAACTGCGTGCCGGTAACGTCATCATGCACGGCAAAGACCCCATGATCGTCCTGAAAACCGAATACGCCCGTGGTGGCCGTGGCGCTGCTACGGTGCGCCTCAAGCTCAAGGCGCTGCTGAACAACATGGCCACCGAAGTGGTCTGCCGTGCCGACGACAAGATGGATCAGATCATTCTGGACAAGAAAGAGTGCACCTATTCCTACTTTGCCGACCCCATGTATGTCTGCATGGATGCCGAGTACAACCAGTACGAAGTCGAAGCCGAAAACATGGGCGATGCCCTGAACTACCTGGAAGACGGCATGGCTGTTGAAGTGGTGTTCTACGACGGCAAGGCCATTTCTGTTGAACTGCCCACCAGCGTGGAGCGCGAAATCACCTGGACTGAACCCGCTGTCAAGGGTGATACCTCGGGCAAGGTGCTCAAGCCTGCCAAAATCGCCACCGGCTTTGAAGTGGCTGTGCCACTGTTCGTGAACCAAGGCGACCGCATCGAGATCGACACCCGCACCGGCGAATACCGCAAGCGCGTTTGACCAACCGGCGGCAAACCCTGATAACAAAAAGCCCCTGATGACGGGGCTTTTTTCATTCAAAACCCCCATGAAATCTTCTCTGCGCCTCAACGAAAACCGCCTGACCGAAGCCTGGGACGAATTGCAGGCCCACGCCAGCAGCGGCAACCCCTTACAGGCCGATGCCTACCGGCTGGCTTTTGCCGACCCGGAATTCCTGCTGCGCCGCGAAACCCGTGGGGTGCGCCTGCAACTGGAAATGCTCAAGCCCGACCTGGTCCAGCAGGCCATGGGCATTGAGAACACGGTGGTGGTGTTTGGCAGTGCGCGTTTTCGGGATACGGAGCATGCGCAGGCCGCGTTGCAACAGGCGCAAGCCAGTGGCGATGCCCCAGCACTGGCCCGTGCCCAGACGCTGCTGCGGCATGCGCGCTACTACGAACAGGCTCGCGAATTTGCGCGCATGGTGGCCCGCTACAGCGCCCGTTGTGAACAGGCGCAGCGTCCCCAAGACCGGCTGTTCATCTGCACGGGCGGCGGCCCCGGCATCATGGAAGCAGCGAACCGGGGCGCTCACGATGAGGGTGCCCTGAATGTAGGACTGAACATTGCCCTGCCCCACGAGCAAACCATCAACCCCTACATCACGCCGGCGTTGTGTTTCAAGTTCCACTACTTTGCGCTGCGCAAAATGCATTTCGTGATGCGCGCCAAAGCCTTGGTGGCTTTTCCGGGTGGGTTTGGCACGCTGGATGAGTTGTTTGAAGTCATCACCCTGGTGCAATGCCGCAAGGCCAAGCCCGTGCCCATCGTGCTGTTCGGCAGCGATTACTGGCAACGGCTCATCAACTTTGACCTGATGGTCGAAGAAGGCACCATTGCGCCCGAAGACCTCCAGTTGTTCGTGCTGGTGGACGAGCCCCAGCAAGCCTGGGAACACATCGCCCGCTTCTACAACTTAGAGGCCTGAACTGGGGCCAAGCCAGTGCCCGGCTCAGCGGGTTTGTGCGGGTGGTGCGCGCTCGGGCACCACTTGCGCAGGCGGCGGTGCCTTGGAGGCAGCACCCAAGTGCAGAGCAGCCTGCGCCATCAAGTTGGCAGAGACAGGTGCCGTCACAAACACAAACAGCGTAATCAGCAACTCGGCCACCCCAGGGCCACCCTGACCCAGCCCCACCAGCAGCGAAGCCAGCAACACACCGCCAACGCCCAGGGTGGACGATTTGGTGGGTGCATGCAAGCGCATGTAAAAGTCGGGCAGACGCGCCAGCCCCACCGCGCCCACGAGCAGGAAAAAGGCAGCCACCAGAATCAGGGCAGCGGCCAGCCATTCAATCACAGGGGACATGTGCAAGGCTCCTTCACTCAACGACATCGCCACGGCTGAGGTAGCGTGCCAGCGCCACCGTCGAAACAAAGCCCAACATGGCCACCATGAGCGCGGCCTCGAACAACAAAGGGGTTTGCCAGCGAATACCCAGCAGAACGATGAGCGCCACGGCGTTCATGTACAGCGTATCCAGCGCCAGCAGGCGGTCGGTGGTTTCGGGGCCACGCAACAAGCGCCAGCCACACAGCAAAAAAGCCACGGCCACGGCCACCAGGGCGACGTTCAGCGCCCATTCAAGAACGTTCATGCCACGCTCCCGTGGGTTTGATGGGGTGCAGCTTCAGGCGTGTGCCCAAATATCTGCAACAGCGGGGCCTCGTAACGGGTTTTCATGTCGTCAATCATGGCCTGTGCATCGTCACAGTTCAGGGCATGCACCCAGATCACGCCCTGCTGCTCGTCCACCACACACGACACGGTACCCGGCGTGGTGGTGATGATGGAGGCCAACAAGGCGTTCACCCGGGCGTGCTGGCTGGCCAGTGGCACCGGTAGCCAAGCGGGCTGCATGCGGTGCAGCGGCCCCAGCACCAAACGGGCCACCGCGATGTTGGACATGACGATGTCCTTGAGCACCACACCGGTCAGGCGAGCCGCAGCCAGCCAGTCCATGCGGCCTGAGTCCAGCAAAAAAGGATGAATCAGCCGGGGTACCACCAGCCCAATCAGCAAGGCCGACAAGCAGTGCACCAAGGCCAAACTGTGCGAAAGTGCCAACCAGCTGACCGCCAGCAGCAAAGACAGCACCGGGTGGCTCAACCAGCCTGGGCGGCTGGTGACAGACGGCAGGGAATCGTTACGGGTGTTCATGGTGTCTCCTGGCGGGGTGCCGTGTCGGGGACCACAGGGCGTTGACCGTCATAAGGTCGGGTCGTCGGTGCCGGGTTCACACCCAGTACCGCCCTGGCGTAAGCCGCCGGGTCGGCCAGTTGGGCAGCGGCAGCATCGGTGTAGCGTTTGATGGGAGAGGCCAGCACCGCCATGGTCAAGGTCAACGCCATGAAGACCCATACCGCCGACATCAGCTTGATGCTGGAGCCTGCGCTGGGGTTGGCCTGAGCGGCATCGGGCTGCACATGCCAAAACACGATCACCCCAGCACGCGCCAGCCCCACCACGGTGAGGAAGCCCACGCCCACCACCACCGTCCAGACCCAAGGCTGCGCAGGCAGGGCGGCGGTGCTCTGCAAAATCATGAGCTTGCCCAGAAAACCCGGCAATGGTGGCAGGCCAGCGGCAGAGGCTGCCCCAAAAATCATCATCAGCCCCAGCAACACGGGTTCGCGCACGGCCACGGCCGGACGCAGCTTGTCCTGCGCATCGCCGCGCTGCGCCGCCAGTTGCTCCACCAGCAGGAACAGACCAGCAATCACCACCGTGCTGTGCAGCATGTAGTACAGCGCGGCTGACAGCGTCTGCGGTGTCAGCATGCCCACGGCAGCCAAAATGGTGCCCACCGAAGACACGGTCAGGTAAGACACCAGCCGGTTCATGCTGTGTGCCGCCAGAGCACCCAGCACCCCCAGCACACTGGTAGTCAGGGCCAAGGGCAAGAGCCACGAGCCTGCGGCCCAAGCTGCCTCGCCAGCTTCGGCACCAAAAATGCCCCAGTGCACCCGGATGATGGAATAGACCCCCACCTTGGTCATGATGGCAAACAGCGCCGCCACCGGCGCACTGGCCGCCGCGTAAGTGCCCGGTAGCCAGAAATACAGCGGCACCAGCGCAGCCTTGAGGCCAAACACCACCAGCAGCAGCAAGGCAGCCACCCGCGCCAGCAGCGCGCTGTCCCCCGAAATCTGGCCCAGACGCAGGGCAACGTCCGCCATGTTAAGCGTGCCGGTGGCCGAGTACAAAACAGACAAGCCAATCAGGAACAGACTCGATGCCACCAGGTTCAGCACCACGTAGTGGATGCCCATGCGCAAGCGCTCGCTGCCCTGGCCGTGCAGCAACAGCACATAAGAGGCAATCAGCAGCACCTCGAAAAACACGAACAGGTTGAACAAGTCACCCGTCAGAAAAGCGCCGCACAGGCCCATGAGCTGGAACTGGAACACCGCATGGAAGTAGCGCCCCCGCACATCCCAGCCGC
Source organism: Pseudomonadota bacterium (assembly GCA_041192045.1). Classification (GTDB taxonomy): domain Bacteria; phylum Pseudomonadota; class Gammaproteobacteria; order Burkholderiales; family Burkholderiaceae_C; genus Hydrogenophaga. Next base: position 135,002 of record JBEENR010000005.1, on the reverse strand, counting down.
CGCTGGCGTACCACAGCACGGGCACGGCCACCAAGTAGGTCAGCAACACCATGAGCGCCGAGAGTTGATCCACCAGCAAGACGATGCCAAACGGCGCAGGCCACTCGCCCACCCGGTACACCAGCAAGTCGCCAGCACTGGCATGGCGCACCAGTTGCACCGCCATGAACAGCCCCAGCAGCACCGAAGCCAGCGCGACACGGCGGCTCCAGCGCTGCCGGGCATCGGTCTGACGGCTGTCAGCACCCGATCCGTCACCGATGAACAACAAGGTCACGGCCGTGAACGACGGCAGCACCACCGACAGCACCGGAGCGTGCTGGAGCCAAAAGGCAGCAATCGCATCCCACATCAGGCAACCCCTGCTGGTTTGTCGGCGGTATTTGCCGACCGATAACCCGGCGCATGCCCAGGTTCGTGGCCGTCCACATGGTCGCTACCACTTTCAAAGCGGCTGCGCAGCGCCAGTTCAATGACAAAGCCCGTGGTCGCAAAGCCAATGACGATGGCCGTCAGCACCAGCGCCTGCGGCAGGGGGTCGGCCACAGCGCCCTGCGCCGTCAAAATGGGCTGCGCGTTGGACCACAGCCGCCCCATGACGAAGATGAACACGTTCACCGCATAACCCAGCAGCGACAGGCCCAACACCACGGAGAACGTGCGTCCACGCAACAGCAGGTAAATGCCACAGGCCGTGACCAAGCCAACACCACTGGCGACCAGAAATTCCATACTGATGCTTGTCATCCTTGTTCCTCGCTAAGACACCGCCGGGTGCGTACAGAAAAAATACCCCTCATGCGCCTGCCCCTGCGCCAGAGCGGACGGTCTGCGGCTTGTCGCGGCTGGCATTGCCCAGCACCGAGATGGTCAGCAAGGTAGAACCCACCACCACCATGTAAACACCCAAGTCAAACAGGGCCGCAGAAGCCAACGGCAACTCACCCAGCACAGGCACCTGCGGGTAACCGTGGGCACTGGTCAGGAAGGGGCGGCCCCAGACGAATGCGCCTATGCCTGTTAGGCCCGCCGTGCCCAGCCCTGCGCCGATCCACTGGACAAATTTGCGCCCGCCCTGCCCGCGCAGCAGCCACTCGGCACGCTGCTGGCCCAGCGACATGAACTGCAAGACCAGCGCCACCGCCGTGATCAGGCCCGCAATAAAGCCCCCGCCCGGCATGTTGTGGCCGCGCATGAAGATATAGACCGTGAACACCAGCGCCAGCGGCAACACCACCGCCGAGGCCACACGCAAGAGCAGCGGCTGTGCAGCAAACGTCCAGGGTCTGCCGTCGGGGTCGGCCAGCGGACGGCGGGTGCGCATGCCCTCCATCAGGGCCAACACGCCCAGCGCAGCAATGCCCAGCACCGTGATCTCGCCAAAGGTGTCGTAACCCCTGAAGTCCACCAAAATCACGTTCACCACGTTGGCACCACCGCCCATGGCAATGGATTTTTCTAGGAAGTACCAAGAAATCGAATCAAAGTCACGGGTCAGCAGCACCCAAGTCAGCCACGACATGCCCGCGCCACCGGCCAGTGCCAGCGTGGCATCGCGCACACGGCGCAGCTGGCTGGACTCCACCGGCGAGTGTTGCGGCAGCAAAGCCAGCCCCATGAGCAGCAGCACGGTAGAAACCACTTCAACCGCCAGCTGTGTGAGGGCCAAATCGGGTGCCGAGAAACCGACAAAGGTCAGGGCCGTCACCAAACCCACCAAGCCGACCAGCACGACCGACTGAAAGCGCAGGCGGTGCGTCAGCACCAACACCACGCTGGTCACCAGCAACAGCAACCAAAGCGCAATAGCCAAAGGCGTGGCGGGCATCAGGGCTCGCGTACCCGTACCCACCGCAGCCCCACTGCCCCATACCGTCACACCACCCACCAGCACGGCGGCGACCAGTGTCCAGGCGACGTAGTGCTGCAAGGAGCCGTTTTCTAGGCGGGCCGAGATGCGGCCAGCCAGGGCAAACAGGCCATCAATGGCGGCTTCAAACAACTGCCGTCCAGTCGCGAAACCAAACCAGAGTTCGGACTCGATGCGGTGCAGGCGCTGCTTGCGGGCCAGCGTCAGGTACAGCGCTACACCGGCCACGAGCGCCACGACACTCATCAGCAAGGGCACATTGAAGCCGTGCCAGATAGCCAAGTGGTACTCGGGCAGGGGCCGCCCAGCCATGGCGGTGGCGGCCACATCCACCAGCGGCCCCAGCGTGACGGCGGGCAACAAGCCCACCACCACGCACACCGTCACCAGCAGCATGGCGGGCAGTTTCATGCCCAGGGGCGGCTCGTGCGGGTGGGTGTTGGGCACATCGCCCAGCGGGCCATTGAAGAAAGTGTCATGCACAAAGCGCAGCGAATACGCCACGCTGCACACCCCCGCCAGCGTGACTGCTGCGGGCACCAGCCAAGCCCAAATGCCCGCCGTACCCGTCACCGCCTCAGTAAAAAACATTTCTTTGGACAGGAAACCATTGGTCAGCGGCACACCGGCCATGGACGCGGCGGCCACCATCGAGAGGGTGGCCGTCCAAGGCATGAGCGACCACAAACCGCCGAGCTTGCGCATGTCGCGGCTGTGGGTTTCGTGGTCCACAATGCCCGCGATCATGAACAGCGTGGCCTTGAAGGCGGCGTGGTTGAGCACGTGAAACACCGCCGCCACAGCAGCCAGCGGCGAACCCAGCCCCACCAAAAACGTGACCAAGCCCAAATGACTGACCGTCGAATAGGCCAGCAAGCCCTTGAGGTCGTGCTTGAACATGGCAATGAAGGCCGCAAACAGCACCGTGATCAGGCCCACCGTGGTCACAATGACCTCGAAATACCCCGACCCAGCCAGCACCGGGTACAGGCGCATGAGCAGAAAGACACCCGCCTTGACCATGGTGGCCGAGTGCAGATAGGCCGAGACCGGGGTGGGTGCCGCCATGGCATCGGGCAGCCAGAAATGGAACGGGAACTGGGCGCTCTTGGTAAACGCCCCCAGCAAAATCAGCAGCAGAGCGGGCAGAAATCTGGGGTCGGCCTGAATGCGGGCCACCTGATCGAGCAGGGCACTGATTTCGTAGGTGCCCGCTATCTGCCCCAGCAGCACCACGCCCGCCAGCATGGCCAGCCCGCCGCCGCCCGTCACGGTCAGCGCTTGGCGGGCACCGGCACGGGCATCGGGCCGGTGGCTCCAGTACCCCACCAGCAAGAAGGATGAAACGCTGGTCAGCTCCCAAAACACCACCAACAGCAGCAGGTTGTCCGACAGCACCACGCCCAGCATGGCGGCCATGAAGAGCATCATTTCGCTGTAAAACTTGCCCACCGAATCCTCCAAGCTGAGGTAGAAGTGGGCATAGACCACGATCATCAGACCGATGAACAGGATCAGGCCCGCAAACATCAGCGACAGGCCATCAAGCCGCAGGCTCAGGTGCAGGCCCAGCTCGGGTACCCAATCCCAGCGCTGACGAACCACCTGCCCCTGCATGACCGCCGGGGCCAAGCTCAGCAGCATACCCAAACTGCTGGCCGTGACGGCACCGGCAGCCAGCGCCGTCAACCACCGGGACTTGAGCCCAAGCCACAGGGTGATGAAAGTGCCCAGCAGGAGCGGCAACAGGACAATGGTTAACAGCACGGCACTTCTTTCAAATTCGGTAGGGATTCTGAGAAAGGCAGATTCTGGACGGCCCTGGTTTTGCAAACCGCCGATTGTTCACCGAAAAAATGCCCGCTCGTTCAGCCGAAAGGGAAAACAAGACTCAGGAAAACCCGAGGATTGGGTTCAACAGCGGCTCAGTGCCCTGCGTCGTTCACATCCAACGGCAGCACGGCGCTGGCCTGTTCAACAGGCAAAGCCTCGACGTTTTTGAGCACACGCCCCATGGCGCGGCTGCGGGTTTCGGCGGCATCCAGCGTGTTGAGCACCGTTTGGGTCTGCGTCTTGACCTTGGCGAGCACGTCACCAAACTTGCCGAATTCGGTCTTGACAGCGCCCAGCACCTGCCACACCTCGCTGCTGCGCCGCTCCAGCGCCAAGGTGCGGAACCCCATTTGCAAGGCATTGAGCATGGCCATGAGGGTGGTGGGACCTGCGAGGGTCACGCGGTGTTCGCGTTGCAAGCTCTCGACCAAACCAGGGCGGCGCAGCACCTCGGCATACAGGCCCTCGGTGGGCAAAAACAGGATGGCAAAGTCGGTGGTGTGCGGTGGCTCGATGTACTTGTCAGCCATGCTGCGGGCTTCAGTGCGGATGCGCTGCTCCAGACCCCGTGCGGCCAGCGCCACCGCTTCGGCATCGGCACGCTGCTGCGCATCCAGCAGGCGTTCGTAGTCTTCGTTGGGAAACTTGGCATCAATCGGCAGCCAGCAGGGTGTGCCCTGGTCGCCGCGCCCAGGCAGTTTGATGGCGAAGTCCACCACCTGACGGCTGCCGGGCCGGGTACTGACCTGGGTGGCGTACTGATCCGGTGCGAACACCTGCTCCAGCAAGGCCGCGAGCTGCGCCTCGCCAAACATGCCGCGTGTCTTGACATTGCTCAGCAGGTGTTTGAGGTCGCCCACGCCCTGCGCCAGGGTCTGCATTTCGCCCAGCCCTTTGTGCACTTGTTCCAGCCGGTCAGCCACCTGTCGAAAGCTCTCGCCCAGCCGCGCTTGCAAGGTGCTGTGCAGCTTTTCATCGACGGTAACACGCATTTCATCCAGCTTGGCGGCATTGCTGTGCTGGAGCTGCGCCAGTTGTGCATCGAGCGTGGTGCGGATTTCGGCCAGTCGGCGGGCATTGCTTTCGCTCAGGTCGTGCAGCTGGCGCGCCAGCGTGTCGCCCAAGCTGCCACGCAACTGCACCAGTTGCCCAGCCAACGCATCGAGCTGGGTGTTCTGGCTGCGCGTGGCTTCGGCACTTTGTCGGTTGAGCGAGGCCTGAAAGCTGGTCAGCATTTGCAGCGTCTCTTGTCGGCTGGTGCTGGCGTTGTCGGCCATTTCGCGGCGCAACTCGGTCTCCAGCCGGTCTAGGCGCTGGCTGGCCTGCTGCTGGGCTTGCAGGTGTTGCTGCTGCAACAGTTGCAACTGCCGCAGCCAATCGTCGGCCCCGGCAGGCCCTGGGCGCAGCAGCAGGCCCAGCACCAACAACACATTCAACACCAGCAGGAGCAGCAAAACCCACTGCGGAATGTCAGGGCTCATGGGCGGCAGGCTGGGGGCAGCACGTCAGGGTTGAGCGGGGTCAAGGCCCGGCCTTGGGTGAGGTAGGCAATCAGGTTGTCAATGGCCAGATCGGCCATGGCACGCCGGGTTTTGAGGGTGGCGCTGGCCATGTGCGGTGTGAGGACCACGTTGGGCACGCTCAACAAGCCGGGGTGAACCTGCGGTTCGCCTTCAAACACATCCAACCCGGCAGCAGCAATGCGGCGCTCGCGCAGCGCCACGGCCAGTGCCGCATCGTCCACAATGCCGCCGCGCGCCAGGTTGATGAGGGTGGCGGTGGGCTTCATGCAGGCCAGCTCGGCGGCACCGATGGCGTGGTGCGACTGCGCGCTGTAGGGCAGCACCAACAGCAGGTGGTCGGCCTGTTGCAGCAGCTCGGCCTTGCTGACGTAGCGGGCTTGGGCAGCAGCCTCGGCAGCGGGGTCGAGCCGGGTGCGGTTGTGGTAGAGCACCTGCATGCCAAAACCGTGCGCACCACGCCGCGCAATGGCTTGCCCAATGCGCCCCATGCCCAAAATGCCCAGTGTGCTGCCATGCACCTCGGCCCCCACAAACATATCCAGCGCCCAGCGGTTCCAGTGGCCTGCACGCAGAAAATGTTCGGCTTCCGTCACCCGCCGGGCCGTCGCCATGAGCAAGGCAAAACCAAAATCGGCCGTGGTTTCGGTCAGCACATCGGGGGTGTTGGTGGCCAGCACACCGGCGGCTGTCATGGCGGGCAGGTCAAAATTGTTGTAGCCCACCGCGATGTTGGCCACCACTTTGAGCTGCGGACAGGCGGCCAACAGTTCAGCGCTGATGCGTTCACTGCCGGTGGTCAGCGCACCCACCTTGCCCTGTAAGCGCTCCACGAGTTGCTGGGGCGTGTAGGGCGTGTCGCTGTCGTTGCTCTCGACATCGGCATGCTCGCGCAAACGCGCCAGACCATCCGGAAAAATGGCACGGGCCACCAGAATGCGGGGATGTGGGCGCATATCGCAGACGGGATCGCAGACGGGGGTTAGACCGCCAGCAGATCGACTTCAAACAGCAGCGTGGCGTTGGGCGGAATCACGCCACCGGCACCGCGTGCGCCATAACCCAGGTTGGGCGGAATGACCAGACGGCGGGTGCCGCCCACGGCCATGCCCTGCACGCCCTCGTCCCAGCCTTTGATGACATAGCCCGCACCCAGCGGGAATTCAAAAGGCTGGCCCCGGTCTTTGCTGGAGTCGAACTTGGCACCCTGGGTGCCGTTGTTGTAGAGCCAGCCGGTGTAATGCACCTGCACCGGGCCGCCCACTTGGGCGATGGAGCCGTTGCCAACCACGGTATCTTCGTATTGCAGGCCGCTGGGGGTGGTGATCATGGGGTTTCCTTGTCTGGATGGGGTTGTTGTTGCCGAGGAAGTTGTCGCGTGTGCAAGCGGCGGGATTATTCCAGCCAGCGGGTGAACTGGGCCACGGACTCACGCGGGGTGTGAAAACCGTTCACGGGATCCGCAGGGTCGGCGTAACCCAGCGACATGCCGCAAACCAGCATTTCATCAGCACCCGCACCGATATGGGGCATGACGATGCTGGCAAAACCGTTCCAGGCTGCCTGCGGACAAGTGTGCAGGCCATGGCCCCGCGCAGCCACCATGATGTTTTGCATGAACATGCCGTAGTCCACCAGCGAGCCCCGGCCCATGACGCGATCGAGGGTGAACATGAGACCCACGGGCGCATCAAAAAACCGGAAATTGCGCTGCTGCTGAAGATGCATGCGGTCTTTGTCGCCCTTGCCAATACCCAGCAGGCCATACAAGCCCCAGCCGTTCTCGCGCCGCCGGTCAATGTAGGGGCTGACCCATTTTTCGGGGTAGTAGTCGTATTCCTCGCGGTATTGCGCGGCCAGCGAAGGGTCGGCGCGCAGGGCATCGTGCGCTGCACAGACTTTGTCCACCAGCGCATCGCGGCTGGCTCCTTGGAGCACGTACACCTTCCAGGGCTGGGTGTTGGTGCCCGACGGTGCGCGGCTGGCCACTTGCAGGATGTGCTCCAGGGTGGCACGCGGCACCGCCTGGGGCAGAAATGCCCGGGCTGACATGCGGCTGGTGATGGCCGCGTCCACACTGGCCGGGTCAATGGCGGCAGCTTCCGGGGATGTGGCGGTCGCAGGGTTGCTCATAGCAAGGTCTCCAGGGTTGTCTGAAAAGAAAGGGGTAAGGGGACGGGCTTGCGCGTCTGCCGATCGACATAGACATGCACAAAATGCCCGCAAGCAGCGGCCTGCTCACGGCCTTCGGCAAACAGGCCCACTTCGTAGCGCACGCTGGAGCGCCCCCGGTGCGCCACACGCAAGCCGGCGTGCACCGTTTGCGGAAACGCCAGCGGGGCAAAGTAGTGGCACTGGGTTTCAACCACCAGGCCAATCACGGGCCCGGCATGAATGTCCAGCACACCCTGCTCGATCAGGTAGGCGTTAACCGCCGTGTCAAACCAGCTGTAGTAAACGACGTTGTTGACGTGACCATACACATCGTTGTCTGCCCAGCGGGTGCCAATCGGGCGAAACACACGGTAATGCGCCCGCGTCGGGGGCTGGGGGCGGTGCTGTGCGGTGGTCATGGCGCGGCATTGTGCCAGCGTGCTGCCCTGGCCTGCGGCCCAGCTGTCGCGTGCGCTTGGGGTGCATGCAACGACTGCCAGCGCCGGTGGTAGTCCAGCGCCACGCGGTAGGTATTGACCTGCACCTGCACCGTGGTTTCCAGGTCGTGCCCGTAGCCACCTGCCATGGCAAAAGCCAGCGGTATCCGGCGCTGCCAAGCCCAGTCCATGACGCGCCGGTCGCGCGCCTCTAGACCGTCGTCACTGAGTTGCAGCCGCCCCAGACGGTCGCCCTGGTGGGGGTCGGCACCGGCGAGGTAAATCACCAGCTCGGGTTGAAAGCGCCGCGCCAGTTCGTCCAGCGCGGCCTCCAGCGCTTCGAGGTAGGGGGCATCGTCGCAACCATCGTGCAGTTCCACATCCAGATCACTGGGTTCTTTGCGGAACGGGAAATTTCTGGCCCCGTGCAGCGACAAGGTGAACACCGACGGGTCTTGCGCAAAGATGCGCGCCGTGCCGTTGCCTTGGTGCACGTCCAAGTCCACGATGGCCACCGGCAACACGGCCCGCCCCCGGTGCTGTCGGGCATGCTCAGCCTGCATCAGCCGCGCCGCCACAGCCGCATCGTTGAACACGCAAAAGCCACTGCCTTTGTCCGCATAAGCATGGTGCGTGCCCCCAGCCAAGTTCGCAGCCAGCCCATCACCCCCCAATGCACAGCGGCAAGCTTGCACGGTAGCCCCCACCGAGCGACGCGCCCGCTCGGCCATGGCAGGGCTCCAAGGAAAACCAATTTCCCGTTGCGCCGCTGGGCTCAGCGTACCGTGCTGCACCGCCACGATGTACTCGGGGGTATGCGCCAGCGCCAACTCGCCATCCGTGGCTGGCAAGGCTTCTTGCAGTTGCACGGCAGGCAGCTCAGCACGCAGCCGCTCGCGCAGACGGGCGTACTTCGCCATGGGGAAGCGGTGGCCTGCGGGCAAGGGCAGAACAAAATGGTCGGCGTAGAAGGCTTGCATCGTGGCATTCAGGGCATCAATGGTCAGACGGCCCGACAAAAACTGGGGCAGAAGATTGTGGACTCGCAAAAAAATGTTGCATTGCAGCAAAAAGGCTTGTCAAGGCGATTTATGGGCCTATAATTGGAACCATGTTGCAGTGCAGCAAACGAAACAGAACAACAGCGTCCAGACAGCGCGACGTTCCCAGCAGCCCTCAACTAAACACCGACCCTTTGTAAACCTCCAGGAGTTTGAATATGTTGACCGCAGAACAAATCGTTGCCGCCCACAAAGCCAATATCGAAACCCTTTTTGGCCTGACCCAAAAAGCCTTCGAAAGCGTTGAAAAATTGGTTGAACTCAACGTGCAAGCCTCGAAAGCTGCCCTGTCTGAGTCCGCCAACAACGCCCAAGCCATGCTGAGCGCCAAAGACGTGCAAGAACTGCTGACCTTGCAAGCCAGCCTGATGCAGCCTCTGGCCGAAAAAACCGTGGCCTACAGCCGTCACCTGTACGACATCGCTTCGGGCACCAGCGCCGAATTCGGCAAAGCCGCCGAAGCCCAAGCTGCCGACGCTCAGAAGAAGTTCATGGCCGTGGTGGACAACGCCTCCAAAAACGCCCCCGCTGGTTCTGAAACCGCTGTGGCCGTCATGAAGAGCGCTGTGTCCGCCGCGAACAACGCCATGGAATCGGTGCAAAAAGCTGTCAAGCAAGCCACCGAAATGGCCGAAGCCAACTTCAACACCGTGACCTCCACGGCTGTGACCGCGACCAAGACCGCTGCCAAAAAGCGCTGATCGCTTCAATGAGACGGTAGCTTGATTTCGATCAAATCCGTCTCACGCGAAACACAGCACAATCCCTGATTTTCCAGTTGTCTCCTTGGATCCTCTTCGAAATTTCTTTTTTTCATGGGATCCCTTAAGCCTTCACTGCAAAGTGAGGGCTTTTTTTTGTCTGTCACTTTTGTCCATCACTTCGGACGCAGTTTGGCCATCTCAGCGCGCAACTTCGGCAAGGCCGCCTGCATGGCCGCACGGCCAGCCTCAATGGAGCGTCGGCGTGCCGTGAAATCGGCACTGCCTACGCCCGACAAGGCTGGACGCAACACCACGTCAGCACCCGCCAGTTCGTGCCGGTTGATGGACTGGCCCATGATGGACGTGGTTTGCAGCAAAACCTTGAGCACACCGTTGGCATCACTGCCCTGCGGATCGCTGGAGATGTCCACGGCCAGCACGACCTCGGCCCCCATGGCCCGCGCCTGACTGACCGGCACGGGTGCCACCAAACCACCATCCACATAATCGCGCCCGGCAATGCTGACCGGCGTGAACACCCCTGGCACCGCACTGGAGGCGCGCACCGCCTGCGCCGTGTCTCCGCGCCGAAACAACACGCCGTTGCCGTTGCCCAAGTCGGTCGCCAGAATGCCCAGGGGCAGCGTCATGCTTTCAATGACACGGCCATCCACCGCCTGACGCACGTAGCGCGCCAAAGCATCGCCCAGCAGCAAGCCCCGGCCCATGATGGGCAGCGACCAGTCGGTCAGGGTGGATTCGTCCATCGCTAGCGCCACACGCTCCAGCTCGGCACCATTTTTGCCACTGGCGTACAGGGCAGCCACCAGACTGCCTGCGGAAGTGCCCACCACCAGATCAGGCCGGATGCCGTTTTGCTCCAGCACCTGAATCACCCCCACATGGGCAAACCCCCGTGCGGCACCACCACCCAGGGCCAGCCCCAACCGAGGCGGTCGGCGTGGCACCTCCACCACCGGTGGCACCGGTTGCACCACGGGCGGTGTGACCGGACTCTCAGGCAAGCGCGGGGGCGTGTTGCAGCCTGCGAGCAAGGCCAGCAGCGCCAGCCCAGCAATTTGCTTACCAAAGTTATTGAGAACAATTCGCGTTTGTGTTAACATAATTACATGCTTCAAAAATGTTGATCTGACCACTGATTCACCCATCTGCTTGATCTGTTCATGAAAAAACTTCTTGCCTCCATCACCACCCGCCGGTCTGTTCTGGCCGCGACCCTCTCTGCCCTGGCGCTGTCCGCTGGCCTGCCCACGCTGGCACTGGCGCAAGAGAAGGTGCTCAACCTGTATTCGGCACGGCACTACCAAACCGATGAGGCCCTGTACACCGCCTTCACCCGCAGCACAGGCATCAAGATCAACCGCGTCGATGCGGACGATGCCGGTATTGTGGCCCGCCTGCGCGCCGAGGGTGCCGCCTCGCCCGCCGATGTGGTGCTGCTCGTTGATGCCGCCCGCCTGGCCATTGCCGACAGCCAAGGCCTGTTCCAGCCCATCAAATCCGCCACCTTGGATGCTGCCATTCCAGCGCACCTGCGCGCACCCGCCACAGCCGATGGCGTGACCTGGACGGGTTTCTCAACCCGTGCCCGCGTCATCGTTTACGACCCGCTGCGCGTCAAAGCCGCGGATGTGGCCACCTACGAACAACTGGCAGACCCCAAGCTCAAGGGGCTGGTTTGCACCCGCTCGGGTTCGCACCCCTACAACCTGTCACTGTTTGCCACCGTGGTGGAGCAATTGGGTGATGCCAAAGGCGAAGCTTGGCTCAAAGGCCTCGTGAACAACATGGCACGCGCACCCAAAGGCGGTGACACAGACCAGATCCGGGCCGTGGCCTCGGGTGAGTGCGGCGTGGCACTGACCAACACCTACTACGCAGCGCGTCTGGCCAAATCGGATAAATCGGAAGACAAAGCGGTGATGGAAAGCGTCCGTGTCGTGTTCCCGAACCAAGCAACCACCGGCACACACATCAACATCGCAGGCGGTGCAGTGGCCAAGCATGCCAAGAACCGGGACAACGCCGTGGCGTTCATGGAATACCTCGCCAGCCCATTTGCGCAGAGCTACTTTGCCAACGGCAACGACGAATTTCCAGTGGTCAGCTCAGTCAAAATGAACAACCCTGCCCTGCGCGCCATTGGTGGCGAGAAGTTCAAAGCTGACCAGATTGCCCTGGGCACCGTGGCCAAAAACCTGACCAAGGTGCAGCAGATGCTGGACCGCGTGGGCTACAAGTAAGCTTTTGCACCCATCCGCACACAGCCTGCCCGTTCACTGACGGGCAGGCTTTTTTTGTGCCGCATGCCGCATAATTGACGTTTACGTTAACGTCAATTCTGACACCCATTTCCGATTCATTCACCCCAAGAGGAGCACATCATGGACATTGCAGGCAAGGTTTTCATCGTCACCGGCGGCGCATCCGGTCTGGGCGAAGGCACGGCGCGCATGCTGGCAGCCCACGGTGCCACCGTCGTCATTGCCGACATGCAAGCCGACAAAGGCGAGGCGGTGGCGCAAGCGCTGGGCGGCGCGTTTGTGCGCTGCGATGTCAGCAGCGAGGCAGACGGTCAAGCGGTGGTCGCCAAGGCCGTGTCACTGGGCAAGCTGATGGGGTTGGTCAACTGTGCAGGCATCGCCCCCGCCGAAAAAACCGTTGGCAAACAAGGGCCGCACCGGCTGGATCTGTACACCAAAACCATCATGGTCAATTTGGTGGGCAGCTTCAACATGATCCGTCTGGCCGCCGATGCCATGTGCAAAAACGCGCCCGAGGCCACGGGTGAACGCGGCGTGCTCATCTCGACGGCCAGCGTGGCGGCTTACGACGGTCAGATCGGTCAGGCGGCCTACGCCGCGTCCAAAGGCGGCGTGGTGGGCATGACGCTGCCGATTGCCCGCGACTTGGCCCGCAACGGCATTCGCAACATGACGATTGCCCCTGGCATTTTTGGCACGCCCATGCTGTTTGGCATGCCCCAAGATGTGCAAGATGCCTTGGCCGCCGGTGTGCCCTTCCCCAGCCGCTTGGGCACGCCCACCGACTATGCCAAGCTGGTCAAGCACATCATTGAAAACGACATGCTCAACGGCGAGGTCATCCGGCTCGACGGCGCGATCCGCCTCGCACCCCGCTGAGCGCAGGGCGCTGGTGCGCCCGCTATCATCAACAGCCACACGCCCGGCAGACCTCCGAAGCCCAGAGGACTGCCGGTTTTTTCTGTTGTCGCTGCGAGGATTGCCCGTTCATGGACCCCAAATTGATCGAACTGCTGGTCTGCCCCGTCACCAAAGGCCCCTTGATATACCACCGCGACCAGCAGGAGCTGATCTCGCGCAGTGCCCGGCTGGCCTACCCCGTGCGCGACGGCGTGCCCGTGCTGCTGGAACACATGGCCCGCCCCTTGAGTGACGAAGAAGCCGCACGCCACCCCACGCCCACACCCCAGCCATGACGCGCAGCGATACCGACTTTGTGGTGCTGATTCCAGCGCGTCTGTCATCGACCCGCCTGCCCAACAAACCCCTGGCCGACTTGGGTGGTCTGCCCATGGTGGTTCGGGTAGCCCAACGGGCACAGCAAAGTGGTGCCAGTCGCTGCGTGGTAGCCGCTGACGACGAACGCATCGTCCAAGCCTGCCAAGCCCACGGCGTGCCCGTGCTGCTGACGGCTCAGCACCATGCCTCGGGCAGCGACCGCCTGGCCGAGGCTTGCGAACTGCTGGGCTTGCCCGACGATGCGGTGGTCGTGAATGTGCAGGGCGACGAGCCACTGATTGAGCCCACCCTCATCCGTGCCGTGGCTGCCGAACTGCAACAACGCCCTGACTGCGTGATGAGCACCGCCGCTCACCCGCTGACGGAAATGGCTGACTTCCTAAACCCCAATGTGGTCAAAGTGGTGCTGGATCAGATGCGCACCGCCCTGTATTTCAGCCGTGCCCCCATCCCGTGGTGGCGCGACGGCATGGCAGCGGCCTCCCTCCAGCAGGCGAGCCAAGCGTCCGGCCTACTGCCCAGCCCTGCCCCGCTGCGCCATGTGGGGCTTTACGGCTACCGGGCAGGATTCTTGCGTCGCTTCCCGCAACTGGAGCCTGCACCGCTGGAGCGTCTGGAATCGCTGGAACAATTGCGCGTGCTCTGGCATGGCGAACGCATTGCCGTGCACATCAGCGAGCACGCACCCGGCCCTGGCGTGGACACCCCGGAAGACTTGGCGCGTGTACGCCAGCTGCTGTAAGCCAGTGTCGGGGAAGTGCATGCTATCCTTGAATATGGTGCCCCTGGCTTTGAGTCCTGGGGTCTGCCGCCGCAGACACAGGCGGCATCCCCGTTGAAACCCTGAACAAAGGAATACGATGAGACTGATTCTGTTGGGCGCTCCCGGTGCTGGCAAAGGCACACAAGCCAACTTCATTTGCCAGAAATACGGCATTCCCCAGATTTCGACCGGTGACATGCTGCGCGCCGCCGTCAAGGCCGGTACGCCGCTGGGCCTAGAGGCCAAAAGCGTCATGGAATCGGGCGGTTTGGTCAGTGATGAACTGATCATCAACTTGGTGAAAGAGCGCATTGCCCAGGCCGACTGCGCCAATGGCTTCTTGTTTGATGGCTTCCCGCGCACCATTCCGCAAGCCGATGCCATGAAGGCCGCCGGCGTGAAGCTGGATTACGTGCTGGAAATCGACGTGCCCTTCGAGGCCATCATTGAGCGCATGAGCGGTCGCCGCTCGCACCCCGCTTCGGGCCGCACCTACCACGTCAAGTTCAACCCACCGAAAACCGAAGGCGTGGACGATGTGACCGGTGAACCCCTGATCCAGCGCGACGACGACAAGGAAGAAACTGTCAAAAAGCGCCTGGAGGTTTACAGCGCCCAGACCCGTCCGCTCGTTAGCTACTACAGCCAATGGGCTGCCCAGGAACCCGCTGCCGCCCCCAAATACCGTGCCATCAGCGGCATGGGTTCGGTGGACGACATCACCGCCCGCGCATTCCAAGCCTTGTCTGAATAAGCACTGGACAGCAAACAAAAAACCCGGCCATGGCCGGGTTTTTTTGTATCAAGACCATTTCAAGGTCGTTTCAAGCCCGGAACTGAAGCTTGGCCTTGCGGGCAAATTCGTTGGTGTAGGTGCTGCTCAAGTCCCAAGGTGTGGGCATCAGCTCTTCGTCCAGCAGGTTGAGTACGCGTGCGGCGGTCACAGGGCCGTCGGTGGGCATGAGGCCATCGGTTGACCATGCCTCCCGAACCCGGCCAAAGGCCGCGAGGTAGAGCGCACGGTCGCCTTGAAAATAACTCGCCGGTACGGCCTGAATGATGTCTTGCGGGCTGGCGGTTTGCAGCCATTTCAGGGCGTGCACCACCGCATTCACGATCCCCTGGCACAAACGGGGATAACGGGCCACAAATTCGGCGGGCGCGCCTAAACAACCCGAAGGCATGGCACCCCCGAACACATCGGCATTGCCGCGCACGGTGCGGGCATCGGCCAGTATGCGCAAGACACCACTCTGCTCAAGCCCCGTCACCAGCGGATCGGTGTAAGCAATCGCATCGACCTGACCACGCCGAAAGGCACTCAAGGCGGCTTCTACTTGGGGCAGGCTGACGAACGTCACGTCTTGGGCATCCAGCTGCGCTTTGTGCAACAACATCCTGACCATGCGGTGCGAGGCCGTGCCCAGACCATTGACACCGATTTTTTTACCGCGCAAGTCTTGCAGCTGCTGGTAATGACCCAGGTTTTGCTGCGAAACCCCCAGCACTGTCTGCGGCGTACGCCCTTGCAAAACGATGGACTGGTAGGGCTGCCCCCGCGCTTGCAGCATGAGAATGCTGTTGTACGTACCGGAATACAGGTGCGCAGCACCGGCGGCCACCGCCTGCACCGACTGCTGCACGTCCGCGAACTCGCGCCATTCAACTTGTAACCCCTCGCTGCTGAAATACCCCAGCCGGTCGGCCAGTGTGATAGGCAGGTAACAAAAAGAGGCCTTGTTACTCACCGCCATGACCAGCCGCGTCGCTGGTTTGCGGGCCTGTGGCGGCAGTGTTTCTGCCGCAGCACCCAACGGGACGGAGCCTAAGGCGGCGCAGGCCCATTGACCTATCCACCGACGACGGTTCCACATGCATCGACCCTTTATGAACCTAGTATGAACAAACTGAAAACTCAAGCATGTTTGAGCTTACGCGGGTGTTTGTTGCAGCGCATCAGGAACAATCCTGAGCGGGTTTTTACCGAGTCGGTGTCAGGGTTTTTGTCAAGTTACTGTCAGTCTGTCGCACCCAAATTCAGCGCCGATCCACCAAGGCGTGGGCAATGGTGCCCAGATCGACGTATTCCAACTCACTGCCCACGGGCACACCCCGCGCCAAGCGGGTAACTTTGAGCGGCAGCGCTTTCAAGGCTTGGGCAATCACATGCGCGGTGGTCTCGCCTTCGGCGGTGAAGTTGGTGGCCAAAATCAGCTCGCGGATGTCGCCATCGGCATGCAGGCGGTCGATCAGTTTTTGCAGGCCAATCTCGTGCGGACCAATACCGTCGAGTGGACTGAGCTTGCCCATCAGCACAAAGTACAGCCCCTTGTAGGCACCGGTGCGCTCCATGGCCGCTTGGTCAGCAGGGGTTTCCACCACACACAAGACGCTGTGATCACGTGCGGGGTCTAGGCAGGTGGGGCAAATCTCGTCTTCGGTCAGGGTGTGGCACTGGGCGCAGTGCCTGATCTGGCGGGCCGCGTGTTGCAGCGCCTGCGCCAGCTGCTGTGCGCCCTCGCGGTCGTGCTGCAACAGGTGAAAGGCCATGCGCTGGGCTGACTTCAGCCCCACGCCCGGCAAACGGCGCAAGGCTTGCACCAGCAGTTCTAGGGCGTGAACTTCGGCCATGGTGGGTAATGTCAGCGTGAGCGTCAGCAAACCCTCAGAAGGGCAGCTTCATACCGCCGGACAATCCGGGCATACCCGCCGTGATCTTGGCCATTTTCTCGTTGGTGGTCTCTTCGGCTTTGCGCACAGCGGCATTGAAGGCGGCAGCCACCAAGTCTTCGAGCATGTCTTTGTCTTCGCCGAGCAAGCTGGGGTCGATGGTGACGCGCTTGACATCGTGTTTGCAGGTCATCAAGACCTTGACCAGACCGGCACCCGATTCGCCCGTCACTTCAATGAAGGCGAGTTGATCTTGGGCTTTCTTGAGGTTGTCCTGCATGGCCTGGGCCTGTTTCATGAGACCGGCCAGTTGTCCTTTGTTGAACATGGTGTTCCTTTGTAATGAGAAATTGAAACGATGAAGGGAAAAAATGCGGTGTTAACCGGATCAACCCATGGAGCAAGACTCAGAGGGATTTGAGCGAACCGGGCACGATTTTGCCGCCAAAGTCGCGCATCATGGCTTGCACGAAGGGGTCGCCCAGCAGTTGCGCTTCGGCTTCTTGCCAGCGTCGCTGGTTTTCAGCGGCGTTGCGCAGGGCGGGGGTATCGGTCACGCGACCGACTTCTACCGTCAGACTGACGGTGTGGCCCAGCGTTTGCAGTGCTTGCGCCAAGCGCTCACGGGTGCTGGGCTGGTTGAGGGTTTCACGCTCCACACGCAGCAGCCAAGCGTCTGGGTTGCGCTGCACCAGTTGCGTCTGCAAGGCCAGTTCGCGGGCCAGGGCGGTCACGGCCTCTTCGCGCACCAGCTGGGTGACGGTGGCAAACCAGAAATCGCCCTCAACAGCGGGGGATGCTGGAACAGGCGTTGGGCTTGCTGCGGGGGCTGGGGCAGTGGTTGATGCTGGGGCTGCTAAGGGTGCTGCCACGGGTGCCACAGGTACCACAGGTGCCGCGGTTGGAGCCGATGGAGTGGGTGGTACGGCAGGTGCCGCCACCGCTGCCACCGCCACCGCTGCTGTTACGGTGGCTACAGGCTCAGGCTTTGCGCGGGGAATGGCTGTTTTCAGGGTTTTTTTTTCTGCCGTGCTGCCTGTTGCCGCAGGTTTGAAGGCCAGCAGGCGCAGCAGCACCATCGTCAGGGCAGCGTATTCGTCAGGTGCTAGGCCCAGCTCAGCACGGCCATGCAAGCACAGGCTGTAGAGCAGCTGGGTTTCGTCGGGCGGCAGGGTTTGCGCCAGCTGCAAGATGCTGGCCGCGTCGGGGTCGTCCAGCGCTGCGGTCTGCGCCCGGCTGGGTACGGCTTGCAGCACGGCCATGCGTTGCAGCACGCCGGTCATTTCTTCTAGGGTCGAGGCTGCGTTGAGGCCGTGCAGCCGCAGGGCATCCACCGTGTTGACAACGGTGGCTCCATCGCCCTGCGCCAGCGCATCCAGCAGGCCCAGCACATAAGAACGATCGACGGCACCGAGCATTTGGCGCACGGTCGCTTCTTGCAACTGGCCGCCACCAAAGGCAATGGCTTGGTCGGTGAGCGACAAGGCATCGCGCATGGAGCCCCGTGCAGCGCGTGCAATCAGGCGCAGGGCCTGCACCTCGAAGCCCACCGCCTCAGCCTGCAAAACTTGTTGCAGGTGCTCCAGAACGGTCTCGGGGGCCATGGGGCGCAGGTTGAATTGCAGGCAGCGCGAGAGCACCGTGACCGGCACCTTCTGCGGGTCGGTGGTAGCCAGCACAAACTTCAGGTATTCGGGGGGCTCTTCCAGCGTCTTCAACATGGCGTTGAAGGCGGTGTTGGTGAGCATGTGCACCTCATCGATCATGAACACCTTGAAGCGCCCCTGCACTGGCTTGTACACCGCTTGCTCCAGCAGGGCCTGCACCTCGTCAACGCCTCGGTTGGATGCGGCATCCAGCTCGGTGTAGTCCACAAAACGACCGGAGTCGATGTCGGTACAGGCTTGGCACACGCCACAGGGCTCAGCGGTGATGCCGCCCTGACCATTGGCCCCTAAGCAGTTGAGCGACTTGGCCAAGATGCGCGAGACCGTGGTCTTGCCTACGCCACGGGTGCCCGTGAACAGGTAGGCATGGTGCAGCCGCTGGGTGGTTAGGGCATTGGAGAGGGCTTGCACCACATGGGCCTGGCCCACCATTTCGGCGAAGTTGCGCGGGCGGTATTTGCGGGCCAAGACGACGTAAGACATGGTCGGCATTCTAAGGCGGGCCAGCCAACACCCTGGGCGGGCTTGCTATGCTTGTGCGGGTGAACTATGCCGAATTGCTCCTGCCCGATTTCTCCCTCATTCTGCTGGGCTACCTGCTGTGCCGCTTCACGGCACTCAACCGGAGCTTGTGGTCGCAACTGGAGCGCTTGGTCTATTTCTTCTTGTTTCCGCTGCTGTTGTTTCACACCATCGTGAAAAACCCACTGGATTTGAACGCGACATCCAGCCTGATGGCAGCGGGTCTGACGCTGGGCATTGCCGCCATTGGCTTGAGCTATTCGCTGCGCTGGTGGCCCCTGCTGGGGCGTTATTGCGATGCGCGTCTGCACGCGGCCAGCGCCCAAGTGGGCTTCAGGTTCATCATGGCGCTGGGCTTGAGCCTGCTGTTCCGGCTGGCCCCAACACAGGCCAGCGTGCTGCTGATGTTTTCTGCCGTGCCCACCGCGTCAAGTTGTTATGTGCTGGCGGCGCGCATGGGCTACAACGGGCCGTATGTGGCTGGGCTGGTCACGCTGTCCACCTTACTGGGCCTCTTAAGCCTACCGTTCGCCTGGGTCGTGCTGCAACCGCTGCTGCGCTGACCTGAACACCTCGTCAATAACCCAGTCGTTCACTCGGTCAATTGGTCTGTGACACTTTGAAGTCATAAGGCGCTCAATAATGCTGCACTGCAACAAAAGTGCCGCATGAAATCCGCGTCCAACCCCATCCAACGCTGTCTCGAAGAGCTGCTGGACGAGCTGCAAAGCGCCCGTCATGCGGATGATTTGGGCCGACTCGCCTTGTTGAGCTATTGCGAGATTCGCCGCTGGGCACGCACCGCTGGCGAAGAGGCCCTGGCCCAGCAGGCTACTTTGCTGATCACCAACAGCCCCATGGCATCCCGCCAAGCTTTTCTGGACGAGGTCGATGCCATGATTGCCGAACTGCACAAAGCACGCGAGCGTTTGGGTAAAACCTGATTTTTGCCTCGCTCAACACCCGCATGGCCTCGTCCCTCCCCACACCGGTCGCACCGGTACCGGCACGCACTGCGTCGGCCACGTCGCTCAGCGGGCTGCTGCCCTTCATCCGCCCTTACCGCTGGCAGGTGCTGCTGGCACTGCTGTTTCTGGTGGGCGCGGCGGCGGCCAGCCTGCTGTTTCCGCTGGCCCTGCGTGAACTGGTTGACGGCGGCTTGTTGCCCGCTGAACGCAACGCACAGGTCATGCACCTGAGGGGCTATTTTGGCCAGCTGTTTGCGGTGGCTGTGGCGCTCGGTGTGCTGTCTGCCGCCCGCTTTTACATGGTGAGCTGGCTGGGTGAGCGGGTGACCGCCGATTTGCGCAACGCGGTGTACCAGCATGTGCTGCGTCAAAGCCCCGCGTTTTTTGAAACCACCCAAACCGGCGAAGTGCTCAGCCGCTTGACCACCGACACCACGCTGGTGCAAACCGTGGTGGGTTCGTCGCTCTCCATGGGGCTGCGCAACGCGGTCATGGGTGTGGGTGCGCTGCTGATTCTGGTCTGGACGCACCCTCAAGTCATGCTGCAAGTGCTGCTGGTGGTGCTGCTGGTTGTCTTACCCAGCATGTGGTTTGGGCGGCGGGTGCGCAAACTCTCGCGGGCCAGTCAAGACCGTGTGGCCGATTCCAGCGCCATCGCTGCCGAAGTGCTCAATGCCATTCCAACGGTGCAGAGCTACACCGCTGAAGACCGTGAAGCGGCCCGTTTTGCCCGTGCCACCGAATCGGCCTTCAGCACCGCTGTGCGCCGCAGCCGGGCGCGTTCGGTCTTGGTGGCTTTCATGATCGTCAGCGTCTCCGCTTTGCTGCTGTGGGGCTTGTACCAAGGCACACAGGCGGTGCTGGCCGGGCGCATGAGTGCGGGGCAACTGGGTCAGTCGGTGGTGTACATCGTGATACTGGCCGGTGCGGTGGCGGTGCTGGGCGAGGTGTATGGCGACTTGCTGCGCGCCGCCGGTGCCTGTGAGCGCCTGATGGAGCTGCTGCACAGTGACTCGCCGGTGCAATCCCCCGTGCAGCCCCTGGCCTGCCCCCTGCCGGTAGGTGGTAGCAGCCTGTGGTTTGAAGGGGTGAGCTTTCATTACCCGTCACGACCGCATCAAGCTGCACTGCACAACTTCACTTTGAACCTGCATCCTGGGCAGACAGTGGCCTTGGTGGGGCCTAGTGGTGCGGGCAAAAGCACGGTGCTGGGTCTGTTGCTGCGCTTTTACGACCCGCAGCAGGGGCAGATCGTGCTTGACGGTGTGCCGATTGCGCACTTGAGCCTGCAAACCCTGCGCGAGCGGGTGGGTGTGGTGCCGCAAGACCCGGTCATTTTTTCCAGCAGCGCCTTAGAGAACATCCGCTACGGGCGGCCCGATGCCAGCGATGCCGAGGTGCAGGCCGCCGCCGTGGCTGCGTTTGCCGACGAATTCATCCGCCAGCTGCCTGATGGCTATGACACCTTCCTCGGCGAGCGCGGGGTGCGTCTGTCGGGGGGCCAGCGCCAGCGCATTGCCATCGCCCGCGCCCTGCTGAAAAACCCGCCACTGCTGCTGCTGGATGAAGCCACCAGCGCACTCGATGCCCAGAGCGAGCACATGGTGCAAGCGGCCCTTGATGCGGCCATGCGCAACCGCACCACCTTGGTCATTGCGCACCGGCTGGCCACGGTGCAAAAGGCTGACCACATCGTCGTGCTGGACAAAGGCTGTCTGGTGGAGCAAGGCAGTCACGCCGACTTGGTGGCGCGGGGCGGGGTGTACGCGGGGCTGGCGGCGCTGCAATTCACAGCTTGACGGCTTCACAAGCAGGGCGCGGGCATGCGTCGGCCAGAAACACTTGGTTGCGCCCCGCTTCCTTGGCTTGGTACATGGCCGAATCGGCAAGCTGCATGGCTTTTTCGGCATCGGTATCGGCCTTGAAAACCACGACCCCCACACTGGCTGTGCAGCGGTGCTCCAGGGGCTGTATGCCGTCAGCCCCTGCCAGCTCGTAGGGATCGCTCAGCCGGTCTCGAATACCCTGAGCCAGCGCCAGCGCCTGCTCACGGGCCACGGCACTGACCACATCCAGCGGGCCGATCAAAACCACGAACTCGTCACCGCCAAAACGGGCCACCGTGTCTGTCTGGCGCGCACAACCGGCCAGGCGACAAGCCACTTCCATCAACAGAATGTCGCCCATTTTGTGCCCATGGGAGTCGTTCAGGGGTTTGAAGTTGTCCAGATCCAAAAACATCAGCGCAGCGCAGGTGCCCTGCTGCTGGATCACGGACAGCATCTGGTCTAGCCGCTCCTGCAACAGGCGGCGGTTGGGCAGCTTGGTCAGTGCGTCGTAAAAAGCCAACTCCCGAACTTCATGCTGTAAGCGCTGCCGCTCCGTGATGTCGTGCGCCAGCGAAACCACCTCAATGGGCTGACCGGGGCGGTGTGGTAGCCAAGCATTGAACCACTCACAAGTGATGGTGCGGCCATCCCGTGTCAAGTTGTCGTTGATGCCTGATGGCAAGACATTTTGCTGAACCATTCTGGAAAACCGCACCGACAGCCGTTCGCGCTGATCTATGGGCAGCAAAAATTCGGTGAATGGCCTGCCCACCACCTCTTCGCGCTTCCAGCCGAACACGGCCTCGGCTTCGCTGTTCCAGTCCGTCACCACAAACCCATCACGCCAGACCATCCCTGCCGAGGGCGATGTTTGAAAGATCACGCGGTAGCGCTCTTCGCTGCGCGTTTTATCAGCCACGGCATTGGCTAGGCGGCGGTTGACGCGGTGGATGTAGAGCGCAATGACCATGACCACCAGCAACACCGTCGCCACCACGAACAGCACACGGTAGAGCCAAGTGAAATCCTGCCTGACATCGTGTTCGTACAAAAAACCAGCAGGTACATTGGGGTAACGGGCCACAGCCACGCGGGCATAGGTTTCTGCAATGTGCTGCCAACGACCGGTTGTCATGTACCCGATATCCACCAGATCGGTGCGCAGCAGCTCGGCCATGCGTTCGGCTTCAAACCGCAAGAATTCACGTGTCAATCTGGGTGATGGGTAACGGTTCAGTATCCAGTCAATGACGTGTTCAGGATGCGCCATGGCGTACTGCCAGCCCCGCAGGCTGGCCCTGCGAAAGGCTGCCACCCGCTGCGGGTTCGCTTGCAGTTCCTGTTCGCTGGTGAACAAGTTGTCGCCATAAAAGTCGATGCCCACCGAACGCGGTGTGTAAACCTGGTAGTCCACACCGCTTTGCTTCATGAAAAACGGCTCGTAAGTCGCATAGGCAGAAAGCGCATCCACACGGCCATTGATGAGGTCTTCAATCTTGTGGCTGTGGGGCAGGCGCCGCAGGGTATCAATGGGCACTTTTTCATGGTTCAGGTAAGCAATCAGCTCTTCGGACTGGGGCTCCAGCATGACCGTCTTGCCCGCCAGGTCGTGCACACTTTGTTGTGAATGAACCTGCCGTGCCAACAACACTTGGGGCGAGTGCTGAAAAATCACCGCCAACACCACCACGGGCTTGCCCGCTTGGCGCTCCAGCAACAAGCTGCTGGTGCCCACGCCGTATTGCGCCCGACCCGCGAGTACCTCTTCCACCGGGTGGGTGTGGGCATCTGCTGACCGGATTTGCACCTCCAGCCCAGCATCGCGGTAGTAGCCCAACTCCTGCGCGGCGTAGTAGCCAGCAAACTGAAACGCATGGTCCCATTTCAGTTGCAGCGTCACAGCCTCCAGCGCCCAGACCGGCCAAGCCGTGAATAACATGACCCAAGTGCAAAAATGTTTCATAGGCGATTTTTTTCAGCAATTCCGTCATGAAGACTGTCCTTCAGGGCTCATGCAAGTATTGCATTGTTTCCAAGCAACCCGGCCTTAGACAAGTCGCATCGGTCTTTTTACAGTAGCGCTTCCGCATGCCTGCCATGCCCACCAGAGAGAAAGCGCCATGTCCATTGCATTGCCTCAGACCGGCCCCGCAGCCCACAGCCCGGCCGCCCTGACCCACGCCCTGCCCTCGTACCTGAACCCGCAGGCGCTGGGCCCATGGGGCGACTATTTGCAACAGATTGACCGTGTCACGCCCTACCTGGGTTCGCTGTCGCGCTGGGTGGACACCCTGAAACGGCCCAAACGCACGCTGATTGTGGATGTGCCCATTCAGCTCGACGATGGCACCGTCGCCCACTTTGAGGGCTACCGGGTGCAACACAACACCAGCCGGGGGCCTGGCAAAGGCGGGGTGCGTTTTCACCAAAACGTGACGCTGGCCGAAGTCATGGCGCTGGCGGCTTGGATGTCGGTCAAAAATGCAGCCGTCAATGTGCCTTACGGCGGGGCCAAGGGTGGCATCCGGCTGGATCCGCGTCAGCTGAGCCGGGGTGAGCTGGAGCGGGTGACGCGGCGCTACACCAGCGAAATCGGCATCATCATTGGCCCGAGCAAGGACATTCCGGCCCCGGACGTGAACACCAACGAACAGATCATGGCCTGGATGATGGACACCTACTCCATGAACGAAGGGGCCACAGCCACCGGCGTGGTCACCGGCAAGCCGGTGGACTTGGGCGGCTCACTGGGTCGGCGCGAGGCCACGGGGCGCGGTGTGTTCACCGTGGGCGTAGAAGCCGCTCGGCGCACGGGGCTGGATGTCAGCACCGCACGGGTGGCCGTGCAGGGACTGGGCAATGTGGGCGGTGTGGCGGCCCGCTTGTTTGCCCAAGCCGGTGCGCGGGTGGTGGCCGTGCAAGACCACGGCGGCAGCCTGTACCGCGAAGCTGGGCTGGATGTGGCTGCACTGCTGGCGCATGTGGCCCAACACGGTTCGGTACAGGGTTTTGCCGAGGCCGACACCCTGGAGCGCGATGCGTTCTGGTCAGTACCCTGCGACATCCTGATTCCGGCTGCGTTGGAGCAGCAAATCACCGCCGCGAATGCAGGTCACATTCAGGCAAAAATGGTGATTGAAGGGGCCAACGGCCCCACCACGCCGCAGGCCGACGACATCTTGCACGACCGGGGCATTCTGGTGCTGCCCGATGTGATCGCCAACGCGGGCGGGGTCACGGTCAGTTACTTTGAGTGGGTACAGGACTTCTCCAGCTTTTTCTGGAGCGAGGACGAAATCAATGCCCGGCTGGTGCGCATCATGCAAGACGCGTTTGCCGCGGTTTGGCAAGTGGCCGAACAGCACCGGGTCAGTCTGCGCACCGCTGCCTACATCGTGGCCTGCACCCGCATCCTGCACGCCCGCGACCTGCGCGGACTCTACCCCTAATACCTAGGCATACAGGCCTGCGGTGGCAGCACCGGCTCAGGCCACTTGGGTTGCACGCCAAGCGCTGATGTTCACGTGGCTGACCACTGCGCCCAAGCGACCCCCATCAGGCCCATGCAAACTGCTCACGTTCATGACAAACCAGCGCTGTTGCGTGGGCGAGTGGCAGGGGTATTCCGTGCTGAACGACGGCTGCTGACCCAAGAGCACCGCCCGAATGCCCTGCACCGCCTGCATCGCGTAGTCCGCATCTTGGCCGCGACAGGCCTCGCAAACCTTGAGGTAGTTCACGCCAATGGCGTTGCTGGTGGTGGCCGAGGCACCGTTTTCTGAGGCAAACGCCAGCCACGATCGGTTGACCATGACGATGGAGCCCTCGGGGTTGAGCACCACCACGTTTTCTGCCAGTGCATCGAGCACCGATTGCAAAAACGAGGCTTCGCGCAAACTGGTGGTATCGATAAAGCTCAGCACAATACCCCGCAGGGCCGAAGAAGGGACGCGGTAGGGCTGCATCTTGACCAGAAAGTGCCGCCCTTCGCCGCCCGTGCAAGAGACCTCAAAGGAAGACTCCTGCACCAAGGTTCGGCGCAAATCCTGCATCAAGCCAGGGTAGTCCAAGCTGTGTACCAGATCGTCTAGTGGACGACCCAGATCGCTGGGCCGCAATCGGAAAATCTGACTGGCTTTGGGGTTGTAGCGGGTCAAATGCAGGTGCTCATCGACAAACACCGTGCAGTCAGATGCCACGCGAATCAGGTTGTCCAGATCCGCATTGACCCGGTTGAGAATTTCTATTTTTTCGTGGTATTCGGCATTGACCGTATTCAGCTCTTCATTGATAGACTGCAACTCTTCGTTCGAGCTTTGCAATTCCTCGTTGGAAGACATCATTTCTTCGTTGGTGGCCTGTAATTCTTCGTTCGATGTTTCCAATTCTTCAATCGTGGCCTGCAAACTCTCGCGGGTAGCGGCAAGTTCGCGCTCCAGCACCTCAATGCGCTCCAAGTGCTCGCTTTCAACATCCACCGCCACCTGATCGACGGGCGTGGGGTAGCTTTGCACCGACTCGAACATCAACAGGTTGTAGCGCTGCCCTTCCTGCTCGGCCACCGGCCAAGCCGATAAACGAAGCGTCTGGCCGCCAAACCGCTCGGCACCTTGCTCGGACAAGCGGATCAGATCAGAGCCAACCGGTGCGTTTTCGCGGGAACACTTGAATAACAAAGCGGCAGCCACGGGCACCAAGGGTTCGGGCAGGATGCGGTTGAGATCCAGCGTAGCCAACCCCTCACGAATACGGAGAAACCGTTGCACATCGCCATAGGAATGCAGCAATTCGTGGGCTGCATTCACCAGAATGGCTGGCGGCGGCGGAAACGCCTTCGTCAAAGTAGCAGAACCCAGCTCCACCACACTCGGCGGATGGCGCTGCGGCGATTTGCGCAAGGCCATCTCGCGCATGCCCAACATCAACGGCCCTTGTCCGCTGCTGCGAGCGACATCCAACGGCAAGGCGGTAGGGCGCACCACCTGCCAGATTTTGTGCCGCACCGACAGGGTCAAAAAATCGCGGTGCAACTCGCCCAGCGATTCGCTAGAACCCAAAAACAAATAGCCTTTTGCCCCCAGCGCGTATTGCAAGCGCAGCAAGGCTTTGTCTTGTGCGACGTTGCGGAAATAAATCAGGGCATTGCGGCACACCGCGAGGTCAATCTTCGTAAACGGCGGGTCTGATAACAGATTGTGGCGGGCAAAGACAATACATTGACGCAATTCGTTCTTCACCACGAATCGGTTGCCTTTTTTGGCAAAAAAACGCTCCAATTGCTGGGCAGACACCTCGGCCATGATGGATTCTGGATAACTGCCCATGGAGGCGGTTTCGATATTGGTTTGGTCCACATCGGTCGCAAAAATCTTCAGAATCGGCCAGCGTTTGGCCTGCTCAAAAGCCTCCAAGAACAGCATGGCAATCGAATACGCCTCCTCGCCTGTGGATACCGCCGCACACCACACGCGAATGCTCTCACCGGCCTGCTTGGCCGCCACCAACGGGGCCACCACCTGACTGGCCAGGGTTTCAAAGGCCTCGGTATCGCGGAAAAAACTGGTCACAGGAATGAGCAACTCGCGCCGCAGTGCCAGCACTTCGGCCCGGTCTTTGTTGAGCAGGTTCAGGTAGGCCGACAGGGTGTCGAGCTGGTGCACCGCCATGCGGCGTTCTATGCGCCGCATCACGGTGCCGGGTTTGTATTCCTCAAAATTGACACCCCCCATCTGCATCAGCAAATGCAGGATGCCGCCAAGCGCCACATCGGTTCCAACAGAAAGCGTGGCACGCCGCTCCAGAGCCTCCTCATCACGTGCCGCAGGACGTGGACTCTGCACATGCGCGACGATGCGCTGCGCCATTTGTTCAACGGGCAACACCACATCCACCAAACCCGTGGCAATGACGCTGCGGGGCATGCCGTCAAATTTGGCGTTTTCGGGCGTCTGAGCCAACAAAAATCCACCGGCTTCGTTGATGGCGCTGGCACCCCGTGTCCCGTCTGAACCCGTACCTGACAGCACCACCCCCACGGCATACCGACCGTGGTGCGTCGCCATGGACTGGAAAAACACATCAATCGGCAAGGTGAGGCTGCGCGACACCTTGGGCCGCAGGCGCAACCACTGTCCATCGCTGTACATCAGTGCCGCAGGCGGAATCAGGTAGAGGTGATTGGGCTGCATGCGGGTGTCACTCTCGACCATCAGCACAGGCATGGTGGTGTAGCGCGCCAGCAGACTCGCCATCATGCTTTTATGGTCAGGCGAGAGATGCTGGATCACGACAAAGGCAGCACCCGTGTGGGTGGGCAAGTCTGACAGCAGATGCTCCAAGGCATCAAGCCCCCCGGCTGAAGCGCCCATGGCCACCACGTAGAGGGGGCGATCTGTGGAGCTGGGTATAGACCCATCGGACTGATGTTCAGAACCTGACATGATGAATTCGTCGGTGAATGCTGCGTGGGCCAGTCAGCGAGTCTGTCAAAGAATGGGCCGCCAAGGATAGCCGAATACCCAATAACCCAAGAAACCATCATGCAGTTCGCGTATTTGTCTCATTCCGCGAATTTATCAATCAATATACGAGGCTTGTGTGCATTTTTCAAAGAAACGTCAATCCACTGCAAGCTAACCGTTCTAGCCTCAATTAAGAACCGAAAACCTCCACAGGTACTGCACTACCTTCGTCCGCGCAATACCTAGGAAAAATACTGATTGCAAGATTTTTTCATGTCGAATTCTCGTCAAAACCGCCTCATCACATTAAGGGAACAAGCTCAGTTGGCCATGTCTCGCATGGGACCATCTGCCACACAACAGGTGTTTGAGGGCATGGAACTGCCGCGCCTCATGGAGGAGTTGCGCATCTACCATGAAGAGCTGGAAATTCAGAACGAAGAGCTGTCGCTGGCCCACACCAAATCAGAGGCTACGCGGGCACGCTACCAACTGCTCTTCAACCTCATGCCCATCCCCACCCTGCTACTCGAAGGCTTTGGGGTCATCGTCGAAGACAACGACGCGTCACAAGACTGGCTGGGGCCGCCCCGGCGCTACCAGCACCACGATCTGCGGCTGAACCAAGCACTCTCCCGAGAAGACCGCCCGCGCCTCAACCGCATGCTCTCCTTGCTCGAACCCATGGCCAAGGGCGCACTGAGCAACCTCAAGCTCACCAGTTTTGACCAGAGTGAGCGCCGGGTGGACTTGTACGCGGCACGTCTGCCGCAAGACTTTCACCAAGAATCCCGGTTTCTGGTGGTGCTGCTGGATCGCACGGTTGAAAAAGCACGCCAGTCGGAACACGGGGTGTTCAATGCCTTGCTCGACAGCAGCGAGGACATCACCTTCGCCACCGACCCGTATGGTCGGCTGATGCTGGCCAACCAGACGTTTCTGAACCGGCTCGGCATTGCCCGCGACCGGGCACTGGGGCGCAAGCTGGCCGAATTGCTGCCCCCCTCGGTGTCGGCGCTCTACCTCAGCGAAGGCATTGAGCGCGTCACGCAGTACCCTGAGAACAGCCTAGAAACCGTGAAGTGGCCTGACGATGCAAGGCCCACGCAGGTGGCCGTGCGCCGTTTCCCTATCCGCAACCGGCGCAACGACATCATCGGCTACGCCACCACCTGCCGCGATACATCGCAAGAACTGCTGAACAACGGCAACAAAGACTTGGCTCATCAAGCCCTGATGGGCTTGCCCCTGGCTGTGGCCATCTGTACCGAACAAGGTGCGATCGAGTCGGTGAACACCGAATTTGAAAACCAAACCGGCTTTTCGGTGGCAGCGCTCGGTGGACGGATGTTTGACCGGATTTTTCCACCCGAAACCGGCGATGCCTCCATGCTCAACATCTGGGCACAACTGCGAACGAACACGCCCTGGCAAGGCCCGCGGCACTTGCGCCGTTCGGATGGCCGACTCTGGAGCGCACAGGCCAGAGTGCAGATGCTCACACCCCGCACAGGTCCGGCCTCTTCGCTGGCAGTGTGGGTGTTTTATCCCCTGTGCCCTTAAGCTTCAGCGCAGGTGGGATCAATGCAAGGGCGATTTGAGCGCACTTTCATGGTGCCGAGGTGTTCAGGGGCAGCGACAACATCGCCGATGCACGTGCAGCATACGGGTCTGCACGGAGGGTCGCCGCATCCAGCCAAGTCAAAGACCAATCGCCGTGCAACACGTTTTGCAACCAGAGTGCACCCGCCAAGGTTTTGCTGTCCGTGACGAGACCCTGAAAACACCATTGCAGCAGAGTCGCTGGGGTGGCGGTGGTGACATCAAGAAACTCACCTTCATCCAGATGCCGCTCACCCAAACTCAGGCCACGGGCAAACCAGATGTCGATGCGTTCGTCGGAATAGGCAATCGTCGGTGCCAGTTGACCAGCGTACGCCCACTCACGGGCGCTGTAACCAGTTTCTTCTTGCAGTTCGCGGTGGGCACACACCCAGCTGGGCTCATTGGCATCCAATTTTCCCGCCGGAAACTCCAGCATCACCTGCTGCATGGGGTAGCGGTACTGGCGCTCCAGCACCACTTGCCCATCATCCAGCAAGGCAATCACCATGACCGCGCCCGGATGAAGCACGTACTCCCGTGTGGCTTCGCGTCCCGAGGGCAGACGCACCACGCTGCGAACAACATGCAAAAAATTTCCCTGAAAAACCGTGTCAGAAGACACGGTGGCTTCAATCAGGTGAGCATCCATGACAGACCAGTCAGTGACGTTTCTTGAACAGGTAACGGTAGACGAAACCCGGAAACGACAAGGTCAAGAACAGCGCCAGCGTGGTGGCGTAAAACTCCCAACCCTGTGGATAGATCTGACCTGCTGCGTGCTCCAGCGACAAACCCACCACACCCACCAGCAGGTAA
Organism: Pseudomonadota bacterium; assembly: GCA_041192045.1. GTDB lineage: Bacteria > Pseudomonadota > Gammaproteobacteria > Burkholderiales > Burkholderiaceae_C > Hydrogenophaga. Next base: position 104,598 of record JBEENR010000005.1, on the reverse strand, counting down.
AAGAACAAGAGTTCAGCAGCATGCACCAGCCAAGACTTCGATCTGCCCTGTGGGATCAACAACAAGAGGCGGTTGTTGACGAATGGCAGATTGGCCGACAGCAGCGCAACGGCCAGCAACAACCAAACAGAAGCCGTGTGCGTCATGCAGACAACCCGCGAATCAGTAAAAAACCGATACCACGGCTTGTGCACACAGGGCCATCAGACCACCTGGCACCAAACCCAGCAACAGCACCAAGGCCCCGTTAATGGTCAACACCGAACGAACGTCGGCACCGGCCTCAATAGCAGCCGTCTGGGTTGCTTCATCAAAGTACATGACCTTGACCACACGCAGGTAGTAGAAAGCACCTACCAAGGACATGAGCACCGCAAACACCGCCAAACCAATGTGAGTGCTGTGCCCCGAAGCCAGCAAGGCCTGCAACACGGAGAGCTTGGCGTAAAAACCCACCAGAGGTGGTACACCCGCCAGCGAGAACATGCAAATGGCCATCACCCCAGCGTACAGCGGACTGCGCTGGTTCAGGCCCGCAAAGTCTTCCAAGTTTTCAGACTCGAAACCCTGACGCGACAACAACAGCATCACACCAAACGTGCCCAGGGTGGTCAACACATACGTCACTACATAGAACATGCTGGCGCTGTAGGCATTGGTCAGGTTGCTGCCATCACCAGCCACCACACCTGCCAACAAACCCAGCAACATGAAACCCATTTGCGCAATGGTCGAAAACGCCAGCATGCGCTTGAGATTGGTCTGTGCAATGGCGGCCAAGTTACCCACCAACAGTGACAACACCACGAGCACGGTCAACATCTGTTGCCAGTCATTCACCAAAGGCAGCAGACCTTCGGCCAGCAGGCGCACCACAATAGCAAACGCAGCCAGTTTGGGCGCTCCACCAATCATGAGGGTAACGGCCGTTGGTGCGCCGTGATACACATCAGGCACCCACATGTGGAAGGGAACCACCCCCAGCTTAAACGCCAGACCCGCCACCATGAAAACCAAGCCCAGCGTCAACACTTGCACAGAACCTTTGAGCGTATCAACCCCCCCGGCAACCACCTTGACCACCTCAGCGAGATCGAGCGAACCCGTCGCCCCGTACACCAGAGACATGCCATACAACAAGAAACCGCTGGCCAGAGCACCCAGCACGAAGTACTTCATCGCTGCTTCGGTTGACTGCACATCATCCCGACGCAAAGCCACCAAGGCGTAGCTGGAGAGCGTCAACAATTCCAGCCCCAAGTAGATCACCAAGAAGTTGTGCCCTGAGATCATGATGAACATACCCAGCAAGGCAAACAGACTCAAGGTGAACAATTCACCGCCCCGCAGCATGTCACGCGCACCGGCGTAAGCACGGCCATAAACCAAGGTGACCAGCGTCGCCACGGCGGCGAAGCATTTGAGCCAGTTGCCCATGGGATCACTGACCACCATGCCATGCCAGCCATACAAAGTTTCGCCGCTGCTGGCGTAAACGGCCTGCCATACCGCCACGGCCACAAGGGTCAGGATCGTGAGCGCGTATGTTGCATCACGCAAGGCAGACTTCACGCCCAGATCAAACAAAGCGATCACGCAGGCCATGACCAGTAACAAGATTTCAGGGTATGCCGTGACCCAGCTGATTGTGTCGATCATTGATATGCTCTTATATGGTCTTGTGTTGTTTCAGGCTCAGTATCTCTACCATTCAATTTGGTAGTTTAGACAGAGCAACGTGACGCAGCAATTCGGTGACAGAAGCATCCATCACATCGGTGAAAGGCTTGGGATACACGCCCATATAAATCACAGCCAAAGCCAACACTGCCATCACCGCAAATTCACGGGCATTGATATCCATCAACCCTTTGACATTGTCATTAGCCACTGAACCGAGATAGACGCGTTTGAACATCCACAACGAATAGGCAGCACCAAAAATGAGCGCCGATGCAGCAGCCATGCCGATCCAGAAATTGGTCTTGACTGCGGACAGAATCACCATCCATTCACCGACGAAACCGGCCGTTCCTGGCAAACCGCAGTTAGCCATGACGAACAAGAGTGCAAAGGCAGAAAAATTGGGCATGGTGTTGACCACACCACCGTAATCAGCGATTTCTCGGGAATGCACGCGGTCGTACAACACGCCAATCGACAAGAACATGGCAGCCGATACAAAACCGTGGGCAATCATCTGAACAATCGCACCGGACACACCCAGGTTGCTGAACATGAAAAAGCCGAGGCTGACAAAACCCATGTGTGCCACTGAAGAATACGCCACCAGTTTCTTCATGTCCTGCTGAACCATGGCAACCAAGCCCACATAAATGACTGCAACCAGCGACAGCGCAATCATCAGCCAAGCCCACTCATGAGAGGCATCGGGCAAGATAGGCAGTGAAAACCGCAGGAAACCATAGGCCCCCAGTTTCAACATGATGGCAGCCAGCACGGCAGAGCCGCCTGTGGGAGCTTCCACGTGCACATCAGGCAACCAAGTGTGTACTGGCCACATCGGAACCTTGACCGCAAAAGCTGCAAAAAATGCAAAGAACAACAGCGTTTGCGCGGTACTGTTCAACGGCAGACGGTACCAGTCAGCCAGTTCAAAACTGCCACCCGATTGCACGTACAGGTAAATCAGCGCCACCAGCATGAGCAGCGAGCCCAGCAAGGTGTAGAGAAAGAATTTGAAAGCAGCGTAAATCTTGTTAGGGCCACCCCAGATACCAATGATCAGGTACATGGGAATCAGTGTGGCTTCAAAAAAGACGTAAAACAGCATCGCATCTTGCGCGCTGAAAACACCAATCATCAAGCCCGACAGAATCATGAAAGCGCCCATGTACTGGTTGACACGGCTGGTGATCGATTCCCAGCTTGCCACCACCACAATCACATTGATGAAAGCGGTCAACAACACCAGCCACAGCGAAATACCATCAACACCCAAGTGGTAATGAATGTTGAACCGCTCAATCCAGAGGCTCTTCTCAACAAACTGCATGGTAGCTGTGCCAATTTGAAAGCCGGTGTACAGCGGCACGGTTACCGCCAAGGACACCAAAGCACCAATCAAGGCAAGCCAGCGCACAGTGTGCACTTGATCGTTCCGGCCCAAGGCCAGCAGCACGACACCGAACAGAATCGGTGTCCAAATCGCAAGACTTAACAAACCCATCTTGTTCTTCCTGTTATCGAGCGATCCAGACGAAATACGTCATGAACAGCAAAACGCCCACAATCATCATCAACGCGTAGTGGTACAGAAAACCTGTCTGTGCCTGACGCACCAAAGAAGACACCCAAGCGACCAGTTTCCAGCTGGCATTGACGACACCACCCTCAATCAAGGCACGGTCACCGCCCTTCCAGAGTCCAACACCCAGAGCACGAGCACCCCTGGCGAGTACGTTTTCGTTGAACCAGTCCAAGTAATACTTGTTTTCCATCACCGTGATGAGGGGTTTTAGCTTGTTCGCTATCGCAGCAGGAATGGCCGGATTGACGAGGTAGAAGTACCATGCCGTGACAGCACCCGCCAAAGCCAGATAGAGTGGCAGCGTGGTCAGTGCATGAAGTGCCATCGCCAAGGGGCCATGAAACTCCGATGCAAATTCCTCCATCGCTGGATGAAGTTCCGTATGGATCTTGATGGCATCCCACAGGAAATTGCCCACAAGCATAGGTTCAATCGTCAAATAACCAATAATCACTGAAGGAATGGCCAACAAAACCAGCGGTACTGTAACCACCCATGGCGATTCGTGCGGTTTGCCATCCCCATGGTGGCCGTGGTCATCATGGTGATCGTCATGTCCGTGATGAGCATCAGGGTTTTGATCGTAGCGTTCCTGGCCATGAAAAACCAAGAAATACAAACGGAAAGAATAGAAAGAGGTAACGAACACACCCGCAAGAACGGCGAAATAGGCAAATCCAGAAGCTGGGAGATGGCTGAAATGAACCGCTTCGATGATGCTGTCTTTGGAATAGAAACCAGAAAAGAACGGTGTGCCAATCAAAGCCAGCGTACCCAACAAAGACGTGATCCAAGTGATAGGCATGTATTTACGAACAGCACCCATCCAGCGAATGTCTTGGTTGTGGTGCATGCCCATGATGACAGAACCTGCGGCGAGGAACAGCAGCGCCTTAAAGAAGGCATGTGTCATCAAGTGAAACACCGCCACCGAATAAGCCGATGCACCCAATGCAACCGTCATGTAACCGAGCTGAGAGAGTGTGGAATAAGCAACCACACGCTTGATGTCGTTCTGGATAATGCCCAGAAAACCCATGAACAACGCCGTAATAGCACCCACCACCAAGATGAAGTTCAAAGCAGTGTCAGACATCTCAAACAGTGGTGACATGCGCGACACCATAAAAATGCCAGCGGTCACCATGGTGGCAGCGTGAATCAGCGCAGAAATCGGGGTTGGGCCTTCCATGGAATCAGGCAGCCAAACATGCAGCGGAAACTGAGCCGACTTGCCCATGGCTCCAACGAAGAGACAGATGCAAATCACTGTCACCAGCATCCAGCTCGTGCCAGGAAAGCTCAACGAACCCAACCCAGGTGCTTTAGCAAAAATCTCGGTGTAGTTCAGGGTGCCGGTGTAAGCAACAATCAAACCGATCCCAAGGATGAAACCAAAGTCACCTACACGGTTGACCAAGAAGGCTTTCATGTTGGCAAAAATTGCAGTTGGTTTGTTGTACCAAAAACCAATCAACAAATAAGACACCAAACCCACAGCCTCCCAACCAAAGAACAGCTGCAGCAAGTTGTTGCTCATCACAAGCATCAACATGGAGAAAGTGAACAAGGAAATGTATGAAAAGAAACGGTTGTAGCCTGCGTCTTCTTCCATGTAGCCAATGGTGTAGAGGTGCACCATCAGCGAAACAAAGGTCACGACAACCATCATCATCGCGGTCAGGCCATCGATCAGAAAACCGATTTCCATTTTCAGGCCGCCAACAACCATCCATTCATAAATGGTTGCATTGAAACGTGCGCCATCGATTGCCACGCTCTTGAATGTCAGAGCGGACAAAACGAAAGCGATGAACACACCCAGAATCGTCAAGGTGTGCGCAGTGCGGCGACCAATTACATTGCCACCAAACGTGGTGCCCAAAATACCCGCGAGGGCGGAACCGACCAACGGGGCCAGTGGGACAGCCAGAAGTGTGCTTGCAGAAAGGGTTGTACTCATGGTGCTTGTACCTCTTCGGGTTGGTGCTTAACCCTTGAGGGTGTTAATCTCTTCGACACTGATGGAAGACTTGTTACGGAAGAGGAGCATCAGAATCGCTAGGCCAATCGCGGACTCCGCAGCTGCCACCGTCAGTATGAAAAACACAAAGACTTGCCCGTGCAAATCTCCCAAGAAATGGGAAAACGCCACAAAATTCATATTAACGGCCAGCAGCATCAGCTCAATCGCCATCAGCAACACAATCAGGTTTTTCCGATTGAGAAAAATGCCTACTACCGACAACGTAAACAGAATGGCACCAACAGAGAGAAAGTGACCAAGTGACAAACTGGTGAGATTCATGCTTTTCCTCCTTCGGAACCTGTTGCGGAAGCAGCAGAGGGTTTCTGAGTCGCTGCCACCTGCACCACAACCAGACGATCAGCGGCACGAACTTTGACCTGCAAACCAGGATTAATCGCTTTGCTGTCCTTGCGATGACGCAGAGTCAATGCAATGGCAGCCACCATGGCCACCAGCAAAATCACAGCTGCGACTTCAATCGGGTACAGGTATTCGCTGTACAGCAACAAACCCAGTTCTTTGGTGTTGGCGTAATCCGCTGCGTTCACACCAACACCAGGCAGGTCAGGGCTGGACTTGAGTGCCGGAAAACCCAGCCATTGCACAGCAATCAACTGCGCGGCGACGACAGCGCCCAACACAGCTGCTAGCGGGAAGTGTTTCCAGAAACCCTTACGCAATCCTTCTATGTTGATGTCCAGCATCATCACAACAAACAGGAAGAGCACCATCACGGCACCTAGATAAACCAGTACCAAGGTAATGCCTAAGAATTCAGCCTTCAACAGTAGCCACAGTGCTGCTGCTTGGGAAAAAGCCAGCATCAAGAAGAGTACGGCATGCACAGGATTGCGCGCTGTGATGACACGAAACCCCGCAAACAGCAGAATTGCTGAAAACAGATAGAAAAAGCCAGTCTGGTAGTCCATGAGATGGTTCTTTGTGCTTGGTTCAGTCCCGTGTCAGCGGTAAGGCGCATCAGCTGCCTTGGCTGCCGCAATCTCGGTTTCATAGCGATCGCCAACAGCCAGCAACATATCTTTGGTGAAATACAAATCACCGCGCTTTTCGCCGTGGTACTCAAAGATGTGCGTTTCAACAATTGCATCCACCGGACAGGCTTCTTCGCAGAAGCCACAGAAAATGCATTTGGTCAAATCAATGTCGTAACGGGTCGTGCGCCGTGTGCCGTCTTGGCGTGCATCTGATTCAATCGTAATGGCCATCGCTGGGCATACAGCCTCACACAACTTGCAAGCGATGCAGCGCTCTTCGCCATTTTCATAGCGTCGTTGTGCATGCAGGCCTCGGAAACGGGGAGACAGTGGCGTTTTCTCTTCAGGAAACTGAACGGTTATTTTGCGCCGGAAGGCATATCGGCCCGTCAATGCCATGCCCTTGAACAATTCAACCAACAAAAAACTCTTGAGAAAGTCACGCATCGAAAACGGTGCCACTGATGCCGGTGTGGCAACAGATGTGGTGACGGTGGCGGTGGTGCTAGACATGGTCAGTTACCCTGCTTATTTCCAGATGTTCCACGGTGTCTGCATCAGCAAACCAACGAGCAACAGGTACACGAGCGTCACAGGAATGAAAATCTTCCAGCCCAGACGCATGATCTGGTCGTAACGGAAACGTGGAAAGGTGGCACGAATCCAGATGAACATCGAAACAACCAAGAAGGTCTTCAAACCCAACCAGATCCATCCTGGAATCCAATTGAACAACGCACTGTCAATCGGAGGCAACCAGCCACCCAAAAACATCAGAACAGCCAGAATCGACACAAGCCACATGCTGGCGTATTCGGCCAAGAAGAAAATGGCGAAACCCATACCCGAGTATTCGACCATGTGACCGGCCACAATTTCAGCTTCACCCTCAACCACGTCAAACGGGTGCCGGTTGGTTTCAGCAACGCCGGAAATCAGATAGACGATGAAAATGGGCAATAAGGGCAACCAGTTCCACGACAAGAAATTCAAACCCATGTCAGCTGCGATGCCACGGCTTTGTGAAGCGACGATTTCGCCGAGGTGCAAACTGCCCGCCGTCATGACCACGACAAGGAAGCAAAAACCAATCGCAATTTCGTAACTGACCATCTGCGCCGATGCACGCAAGGCACCCAAGAACGCATATTTCGAGTTCGATGCCCAGCCCGCAATGATCACACCATAGACCTCAATTGAAGTGATGGCAAGAATTACCAGCAAACCGGCATTCACATTGGCCAGCACAGCATCTGGACCGAACGGTACAGCAACCCACGCAGCCAGTGCCGGCATGATGGCCATGATGGGGCCTAAACGGAACAAACCGCCACTGGCTGCACTGGGGCTGATCAATTCTTTGGTCAACAACTTGACCGCATCGGCAATCGGTTGAAGCAAGCCCATGGGGCCTACACGGTTAGGACCTAAACGCACCTGCATAAAACCCAGCAGCTTGCGCTCCCACAAGGTCAGGTAGGCCACAGCTCCCATCAAAGGAGCCAAAACAGCCACAATTTTGAGCAGGTTCCAGATCACGGGCCACGCTGCCGTGATCCACCAGGGCGCATCCAGCAAACCCATGCCGCTGTTGTAAATGGCATCAATCATGCGCTGACTCCTTCGTTCTGTGCAGTGGTCACGCGGGCATCGTGCGTGAGCTGTAACGACGTTGCACGACGCACAAGACCGTCGAGCTGGTACATGCTGGCCACACAAGGTTGTGAACGTGCCGGATTGAGGTCAATCGGTGCCGCACCGAGATTGGACAAACGTGCAGCATCTACCAGCTGACCACTGGTTACCCCTGGCAACAAGGCAGCCAACACTGCTTGCGAAGAATCGGCATCAAAGCCAGACAAGCCCAGTAAATTACCCAACACACGCAACACCTTCCAAGCTGGTCGCGTATCACCCAAGGGTTTAACCACAGCATGGAAACTTTGCAAACGACCTTCGGTATTCACAAACGAGCCCGACGTTTCGGTAAAAGGCGCGATCGGCAACAACACATCGCTGATGTCGAGATTGGCTTTAAATGGGCTGAACGTGACAACCATGTCGGCAGCCTTCAATCCCGAAACACCAGCCGCACTGTCTGCCGCAGGTTCGGTGTTGAGCAGCAACGCTGCTTTCAATCCACCCGCCAGCATCTGACCCGCATTCAGGCCACCGTGTGACGGTTGTGCACCGACCAATTGAGCACCTACAGTGTTGGCTGCCTCGCCCAAGTAACCCACGGTAGCTCCGGTGTGCGTAGCAATCCAGTTGGTCAGCGAGAAGAGACTGGCTGCCTTCTCGTGGTGTGCCGCTGCATTGCCCAGCAACACAGCCTTGTGCTCACCACCGAGCAGCGATTTCGCAACCGCACGTGCTGCGTCAGTTGCCTCGACTGATACAGGTGCTGTCACACCAGTGGCTTCTGCAACGGCAGCGGCGACACCAGCGAGTGCCTGCACCCAGACTGTGCTGTCAGCCAACAGCGTCTGCTTCACAGGCATGGCCCAGTCTTGGGCGGCAGCATCCAGACGATGGACATGGCAACCCTTGCGTGCTGCTTGACGAATGCGCTGCGCCAACAACGGATGGTCTTTGCGCAGGTTGGAGCCCACCACCAGCACACGCTGGAGCGAAGACAGTGAAGCAACCGAACGACCGAGCCAGCGAGCCTGACCTGCGGGTGCAGCAAGGCTGAAATCGGCATGGCGCAGACGGCTGTCAACGTTGTCACTGCCCAAACCACGCACCAGCGCAGCGGCCAGACCCAGTTCTTCCAACGTGCTGTGCGGGCTAGCCAGCAAACCGATGGCACCTGCGCCATGCGATTCACGAACCTGCTTAAGGCCGTTGGCCACATATTCCAATGCAGTCTGCCAGTCAACCGACTTCCATTCGCCGCCCTGCTTCAACATGGGCGAGGTCAGACGATCCTCGCTGTTGAGGGCCTCGTAAGAAAAACGGTCACGATCCGCAATCCAGCATTCATTAACAGCATCGTTCTCGAACGGGACAACGCGCAGCACCTTGTGGTTCTTGACCTGTACCACCAAATTGGCACCCGTGGCATCGTGCGGACTGATGCTCTTGCGGCGAGACAATTCCCAAGTTCTCGCGCTGTAACGGAAGGGTTTACTGGTGAGTGCGCCCACGGGGCACAGGTCGATCATATTGCCCGACAATTCGGAATCGACTGTATTACCGACGAAGGTCTCAATTTCCGCATGCTCACCCCGGTGCGACATGCCCAGCTCCATCACACCGGCAATTTCCTGACCAAAACGCACACAACGGGTGCAATGAATGCAGCGACTCATTTCCTCCATGGAAATCAGTGGGCCGACATCCTTGTGGAATACAACGCGTTTCTCTTCTTCGTAACGCGAACTGCCACCGCCATAACCCACCGCCAAATCTTGCAACTGGCATTCACCGCCTTGATCACAGATCGGGCAATCGAGCGGGTGGTTAATCAGAAGAAATTCCATCACCGACTGCTGCGCCTTGATCGCCTTGTCGCTCTTGGTGCGCACAATCATGCCCATAGTGACGGGCGTGGCACAAGCCGGCATGGGTTTGGGCGCTTTTTCAACGTCCACCAAGCACATGCGGCAGTTAGCCGCAATCGATAATTTTTTGTGATAGCAAAAGTGGGGAATATACGCACCTGCTTTTTCGGCAGCATGCATCACCATGCTGCCCGCAGGCACAGCCACTTTCTTACCGTCAAGTTCAATTTCAACCATGTGCGTCTTCTTTTCAGACCTTGGCTGTGGTCATGCGTGTCTTGTGTTCGATGAAATACTCGAACTCATGCCGGAAATGTTTGATCATGGCGCGCACGGGCATGGCCGCTGCGTCACCGAGTGCGCAGATGGTGCGCCCCATGATGTTTTCGGCCACGTTGTCGAGCAAAGCCATGTCTGCTGGTCTGCCTTCACCACGGTGAATGCGATCCACCAGCCGCCACAGCCAGCCAGTACCTTCGCGACAAGGCGTGCACTGGCCGCAACTTTCGTGCATATAAAAATACGACAGCCGTTTCAGCGATTCCACCATACAGCGACTGTCATCCATCACGATTAAGGCCCCCGAACCCAGCATGGAACCCGCCTTGGAAATTGAGTCGTAATCCATGGTGCAGCCCATCATAATGGACGCAGGCAGCACGGGAGAAGACGAACCACCAGGAATGACTGCCTTGAGTTGCCGTCCTTTGCGAACGCCACCGGCAAGTTCCAGCAAGGTCGAGAACGGCGTACCCAGCGGAATTTCGTAATTACCCGGCATCTCCACGTCGCCACTGACTGAAAAAATCTTGGTGCCGCCGTTGTTAGGCTTACCACATGCCAAATACGCCTGCCCACCATTGCGAATGATCCAAGGCACCGCAGCAAATGTTTCGGTGTTGTTGATGGTGGTCGGCTTGCCATACAAGCCAAAACTGGCCGGGAAAGGCGGTTTGAACCGCGGCTGCCCTTTTTTCCCTTCTAGGGATTCAAGCAACGCGGTTTCCTCGCCGCAAATGTAGGCACCAAAGCCATGAAAAGCATGCAGCTGGAAGCTGAATCCGCTACCCATGATGTTGTCACCCAGCATACCGGCTGCACGGGCTTCTTCTAAGGCAGCTTCAAAGCGTTCGTAGGCTTCGAAAATTTCGCCGTGAATGTAGTTGTAGCCAACGCTGATACCCATGGCGTAAGCAGCAATTGCCATGCCTTCAATCACGATGTGCGGGTTGTACAACAGGATGTCACGATCTTTGCAAGTTCCCGGCTCACCTTCGTCTGAATTACAGACGAGGTATTTCTGACCAGGGAACTGACGCGGCATGAAACTCCACTTCAAACCCGTTGGGAAGCCCGCACCTCCACGGCCTCGCAAAGCAGACTCTTTCAGGGTGGCAATCACCTGATCCTGCGTCATCCCGACAGCAGCACCCTCAGACTGAGCTGAAGAAGCACCCTGCCCCAACACTTTGCGCAATGCCTGATAACCGCCACGGGCGATGTAGTCCTGAATAGACCAATTGGTGCCATTCAGATCGGCATAAATCTGGGGATTGATGTGACGATCATGAAAACAGGTTTGCACACCTGTTGCACGGAATTGAGCAAGAATTTGTTCGGCTTTCATGTCACTGACCCTCCGCCGAACGCAAGCCATCAATCAACTGATCAAGTTTTTCGTTGCTCATGAAACTGCACATGTGTCGATCGTTGACCAGCATGACGGGCGAATCTGCACAAGCGCCCAAGCATTCGCTTTGTTGCAAAGTAAAAAGGCCGTCAGCGGTGGTATCGCCCATGGTGACACCCAGTTTTTGCTCAAGATGGTGCAGCGCCTTATAGCCATCACGCAGTTGACACGGTAAGTTGGTACAAACATTCAGTTTGTATTTACCCACCGGTCGCTGGTTGTACATGTTGTAGAAGGTCGTGACTTCATGCACAGCAATCGGTGCCATGCCAAGGTAGTCGGCAATGGCTTTTTCCGATTCCAGACTGACATAACCTTGCTCTTGCTGAACAATGGAAAGACAAGCCATCACAGCCGACTGCGCTTGGTCAGCCGGGTATTTCGCCACTTCGCGGGCAAACCGCTGCAAGGTAGATTCAGGCAGCACGGCTTTATCAACGGCCGACTGAACAATTTTGCCACCAGAGATCATCGGTCAATCTCCCCAAATACGATGTCCATGGTCCCAATGATCGCCACGGCATCTGCCAGCATGTGACCACGAGACATTTCATCCATGGCTGCCAGATGGGCAAAACCAGGTGCACGAATTTTCAGACGGTAAGGTTTGTTGGCACCGTCACTCACCAAATAAATACCAAACTCACCTTTGGGATGCTCCACAGCGGCGTAAGCCTCACCTTCAGGCACATGAAAACCTTCTGTGAACAGCTTGAAATGGTGAATCAATTCTTCCATGCTGGATTTCATGGATTCACGCGAAGGTGGGGCCACTTTGTGGTTGTCTGTAATGACTGAACCTGGGTTGTTGCGCAGCCACTGCACACATTGCGCAATGATGCGGTTGGACTGCTTCATTTCTTCCATGCGGACGAGATAGCGGTCGTAACAGTCACCCGTTTTGCCAACAGGAATATCAAAATCTAATTGACCGTAAACATCATAAGGCTGGGTTTTGCGCAAATCCCATGCAAAACCAGAGCCTCGCAACATGGGCCCCGTCATACCCAAACTGAGTGCACGCTCTGGAGACACCACGCCAATACCCACAGTCCGTTGTTTCCAGATCCGGTTATCCGTCAACAAGGTATGGTATTCGTCAAGATAGACGGGAAAGCGCTGAGTGAAATCCTCAATGAAGTCCAACAAGGAACCTTGCCGGTTGGTATTGAGTTCCGCCATCGCTTTGGCATTGCGGATTTTACTCACCCGGTACTGTGGCATGGTCTGCGGCAAATCCCGGTAAACCCCACCAGGACGGAAATAGGCTGCATGCATGCGCGCACCAGAAACAGCCTCGTACATGTCAAACAGGTCTTCACGCTCGCGAAATGCGTAAATCAAAATGGTTGAGCTACCGCAATCGTTACCGTGTGAACCCAACCACATCAGATGATTCATCAGACGGGTGATTTCAGAAAACATCACCCGGATGTATTGAGCACGCACAGGAACATCAATACCCAGAAGCTTTTCAATGGCGAGGCAATAAGCATGCTCGTTGCACATCATGGACACGTAATCGAGACGATCCATGTAGGGCAATGATTGAATGAAGGTCTTGGACTCAGCCAGTTTTTCTGTGGCGCGATGCAGCAGCCCAATGTGCGGATCTGCCCGCTGAACCACTTCGCCGTCCAACTCCAGCACCAGACGCAGCACGCCGTGCGCAGCAGGATGCTGCGGGCCAAAGTTCAAGGTGTAATTTTTGATTTCAGCCATTTCAATGCAACCCGCCGTAGTTATCCTCACGAATCACACGCGGTGTGATTTCTCGGGGCTCAATACTCACCGGCTCGTAAATCACACGTTGCCGCACCGCGTCGTAACGCATTTCAACATGCCCCGTCAACGGGAAATCCTTGCGGAACGGATGACCAATGAAACCGTAGTCGGTCAAAATCCGACGCAAGTCTTGGTGACCATCAAAAACGATACCAAACAAGTCGAACGCTTCACGCTCATACCAGTTGGCAGAAGCCCACAGCGCCGTCACAGAAGGAACCACCGGGAAGTCATCGTCATCACAGAACACCCGAACCCGAACACGCTGGTTCAAACTGACCGACAACAAATGCGCAACAACAGCATAACGTGCACCTTCCCAGACACCACCGCCATAAGCTTGGTAGTCTAGACCACACAGGTCAATCAACTGCTCAAACTGAGCATCTGGCGCATCTCGAAGGGTCTGCATCACCTGCGTGTAATGAGTTGGCGACACGAGCACCGTCACCTCATCACGATCAACAACAATCGAATGCACCCGATCACCCAGCAAAAGCTGCAAAGAAGCCTGAACAGCCTTTGCACTTTTCGCGTATGTCATATTGCTCTCAGTCATGAATGGTTTTTCCTGATTCAGACGACATCACCAGCATCATCAAGACCGGGCAATGGTGTTGGTACGGCGAATCTTTTGCTGCAACTGAATGATGCCGTACAACAAGGCCTCAGCAGTCGGCGGACAGCCAGGAACGTACACATCAACCGGAACAATACGATCACAACCTCTGACAACCGAATAGCTGTAGTGGTAATAACCCCCACCATTGGCACACGACCCCATAGACAACACCCAACGAGGCTCAGCCATTTGGTCATACACCTTGCGCAAGGCAGGTGCCATCTTGTTGCACAGCGTGCCAGCCACAATCATCAAATCTGACTGACGAGGGCTGGCACGAAACACCTCAGCACCGAACCGCGCCAAATCGTAACGCGCCGTTGCCGCATGCATCATTTCAACCGCGCAACAGGCCAGACCGAACGTCATAGGCCACAAGGAACCGGTTTTAGCCCAATTAACCACCGAGTCGTAACTGGTGGTGACAAAACCTTCTTTGAATACGCCTTCAATCATGTGTCACTCCCAATCCAGGGCACCTTTTTTCCACTCGTAGGCAAAACCTACGGTCAGAATGGCCAAAAACACAACCCCCGCCAGAAAGCCCGTCAGACCAATATCTGAAAAGGCAACAGCCCAAGGTATGAGAAAGGCTATTTCAAGATCGAACAGAATGAACAGAATGGCCACCAAGTAGTAGCGCACATCGAATTTCATGCGCGCATCTTCAAAGGCTTCAAAACCGCATTCGTAAGGGGAATTTTTTTCTGCGTCGGGCCGGTTGGGACCAAGGATATAGCCCAAGGCTTGTGGGATTACACCAACGGCAATACCCACCAACACAAATAACAGCACTGGCAGATATTGCTCGATATTCATGGTGTTGACTTGAAATGATCTAACAGATTAACGAACTGTTAGATTGTTGGATTCTGGTGCCGACGGCGAGACTCGAACTCGCACAGCTTTCGCCACTACCCCCTCAAGATAGCGTGTCTACCAATTTCACCACGTCGGCCAAGTTAACATTGTCGGAACTCACGAGGACTTTACGAGTCTTCCCAACAACTGCTAGAGTTTACCCTATAAGTACGCTGATTGAGAACGGTCAGGCGATTTTCTTGTCCGCAAAACCGCTATTGTCGAGTTGTCTGCTGGGTTTTATTGCGATTGATCCAGAGGCTCACTGTCCCGGAATCTGGGCAGCGCCCTTGGGCGATGCACCAGCGGGAGCCGCAGGACTTTGAGTGGCTGGGGCAGCGGCAGGGGCAGCTTCGAGCACGCTGTTGGTCACTGGTGCCTGACGCAGGTTGCCAAAGTAGGCCAGCCCCAGGGTACAGACCAGAAACACACCCGCCAGCACGGCGGTGGAGCGAGACAGGAAGTTGGCTCCACCCGACGCACCAAACAAGCTGGCAGAACCGGCACCACCGCCGAAAGCAGCACCTGCATCGGCACCCTTGCCGTGCTGCATGAGGATGAGGGCAATCATGGCAATGGCCGACAGGATTTGTACGGCGATCAAGAGGGTCATCAAGAAATTCATCACTACTCCAGAGGGGTTGTGTGGGTACTGCCTCAGCGGGCAGCGGCCACAATTTGCAGGAAGTCGGCGGCTTTCAAGGAGGCACCCCCGATGAGGCCACCGTCAATATCGGGCTGTGCCAACAGACTGGCGGCGTTGGTGGCATTCATGCTGCCACCGTACAGAATGTGCACGCGCTCGGGGTGTTGGGTCGCGGCTGACAACTGGGCGCGCAAGACAGCATGCACCTGCTGGGCCATGTCTGGCGTGGCTGTTTTGCCGGTTCCAATGGCCCAGACGGGTTCGTAGGCGACCACGATTTCGCTGGTGCAATGGGCCACGGTATGAATGACGGCAGCCAGCTGGCGTTTGACGACTGCCTCGGTGAGGCCCGCTTCACGTTCAGCCAAGGTCTCACCCACGCAAACAATGGGTGTGATGCCCTGTGCCAACGCGCGCTGTGCCTTGGTGGCCACCAGTGCATCGGTTTCGCCGTGGTACTGACGACGCTCGGAATGGCCGACGATGGCATAGCGGCAAGCAAAGTCTTTCAACATAGCGGCACTGACTTCGCCAGTGTAAGCCCCTTGTTCGTGTGCTGACACATCTTGCGAACCCCAGGCCACAGGGCTACCGGCCAGCAAGGTCTGCAACTGGACTAGATAGGGCGCAGGGGCGCATAGCGCCATGTCAGCAGCAGGTACTTCACCCTTGAGCCCATCCAGCATGGCCTGCACCAGAGACTGGTTGGCCGCGAGTGAGCCATTCATCTTCCAGTTGCCTGCAATCAGTTTTCTCATGAAATGCTCTCCAAAACAAAAATCGGTTGACTCAAGGTGTAGGCAACAAGTCCGATGCAGCAGAGACGGGTTCAAGACCAGTTCAGCACCAGTTTGCCCACATGCTGGTTGGACTCCATCAGGGCGTGTGCCTGCACGGCCTCACCGGCTTGAAACACCTGATAAATCACGGGTCGGATACGCGCCTGCGCCAGCAGTGGCCAGACAGTGGTTTGCAAGGCACGTGCGATGGCGGACTTAAACGCCACCGGGCGCGGACGCAAGGTAGAGCCGGTGATGGTCAAACGACGGCGCAGCACCAAACCCGCATTCACCTCGGCCTGGACACCGCCCTGTACAGCGATGATGACCAAGCGACCATCCTCAGCCAGACACGACACTTCACGCGCCACATAGGGGCCTGCCACCATGTCCAAGATGACATCGACACCACGGCCAGCCGTCAGCTCAGACACCGCTGTGACGAAGTCGTGGGTTTTGTAGTTGATGGCGTGATCTGCACCCAGCGCCAGGCAAGCGGCGCACTTGTCGTCACTGCCTGCGGTGGCAAAAACCCGTGCACCCATGGCCTTGGCCATTTGAATGGCGGTCACACCAATACCGCTGGTGCCGCCTTGAATCAACAAGGTCTCACCCGCTTGCAGACGTGCACGGTCGAACACATTGCTCCAGACCGTGAAAAAGGTTTCCGGCAGACTGGCCGCCGCCACATCGTCCAACCCTTCGGGCACGGGCAGGCACTGGCCCACCGGGGCCACGCAATACTGGGCGTAGCCACCACCGGCGACCAGCGCACAGACACGTTGTCCGACCGCAAAACCCGCCGCCGCCAAAGCCAGCTCGTCACCCGCCACGATGACACCCGCCACTTCCAGACCCGGAATGTCAGAAGCCCCTGGCGGCACCGGGTATTGGCCGGTGCGCTGTAGCACATCTGGGCGGTTGACACCCGATGCACTGACGCGCAGCAGCACCTCGCCCGCACCGGGCACAGGCACGGGGCGCTCGGTCAGGCGCAGCACCTCGGGCGGGCCGTAGGCGCTGATTTCAACCGCCTGCATCACTGCGGGTATCGTGCTCATTTGTGACAAATCTTGCTAGTGTGGCGGACGGGGCGGATTGCAGGGATCAGGACTGCGACGGATGCGGCTGCGCCTTGTCGGCGTTGCGATCGATCAGCGCCTTCATCGACAACTTGATGCGACCTTTTTCGTCCGCTTCCATCACCTTGACTTTGACCACCTGGCCTTCGCTCAGGTAGTCGGTCACACGCTCAACACGCTCGTGGGCAATCTGGCTGATGTGCAGCAAACCATCTTTACCCGGCAGCAGGTTGACCAAGGCACCAAAGTCCAGAATTTTCGTGATGGGGCCTTCATAAACCTTACCAATTTCCACTTCAGCGGTAATTTGCTGGATGCGGCGCTTGGCTTCGTCGGCGCGAGCACCGTCTGCGGAGGCAATCGTGATGGTGCCGTCTTCGTCGATGTTGATCTGAGTACCGGTTTCTTCGGTCAGGGCACGAATCACCGCCCCACCCTTACCGATCACGTCGCGGATCTTCTCGGGGTTGATCTTCATGGTGTAGAGCTTGGGCGCGAAGTTGGAGACTTCGGTCTTGGCCTCGCCCATGGCTTCTTGCATTTTGCCCAAGATGTGCATACGGGCTTCTTTGGCCTGCGCCAAGGCCACCTGCATGATTTCTTTGGTGATGCCCTGAATCTTGATGTCCATCTGCAAGGCAGAAATGCCGTGCGTGGTGCCTGCCACCTTGAAATCCATGTCGCCCAAGTGATCTTCGTCACCCAGGATGTCGGTCAGCACCGCGAAGCGGTTGGCTTCCTTGATCAGCCCCATGGCGATACCGGCAACGTGGGCTTTCATGGGAACGCCTGCATCCATCAGGGCCAAACAGCCGCCGCAGACCGAAGCCATGCTGGAAGAGCCGTTGGATTCGGTGATTTCCGACACCAAGCGCATGGTGTAGGGGAATTCTTCCTTGCTGGGCAAGGCGGCCACCAGGGCACGCTTGGCCAGGCGACCATGGCCAATTTCACGGCGCTTCGGGGTGCCAAAGCGGCCTGCTTCGCCCGTGGCAAAGGGCGGCATGTTGTAGTGCAGCATGAAGCGGTCTTCAAAGTCACCGGCCAAGGCATCAATGCGCTGGGCATCGCGGTCGGTGCCCAGCGTGGCCACCACCAGCGCCTGGGTTTCGCCACGGGTGAACAGGGTGGAGCCGTGGGTACGGGGCAGCACGCTGTTGCGGATTTCAATGGGGCGCACGGTGCGGGTGTCACGACCGTCAATGCGTGGCTCGCCGGCCAAAATCTGGCCCCGGACAATTTTGGCTTCGATCTCGAACAGCATGGCTTCTACGGCCACGCTGTCAAAGTCCACACCCTCAGCCTTCAGGCCAGCCATGACCTCGGCGTAGGCGCTGCGGCAAGCTTGCGTGCGGGCTTGCTTGTTGCGAATTTGGTAAGCCGCTTCCAGACTGGCTTTGCCCAAGGCCTCTACCTTGGCAATCAGGGCCTCGTCTTTGGCGGGTGGCTGCCAGTCCCAGGCGGGTTTACCAGCTTCGCGAACCAAGTCGTTGATGGCTGCAATCGCGATGTTGCCCTGCTCGTGACCAAACACCACGGCACCCAACATGACCTCTTCAGACAACTGGTCGGCCTCGGATTCCACCATCAGCACAGCGGCTTCGGTACCAGCCACCACCAGATCGAGCTGGCTGTTTTTCAGCTGGGTCTGACCAGGGTTGAGTACGTACTGGCCGTTGATGTAACCCACACGAGCTGCACCAATCGGGCCGTTGAATGGAATGCCACTGATGGACAGGGCGGCAGAGGTGCCGATCATGGCGGCAATGTCGGCCTGCACTTCGGGATTCAGGCTGAGCACGTGCACGATGACCTGGACTTCGTTGTAAAAGCCCTCAGGAAACAGCGGGCGGATGGGACGGTCGATCAGGCGACAGGTGAGCGTCTCCAACTCGCTGGGGCGGCCTTCGCGCTTGAAGAAGCTGCCCGGAATCTTGCCAGCAGCATACGAACGCTCGGTGTAGTCCACCGTCAGCGGGAAGAAGTCTTGGCCGGGCTTGGTGTCGTTCTTGGCGACGACGGTGGCCAGCACGACGGTGCCCTCGATATCGACAACCACGGCACCCGTGGCTTGGCGGGCGATTTCGCCAGTTTCCAGGGTGACCTTGTGGGGGCCCCACTGGAAAGTTTTGGTGACTTTGTTGAACATGCTCATGTGTGACTCAATGGAGGGATGCGCCCGCGAAAACTTTTACTCAGCACGGGCGGCGGTGAGGGGCAGATGACCTGCCCAAGAACCGGAGCACCACCCAGAACACGATGCCATTCCAGAGCCTCAGCGTTGCATCTTGCTTGCTGCTGGGGCTTTGGAATGACACAGCTTCGCTCTGTGGTCAATGACTCCGATGAAACGTGAGACAGCCAGACAACAAAAAAACGCCCGAGCCAGCGAACCAACTCAGGCGTTTTGCAGTGTCTGATACCTCAATGCGACTGAAGGCGTGTGGTTTACTTGCGCAGACCCAGTTTGGCAATCAGAGCAACATAACGGTCAGCATCTTTGGACTTGAGGTAGTCCAGCAGTTTGCGGCGACGGCTGACCATGCGCAGCAGACCACGACGACCGTGGTGATCTTTGGCGTGGGTCTTGAAGTGGGGGGTCAGTTCGTTGATGCGGGCGGTCAGGATGGCCACTTGCACTTCGGGGCTGCCGGTGTCGTTGGCAGAGCGGGCGTTGTCGGCCACCACAGCGGCTTTGACAGCAGAATCAATCATGGAAATTTCCTTGGGGGGTTACATGCGACCCGTTGCAGCGTGAGGGACATCAGACCTGAAAACAGGTCAGAACCAGCCGCCGCGACGGGCGTGAAATGCCGTTCAGTGAATAATCGGCAACCGCAGATTATAGGCCAGCGCTTCAACAACCCAGCTTCAACAACCCAACCCGCCACCCATGACCCCTGAAACCAGCACCAGCAAAGTCCGGCTCGACAAATGGCTGTGGGCCGCCCGGTTTTACAAGACGCGCAGCCTCAGCGCCGAGGCCATTGACAAAGGGCGGGTGCGCGTGAATGGGCAGCCGTGCAAAGCCTCGCGCGAGGTCAAACCGGGCGACACGCTGGAGCTGCACACCGGGCCACTGACCCGAACCGTAGTGGTGCGCGCACTCAGCGGCGTGCGCGGGCCTGCACCGGTAGCGGCTTTGCTGTTTGAAGAAACCGCCGCTTCAGTGGCCTTGCGGCAGGCCGCTGCGGAGCAACAGCGCCTAGCCCCAGAACCGGGCCGCAGCCAAGAACAAGGCCGCCCCACCAAGCGTGACCGGCGGGACATGGATCGCTTGAAACAGAGCGCACCCGACCCGTGGAACGGACGCTGGAGTGCGTCGATTTAAGCCACCTAACAGGGCATTGACAGCAGGCACGGGCAGCCCGAGCCCTGGCTGCCCGTGCTTCAGCGGCTGCGCGGCTTGGTGCCTGCCCTGGGTGGTAGGCCGGTGTGCTGCGTCAACACTTGGCCGGGCCGGGGCTGGCTGGGTTTCACTACCGCTTGGGCGCGTTCGCTGGGCTTGGCGGGTGTGCTGTTCTTGCGCCGGGCGCTCTGGTAGCCGCCATCGGTCAGCGGCTGGAAGCTGGGGATGAGGTGGTGTTTGCCGTTGCCAATCAAATCGGCCCGACCCATGGCTTTCAGGGCTTCGCGCAGCAGCGGCCAGTTGTTGGGGTCGTGGTAGCGCAGAAAGGCTTTGTGCAGTCGGCGGCGTTTGTCGCCACGCACGATGTCCACTTTTTCGGCCCGCTGCGGGTCGCGGCTGATGCCTTTGAGCGGGTTCAGGTTGCTGTGGTACATGGCGGTGGCGGTGGCCATGGGGCTGGGGTAGAAGGTTTGCACCTGGTCGGCACGGAAGCCGTTTTTCTTCAACCACAGGGCCAGATTCATCATGTCTTCATCGCTGGTGCCGGGGTGGGCGGCGATGAAGTACGGAATAAGAAACTGCTTTTTGCCCGCCTCTTCGCTGTATTTTTCAAACATCTGTTTGAACTTGTCGTAGCTGCCAATGCCGGGCTTCATCATTTTGGACAGCGGCCCGCCTTCGGTGTGCTCGGGCGCGATCTTGAGGTACCCGCCGACATGGTGCTGCACCAGTTCTTTGACGTATTCGGGGCTCTTCACCGCCAAGTCGTAACGCAGGCCGGAACCAATCAAGATTTTCTTGATGCCGCGCAGCTCGCGGGCGCGGCGGTAAATTTTGATGAGCGGGCCGTGGTCGGTGGTGAGGTTGGAGCAAATGCCGGGGTACACACAGCTGGGCTTGCGGCAGGCGGCTTCAATCTCGGGGCTTTTGCAGCCCAGGCGGTACATGTTGGCCGTGGGGCCGCCCAGGTCGGAAATGACACCGGTAAAGCCTTCTACCTTGTCACGGATGTCTTCCACCTCTTTGATGATGGAGGCTTCTGAGCGGCTCTGGATGATGCGGCCCTCATGCTCGGTAATCGAGCAAAAGGTACAGCCGCCAAAGCAGCCGCGCATGATGTTGACACTGAACCTGATCATTTCCCAGGCCGGGATTTTGGTGGCACCGTCGTGCCTGCCCTGCTCGTCAGCATAGGCCGGGTGCGGGCTGCGGGCATAGGGCAGGTCAAACACAAAGTCCATTTCGGCGGTGGTCAGCGGAATGGGCGGCGGGTTGATCCACACATCACGCGCCGTTGCGCCTTCGCCATGCGCCTGCACCAGCGCACGGGCGTTGCCGGGGTTGGTTTCTAGGTGCAGCACCCGGTTGGCATGGGCATAGAGCACCGGGTCGCTTTTGACTTGCTCGTAACTGGGCAAGCGAATGACGCTGCGCTCGCGCGGGGGGCGCTGAATTTTGGTTTTAGCCCCCTCTCCCACTGTGAGAGGGCTCTTCGGTATTGCCCCCTCTCCCGCCTGCGGGAGAGGGTTGGGGGGAGGGTTGGGGTGGGGGCTCTTCGCTTTCAGGTTCGGGTTTTGCACGAAGCGAATGGGCTGGGAGACACCCTCACCCCTGCCCTCTCCCAGAGGGAGAGGGGGTAGCTTCCCCTCACCCCTGCCCTCTCCCGCCTGCGGGAGAGGGAGAGAAGACACTTCGGCTTTGTCGTATTTGCTGCATGTGCTGCCCTGCGCCTGTGCTTGTTCGCTGGTGGTCAGGTAGGGGTTGATGTGGTCTTCCACCCGGCCCGGCAAGTCCACCTCGGTGGAATTGATCTCGATCCAGCCGCTGGCGTTGGGGTCGTTGGGGCGGCGCACGAAGGCGGTGCCGCGCACGTCGGTGATCTGTTCAATGGGTTCGCGGGCGGCGATGCGGTGGGCCACCTCCACCAAGGCGCGTTCGGCGTTGCCGTACAGCAGCAGGTCGCACTTGGCATCGACCACGATGCTGCGGCGCACCTTGTCGCTCCAATAGTCGTAGTGGGCGATGCGGCGCAGGCTGCCTTCAATGCCGCCGAGCACGATGGGCACGTCTTTGAAGGCTTCGCGGCAGCGCTGGCTGTACACAATGGCGGCGCGGTCGGGGCGTTTGCCGCCCACGTCACCGGGGGTGTAGGCATCGTCGCTGCGGATTTTTCGGTCTGCCGTGTAGCGGTTGATCATGGAATCCATGTTGCCCGCCGTCACGCCCCAGAACAAATTGGGTTTGCCCAAGACCTTGAAAGGCTCGGCGCTGTGCCAGTCGGGCTGGGCAATGATGCCGACGCGAAAGCCCTGCGCCTCCAGCACCCGGCCAATGACGGCCATGCCGAAGCTGGGGTGATCGACATAGGCATCGCCGGTGACGAGGACGATGTCGCAACTGTCCCAGCCCAAGCGCTCCATCTCTGCGCGGCTCATGGGCAGAAACGGTGCCACCCCAAAGCGCTTGGCCCAATACGGGCGGTAGCTGGTGATGGGCTTGGCGGCACGCGCAAAGAAGGAAACGTCAATAGGGGCATTCATGGGGCGGGCACAGCAAAAAGAGCGAACCGAGGCAAGGCGCAGGCAAAGCGCAAAAGCGGGAAAGTGTACGTTTGACGCTTTGACCTGTGCTCAGTCGGTGTAATCCATGCACTGACGGGCTTCGACCACGGCTTTCATGAAGGGTTTGATGGCCACATGGTCGGGGTGGTTCTGGTAAGCGGCCAGGGCTGCTGCGTCGGTAAAGCTGCTGTTGAGCACCAGGTCGTAGGTGCATTCCAGCCCCGGCTGGGCCGCGCCGACTTCAAAGCGCAGCACGCCCGGCACCAAATGGGCACAGCCTTGCAGCAGGGCCTGGGCTTTGCGGATGTTGGTGGCGCGGTCAGCGCCTTCGGCATGGTCTTTCAGTTTCCAAATGACGATGTGGTGCAGCATGGCAGAGGCTTGGGGTTGGCGGGTGGGTGGCGGGGTTGGGGCTAGCGGCTGGGCACCGCTGTGCCGTAGTGCAGGCTCAGGTCGCAGGTGTTGCCGCCCGCAAAATGGCGCGCATCCAGCCGGGGGCCGCTAGGCCATTGCAGGCTGCTGGTGCGTGCCGCGCCCTGGTCTGCGGTGGGCAGGCGCTGGGCTTGGCCCAAATGCGGGCTCAGGGTTTGCGCCCATTGCTGGGCCAAGTCGTGGCAGGCGGCTTCGGTCAGGGCGGGGCCTTGGTGCGGTGCGCTGGCCACCACTTCGGCAATGCGGCCACGGGCATTCGCCATGGCCATCACCGTCATGGGCCGCCCCGCCACAGAGACCCAGACGCTGGACTGATCGCGTTCGTCGCAGCCGGGGCCTATTTGCAGCGCTGCCGGGTCTTGCCGGGCCATGCGGCGGGCGGCTTGCCCCAGCGGCATACCCAGCCGGAAGGCCCCCAGCCCCTGGGCCTGCACCGGCACCGCCGCAGGCTGTGTGGCAGTGGCTGCGGCAGACCCAGCCCACACACTAGGCAAGGCCAAGGCCAGCGGTGCGAACAAAAACCCGCCCAAGCGCCAGGGCTTACAGCGGCTTGACCACACCGCAATACCGGCGCGCACCGGCACCGCCAATGGGCTGGGTGATGTGGTCGTCGCGGTTTTCATGCACCACAAAGGCCGCGCCGTTGTCGTCCAGCAAAGCGGCACGGCCACCCTGCCCTTTCAGGCTGACGAGCATGCTGAACATTTCCACTTCCACCGATCCATCGGCATGCACGATCAGGTTGGGCAGGTCGCCCGCGTCGGGGCCGTCGGGGTTCATCAGGCCATGCTTTTTGGCGCTGGGATTCAGGTGCGCGCCGGATGCGACAAAGCCTTTGTCGCCATCGTCGCAAGTGCCTACTTGGTGGATGTGAATGCCCTTGGGGCCGGGCGGCAGGCCCTTGGCGCTGACGTGGATCAGCACGCCGTGCGGGCTTTCGGTCAGGCGCACTTCGCCCACGGTCTGACCTGCGCGGTCTTGCAAAACGGCCTGTGCCGTTTGTGCCTGGGCAGCGGTGCCGATGCACAGCCCCGCCAACAGCAGGCCCGCGTGTCGGAAGGTGTGGTTGGAGTGTTTCATGGCGTTCTCTGGGTGGGTTGAAGAAAAATGAAGCAAGACAAGCTTACTGCGCATCAGCCCGACAGCGCCCCAGGGTTTTGCCCGACCTCATGGCCGGGCAGGGCATCAAAGCACCTCAAACACCCCCGCCGCGCCCATGCCGCCACCAATGCACATGGTCACGCACACCCGCTTGGCCCCGCGGCGCTTGCCCTCAATCAGCGCATGGCCGGTCAGGCGCTGGCCGCTCACGCCGTAGGGGTGGCCCACCGCAATGGCTCCGCCGTTGACATTCAGGCGATCAGCCGGAATGCCCAGCCGGTCGCGGCAGTACAGCACCTGCACCGCAAAGGCTTCGTTCAGCTCCCACAGGTCAATGTCGTTCACCGTCAGGCCCAGGCGGGCCAGCACCTTGGGCACGGCAAACACCGGGCCAATGCCCATTTCGTCGGGCTCGCAACCCGCCACCGCAAAACCCAAAAAGCGCCCCAGCGGTTGCAGGCCCCGTTGTTCGGCCAAGGTCTCGTGCATGACCACGCAGGCCCCCGCACCATCAGAAAACTGGCTGGCATTGCCCGCCGAAATCAACCCACCCGGCAGGGCCGAACGCAGACCTTTGATGCCGTCATAGGTGGTGCCAGCCCGGATGCCCTCGTCGTGCTCCACCGTGACGGGTTTAGTCATCAGCCCCATCACCTTATCGGCCACCCCTGCCGTGACGGTGATGGGCGCAATTTCGGCCTTGAACAAGCCCGCCTCTAGGGCGGCAGCGGCTTTTTGCTGGCTGGCCGCGCCGTATTCGTCCATGGCTTCGCGGCCAATGCCGTAGCGCTTGGCCACCTGTTCGGCGGTTTGCAGCATGTTCCAGTAAATCTCGGGCTTTTGCTTTTCCAGGGCCAAATCTTTCAGCATGTGGGTGTTCATTTCTTGCTGCACACAAGAAATGCTCTCCACGCCCCCGGCCACATACACCGCGCCTTCGCCGCTGATGATGCGCTGCGCGGCCAGCGCAATGGTTTGCAGGCCCGACGAGCAAAAGCGGTTCACCGTCATGCCCGACACGCTGATGGGCAGACCCGCTTTCAGGGCAATTTGGCGGGCAATGTTGGCCCCGGTCGCGCCTTCGGGGTTGGCGCAGCCCATGATGACATCTTCCACTTCGGCGGCATCAATGCCTGCACGCTGCACCGCGTGCTGCACCGCATGGCCGCCCAGGGTGGCACCGTGGGTCATGTTGAAAGCGCCCTTCCAGCTCTTGGTCAGGGGGGTGCGGGCGGTGGAAACAATGACGGCTTGGGTCATGATGGAATCCTTGAATTAAAAGGTTTGGCCAGCGGCGGCAAGACGGGCGAGCAAGGGCGCGGGTGTCCAAAATGCCGCGTCGTCCAGCGGGTTTTTGGCAAAGCGCTGCATGGCCTGCACCACATTGAACAGCCCCACCTCGTTGGCATAGTTCAGCGGGCCGCCCCGGTACACCGGGAAGCCGTAGCCAAAGATGTACACCACATCAATGTCGCTGGCCTTGTTGGCAATGCCTTCTTCTAGGATGTGCGCGGCCTCGTTCACCAAGCTGAACACCAGGCGCTGCACGATTTCTTCGTCCGACACCTTGCGCGGCGCAATGCCCAGCGCAGCACGGTGCTCGGCCACCATCTGCTCCACCTCGGCGTTGGGAATGGCATCGCGCTTGCCCGGCACATAGTCGTACCAGCCCGCGCCGGTTTTTTGGCCAAAGCGGCCCTTCTCACACAGCAAATCGGCGGTTTTGCTGTATTTCATGTCGGGCTTTTCAAGGTAGCGACGCTTGCGAATGGCCCAACCAATGTCGTTGCCCGCCAAGTCGCCCATGCGGAATGGCCCCATGGCAAAGCCAAATTTCTCAATCGCCCGGTCCACCTGCGCGGGCGTGCAGCCTTCGTCCAGCAAAAAGCCCGCCTGCCGCCCGTATTGCTCAATCATGCGGTTGCCAATGAAGCCATCGCACACGCCAGATACCACCGCCGTTTTCTTGATCTTCTTGGCCACGGCCATGACGGTGGCCAGCACATCGTGCGCGGTTTTTTCGCCGCGCACCACTTCCAGCAGCTTCATCACGTTGGCCGGGCTGAAGAAATGCAAGCCCACCACGTCTTGCGGGCGGGCGGTGAAGCTGGCAATGCGGTTAAGGTCCAGCGTGGAGGTGTTGGAAGCCAAAATGGCACCGGGCTTCATGACCGCATCCAACTGCCGGAACACCGCCTCTTTCACGCCCATGTCTTCAAACACCGCCTCAATCACCAAATCGGCTTGGGCAATGTCGCCATAGCTCAGCGTGGTGGACAGCAGGGCTATGCGCTGTTCGTATTTGTCGGCCTTGAGCTTGCCCTTTTTCACCTGGGCTTCGTAGTTTTTGCGGATGGTGGCCACCCCCCGCTCCAGCGCCTCGGGCTTCATTTCCAGCAGCGTCACGGGCATGCCCGCGTTCAAGAAATTCATGGCAATGCCGCCACCCATGGTGCCCGCGCCAATGATGGCAACGCTGGCCACGGTGCGCCGGGGCGTGCTGTCGGGCACGTCGGGGATTTTGCTGGCGGCCCGTTCGGCGGTGAACAGGTGGCGCAGGGCGCGGCATTCGGCGGTCCACATCAGGTTGATGAAGATTTCGCGCTCAAAGGCCATGCCCTCGGCAAATTTCTTCTTCGTGGCGGCTTCTACCGCGTCCACACACTTGGCCGGTGCGGGGAAGTTCTTCGCCATGCCCTTGACCATGTTGCGGGCGAACTGAAAGTAGGCATCGCCCTGCGGGTGTTTGCACGACAGGTGGCGCACCAGCGGGAAGGCGCTGCCGTCTGCCGCGTGCCGGGCGGCCATCTGGCGGGCCAAGGCCAGGGCTTCGTCCAGCAAGGTGTCGGGGGATGCAGCCAGCTGATCAAACAGTTTTTGGCCGGGCAGTTGCGCCAGCCGCTCGCTGGGCACTGGCTCGCCACTGACGATCATGTTCAGCGCAGCCTCTACACCCAGCACACGCGGCAGGCGCTGCGTGCCCCCAGCCCCCGGAATCAGGCCCAGCTTCACCTCGGGCAGGGCCACGTTGCAGCCCGGCGCGGCAATGCGGTAATGCGCGCCCAGCGCCAGCTCCAGCCCACCACCCATCGCCACGCTGTGCAGCGCAGCCACCACCGGCTTGGTGGTGTTTTCTACCCGCAAAATGACCGAAAGCAGGTTGGGCTCTTGAATGGCTTTGGGCGTGCCAAATTCGCGAATATCGGCCCCGCCCGAAAACGCCTTGCCCGCGCCGGTGAGCACCACGGCCACGACACTGGCATCGTTTTCGGCCCGCTCCAGCCCCTGCACAATGGCCTGCCGGGTAGACAGGCCCAAGCCGTTGACCGGCGGGTTGTTCAGTGTGATGACGGCCACGTCGCCGTGAACCTGGTACTCAGCAGTCATGCAATCTCCTTGTGTACGAATGGATGGAAGGGAACGGGGAACCGAAAAGCAAAAAAGAACGATCGTGCGAATTCTAGGCAGACAGCCCCCAGCAACAAGCCGGGCTTGTCGCCTGGGGGTCAGATTTCTGGCCGTTCTTGGCGGGTGGTGTGGCTTTGGTGCAGCGCAGCGGGAAGCACCCGATCACCCAGCCCCAGGGTGATGATGCCCCCGCCTTCTGCTGGCTGAGATTGCAACGGTGCGCCGCGTAGGGGAATATTCGCTGGGCTTTAAGCTGTGCCGAATGCTACGTTTGGCAGGCCTTGGGATGGGCTGAAGGCGGTGGTGGGGTTTTGCGTGTTGGGTGTCGGGTTATTGGGTTGGGTCAACGTAAAGTTGACCAGCGACGCAAACTGCACAGGCTCGAAACAATGACTAGGCGTGACAGGGGACACCGTCGCACAGAACCCGACAGGCGGGTGGATGCGCTGGATCAGATATACGCATTCACCGACTTGGCATGGCGCATGTGCAGCGACAGGCCCAGGGCGGCAAGGTGGTTGCTGTTGCGGCGCAGAATGGTTTCGGCCAGGGGAAGGAATTCGGCTTCTTCAAAGGCTGCGTGGCGGGTGTATTCGGTCACCAAGCGTTGCACGTCGTTCACGTTCAAATCGGTGCTTTGGCCTTTGGCGACGCGCTTGAGGCCGCTCTCTAGGCTTTTCCAGAGGGCTTCAATCATGCGGTGCTCTTGCGTGAGGCGCTGGGTGATGGATTGCACACGAGCCAGCTCGTCGCCTGCGCTGGCGCTGGCTTGCACGGCGGGAAAGAGTTCGCGCTCTTCTTCTAGGTGGTGCTCAAAAATGGCTTCGCGGAAGAATTCGAGTGACTGTTCGGCAATCAAACGTGCCTGAGCCGCAGGCACCAGCAGAGCGGGTAATTGATCCAGCGCATCCAAGCGCTTGAGGATGCCGCTGTGGCAGTTGGTGAAGTTGCTGATGGGGGCTTCGAGGCTGACGGCTGGGCTTGACATGGGGTGTCTCCGGGGTGGTGGATGTCTTGAGGCGAGGCATTCATCAGTACACTGAGCAATTGCCTCGGCGCAGTCTAGACAGCCCGCCCACACCGGGGTTTGACCCAGGTCAAGCGGCCTTGCTGGCGCGCAGGCGCTGCCAGACTTGAAGCAGCCCCACCACAGCAGCACCCGCCAGCAGGCCCGCCAGTGCGCCGCTGAGGCTGTTCACCACCACACCCAGCACGCCCAGCGGGGCGGCCAAGGCTTCTACCGCATGGCCCAGGGCCGGGATGCCGTGCAGCAAGATGCCGCCACCCACCAAAAACATGGCGGCGGTGCCCAGCACCGACAGGGTTTTCATGAGCCAGGGCGCGGCACGCAAAATGCCCCGCCCCAGCGCTTGCTGCCCCGCCGAGGGCTGGCGGGTGAGCCACAGGCCCGCGTCGTCCAGCTTGACGATGCCCGCCACCAAGCCATACACGCCCACGGTCATGACCACCGAAATGCCCACCAACACCGAGAGCTGCTGCGCCAGCGGTGCAGCGGCCACGGTGCCTAGGGTGATGACGATGATTTCGGCAGACAAAATGAAGTCGGTGCGGATGGCCCCCTGGATCTTGTCCTTTTCAAAGGCCACCAAGTCCACCTGTTCATCGGCCACGGCCTTGAGCAACTGGTCGTGGTGGGCGGCATCGTCGGCACGGCTGTGCAGGAAGGCATGCAGCAGTTTTTCGGCCCCTTCAAAACACAGAAACAGGCCACCAAGCATGAGCAGCGGCGTGATGGCCCAAGGCGCAATGAAGCTGATGGCCAGCGCGGCGGGCACCAATATGGCCTTGTTGAGCAGCGAGCCTTTGGCCACCGCCCAGACCACGGGCAATTCGCGGTCGGCCTTCACACCGGCCACCTGCTGCGCATTGAGCGCGAGGTCGTCACCCAGCACGCCAGCGGTTTTTTTGGCCGCCAGTTGCGTCATGGCGGCCACGTCGTCGGCAGCGGCGATGCCTTGGCGGGCGGCTACTTTGGTCATGACGGCCACGTCATCCAACAGGGTGGCAATGTCGTCAAGCAGCAGAAAAAAACTAGAAGCCATGGTGTATCCCTGTTAAGCCACCCAGCGGCGGGCGTTGTGCCAGATCTGCATCCACGGGCTGTGGGCGCTTTGTCCACCGGCTTGGCCGTGGTCCATCCAGCTCATTTGGATGTTGCGGAACACGCGCTCGGGGTGCGGCATCATGGCGGTGAAGCGGCCGTCTGGTGTGGTGACGGCTGTGAGGCCACCGGGGCTG
This sequence comes from Pseudomonadota bacterium, assembly GCA_041192045.1. Lineage (GTDB taxonomy): Bacteria > Pseudomonadota > Gammaproteobacteria > Burkholderiales > Burkholderiaceae_C > Hydrogenophaga. The sequence goes on along the minus strand of JBEENR010000005.1, from coordinate 74,222 downwards.
CCGTTGGGGTTGAAGGGGTAGGCTTCGGTGGCGGCACCGGTGTTGTCCACAAAGCGCATGGCGGCCAGGGCCTGCGCCGGGTTGCCCCGGTGTTTGAAGTTGGCAAAGCCTTCGCCATGGGCCACGGCAATGGGCAAGCGGCTACCGGCCATGCCTTGCAAGAACAGGCTGGGCGATGCCAGCACCTCGACCATGGACAGGCGGGCTTCGAAGCGCTCGCTCTGGTTGGTGGTGAAGCGCGGCCAAGCCTGAGCACCGGGGATGATGTCGGCCAGCTCGGCAAACATCTGGCAGCCGTTGCACACGCCCAGGCCAAAGGTGTCGGGGCGGGCAAAGAAGGCCTGGAACTGGTCAGACAGCAGCGGGTTGAAGGTGATGGAACGCGCCCAGCCGATGCCCGCGCCCAAGGTGTCGCCATAGCTGAAGCCACCGCAGGCCACCACGCCCTGGAAGTTTTCCAGCTTGGCACGGCCCGTTTGCAGGTCGGTCATGTGGACATCAAAGGCTTCAAACCCGGCTTGGGTGAAGGCATAGGCCATTTCAATGTGCGAATTGACCCCTTGTTCGCGCAGGATGGCGACTTTGGGCCGGGCTTGCAGGAAGGTGGGGGCACTGCCCTCACCCCTGCCCTCTCCCAGAGGGAGAGGGAGTGAATGCGGGGAGGTGGCATCTTCACTCCCTCGCCCCTCTGGGGAGAGGGGTGCGCTGTCTTCACTCCCTCGCCCCTCTGGGGAGAGGGTTGGGGTGAGGGGCTGCGTTGGAGCTTGCGGATCGAAAGTGAGGTGAACATGCAGCCCAGGGTCAGCAGGCAAGCCCGCCGCGGCATGTTCGGCATCGGCGCAGGCGGGGTTGTCGCGCTGCTGGCAGATTTTCCAGCTCACGCTGTCCCACACCTGGTGCAGGTCAAACAGGCTGGCGCTGAACACGGCCTTGGTGTCGCGCCAGACTTGCAACTGGCCTTTGCCCACGTCCATGGCCGACGATGCGGGCCGGGTTTTGCCGACAAAGTGGCTGTGTTTGCTCAGGCCGTGTTCGCGCAGGGTTTGCATGACGGCATTGCGCTCGTCGGTGCGCACTTGCAGCAGTACGCCCAGCTCTTCGCTGAACAGGGCTTTGAGGGTCAGCTCTTGGCGGCGGGCGCTGACTTGGGTGGCCCAGTTTTTGGCGTCACCCGTGTCCATGCGGCTGTCGGTAATGCCGTCGCCCTCGGTGACGAGCATGTCCACATTCAGCGCCACGCCCACATGGCCCGCAAAGGCCATTTCAGCGGCAGCGGCCAGCAGGCCACCGTCGCTGCGGTCGTGGTAGGCCAGGATTTTTCCTTCGGCGCGCAGCGCGTTCACCGCGTTCACCAGACGCACCAGGTCTTGCGGGTCGTCCAAGTCGGGCACGCTGCCGCCGGGCTGGCCCAGCACTTGGGCCAAGATGCTGCCGCCCATGCGGTGCTGGCCTTTGCCCAGGTCAATCAGCACCAGGGTGGTGTCGGGCAGGTCGCGGTTGAGCTGCGGGGTCAGGGTGCTGCGCACATCGTCCAGCGTGGCAAAGGCTGACACGATCAGGCTGACCGGCGAGGTCACTTTGCGCTTGTCGGCCCCGTCTTGCCACTGGGTGCGCATGGACAGGCTGTCTTTGCCCACTGGAATGGAAATACCCAGCGCCGGGCAGAGTTCCATGCCCACGGCTTTCACGGTGTCAAACAGCGCGGCGTCTTCGCCGGGCTCGCCGCAAGCGGCCATCCAGTTGGCCGATAGCTTGACGCGGGGCAGATCGATGGGCGCGGCCAGCAGGTTGGTGATGGCCTCGGCCACCGCCATGCGGCCGGATGCGGCAGCATCCAGCGCGGCCAGAGGCGTGCGCTCGCCCATGCTCATGGCCTCACCGGCAAAACCCGCAAAGTCGGCCAGCGTCACGGCGCAATCGGCCACCGGCACCTGCCACGGGCCAACCATCTGGTCGCGGTGGCTCAGGCCCCCCACGGTGCGGTCGCCAATGGTGATGAGGAAGCGCTTGCTGGCCACGGTGGGGTGGCTCAGCACGTCAATGACGGCTTGCTGCAAGTCCACACCGGTCAAGTCCAGCGGCTGGGCTGTGCGTTGCACGGTTTTCACATCGCGGTGCATTTTGGAAGGGGTAAATCGGACTCCTTGCTCCCTCGCCCCTCTGGGGAGAGGGCTGGGGTGAGGGGCACGCCCAAATCCACATCACCCACCACCAGCTGGCGCTCCTCGGTGGCCACGCCCACCACGGCAAAGGGGCAGCGTTCGCGCTCGCAAAAGGCTTGGAACAGCGCTAGCGACTCGGGGGCAATGGCCAGCACATAGCGCTCTTGGCTTTCGTTGCACCAAATTTCTTTGGGTGCCAAGCCGCTTTCTTCTAGGGGCACGGCGCGCAGGTCAAAGCGGGCACCGCGTCCGGCATCGTTGGTCAACTCCGGGAAGGCGTTGGACAAGCCACCTGCACCCACGTCGTGAATGGCGAGGATGGGGTTGTTGTCGCCCTGCTGCCAGCAGTGGTTGATGACTTCTTGCGCCCGGCGTTGGATTTCGGGGTTGCCGCGCTGCACCGAATCAAAGTCGAGTGCGGCAGCGTTGGTGCCGCTGGCCATGGAGCTGGCGGCGCTGCCACCCATACCGATCTTCATGCCGGGGCCGCCGAGTTGGATCAGCAGCGAACCGGCGGGGAATTCGATCTTTTTCGTCTGCCCGGCATCGATCACGCCCAGGCCGCCCGCGATCATGATGGGCTTGTGGTAGCCACGCTGCACGCCGTCCACGGCTTGCTCGTATTCGCGGAAATAGCCCAGCAGGTTGGGCCGCCCGAATTCGTTGTTGAAGGCCGCGCCGCCCAGTGGGCCTTCCAGCATGATGCTCAGCGGGCTGGCCATGTGTTCGGGCTTGCCGCCGGTCTGGTCGCTCAGACCGCCCCAGAGCTTGGACACGGTGAAGCCGGTCAACCCGGCTTTGGGTTTGGAGCCGCGCCCGGTGGCCCCTTCGTCGCGAATCTCACCACCCGCGCCGGTGGACGCGCCGGGGAAGGGCGAAATGGCGGTGGGGTGGTTGTGGGTTTCCACCTTCATCAAGATGTGGTGCAGCGCGGGCTCTGCGGCATAGGCTGGGGCGGTCTCGCCCTGCACACGGGCCACAAAGCGCTGCACCTGCTTGCCTTCCATGATGGAGGCGTTGTCCGAATAGGCCACCACGGTGTGCTGCGGGGCCTGCTGGTGGGTGTGGCGGATCATGCCAAACAGGCTTTTGTCTTGCGCCACGCCGTCGATGGTGAACTGGGCGTTGAAGATTTTGTGGCGGCAGTGTTCGCTGTTGGCCTGCGCGAACATCATCAGCTCCACGTCGGTGGGGTTGCGCTGCAAGGCGGTGAAGGCGTTCACCAAATAGTCCATTTCATCATCGGCCAGGGCCAGGCCCCAGTCGGTGTTGGCCTGCACCAGGGCGGCACGGCCACCGGCCAAGACATCCACATGGGCCATGGGTGCGGGGTGCAGTTCGGTGAACAGGGCCTGGGCTTGGCTGCGGTCGGTGGTGACGTTTTCGGTCATGCGGTCGTGCAGCAGCTCGGCCACGGCCTGTAATTGCGCTGTGCTTAGGCTGGCTTTGCTGAACAGGCCGCTTTTGAGCGCCAGCCGGTATTCCACCAGCCGCTCCATGCGGTGCAGGTGCAGGCCGCAGTTACGGGCAATGTCGGTGGCTTTGGATGCCCAGGGCGACACGGTGCCCAGCCGGGGCATGACCCACAGCGCCGGGGCGGCATCGGCAGCTTGTTGCACATGCGCCGGGGTGCAGGGTTCACCGTAGGTCAGCAGCTGGCCCAGGCGTTCCAGCGTGGCGGCATCGGGCTCGGCATCAAAGGCGGCCAGATGCACGAAGCGGGCAGACAGCGCGGTGATTTTGTCGGAGATAGCCGCCAGACGGGGCAGGAGTTGTTGGACTTTGAAGTCGCTGATGGCATTGCCACCATCAAAAAAGCGCAGGTGCAGGGACACGGTGGGAGCCTGGGTTGCGTGAGCCCAGAAGGTGGGTGGAAACCCAAAATTTTACCTGTCACCCCCGGCAGGGCTTGTGCCCTGAGCCTAGGCAGGCGCAAAACCCCCGGTGGGATAATCCCGCGCCATGAGCATCACCTACAAAGACGAAACCGGCATTGCGGGCATGCGCCTGGCGTGCCGACTGGCCTCCGAAGTGCTGGACTACCTCAGCCCCCTGATTCAGCCCGGCATGAGCACCCTGGAGATTGACCGCCTGGCCGCGGCCTACATGGCGCAGCAGGGCACGCGCTCGGCCACCATTGGCTACCAGCCCAACGGCTACCCGCCCTACCCTGGGCACCTGTGTACCTCCATCAACCATGTGGTGTGCCACGGCATTCCCAACGACAAGCCGCTGAAAAAAGGCGACATCTTGAATGTGGATGTCACCGTCATCACGCCCGATGGCTGGTATGGCGACAACAGCCGCATGTTCCTCATTGGCGGTGAGTCAGCTTGCAGCACGGCGGCCAACCGGCTGTGCCGGGTGACGTTTGAGGCCATGTGGAAAGGCATTGTCATGGTCAAGCCCGGTGCCCGCCTGGGCGACATTGGCCATGCCATTCAAACCTACGCTGAAAACCATGGCTACACCGTGGTGCGCGAGTTTTGCGGCCATGGCATTGGGCAGCGCTTTCATGAAGACCCGCAGGTGCTGCACTATGGCCGCCCCGGCACAGGTGAGGTGCTGAAAGCGGGCATGACCTTCACGATTGAGCCCATGATCAATGCGGGCAAACGCGACATTAAAGAGATGAACGACGGCTGGACCATCGTCACCAAAGACCGCTCGCTCTCGGCCCAGTGGGAACACACGGTACTGGTCACACCCACCGGCTACGAGGTGCTGACCCTGTCGGCAGGCAGCCCGGCGGTGCCCGATTTTGTGCCCCAGAACACGGCCAGCGCCCCTGCCGCCGTCCTCAGCAACCCATGAACACCCCCGGTGACACCAGCGCCCTGCGCCGACAGTTCCGCGACCACAAGGCCAGCCTGCTGGCGCAGCTGGGCACACAAGGCGCGTCCACTCGCGGCCTGCGCACCGGACTGCAACAACTCACCCGCCTGACCGACCGCACCCTGCAACAGCTCTGGCAGCAGGCCGGGTTTGGCGCTGGTTTTTGCCTGCTGGCGGTAGGCGGCTATGGCCGGGGCGAGTTGTTTCCGTATTCCGATGTCGATGTGCTGCTGCTGCTGCCCCCAGGCACCCAGCCCGAACACGACGCGCTACTGAAAACACGGCTGGAGGCGTTCATTGGTGCTTGCTGGGACGTGGGCCTAGAAATTGGCTCCAGCGTTCGCACCGCCACCGAATGCCTGGAAGAAGCGGCCAAAGATGTCACGGTGCAAACCTCGCTGCTCGAATGCCGCCTGCTCTGTGGCTCACGCGCCGTGTTCACGGCCCTGGTCAACCAGCTGCACGCACAAACCGACCCCAAAGCCTTTTTTGTGGCCAAAACGCTGGAAATGCGCCAGCGCCACCACAAGTTTGAAAACACCCCCTACGCCCTGGAGCCCAATTGCAAAGAGTCGCCCGGCGGTCTGCGCGACCTGCAAATCGTGCTGTGGGTGGCCAAAGCCGCTGGCCTGGGCCGCAGTTGGGATGAATTGGCCCGCAAAGGACTGGCCACGCCCCTAGAAGCGCGGCAGATCAAGGCCAATGAAGCCCTGCTGAGCCTCATCCGCGTGCGCCTGCACCTGCTGGCGCGGCGGCGCGAAGACCGGCTGGTGTTTGACTTGCAGACGGCCGTGGCCGAGTCCTTCGGGTTCAAGGCCAGCGTGCCCTCGGGCATTCCAGCAGCCAGCTCACAAGCCACACCGCAGACGCGCAACCTGCGCCGCGCCAGCGAAATGCTGATGAAACGGTATTACTGGGCCGCCAAAGCGGTCAGCCAGCTCAACCAGATTCTGCTGCTCAACATTGAAGAACGCCTGCGCAGCGACGATGCCGGAGTGGACAACCGCCGCCCGATCAACGAACGTTTTTTTGACAAAGGCGGCATGCTCGAAGTCGCCAGCGACCACCTGTATGTGCAGCAGCCACAGGCCATCCTAGAAACCTTCCTGATTTACCAAACCACGGTGGGCATCAAAGGCCTGTCGGCGCGCACCCTGCGCGCGCTGTACAACGCCCGCCCCCTGATGAACGCGGCCTTTCGGGCCGACCCGGCCAACCGTGTCATGTTTGTGCGCATCCTGCAACAACCCAACGGCATCACCCATGCCATGCGCCTGATGAACCAGACCTCGGTACTGGGGCGCTACCTCTGGGTGTTTCGCAACATCGTCGGCCAAATGCAGCACGACCTGTTCCATGTGTACACGGTGGATCAGCACATCTTGATGGTGCTGCGCAATGCGCGCCGCTTCTTCATTGCCGAGCATTCGCACGAATACCCGTTTTGCTCGCAACTGGCCGCGGGCTGGGACAAGCCCTGGGTGTTTTACATCGCGGCCCTGTTTCACGACATTGCCAAAGGCCGCGGGGGTGACCATTCTGAACTGGGCGCGCGCGACGTGCGCCTGTTCTGCCGCCAGCACGGCATTGCCCGCGAAGACAGCCAGCTGATTGAGTTTTTGGTGGCCGAGCACCTGACCATGAGCCGCATCGCCCAGAAAGAAGACCTGAGCGACCCCGATGTCATCCGCGCTTTCGCCCAGCGCGTGGGTAACGAACGCTACCTGACCGCGCTGTACCTGCTGACGGTGGCCGACATCCGAGGCACCAGCCCCAAAGTCTGGAACGCTTGGAAAGGCAAGCTCCTAGAAGACCTGTACCGCTACACCCTGCGCACCCTGGGGGGCCGTGCCCCCGACCCCGGTGCCGAAATTGAGGGCCGCAAACGCGAAGCCCTGGAACTGCTGGCCCTGCACTGCCTGCCCTACGAAGCCCACAAAACCCTGTGGGACACGCTGGACGTGAGCTACTTCATGCGCCACCAAGCCGACGAAATCGCCTGGCATACCCGCATGCTGACCCGTCCACTGGCCCTGAAAGCAGCGCAAAACCAGCACAGCATCGTGCGTGCGCGCCTCTCGCCCGAAGGCGAAGGGCTGCAAGTGCTGGTGTACGCGCCCGATCAAAGCGACTTGTTTGCCCGCATCTGCGGCTATTTTGACAACGCCGGGTTCAGCATTCTGGATGCCCGCATCCACACCACCCGCACCGGCCACGCGCTGGACACCTTCCAAGTGGTAGCCCCCAGTCTGGCCGAGCACTACCGCGAACTGGTGGCCATGGTCGAACAGAACCTGGGCCACACCCTAGACGAACGCGGCCCCCTGCCCGCCCCCGGCAAAGGTCGCTTGTCGCGCCGGGTCAAAAGCTTCCCCATCACCCCCAGGGTAGATCTGCGGCCCGACGAAAAAGCCCAACGCTGGCTGCTCAGCGTCTCCGCCAGCGACCGCGCCGGGCTGCTCTACGCCATTGCACGGGTGCTGGCCGCCCACGGCATCAGCGTACAACTGGCCAAAATCACCACCTTGGGCGAGCGTGTCGAAGACACCTTCCTCATCAGCGGCGCACAACTGCAAGTGAACAAACGCCAGATCGAAATCGAAACCGAATTGTTGAGTACGTTGGAAGGTTAAAAATTGGGGTCGGATTCCAATTTAATGACGCTTCTTGCACAAGCACATGCAGTAACGCTCACGGGTTTCAGACACAGCCGTTTAACGAATGGAAGGGACTTCCCCGTCCCAAGTGAGCACGCAGCTCAACAACCGCATCTACGAACTGCTGCCGATACACTGGAAACTGCCGGGCGCTTGAGCGGCTTGACCTTGCGGCATGGAGTGGCTTTGCCACCCCTACACAAATCGCTTCTTCTTTTGTAGGTCGGGTTCGGCGGACGGTTACTACTTATAAGTTAGTCACAACAAATCTTTCACATCAAAAGTTCATTTTGTAGGTTGACCCGAAGTGATCTAGGATGTGGCTGACCTCGGTTTCGAGAACTTCAGCGGTGCGTACTTTGACCTCCATCCATACGTACTTCATCAAGCGCCACAGTGTCTCAATCCGGTTGAGTTCGGGACTGTAGGCGGGCAGGAAGTACAGATTGATGCCCTGTTTCTTCAGCATGGCGACCACAGGTTCAATTTTCTTGGCGTGGTGTATCGACGCATTGTCCAAGATGATGGTCATGGGCTTAGCTGGGGTGGCCACCTGATCGCGCAGCAGCCCCAAAAAGCCCACGAACAGCTCCGAATTCATGCTGCGCCACAGCTTGGCGCTGATGACTCTGCCGTCGCTCAACAGCGCGGCCACCACGTTCAGGCGCGGCCCGCGCCTAGCCTCTATGCCGTGCTGCTCGCCCACGGGTGTCCATGCACTTCGGTTGGGCTGCGTTTGTTCAAATCCAGCCTCATCCAGGTAGGCCAAGGTGATTTCTCCCGCCTCTGCACGTTTTCTGAGCTCCACTATGTCTGCCTTGGCTTGCTCGAACGCAGTTTCATTTCTCTTTTTTTCAGACTGTGGCGCGTCCTCTTCCACACCAGCCCCGCTCGCTTCAGAACCGAGGTCAATGTGTTGACATGCACCACCACACCACCGGCCTCCTCGTGGCGGGCTTTGAGTGTGGTGAGTGACAGCGGCTCTGTGCTGGCCCAGTCCACCAGTTGCTTGACCTGCGGCTCTGAGAGCTTGGCGGGTGCTCCGCTGCGCGGCTTGTCCGACAAACTGGCCATGCCTTCTTGTTCCCACTGCTTGCGCGTGCTGCCTACCGTTTGCGGGTGCAACTCCATCTCCATGGCCACTTGCGTGGCTTTCTTGCCTTGCGCCAACAACAGCAGCGTTTGCGCACGCTCCCGCACCCTCCAGTTGCTGTGCCGCTTGACCATCGTTTTCAACGCTTGCTCCTCTTCAGCGCTGATCACCAGCTGCGTTCGTGCCATCTTCACCCCTCTTGCTTTTCACCTGCGCCAGAACTTACCCCACCCTACCGGGCTCTGTCAAATACTTTGAAAAACTTCTTGTGGGTGACTTAAACACGCGGAACTTGACAGTTATAGCTCTAAACATGACTGACTCAGAGCAGTTGAGGCTGATTCTGTTTCCGGCAATTCAAAGCGCAGTTTACTTTCCTTAGCATAATCGCTTCTAATCTCCAATCCAATCCATTTACGATTTAGTTGCTCAGCAACAAATCCAGTTGTATTACTGCCAGCAAAAGGGTCCAGCACAAGATTACCCGGTTCAGTAAGAAACTCTATAAAAAACCGAGGTAATTCAGCCGGAAAACGTGCAGGATGCACCTTGTTACCTAATAACTTACTGTTTTTTATATACGCACTGTTCGATTCATTGTTTCCACACTGAATAATATTTGGCGGAATTGACCCGCCTTTATCGCTAGCGAAAGAGTCATTTATTATATGGCCGCTAGGGCGAACCGTTTGTTTAACGCCTCGCTTAATAAGGCGCTTCATGTCCTCGCTGTAAGGTTGTAGCACTCTTCTGTTGTCGGCATTGGCCATTGGGTCTTTGACAAGCCAGAAAATATACTCAACACTGTCTTTTACTCTAATTCTTCTTACATTCACCCATTCTGCAGGTGCTGGCATTTTTGCTGGGTTATACCAAAAGAACTCTTGTGCCAGTTGAAAGCCGACATCGTCAACCAAAGCAAGCAAAGTTCTGTAGTGATACAGGCTTCGAACAGGCGCTCCAGGTTGCCACGCACCGCCAAGATTTAGGACGAATGAACCGGATGGTTTGATGATGCGCTTAATTTCATTCGCGAACGGAATCAACCAAGAAGTATAGTCCGCTTGATTTGCATTTCCATATTCTTTTTTGAAGTGCAGCGCATAGGGGGGACTTGTGACAACCAAATCGACTGAGTCGCTTGGCAACTTCCTCATAAACTCTAAACTATCAGCACAAAACAGTGCCCCAAGTTCAGTTTCATAAACTGGGTTAAGCGGTGAATGCATCGATGAGATCCTGAAATCGTGAGAACCAGCGAGGCTGAGTGTCCTCACTATCTGGAATAGGGTGCATAACTTGAAGTTTGTTTGGATGACTCCGGTGCGATGGCAGTTCCCGCACTAAAACATACCGAAACTGACTCCAGTCTCCTGTGAATCTGCCGATACAAACCGCAACCACATCAAAATGATCACGTTCGTAGTAGCGGCTACTTGGATCGCCCTTTGCCGCACGTGTTTTTTGCAACTCAACTTGCGGCTTTATCCCATTACGTATGGTTTTTACTTCAACTTTTATTGTTACACCGGTAATGGTTACAACAGTAAAGTCATGCATTCCATCAATATCATGACCTTCGTAACTGGTCAACCAGCCTTCTCTACTCGCTATACGAAGCTTACGCTCAAAATGAACTTCGGCGACCGCACCTTCCAAGGCGACTTTTAAACGAAACCTCCTGTCGATTGCGTCAAGCAACTCTTGTGCGGTAAGACCGTATTTAGTTTCTAATTCATGAGGCATATGAGTATTTTTATAGTGAGGTCAGGGTTAGAAAACCACGGGTTTGGTATTGGCTCAACGTCCAGGTTAACTAGCGGCGGAGTACTGTGGGCAACAACATGGGCCATCAAAATCGCGAAGCAATGGTCTATGTTAGTGTCCGCGTTGAACCGCCAGTTAGCCCTATGGTTAACCAATATTCTGTTGCTGATCGATGGGGTCAAACATTTTAATGTAACGCTCTTTCGGAGGCAAACCAATTACACAGCTGATTTCACAAAGAAAATCTTGAAGCCAGCGATGTTTTATGCGAACCTTTTCATTGCTATTAATTTCATTAATGTTTGATTGGTATGTGGAAAAGGCAAAACTACACACGTCGTCGTAGTTTTTCTTGTTTGCGACATTTAGATACCAATTTACCCCGGATTTTAATACCTCTCGGTTTATCTTTAGTTCCGGGAACATGTCGACAATGTTTGGATCAACCATGATTCTGGGGAACTCTGCGATCGCGGACTCAAGAAGATATGCCTTGGTGAGTGCTGGGCTATAAGTAATGGTTTGATTCTGAAAATGCTCCCCATATGAAACCCCTCCTCGTATCAACAATCCCTTCTCCAAAAAAGCAACAAAAACATTTCGGAGAATTGCCACCAATTCGGGGGCAGCTTCTCTATCTGAGCAACTAATAAATATGGAATCGGATATGACTTTGTGTGCGAACTTTGCTTGATTTACGTTATCAAGCACCCTAAACGCTTCAATCATTTTTGTTTTAAATATCTGCGTTCCGTTTTTTATGTCGTGATCTAGCAGATTTTTATAGCCAAGGATATCCAGGAAGGCAATATAGGAGTAATCAGCCATTGGCGACTACCTCAGCAATCTTACCAATCTCTGCCCCGTACTCTGCCGCACGTGCTAACCAACTGGTAAGGGCAACTCCTTGCCAGGCAGCACCTTCGGCGGAAGCTAGTTTTGTATCGTCTTTGTCGAGATCAAAAATGGCTTTTCCAACAATATGAGCAACGGGCACGAGTCCGCCAAAATCTCGAATGGTACTTACATACTGCTCACTTCCGGCACGATGAGGTAACTTAGCGATTAGATTATTTTGCAATACATTAATAATTTCAGATTCCCAGTATTGATATGGTTTTCTTGTGCGACCTGCATAAGCCTTGAAGTTTTGGCTTACTGCGCCAAGAAAAACTGGCTTACCCGGGAAGCTGGAAAATCCAAACGCAGGGAATGTGGCAATGGTTTTCTCGTGTCGATCGATCCAAACAGATATTAACCTTGCTAGCGCTTCGACAGCTTGTGCGCAGAAGCGATCTGGTGTCACTGGGATAAAATATCCGTCACAACTAAGGAGTGCTAAATTTGTGATCGCACCACTGGAGGGTCCCAAATCAACGAGAATGTGATCAAAGCCATTTCTCTCGATTAAATCTTGAAACAAATTGTGCAGCACGTTGTAAGTGTGCTTCTCATGAACGCTTTCAGTTATTGCCAATGCAAGAGCGTTTGAAAAATACCGCTCAGCAAGGCTGAAATTCCAGTCGCCTCTTAATATTTGCAAATTCTTGTAGACTGGATGATGAGGGATTTCCAGGGTATTTACGGCAATTTTTGCGGTAGACCCTTCAAATCTTGGCCGAAGCGCCTGATAAATTGAAGTTCCTGGAAGATCTTCATCCTTCTCATCAACCTCTGGCGAGAAGAAGCTCTCCGTTAAATTGCTTTGCGGATCCGCATCAACTAGAAGAATTTTCAGGTTTTTCTTTTCGGCTAAGTAGACAGCAAGATTGAAGGTAGTCGTCGTTTTCGAAACGCCACCTTTGTGGTTGTAAAAGGTAATAACTTTTGGCATTTTATTTTCTTCTCAAGGCTCAATAATTCTAATAGGGCTAACATTTGGATTAAGGTGCACCGTTAGGTGTCCCGCTTGAATCATGGGTTAGCGCATAGGGAGCCAACCACAGCAAGAAATCCTTGGGTGGAGATGGGTACGACCATACACCAGAGCCGTTTTTCCATAAATCAGGGTTCTTGCCCAGCCTCTTTTTATTCAGCGCCCAAGTAAGCGCGGAATCGTGTGGATATAAATACCAGACATCGTTATGGCGGAAGCAGACCCAAATGTCTTTGCCTTCATACTTTTGGTCGAGAGTAAGACGCCCCTTCAATTGAACTTTCAAGAATTGCTGACCGCTGATGTGGTTTGCGATGAAATCTGCACCCTGCCAATCATCGCTCAGTCGGATTGTAGAAAACCCGAAATCTGCAAGTACACCTGAAACCTTCTGGAAGTTGAAAGTTTCCTGCTGCCTTGCATTCAGTAATTTGTAGTCAATTGGCGTTAGTTCGAGTAGAGGCATGTTCGTGATGGCGCTAACTTGCGGTCTACCCAAGCAAACACAGAATACCCACAACAACGGTCTTTAAACAAAATTTCATAATACCCCCAAAAAAAGTGTTTGAAATCAATCCTGTATCGCAGCAAACCAAATGCACATACAGGCATCACAAATCCAACAAACCCGACTGGATGCATCCCCAATCAGTTACTCGAACGGGTTCACTGCCTGCACTATAGCCTCAGCACAGCAAAATCCCGCCCGTACTGGGTGCTTTTTTCATGCAGCAGCGGCGGCGGGTCAGACTTCCAGCCATTCTTGGCGAGTAACCGCATCTTGGCGCAGTTCGGCGGGTGTGCCCTGAAACACGATGCGGCCCTGCCCCATCACCAGCACGCGGTCAGAAATGTGCAGGGCGATGGTGAGCTTTTGCTCAATCAGCAACACCGCCACGCCACGGGTTTTCAGGGTTTGCAAAAACTGGCCCAGCTGCGCCACCACCTGCGGGGCCAGCCCTTCGGTAGGTTCGTCAATGATGATGAGGGCCGGGTTGCCCATGAGGGTGCGGGCGATGCTGAGCATTTGCTGTTCGCCACCCGAGAGCACGCCCGCCGCCGTGTGTACCCGCCGCTGCAAAGCGGGGAACATGGCATACACATCGTCCAGCTGCCAGCGCACCGGCGCGGCCACCGGCCCACGCCAGCGGCCCGGTTGCTGGCCCAGCAGCAGGTTTTGCTGCACCGTGAGTTGTGGGAACACGTCGCGCCCCTCGGGCACATAGCCCAAGCCCAAACGGGCACGCGCGTAAGTGGGCAAGCCGTTCAAATCATGGCCCTGCCATTGCAAGCGCCCGCTGCACGCCACCAGCCCCATGATGGCGCGGGCCGTGGTCGATCGGCCTGAGCCGTTGCGCCCCAGCAAAGCCACAATCTCGCCCGCCTGCACCTGCAACGACACGCCGTGCAGCACCGGTGTCTGGCCGTAATGGGCATGCAGCGCGTCCAGCATCAGCATGGCTGCCCCCCGGCATCCGCCATGTCCCAGCCGGTGCCCAAGTAGGCAGCCTGCACCGCCGGGTTGGCGCGCACCGCCGCCGGGCTGTCCAGCGCCAGCAACTCACCATTGACCAGCACCGCCACGCGGTCAGCCAGACGAAAGACCACGCTCATGTCGTGCTCGACGACCAGCAGCGTTTTGCCCTGGGTCACTTCGTGAATCAGCGCTACAAAATGCCGGGTTTCGCTCTGGCTCATGCCCGCTGTGGGCTCATCGAGCAACACCACATCGGCCCCGCCCGCCAGGGTAATGCCCAGCTCCAGCGCCCGCTGTTCGGCATAGCTCAGGTGCATGGCGGGCACATCGCGCCGGGTGTGCAGCCGCATTTGGTGTAACCAGTGCTCGGTGCGGGCATTGGCATCGCGCAGCTGCGACAGCCTGCGCCACCAGGTGTAGCGGTAGCCCAGGCTCCAGAGGGTGGCGCAGCGCAGGTTGTCATACACGCTGAGGCGGGGAAAAAGGTTGGTGATTTGAAAACTGCGCGCTAGCCCCCTGCGGTGAATCTCGAACGGCGGCAGACCATCTACCCGCTGCCCGTGCAGCCAAATGCTGCCACTGCTGGGCGGCGTGCGGCCCGAAATCAGGTTGAACAAGGTGGACTTGCCCGCCCCATTCGGCCCAATGATGGCCAGCCGCTCGCCCCGGTACACCGACAAATCCAGCCCCCGAAGCACCTCAGTCGCCCCAAAACGCTGGCCCACCTGCCGCAGTTGCAACACCACATCGCGCCCAACATCGGCCGTATCACGCCCAACGTCCACATCCCTCATGCCAGCGGCCCCTGCACACCAGCGGCCAACCCCAGCGCCGCCACCCGGCGCAACCACAGCCGCCGCGCCCCAGCCAACAACCCCAACCCCAGCGCCAGCACCGCCGCCGCCGCCAGCCACACCGCTGCGCGCCCCGCGTCCAACGTCATGCCCAAAAACGACACCGCATCGCCCAGCGTGGCGCTCAGCTGGCGCTGATACAGCATCTCCACCAACGCGCCAGCCCCCAAGCTGCACACCAGCACACTGAACGCCAGCGCCGCATAAGGCCCCAGCAGTGGCCGCCAACCGGCCCAGCGCAACAGCCGCACCTGCTTGAGCCAGAGCCCCGCCAGCCCCTCGGGGGCATACATCACCATCAGCACAAAAACCAGCCCCAAATACAGCAGCCAAGCCGGGGTTAATTGCGACAAACCCGCCAGCGCCAGCACCATCAACACACCGCCCACCATCGGTCCAAAAAACACCGTGGTGCCACCCAAGAACGTGAACAGCAGGTAACTGCCCGAATGCACCGGACTGACCGCCTCGGGGGATACCCGCTCAAATTCAATAGCCGCCAGCCCGCCCGCAATGCCCGCAAAAAACCCAGCCATCACAAACGCCCAATAACGCACTGTGCGCGGGTTGTAGCCAATAAACGCCAGCCGTTCCGGGTTGTCGCGTGCGGCATTCAACAGCCGCCCCAGCGGGGTACGGGTCAGGCCATACATCAGCACCACACACACCAAGGTGTAAACCGCAATCAAGTAATACACCTGCACCGCAGGCCCCAAGCTAATGCCCCAAACCGGTGGCCCTACCACCCGGTCAGCGCTGATACCCGCTACCCCACCAAACACCCCCGGAAACATCAAGGCCGCCGCAAACACCAATTCACCCAAACCCAGCGAAATCATGCCAAACGTAGTGCCCGCCTGCCGGGTACTGATCCAACCCAACAACAACGCAAACACCCCACCCGCCACCCCACCCAATAGGGGCACCAACACCACCGGCACCGGCAACACCCCAGAACCCACCGCCAGCAAAGCATGAATGGCCAAACAAGTCCCCAGCCCGGTGTACACCGCATGCCCAAAACTCAACATACCGCCCTGCCCCAACAACATGTTGTAAGACAGGCAGGCAATCACCGCAATGCCCATTTGCGAAAACAAGGCCACGGCACGGTGACTGTCAAACAACCACGGTGCCAGCAACAAACCCGCAGCGCCGAGTAATGCCCAGCGCAGCCATGGGTGTTGACGTTGTGAGCGTTGAGGGAGCTGAGTTGATGGGGTATTTGTCAAGTTCCGCCTGCTTGTTTGAAGGAGTTAGAAAAACGCCTTTAATGCACCAATGACCTCACAGGGTGAAGTCAGCTGCGGAAAATGTCCTCTGGCGTTGATGCCGACCAGCTGACTGTCAGCAATATTTTTGTGAAGATACAGCGACACGTCAAACGGAACAAAATAATCTTCTCTTGAATAGATAATCAACGTTTTGGTTGTTACACGCTTCATTTCTTCTCGGTAATCTGATTGCAAAATTGAACACAAACTTGTCAGCGCATTTTTTGGGTTTATCCTACTCAATGATGTTGCAAATTCTTTTGCAACATCAGGCTGCTCGGGCACATTTACTGCCAAGGACGAGAAAGACTCCGTCCAGCTTTGAAAGTTATCAATGACAGATTTATAGACAGATTTCACATCGTCACTGGAAAACCCCCCGTTGTAGCCAACATCGTTCAAATACCTAGGCGATGCCCCTATCAAAACCAACTTTGAAAACAAGGCATTGTTTTTTACTGCGGCCAGCGCAGCGATCATGCCCCCGGCAGAATGCCCTATGACGACAGGACGATTCAAGTCTAATGTCTGAATGATTTCAATTAAATCATCAGCATATTGGTTTAAATTCAAGTATTTGTGCTGCACAAACGCTGCCGGTGCAGACTTGCCCGCCCCCACATGATCAAATTTAACGATCTTGTGTGTCTCTTCAAAACCACTCTCAACCAAACGCCATAAAGACTGGTCAGTGCCGAATCCATGAACAAAAACCAGTACATCCGAAGATTCCAGATTGCCTGAAACGATGACATGGTTTCTTTCTAAAATGCTTATTTTATTCATTTCAGTCCCCTTTATTTAGAAATTAAGCAGCCCAGATTGCTAATAAATTAGCAAAATACAACCGTATATCAGGCCCACTCAGTGTCTAGCTCCACGCCTGATGCGAAGCGGGTTTGCTGCACGACCTCGCTGATGCGCCCATTGGAGCGCTCGACCATGCCGTTGTCATGAATCTCAGCGCGTATGCGCGGGGTGGTGGGTGCCATCGGCCAGCTGCGAGGGCTTACATAATCGCACAGAACTCGGCATGTCGGTGCTGGGGGCGTGGGTACGCAGCAGGCTTCTGGTGCATGGCGGCACCGACGGCGAGCCTTACCCGGTGGGGGATGGCGTGATGGCCGTGGGCCTGCGAGACTTGTCGCAGCGTTTGGCGCATGGACTGAGGCTTTGAAAAGGATGAACGGCGTTCAAAAACGGGCCTTCTGAACATGGGAATCTGACCCTGATTCTTCAAACCACTCGCGTTTATAAAATGCGCCGACGCACAATGTCTTCAAGGATGCCGCCATGCACAAGCGAATCACCATCACCCTGGACGAGGTCGTCTATGACGGCCTGTACCGCACCATCGGCAAGCGCCGCATGAGCCAGTTCATTGAAGACCTGCTGCGCCCACACGTTCTGGACAAGTCCCTGGACGACGGCTACCGCGACATGGCAGCAGACACCGACCGCGAAGCCCAAGCGCAAGCGTGGTGCAACGCGCTGGCCAAGGACATGCAATGGGGAGCATGACCGCCGCTGAATGGGTGTCCCGTATCGCCCAAGCCTATGCGATTGAACTGCCAGAACGGGCTGCTGGATGAGGAAGTTAAGCCGTAGCGCAGGGCTTGCCATGCACTCAGATCAAGAATCTGTTTGGTGTGAGCGCTGCGAGTTGGTAACGCCCGGTTAGCTCAAAGTCGCGATATTTTCGAAAAACTGGCGACGACGACGGTGTACATGCATGGCTGAAAAACCATGTCAATCAAGCATCATGATCCCAATAATGCATGGATGATTGACCGACAACTCTTCCCCACCCTTGAAGCTGCGCTGGCAGATAACCCCGCTGTTGCCTTGCTGGCACACCCGGTGGTGGGCAACAGTTGGGAGGGCTTCGCCATTGAAACCCTGCTCAATGCCGCGCCACGCGAAGCCCCATGCGGCTTCTACCGCAGCAGCAACGGTGCCGAGATTGACTTGCTTGTCGATGCCCCCCGGCCTGGGCCTGATGGCGGTTGAAGTGAAAAGAGGCATCAACGCCAAACCGCGCCGGGGCTTTTACAGTGCGTGTGAAGACTTGCAACCCAAGCACAAATTTCTGGTGCATGGCGGCACCGATGGCGAGCCCTACCCGGTGGGGGATGGCGTGATGGCCGTGGGCCTGCGAGACTTGTCGCGGCGTTTGGTGCATGGACTGAGGCTTTGAAAAGGATGAATGGCGTTCAAAAACTGGCTTGCTGAATCACGCCAGTTTGCACAGTAACCCGTCAAATGTTATCGTGCAAAAAAAAGTTAAAAAGGATGTGTCTTGCCAACCCTCACGACCGCCGTTGTGCGTTACCTCCATGAAACACTGGGCCTGGATGTGCCAAGCGTGGTGCCGTGGGCGCGTGTCAACGAGCTGCCGTACTTCCTGCGCGATACCTTCCAGTTCAGCGAGCTGGAACTGCTGGAGCAGCCCGTCGTTTTGGCCATCGCCCGCACCGAGGCCAAGCCGTCCCTGAGCGAAGTCAAGACGTGGCTGGACAAGGTGCAAGCCCTGACCGAACAGCCGGTGGTCTACGTGACCGATGCCATGGCCTCTTACGAACGGCGGCGCTTGATCATGCAAAAAGTCCCGTTCATCGTGCCGGGCAACCAGCTCTACCTGCCCGACCTGGGGCTGGACTTGCGCGAGTATTTTCGGCAGCGCACCCCAGCCCCTACAACGGCGCTGAGCCCATCCGCGCAAGCCATGCTGATCACGGCGCTGCTGCGTCAGCCTTGGCAGCCTGACTGGCAGCCTTCGGTGGTGGCGGCTGCGCTGGGCTACACGCCCATGACACTGTCGCGTGCCGTCAAGGAATTGACCGCCACCGGCATCGCCACCGCCGATACGGTTGGCCGTGCGCGCTGGCTGCGAACGGCATCCACGCCCGAGCAGGTTTGGGTGCAGGCGAAACCCGCCCTGCGAACGCCCGTCAAGCGCACGGTGTGGGTTGCCGACCCAGCAAACGCCCCACACCCACCCAGCCGCCTCGCCGGTCTGAGCGCGTTGGCTTGCCATTCTTTGCTGACTGAACCGAAATGGCCGGTGTATGCCCTGACCGCCGCCGACTGGAAAGCCGCCACCGACGCTGGCGTTCGCGAATTGCCCGAACCCGAAACGGGCGCGCAAGCCTGGCAACTGTGGAGCTACAGCCCGGCTCTGCTGCCCGAAGCCCACACGGTGGACCCGCTCTCGCTGATGCTCAGCCTGCAAGACAACGCCGACGACCGCATTCAAATAGCGCTGGATGAATTGAAAGCGCAATTGCCATGGTGAGAGGTTTGGACATTTTTCGGGAGCGGTTTGCGGCTTATGTTGAGCAGTACGTCCTGATTGGCGGCACGGCTGCCAGCTTGACGATGGAAGAGGCGGGGTTGGAATTTCGCGCCACCAAAGACTTGGACATCGTTCTGCATGTGGAGGCGCTGACACCCGCATTTGGCAAGGCGTTTTGGGCATTCGTTGAAGACGCTGGCTATCAAATTCGCCAAGCCAGCGACACCGGAAAACCCATTTTTTACCGGTTTCAGAAGCCTGCTGATGCGCAATACCCGGCCATGGTCGAACTGTTCGCGAGAGCACCGCACGGGTGCGCGGAGTGGTGCGTGCCATCGGATGGACAATACTCATGATGCATTTTCCTCAGTACCAGAGGCCAGAAGGCCCGCCAAAACAGCACGGGTCCGGAACAATGGCCAGCTGCGACGGGGTACATAATTGCAAGGAACCTGACAACAAGCCCGCGTTTATAAAATGCGCCGCACGCACAACGTTTTCAAGGATGCTGCCATGCACAAGCGAATCACCATCACCCTGGATGAGGTCGTCTATGACGGCCTGTACCGCACCATCGGCAAGCGCCGCATGAGCCAGTTCATTGAAGACCTGCTGCGCCCACACGTTCTGGACAAGTCACTGGATGACGGCTACCGCGACATGGCAGCAGACACCGACCGCGAAGCCCAAGCGCAAGCGTGGTGCAACGCACTGGCCAAGGACATGCACAGTGAAGCGCGGTGAGGTGTGGTGGGTCGAGTTTGACCCATCGGTCGGCTCTGAGATTCGTAAAACACGGCCAGCGGTGATTGTGAGCA
Organism: Pseudomonadota bacterium; assembly: GCA_041192045.1. Classification (GTDB taxonomy): domain Bacteria; phylum Pseudomonadota; class Gammaproteobacteria; order Burkholderiales; family Burkholderiaceae_C; genus Hydrogenophaga. The sequence goes on along the minus strand of JBEENR010000005.1, from coordinate 54,114 downwards.
ACGACGCGGCCAATAGACACTTGGCTCGCGTGGTGGTCGTGCCGCTGACCAGCAACACGGGCCGTCAATACCCTGGCGAGGCCGTGGTGTCGGTCAACGGTCAAAGCAGCAAGGCGATGGCAGACCAAATCATGGCCGCCGACAAAGCCCGTCTTAAAAGCCAGCTCGGTACGGTCAGCACAGCCGATATGCACGCGGTGGAAGGGGCTATGCGTGTTCACTTGGGCTTGGTCAGGTGATTTTTTGCTGTAAATGCCGATCCTTGTTGCTTTTAAAAAATCTTTATTTTTGATCACGCGCTACCGCATGTTTTCGAAGTTCTTAACGAAAAATATGAGATGGTAGTGCAGAATAGCCACATCACAATCAACCACTTGAGGGACCGTAAAAATGCACAAAGCAGGCGGAATTATTGGGCTGATCGCAGGGCTTCTTGCCGTAGGAGCTGCGTTGTTCACACTGCTCATGGGAGGCGCTGGTGCAGCTTTTGATGCCACCGGCCACGATCGAATAATTGCCTATGGTTGGTGGGGTGTGGGTGCGTCCTTCATGGTCATTACGTTCGGTGCAGTGGCTATTTTCAACGCAGCCGTCGGGGCCTTTGGTCTACTGGCTTTTTCAATCGTTGGTGCCATCTTGGGCGGATCAATCGTAGCGATCGTTCTTAGCCTCTCCTTGTTGGGGGGGATTTTGGCCGCAGCAGGCTCAAAAAAGTGGTGGCCATGGGCAGGGTTATTAGCTGGTATTGCCATGGCGACACCAGTTGCTCTTGAAATGGGTGACCCTCGCAATGACCCTCAGCCTGTAGCTTCTACGAACATAGGCATAAGTCCAAATACAAGTACAAACACGGTCACAAGTGTTGAAACATCAGTACCTTATCCTGCAATTAATCCATCTTTTATTGAAGGTGAGTATGACTGCGAAGAATGTCACGGCCACATGAAGATTAAACACATCAAAGATGCTACGTACAGCATTGATTTGACGATGAGCGGCGGCAGTTGTGCGGGTTATGTGGCCATAAACGCGGAAAAACTTCCACTTTTTGATAACGATACTTTTATTTTTCCATACAAAAACAATGAAGTCAGTTGCCACACAACCATAAAGTTTAAAGGGTCAACAGCACAGCTGAGTGATAGCTGTATAACAAAAGAGAGTGAGGAGAACTCAACGTGTGCTTTGCTTGGTTCTTACCGGCAAACAAATCGCCAGCCGGGAACCGAAATCACAACTAACCGTGTTAATGCATCATGCGAGTCAGAGCAAGTTCAAATCGCTGTCAAAAAAGACTTTTTGAACGAACTAATGATCAAGGGCGGAGGTTCATCTTACGCCAGACTGTGGGGTTTGATTGGTGAAAACGAAAGAATAGATACCCGCCTAGCAGCCGATATGCCTCGAATTTTTCCCTATCTATCACTCAATCAAATTGCTGAGTTATCACCAAACGTATGTAATGCAACATTGATATTTGGAAGTCATACCCAGTATCCGATTAAAGCTTTTTACACAGTTCACTTTGTAGGAAACGAATTAGAGCCAAGAATCGACTCATCGTTCAAACTCCCAGAATCTGGTTTGGCTCAAGTAAACCTTTTTCAAGGAATGCAGAAAGGTGTGATTAGCCTCATGTTTGAGAAAGAGCTTGCTGAACGCGATGCTACAAAACAAAAACCAGCTGAAAACGCAATCGCCACAAATGAGCGTTCATCGTATATCGAAAGAGTTGCCCCAAGCTTCGACTGCGCTAAGGCTAGAACTAACGTCGAGCACATAATTTGTAGCAGTCCACAACTTGCAAAAGCAGATGCTGCCATGGGCTCACTCTACATATCTGCTCTTCAATCGGCTCAAGACGTGAAAGCGTTCAAGGAAGAAAGCAGCGTTTGGTTACAACAGCGCAATCAATGCCAAGACGAAGCCTGCTTAATTGATATGTATCAGATGCGAGTCAATCAGCTCTCAAGAAAAGGTCAATAAGTAGACGCAACTTGACAAGTAGGGAAGGTCTACAAATCCCATTTTAGATGTTTCTACTTATAAAGCGTTGATGCGTAACTCAATTTTCATAAATTTGAGTTACGTAAATGCATTCTCAGCATCATAACTTCACGAAAATAAAATTTATCTAAAATTGAGAAATCGAATGCCTTAATTTACTGCAAGGTAATTGATCAATAAATAGCTATTGCTTGTTTGTTTGGAACAATATTAGCGATTCAAAATAACTTAGCTAGGACTTACGGAAGCAGGCCCCATTCTTTCACGTTGTGAGAAATTATAGGTGCTAAAAAAGCTAAAATTTGCACAAGTTGTTAATTTAATCAGAATAAGTTAGATTGCCAATAAGTAAGCATGAGCAACTGACTATAAATTTGCATGCCAAATTTTCCATATAAATCAACGACTTACGTTTTTTCAAAAGTAAAGATGGTTGCCTCAGAGCACTTATATCTTTTGCATATGTCCTAATAATTATAAAATTTAATATCAAACAACTTACTTTATAAATTAGTAACGCCCAAGCCAATCCGACAATCCACTGAAGGCGGGGCGGTCAGCTTGAGCCCCTTGTTGAGCTTACTCAGAGAGTGAGAGTTTTTCGATCAGATCGCAAAAGTATCTTTTTGAAGGGGTGTCTGACCCCTTGGCAGTCCCGAAAAATCGCTCTGTGATCGTTCTAAGTCATTTATATAAAGTTTTTCACTCTGGAAAAGTTCGAATTTTGAGCGCAACTTGTTGATTTATATAGAAATTTCATACGAAAAACTTTTTATGGATGACTTATGAGGTCAAGATTTTTGTTTCATGTGCTTTTGAGTGAAGAATCAAAAAACTCTCAGCCTCTCAGTCCTCAAAGCAAACCGCTCCTCCGCCAGCAGCACCAATTTTTATTAAATCCGAAGTCAGACGGGCAGACATTCCTGCAAAAGTAACCGAAGCTCCGCCGCTTTTTGCAGCTGTAGCAATATTTATGAGATCACTCGTCAAGCGAGCTGCCGCGTCGAGGCGAAACCCTCCACCTGCTGCCGCGATTTTGATGAGGTCAGATGTAAGGCGTGCATTGAATGACATAAGTACTCCTATTTTTCAGGTGCAACGGGAAGTTAGAAATATTTAAATTCCAACAGCCAATGAATGAATAAAGTTTATAGTCTTCTCTTTCGTATTTAGAGGCAACTTATCATTTACAAAATAAGTCATCCCGCGAGTTGTTATTGAAAACATTTGATTTTCATGCACAAACACAAATGAATTAATTGATTGAAATATTATAGCCAATGTATTTTTACCTAGATCATAAGAAAAACCAAGCTCACTATAGAGACAGGTTTCTACCTCCATCATAATATAGCTGCATATTATTTTTGAAAAATTCTTGTCATCTATTATATGCTGTACAATATTTCCATTGATGTATCCCTTGGAACTCAGCATCGTATAGCTTGTGATGAATTTATCAAGAGTGTAATTGACATACTCTAGTATTTTCTCTCTTGGGCAAATGTGCGACAAGTCTAACGCAATGAAACCGCAATTCGCCTGTTTGTCGTCTACTCGTGTCTGAATTTGATGCTTGGCTGTTTGTATGTTTTTCACTATATTTGATGGACTGTGTATATACTTGCATTCTATAGCAATTTCATTGTTAATTATTACATCACAAATGCCATCTAAATTTATTTTTGCATTTTTATCTTTAAGCGCACTTAGCAGGCGAACCCCCATTGATATCTCAAAGAAATAGTCATTATACTGTTCGTTACTATCCTTTGTGTAGTCGGGTGTTCCTTCTACTATTTTCGCAAGTTCTTTTTTATTGTAAGATATTTCCCCGTTAAAAATATCATTTATTGCATTGTATTTGCTGACAATTTCCATTAGTTTTCCTATGGAGTAAATGTCAAGATTTTTAATGTTCAATAAATCTTTTTTGAGTTTTCCTAGTTTTGTGCTAGATATTTTTGTTTTTGGCTTTACTTCCAAAAGAACATTCTCAATATTTTCAAGAAAAATTTGAAAATCTTTTATTACTGCATCGATATCGTTTCCTGTTTTAACTAAGGTCATGACGGTTGCTTTCTATACTACTAAAAATCAGGTGATAGTTTCTAACTAATTAATTAAGACGTACGTTGATAGTATTTTGTATTTTTCTAACGTAATTTATACCGCAAAGCTTGCAAAATAAAGCACCCGCTGCGGTATAAGTTGGGCAGGGTTTCCCCTAGAAAACGGCTTTGAATCATGGACTTATAGTTCATGAATATTCAGGGTCAGATTGCAACTTCAGCATTCAAAAACCGACCTGCGAAAAATTGGAATCCGCCCCCCATTCTTTCTCTCACCCCACCCCCCGCAACACCTCTTCCGCCGTCCCCGGCGCGTTCATCGCCTCAGCCTGCCCGCCCGCCTGCGCCACCGCGTCGCGCAGCGCTTCAAACACGCTGATGCCGAGCATGAACGGGGGCTCGCCCACGGCTTTGCTGCCGTGGACGTTGTCTTCCCGGTTGGCTTCGGGCCACAGGTCCACTTTGAAATGCTGGGGTATGTCGCCGGTGGCGGGGATTTTGTAGGTGCTGGGGGCGTGGGTTTGCAGATAACCCTTGTCGTTCCACACCAGCTGTTCGGTGGTGAGCCAGCCCATGCCTTGCACGAAGCCGCCTTCAATTTGGCCGATGTCGATGGCCGGGTTGATGCTGTGGCCCACGTCGTGCAGGATGTCCACGGCCAGCACGCGGCTTTCGCCGGTCAGGGTGTCGATGGCGACTTCGCTCACCGCCGCACCGTAGGCGAAGTAATAAAACGGCCTGCCGGTGAGGGTGGTTTTGTCGTAATGGATTTTGGGGGTGCGGTAAAAGCCGTCGCTCCAGAGCTGGATGCGGTTGGCGTAGGCCGCGCCCACCACGTCGGCAAAGCGGCGGCTGGATTGTTCGGTGATGACTTGGCCGCCTTCAAAGCGCACCGCGCCCGCGCCGCAGCCGTCGAGCCCGGCCACAAAGGCGGCGAGGTTGTTGCGCACGGTGCGGGCGGCGAACTGGGCGGCGCGGCCGTTCAGGTCGGTGCCGCTGCTGGCGGCGGTGGCGCTGGCGTTGGGCACTTTGCTGGTGTCGGCTGAGGTACACAGCACGCGCTCAAACGGCACGCCCAGCTCGTCGGCCACGATTTGCGCCACTTTGGTGTTCAGGCCCTGGCCCATTTCGGTGCCGCCGTGGTTCACCTGCACGCTGCCGTCGGTGTACACATGCACCAAGGCACCGGCTTGGTTGAACAGGGTGGCGGTGAAGCTGATGCCGAATTTGACCGGCGTGAGGGCGATGCCTTTTTTGATGACCGGGCTTTGGGCGTTCCAAGCCGCGATCTGCTCGCGCCGTTCGCGGTAGCGGCTGGTGCTTGCCAGGGTGGTGATGAGCGGATGGAGGATGTTGTCTTCCACCTTCATTTGGTAATGGGTGGTGTTGCGGTCTTCGATGCCGTAGAGGTTGCGCAGCCGCACATCCAGCGGGTCTAGGCCCAGGTGGCGGGCGATGTCGCTCAAGATACGTTCGATGACGATGACGCCTTGCGGGCCGCCGAAGCCGCGAAACGCGGTGTGGCTTTGGGTGTGGGTTTTGCAGCGGTAGCTGGCAATGGCCACGTCTTCTAAAAAGTAGGCGTTGTCAGCGTGGAAGATGGCGCGGTCGGCCACCGGGCCAGACAAATCGGCACTGAAGCCGCAGTTGGCCAGCATCTCCAGCACCAAGCCGCAGAGCAGGCCGGTGTCGTCAAAGCCGACGCGGTAGTGGTAGGCAAAGGGGTGGCGTTTGCCGGTGATGCGGAAATCGTCGTCGCGGTCTAGGCGCAGTTTCACCGCGCATTTGAGTTTGCTGGCCGCTACGGCAGCCCACACCGCCAAGTGCCCGGCCTGCGTTTCTTTGCCGCCAAAGCCACCACCCATGCGGCGGCATTCCACGGTAACGGCGTGGTTGGGCAGGCCCAGCGCGTGCGACACCCAGTGCTGCACCTCGCCGGGGTGTTGGGTGCTGCTGTAAACGCGCCACTGGTTTTGCTCCAGCGGCACCACGTAGGCAATTTGGCCTTCGAGGTAAAAGTGTTCTTGTCCGCCGACTTCAAACCGGCCTTCCAGTTGGTGCGGTGCGCGTTGCAGTGCGGCTTGGGCATTGCCGCGCTGCACATGCACCGGCGGCAGCACATAGCTTTGCTGGGCGTGCGCTTCATGCACGCTGAGTACGGCGGGCAGGGCTTGCACGTTCCACTTCACCAGCCGGGCGGCACGGCGGGCGGTCATCACCGTGTCGGCCACGATGAGGCCGCCCACTTGGCCGACAAACTGCACCGAGTCTTGGGCAAACACCGGCTCGTCGTGGGCGAACGCGGCCAAGGTGGTGTCGCCGGGAATGTCTTGCGCGCTGATGAAGGCGCGCACGCCGGGCACGGCCAGTGCGGCGCTGGCGTCCAGCCCCAGCAGCTTGCCGTGGGCCACGGGCGAGCACACGGGGGCGGCGTGCAGCGTGCCGCGCAGTTCGGGGATGTCGTCGATGTAGGTGGCGGCACCGGCGACTTGGGCGCGGGCGCTTTCGTGAAATTGGGATTGACCGGCTGCGGGGAGGGTGTCTGCGGTGCTCATGCCAGTGCCTCCAGCGTCTGCGTGTTGTCCAGGTTGATGGCGGTGTGGCCTTGGCTTTCCAGCCAGAAGCGTTGCAGCAGGTTGCCCAGCACGGTGCGGCGGTAACTGGCGCTGGCGCGCATGTCAGAAATGGGCTGGAATTCGGCCCGCAGCGTGGCCATGGCGGCGCGCACGGTGTCGGCGTTCCAGGGCTGGCCTTGCAGCGCGGCTTCGGTTTGGCGGGCGCGCACGGGGGTGGCGGCTACACCGCCAGCACCGATGGAGACTTGTTGCACGGTGCCGTTTTGCAGGCGGATGTGGATGGCAAGGCAAACGGCGGAGATGTCGTCGTCGAAGCGTTTGCTGATTTTGTAAACGCGCATGAATTCGGGTCTCCCCGGCTTGGGCACGTTGATGAAGCACAGCAGTTCGTCAGGCTGCATCACGTTGGTGCGGTAGCCGGTGTACAGGTCTTCTAGGGGCAGTTCGCGCTGGGCAGTTTCACCGCCTTCGGGCGTGGCTTGCCAGCGCATCAGCACCACGCGGGCACCCAGGGCTATCAGCAGGGGCATGCTGTCGCCAATGGGCGATCCGTTGGCCACGTTGCCGCCCAGCGTGCCCGCGTTGCGCACGGGCAGACCGGCAAAGCGCTGGCTGAAGCTGCGTATCTCGGGCCAGTGCTGCACCAAGGCGGCGAAGGCATCAGTTAATGACACGGCTGCGCCGATGTGCAGATATTCGGTGTCGGTGTCGGTGTCGCTGTCGTTGTCGCTGACGGTGTGGATGTGTTGCAGTGCTTGCGTGCCGGTCACATCCAGCACGCGGTCAAAGCGGCGGTGTTGTTTGGTGACCCACAGGCCCACGTCGGTGCAACCGGCCACCACTTGCGCTTGTGGGTAGCGGGCGCGGTGTTGCAGCAGCTGCGCCAGCGTGCGCGGGCGCAAATAGGCGCTGTCGGTGGCTTCGTTGGGTGGTGCTAGGGTTTGCAGGGCGGCCAGGGTGGCGGCTTCGTTGGGTGCGCAGCTGGGGGGCAGGGGCAGCTGCTGCATGGTTTGGGCGGCATCCAGAATGGGGCGGTAGCCGGTGCAGCGGCACAGGTTGCCCGACAAATCGACCTGCGCCTGTTCGCGGCTGATGCTTTCGCCCGCAGCGTTTTGGTACATGCCAAACAAGCTCATGACAAAACCCGGCGTGCAAAACCCGCACTGGCTGCCGTGGCATTGCACCAGGGCGGCTTGCGCGGGGTGCAGTTCGCCCGTGGGGGCGGCCAGGTCTTCGGCGGTGAACACGGCCATGCCTGCCACCGAATGCGCCAGCCGGATGCAGCTGTTGACCGCGCGGTAGCGCAACTGGCCGTTGTGCGCCTCGGCCAGCACCACGGTGCAGGCTCCGCAGTCGCCTTCGCCGCAGCCTTCCTTGGTGGCGCAGAGGTTCAGGTCTTCGCGCAGCAGCTCCAAAAGGGTGCGCTCGGGTGGTACATTGCGCAGCGTCACGGGCTGACCGCGCCGGATGAAGGTCAGGGGGGCAACAGATTCGGGGTTCATGCATGCCAGCATAGCGCGATTCGGTCTGATGCGGTGCAGCATGGCACGACAAATGCTGGTGAAAAAGCGCTGGCATCAGGCGGTCGCCGCCAGCCGTGTTGACCCAGCCACCCACCGACCCATTTCATGAGGACAAGCATGACCACGGCCCGACTGCAACTCCACGGCATCACCAAGCGCTACCCCGGTGTGGTGGCCAACCAAGGCGTGTCGCTGACCGTGGCACCCGGCGAGGTGCATGCGGTGCTGGGCGAAAACGGGGCGGGCAAGTCCACGCTGATGAAGATCATTTACGGCTCGGTCAAGCCCGACGAGGGCGAGGTCATGTTCAACGGCCAAGTGGTGCGGGTGCGCAACCCGCAAGAGGCGCGGGCGCTGGGCATCAGCATGGTGTTTCAGCACTTCAGCTTGTTTGACACCCTGACCGTGGCCGAAAACGTGTGGCTGGGGCTGGACAAATCGCTGAGCCTGTCCGAGGTGCACGCCAGCATCACCGCCAAGGCCACGGAATATGGGCTGGACATTGACCCCGAGCGCCCGGTGCATACCCTGAGCGTGGGCGAGATGCAGCGGGTAGAGATCATCCGGGCCTTGCTGACGAGCCCGCAGTTGCTGATTCTGGATGAGCCTACCTCGGTGCTGACCCCGCAGGCCGTCGAGAAACTGTTTGTGGTGTTGCGCCAGCTGGCCGCTCAGGGGTGCAGCATTCTGTACATCAGCCACAAGCTGCACGAAATCCGCGCCCTGTGTACCGCCTGCACCGTGCTGCGCGGTGGGCGCGTCACCGGCGTGTGTGATCCGCGCCAAGAGAGCAACGCCTCGCTGAGCCGCTTGATGATTGGTGCCGAGCCCCCGGCTTTGCAGGTGCGCCCGCTCAAGGCCGGTGCCGAGGTCTTGCAGGTGGCTGGCCTGACGCTGCGCAGTGACGACCCGTTTGGCACCGACCTGAACGACATGGCCCTGAGCGTGCGCAGTGGCGAGGTGGTGGGCATTGCCGGGGTGTCGGGCAACGGGCAGAGCGAGCTGCTCTACTGCCTGTCGGGTGAGACGGTGCGGGCCCCAGTGGGCAGCATTCGCGTGGGTGGGGTGGATGTGTCGCGCCAAGGGCCGGGCAAGCGGCGGGCGCTGGGTCTGCACTTTGTGCCCGAAGAACGTCTGGGCCGGGGTGCCGTGCCCACGCTGTCGCTGGCGCAGAACCTGCTGCTGTCGCGCCGCGATGCGCTGGGGGCCGGTGGCTGGATTCGGGTGGGTGCCCTCAAGCAACAGGCGGCAGACATCATGGCCCGCTACAACGTGAAAGCCCATGGGCCAGACGCGGCGGCCAAGTCGCTGTCGGGCGGCAATTTGCAAAAGTTCATTGTGGGGCGCGAGATTGAGGCGCGGCCCCGGCTGCTCATCCTCAGCCAGCCGACTTGGGGCGTGGATGTGGGCGCATCGGCCCAAATTCGCGGCGAAATTTTGGCCCTGCGCGATGCGGGTTGTGCGGTGCTGGTGGTCAGCGAAGAGTTGGACGAGCTGTTTGAGATCAGCGACCGGCTGCATGTGATTGCCAAAGGCAGGCTATCGCCCAGCCTGAACCGGGCCGATGCCACCATTGAACGCATTGGCGAATGGATGTCGGGCCTGTGGGAGACGACGACCCGCCACAACAACCAGGAGAACGCCCATGCTGCGGCTTGAAGTTCGACCCCAGCCCTCGGCCCGCTGGGCCTATGCCTCGCCGCTGCTGGCGCTTTTCATCACCGTGCTGCTGGGGGTGTGCCTGTTCATGCTGCTGGGCAAAGACCCGGTGCGCGGTTTGCAGGTGTTCTTTTGGGAGCCGGTGCGCAACGCCTATGCCATCTCGGAGCTGCTGGTCAAGGCCACGCCGCTGCTCATCATTGCGCTGGGGCTGGCGGTGTGTTTTCGCTCGAACGTGTGGAACATTGGGGCCGAAGGGCAGTTTGTGATGGGTGCGGTGTTTGCTGCCGGGGTCGCCTTGCAAGCCGGGCCGGACACCGGGCGCTGGCTGGTGCTGCTGGTGCTGCTGGCCGGGGTGGTGGGTGGCATGCTGTGGGCGGGTATTGCCGCGCTGCTGCGCGACCGCTTCAATGCCAACGAGATTTTGGTCAGCCTGATGCTGGTGTATGTGGCCATTCAGGTGCTGAACTACCTGGTCTATGGCCCCTGGAAAGACCCCATGGGTTTTAACTTTCCGCAGTCCAAAACCTTTGAAGCCGCCACCCAGGTGCCGCGTCTGATGCAGGGTTCACGGGTCAACATGGGGCTGTTGCTGGCGTTGACTGGGGTAGCTGCGGTGTGGTTGTTTTTGTTCCGCACCTACGCGGGTTATGCGCAACAAGTGGGCGGCCTGGCCCCGGCGGCGGCGCGGTATGCGGGGTTTTCTTCGCGCAAGGCGCTGTGGCTGGCGCTGCTCACGTCGGGCGGCGCAGCGGGCTTGGCCGGCGCGCTGGAGGTGGCAGGGCCGCTGGGTCAGCTCACGCCGTATGTGCCCGCCGGTTACGGTTTTGCGGCCATCATCGTCGCCTTTGTGGGGCGGCTGCATCCGGTGGGTATTGTGTTTTCGGCGCTGCTCATGAGCATGTTCTACATCGGCGGTGAACTGGCGCAGTCGCGCCTGGGCCTGCCCAAGTCCATCACCGGCGTGTTCCAGGGGTTGTTGCTGTTCGCGCTGCTGGCCTGTGACACCCTGATTGCCTACCGGTTGAAGCTGGCTTCGGCTAAATAACGCCACCGATGGTATCTGCCACTTTTTGTTTCTTGTGGGAATTCAGTGTTGTTGAGAAAAGAACATCCAAAACCAACGGCCATTGACCTGTTTGCCGGTGCAGGTGGCATGACCGAAGGCTTGCGCAAGGCCGGGTTTCAATCTGTGCTTGCCAATGAATACGACGAAATGGCGGGTCTGACATTCCAGACTAACCACCCCGATGTGCCTCTACTAATCAAGGATGTCAAGAACTTGTCGGTTGACGAGGTGCTTGAGCGCACGGGCTTGGCCGTGGGTGAGTTGTCTTTGATTTCAGGCGGACCCCCCTGCCAGGGATTCAGTCTGGCCGGACCAAGGTTCGATGGCGACCCACGTAACCAGATGTTCAAGGAGTTTGTCCGGCTGGTTGACGGTCTAAGGCCACAAGCATTCCTGTTTGAGAACGTCTCCGGCATTTTGAGCATGTCGGGTGGAAGTGTGCTCAGAGCCATCATTTCTGAGTTCACCGACATTGGTTATCAATGCGAATACAAGGTACTCAGCGCCGCTGACTACGGCGTGCCCCAGGCACGTCCCCGTTTTATCCTGATTGGGATAAGAGACGGGGATGTGATCGGATTTCCCGAGCCAACGCACGGCCAGGCCGCACTGAACCGCGATTTGTTTGCCGGTGAATTGCAGCCCCATGTCACGGTATGGGATGCGTTGAGCGATTTGCCCGTGATTCACCAAGGTGAGGGGGACGAAGTCATGTCGCACAGTGGCGTTTACCAGAATGTGTACCAGAAAGAACGGCGTGGTCAACGCAAACCCGGCCAGATTTTCAACCACCGGGCTACCCGGCACAGTGACGTGATTGTTCAACGGTACGCAGCCATTCCAGAGGGTGGAGACAACTCGCAGGTACCGGACGAACTGCGTACAAAAAAAATCAACGTGTTCAAGCTGGACAGCCAAAAGCCTTCCCGCACCGTCACTTGCAACCACCGAACCGATTTGTTGCACCCCAAGGTGCCAAGGGGAACCACTGTGCGCGAGGCCGCCCGTCTCCAGTCATTTGACGATGACTACCAGTTTTTTGGCAACCTCACCCGCAAAGCCAAATGGGTGACGCAAGACGATCAAGTCGGCAATGCCGTTCCACCTCTGCTGGCCAAAGCTATCGGGGAGCACATCAAAAGGAAAATGCAATGGTGACGGGAGCGGTAAAAAAAGCGAACAAAGAGCCCGAAGCTCTCAGTTCCGCAGGCCACAAGCTGGGCCAGCTGATTGGAGACTGGTGGGAGACCAAGGTGATTTTTCCTCTTCTCTCGGAGGTGGCGACTTCACTAGGCTTGTATCTGGATAACAGGGTGGTGCCCCGCAGTTGCCGATCCGACAAGGTTCAATGGTCGGACACCGAGGGTAATTTTGTCGATTACGACTACGTACTGGAGTTGGGTGGCAGTACAACCAGCAAAGGTATTCCGGTTGCTTTTCTCGAAAGCTTCTGGAGAAGGGGTGCTCGCCACTCCAAAGACAAGGCGCGTGACGACACCAACAAGCTGTTACCCATGCGGGACACGTATCCGACGGCACGGTTTTTGGCCATTGCCGCGTGTGGCGAGTTCACCGATCCGGCCAAAGACTATGTGAGAACTAGGAATGTGGAGCTGTTCTTTGTCAGCAAAGAAAAAGTCATCGAGGCATTCAAGTCCATTGACGCTGTGATTGATTACCCCGATGCCTTGCCAGAGGCTGAAAAAGCCTTGCTGGTCAGGGCACTAGAAGAAAAATTCACAGGGCAGAACCAGCTGTTGGCCGCGCAGAACCTAAGAAATATTGCGGGGCAGGGTGCCTTCACCTCGTTCAAGCAGCGCATTTGTGGCGCACTGACGGCCACCCCGCAGGAAATCAGGATTTACTCACTGGCTAGGTGTGGCCCGATTGTTTTTGACTCTATCGCGCATGCGGCGGTTTTTTTGTCTGGGGCAGCGCCCGTGTTTCCGGCGGCAGGAGAGATCAGCCAGTTCGAGTATGAGGTTTCATTCAGCGATGGTTCCAGTTTTGCACGCAGTTTGAACTCTCTGGATGACGTGAGGAAGGTCAACGCCCAACTCCATCAGTTGGTTGAGCATGTCAATCAGCTTTCTTAACCCGTCGGAGTAATCAACATGGAATCCACCGCACTCCTCATCGCCGCCTCGCTCAATGCGGGCACCGTCTTGGCCATTGCGTCGCTGGGCTTGCTCATCAACGAAAAGGCGGGCATCGTCAACTTGGGGGCCGAGGGCATGATGCTGTGCGCAGCCCTGGCCGGTTTTGCTGCCGTGGTTCACACCGGCAGCACGGCACTGGGCTTTGTGGCAGGCATGGCAGCCGGAGCGGTGTTAGCGGCCATTTTTGGCGTGCTGGTCATCTGGCTCAACACCAACCAGTACGCCACCGGGCTGGCGCTGTCGCTCTTTGGGGCTGGGTTTTCAGCCTTTGCGGGCACCGCTTATGTGCAAGAAAAGTTGCCTGAGCAAGCCACATTCGCCCTGCCACTGTTGGCCGACCTGCCGTTTGTGGGCAACGCGCTCTTCAAGCATCACCCCATGGTGTATGCGTGTGTGGGGCTGATGTTGGGGCTGATTTGGTTGCTCTACCGCACCCGCACCGGCTTGGTGCTGCGCAGCGTGGGCGAGAGTCCGGAGTCGGCACACGCCCTGGGCTACCCGGTGCGCCACATCCGCTTGCTTGCCGTTGTGGCCGGTGGCGCACTGTGCGGGCTGGCAGGCGCTTATGTATCGACGGTGTACACGCCACTGTGGGTGGAGGGCATGATTGCCGGCAAAGGCTGGATCGCGCTGGCCCTGACCACGTTTGCCACGTGGCGACCGGCACGGGTTTTGCTGGGTGCCTACCTGTTTGGCGGTGTGACGATGCTGCAATTTCACCTACAAGGCCTGGGTGTCAACGTGCCAAGCCAGTTCCTGACCATGATGCCCTACATCGCCACCATCGTCGTGCTGGTGCTGATTTCACGCAACCCCACCTGGATTCGCGTGAACATGCCAGCCTCGATTGGCAAGCCCTTCTATCCGGGTAGCTGAGCTGCTGCACGGGTTCATAATGCCTCGCCTTTCGTTTTTTGCTTTCGTTTTCTCCACTCCCAACCCTCTAAGAGGTTTTCATGACTGACCTGAACAAACGTTCCCTGATCAAGCTGGCAGCACTGACAGCCGTGACCAGCGTGGCCCTGATCGGCTGCGGCAAGAAGGAAGAACCCGCACCTGCACCCGCCCCCGCGCCTGCCGCCGCTGCGCCCAAACCCGCGCCGCTGAAAGTGGCTTTTGCCTACGTGGGCCCTGTGGGTGACGGTGGCTGGACGTTTGCACACGACAACGGCCGCAAAGCCATTGAGGCGGAGTTTGGTGACAAGATCGTCACCAGCTTTGTCGAAAACGTGCCCGAGAGTGCCGATGCCGAGCGCGTGCTGCGCGACTTGGCTGGTCAGGGCAACAAGCTGATCTTTGGCACCACCTTTGGCTACATGGAGCCCATGCTGAAGGTATCTGCCGACTTCAAGGATGTGAAGTTTGAACACGCCACCGGCTACAAAACCGCCGAGAACATGCGCACCTACGACAGCCGCACCTACGAGGGGGCCTACATGGCGGGTGTGATCGCGGGTTCCATGACCAAGACCAACACCCTGGGTGTGGTGGCTTCGATCCCAATTCCTGAAGTGATCCGCAACATCAACAGCTTTACCTTGGGCGCACAGTCGGTGAACCCCAAAGTCAAGACCAAGGTGGTCTGGGTCAACGGCTGGTTTGACCCGCCGAAAGAAACCGAAGCAGCCACCTCGCTGATCAACGGCGGTGCCGACGTGCTGATGCAAAACACCGACTCGTCGGCTGTGCTGCAAACCGCCGAAAAAATGGGCAAACGTGCCTTTGGCTGGGATTCCGACATGACCGCCTACGGCCCCAAAGCCCACCTGGGTTCGGCTGTCATCAACTGGGCGCCTTATTACAAGAAGGCTGTCAAGGACGCGCTGGAAGGCACCTGGACCACGGGCGGCGTGTGGTGGGGCCACAAAGAAGGCGCGATCGACATGGTCTCCATCGCCGCCGATGTGCCCGCCGAAACCAAGGCCAAGATTGATGCTGTCAAAGCCGGTCTGAAAGACGGCAGCTTCGCTATCTGGAAAGGCCCCATCCTGGGTCAAGACGGCAAAGAAGTGCTGGCCAAAGATGCCGTGGCAGACGACAAGTTCTTGGGTGGCATCAAGTTCTACGTCAAGGGTGTCGAAGGCAAAGTGCCTAACTGATCCGCAGAGCCTGACACGCAAAACCCTGTGCAGCCTCGGCCTTGCGCCCCGTTTTTGAAAGGAATGCCATGAATGCCGTCGAACTGGCCCGTGCCATTCCCAAAGCCGAGCTGCACATTCACATTGAGGGCTCACTAGAGCCCGAGTTGATGTTTGAACTGGCCCGGCGCAACGGCGTGGCCCTGCCCTACGCCAGCGTCGAGGCCCTGCGAGCCGCCTACGCCTTCAGCGATTTGCAGAGTTTTTTGGATATTTACTATGCCGGTGCCAGCGTCTTGCTGACCGAGCAAGATTTTCATGACATGGCCTGGGCCTACTTCCTGCGTGCCCACGCCGATAACGTGGTGCATGCGGAGCTGTTTTTTGATCCACAGACGCACACCGCACGCGGCGTGCCCATGACCACCGTCATGGCAGGCCTGTCCAGCGCCTGCCGTCGCGCTGAAGAACTGGGCATCAGTTCGGCACTGATTTTGTGTTTTTTGCGCCATTTGAGCGAAGAAGACGCATGGAACACCCTAGAAGCCGCCCTGCCCTTCCGGACTCATTTCATGGGTGTGGGCCTGGATTCGAGCGAACGCGGCCACCCGCCCGAAAAATTTGAGCGCGTCTTTGCCCGCTGCCGCGAGTTGGGCCTGCATGTGGTAGCCCATGCGGGCGAGGAAGGCCCGCCCGAATACATGTGGCAGGCCATTGACTTGCTGAAAGTGCAGCGCATTGACCACGGCGTGGCCGCTCTGCAAGACCCGCTGCTGATGGCTGAGCTGGCCCACACCCGCCTGCCGCTGACGGTGTGCCCGCTGTCCAACCTCAAGCTGCGCGTGGTGACGGATTTGCGCCAACACCCCCTGAAACAGATGCTGGACGCGGGCCTGTGCGTGACGGTGAATTCCGACGACCCGGCCTACTTTGGCGGCTACATGAATGAAAACTGGGCGCAAACCGTGCAGGCCCTGGGCTTGAGCTGCGACGAGGTGCGCACCCTGGCGCGCAACAGTTTTGAGGCCAGCTTTTTATCCACCGAACAGCGGCAAAGCTACCTCAACCGCCTGCACGCTTTCTGAACCCTGCCCTCACGCCTGTTGCAATGCCTGCCTACCGCGCCGCCATCCTCCGCTTTGCCCCCGATCACAGCCCCGTGTACGAGGCTGATGGTCTGCTGGTCACAGCCCCCAATGCCGCTGGTGTGCAAGTGGTGCAGGCCGTGGGCAGCTGGGCCAACTTGGCCCCGCTCTACCCTGAGCTGCCGGTGCAAGACTGGCGCGGCCACCTGCTGGCCCCTGGTTTTGTCGATTTGCACATCCATTACCCGCAAACCGATGTGATCGGTGCGCCCGCCGACGGGCTACTGCCTTGGCTGGACAACTACACCTTCCCGCACGAATCGCGCTTTGTCGATGCAGCGTACGCGCAGTCCGTGGCGGCATTTTTTCTGGACGAATTGCAACGCCACGGGGTCACCACCGCGCTGTGCTTTGCCACGTCGCACCCAGCTTCGGTACAGGCACTATTCGAAGCGGCACAGGGGCGGGGCCTGCGCCTGATCACCGGCAAGGTGCTGCAAGACCGCCACAGCCCACCGGGTGTGCGTGACGAGACCGAGCAAAGCCTGATTGACACCGAAACCCTGATCCAGCGCTGGCACGGGCAGGGTCGCCTGGGCTATGCCATCACCCCACGCTTTGCCCCCACCAGCACGCCCGAACAACTGCGCGGGGCCGCCGAACTGGCCGCACGCTACCCCGACGTGTGGGTGCAGTCGCACGTGGCCGAAAACCGCGACGAAATCCGCTGGGCGGCTGAGCTGTTCCCGCAGTCGTCGAGCTATCTGGGCGTGTACGCCGACTTCGGGCTGCTGCGGCAGCGGGCTGTTTACGCCCATTGCATCCACCTGAGCGACGGCGACCGGCAACTGATGCAGCGCAGTGGCGCAGTGGCTGCTGTCTGCCCGACCAGCAACCTGTTTTTGGGCAGTGGTTTTTTTGACTACTTGGCTGCCGACCGCTGCGGCATGCGCTACGGCCTGGCCAGCGATGTGGGGGGAGGCACCAGTTTTTCGCCGTTTCACACCATGCTGGCTGCGTATTACGTGGGCCGCGAGGGACAGACCAAGACCGGCCTGAGCCTCACACCCAGTCAGTTGTGGTGGCAGCACACGGCGGGTGCCGCGCAGGCCCTGGGGCTTGATGGTGTGGTGGGTAACTTGCAAGTGGGCTGCGAAGCCGATTTTGTGGTGATCAACCCGCAGGCCACCCCGCTGCTGGCCCGCAAGACCGCGCAGGCCAGCCATCTGGATGAGTTGCTGTTCGCCCTGATCGTGCTGGCCGACGACCGGGCTGTGATGCGCACCGTGACGGCCTGAGTTGCCTAAAAACTTGCCCTAAGACTGGGCTGATGATCGCTGTCTCAGCTTCTTACAATCACGCCCACCACAGGAGCACCGCATGAGCATCAAGAGCGACAAATGGATACGCCGCATGGCCGAGCAGCACGGGATGATCGAGCCCTTTGAACCCGGTCAGATCCGGCACAACGCGGCGGGCGAGAAAATTGTCAGCTACGGCACCAGCAGCTACGGTTACGACATCCGCTGCGCGCCCGAATTCAAGGTGTTCACCAACATCCACAGCACGGTGGTTGACCCCAAGAATTTTGACGAAAAAAGCTTTGTCGATTTTTACGGCGACAGTTGCATCATCCCGCCCAACAGCTTCGCACTGGCCCGCACGGTCGAGTATTTCCGGATTCCGCGCAACGTGCTCACCGTTTGCTTGGGCAAAAGCACCTATGCCCGCTGCGGCATCATCGTCAACGTCACCCCGTTCGAGCCCGAGTGGGAAGGCTATGTGACGCTGGAATTCAGCAACACCACGCCGCTACCGGCCAAAATTTACGCGGGCGAAGGCTGCGCCCAGGTGCTGTTTTTTGAAAGCGACAAAGACGATGTCTGCGAAGTCAGTTACAAAGACCGGGGTGGCAAATACCAAGGTCAAGTCGGCGTGACCCTGCCCAAGACCTAAAACTCTGTAGCCCCCTGTGGCCCCCTGTGGCCATCAGTGCAACAGCAAGTCCAGCGCCAGCGCAATCCGGGTTTTAACCGCTGAACGGCTGGACAAACCCGCCGGGTTCTGACCGGGTGCCGCCAACACCCGGCCACGGGCACAGCGGCTGCACAGCACCACCTCAATGCCCTGGGCCTGCGCCTGCGCCAGGGCTGCTTGCAGGGCGCGGTGGACGGTGGCGTTCCCGGTAGCAGCAACCACCATGCCGCGCAAGGGGCGCACCGGGTCGGTCTGGGTCAGCAGGGCCTGCACCATCCAGGCATCGGCATCGGCATGGCTGGTGATGAGCGCCACCCTGGGCAGTGCCACACAGGTCAGCACCCGCTGGCAAGTGTCGGCATCCAGCAGCCCCGTCGCATGAGCCTGCGGCCAAGGCCGGAACAGGCGCACAAGCCCCTCTTCCACGCAGCCCAGCGGGCCTGCGTCGCCCGAATCAAACGCGTCCACCCGGTAGGTGTGTACCTTGGCAACATCCTCTGCGCCATGAATCTGCCCCGCACACACCACCAGCACCCCCTGCGCACCGGGGTGGCGGGCCACGGCCAAGGCATCCATCAGGTTTTGTGGGCCGTCGGGCACCAAGGCGGTGGCCGGGCGCATGGCGCAGGTCAGCACCACGGGTTTGCCCGGCTGCAAGACCGAATGCAGGAAGAACGCCGTTTCTTCCAGGGTATCGGTGCCGTGCGTCACCACCAAACCGGCCACCTCGGGCCGCTTCAAATGGTGCGCCACCCGCGCAAGCAAGGTCTGCCAAACGGCAAAGTCCATGTCCTTGCTGTCCACCTGCGCCACCTGTTCCAGCTCCAGCGGCAGCGTTTGCAGGCCAGGCAGGGCCGATACCAGATCGGCCACCGACACCTGGGCAGCCACATAACCCACGTTATCCCCCGCCTGAGCTGCGCGGCCCGCAATGGTGCCCCCAGTACCCAACACCACCCAGCGTGAAGCAGGCGCAGAAGCAGAATCAATCAAAGCTTGCATCGAAGTAAAAACTGGTTAAAAATACAGATACTGGATAAACAGACAGTATCCAGAACAACCTGAAAGCCGCCGCCCGATGACGTGCCCCATTCAGGCGCATTGTGCAAGGCCACCGTGTCCAAGAAACCACCCACCATGTTTGTCGAATCTCCCTACGTCAGCAAACTCACCGCACGGCAGCAGCAAATTCTGGATCTCATCCAGTCGGTCATGAAGCAGACCGGTGCCCCACCCACCCGGGCAGAAATCGCGGCCCAACTGGGCTTCAAATCGGCCAATGCCGCCGAAGAACACCTGCAAGCCCTAGCCCGCAAAGGAGCCATCGAACTCGTCAGCGGCACCGCCAGGGGCATTCGACTGCGCGACAAATACCTCAAGCCCAGCACAGCCAAAGCCCTGCTCAAAGCCGCCGCCAGCGCCCCAGTCAGCAGCCAGACCAGCACTGGCGGTATCAGCAGCAACACGCTGATCTTGCCGCTGATTGGCCGGGTTGCTGCGGGTGCGCCCATTCTCGCCCAAGAACACATTGACCAGACCTACCAGCTGGAGGCACACCTGTTCGCTGCACCACCGTCCTACCTGCTCAAGGTGCGCGGCATGTCCATGCGCGATGCTGGCATTTTGGATGGCGACCTGCTTGCCGTCCAGGCCACCCGCGAAGCACAAAACGGCCAGATTGTGGTGGCCCGGCTGGGCGATGAAGTGACCGTCAAGCGGCTGGTGCGCCTACCGCACGGCATTGAATTGCATGCAGAAAACCCAGATTTCCCGCACATCCGGGTTGCTCCGGAAGACGCTTTTGAGATTGAAGGCCGTGCCGTTGGCCTGATCCGCAAACATTTTTAACCAGTCAGCAGGGAGATTCCATCGCATCAGCAGGTGGCGGGCGTTTGGCCCTGAGGCTGGCTTTCAGTCTCTGCGGCACAACCCTGCGATAGCGATTCCTTTTTGCAATCCTGCCTATGTCCAACCCCTTTTCTGGAGTTTCACATGGGACTACACATCACCCCCCTCACCTGGCGCGCACCACTGCAAGGCTTTAACCGCTGGCTGGCCCGTTCGGCCCCGGCCCTGTGGCATTTGATTGGCACGGACCGATCTGCTTACCCGTCGGATACCAGACAGCCCCTGACTGCTGGGCAAGCCAGCCCACACCACCCAGTCAGCGCGCTACACGCCCCCAGAACCTGCCGGGTGCGGCAGGTTCACTACACCGACACCGCATCGGGGCGCTGTACCCAGACCCGGCTGGTGATTTCTGGCCGCATCAGTGATGTTTGCGCAGAACTGGACCGGCTGGCGGCACGCGAGCATGCTGGCTTAAAAGCCTAGCCCCGCTCATCGCCTACAATACGCGCCGACGGGCCTTCCCGCATGGTAAAGCGGCCAACCGGGTCAGGTGGGGAACCAAGCAGCCCTAACTGTGGAGCCAGTGCCGGGGTCAAGGCTCGTCACCTTTTTTCACCTTCTTGTCATCGCTTTCAGCCCCGCAACCAGCGGGCCGCACCCTGCCCCGCCACGGCCCCACTGGCCAAGCAGGCCGTGAGCAGGTAGCCCCCCGTCGGGGCTTCCCAGTCCAGCATCTCCCCCGCACAAAACAAGCCCGGATGCGCTGTGAGCATCAAGTCGGGGTTGAGCGCCGTCCATTGCACCCCACCCGCACTGCTGATGGCCTCATCCAGCGGACGCGCAGCCACCAGCGGAATGGGCAATGCCTTGATGGCCGTGGCGAGTTGTGCGGCATCGTGCAAAGCGGTTTTGTCCAAGCGTTCGTTCAACAAGGCCATCTTGATGCCGTCAAGGCCCAGACGGCTTTTCAGATGCGCCGAGAGACTGCGCGAGCCGCGTGGATGAGCCACCTGGGCCAGCACCTGTTCGGCACTGCGGTCGGGCAGCAAATCCAGCATCAGGGTGGCACGACCGTGGCGGGCAATGTCGTCACGCAGCAGGCTGGAGACGGCGTAAATCAGACTGCCCTCCAGGCCCGTGGCGGTGGCGACAAATTCCCCTTTGCGATGAAACGAGCGACCATCGCTGGCGCTGTAACGCACAGCCACCGATTTGAGCGGCTGACCCGCAAAACGGCTGACGAAGAATGGGCTCCAGCCCTGCGCGGTGCCGTGCAAGGGCGACCCGGCCACATCAAAACCGCAGTTACTGGGCAGCAGCGGGGCAACCGCAATACCTGCGGCTTGCAGCAGCGGCACCCAAGCACCGTCTGAGCCCAGACGCGCCCAACTTCCCCCACCCAGCGCCAGCACGGTGGCACGCGCCTGCACGGTTTGCCAACCGGCTGGGGTTTGAAATTGCAGGGTCTGCACGGAACCGCCCCAGCCCAGCCAGCGGTGGCGCATATGAAACCGCACGGGCACCCCACTGGCCGGGTGGCGCAGACGCTGCAACCAAGCGCGCAGCAAGGGCGCGGCCTTCATGTCGGCAGGAAAGACGCGCTGCGACGTGCCGACAAAGGTCTCTACACCGAGGCTGGCCGCCCAGTCGCGCACCGCCTGCGGGCCAAAGTGCGCCAACAGGGGCTGTATGTGCGGGGCTTGTGCGCCGTAGCGGCTGGTGAAGGTCGGCAGCGGCTCGGCATGGGTGAGGTTGAGCCCGCCCTTGCCGGCGAGCAAAAATTTGCGCCCGACCGAGGGCATGGCATCAAACAAATGGACAGCCACACCTGCCCGGCTGAGCACCTCGGCAGCCATGAGGCCCGCAGGCCCACCACCGATGATGGCCACCTCCACCGCCAACGCCGCAAGGCTGGGGGTCTCTGGCATGGTGTGCAATGGCTGGGTCGGTATGGGGGTAGCGGTTGGCGTGTCGTTCATGGGGTGGCGTGTGTAGAGAGTTGATCGGTCACGTCCAGCAAGGCACCGCTGGCGTTGATAAAGGCCAGACGCAGCGGCTCACCCGGCTGCGCTGCCGCCACGGCTTGCTGGTAGTGCCGCATTTGTGCCATCAAGTCGGGTTGCTGCTGGGGTTGTTCGGCACTTTTGAAGTCCAGCACCCACCAGACTGCCGGGTGTTGTGCAGTGGCCCGCTGGCGCACCAGCCGATCCAGCCGGAGCAATTCGCCCTGATGAAACAGCTCCACCTCGTTGCCCCAGTGGTCAATCTGGCGATCGTCCCAAGCCCAGGCGGCTGGGCCATTGAGGATGCGACGGACCATGGCATGCGCTTGGTCAACTTGATCCGTGGACAGGCGGAATTCACGGGCCACGGCTTGTATGTGGGTGGCTTGCCAGTCAAAACCCCGCACGGGGGTGGGGCACCATTGCAGCAGGCGGTGCAGGGCTAGGCCGATGCGGGCGCTGTCGTCAGCGTTGTCATCAGCGCTGTCGATGTGCCCGGTGTGTTCTGCACGGTCAGCATGCGCTGTGGGTTGGGGTGGCAGGCAGACAGGCAAGGCGGGCAGTTCAAACCGGGGCAGGTCGGCACTGGCCAGGGGTGTGGCCGGTGCGGGCACGGGTAGGCTCTCGGCCAGGGGGGTTAGGCGCTGGTACCAAGTGGGGGTGCTGCTGCGCTGATGGGGCTCGAAACTGGAGAGCACCAAGCGCTGCTCGGCGCGGGTCGTGGCCACGTAGAGGGCGTTCAACTCTTCTAGGGCGCGGGCCTGTTGTTCTTGTTGCAAGACGCTTGCAGCGCAGCGTGGGGGCGATTTTTCGCTGGCCAGAAACACCAAGCTGCGCGGCACGGGGCATTCGCCGGGCCAGTCCACCAGCACGCCCATGGTCTCGGGTTTGCTGGGGCCGGTGTCGGTGTCCAGCAGCAAGACGGTATGGGCCTCCAAGCCCTTGGCCCCGTGGATGGTGAGCAAACGGACTGCGCCGGGCATCTGGCTGGGCGTGGCGGGTAGGCCACCGGCTTTCAAGGCCCGCACGAAGCGGTAAGGACTGAGAAAGCGCCCACCCGCCTGCGCCAGCGACTGCGCCAGCACATCGCGCAACTGGGCCAGTACCGCCGGGCGCTGGCTCTCGGGCACGGCCTGGGCAAAGCGGGCCAGCACGTCGCCTTGGTCGAACATTGCCGACAGGGCATCGTGCGGCGGCAGGCTGCGCAACCAGTGCCGCCACTGCCGCAGGCGCTGGGCAGTGGCTACCATGCGTGCGGTCTGCTCGGACGCAAGCGCCTGCGGGTCGGCGGCGGCATCGTCGGCCAGCTGCTGCAACACCGTCCACCAAGCCGGGCGGCTGCGGCCCGTGGTAGCGGGTGTGCCTTGTGGGTCTGCGGCGCTGGTGTTTGGCGCGCTGGTGTCTGGTTTGCTGGGGGTGCTGTGGCGCTGGCACAGCCGGGCGAGTTGGGCCAGGTCGTCGTCGCTCCAGCCAAACAGGGGGGACTTGAGGGCACGCGCCAAGCTCAGGTCATGCCGGGGCGAGACCAGCACGTCCAGCAAGGCCACCACGTCCTGCACCGCCGGGGCTTCGCAGAGGTCGAGTTTTTCGGGCTGTTCGCTGGGAATACCGAGTTCCAGCAGGGCCGCGTGCATCCAACCCAAGCGCTCGCGGCGACGCGAGAGCACCATCACATCGTCAGGCAAGACGCGGGCAGCGGCCACTTCGGCGGCCAGCCAGCGGGCGGCCTGCTGGGCTTCCAGGGCAGACAGGCTGTCTTCGGGCAGCAGGCGGGGCGTGTTCAGGCTGTCACGCCAGACCAGTTCGCCGTCAGCCTCTTGCGCATCGGCGGGCGACTGACTCGACCGCAGGCTGCGCGGCAGCTGCGGCAGGGCCAGCACGGCACCCGCCTCGTCGCTTTCGGTGGTGTGGGTGCGGTAGCCGCTGTATTCACCAGCAGCCAGGGCACCCAGCATGGCGGTGTTGAGGGCATCGACCACCGCCCGCGCGCAACGGCGGGTGTGGTCACAGGTGAGCACCGCACCGGCCAGCCCTTGCACCACAAAAGCCTGTGCCGCCTTGAACACCTGCGGCTCAGCCCGGCGGAAGCGGTAAATGGACTGTTTGGGGTCGCCCACCAGAAACACACAGGGGGCCTGACCTGGGCCAGCCCCGGCATAGGCCGACAGCCAGCCATACAGCGCCTGCCATTGCAGCGGGTTGGTGTCCTGAAATTCATCAATCAAGAGGTGGCGCACCTGCGCGTCCAGGCGCTGCTGCATCCAGCCCGAGAGTTCGGCATCGGCCAGCAGACGGCGTGCGGCCCCTTCGACATCGTTCATGTCGATCCAACCCCGCTCGCGCTTGAGCGCGGCATGCGCGGCCAGCAGCACCCGCGTCAGCCGAGACAGGCGCTGGTGATGCTGCCAAGCGCGGTGCTGCTGCTGGGCTCCGCACAAGTCCTGCAATTCGGACTCGGCTTCTTGCGCAGCGACAAATTTGCTCAGGTTTTTCGTCAGCCGGTCTTCTGAGGCCACAAAAAAAGCTTTACGCAGCCGAGCCAAGCGCTCGGCCATGCGGCCATCCTGATCAGGCAATTCAAATGCGGCCACCACCGCGGCGGCGGCATCGCGGGGGGTTTTGTTGCTTTCTGCGCCCAGCGCCTGCGCCCAGGCCAGCCAGCGCTGGCGGGCCGTGGGCAGCAGCAGGGCCTGTTCGGGGGCGGCCAAGGCGGCCCAACGTGGGAACAGAACGGTAAAGGGCTTTACCGACGTATCGACCACACCCGCCTCGTCAGCCAGGGCGAATTCGACCCGTTTGCTCAGGGCATTGGCCAGCGCCTTGAGGGTCTGGTGTCGGCCCAGTTCGGCCACACAGGCCATGAAATCGGCCTGCTCGGTGGGGCGTTCGGTCAAGGCCGCGTAAAACCGGGGCCAAACCAGCGGCAGGGCTTGTGCGTCGTCTTCCAGCAGTTCGTACTGGGGCGGCAGTTGCAGGTCTTGCAACACCGACAGGGGGGCGGTGCGCAACAGCGCGGCAAACCAGCCATGAAAGGTACGCACCTGCACCGTGCGCCCGAGGGCGGTCTGCTGCGCCAGCAAGCCTTGCGCCTGTGTGACGCGCTGTTGCGCTTGGGCGGCAGACAGGCCACGCGCGCGCAACTCCTTGACCATATCGGCATCGGGCAGGTTGGCCCAGCGACGCAGTTCGGCATTGAGCCGGTCGCGCATTTCACCTGCTGCTTTGCGGGTGAAGGTGATGGCCAGAATGTCCTGCGGCGCGCAGCCGTCCAGCAAGGCCCGCAAGATGCGCGACACCAGCATCCAGGTTTTGCCCGCACCAGCACAGGCTTCAACGGCCATGCTGCGGGCGGGGTCGCAAGCCAGGGCATAAAAGGCCTCGCGCGCGACGGGCGCACCGTCAATGCAATAGGCCGCCGGGGCCTTGTGGTCAGGATGGGTGGGGGTGGTCATGCCGGGGCACTCCAGAAATCTTTGCGGCACAGGCCCCGCGCCGCGCAGAAGGTACACACACTCCCCTCGCCCAAGGCACGCAGGCCGTGGCCGTCGCGGATGCGCGACAGGTCGTGCGCCAAACCGGCCAGCAGATGCTCACGGGCCAGCAGCACCTGTTCTTGCTCAATCAACACAGTCGGGCTGTCTTTGGGCCCCTGACCGCGCTGATCGGTGATGCTGAGGTAGGCCGCACGCAGGTTGTCGTGAGGCAGCAATGCGGCATAAAAAGCGAGCTGGGTGTCTTCTAGGGGTTCTTTCACCCGGTTCAGGGTGGTGCTGCGGCTTTCAGTTTTGTAGTCCATCACCAGGGCGATTTCGCCCTCAGGGCTGTCTTGCCGATCCACGCGATCGAGCTTGCCGTAAAGCGTGCAGCCACTGGCCTGCGTGGTCAGTGCAGCTTCAGCCTGCCAAAAACGCGGCCCCGTGCGGCCCGGCTGGGCTTCAAAGCCACCGAGCCAGTCCAAATAGCCCTCACGCAGGGCGGGCCAAACGGCCTGAAAGGGCAAAAAACCAGCGCCGTCGTGGGCGGTCAGGCCCATGCGTTCGGCCACGTCGCGGGCGTGCCGATCCAGCGCGGCGCGGTCAGCCTCGCGGCCAGGGCGCAGGTCGCCGCGCTGTTCGTGAAAGGCGCGCAGCACCGCGTGCAGCCAGTTGCCCAGGTCGCGCTGGTCGGGTTCGTCTTGCAACTCGGGCGCGTCCACCAGACGCAACTGGCGCAGGGCAAAAAACCGGTAGGGGCAGTTGCGCAAGTCTTGGTAGGCGCTGGCCGACAAGGTGTCGGGCAGCAAATCGGCAGCTGTTGGGGCTGGCGGATGCTGGGGCTGCATGGACAGGCGGCGCGGTTCACGCGGGTCGGCAGCGGCACCCGCGCCCGCCGCCCAGAGGGCTTGCACCCAGGCACTGGGCAACAGCGTTTCGCCACGGGCTTGGGTGCGCCAAAGCACATCCAGAGCAGGCTGCTGCAAGGCGGTCAACCAAGCCAGACGGGCCGACTGCGCCAGCGCCTCGCGCGGGGGCAGGCCCAGGGCCTGGCGCTGCGCCACCGTCCAGTCGCCGGTGGGCTCGGGGCTGGGGTTGAGGTGGTTTTCGTCACAACCAGGCACCACGGTGGCGGCAAACGTGCGCCCCAGCAACTGGGCCATGGGCAGCACCACCACGCTGGCCGCCGTCTGGCGGGGTGGCACAAAGCTGGCGGACTCCAGCACATCGCGCACCCAGGCGGTGAAGGCGGCCAGCGTCATGCGTGCCGCCGGGCTGGGGGCGGTCGGGTTGTCCAGCACACGGGCCGCGGCATCGAGCGTTTGTGCTGCGCCCTCGTTCAGGTGCAAAGCGGCCAGCAGTTGCTGCCCAGCGGCATCGGTGCTGAGCGACGACCACAAACCCACCGCCTGCAAAGCCAACCCCACATCGCTCAGCCAAGTCAGCAAAGGGCGCGGTTTTTGGAGTGACGACAAACTGTCGGCCAAGCCCGTGGGCAAGACACCCGCCAACCGGGGCGAGCGCAGCGCGGCCTGCCAGCGGGTGACTTGCGTCTCGCGGGCACGCTGCTCCAGGGCTCCCACCTGTGCATCAGACCATTGGCTTGTCTGTTTCAGCAAATCGAGTACATCGTCCATGCTGGCGCGGGCATCGGCGGCGCGCAACAGGCTCATGAACTGCGCCGCGACGTGGGTGGTCGAGAGCTTCCAGCCGGTTTCGTCGCGCACCCCCAGCCCCGCGCTTTGCAGCATGGCACTGACACGGCGGGTCAACAGCCGGTCATTCGCCACCAAGGCCACCGGCCAGCGGGCCGCGTTGACATGGGCCAGCACGCAGGCAGCAGCCCGCTGGGCTTCGTCTTCGGCATCGCCACAGGCATGCAGACCCAGGGAGCGGCTGGGTGTGGCAGCGTCTGCAGGGCCGTGCAGACAGTCACCCAGCTCGACAGGCCAGTGCAGCACGGCAGCGCGGTCACCCCAGTGGGCCGCCAGCGCCGCCCCCAGCGGGTCTTCTTGGAAGCCTTGCAGCACCAGCAGCGCATCGGCCACCTGCCCCGGCTGGGCCTGTTCGCCCCAGAGCACATCGGTCGGAAAATTGGACATGCCCACCCACAGCAAGGCCACCGAAGCCACCAACGCCTCCCAACGCAGGGCCGCTGTTTGACCTGGTGCCAGGGCTTCTTGGCGGGTTTGCGCCCAGGCGGCACGCTGCGCGGGCGGCACCGCAGCGGCCAGCGGAGCCAGCTGGCGGGCGGCTTCAATGAGGCGCGACACCATCACGGCACGCAAGGCACCCTCGGGCCGGGCCGAGCCGACTTGGTCCAGCAGGGCAGCGGCCGTCAGGCTGTCGGGGGCCATGTCCAGGGTCAAATCGCCAGGGTTGGCCACAAAAGGTTGCAAGCCCGCAGCCCAGTTGCGGCTGGTTTCAAACCGCGGCGGAAAACCGTCGGGATACGCCAACGCCCAAGCACGCCGCCCAATGTCCATCAGCTGTGCATACGGCACCAACACCACCGCACGACGCGGCGCGATGCCCCGCTCTGCCAGGGTTTGTTGCAACTGCTGCACCACCACACGCCAGCGGCTTGCGGCGGGGTGCTCAGCCACTGCCGATGGGCTGTCGCCCAAAGCACTGGGGGTATCTGCATCAGGCGGTTGATGGGGCATGGGCATGGCGGGTGTGGGAGCAGGCATGGTGGTGGGGGTTTCTGTCACAATGGCGCACTTCGCGCCGAGCCAGCAGCGGCGCTTGACGTTTTCTTTCAATTTTTCAAACTTTAACCGCTTCGTTCCATACCCCGAGGACTCAACATGGCCAGCGATCTGATCAAACACGTATCCGACACCAGTTTCCAAGCCGATGCGCTGAGCGCCAGCGTACCGGTTCTGGTGGACTTCTGGGCCGAGTGGTGTGGCCCTTGCAAAATGATTGCCCCCATCTTGGACGACGTGGCCAACACCTACAGCGGCAAGTTGCAAGTGCTCAAGATGAATGTGGACGAAAACCGCGAAGTACCGGCCAAGTTTGGCATTCGCGGCATCCCGACGCTGATGCTGTTCAAGGGCGGGAAACTCGCTGCCACCAAGGTGGGCGCACTGAGCAAAGCCCAATTGGTTGCGTTCATCGACCAGCACCTGGCCTGATGGCCGTTGCCTAAACCCGACATCAGGGTCTGGGTGCAATGCCCAGACCTGAGTCCCCGGTCAAGCGCCTGAAATCCGGGGGGCTTTCCTGTCATAATCCGCGGGTTGTTAAGTTAACCGTTGGCTTACCGCTTAGCCAACTGCCTCCTTTGCGCACCGTCTGTCAACCAGCACCCGGCGCACCCCTCCTCCCCTTGCTTTTATTGACGCAACTCCACCCTGGAGTTGTTTGGAGTTCATTTCATGCACCTCAACGAGCTCAAGGCACTGCACGTGTCTGAAGTCCTCAAACAGGCCGAAGCCCTTGAAATCGATAACACGGGCCGTATGCGCAAACAGGAACTGATGTTTGCCATCATCAAGAAAAGGGCCAAGGGCGGCGAACAGGTCAATGCCGATGGGGTGCTGGAAGTGCTGCCGGATGGTTTCGGGTTTCTGCGCAACATGGACACCAGCTTCAACGCGTCCACCGACGACATCTACATTTCGCCCAGCCAGATCCGCCGCTTCAATCTGCACACCGGCGACATGATCGAGGGCGAGGTGCGCATCCCCAAAGACGGCGAACGCTACTTTGCGCTGAACAAGCTGGACAAGATCAATGGCCTGCCGCCCGAGGACAACAAACACAAAATCATGTTTGAAAACCTCACGCCGCTGTTCCCCAAAGAACAAATGCGGCTGGAGCGCGACATTCGCTCTGAGGAAAACATCACTGGGCGCGTCATTGACATCATCGCGCCGATTGGACGGGGTCAGCGTGCCTTGATTGTGGCCCCGCCCAAAAGCGGCAAAACCGTGATGATGCAGCACATCTGCCACGCCATTACCGCCAATTACCCCGAGGTGGAATTGATGGTGCTGCTGGTCGATGAACGCCCCGAAGAAGTGACCGAAATGCAGCGCACCGTGCGCGGTGACGTGATTGCCTCCACCTTTGACGAGCCCGCCGCACGGCACGTGCATGTGGCCGAAATGGTGATTGAACGCGCTAAACGGCTGGTGGAACTGAAAAAAGACGTGGTCATCTTGCTGGACTCCATCACCCGGCTGGCGCGCGCTTACAACAACGTGCTGCCCTCATCGGGCAAGGTGCTCAGCGGGGGGGTCGATGCCAACGCGCTGCAACGGCCTAAACGCTTTTTTGGTGCCGCCCGCAAGATTGAAGAAGGTGGCTCGCTGACCATCATTGCCACCTCGCTGGTTGATACCGGTAGCCGCATGGACGAGGTGATTTTTGAAGAATTCAAAGGCACCGGCAATTGCGAAATCCACCTCGACCGTCGCCTGTATGAAAAACGGGTGTTTCCGTCCATCCAACTCAACCGCAGCGGCACCCGCCGTGAAGAGTTGCTGTTGCAGCCCGAAATCTTGCAAAAAACCCGCATCCTGCGCCAGTTCATGTACAACATGGACGAAATCGAGGCCATGGAAATGGTGCTCAAGAGCATGAAATCGACGAAAAACAACTCCGAGTTCTTCGAGATGATGCGCCGAGGCGGCTGATCACTGTCGGGTTGCCTGGCTATAATCAAAGGCTTTGCAACTGGCTGGCAAGTACAGAAAAACGGTTTTTCTGCGGCTGCCGCACCTGACTCTAAGGACTCGTCATGAAAGACGGCATTCACCCCAACTACCGCGAAGTCTGCTTCGTGGACCTCTCCAACGGCTTCCAGTTTGTGACCCGCTCGTGCGTGAACACCCGCGAAACCGTCAAACTCGAAGACGGCCGCGAGCTGCCCCTGTTCAAACTGGATACCTCCAGCGAATCGCACCCCTTCTACACCGGCACCCAAAAAAGCGTGGACAACATGGGTGGTCGCGTGGAGCGCTTCCGCAACCGCTACAACAAAGGCACTGCTGCAAAATAAGCAGCGCCCGTACCGGAACACTTCGGTTCGCACACCCTCTCACAAACAGCCGGTTCACCGGCTGTTTTTTTTGCCCGTTCTCAACCGTGAACATCCCCAGCCCAGCCCTTGTGAGCCAGTCTGCCGTGCGCCGCATGCCGCGCTTGGTCATCATCCTGTTCTGTGCAGCCTATGTGCTGCCCGGTTTCTGGGGGCGTGAGCCCTGGAAGGCGGCGGACATTGTGTCCTTTGGTGTCATGCTGGACATGGCTCAGGGCCACAGCAGCTGGTGGCTGCCGACGCTCGATGGCCTGCCCGTCACCGAACCGGGGCTGCTGGCTTACTGGCTGGGTGCGCTCTTCGTACAAGCCCTGCCTGGGCTGCCTGCCCACTGGGCAGCGCGCTTGCCGTCGGTGCTGCTGCTGTGCCTGACCCTGCTGGCCACCTGGTATGCCAGCTACCACCTGGCCCGCCAACGGGGGGCGCAGCCCGTGAGTTTTGCCTTCGGGGGCGAAGCGCAGCCCGCTGACTACGCGCGCGCGCTGGCCGATGCGGCGCTGCTGGCGCTGTTGGCCTGCTTGGGGCTGGCGCAGTTGTCGCACGAAACCACGCCCGATTTGGCCCGGCTGGCCGCCGTGGCTGGCCTGTTGTGTGCCGCCGCTTGGCTGGCCCACGCGCCCCGTACAGGGGCAGCCAGTCTGGCACTGTGGGGGCTGTCCCTGCTGGGCTTGCTGCTCAGCGGTGCACCTTGGCTGACGGCGGTGCTGGGTACGGGTTTGGGGTTGCTGCTGTACCGGCATCAACCCCAAACCCGAGCCAGCTACGCTGCCGCCGGTTTGCTGCTGCTGGTGCTGCTGATCGGCTGGGCTGGCTGGCAGATGGGTCTGATTTCGTCTCCCGGCACACGTGGCGTGCCCACGCCAGACTGGGCCTCGTGGGGGCGACTGCTGGTCTGGTTCACTTGGCCCGTTTGGCCGCTGGTGCTGTGGACGTTGTGGCGCTGGCGGCGCGCTTTGGGGCATGTGCATGTCGCCCTGCCGCTGTGGGTAGTCTTGGTGGCGGTGGTGGACAGTCTGCTGACCACACAGCGAGACCGCGCCCTGCTGCTGGCCCTGCCAGCACTGGCGACACTGGCGGCATTTGCCCTGCCCACCCTGCGCCGCAGCATGGCGGCCCTGATTGACTGGTTCACGCTGCTGTTTTTCACGGTCTGTGGGGTGGTGATCTGGGTGATTTGGCTGGCCATGATGACCGGCGTACCTGCCAAACCCGCCGCCAATGTTGCCCGACTGGCCCCCGGTTACGAACCCGTGTTTTCCATGGGTCTGTGGCTGACGGCGGCACTGGCTACGCTGGCCTGGCTGGCCCTGGTGGCTTGGCGGGTGGGCAGGCACCGCAATGCCATCTGGAAAAGTCTGGTCTTGCCTGCGGCGGGCAGTGTGTGGTGCTGGCTGTTGCTGATGACACTGTGGCTGCCGCTGCTCGACCATGCGCGCAGTTACGGCCCCACAGCG
Organism: Pseudomonadota bacterium; assembly: GCA_041192045.1. Lineage (GTDB taxonomy): Bacteria > Pseudomonadota > Gammaproteobacteria > Burkholderiales > Burkholderiaceae_C > Hydrogenophaga. The sequence goes on along the minus strand of JBEENR010000005.1, from coordinate 22,075 downwards.
CGCCGCTTGGCCAGCTGGGTGCCCGCTAACAGCTGTGTGCTGACACTGGGCTTATCGCCCGCACAAACGGTCGGTTTGCGCTACCACGGCGGGCTGCGGCTGCTGCGTGTGGGCACCGAAGTTGCAGCAGCAAACCAGTGCCAGACGCTGGTGGTAGCCCCCTACGCCCAAGCCAGTTTGGGCGAACGGGTGAATCTGTCGCAGTGGGTGCTGGCCACGTCGGTGAGTCGGCTCAACGACAAGCGCGAGAGTCTGCTGGTGTACCAGCGCACGGGCGACCGTGCACCAGGTACAGCGAACTCATCTGGCCCCTGAGCGTATGCGTGACGGTGGCAAGGCAATGATGAAGGTTGACCCCTGACCGACCACGCTTTGCACCTCAATCTGCCCGCCGTGGCGCTGCGCCACATGCTTGACGATGGCCAAGCCCAGACCGGTGCCGCCGGTTTCGCGTGAGCGGCTGCGGTCCACGCGGTAAAACCGCTCAGTCAGTCGAGGCAAATGCTCTGCTGCAATGCCCGGCCCCGTGTCCTGCACAAAAAACTCCGCCCAGCCATCGGCCCGCATGCGCCAACCCAGCGCGATACGGCCTGCGCCGGGGGTATAGCGCACCGCGTTGCTCAGCAGGTTGGACATGGCACTGAGCAGCTCAGACTTGGCGCAAGACACCCAAAACAGTTGTGTGACTTCATGCTGAAACTGGTGCGGTGGGTTGGCTACCACCTGGCTCAGGGCCTGCGCTTCTTGCAACACATGATCCAGCAGTTCGCCACTGGCCACCCACTCGCCGGGGCCGGGTGGTGGGCTGCCCTCCAAGCGCGAGAGGGTCAGCAAATCACTCACCAGCACCTGCATGCGCTGGGCTTGCTGCGCCATCAGGCCCAGGTAACGGTCGCGCTCGTCCGACTCCAGCGGAATGGACTGCAACGTTTCCACAAAACCACTGAGCACGGTCAGTGGCGTGCGGATTTCGTGCGAGACATTGGCCACAAAGTCGCGCCGCATGGCTTCAGCGAGCTGTACCGCCGTGACATCGCGGGTCAGGATCAAGCGGCGTTTTTTGCCGTAGGGGTGAACCTGCAACGAAATTCTGGACGGCTGCGAAGGACGGGCTCCGGGGCCGTCGATTTGGACTTCAGTTGAAAAATCACCCGCCGACAAATACGCCAAAAACGCGGGTGCACGCACCAAGTTGCGCACATACTGGCCCCGGTCGTGCTGCAAATCCAGACCCAGGTGGCTGGCGGCTGTTTGGTTGAACCACTCCAGCCGCCCTTCCGTGTCCAACAAGACCACGCCGTTGGGCGATGCCTGAATAGCGGCCAAAAAATTCTCTAGCCGGTCATCGCTGCTTTGGGTCTTTTTTTCGTGCTTCTTGATCAGCTTGCGCACGCGCTCTGCCAGCGTGCCCCAGATGCCCGAGACATCGGGTGCCTCGCCGGGGTCGGCCTTGTTCAGCCACGCCAGCACCTTGTGCGCCCGCAACCCATCGAATACGGCCCAAGCCACAGCCCCCGCCAGCGCACCGACAAATGTCCAGACAGCAGACTGACCAAACCAGCCCCAGACTGCGCCCAATGCCACGAGCAGCAGCAGCTCGAAAGTTCGCCAAGTCATGCTGACGCAGAACCAAGGTCGGGCTGTGTGCGTCCGGCGGGCTTGGGTAGGGTCAGGCGGTAGCCCGCACCCCGCACGGTTTCTACCATGGCAGCGGCCTCACCCAGCGATTCCCGCAGTCGTTTGATGTGCACATCCACCGTTCGCTCCTCAATGAAGACATGGTCACCCCACACCTTGTCGAGCAGCGTACCACGCGAATGCACCCGCTCAGCATGCTTCATGAGGTAGTGCAGCAGCTTGAACTCGGTGGGGCCGACTTTCAGCTCATCGCCCCGGAAAATGACGCGGTAGGTGGCCGCATCCAGCGACAAGTCACCCACCTGCACCGAATCACTGACGGTTTCTGGGGCACGGCGGCGCAGCACTGCACGGATGCGGGCCAGCAGTTCCTGGGTTGAAAAAGGCTTGGTGATGTAGTCATCCGCCCCCGCATCCAAGCCCTGAATCTTGTCGGACTCGTCGCTGCGCGCCGTCAGCATCAGAATGGGCACGGCCTTGGTACGCTCTTGCTTGCGCCACTGCCGCGCCAGGGAGACACCACTTTCACCCGGCAGCATCCAGTCCAGCAAGATCACGTCGGGCAAGACGGCATCGACTTCGCGCATGGCTGACATACCGTCAAACACCACCGTGGGCGCAAAACCGTTGTGGCGCAGGTTGACGGCAATCAGCTCGGCAATCGCGGGTTCGTCCTCCACCACCAGCACACGGGGCAGCTTTCTCATGCCAGTCCCCGCCATGGTCGATGCGGATCAGCCGCTGACTTCAGATCAAGCTGCTTCATCGAACCACCGACTCCACACTGACCACGGGTTTGTGACGCACATCTTCACCCTTGACGATGAAGATGATTTGCTCCGCAATGTTCTTGGCATGGTCGCCCACACGCTCAATCGATTTGGCCAAGAACAGCAAGTCCAAGCTGGGCGAAATGGTGCGCGGGTCTTCCATCATGTAGGTGATGAGTTTGCGCAAGAAGCCGTTGTATTCCTCGTCAATCGCGTCGTCGCTTTTGATAATGTTGACCGCCATGTTCACGTCTAAGCGGGCAAACGAGTCGAGCGACTTGCGCAGCAGGACAGAGGCCAGTTCGGCAGCTACCCGCAGTTCCGACGTGGGCAGGTTGCGGGGTGAGCCCCCTTCGATGATGGACTTGACCATGCGGGCAATGCGGGCCACCTCATCGCCTGCGCGCTCCAGGTTTTGCGTGGTGCGCGAAATGGCCATTAAAAAACGCAAATCGCGCGCCGTGGGCTGGCGCCGCCCGATGATGGAAATGATCTCGTGATCGATCTGCACTTCCATCTGGTTGATCTTGACCTCGATCTCAATCACTTGGTGCGAGGCTTCCAGATTCAGATGCGTCAGGGCATGCACAGCGTGCTGCAATTGCAGTTCAACCAAGCCACCCATTTCCAGTACGTGGGTGGAAATGGAGTTCAACTCGGCATCAAACTGACTGGAAATGTGTTTGTCACTCATGAAAGCTCTCCCGGAACAATAAGGGGGCTGAAAAACAATGGAAAAAACAAGGCTAACAATGCGATCTGAACACCGTCAACACGCACTGGGCACTGGGCATTAGCCAAAACGGCCTGTGATGTAGTCCTCGGTTTCGGTGCGTTTGGGCTTGAAGAATATCTGCTCGGTGGCCCCAAATTCAACCAGTTCACCCAAGTACATGTACGCGGTGTAATCACTGCATCGGGCGGCCTGCTGCATGTTGTGGGTCACGATGGCAATCGTGTAATCCTTCTTCAGCTCGTGCACCAGCTCTTCCACCTTGCCGGTCGAAATCGGGTCCAGCGCCGACGTGGGCTCGTCGAGCAGCAACACCGAAGGCTTGACCGCCACGCTGCGGGCAATGCACAGCCGCTGCTGCTGACCGCCCGACAGGCTCATGCCGTTTTGGCCCAGCTTGTCCTTGACCTCGTTCCACAGAGCAGCTTTGGTCAGCGCCCATTCGACGCGGTCGTCCATATCGCTCTTGCTGAGGTTTTCGTACAGCTTCACACCGAAGGCGATGTTGTCGTAAATGGTCATCGGAAAAGGTGTTGGCTTCTGAAAGACCATGCCAATGCGGGCACGCAACAGGTTCAGGTCTTGTTTGGGGTCCAGAATGTTCTGGCCGTAGAAGTTGATCTGCCCTTCAGCGCGCTGACCGGGGTACAGGCTGTACATGCGGTTCAGCGTGCGCAGCAAGGTGGATTTGCCACAGCCCGACGGACCAATAAAGGCGGTTACCTTGCGCTCTTCAATGTCGAGGTTGACATTTTTCAGGCCCTGGAACTTGCCGTAGTAAAAGTTCAGGTTGCGCACTTCCAGCGCGTTTCTGGCCGCCGCAGCGGGTTTCTGGGCGTTGTTGTTCATGGCAGTAGCGTTCATGGTGAGACTCCGAAGGCTGAAAGAGGTCAGGCGCGAACTTTTTCGCGGAAGAACACGCGGGCCAAGATGTTGAGCACCAGCACCGCCAGGGTGATCAGCAGTGCACCGCCCCAGGCCAAGCTGATCCAGTTGTCATAAGGGCTCATGGCGAACTGGAAAATCACCACGGGCAGGTTAGCCATGGGGCGATCCATGCTGGTGCTGAAGAACTGGTTGTTCAGGGCGGTGAACAGCAGCGGTGCCGTCTCGCCACTGATACGGGCCACCGCCAGCAGCAAACCGGTGATGACACCGCTCTTGGCCGCACGCAGCGACACCATGGTGGAGACCTTCCAGCGTGGCGCACCCAGGGCAAATGCCGCTTCGCGCAAACTGCCGGGCACCAGACGCAACATGTTTTCGGTGGTGCGCATCACCACCGGAATGGCAATCAGCGACAGCGCCAAACTGCCTGCATAGCCCGAAAAGTTGCCCACCGTGGCCACGGCAATGGCGTACACAAACAGGCCCAACACAATGGACGGGGCCGAGAGCATGATGTCGGTGACGAAGCGGGTGAATTCCGCCGTCTTGCTGGTGTCACCGTATTCAGACAGATAAACGCCCGCCAGAATGCCCACCGGTGTGGAGACCAGCACCGCCAAGCCCACAATCATCAAGCTGCCGACAATGGCATTGCGCAGGCCACCCCCTTCAGAACCAGGGGCGGGGGTGTCTTGGGTGAACAGGCTGATGTCCAGCGCGGCCAAGCCGTTGGAAAACAGCACAAACAAGATGGAGAGCAGGGCGACCAGGCCCAGCGCCATGGCCGTCATGGACAGCGTCAGGCCAATCAAGTTGGCACGCTGGCGGCGGCGGTACAGAGGGGATGTTTTCATGTCCATGAGGGTGACTCCTGTCAGGGGTGCAGGCTTGTGCAGGCTTAAACGCCCTTGGCTTTCTCAGCCCGTAGCGTCATCCATTTGGCCAGTGCCAGCACCACAAAGGTGATGCAAAACAACAAGAAGCCCAAGGCAAACAAAGTGTTGAAGTGCAAGCCTTCTGCCTCGCCAAACTCATTGGCCAGCACCGAGGCAATGGAGGTACCCGGCGAAAACAGCGAGGTAGGCATGCGGTTGGCGTTGCCAATGACGAAAGTGACCGCCATGGTCTCGCCCAGTGCCCGCCCCAGACCGAGCATGACACCGCCGATGACACCCTTTTGTGTGTAGGGCAGCACCACCTTGCGCACCACCTCCCAGGTGGTGCAACCCAGGCCATAGGCCGATTCGCGCAGGATGGGGGGCGTGATCTCGAACACATCGCGCATCACAGCGGCGATGAAGGGCAGCACCATGAAAGCCAGGATGATGCCCGCCGCCAGAATGCCCAGCCCGTTGGTGGCCCCGCCAAACAGCCAGCCCACCAGCGGCATGCCACCCAGCACCGATTGCAGCGGCACTTGCAGGTAGTCGGCATACAGAGGCGCAAACACAAACAGGCCGAACATGCCGTAAATGATGGACGGCACAGCCGCCAGCAGTTCAATGGCCGTACCCAGCGGACGGCGCAACCACACCGGACAGGTTTCGGTCAGGAACACCGCAATGCCAAAAGCCAGCGGCACCGCCAGCAGCAAGGCAATACCGGCGCTGAGCATGGTGCCAACAATGGCAATGGCTGCACCGAATTCTTCGTTGATGATGTCCCATTCCACGTACCACAGGAAGTGGGCACCAAACTTGGCAAACGTAGGCCAAGCATTGATGAACAGCGAAACGATGATGCCCACCAGCGCAATCAGCACCAGCAAGGAAAACGACTGCGTGAGGCGGTGAAAAATCGCGTCTTGCACACGCTGTCTTTGCGCCACAGCCACCATAGAGGCACTGGGCAGATCGCTGGATGTTTCGGCAGTGGAAGCGGTGGGATGCATGGTCGCTGAGGCTGGCATGGCGTTCTCCTAGAAGAACAATAAAACAGACAACCACCGGCAGCACAGTGCATGACCGGTGGTTCACAACGGGCTGGCTCACCCGCTGATTGATCCGCTGATTGATCCGCTGATGAGCATCACTTGGTATTGATCTGCGACCAGACGCGGGTGCGAATCTGTTGGGTCAGGCTATCAGGCAGGGGCACATAGTCCATGTCAAGGGCCATTTGCTTGCCGTTTTTGAAAGCCCAGTCAAAAAACTTGAGCACTTCAGCACTCTCGGCTTTGTTCTCGGGCTGCTTGTACATCAAGATGAAGGAGGCGGTCGTCACCGGATAAGCCTGCGCACCAGGTTGGTTGACGATGGACACGCCCATGCCGGGCACACTGAACCAGTCGGCACCCGCAGCAGCCGCCGCAAAGGTCAGGTCATCGGGCATGACGAACTTGCCGTCTTTGTTCTGCAAGGCCATCACAGGGATGTTGTTTTTCTTGGCGTAGGCGTATTCCACGTAACCCAGGGAGCCCCTGGTGCGGGTCACGTTGGCGGCGACACCTTCGTTGCCCTTGCCACCCACCGAGGTCGGGGCAGGCCACTTGACGGCAGGGCCTTTGCCCACGGTGTCGGCCCATTCTTTGCTGACGCTGCTCAGGTAGTCGGTCCAGTTGAAGGTGGTGCCCGAACCATCAGCGCGGTGCACGATGGTGATGGCGACATCGGGCAGCTTCTTGCCAGGGTTCAGGGCGGCCAGCTTGGGGTCGTTCCATTTGCTGATCTTGCCCAAGAACATCTCGGCCAGCACGGGGCCGGTCACGTTCAGCTCACCTTTGCCAAAACCCTCTAGGTTGAACACCGGCACCGTGCCCCCAATGATGGCGGGGAACTGCACCATGCCGTCCTTGTCCAGGTCAGCACCGGGCACGGGCGCATCAGACGCACCGAAAGCCACAGTCTTGGCACGGATTTGGCGGATGCCCCCCGAAGAGCCAATCGACTGGTAGTTCAGGCCAACACCCGTGGCCGCTTTGTACGATTCAGCCCACTTGGCGTAGATCGGGAATGGGAAGGTAGCGCCCGCGCCAGTGATGTCGGCAGCGAAAGCAGAACCCATGGCCACCGTGGCCAGTGCGGCGGCAGCCACAGTTTTCAAGAGGGTGCGTTTGGTGTTCATGAGCGTCCTATCAAAGGTTGGAACAAATTCGATGGTGTGAATTTAGTCTGGTTTTGTGACAGTAATGTGACAGTCATACACGCAAAACGCAACCGAAGCTGGGGCTGTGGCCCCCCATTCAGACCTCCATCACCCAGCCTGCACAACAGACGGCAGTGGCGGGCTGTTTTCAGCGCACAATCCGGCGCATTCCACCGGCCAGCGCCCGCACACGGGCCGCATCAACCCAGCTCTGCCCATGCAAAACGGTACCCTTCTTGCTGCCATTGACCTTGGTTCCAACAGTTTCCGCCTCGAAATTGGCCGCTTTCATGGCGGCCATATTGAGCGGGTGGAATACCTCAAAGAGGCCGTGCGCCAGGGCAGCGGACTGGACGAAGAGAAAAACCTGACCCTGGCGGCCATGCAGCGCGGCTGGGACTGTTTGGCCCGTTTTGCCGAACGCCTCAACGGCTTCAAAAAGCAGCAGGTGCGTGCCGTGGCCACACAAACCCTGCGCGAAGCCAGAAACCGCGACGCGTTTTTGCGCCGTGCCCAAGCGATTCTGGGTTTCCCGATTGAAGTGGTCTCTGGCCACGAAGAAGCCCGCTTGATTTACCAAGGTGTCTCGCGCCTCTTGCCCCAATCGGACGAACAACGGCTGGTGGTGGACATTGGCGGACGCTCCACCGAAATGATCGTCGGCCAGCGCTACGAAGCGCGGCACATGGAGTCTTACCGCCTGGGCAGCGTGGCTTGGACGCGCAGCTATTTCAGCACCGGCCAATACACCGCCAGCGCCTTCAAGACCGCAGAAATTGCCGCCAAGGCCGTGCTCGATCAGGCGCTGGACTTGTTCCCCCGCTCACAATGGGACGTGGTCTATGGTTCATCTGGCACCGTGAGTGCAGTGGCCGACCTGCTGGCGGCCAATGGCTGGGCACAAGGGCTGGTCACCCGCCCAGGGCTGGACTGGCTGGTGGAGCGCATGGTCAAGGCGGGACATATGGACACGTTTCGCATCGAGGGCTTAAAGGACGAACGCCGTCCGGTGCTCTCGGGCGGGGTGGCGGTGCTGCGGGCCATTTTTGACCTGTTCGACATCCAGCAGATGCTGCCCGCGCAGGGCGCACTGCGGCAAGGTGCGCTGTACGACCTGATTGACCGCGACACCGACGGCGGCGATGTGCGCGAACGCACCGTGGCTTGGCTGGCTGGCCGGTTTTCTGCCGACGAGGCGCAAGCGCAGCGGGTCAGCACGGTCAGCACGGCCTTGTTTGCGCAGGTGGCCGCGGCCAATGAGCATGAAGAGCGCTATTCGCAAAAGCTGGTCTGGGCCTCGCGCCTGCACGAAATCGGCACCCACATTTCGCACGACCGCTCGTACCACCACGGGGCCTACATCTTGGACAACGTGGATGCACCCGGTTTCTCCATGCAAGAGCTGCACCGCATGAGCGAACTGGTGCTGGGTCAGCGCGGCAAGCTGCGCAAACTGGAGCAGTCGCTGGGCGACGAGCTGTTTGCCAAGCAACTGCTGTGTCTGCGCTTGGCCGTGCTGCTGTGCCATGCCCGGCGCATGCCTGAGTATGAGCCGCTCAAGCTCAGCTACCGGGCGGGCCAATTCAAACTGAGCACGCCCGCTGGCTGGGCCAAACGCTACCCCCAGTCCGCGTGGCTGCTGGGCGAAGAGGTGCTGGCCTGGGAGAAAACCCAATGGATGTTCAGCGCTGAGCTGCGTTGACCTGCGCTACACCGAATACCCCCAACGCCCCTTTCAAGGCATGCGCTATCGTTCACGCATGCAAAAACCCGCCCCATCTCACCCGCTGCCCGCCAGCACCTGCGACAGCCCCGCCAACCTAGCCGACCAGCTCAATTTGGCCTGCGCCTGCCAGACCCTAGAGCCACAGCGCCTGCGCGAACAACTGGAAACCAGCCCCGCCCTGCAAGGCCTGACGGAGCGGCTGACCCACAGCCACCCGCACCTGTTTTCGGCCACTGCGGTGTTTTTGGATGCCCAAGTTCATGCCCAGTTGGTGCAAGCAGTGAGCACGCTGGAGCGGGTCATGGCCCTGCCTGGCTGGCAGGCGCAGGCACTGGCGCAAGCCCCAGCCATTGCCCAACACAACTGGGGGCCTGCGGGCGTGTTCATGGGCTACGACTTTCATCTGGCCGCCGAAGGGCCGAAGCTGATTGAGATCAACAGCAATGCTGGGGGCGGCTGGCTCAATGCCGCGCTGGCCCGCGCCCACCGATTGTGCAGCAGTGCGGCAGGTGCGCTGGCACCAACGCTGGACAACCCGGAAGAAGCCTTCATCCGCATGTTCCACCAAGAATGGCAAGCCCAGCGTGGCCCTGCACCACTACGCAGCGTGCTGATCGTGGACGATGCGCCCGAACAGCAATACCTTGCGCCCGAATTTGAAATGGCCCGCGCCCTGTTCGCCAGCCATGGCCTGCAAGCCGTGGTGGCCGATGCCCGCGACCTGCAATGGCACGACGGCGCACTGTGGCACCCCGCCCTGCCCCCAGGCATGCCAGTAGACATGGTTTACAACCGATTGACCGACTTTTACCTAGAAGCGCCCGAGCATGCCGCGCTGAAACAGGCTTTTGAGGCCGGTGCTTGCGTGGTCACACCCAGCCCACGCACCCACGCCCTGTATGCCAACAAGCGCCATCTGGCACCGCTGTCTGACCGCGCACAGCTGCAAGCCTGGGGGGCCAGCGCGGACGACTGCGCCCTGCTCCAACAGGTGGTGCCCGCCACCCAGCGGGTACAGGCTGCGCAGGCCGATGCGCTGTGGGCGCAGCGCCGCCAGCTGTTCTTCAAACCGGCTACCGGCTTTGGCTCTCGCGCCGCGTACCGGGGCGACAAGCTCACCCGCCGTGTCTGGGCGGACATTCTGGCGGGCGACTATGTGGCCCAAGCCCATGTACCACCCAGCGAACGCCTGGTACGCCTGGACGACCACACCACGCGGCTGAAGCTGGACTTGCGCGCCTACAGCTACCAAGGCCAGATTCAACTGCTGGCCGCCCGCACCTGGGCCGGGCAAACCACCAACTTCCGTACCGAAGGCGGCGGCTTTTCGCCGGTGGTGGTGCTGCCCCACTTGCCCCAGCACAGCGCAACGCGCCACGCCGAGCCCGAACCGTCACACCGTTGACACAAAACAGGTGAACAATTCAAACTTCATTGAATTGATTGCACAAGGAGCACACCCCATGAAAGTCGGCATCAACGGCATGGGCCGCATTGGGCGCTTGGCCCTGCGCGCCGCCTTCGGCGCAGCAGAGCGCGACGGCACCGACCCGCGCCAGGGCAACCGCCTCGACGTGGTTCACGTCAACGAGATCAAAGGTGGTGCAGCGGCTACCGCCCACCTGCTGGCCTTTGACAGCGTGCAGGGCAAATGGCGGGCCGATATTCAAGCCGAAGGGGCCGACGCCCTCCGCATCAACGACCAGCGCCTGTCGTTCAGCGAACACGCCACAGCCGCCGAGATTCCGTGGGGCGACCTGGGTGTGGATGTGGTGCTGGAATGCACCGGCAAATTCTTGACGCTAGACACCATCCAAGGCCACCTGGACCGGGGCGCGAAGCGCGTCATCGTGGCCGCGCCGGTGAAGGTGGGCGGCGTGCTGAACATCGTGGTGGGCGTGAACGACCATTTGTACGACCCGGCACGCGACCGCATCGTCACCGCCGCCAGCTGCACCACCAACTGTTTGGCCCCGGTGGTGAAGGTGGTTCACGAATCCATCGGCATCAAACACGGCCAAATCACCACGCTGCACAACCCCACCAACACCAATTTGGTGGTGGACGCGCCGCACAAAGACCTGCGCCGCGCCCGCAGCGCGCTGATGAGCTTGGCCCCCACAACGACCGGCAGCGCCACCGCCATCGCCCTGATTTACCCCGAGCTCAAGGGCAAGCTCAACGGCCACGCGGTGCGGGTGCCCGCGCTCAATGCCTCGCTGACCGACTGCGTGTTTGAACTGAACCGCGCCACCACCGCCGAAGAAGTGAACGCGCTGTTTGAAGCCGCCGCCCATGGCCCGCTGGCTGGCATTTTGGGCTTTGAGATGCGCCCGCTGGTCAGTGCCGACTATGCCCGCGACACCCGCAGCAGCATCATTGATGGCCTGTCCACCATGGTGACCGACGGCACCCTGCTCAAGGTCTATGCCTGGTACGACAACGAAATGGGCTACGCCTGCCGCATGGTGGATTTGGCGTGTCACCTAGAAGCCGTTGGCCTGTAATTGCTCCGCCATGAACAGCGCTACCCGAAACTACGCCATCGTCACCGCCGCCTACTGGGGCTTCACCCTGACGGACGGCGCGCTGCGCATGCTGGTGCTGCTGCACTTTTACCGGCTGGGCTATTCGCCATTCACGCTGGCGTTTTTGTTCCTGCTCTATGAGGCAGCGGGCGTGCTGGCCAACCTGATTGGCGGCTGGCTGGCCACGCGCTACGGCATTCAGCGCATGCTGACCGTGGGGCTGGTCACGCAAATCATCGGCTTCACCCTGCTCTCGCTGCTGAACCCAACGTGGACAGCGGCCATGTCGGTGGCCTGGGTGGTGGTGGCGCAAGGCATTTGCGGCGTAGCCAAAGATTTGACCAAGACCGCCAGCAAATCGGCCATCAAAACCACCGCCGACCAGGCCAAAAACCAAGGCTCGGGCCAGTTGTTCAAGTGGGTGGCTTGGTTCACCGGCAGCAAAAATGCCATGAAAGGCTTTGGCTTCTTCTTGGGCGGGCTGCTGCTGCAAGCGCTGGGTTTTCAGCAGTCGCTGTGGGTCATGGCGGGCTTGCTGCTGCTGGTGCTGGCGGGTGTGGTGGGCTTTGTGCCGCCGCTCATGGGCAAGGCCAAAGCGTCCAAGTCAGCCAAAGAACTGTTTGCCAAAAACGCTGGCATCAACCAGCTGGCCGCTGCGCGGGTGGCCCTGTTTGGCGCACGCGATGTGTGGTTTGTGGTCGGCGTGCCGGTGTACCTGTATTCGCAGGGCTGGACCTTCACCATGGTGGGCGGCTTCCTGGCGCTGTGGACGATTGGCTACGGCTTGGTGCAGGCGCTAGCGCCCAACATCGTCCAGCGCAGCCCTGACGGCCTGAGTGCTGAAGTGCCCGCCGCCCGCTGGTGGTCGCTGATTTTGGCGCTGGTTCCGCTGGGCATTGCTGCTGCCGTGCTGCTGCAAGCCCCCCAGCTGCCGTGGTGGGTGGTGGGCGGGCTGTGCCTGTTTGGCTTTGCGTTTGCGGTCAATTCTTCGGTGCATTCGTACCTGATTCTGGCCTACGCAGGCAGCGAGAAAGCGGCTGAAGACGTGGGCTTTTACTACGCCGCCAACGCCCTGGGCCGGTTCTTTGGCACCCTGCTGTCGGGCTTGCTGTACCAGTGGGGTGGCCTGCTGTCTGCGCTGCTGGGCTCGGCGCTGATGCTGCTGGTCTGCTGGCTGATCACGCTGAACCTGCCCATCCAGCGCAGCCTGCCGCCAACGCCAGCACCTTAAGGAACACGCGATGGACGAAGCCGCTGTGGTGCAAGCCCTGGGCGCACTGGCCCAAGAAACCCGCCTAAAAATCTTCCGCCTGCTGGTGGTGGCCGGGCCTGCCGGGCTCACGCCGGGGCATTTGTCCGAGGTGCTGGGCACCGCACCCACCGCCTTGTCGTTTCACCTGAAAGAGCTCAGCCGTGCAGGCCTGGTGCTGTGCGAGCGCGACGGGCGGCACCTGATTTACCGCGCCGCCATCCCACTCATGAACGAGCTGCTGGGCTTTTTGACCGCGCATTGCTGCCAAGGCCTGCCCTGTTTGGATGCGCCCACCCGCGTCAATTGCACAAGTTGCTGAACCGCTGGCAGCTCCGGTATACCCACCCCCTGTCGGTGGCGCGACCCGGTATCTGGCCGCTGGGCCGTATAGTTTTCGCTCGTTACCCACCACCCCAGAGCGAGACAAGCCATGGCCCAAATTCTGTACATCACCAACATCCTGATCGACTTCGGCACCCTGGCCCAGCTGGCCAGCGAATGCCAGCGCGTCGGTATTACCCGGCCCCTCATCGTCACCGACGCGGGCGTGAAAGCCGCCGGGCTGCTGGACAAGGCCTGCGCCGCCCTACCCAATCTGCCGCTGGCGGTGTTTGATGGCACCCCGTCCAACCCCACCGAAGCGGCGGTGCGTGCCGCCGTGGCGGTGTACCAGCGCGAGGGCTGCGACGGCCTGATTGCGCTGGGTGGCGGCAGCGCCATCGACTGCGCCAAGGGCGTGGCCATTGCCAGCACCCACCCCGGCCCCCTGAAAACCTACGCCACCATTGAAGGCGGCTCACCCAAGATCACCGCCCAAGTGCCACCCCTGATTGCCGTGCCCACCACCGCAGGCACCGGCAGCGAGGTGGCACGCGGGGCCATTGTCATCGTGGACGATGGGCGCAAACTGGGCTTTCACAGCTGGCACCTGGTGCCCAAAACCGCCCTGCTCGACCCCGAGCTGACGCTGGGCCTGCCGCCGCTGCTGACCGCCGCCACCGGCATGGATGCCATTGCCCACTGCATGGAAACCTTCATGGCCGCCCCATTCAACCCGCCCGCCGACGGCATTGCCCTAGACGGCTTGCAACGCGGCTGGGCGCATATTGAGCGCGCCACCCACAACGGCCAAGACCGCGAAGCCCGCCTGAACATGATGAGCGCCAGCATGCAAGGGGCCATGGCCTTCCAAAAAGGGCTGGGCTGCGTGCACAGCCTCAGCCACAGCCTAGGCGGCGTGAACCCGCGCCTGCACCACGGCACGCTGAACGCCCTGTTTCTGCCCGCCGTCATCGCCTTCAATGCAGAGGCCGAGAGCGTGCAAAAAACACAACGCTTAGAACGCATGGCGCAGGCCATGGGGCTGGGCAGTGCGGCCGATTTAGGCCCGGCCATCCGCGACATGAACGCCCGCCTGGGCCTGCCCACCGGCCTAGCCGCTCTGGGGGTGACACCCGATGTGTTCGACCCCGTGATTGCGGGCGCGCTGGCCGACCACTGCCACAAAACCAACCCGCGCCTAGCCAGCGCCGACGACTACCGCGCCATGCTGGAAGCTTCTCTGTGAGGGCTGGGAGCGCACCTAAAATCGGCGCTTTTTTGGCCCTTGAGCCCACTGCCATGACCGCAGAAACCCAGCCTACCCCTGCCACGCCTACCCACCCGCCGGGCGAGCAGCCCACCCACCCAGCGGGCGACGGCGCAGCAGCGCCCTTTATGCGGGTGATTAAAAGTTATGTGCTGCGGGCAGGCCGCACCGGACCAGGCCAGCAACGGGCGTTTGAGCAGTATGGGCCGCGCTTGCTGCTGCCCTACACCGCTGCCCCGCTGGATGCCGCTGCCGCCTTTGGCCGAGACGCGCCGCTGATTTTGGAAATTGGCTTTGGCATGGGCGGGGCCACCGCACAAATTGCCCAGGCCCGGCCAGCCGACAACTTTTTGTGCTGCGAAGTCCACGAGCCCGGTGTGGGCGCACTGCTGAAACGCTGCGGCGAAGAAGGCATTGAAAACATCCGCATCCTGCAACACGATGCCGTCGAGGTGCTGGACCACATGCTGCCCGAGGCCAGCCTAGACGGTGTTCACATCTACTTCCCCGACCCGTGGCACAAAACCCGGCACCACAAGCGCCGGCTGATCCAGCCGCCCTTCGTCAACCGGCTGGCCCGCCACCTGAAAACCGGCGGCTACCTGCACCTGGCCACCGACTGGGAGCCCTATGCCCAGCAAATGCTGGAAGTCCTGAGCGCCGAACCCCTGCTGCGCAACACCGCCCAAGCAGCCGACGGCGGCTATGTGCCCCGCCCCGACTACCGGCCCCTGACCAAGTTTGAAAGCCGGGGCCTTCGCCTGGGTCACGGTGTGTGGGACTTGGTGTTTCAGCGGGTCTAAGGCCGACTCAGCCAGCTTATTTATCGGTGCCCAGCACGGCATCCGTCGCTTTGCCCACCACCTTGCCGCCGAGCTTGACGGTGCCCACTGCCGCATCCACCGCCACACCGGCCACGCCCACCGCCGCCGATGCGGCTGTATCGACCACCGCCAGCACGGTACAGCCACTCAGGCCCACCGCGCACAGCAGCACCGCCAGCAGGCGCGTTGTATGACTCTGTTTTGCATGCATCTTCATCATTCACTCCAGTGATAAAAAGACGGTCAGACCGCCACAACCCAAAAGGCTTTCAGCATAACCGCACCGGCTTGCGCTGAAACAACACCTGTCCACCATGCCACGCCCACCCCGTACACCGCTGCCCATGCGCCACGGCGTATCGGCCAGCTGCATCGCCCTGCCGCCTGCGCGGCCCGGTGCAGCGCCCTGGGCCAGCGTGCTCGACTTTTTGAGCCAGCGCCTACCCACCGTCAGCCGTGCCGACTGGCAAGCCCGCATGCAAGCGGGCGATGTGTTGGACGAAGCCGGGCAAGCCCTGCCGCCCGATGCGGCGTACCGGGGCGGCACGCGGGTGCACTACTACCGCACGCTGGCGCAAGAGCCCGAAATACCGTTTCAAGCAAGCATCTGCCACCAAGACGAACACCTGCTGGTGGTGGACAAACCGCACTTTCTGCCCGTCACGCCCGGCGGGCGCTATGTGCAGCAAAGCCTGCTGGTGCGGCTGAAGCAACGCCTGGGGCTGGCCCAGCTCAGCCCCATCCACCGCATTGACCGCGAAACCGCCGGGCTGGTGCTGTTTGCCGTGCGCGAAGGCGACCGTGCCGCCTACCAAGCGCTGTTCCGCCAGCGGCAGGTTCACAAGGTGTATGAGGCCATCGCCCCACTCCCACCCCTGCCCGCCCTGCCAGTCGGGCAGACTTGGCAGCAGCACCGGCGCAGTCGGCTGGCTGAAGACCCCAGCGCGTTTTTCAGGATGCAAGAAGTGCCCGGCGAGCCCAACAGCGAAACCCGCATCAGCCTGCTGGAGACGCACGGCCCCTGGGGGCGTTACCGGCTGGAGCCCGTCACCGGCCAGCGCCACCAACTGCGCGTCCACATGAATGCCCTGGGCCTGCCCTTGGTGGGCGATCAGTTTTACCCCGTGGTGCGGCGTGGCCCGCAAGACCCCGAAGACTTCAGCCAGCCGCTGCACTTGTTGGCACAGGCCATTGCCTTCACCGACCCCCTCACCGGTGAGGCGCGGCAGTTTGTGAGTGGCCTGCGGCTGGATTGGCCAAGCTACAGCCTCGATCAGCCCATCAACCAGCCCCTCATCAAGCACCCCGCCTGAAGTCGTGGTAACGCTGCACCCAAGCCAGCAAGCGCTGGGGTGCATGGGCGCGTTTCCATTCACCGGCTGCGTATTTGTTGGCCTCGGCCAGCGTGGGGTAGGTGTGGATGGTGCCCAGCATTTTGTTCAGACCCAGGCCGTGTTTCATGGCCAGCACAAACTCGGCCAGCAAGTCGCCCGCGTGGGTGCCGACGATGGTCACACCCAAAATCGTGTCTTTGCCGGGCACCGTCAGCACCTTCACACAACCGTGCGCCTCGCTGTCGGCCATGGCGCGGTCTAGGTCGTCCATGCCGTAAGTCGTCACCTCGTAAGCCATGTTTTTGGCGCGGGCTTCCTGCTCGTTCAGACCTACCCGCGCCACCTCAGGGTCGGTGAAGGTGGCCCGTGGGATGACGCGGTAGTCCACCTTGAAGCGCTTCCATTCACCAAACAGCGCATTCGCCACCGCATACCCAGCTTGGTGCGCAGCGGTGTGGGTGAACTGGAACGGCCCGGCCACATCGCCCACGGCGTAAATGTTGGGGTAGAGGGTTTGCAGGTATTCGTTGGTCAGCACCGTGCGCTCGGTCGGAATGCCCAGCGCCTCCAGCCCATAGCCCTGCAAACGCGCCTCACGGCCCACGGCGCACAACAATTGGTCAAACACCACGCGCCGTTCGGTGCCCGCGTGTGCCAGCACCAGGGTTTTTTCTCCACCGACCACCTCGCAGCGCAGGGCCTGGTGAGCCGTCAGCACCGCCACCCCGTCAGCTTGCAGTGCGGCCTGCACCTGCTCACTCACCTCGGGGTCTTCGCGCTCCAGTATCCGTGCGCCCCTTTCGACCTGCGTCACCTGCGAGCCCAGCCGCGCAAAGCTCTGCGCCAACTCGCAGCCAATGGGGCCACCGCCCAGCACCAGCAGCCGCCGGGGCGCTTCGTCCAACGGCGCAAACGCCTCCCACAGCGTGTCACTGGTCACACAGCCCACGGCATCCAGCCCCGGCAGCGGGGGCACCACCGGGCGTGCTCCGGTGGCAATCACGATGCTGCGGGCCGTCAGGCGCTGGGTGCCGCCGTCCTGCAAAGCCACCTCGACCGTCCAGGGGTTGACCAGTCGGCCATAGCCCTGCAACACCTCCACGCCCAAGCGGGTGTAGCGCTCGATGCTGTCGTGCGGCTCAATGGCGCGGATGACGGCCTGCACCCGCTGCATCACCGCCCGAAAGCTGAAGACAGGCTCTGCACCTTGCAGGCCGTAGCGCTCGGCATGGCGCATCTGGTGCGCCAGCCGGGCGCTTTTGATCAAGGCTTTGCTGGGCACACAACCGTAGTTCAGGCAGTCGCCACCCATTTTGTGCGCCTCAATCAGCGTCACCTTGGCCTTGACCGCCGCCGCCATGTAAGCACTGACCAGCCCACCCGCCCCGCCGCCAATGACGATCAGGTTGCGGTCAAACGTGCGGGGGCGCTGCCCCGCCCAGCGCGCATACACCCGGCCTTGCTGCACAGCTGCCACCACCCGGCGGACCAGCAGCGGAAACACGCCCAGCAGCATCAAACTGCCCAGCAGCGCCGGGCTCAAAATGCCCTGCAACGAATCCAACTGGGCCAGCTGCGTACCCGCATTCACATACACCGCCGTACCCGCCAGCATGCCCAGCTGACTGACCCAGTAAAAGGTGAACACCTTCATGCGGGTCAAGCCCATGAGCAGGTTGATCAAAAAGAACGGCACCACCGGCATCAGCCGCAGCGTGAACAGGTAAAACGCGCCCTCTTTTTCAACCCCGGCATTGATGGCCGCCAGCCGCTGAGCAAACCGGGCCTCTACCCAGTCGCGCAGCACAAAACGCGCAGCCAGAAAAGCCAGCGTAGAACCCAGGGTTGACGCAAACGACACGATCAACAAGCCCTGCCACAACCCAAACAAAGCCCCACCCGCCAAGGTGATGAAGGTAGCCCCCGGCATGGACAGCGCCGTGGCCGCCACATACAAGCCGAAGTACGCGGCCACCACCCCCAGCGGCGCATCGGCATACCACTGGGCCAGTCCGGCCTGGCTGGCCTTGAGCTGCTCAAAACTCAAGTACCGGCCCCAGTCCAGCGCCACAAAAGCCGCTACACCCGCCAGCAGCAAGAGCAAAACCCAGAACTTGGGGGAACGCATGGTGCGCCAGATCACCTCACCACCCCGCCAGCGCCGCCCGCACATCGGCCACGCTCAGCACTTCAGACAGCACCTGCGGGGGCTGGCCCTGGCGGTAGAGGGCATACACCGGCACCCCGTTGCGGCCTAGGCTGGCCAGGGCGGCAGTGACGGCGGGGTCGCGGCGCGTCCAGTCGGCGCGCAGCAGGGCCACGTTTTTGGCGGCCATGTCGGCCAGCAGCGCCGCATCCGCCAGGGTGGTGCGTTTGTTGTATTGGCAGGTGACGCACCAAGCGGCGGTGAAGTCCACAAACACCGGGCGGCCCTCGGCCAGCAGGCTGGCTTGACGCTCGGGGCTCCAGGCTTGCCAAGCACTGCCCGACGTGCTGCCCGGCGTGGCAGGGCTGGCCTCGGTACTGGCCTCGGCCATGCGGGTGACCGTTGGCACCACAGCCCAGCCCAGCCACAGCAAACCCAGCAGCGACACGCCCGCCAGCACGCGCCGGGTTTTGCCGTGCAGGCCCAGCGCCCACACCAGCAGCGCCAGCGCCACCAGCAGCAGCAGCAGGGCAGCCACCCCGTCAATGCCGGTTTGCTGGCCCAGCACCCACAGCAGCCAGACCACGGTAGCCAGCATAGGAAAGGCCATGAGCTGGCGGAAGGTGTTCATCCACGCACCGGGACGGGGCAAGGCACGCGCCACGGCAGGCCACCAGCTGGCCGCTAAATACGGCAGCGCCATACCCAAGCCCAGCAGGCCAAACACCGCCAGCGCCTGCACCGGGGGCAGGCCAATAGCCAGGCCCAGCGACGCGCCCATGAAGGGTGCCGTGCAGGGCGATGCAATCGCGGTGGCCAGCACGCCGGTTAAAAACGCATCTGCCGTAGGGTTTTGGGCCTGCAAGCTGGCCACGCGGCTGGGCAGGATGCTGCCCAGTTCAAACAGGCCCGCCAAGTTCAGGCCAATCAGGGTGAACAGCATGGCCAGTGCCGCCACCACCGCCGGGCTTTGTAATTGAAAGCCCCAGCCCAGTTGCTCGCCCGCGGCGCGCAGACCCAGCAGCAGGCCACCCAGGGCCAGAAAGCTCAGCACCACCCCGGCGGTATAGGCCAAGCCGTTGGCGCGGTGGGCGGCGCGGTCGTCGGCGTGCTGCGCAAAAGCCAGCACCTTGATGGTCAGCACCGGGAACACACAGGGCATCAGGTTCAGGATGATGCCGCCCAGCAAGGCCCCCAGCAACGCAGCCCAGAGCGTGATGGACGGGCCACTGCTGACCAGGGGCGCGGCAGCGGCGCGGGCGGCATTGGCATCCAGCGCGGCTTGCAGGGCCTCGGGCACCGCAGCGGGCAGGGGTGCAGCGGGGGGCCAATGGCCCTGTACGGGCACCTGCATCTGCACACCCGCGCTGCCCGGCCCTGATCCAGCCGGTTTGGCCTGTGCCACCACCAGCGGCAACGAGCTCGGGCTGTCGGCACGCTGTGGCGAGAGCGGGATGCGTGCCGTCCAACGACCGCCTGCCCAGTGTTGCGTCCAAGCTGCGCCGGGTTCAATCAGGCCACTGGTTTCGGGGAAGAATTCCAGCGTCTGGCCGCGCCAGCTGGCGGGCAGGCCATCGAGGGCCACGTTGAGCCAGCCGGGTTCTGGCTTCAAGCTGCTGCCCGCAGGGGCTTGGCTCACGGGTGCAGCGGCGAACGCGGCTTCAAATGCTGCGCTGTGCAAGGCGGTGGAGCCCTGCACCGGCAGGCGCACGTTGAAGCTGCCTTCTTCGGGAATGCATTCTTGGCGGCAGGCCAGCCAAGTGGCGTAGAGCTGAATGTCGATGTGCGTGCCGTTGAACGTTGGGGCAATCGTCAGCGGCACGGGCAGCAGCACGGTGCCGTCAAAACCGTAATTGGCCAGCGATCCCAGCGGGAATTTGCGCGGTGTGGGCCAAGCCACTTCACCGGCAGTCACCCCGGCGGGCAGCCTCCATTGCAGCTCGGTGGGCAAGCCCGAATCACCGGGGTTTTTCCAGTAGGTGTGCCAATGCGGCTGGTGTGTCAGTTGCAAGCCCAGCCACACGCTCTGGCCGGGTGCTGCGCCCTGCGGTGCATGGGCCAGCAGTTCGGCGCGCACCTGTTCGGTCTGCACCACCGGCGGTTTGCCCAGCGACAACACGCCCTGCGCCTGCACCAGTCCCGGCCACCAAGCCAGCCACAGCACCAGCGCACACAGCCACCACGCCCCCGTCACCCGACCCAGCAGGCCGGATGGTGGAACACCAAAATCAGAAAAGGATTTGAGGGTCATGGCACAGTGAGCAGGTTCAAAATGGGCTCTCGCCCAGGGCGCAGCGAATATAAGTCAACGCTCAGATACCGATTAGCCCCCTGCCGTTCCACCATGTCCAGCTCATCACATCACACCGCGCCTCACACTTGCGCTGCAACACCACCACGGCCCCGCTTCTGGGCCGACTTGACCACGGCTGACTTTGCCGCGTTGAACCTACAGCGCACCATGGCCGTGCTGCCGCTGGGGGCCACCGAACAGCACGGCCCGCACCTGCCGCTGTCGGTGGATACCGACTTGGTGAACGGCATCGTCACGGCGGCGCTGCCACACCTAGCGCCCGACCTGCCTGCGCTCTTTTTGCCCACACAAGCCGTGGGCTTCAGCCCCGAACACGCCCGTTTTGCGGGCACGCTGACGCTGAAATCCGAAACCCTGTTGCGCCTGTGGACCGAAATCGGCGAATGCGTGGCCGCCAGTGGCATCAAGAAACTGGTGCTCTTCAATGCCCACGGCGGCCAAGTGGGCGCGCTGGATTTGGTGGCCCGCGACCTGCGCGCCCGGCTGGGCATGTTGGTGTACAGCACCAGCTGGTTCAACCTGCCCTTGCACGGCCCCGACGGCGAGGACGTGGGCCAGCGCTTTACGGCGAGCGAACACCGCTTCGGCATTCACGCGGGCGACATGGAAACCTCCATGATGCTGGCCCTGGCCCCGCAACAGGTGCGCATGGCACGGGCGGCAGACTTCCCGTCCACCGCCCAAGAGCGGGCGCAGCGTTTCCCGATTCTGGGCAATGGCCGCAGCGCCAAACTGGCTTGGCAGATGCAGGACTACAACCCCCAAGGCGCAGCGGGCAACGCCGCAGCCGCCACCGCCGACAAAGGCCACGCCCTGCTGGATGCCGCCGGGCGCGCACTGGCGCAACTGCTGACCGAAATCGACCAGCTGCCGCCGGACACACTGCGGCAAGACTGAACATCAGGCATCAGCCGCTGGCTATATCAAAGGCAACAATGTTGCGGTCTTGTTTGCTGAATTCCACACCCACCAAATAGATGGGTTCGCCCCTAGCGCGGTATTTGTCGGCATAAGCCCGGTCTTTGATTTGCTGCAATGCCCGCCCTTCGGGCATCAGTTCCACCACCTTGAATTCAAAAATCCAAACGCAGCCTTGGAACAGCACGGTCATGTCCATGCGCCCGTGGTTGCTGGTGTCTTCCAGCCGAATGTCCAGGCCCAGCGCGGCAAAGTGGCTGTAAAAGATGCTGGCGTAATAGCCCTCAAACTGCGCAATCGGGCTGTTGCGGTACCAGTCGTGCGGAATGCTG